>CAWHXM010000005.1:0-792833 GCA_963833285.1 uncultured Chloroflexia bacterium | reverse complement strand
GCGAGGGCGGTCACGGTCTCGGCCTGTTCGCCCTCGCAGCCGAGGCCGTCGGCCTGGCCGGAGACGCCGCCGGGACCGTCGAACGGCTGCTGCCCCGACGGACGACCTTCGAACCGGACGCACGACGGCATGCTCGCTATGAAGCATCGTTCGAGGTCTACCACGATCTCTCTCGCGGGCTGCTGCCCACATTCGACCGGCTCGCGGCGTTGCCGGCGGTTCCTCAGTGAAGGCCGCAGTCCTCGAAGCCGAGCGGCAGCTCGCCTACCGCGACGTCGCGGACCCCATGCCCGGAGACGGCGCGGTCCTGCTCGAGGTGAGGGCGAGCGCGGTGTGCGGCTCGGATGTCCACCGCTACCTTCGTGGGCACCGAACGTATCCCATGATCATGGGCCACGAGGCAGCCGGCATCGTGTCCGCGATCGGGCCGGGCGTCGACGAGAGCCTCCGCGGGCGACATGCCGCGCTCATCCCGCTGGTGCCATGCCACGCCTGCGCCCAGTGTCGCGCCGGACGCTTCTCGGCATGCGCGACCTACTCGTTCATCGGCTCACGCCGCGACGGCGCCTTCGCCCAGCTCGTGGCGCTTCCTGCGAGCAATCTGCTGCTCGTTCCGGACGACCTGCCGTTCGAGGCCGCCGCACTCATCGAGCCATCCACGGTCGCGCGACACATGCTGGACCTGGGCCACTTCCGGTCCGGGGACACGGCCGTCGTCTTCGGGGCCGGATCGATCGGCCTCATGCTCGTCCAGTGGCTGCGGATCCTCGGCGCGCGGCTCATCTTGGCCACCGACCTTGTCGCCGGGAACCGCGAGGCAGCCCTGGGGCTCGGAGCGGACCTCGCTCTGGACCCCGCCCACGATGACGTCCCCGCGGAGGTCGTGCGCCTCACCGGTGGGGGCGCGGACCTGGTCCTGGAGGCAACCGGTTCGCCGGCGGCGCTCGGCCAGACGATCGAGGTCGCGCGCCCGCGCGGCGCGATCGTCCTCGGCGGCAACCAGCCTCTCGACGCGAGCCTGCCCATGACATTCGTGGAAGGGCTGATGCGCAAGGAGCTCACCCTCACGGGCGGTTTCATGTCGTATTCGGCGCCCTGGCCTGGTCACGAGTGGACCGACGGCCTGGTCGCCGTCCTCGATGGTGGGCTCGACACGGCCGCGCTGATCTCCCACCGCGCCCCGCTGTCCGAGGCGCCCGACCTGTTCGCCGAGATCGCCGCCCACCGACTCACCCACCGCAAGATCGTGTTCGACCCCAGCTCATAGAGGAGGTCCGATGCTCAAGACTCGTCTGCTCCACCCCGGGATCCTCGAGGCGCTAGGCGAGGCCGGCCACGGGGCGCAGGTACTGATCGCCGACGGGAACTATCCGCTTCGGACCCGTTCCAACGACCGAGCGCGTCGCGTGTACCTCAACTTGGCTCCCGGCATGGTGAGCGTCACGGACGTGCTCCGCGCGCTCATCGATGCTATTCCGATCGAGGCGGCGCGGGTGATGTCCCCCGACGACGGGAACGATCCCGCGATCTTCGCGGACTTCCGGGCGCTGCTCGGTGCCATCGAACTCGAGCGCCTAGAACGGTTCCCGTTCTACGACGCGGCCCGTGGCCCCGACGTCGCCCTGGCGATCGCGACGGGGGAGCAGCGGCTGTATGCCAACCTGCTGCTCACGATCGGCGTGGTCTCGCCCGACTGACTTCACGGCCACGCGCTTGGCAGTCGGCGCCGGCCACCCACCACGCGTCCGAGAGAGGAACCCACATGGGCAGCATCAACACCTCCGGCCGGTTCGTCGGCGAATGGCCCAGGATCGGGATCCGCCCGGCCGTCGACGGTCGACAGCACGGCGTGCGCGAGTCGCTCGATGCGCAGACGCGGACGATGGCCCTACGCACGGCGGACCTCATCCGGAGCAACCTCCGGTATCCGGACGGGACCCCCGTCGAGGTGGTCGTCCCCGACCACAACATCGGGGGGGTGTACGAGGCGGCCAAGGTCGCCGAGCTGTTCCGGCTCGAGGGCGTCGGGGTCTCGATCACGATCACGCCCTGCTGGTGCTACGGGTCCGAGACGATGGACATGGACCCCCTCGCGCCCAAGGCGGTGTGGGGCTTCAACGGCACCGAGCGGCCGGGCGCTGTGTACCTCGCGGCAGTCCTCGCGGCACACACCCAGAAGGGCCTGCCAGCCTTCGGCATCTACGGGCGCGACGTCCAGGATGCCGGCGACGGCGTCATCCCGACCGACGTGCAGGACAAGCTCCTCCGGTTTGCCCGGGGGGGTCTCGCGACCGCGATCCTGCGCGGCAAGTCGTACCTGTCGCTGGGTGGCGTCTCGATGGGTATCGCAGGGTCCATCGTTGACCAGTCGTTCTTCGAACGGTACCTCGGGATGCGGGTCGAGACCGTGGACATGTCCGAGTACGCGCGGCGCATGGAGGAGGGGATCTACGACCCGGTCGAGTTCGACGCGGCGCTCGCTTGGGCCCGCACCAACTGCCGCGAGGGTGAGGACCGGAACCCCGCAGACAAGGCGAAGAGCCGCGAGGAGCTGGACCGCGACTGGGAGGTAGTCGTCCGCATGGCGCTCATCACACGGGACCTGCTGGTCGGCAACCCGCGGCTCGCGGAACTCGGCTTCGGCGAGGAATCGTTGGGCCGCAACGCGATCCTCGGCGGGTTTCAGGGCCAGCGCCAGTGGACCGACCACAGCCCCAACGGCGACTTCATGGAGGCGATCCTCAACTCCAGCTTCGACTGGAACGGCGTGCGAGCGCCGCACGTCTTCGCGACGGAAAACGACTCGCTCAACGGCGCGACGATGCTCCTGATGTACCTGCTCACCAACCGGGCGCAGATCTTCGCCGACGTGCGGACGTACTGGAGCGCGGAGGCGGTCGAGCGGGTCACGGGCCACCGACCGGAGGGCCTTACAGCCGACGGGTTCATCCACCTGATCAACTCGGGGGCGGCGACACTGGATGCGACCGGCGCGATGACGGATGCCGCCGGTGCGCCGGCGATGAAGCCGTTCTGGGAGATCGACGACGACGATGTCGCGGCGGCGCTCGCGGCGACGACATGGTACCCGGCGAACCGGGGCTACTTCCGCGGCGGTGGGTTCTCATCCCAGTTCGTGTCGCGCGGCGGAATGCCTGTGACGATGGCGCGGATCAACCTCGTGTCGGGGACGGGGCCGGTGCTCCAGATCGCCGAAGGCTGGACCGTCGACCTTCCGAGCGAGGTTCACGACGTCCTCGACCAGCGCACCGATCCCACGTGGCCGACGCACTGGTTCGTGCCCCGAACAACGGGGCACGGTCCGTTCCGGGACGTGTACACGGTCATGGCCAACTGGGCCGCGAACCACGGCGCGATCAGCTACGGTCACGTCGGTGCGGACCTGATCAGCCTCGCCTCGATGCTGCGGATCCCGGTCCATATGCACAACGTCCCCGAGGAGGACGTCTTTCGGCCGTCTGCCTGGTCGAACCTCGGCACGGCGGACCTCGAGGGCGCTGACTTCCGGGCGTGCGCGAACTTCGGGCCGCTGTACGGGCGACGATGACGCGCGGCGCGGCGTCGCCGACACCAGCCACCGCCGAGCTGCTCGAGGCGGCCGCGCGCATCACGCGGCGGTTCGGCGAGGACCCAGAGTACTCACGGGCGGGCAGCGGCAACAGCTCGGTCAAGGTGGGCGGGACGCTGTACATCAAGCCCAGCGGGGTGTCGCTCGCGTCGATCACGGCGACGACCCTGATGCCGCTCGCGATCGGCCCGCTGCTGGAGTTGGCGGCCCACGGCTCTGAGGAGGCGGCAGTGCCCGGGGGGGACCCGGTGATGCGCGTCGCGATGGCGGCGCGCCTGCGGGACGAGGGCGACCAGCGGCCCTCGGTCGAGTGCGTGTTCCATGCCCTGATCCCGAGGCGATTCGTCGTCCATACGCATCCGACCACGGTCAACGCGCTCACCTGCGCGACCGACGGGGAAGCTATCGCCCGCGACCTGTTCGGGGACGAGGTCCTATGGGTGCCCTACACCGATCCCGGGCTGCCGCTGGCCAGGGAGATCGACCGCCGGTGGCGCTCCGGGCCCGAGGTGGGTCGCGCCGGCACGACGGAGGTGACGCTCCTCCAGAACCACGGGCTGATCGTGGCAGGGGACGACCCAGCGGCGGTCGTCGAGCGCTCGGAGCGGGTCGTCGGCATGATCCGCGAGCTGCTGGCGCAGCGCAGCGCGCCCCCCGGGTTCGGGGCCGTCGTTTCCGCGCCGCAGCCGGACCCCGCGCTGGTGAAGCGGCTCTCACACGTGCTGGCCATGCGGCTCGGCGAGGCCGCCGCGCCGGCCGCCGTGGTCTTCGACGGCTCGCCCGAGGCGCTCCGGGTCGCCGGCACCCCCGAGGGGCGTGCGATCGTGGACGCAGGGCCGCTGACGCCGGACCAGGCGGTGTACGCGGGGTCGTGGCCGCTGTGGCTCGACGTCGACCCGGCCGCCGATGGGGCCGCACTCGACCGGGCCGTATCGGCCGGGGTCGCGGCGCACGCCGCCACGCGTCGCGCCGGGCCGGTGGTCGTCGTGGTCGCGGGCGTCGGCCTGTTCGCGTCGGGTCCGACGCCGCGCAGAGCCGAGACCGCCCGTGAGCTCTACGTCGATGCCATCAGGGTGGGCTTCGGGGCCCTCGCCCTGGGCGGCCTCCGGGCGCTGGCCCCGGCCGAGCGCGCCTTCATCGAGACATGGGAAGCGGAGGTCTACCGTCTGAGCATCGATGCTGGATGATCGGTTGATGCCCGGAGGAGACGGAGCCGTCGCGGCGATCGACCTCGGCGCGTCGAGCGGCCGCGTCATCGTCGGGCGGGTGTCGGATGGGCGGCTCTCCCTCGAGGAGGTGCACCGCTTTCCGAACGAGCCCGTCCAGCTCGGCGACGGTCTCTACTGGGACGTGCTCCGCCTACACCACGAGGTCCTCGCGGGGCTCCGGCACGCGTCCCGCTCTGCGCCGGACCTGTGCAGCATCGGCATCGACACATGGGGTGTCGACGTCGGGTTCCTCGACGCCGCCAAGAGCCTTGTCGGCAATCCGGTCCACCATCGCGATCTGCGCAACCTGCCAGCGGTGGAGCGGGTCCATGCGCGGATCGACCCGGCCGCCCTCTATGCGCGCAACGGCCTCCAAGTCATGCCGTTCAACACCCTGTACCAGTTGGAGGCCGCCCGCCGGACGCCGGCCTTCGGCATCGTGCGGCATGTCCTGCCCCTGCCTGACCTGCTCGGCTATTGGCTGACCGGGGTCGTGATCGCCGAGCGGACGCACGCGTCGACGACTGGCCTCCTGGATCCACGCACCCGCAGTTGGGACGAGGGGCTTGTCCGGCTGCTGGGCCTCCACCCCACGCTGTTGCCGCCGCTCGCCGACCCGGGCACAGTGCGTGGCGGGGTGCTGCCCGCGGTACGGGAGGCGACCGGGCTGCACGAAACGACCGTCGTGACGCTCGTCGGGTCGCACGACACCGCGTCGGCAGTCGTCGCGGTCCCCGCGGACCGCCCGGCATTCGCATACATCTCGTCCGGGACGTGGTCTCTGGTGGGTGTGGAGACGCGGGCGCCGATCCTCACCGAGGCGAGCCGGGAGGCGAACTTCACAAACGAGGGCGGGGTCGACGCGACGACTCGGTTCCTTCGCAACGTCACCGGGCTGTGGCTGCTCCAGGAATCGCAGCGTGCCTGGGAGCGCGCGGGCGAGCCGGAGCCGCTCGCGGCGCTGCTCGACGCCGCTGCGGCGCTGCCACGGGGAGGGCCGACCTTCGACCCCGACGACGCGTCCTTCCTGACGCCCGGCGACATGCCGGCGCGGATCGCGGCCTGGCTGACTGCCGCGGGGCTCCCGGTCCCCGAGGGCCGGGCCGCGCTCGTCCGGTCCATCCTGGACAGCCTCGCCGGGGCGTACGCGCGGGCCATCGACGACGCGCGACGGCTGACCGGCCGGTCCATCGAGGTCATCCACATCGTCGGCGGCGGGTCCAGGAACGAGCTCCTGTGCCGGCTCACGGCGGATGCAACGAGGCTGCCGGTGCTCGCGGGTCCGGTCGAGGCGACGGCCATCGGCAACATCCTGGTCCAGGCGCGCTCACTCGGGTTGGTCCAGGGTGGCCTCGACGACCTGCGGGCGATCGTCCGGGCCAGCGAGCCGCTCCGGCGCTTCGAGCCGTCGACGGCCGGCGGCGTCCCGTGACCGCGTCCCGCCAGGTCCCGCCGCCCACGCCCCGGTGCCCCCGTCAGGATCGACATCCGCGCGACCTCCACGTCCCGATCGTCATCCCGGCCGAGGGATCGCCGGCCTAGCCCGTAAAGGATCACCACATGCCAGTCAACGAACCCTTTCCCGAGCTCGACGAGGTCATCGCGTCGATCGGTGCGGCCGGCCATCGGATCGCGGCGATCGACGCGAGCGAGGGTGCCGCGGGCAATATCTCCGTCTGCCTCGGCTGGCCGGTCGAGGTCCGGCGACGGTTCCCGCTCGAAGAGCCGATCGAGCTCCCGGTGCCGGCACCCAGCCTCGCTGGCCGGACGGTGATCGTCACCGGGTCGGGTCGCCGCCTGCGCGCCCTCGTCACCGACCCGGACGCGAGCCTCGGTGCCGTCCTCATCGACGAGGGCGGGCGCACGGGCACGCTGTTCACGTCGCGTCGCCGCCTGTTCGAGCGCCTCACGTCCGAGTGGAACTCGCACCTCGCCGTGCACGAGGACGTGATCGGCCGCAGCGGCACGAACTTCCAGGCGATCGTCCACGCACAGCCGCCGCACCTGACGTACCTGAGTCACATCCCCGCCTACCGGGACCAGGCCTACGTCGACGCGCGGCTGCTGCGATGGGAGCCGGAGACCCTCGTCGCGTTGCCAGCCGGGATCGGTATGCTCCCGTTCGCGGTGCCCGGCTCCCCGGAGCTGATGGCGGCCAACGTCCAGAGCCTGCGGGCCCGCCGGATCGTCGTCTGGGGCAAGCATGGCGTCATGGCGCGATCCAACCAGTCCGTGACGCGCGCGGTGGACCGCGTCGATTATGCCGAGACCGCGGCCCGTTACGAGTACATGGACCTCCTCGCGGGCGGCCTGGGCGAGGGACTCACCGTCGACGAGATGCGCTCGGTCAAGGCCGCCTTCAGCATCGACACCGACCTGCTCTAGCGACTTGCTGACGATGAGGTAGGTTCCGCGGGGCCAACTCCTCTCGCCCCGACCAAACCTACCTCATCGTCGAGCAACGCTCCGAGAGGTCACCTCCGCAGCCACCCGTGTGTGAACGGGGCGGCCCCAGTGAAGCCGGTGGCAGGGACCGTCGAGCTCGCAGCCTAGCAACAGGCGACCGACCGGACCGGAGCTCCATCGCGGGACCCCGGTTGTCGTTACCCGCGGCACCGCGCCGGATGCCGCCAGGAGCTCGTCGAGCGAACCGCTAGTCGTCCGCTTGAGCCCCCCGCCCTCGGGCCTGGGCAGGCGCGGGGCGAGGATCCAAACGAGCTGTGCTGTGGTCGTCGAGCCCACCTTGGACCGGGCGTTCGCCAGATGGTGCTTGACGGTCGAGTGCGCCAAGCCAAGGCGGTGGGCGGCCGCCTTCTCCGACCCGGCGACAAGGACCGCCGCGACGACCCCGACCTCGCGGTCGGTGGCGCGTTCGGCAGCGTGGCCAGGCGACCGGCGAGTCATGCGCTCCGGAGCCAATCGAAGGACTCTGGCGGCTCTGCGAGCCGCATCGTGATCGGAAGGTCGGTGGTCGCGGGGCTATGCCTCTCGCCCCGACCAGACTGACCTTCTTTCACGCGGACGACGCCTGGCCCGAAGGCCCGTCCCATCCGCGGGCCTTTGCGTGAGCGGTCAGGGTGAACGTGCGGATGAGTCAGCAACTGGCGGTAGCATTCGAACGGCTTCCCGCCGCGAGGGAGCCTGACCTGCTAGCGATCAATGGGAGGCACCGGTGTCGGGTATTCGACGCTTCGACCACGTTGGCATCACGGTCGCGGACCTCGATGCCGTGACGGCGTTCTTCGTCGGGCTGGGTTTCGAAGTCGAGGGCCGGATGCCGATGGAAGGCGAGTTCGTCGACACGGTCATCGGCATCCCGGACTCCCGTTCCGAGATCGTCACGCTGCTGCTGCCCGACGGGGGAACCAAGCTGGAGCTGTCGAGCTTCATCCGGCCCGACCACGAAACGGGATCGCCACACGCCATGTCCACCGAGCTGGGGCTGCGCAACATCGCGTTCGAGGTGGACGATCTGCAGGCGATCGTCGACCGGCTAGCTGCGGACGGTTACGGCCTCGTCGGCGGCATCGGTCAGTACGAGGACGTGTGGCGCATGGCGTACGTGCGCGGACCCGAGGGGATCATCGTGGCCTTGGCCCAGCGAATTGACTGATCCGGGCGCACCTCACTTCTGCTACGCGGTCGACTCGAGCAGCCGCCTCGCGGCCACCATCGCCCCGTCGGTCCGGATTTCACCGGCCACGGCGATCGCGCGTGCGCGGATCTCGGGAGCCAGGGCCGTCGCGAGCGCGCTCGCAACGGATTCCGAGGTCGGAACGGGTCCGTCGTGGGCTGCACCGATGCCGAGCTCAGCCACCCGCCGCGCCCAATGCGGCTGGTCGACGATCTGCGGCACCACGACCTGGGGGACGCCCGCCAGGGCAGCGGTCGTCGTCGTGCCGGCGCCGCCGTGGTGCACGACGGCGGCGACCCGGCGGAACAGCGCCTGCTGGTTGATCTCGTCCACGACCAGGCAGTCGTGCGCTTCGTCGATCGGCGCCAAGCCCGCCCAGCCGCGGGCCAGGACGAGGCGGCGGTCATGTGCTCGGGCAGCCTCGACGGTCACCCGGCCGAGGTCTGGCGAGGTGCGCATCGCCATGCTCCCGAAGCCCACGTATACGGGCGGCTCGCCTGCGTCGAGGAACGCGTCGAGCTCGTGCGGGAGCGGGCGCTCGTCGGACAGGATCCAGGCCCCGGTCTGCGCGATGTCGAGGTCCGTCAGATCTTTCCACGGGGCGAGGACCGGATCCGCCGCCAGCCAGACCTGGTCCGTGAGGACGTGGTCGCGGACGTTGTCGACCGGGGGCAGGCCGATGGCCGCGCGGCCCCGGTTGAGCGGCTCCGCGTACAGCGCATTGACGCGCTCCGCGTCCTGTTGCCACAGCACCCGGTTGTCGGTCTCGCCCGCAGGCGACTGCTTGCCGGGCCGCGCGGCCGGCGCGAAGTGCCGCGACGGCAGCCCGAAGATGTGGAAGCACGCGAGCACGTAGCGGATGCCGAGCTTGTCGGCGACATCCCGCGCTCCGGCCGGCATCAGGCCGGTCGCGACCAGCGCGTCGCAGCCCTCGGCCGCCGCGGGAAGCGTGGCGAACCGGGTGGCGACGAGCTCGGCCGCGAGTCGGACGGCGGCGTCCGGGGATGGCGCCTTCAGGCCGGCCGCGATCGAGCGCGTCGAGGGCCCGAGCGCGATCGGCGTCACGCCCACCCGGGCGAACAGCGCCGCGAACTCCTCGTCCGGGGGCGCGCAGACGCGAACCTCGGCACCGAGCTCGCGCAACCGGAGCGCCAGGGCTGCGAGCGGTTCGATGTCCCCTCGCGAGCCCCAGCTCGACAACAGGACGCGCATGGAGCGACCTCCGGAAGCGTGGATCTGCGGACTAGGCCGGGACTCTACCGCAGGCCCCCCGTCTTCCGGCAAGCCCCGGGTGCGCGGTACCCTTAGCTGGGAGAGGCCATGTCGGAGCTACTCGTCGACTTCATCACCTCGCTGGACGGCTACGGTGCAGCCGAGGGCTGGCCCGGGTGGTGGGGCCTCCAGGGTCCGGAGTATCTCGCCTGGCTCGCCGAGCAGCCCGAGCGGCATTACACGATCCTGATGGGGGCAACGACCTACCGACAGATGTCGGGGTTCGTGGAGCAGCTTGAGGCATCCGAGTTCGACGCGGCGAGCGACGAGGCGGCCAGCATCGAGGAGCTCTCGAACGCCTCCAAGGTCGTGTTCTCGTCGACCCTGCAGAAGCCGCTCGCGCTGCCAAACACCCGCCTTGTTCGCGGCGACCCGGTCGAGGCCGTTCTCTCGATGAAGCGGCATGAATCGACGCCCATGCGCACCCTCGGCAGCCTCACCCTGTGCCGGTCGCTGCTCGAGGCTGGCCTGGTGGATCGCTTCCGGGTCGTCGTGTTCCCCGTGATCACAGGGCGGACGGGTAGTGACCGGATCTACGACGGCTACCCGGACGTCGCGCTCGAGATGGTTGCCAGTCGGACGTTCGACGGTCGCATCCAGCTGCTGGAGTACATGCCGGCGGTCCTGTCCGGCCCGCCCACCGAGCAGGACTAACCTCCCAGAACGAGAGGAGCACGAGCAGTGTCACGACTACTCGATCGAGGCCACCGCTTCGCCCAGCGGCGTCGTCCATGTGACGTTCAGTCGGGGAGCGGGCTGAGCGCCATCGCCGATCTCGATGAGTGCTCGCCCGTTGCGCAGATCGGCGCCCGGATTCGACGGTCCCAGGAGCGGTAGGCGAACGGATCAGCTGAATTGTGGCTTGACCGCCTCCAGGGCGGGCACGACCAGCCACCACTTCGCCCCTTGCATTCGCCGATTCGTTGGTGCATACTGAACCGTATGGTTCAGTATGCGATCGGCCGACTCGATGCCTCCTTCGCCGCGCTCTCGGACGCCACCCGACGCGGCGTTCTGGAGCAGCTCGGACGTGCCGACGCTTCGATCACGGATCTGGCCCAAACGTTCCACATGACCCTCACGGGCATGAGGAAGCACGTCGGCGTCCTGGAGCAGGCCGAGCTCGTCACCACGGAGAAGGTCGGGCGCGTGCGGACTTGCCGGCTCGGCCCGCGCCGACTCGAAGACGAGACGGCATGGATCGAGCGGTACCGCCAGCTCTGGGACGCACGCTTCGACGAGTTGGACAAGGTCGTCGAGGAACTGAAACGGAAGGAGAAGGTCGATGGACGCAACGAGAGAGAGTGAGCCCACCCTCATGGAGAACAACGCGACGGTGGAGCGGAAGTCCGAGCGTGAGCTCGTCGTCACCCGAACCGTCAACGGCCCGGCGCGCATCGTGTTCGAGGCGTGGACCAAGCCCGAGCTGCTCGAGCGGTGGTGGGCGCCGAAGTCGTTTCCCATCTCGCTGCTTTCCTGCGAGACGGATGTTCGCGTCGGGGGCAGGTACCGTTTGGTGTTCGGTTACGAGGGCTCGACCATGGAGTTCTTCGGTCGGTACCTCGAAGTGACACCGCACTCGCGCCTGGTCTGGACCAACGACGAAGGGGATGACGGTGGGACGGTCACCACGGTGACCTTCGAGGAAACGGGCGGCAAGACGCTGTTGGTCGTGCACGATCTCTATCCCTCGAAGGAAGCTCTCGACGGTGCGATCGCATCCGGGTCGACGTCCGGGATGCCCGAGGCGCTCGAGCAACTGGACGAGCTTCTCGTCACCCTGGGCGCGAGCGAGGGACGGTCATGAAGTCGTCGATCGCGGAGTCGGTCGCGACATGCCTGCAGCTGGCTGAACGTGCCGAGGTGAATCGGGCAGGATGGGTGTACCCGCGCCGCGAAACGCGGAGCGTGACGCCGTGTGCGTGCTTCCGGCTCCGGCAGCCGCGGGGCGAGGATCCACACGAGCCGTGGCAACCTGGAACACGTGACTGATCCCCTCGCTACCCACGTGACGCGTATCGATCGCTGGCTGTGTGCGGTGCGCCTCGTGAAGACCCGCCCGCTAGCGACCCGGTTGTGCGAGGGCGGCCACGTCCTCGTGAATGGATCGCCGGCAAAGCCGTCGACGAAGGTTCGCGCGGGTGATCGGGTTGAGGCGCTCATCGCCGATCTCAAGCGCAGCGTCGAGGTCAAGCGGCCGATCGAGTCGCGTGTCGGGGCCGCCGTTGCCGCGACCTGCTACGTCGACCACAGCCCGCCCGTCGTGCCGGAGGCCGGGCCGGCGATGATGCTCGTACGTGGGGAGGGCCGGCCGAGCAAGCGCCGGCGGCGCGAGTACGAGCGCCTGCGCAGGGCCGCCGACGCCTGAGCCTGCGGCACGACCGGCGTGTCAAGCCATATGGCCGAAGCCTCGACCAACCACTAGGTTCGAGCCTTTCTCGGCCCGAGCAGCTCCGAAGAGGATCCGTCGACCACGACCCGTGAAGATGACGAACGAGTTGTCGCGGCGCGACGCTTCGCGCACCCAGTCGCCGGCTGATCTGAATGCGTCAGCGCCAGAATTCGGTCAGCTGCTCGGCGAGGGCTCTGCCTTGGTCGTAACCGGCTCGAGCAGCGGGCGGACGCAGCGACAGATCCATCGCGTTGGCGCCGAACATGTGCTCGGAGTTGCTGTTCGGGAAGATCGTTTCGACGCTGCTGCCGCGTGCGCGGAGTTCGTCGACCTGTGTCGCGAGGTGCATGCCCCAGTCGAGCGGTGTCCGTGTTCTGCCGCCGAAGGGTGACAGCACCAGCACCCGTGCGTATCCGGCTGCCAGATCGGCATTCTCGGCGTTGGATCGGTAGCCGCCGTCGATGTACGGGCTGTCCCCGATCCAGTAGGGAAGGCCACTGGCACAGCTGGCGGCGACGGCGTCCGCCAGGTCGACTCCGCTGTGGCGGTCGAACACGACCGGTTCACCGGTATGGGCATCGACCGCCGTGATGAGCACCGTTCGTTGCGGCCAGCGCTGACTGGGCAGCCGCGCGGCGACGGTGGCGCGCCACTGTGCTTGCCAGGAGCCGTCCGACGCCGAATCCATGTCGAGTGCCGCCGCGCCCATCCTGCGGCGCATGTCGGCCGCATCCTCGGCGGCAGCGATGATTCGGCTCGTTCTCTCCATATGGTCCGCTACCGGCCTGGTCGGAACGCGTCCTCGGTCGGATCCGAGCGGACCGGTCCGTCGCTGGGGGGCAGCGGCAAGGATGGCGGCAAGCAGTTCGGTCGGGATCGCGCCAGCTATCTGTGCCGCGGCCGTCGAGCCGGCTGACGTCCCGATGGTCAGGTCGGCGGTGGTCACGTCCAGCCCGGCATCGAACAGGCCGGCGACGACGCCGATCAGCCACGCGTTGCCTGTCGATCCGCCGCCACCGAGGACCAACGCTCGCTCGCCCGCGGCGCGCGCCGGTCTTGTGGCGTCGACCCGCGGCTGAACCTGGTCGGACCTCGGCCGATCGGAGGCCGTCGTCGAGGTGAGGTGCGGAGTTGAAGAAGGTGTGGTGTTCATGCGAGTCGCCTTTCGCGGCTTGCCTGTCGGGCGCTCCCGGACGCCGAGGACCGAAATAGGCGTCGATCGCCGACAATCGCGGGCCACTCGAAACGCTCGATCCCGGTTGATCACGACGAACACGCTTGTGACCCGATCGGGCGGTGCGCGCGCTCACACGGGCACTGACCCGACCGACGACGATGCCTGGACAGCCACTCGCCGTTCTGCGCTGCCGCGCACGAACCACGCGCTGATCAGCATGGCGACGCCGACGACGAAGCCCGAGGCATGGAACGAAGCCTCGGCACCGCCCGCGACGAGGATCGCGAATGGACCAAACGAGGCGACGAGCGCGAGGAAGACATACACCTTGGTTCGATGGAGCCACGAATAGGGCAAGAAGTGCCCGCCGTTGGTCGCGGCAAAGACGACCGGGAGGTAGAGCGGGTTGAGGTTGTACACGACGATCGAGGCAGGCAACGCGAACCCTTGAGCCACTGCGATCAGGACGAAAAGGCTGACAAGCGAGTTCTCTTTCGTCGACAGCGTCTTGTACCCGAGTCGACGCTCGAGCAGCAGTGACAGGGGAAACGCGACGAACCCCTGGAAGAGGTACACGAGCGCAGCAACCTTGATCGGCAGGACGAAGGTCAAGGCGGCGGCGGCGATCCAGGTCCATCCGTGGACGAACAGGAACGAGAACCCACCGCGGTTTGCGATCAGGCTTTCGTCTCGCTCAACGTCAGTCGGCCTGGCTCCGGGTCCTTGGATCATGGCGGTCTCCGTTCGATGGTCATGACGTCCGGCTGGCTTGCATCGCGACCGTTAGCTTCGCAACACCGACCGCCAAGGGGACGAGGGAGAGGACGACCAGCGAAAGCGCGACGTCAGGCAACGTCCAGAAGACAAATCGCCACCCCGCGACCACGTCACCGGCCGCACTTGACCCTGTCGCGCCGATCGCCATCGGAATGCCGACCAACACCCCGACTGGCAGGATGAAGTCGGCCACGATCGTTCGGCCCGCGAAGAACCTACGGTTCCGGGAAGTTGCCAGCCGATGTCTCCAGCTCCGGGCCCGCGCAACGTGGGCGGCGAGCAGCCCGGCCAGGATCAGGAGGACACCGTCGAGCCACAGATAGACGGTGCGCACGCTCGGCGCCGTTGTGACGACCGGTTGACCGAGTGCCATATTCGCCACGTCGAACGCGAGATCTGAGGCGCCTGCGGGCAACGCGTTGAACTGGATCGGGTTCGCATTCAGCAGGACGACGACGCCAAGCCTGCGGCCCGGCATCGTCAAGATGTCGGCGTTGGTGACGAGCGTCGATCCGCTCTGGTTCGATACGAGACCCGCGTCGCTCAAGCTCGTCGTCTGCCAGTCTGTCAGCAGCGTGCGGCCGCCTGCTCGAGGCAGGTTCGGTGTGAGGACGTCCACACCCCCGTATATCCCGCCATTCGAGAGGGCGGCAACGAAGTGGGACATGTCCTCGGCCGTCGAGATCTGGTAGCCCGCCGGGACCATCCCTGAGGGGAACGGTTCCGCGAACGGCGTGGCGAGGCCGAAGAGATAGCGGTGGCCCTCGGCCATGCCTCCGTGCGCCGCCGTCCGCAGATCGGTGGTGCTGTCCAGCATCCCGAGCGGCTCGAAGATGTGATCGCGCAGGTAGTCGCTGTACGACTGTCCGGAGACCGCTTCGACGACGACACCCAACAGGACATAGTTGAGGTTGGAGTACTCGTACGTGCCCGCGGGGCGATCGGGCGCGATGCTCGCCATTGCCCGGACGACCCCCTCGGGAGTTAGTCCGGGCGCGTACCAGCGCTGGTCCTGACCGTCGGCGGTAGAGATCCCGCTCGTGTGCTCGAGCAGGTCTTCGATCGTGATCTGCCTGGTCACCGACGGAGAATCCCTCAGCCCGAACCACGGCAGATACTGATCCACCGGCGCCCCGAGATCGAGTTCTCCGGACTCGACCAACTGTCGCACGGCCAGAGCGGTGATCGACTTGCCGACCGACCCGACGATGATCGGAGTGTTACTCGCCATCGGAGGGTCGTTCGTACCGGCCCGCCCAAACGCGGCGAGGTGGATGACCTCCCCGTCGCGAGCGATGCCGACAGCGACCCCAGGGACAGCCCATGCTTCCATCGTCGAGCGAATGTGGGCGTCGATCCGCGTGACATCGAGGGTGGGATCGGCAGCGACGGCGGGCCGCGCCAGGACGAGGCTGCCGAGCAGCAGCCCAACGCCTGCGGCAAACGCGAAACGATCCTTCCACGCGGACTTGAGGGCGACCACATTCGTCAAGCTGCCGCGGTGAGTTCGGCCCATGCCGTGGCGGATGACGATGGCCTGCGGCACGCGAGGAGCTTGTGTGTCAGGTGTCATGGAACGCTGGCTTGCCGACACCGGCTCGTGTCAGAGCCAAACGGCCTGGTCCGGCCATCAGGTATCCGCCGAACGCCATCAGCCAGAGCATGGCGGGGTAGACGATCATCCGCTCCGCACCACCGTGGCCGATCGGGCCGAAGACGGCCGGGTTGCCGCCGTCGCCGATCACCATGATCACCACGAAGACGAGCCCGACGACGCCGGCCAGGAACGACAGGACCCGCATCGGACCATCGACGATGGACGCGCTGGCGATCGCCTCAACGTTGAAGAAGATGAAGGCCACCAGCGCGAAGAGGCTATGGAGGTCGCCCTTGTCGAGCGGAACCAGACCCGCTCCGATAGCTCCGAGGCCGGCCAGCAGGTAGGCCCCGAGGATCCAGAGACCACCGTGGATCCGATAGAGCAGGTAGCCGCCGAGGACGTTGAGCGCGCCGACGACGAGCAACGACAGGTTGAACAGGAGCGCCGTCTCGGAGATCACGCCGAGGTCGCTGATGGCACCCCCGGCGACGTCGTAGCCGGGGGCCATCGAGGCCGCGAGCATGATGACCGTCATGAATTGAGCGGCGAGGACAAAGAGCAGGACGCCGGGAGCACGCGGGCTGATGCGATGTGCGTCGTCCCGCATCCGGATGGCCGAGGTTGCTGTTGCCATCGCCTGCCTCCAACCCGTCTTCGTGATGCGCAGCGCCGACACGACACCGCGATGGGCATGTCGCTGATGAGACGGTGCGCGCGTCGCTCGATGGTGATCAGAGCCGCACATCCGCTTCCTGCGAGGCCGAATGGACCATTCAGCCAAACGCCATCCGATGTTCATCTCGGCGGTCGGAGACAAGTCCGTCCTGAAACGAACGACTGGTAGACATCGGCACCCTCGGGCGGGAGTAGCTCAGTTGGCAGAGCGGCAGCCTTCCAAGCTCAACGCCAGGTCATGCCGGGTGGGTGAAGGGCATGGGGCTGAGGGAAGTCGACGCTCGATTTCGTTCCCGCGGTTCCCGAACGAGCGCTGACCGGTCGGTTGACCGGACCGCGCTGCAGCGGCCTCCTTGACGTCGCTGGTACCTTCGTGTAACCGGTCTCATGTAACCGGTTTCAGCACGAGGGTGCCGTGGCGAGGAAGGCTGTCACGATCCGCGACGTCGCGCGGCATGCCGGGGTCAGCGTCGCGACTGCGTCCCGGGCTCTGAACGGGAAGGACGTCGTCAACCCCCAGACGCGAGACCGGATCCTGTCGGTGATGGAGGAGCTTGGCTTCGCGCCGAGCCCGGCAGCGCGACGTCTGAGTCTCGGTCGGACTCTGACAGTCGGCGTCGTCGTTTCGTTCCTTACCAGGCCCCAGGCTGCCGAGAGGCTCCGGGGCGTCGACGCCGTTCTGACCGACAGTGAGTTCGACCTGGTCATCTACAACGTGGAATCGGTCCGGAAGCGGGATCAATACCTCGGCACGCTGGCCCAGTCGCAGCGCACCGACGGGCTGCTCGTGATGTCGCTTCCTCCACCGGACTCGGCCGTCCCGGGATTGAGCAGGGGACCGGTGCCGGTCGTGTTCATCGACGTGCATACGCCGTCGGTCGCCGCCATGCCGCGAGTCGTCGGAGACGATGCGGCCGGCGGCGCGCTTGCCGCGCGGCATCTTCTTGACGTCGGACACAGCGCGATCGGCTTCATCGGCGATGCGATCGCCGACCCGTTCGGCTTCACGTCCAGTCGCGACCGTGAGGATGGCCTGACGCGCGAGCTGGCGAATGCCGGGGTCGCCATTCCAGACGCTTGGATCGGGCACGGGGCCCATGGTCGGTACGAGGCGCGTGACCTCGCCCATCGCATGCTGGCGGGCACCCGACGACCGACCGCCATCTTCACGGCGAGTGACACGCAGGCCCTCGGTGTCATCGCGGCCGCACGGGAGCTCGGGTTGCACGTCCCGGAGGACCTCTCGGTCGTCGGCTACGACGACATCGAGGCGGCCGACTACGTCGGCCTGACGACAATTCGCCAACAACTCTTCGAATCAGGTCGTCGCGGCGCGGAGATCCTCCTGTCCGAGATCGACCGGCGATCCGACGAGCCCCCAGTGGGGCACCTGACGCCCGAGCTCGTGGTCCGTGCGACCACAGCGCCCCCGAAGGAGGGCCGTGCATGAGGACGCCGCGAACGCCTTGATCCGCGTCATGGGTACGTACATTGGAGGAGGAGCTTCATGGTCCGCAACAGATCGCACGGAGGCCTGGTCGCCTCCGTACCGGCCGCTCGTCTCCTGGCTGCAGCGATCGCGACCCTCCTGGTCGCGGCGTGCGCTGCGCCCGGTACGGTGTCGTCACCCTCGTCGGCAGCGACCACCACGCCCGCGAGCCCCGCGGGCAGCGCCGCGCAACCGAGCGCGGCGGCGCCGTCCGCCAGCGCTGCCGCAGCAGGGCCGACCTGCGGCACGGATCCGCTCGAGATGAATGCCGTCTTCGAGACGGGATTCCCGACCGTACCCGCGCTCGCGGATGAGTTCCACAAGCAGTTTCCGAACGTCACGTTCAAGGTCAGCCAGGACCAGTTCGCGAACCTGATGACCTCGACGCCGCGCCTGTTGTCGAGCGACACCCCGCCGGACCTGATCCGGTTGCCGACGTTGATCTCGCTCGTGAAGGACGACCTGCTCAAGAACCTCGATGACTACGCGACGGCGTTCGGCTGGGACAAGTGGCCGGCCGCCCAGCTCGTGCAGAATCGGGTCAGCACTGACGGCACCCGCGGTTCAGGATCTCTCTACGCGATGGGCCTCAACAACAGCCTGACGGGTGTCTTCTACAACAAGAAGCTCGCCCAGCAGATCGGGATGACCGAGCCGCCGAAGACGGTGGCCGAGTTCGAGGCCCTGCTGGCCAAGGCCAAGTCGGCCGGCGTCCTGCCGATCATGGTCTGGAACTCGGCCAAGAGCGGTGGCGGACTCGCGTTCCCGCTGCAGCAACTGATGGCGGCGTATGGCCCGACCCAGCCGGTCAACGAGTGGATCTTCCAGAAGAAGGGTGCTTCGATCGACACGCCGAGCAACCTCACCGCGGCACAGCACCTCGAGCAGTGGATCAAGAGCGGCTACTTCCCGAAGGACGCCAACGCGATCGAATACACCGACGCCAACGCCCGCTTCGGCAAGGGTGAGGGTCTGTTCATGTTCAACGGCGATTGGCAGAACGGGGTCTACGACAAGGACCAGCCTGGGAACGTCGGATTCTTCGTGTTCCCACCGGCGCAGGCTGGTGGGTCCCTGGCTGCCATGTCGGCACCACTGACGTTCGGCATCGCCAAGACCGCAAAGCATGCCGACTGCGCGGCCTTCTTCTTCAACTGGGTCGCCACGAACGACAAGGCACGCAATATCAACGTGACGGGCTTCGGCTCGAACCCCGGCGGTCCGGCGGATCTGGCGATCCCGCCCGTCGCGGCCGGATCCGTCACCAATGACACGCTCGCCGCTGGCGCGGAAGTCGCCAAGGCCAACGGGGCGATGGATTTCATCGCCAATGCGACCGGATCGATCTTCGCCCAGGGCTGGACACCGGAGCTCCAGAAGATGGTCGGCGGCAAGCAGGATGCAGCCGGCCTGCTCAAGGCCGTTCAGGCAGAGTACGCGAAGGAGCTCGCAACGAGCTCCTGAGTCTCGACGGGGCACGATTAGGAGCGACGCGTGACACCGGGCGATCGGACCCTCGCGCTTCGGACGCCCCGGCGGATCTCCCTGCTGAGGGGGATCCGCCGGGACGCGCTCGTCGGCTGGTTGTTCGTGCTTCCAGCCCTGTCGATGTACGCGTTGTTCGTCCTCCAGCCGCTGGTCCTGACGGTCCAGTACTCGTTCTATCGCTGGGATGGGATCGGTCCCGCGACCTGGATCGGCCTGTCGAACTACGCGACTGTCCTGGGCGACCCCGACATGCGCGAGACGATCCTCAACGCCTTCCGCCTGGTGGTGTTCTTCAGCTTGATCCCGGTGACGCTCGGGCTCGTCGTGGCGAGCGTGATCCACCGGGTGGCAACCGGGCGACTCGGGGTGGCCGCCCGGACGGTCCTGTTCCTCCCGCAGGTGATGCCGCTGGTCGCGGCCGGTATCATCTGGGGCTGGCTGTTGGCCTTGACTGGGCTCGTCAATCAGTTCCTCACCGCGATCGGCCTGGGCGACGTGACCCGCGCCTGGCTGGGCGACTTCGATACTGCTCTGCCGGCGGTCGGCCTCATCGGGATCTGGGTCCTCCTCGGGTTCTGCATCGTCCTGCTCCTGACCGGCATGACGAAGGTCGACGCCGCGCTCTATGAGTCGGCGCGGATCGACGGCGCGAGCTGGTTCCAGGAGTTCAAGTCGATCACGATCCCGAGTCTTCGGTACGAGATCGGCGTCTGCCTCACCGTCACGATCATCGCCGCCCTCGCGGCGTTCGACATCGTCTATGTCTCGACGGCGGGCGGGCCTGGCAAGTCGACCACGGTGCCCGGCATCCAGATCTACTATACGGCCTTCCTCGAGCGCCAGGTCGGCCTCGCCTCGGCGCTCGCCGTCGCGCTGACCGTCCTCGTCCTGGTGATCATCCTCCCGCTCCAGCGCCTGACGCGGGGAAGCGACCAATGAGGATCGCCCGGGGCGAGCTCTATGCGGGTCGGGCCCTGCTGCTGGCCCTGATGGCGATGACGATCCTGCCATTCCTGAGTGTGTTCACGACCGCGCTCCATCCGTCGGGGACGCTGCCGAACGGGCTCGAATGGCCGGCCGATCCGCAGTGGGGGAACTTCGTCGAGGCGTTCAAGGTCTCGAGCATGACAGCGCTCCTCGCGTCGAGCGTGTTCATCGTGCTCGCGGTGGTGCCGGTGTCCCTGGTCATCTCGACCATGGCCGGGTTCGCGATCGGGCTCCTCCGCATCCCCGGCTCGCGTCTCCTGTTGCTGCTGTTCGTGTTCGGGCTGACGCTGCCGTTCGAGGGGATCATCACCCCGCTCTACTACCTGGCGCGCTCGATGGGCATCCTCAACACGCGCGTCGCGATCGTGCTGCCGCTGATCGGCCTGTTCATGCCGTTCGCGGTGTTCTGGATGCGGGCCCATTTCGTGAACTTGCCCGGTGAGCTGTCAGAGGCGGCCAGGGTCGATGGGGCCAGCACGTGGGACCTGTTCTGGCGGATCCACGTCCCGCTGGCGCGCGCGCCGATCGTGTCGCTCGGGATCCTGATGTCGATCTGGGCCTGGAACCAGTTCCTGCTCGCGCTGGTCCTCGTGGAAGATCCGACCCAGCGGACCATGGCCGGCGCTCTCGGCGCCTTCCAGGGCCACTACGCGACCGACATCCCACTCCTGTGCGCCGGCACGATCCTGATCCTCCTGCCCACGCTCGTGCTCTTCATCCTCTTCCAGCGGCACATCATCACGGCGCTGCTGCAGGGGTCGGTGAAGGGATGACGATGCACGTCCCCGAGTCGGGCACAGCGGATGCCGCCCATCCTGTCGGACCGATGATCGAGGACGCCATCCGAGTCCAGGCGGCGGGCCGGCAGCTCTCGGGTATGCCAGACGACGGGGCCCGATCGGGGACCGGCTTTCAGCTCTCGTCGCCACCCTCGCAGCCGATGCTCGGACCGACCAGCTTCGGTCACGCGGGAGCCGGCGGCCAGCTTGGGTTCGCGGCTCGCGATCACCGCGTCGGGTTCGCATACCTTGGCAACCAGATGGGTGGTTACGGTGATGCTCGAGCCCGGGAACTGACCGCGGCCCTTCACGCCGCGATCGGCGCCTGATCGGCTGGCAGGACGACGCGATGCGCACCGTGGAGCCCCGACCCCAACTCCTCACATACCCGGATTCACTCGGCGGCGATCTGCGCGCCCTCGGCGATCTGCTCGAGGGACCGTTGGCCGGCCTGTTCCATGGCGTTCACGTCCTGCCGCCGTTTCCCTCATCGGGCGATCGCGGGTTTGCCCCGGTCACGTATGACCGCATCGACCCGCGCTTCGGGACCTGGGCAGACATCGGGCGGATCGCCGAGCGCCATGACGTGCTCCTGGACCTGATGATCAACCACATCTCGCGCGAGAGTCAGGAGTTCCAGGACTTCCTGCGCCGGGGACGCGCGTCCGCCTATGCCGATCTGTTCATCACGCTCGACAAGGTCTGGCCGGACGGCCCGCCTGCGGATGCCGATGTCGCTCGCATCTTCCTACGCAAGCCTGAGTCGCCATTCTCGACCGTGACGATCGAGGAGTCCGGCAGTCAGGAGCGAGTCTGGACGTCGTTCGGGACGGCCGACTGGTCCGAGCAGATCGACCTCGACGTCACGTCGACCGTGACGCGCTCGCTGATTGCGGGTTGGTTGCGTCAGTTCGCCGAGCGTGGGGTGCGGATCGTCAGGCTCGACGCCGTCGGCTACGTGATCAAGAAACCCGGGACGAGCTGCTTCATGGTGGAGCCCGAGATCCACGAGTTCCTCCGATGGCTGACCGATGTGGCAGACACTGTGGGGCTCGTCATCTTGCCCGAAGTCCACGACGGTCGCCCTACCCATGAACGATTGTCGGCCCACGGATTCTGGACGTACGACTTCGTCCTGCCAGGGCTGCTGCTCAACGCCTTCGAAACGGGCCACACGCGGCGGCTCGCCGAGCATCTGGCACGGTCGCCGGACCGCCAGTTCACGAACCTCGATTGCCACGACGGCATCCCGGTCCGGCCGGACCTCGACGGGATCCTGACCGCCGACGAGATGACCGACCTGGCGGAGCGGGTCCAGGCGCTGGGCGGAAATGTGAACCGGATCCTGTCCGGTGCTCACGCGGATGGTGGCGACGTGCATCAGCTCAATTGCACGTACTACTCGGCGCTCGGCGACGACGAACGCTACGTTGCGGCTCGTGCGATCCAGCTCTTCGCGAAGGGCGTTCCTCAGATCTACTACGTCGGTCTCCTGGCCGGCGAGAACGACCACGACGCGGTCGAGCGAACTGGGGAGGGCCGCGCCATCAATCGCCATGACTTCACAGGGGACGAGATCCAACTCGCGCTCGATCGGCCCGTGGTCGCTCGGGTCGTCGACCTCGTGCGGCTCCGGAATACGCACGCCGTGTTCGAGGGTGACGTCTGCGTCGAAACCGACGGTGACCGCTCGATCCGAATCCGTTGGCAGCATGGAGAGGATGCATTGGCACTCGACGTCGACTTCGCGGACGGCGGCGCTGCGGTGACGAGCGGTCGCCGGCGAAACCCGATCGCGGCCTGGTCAGCATGATTCCCGCCGGGGGTAACGCACCTCCACATTCCTGATCGCATCGGCGGCAGCTCGGTCGGGATCCTCCTCCCTCGGCCGAGCAGCCGCGCCGGAGCTGCGGCTCAAGCTCACCCAGGCTTGAACCAGGAACCCTCGGACGCGGCGCGACAAGCCCAGGGGATCGAGCTCGTGCGACGCTGCGGGCGAAGCGCTCACCGGGCCGACCCAGTCCCTGAGGCCGGTTGCGGTCGACCTCGTGGGGCCCTGCCGCACCCCGCCTAGTCCGGCTGGTTCGATTGTCCCGGATGGCCCTGGTGCGCTGAGCCCGCATCGGAGAACCAGGCGCCGGCGGGCGAATACGGCACGAGCCAAGTCGAGTCGCCGAGGACGATCAGGTCGACCGATAGCCAGTTCGTCGTCCTGCCGGTCACCGCCTCGATCCCTGGCACGTCGATGCTGACCGTGGCGCCCGGCAGCAAGTCGGTGACGAGCGTCGATGTGATGAGCAGCAGCGGCGCCGGGTTCCCCGGATCGCTCGCCGATGCGGTTACGGTAACGAACGAGCGCGCCACCTCGGCTTCGGGGTCGTGCGACGCGGGCGTGATTTGAGGCGAAGTCGCCGGGATCGTCGTACGCCCGGTATTCGTGATCTGGACGACGGCACCGTCGCCGTCGCGGCTGGGCTCAAGGTCGTAGCTCACTGCCCGGTCTCCCCAAACCCGAACCTCGACGCTCGGGATATCGACCCGTTCGGCGGCCGGCAGCGGGCGACGGCCGGAATCGCGCATCTCGACGTCGAGCAGATACCTGCCGGGCGCGACCGGTGCTGCCACCACGAGCGCGATCGGTCGGGTCCCGGTCCCCACCCTGGGCGCGACGGTCGTCGCGCCGATAGCATCCAGGGCGTTCGACCCGGGCGCGACGGGCGACGGGTTCGCGGAAGCGATCGAGGGCGCCGTGGCGTCAATGGCGCCAGGGTCGCCCGTCACGAGGCGCGAGGCCGCCGTCGTCATGGCTTCCGAGTCCAGTGCGATCGCTTCCCACGTCGCGACGAACTCGACGCCAGCCGGGATGGCGCCACCGACCCACGTGAGGCGGACCGAGGCTCGGTCGCCAGGGTGCAGCCGGCCGCTCACGATCGGGTCGGCGAAGGTGATCCTCCGACCGGCCAGGGAGTCGAGGTGGATCGAGGTCGCGATCCGGCTCACGTTGATCCCCCATCTGTGTGACGAGGACCAGGACTGCTGCATGCTCCGCAGCGTGGGCTGGCCGCCCCACCAGCGGCCGCCCGGCGTCAGGTACCAATCCTTGATGAACCTCGCTGTGTCATCGATGTTCGCGGCGAACGTGGCGTATGCGCTCGCGTAGCGAAGCGGGTTGCGGTCGTAGGCGTTGTAGCCGAACAGGTTGTGTTTGGCGCGTGCTATGTAACTCTTGCCCCAACCCGACTCGTGGACGGCGGCCGCTAGCAGGAACCGGGCGTTGATTCCGTATTTCTGCTCGGCGTCGACGAAGGCTACCCCGAGCGGCGGCAGCGGCGTCGCCAGCTTCAGGTACTCGTCGATCGCCCAGGCCGAAACCCCGCTCGCCGACAGTAGGTTCGTGTCGAGGGTGATGGGGCCGCCGGCATGGTACGGCCTCGCCCGCGGCACGCGAGCATCCACTGAAGGAACGACGAGGCCCACCACGAGCATGGCGGCGAGCACGGCCAGCGTGACGCGGAGGCGACGGAGAGGGGTCATTGGGTCACGAAATGCGGCTGAGAGCGACGTGGAGCCACGTTGCGGTGTCAGCGTGGGCGCGCGCCCGACCATGCGGAGGTGGCCATAAACGCGAGGCTCGATGGAAAGCGGGATCAACCTCCGCCCGACGGATCCATCGGTCAAGTCGCCCGATTCACCCATCGGGGCAGCGTCGATAGGCCCACGCGGAGGCCGCCGAGGAAGGCGGGCGACTGGGCGAGGCAGAGGCATTCGCCACTAGGTCTCGCAGCCTCTCAGCGGGCACCTGCCGCGCAACTTACTTACGGTCGAGCGTCAGTGGCCCGGTCCTGGTCTGGGCGCCCGTCGTCGGCTTTCGCGAGCGTGCGCGACACCTTAGAGGAGGGCGACGCCCCGGTCGCCCGGCAGGGTCATCTTCGTCCGGGCGAAGCCGTAGATGTAGCCGTCCAGGACGGAGTACGCATGGGCGACCATGACGATGTCGCAGCCGCCCACCCGAAGACTGCCGATCACCGCGTCGTGGGCTCGGTGAGTAGTCATCCATCAGCAGATCGATGGAGGCCCTGGTGTGGAACTCGTGCGGCTGAGCGGTATCAGGACTCGTGGTAGAGCGGTATCCATTGGCGCGGCAAAGTGGTAGTCGTGCGCGATGGTGGCCTATCGCCCGCGCCTGATCGACGGCCTGCTGGCTGAGTTGCAGGGAGAGCTGCCGGCGCTGTTCATCACCGGTCCGCGCGCGACGGGAAAGACGACGACCGCAGCCCGGCTGGCGAAGAGCATCGTCCGTCTCGACCGCGAGGCGGAGGCTGTCGCATTCCGAGCCGACCCCGACGCGGCGATGCGCGGTCTACCCGAACCGATCCTCCTCGATGAGTGGCAGGTCGTTCCGGGTGTCCTTGGCGCCGTGAAACGTGCCGTGGATGTGCGACCGGACCCAGGTCGATTCCTCGTCGCCGGGTCGGTTCGTGGAGATCTCGAGGGCGAGGTCTGGCCCGGGACGGGTCGCCCTACGCGCATCCCGTTGTTCGGGATGACGGACGCGAGCAACTCGGGCTCGGGTCGATCGTACCGTTCCTCGACCGCGTGGTAAGCGGCGATCTGGAACCGGCCGATGAGACGCCGGACCTACGCGGCTATGTCGCCCGCCTCGGGATCCACCCGCTGACGGTGCCGCGTCGCGATGCGCGCGATCACCCGGACGAACGACCTTCTCGGCACCGTTCGGCCTAGTCGCGTGGGCCTGCTACGTCGGCGTCCCCGTCCGAGTGCATCGATCTCGGATCGAGTAGGTAGGTTCGCAGCACGCCGAGGCCTTTGACGTCGACGTCGCGCGACGTGAACGGATAGCGGTCGCCGCACACCTGCCAGGTCGAACTCGCAACCTGGATCGCCCCGGGGACTCCGGTGGACTCCATCCGGCTGGCGAGATTCACGGTGTCGCCCCAGACGTCATAGCTGAATTTGCGGTGGCCGATGACGCCGGCCACCGCGGGCCCGGACGCGACACCGATCCTCAGTCGAAGGGGGGTCCCGGGCGTCGGTGCGATCGAAGCCGCGACCGCCTGCATCTCGAGCGCCATGTCCACGATGACCCCGGCATGGTCGGCGCGCGGTTCCGGCGCGCCGGCGACCACCATGTACGCGTCGCCGATCGTCTTGATCTTCTCGAGGCCATGTCGCTCGGCAAACGTGTCGAAGTGACTGAAGACCTCATTGAGCACGTCGACGACCCGGGCCGGTGTTTCATGAGCAGCGAACGGCGTGAAGTCGACGACGTCGGCAAACAGGATCGTCACTGCGTCGTAGTGGTCGGCGATGACCCGTTCGCCGCGCTTCAGCCGATCGGCGATCGACCGGGGCAGAACATTGAGCAGCAGGGCGTCGGACTCCGCCTTGGCGCGCACGCGCTCGCCGTCGATGAAGACCACGAGGACGAGCGCGATCGCGGCCGGGATGATCAGATCGACGGCCGTCAACAGGAGCCTGGCGAGCGATGGTTCTGGCGGCGCGGACCTGATGAATGGATCGATGACCACGCCCGCCACGACGACAACCACCACGCCGGCCAGGGCCAGCGGCCCGGCTCGTGCGCCCAGGAAGAGCACCGCGGCGATCGGGACGAGGATGATCCAGATGAGATTCGCGGCGCCCCACGACAGTCCTCCGGCCGGGATCAGGCTGACGAACAGGACGGCCAGTCCGACGATCGCCATCGTCGCGATCAGGGGTGTCAATCGGTGGCTCCGGTGGAACAACACCAGGGCCGTCCCGAACGCGGCGATCTGGATGAGCGCCAGGACTGAGAAGCCTGGTCGCCCTAACGCCAGATCCACCAGCCCGAAGACGGCGGCGACGGCCATGAACGCCAACGTCGCAAAGACCGCCGTCCGCTTTCGGATACGGAGGTCCGGTTCGTCGGCCGGATCAGCACCGATGTCGAGAACGCGAGCCGGCTTCATCGAACGGATTAGAGCATGCCGGCGTCGGCCATCGGGGCGTCGCGGGCGCTGGCAGACCCGGAGAACCTCGTCTTCGATGCCTCCGGCAATCTCTATGTGACCGACACGGTCTTCGACCGTCTCCGACGCATCGACGGTCACGGCGTCATCACCGCGCCACCATCCGATCGCGGCGGCAATGGACTGGCGATCGATCGCGCCGGCAATCTCTACGTGATCGGTGGGGTGGCAAGAGCGTGTGCCGGATCGACCCCAAGGGTGTGGTCACGCTCTTCGCGGGCAAACCGGCTAGCTCGGCCGTTCCTCCGACGACTTGGCCGACTCGAAGTCGTGTCTTGCCGAACCGTGACGCCTGTGCGAGGATGTAATCGGTTACGCGGGGACGCCGGCGGACGCCCGCCGAGCCGGGCCGGTCCGACGAAGTTCAAGCCACGTGGTCTCGTGATCTCGGCCCCGCTCACAGGAGGTTCGACCATGACCGCAGCAACGGACGTCGACCGGCTGCCCCTTGCCGACAGCCCGCTCGGCCGGACGATCGCGCAGACGGCCACGGACATCTGGAACGACTCGTGCGCGGTCGACGAGCTTGAATACGCGCTGAGCTACGGTGCGGTGGGGGCCACCGCCAACCCGACGATCGTCGTCGACGTCTGGGGCAAGGATCCGGCGCGATGGCGCGCGCGCATCGGCGAGCTCGCCCGCGAGCGGCCCGTCGCAACGGTGGACGACCTCGCCTGGACAGTCGTCGAGGAGATGTCCCTCGAGGGCGCGAAGCTCCTGGAGCCCGTGTTCGAGGCGCAGGCCGGGCGCCAGGGTCGGTTGTCGATGCAGACGAACCCGACCTTCTTCCGGAGCCCCGCCCGGATGGTCGACCAGGCGGTCCACTTCTCCGGCCTCGCGCCCAACATCATCGTCAAGCTGCCGGCGACACGGGCGGGCATGGAGGCGATCGAGGAGGCGACGTATCGAGGCGTGAGCGTCAACGTGACGGTCAGCTTCACGGTCGCGCAGGCGGTCGCTTCCGCCGAGGCCATCGAGCGCGGCCTCCGACGCCGCGACGCGGAAGGAATGCCAACGGATCGGATGGGTCCCGTCGTCACGCTGATGATGGGCCGGACCGAGGACTGGATGCGGATCGTGGTGGACCGCGATGCCGTGACCGTTGACCCGGACGCGCTCCCGTGGAGCGGCGTGGCGGTGTTCAAGCGCGCGTACGGGATCTTCCGCGAGCGCGGGTTCCGCGCTCGGCTCCTGGGAGCGGCGATCCGGCATCACTACCACTGGTCGGAGCTCATCGGCGGGGACGTCGTCATCACCCTGCCGGCGTCCTGGCAGCGGCGCTTCAATGCCTCGTCCATCGAGGTTCGGCCGCGCATCGACGACGAGGTCGCTCCGGCGATCGTCGAGGAGCTGATGACGCGCCTGCCGGAGTTCCGGCTGGCCTATGAACCGGACGCCCTGCCGGTCGAGGCGTTCGACGCCTACGGGGCGACGGCGCGAACGCTCCGCTCCTTCATTGGCTCCTACCAGGAGCTCCTGCGCAAGGTCACGGATTCGCTGATCCCCGACCCGGACGTGCGGAGGTGACGCGATGACGACCGAGGCCCTGACCCACCACCGTCCGGCCCACCCCGTGCGGGTCGGGGAGTGGATCGTCGACATCACCCCCGAGAACGCGGGCTGGGGCTACTCCGGGCTGCGCGTCGTGGAGCTGTCCGCCGGTGACGGACTCGACCACGCGACCGGTGACGATGAAGTCATCGTCCTGCCGCTGGCGGGATCCGCGCGGGTGACCTGTGACGGGGAGGCGATCGACCTCGCCGGGCGCCCGGACCCGTTCAGCGGCCCGTCGGATTTCGCCTACCTCCCGCGCGACGCGTCGGTGCGCCTCGAGAGCGCGTCGGGTGGTCGCTTCGCGCTGGCATCGGCACGCGCCGAGGAGCACCTGCCGTTCCGCTACGGTCCGGCGGAGGGCGTGCCGGTCGAACTCCGGGGCGCCGGGGCGTGCTCCCGTCAGGTCCGCAACTTCGCGTCGCCCAGTGGGTTCTCCGCACAGCGGCTCATCGCCGTCGAGGTCATCACGCCGGGCGGGAACTGGTCCTCGTATCCACCGCACAAGCACGACGAGGTAGCCCCGTCCGAGGGGATCCTCGAGGAGATCTACTACTACGAGATCGCCACCGGGCCGGCAGGGCCCGGGATGGGCTACCAGCGGGTGTACGGCACGACGGACCGCCCCATCGACGTGCTCGTGGAGGTCCGGGACCGGGACGTCGTCCTCATCCCGCACGGGTGGCACGGCCCGTCGATGGCTGTCCCCGGCTACGACATGTACTACCTGAACGTGATGGCGGGGCCAGGCGCCGAACGGGCGTGGCGGATCACCGACGACCCGGCCCACGCCTGGGTCCGCGAGACCTGGGCATCGCAGGACGTCGATCCACGGTTGGCGTCGCGCCACCCCTGACCGGTCCCGTCCGGCCGCGCACATCGGGCCGGGCCACCGGCTGCGACCGTCGGTCCGGCTTCCCGATCGTCTCCTGCGGATCGTTCGTCGCCGACGGTCACCGGCCGCGACGAGGCGGTTGGCGATCCAGGCATCGCAGGTTGCGATTCGGGCTGGTGTTTGGTCTTTCAATCGATTACATTCTTCCCGGCCATCCGTAGGATAGGCCTTGTAGGACTGGGTCGGCCGGCGTCGACTCCCGACGCGGAGCTCCCAGGAGAGGAGTCCATATGCGATCGACGAAATGGGCGATCGGCCTCGCAGCTGCGCTCATCGTGGTCTCCGCTTGTTCGTCCAGTACCCAGTCGGCGGCACCAAGCGCCGGCGGCGGAGGGTCGGCTGACCGAGCGGGCATCAGCATCGAAGTCGTGACCCATGGTCAGGCCTCTGACCCGTTCTGGTCGATCTTCAAGAACGGCGTCGTCCAGGGCGGCAAGGACATGGGGGTCAAGGTCAACTACAGCGCCCCCGACACCTTCGACATGGTGAAGATGGGCCAGCTCATCGACGCCGCCTGCGCGAAGAATCCAACCGGGCTCGTGATCTCGCTCCCGGACGCGACGGCGCTCGGCCCGAGCGTCAAGAAGTGCATCTCCGCGGGTATCCCGGTGATCTCCGCGAACTCCGGCTCCGACGCGTACGCGAAACTCGGCATCCTGACCCACGTCGGTCAGGATGAGGCGGTCGCGGGCAAGGCGGCCGGCGTGCGCATGGCGGCTGCCGGCGGCAAGAACGCGATCTGCGTCAACCAGGAGGTCGGCAACGCCGGCCTCGATGCCCGCTGCAACGGCTTCAAGGAAGGGTTCGGCTCGGGCAAGTCGACCGTCCTGCAGGTCGACCTGAAGGATCCGACGACCGCGCAGCAGAAGATCGCCGCCGCCCTCACGGCCGACCCGACGATCGACACCGTCATGGCGCTCGGCCCGACCGGCTCGACGCCGACGATCGCCGCCCTGAAGCAGATGGGCAACAAGACGATCAAGGTCGGCACCTTCGATCTCTCGAAGGACGTCCTGGCCGCGATCTCCGACGGCTCCATGCTCTTCGCCATCGACCAGCAGCAGTACCTCCAGGGGTACCTGCCGATCTCGTTCCTGACCCTGTACAAGCTCTACGGCCTCATGCCGGGCGGCGGCCTGCCGGTCGCGACCGGCCCGGGCTTCGTGACCAAGGACAACGTCTCGACCGTCCAGGCGAACACCGGGACCACCCGGTAGCTGACCCGCGATAACGGATCTCGCCAGGGGCCCGGCGCATAGCCGGCCCCTGGCGGCAACCTTGTGAGGGTCGTGCATGACGACGGTCGAGGGCACCCCATCCGAGGCGACGCGGCTGCGTCGCGCCAGTCCCCTCCGCCAGCTGCTGACGAGGCCCGAGTTCGGGTCGATCGTCGGAGCGATCCTCATCTTCTTCGTCTTCTGGGCCTTGACCGGCTTCACCGTCGGCTCGGGTTTCATGTCCTGGCGGGGCTTCTCGGCCTACATCGAGGTGGCGGCCCAGATCGGGATCCTCGGTGCCACCGTGGCCCTGCTGATGATCGCCGGCGAGTTCGACCTGTCCATCGGCTCGATGGTCGGCTGTGCGGGCCTCATCCTCGGCCTCTCGATCACCCAGTTCGGCCTGCCGTTGTGGCTCGGGCTCATCATCACGTTCGCCTTCGCCCTGGCCGTCGGCGCCGCGAACGGCTACATCGTGGTCCGCACCGGGCTGCCGTCGTTCATCGTGACTCTCGGCTCGCTGTACATGCTCCGGGGCGCCGGGCTGGCCCTGACCCGGCTGGTCACCAACGGCCAGACGATCGTCAGCGGGGTCGGCGCGGCCGCCGCGGACGACCCGCTGTCGAAGCTCTTCAACGCCACCCTGTTCACGATCGGTGGGGCCGACTTCAAGGTCGAGCTGCTGTGGTGGATCGTCGTAGTGGCCGTTGCCACATGGGTCCTGCTCCGGACGAGATTCGGGAACTGGATCTTCGCGGTCGGCGGATCGAGGGAAGCCTCGCGGAACATCGGCGTTCCCGTGAACCGGGTGAAGATCCTCCTGTTCATGGCGACCGCGGCGTCGGCCGCGCTCTATGCGTGCATCCAGGTCCTGAGCGTCGGAAACGCCGATGTCCTGCGCGGCACCGGAAAAGAGTTCGAGGCGATCATCACCGCGGTCATCGGCGGGACGCTGCTGACCGGCGGGTACGGCTCTGCGCTCGGCTCTGCGTTCGGCGCCTTCATCCTCGGCGTGACCCAGCTCGGCATCTTCTTCGTGCCAGGGTTCAATTCGGACTGGTACGCGTTCGTCCTCGGCGCCCTCCTGCTGATCGCCGCGTTGGTGAACAACTACATCCTGCGCCGCGCCTCGGGAGCCCGATCATGACGACCGAACAGACCGACCCCGCCGCCCCGCGACCCACGCCCTCGGACGTCCCCGTCCTCGAGGCGAGGAGCATCTCGAAGATGTTCGGCCGCGTCATCGCCCTCAAGGACGTGTCGCTGTCTGTGAAAGCCGGCGAGGTGAACTGCCTCCTGGGCGACAACGGCGCCGGGAAGTCGAGCCTCATCAAGACGCTGTCGGGCGTCCACCCGCCCGACGAGGGCGAGCTGTTCATGGACGGCGAACGCATCACCCTCAGCTCGCCACGTGACGCGCAGGCACGCGGCATCGCGACCGTCTTCCAGGATCTCGCGGTCCTGCCGCTGATGAGCATCTCGCGGAACTTCTTCCTCGGGAACGAGCCCACGAAGGGAGTCGGGCCGCTGCGGCGGTTCGACATGGCGTACGCCGACCGGGTCTCGCGCGAGCACATGAAGGAGATCGGCATCGACGTCCGTGACACCGGGCAGCTGGTGGGGACCCTGTCCGGCGGCGAGCGGCAGACGCTGGCCATCGCGCGGGCCGAGTACTTCGGCGCGCGGGTCCTGATCCTGGACGAGCCGACCTCCGCCCTCGGCGTGAAGCAGGCCGCGATCGTCCTCCGCCACATCGTGCGTGCCCGCGCGCGTGGGCTGGCCGTCATCTTCATCACACATAACGTCCAGCACGCGCTGCCGGTCGGCGACAAGTTCACGATCCTGAGCCACGGCCGGAGTGCCGGGGTGTTCGAGCGCGGCAAGGTGGACCTGGACCAGCTGCTCAGCCTGATGGGAGGCGGCCAGGAGCTCCAGGACCTGTCGCGAGAACTGGAGGCGCTGCAGGGGGAGACGATGCGGCCACCGGCAGCCCAGGGTCCGGGCTCGGCCCCGGCCGGTTGATCCGGTGTCGGCAGGTCCTCCCGTCGGTCCCGACGTCGGCCCTGGCGCGCGGCGCGCCGAACCGTCCACCGCGCACCGGCCGTTCGACCTGACCGGCCAGGTGGCGCTCGTCACGGGCGCCTCACGCGGCATCGGCTTCGACCTCGCCCGATCGCTCGCCGTGGCGGGCGCGAGCGTCATCGCCGGCGTCCGCACCACCGCGGCCGCGGTCGACTGGGAACCGTCCACGGGCGAGGGGAGCGTGCGGGGCGCGCTGATGGACGTGCGCGACGTGGCCGCCACGCGCCGGGCCGTCGACGAGATCGTGGCCGGTCGGGGCCGTATCGACATCCTGGTCAACAACGCCGGTCTGGGCGCCGAGCACGATCCGCTCGCGGTGACGGAGGCGGATTGGGATGCACTCGTGGACGTCAACCTCAAGGGGACGTTCTTCGCGACCCAGGCCGTCGCACGGCATATGGTCTCGGCGGGCTACGGACGCATCGTGATGATCAGCTCCCAGGCCAGCCTCGTCGGCCTCGAGCGGTCGGCGGTGTACTGCGGGACGAAGGGCGGGGTCAACGCCCTGATGCGGTCCCTTGCGGTCGACTGGGCGCCATTCGGGATCACCGTGAACGCGGTCGCCCCGACGTGGATCCTGACGCCCGGGACCGCCGAACGACTCGGCGACCCCCAGTTCCTGCGGGGTGTCCTCGAGCGGATCCCGGTGGGCCGTGTCGGGACCCCTGCGGATGTCGCGGGCGCGGTCATCTACCTGGCGTCGCCGGCCGCCGGGCTCGTCACGGGCACGGTGGTCAGCGTGGATGGCGGCTGGACGGCCCGCTGAACCCCGTGATGACCGGCTTCCGGCCGGCCGGCCCTAACGGCTGAACGCGGCCCGGAAGGCCTCGCAGGCCGCGCCGTCCTCGCCGCTGGCCGAGGCCTCGAGGCCGACCACGCCGCCGTATCCGATGTCCTCGAGCGCGCGCGCGATGGCGGCCCAGTTGATCTCGCCGGTCCCAGGTTCCCGGCGTCCCGGCACGTCCGCGACCTGCACCTCCCCGATGAGCGCACCCGCCCGGTGGATCAGCTCGACCAGGTTGCCCTCGCCGATCTGCGCGTGGTACAGGTCGAGCATCAGCCGGACCCCCGGCCGGTCAAGCGTCTCGACGAGGGTGATGGTGTCCGCCGCCCGGCCGAACGGCACCCCGGGGTGGTCGACGAGCAGGTTGAGGTTCTCGAGGCAGAAGACGATGCCGTTCGCCTCGCCCAGATCGGCCAGCTGCTCGAGCGTCCGGTAGGCGTCCAGCCACATCCGCCCCGTCGTCACGGCCTGCGGGCGGAACGGCAGGCCGTTGCGCGATCCATCGAGCTCGGCGCCATGGACGACCAGGCGGGGGCAAGCGAGCTGCTTCGCCGCCTTCACGGCCAGCCGGGCCGTCCGGACGAGCTCCTGGCCACCCTCTCGGTCATACAGGTCGCCATGGATGTAGCCGGTCATGGTCGACCAGGTCGCACCGATCGCGGCGACGGCGTCCAGGTCCTTGGTCGTCCAGTCCCACATCTCGACCTGGAACCCGAGCTCGTGGATGCGGCGCACCCGCTCCAGGTAGGGCAGGTCGACGAAGAGCATCTCGCTGGTCACGGCGAGCGGGAAGATGGGCGCAGGGCTCATGGCGGACTCCTCGCGGCGACGGTGGGCGGTAGCCGGCGCTTCCTTGCTGGTGGTCGCGTAATCGTTTACAGTCATCGTACACCGCGCGGCATCTCGTCACCAAGGAGGCACCGCACCATGCTCCGCGTCGCACTGCTCGGGGCCGGCCGGATCGGCCAGGTCCATGCGCGTTCCATCGTCGAGAGCGGCGCGGCCGAGCTGGCCTGGGTGTGCGACCCGGTCGCCGACGCGGCGCGTGCCCTGGCCGGACGGTACGCCGCCCGCTGGAGCCCCGAACCCGGCGACGCCATCGATGACCCGAGCGTCGACGCGGTCCTCATCGCCTCGTCCACGCCGACGCACATCGAGCTCCTGCGAGCATCGGTGTTGGCCGGCAAGAAGGTGCTGTGCGAGAAGCCGATCGACCTGGACCTGGCGCGGATCGACGCATGCTGGACCGAGATCCAGGGTCGGGCGCCGTTCGTGATGCTGGGCTTCAACCGGCGGTTCGACCCGACCTTCAGCGAGGTCAACCAGCGCGTCCGAGCCGGCGAGATCGGATCCTTGCGGGCTCTGCGCATCACCAGCCGCGACCCTCAGCCGCCGCCGGCCGCGTACCTCGCGGTGTCCGGGGGGATGTTCCGGGACATGACCATCCACGATTTCGACATGGCCCGCTTCTTCCTGGGCGACATCATCGAGGTATCGGCGATGGCCAGCGATGACCGGGACCCGATGTTCATCGAGGCCGGCGACCACGCGCAGGCGACGGTCTCGCTGCGCAGCCGCGACGACGCATTGTGCGTGATCGTCAACAGCCGGAGCTGCGCCTACGGCTACGACCAGCGCCTGGAGGCGTTCGGCGAGCTCGGCTCGCTGGAGGCCGGGAACATGACCGCGACGACCGTCCGGGCATCCAGTGCGACGAGGACGGAGGCGGCCGGTCCGGTCGTCGACTTCTTCCTCGAACGCTACCTGCTGGCGTACAAGGCGGAGTTCGCCGAATTCGTCGCGGCCATCCATGAGGATCGCGAGCCGTCGGTCGGGTTCGCCGACGGACGGGCCGCGCTGGTCCTGGCCGACGCTGCGAACGAGAGCGTGGCGACCGGCCGGATCGTCGCCGTCACGGGTGGCTGAGGGCGGCCCGATCGGTGACCCGCGGGGCGAGGCTACGGTCGCACGGGCGGCCGTCGGACCCGGGCTGCGTGAAGGTCGCGCGGATCAGGCGACCTCGTCGAGGCGGACCGAACGCCCCTCCCGCCAGCTTCGCACGCAGGCAAGCGCGAGGCGCAGCGTCTCGAGGGCATCCTCCGGTCCCGGGCGCGGCGTGCGGCCGGCGGCCAGGTCCTCGAAGAACACCTCGAGCTCGCGCCGGTAGGCGATCTCGAACCGATCAGGGAAACTCTCGTACAGGTCGCCCTCGAAGCCGAACCGGCGCATCGTCGTGGCGGGCGTCTTCTGGCCGCCATCGACGACGACCTTGGCGGCGGCGCCGGCGACCTCGGTGCGGATCTCGTAGCCCCATTCGGAATGACGTGCCGTCTCCACGACGCCGAGGGCCCCGTTGCCGAAATGCAGCGTGATCAGCGAGGTGTCCCAATCGTCGGCCTTGGCGAACCGGTCGTCGAACAGCACCGACGCCCAGGCACGGACCTCCTCGACCTCCCCGACCAGGAACCGGGCGAGATCGAGGTCGTGGACCGACATGTCCAGGAACGATCCGCCGCAGCTCAGCAGGTACTCCAGCGGCGGCGGGAAGGTGTCCCGGGAAAGCGCCCTGAACTGCTCGATCCGCCCCAGCTCGCCGGTATCGATCAGCTGCTTGGCCCGGACATACCCGGGATCGAACCGGCGCATGAACCCCAACTGGACCGGGACGTCCACCGAGCGCGACAGGTCGACGATCCGCTGCGTCTCGGCGAGATCCTGGGCGATCGGCTTCTCGCTCCAGACCGCCTTTCCGTCGCGCAGGGCCGCCTCGATCAACGGGGCGTGGGTGCTGGTCGGGGTGACGATCACGACGGCCTCGACGGCCGCGTCATGGATCGCCTCGAGCGGGTCGATCGAGGCGCGGTCGGCTCGGGCCAGCACTCGACCGCGCTCGGCCGCTGCGGCGTCGCGGTCCGCGACCACGACGACGTGTGCATTGGGGATGGCCGCCATGTTCCGGATGTGGGTCTGGCCCATCCTCCCGGCACCGAGGACGGCCACGCCGATCTGGTCGGGATCCCTGGGAACGAAGCTGCTCATGGTTCCTCCTGTGGCGCGATCGGTTCGCCCGTCACGCTGGTGTCTCGGCCGGATCGCGCGTGTCGGTGGCGTCGTGCGTCGTATCGGACAGGCATCGGCGGAGCGGCTCACGCTCCTCGGTCATCGCCCGGACCCCAGCGCCGACCGAACGCGTTCGGCTACCCGTTCGGGCGTGAGGCCGTGCCGATCCAGGAGCCAGGCGTTCGGCGCCGACTCGCCCCAGACATCCTCGACGCCGATCCGCACCAGGTGCCGGGGCTCGCGCGCCGACAGGACCTCCGCGACGAGGCCCCCGAGGCCGCCGATGATCGAGTGCTCCTCCGCCGTCACGACAAGGGGGACGCCTCGGGCCACGTCGGCCAGGGCTGCCTCGTCGACGGGCTTGAGCGACGGCACGTGGAGCACGCCGGCCTCGATGCCGCCGTCCGCGAGGAGGGCGGCCGCCTCGACCAGCCGGGCGCTCTGCTGACCCGTGCCGATCAGGGCCACGTCGGACCCCTCGCGCAGCCGGAGGATGCGGCCCGGCTCGAAGGCGTGATCCGGGCCGAACAGGTCCGGCCCGGCCTCGCGCCCGAGTCGGACGTAGACGGGGCCGCGGTGGCGCGTGGCCCATCGGACGATCGCGGCGCATTCGGTCGCGTCGCCGGGGGCGAGCACCGTGAGCCCGGGCATCGCGCGCATGATCGCGAGGTCCTGGATGTCCGTGTGGGTCTTGCCCGTGAAGCCGGTCTGGAGCCCGGCATAGGCAGCCCCGATCTTCACGTTCGCGTGGGTCTGCACCATCGACATCCGGACCTGGTCCACGGCGCGATGCGTGAAGAAGATCGCGAACGATGACAGCCAGGGCACGAAGCCCATCGACGCCAGGCCGACGGCCGTGCCGACCATCCCCTGCTCGGCGATCCCCATCTGGTAGAACCGGTCCGGGCGCGCGGCGGCGAACCGGTCGGCGCGCGTCGACGTGGCGAGGTCGGCATCCAGGACCAGGAGGTCCGGCTCGTCCGCGGCCAGCTCGATGAGCGTGTCCGCCCAGACGTCACGCAGCGCCTTCACGACGCTGGTCTCTCGCCGAGCTCGGCTCGTGCCGCCTCGACCTCGTCGGCCGTCGCCACCCGGCTGTGCCATTCGGACACACCGGCCGTGAACGAGATGCCGCGGCCCTTGACGGTCTCGGCCAGGATCGCCGTCGGCACGTCGCCGGTGCCCGCGGCGAGGGCGTCGGCGCAAGCGTCCAGGATCGCGCCGAAGTCGTGGCCGTCGATCTCCAGGACGCGCCAGCCGAACGCCTCCAACGCGGTGCGTACGGCTGCCCCACCGAACGGATCACGACGATCGCCGCGGTGCGGCTCGCCGGGACGAAGCGGCCAACCGAACTGCTGCATGCCGTTGTGGTCGACGATCGCGGTCAGATTGCCGAGGCCGTACCTGGCGGCCACGGGCACGGATTCCCAGACCTGGCCTTCCTGCATCTCGCCGTCACCGAGCATGACCCAGGCGTGGCTCTGCAGGCCGCGCCGCCGGGCCCCGATCGCCATCCCCACGCCGAGCGCGAGGCCCTGGCCGAGCGAACCCGTGGACGCGTCCAGCCCCGCCAGCCGGGTCATGTCGGGGTGGCCCTGGAGGCGGCTGCCGGCGGCGTCGAAGGTGGCCAGCTCCTCGACCGGGAAGTAGCCCCGCAGCGCCATTGCCGCGTAGAGGCCGATGGCCGAATGGCCCTTGGACAGGATGAACCGATCGCGCTCCGGCCAGGCCGGGTCCTCCGGGCGGATCCGGAGGACGCGGAAGTACAGGGCGATCAGCAGGTCCATCGCGGAGAGCGGACCACCGATGTGGCCCGCCCCGGCGTGGGCGACGCTCTCGATGACGAGCAGGCGTCCCCGCCGGGCCAGCGCCTCGAGGTCCGGATGGCCGGCGACCTGGGGCGACGCGCCCATCAGCCCACCGCGGTCCGGCTCAGCAGCGCCTCGAGGTACTCCCGGTTCGCCTGGGCGGTCTCCTTCGGATCGCCTGCGCAGGTGTCCTGTTCCAGGACGAACCATCCGTCATAGCCGCGCCGCAGCAACGCCTCGACCACCTCGGGCACGCGCGCGATGCCGGTACCCAGTGCCGGGAAGATGTAGGCCTTGAGGGCCCGGGCGAAACTCCACCCTTCGGCCTTGGCGCGCGCGAGGATCTCGCCGTCCACGTCCTTGAGGTGGATGTGCGTGACCCGATCCCCATGATCGGCGAGCATCGCCATCGTGTCGCCTCCGCCGTACGCGAGGTGGCCGATGTCCAGGCACCAGCCGACCTTCGCTGGATCGGTCTCGTCGAGCAGCCGGGCCGTTTCCGCCGCGGTCTCGACGTATGTGCCGACGTGGTTGTGAAAGACGACCTGCATCCCGAGCGGCTCGATGGCGTCGGCCAGATCGTGGAGACCAGCGGCCAGGTTCCGCCATTCCTCGTCGCTGAGTCCGTGGGCCTCGTCGACGTGGCCGGCCTCGCCACGGCGGCGGTCGTCGCCCGCCTCGGCCGCGATCAGGAGCTTGCCGCCGGTGGCGTGCAGCCGGTGGGCGATAGCCATGGCCCTGGCCATCTCGGCGTCATGGCGCTCGGCGTCCCGGAAGCCCAGGCCGACGAACGCCCCGACCATATCGAGTCCGCGGGCGTCGAGGGCGGCCTTCAGCTCGGCCGGGTCCTCCGGCATGCTGGGACCCCACTCCGTGGCGTCGTAGCCGGCCTCCACGAACTCGTCCATCATCGTGGGGTAGGGCACCCAGGGTCGGTACTCCGGGACGTCGGCGTTGTTCCAGTTGACCGGTGCGGTCGCGATCCTCATGTCAGCTCCCTGCGCTGCTGCGCCAGCGCCACTTCGTAGCGTTCGCGTGCCTCATGGATGTTGTCCTGGGTGCTGGCCTCCGCGACCGGCACGTCCCACCAGCTCTCCATCCCGGGGACGCGACCCGCCGGCGAGGTCGGGACGACGATGACGGTGGGGCGACGGCCGCCTCGCGAGGTCGCCAGCGCGGCGCGGATCTCGTCGGGGGTGCGAGCCGTGACCGCCCGGGCGCCCATGGCCTCCGCGTGCGCGCGGAAATCGATCGGCACGTAGGCGCCCACCAGCCGGTTCCGTTCGGGGTCGCGGAATCGCAGCTCGTTCCCGAAATCGCGCACGCCGGACACGCGGGCGAGATCGAGGATGCACTGGAAGCCGTGGTTGTCGAGGACGACGATCGTGATGGCGAGGCCCTCGGCCACCGCGGTCACGATCTCCGAGTTGAGCATCAGGTACGAGCCGTCGCCGACGATGACGACGACGTGCCGCTCCGGCTCCGCCAGCTGGACGCCGAGGCCGGCCGCGATCTCGTAGCCCATGCACGAGTAGCCGTATTCGACGTGGTAGGCCTTCGGGTCCTCCGGCCGCCACAGCTTCAGGAGGTCGCCGGGCAGACTGCCCGCGGCGCAGACCGCCGTGGCGTGGCCACCGATGGCGTCGTTGACGATCCCGATGATCTCGGGCTGGGCAAGGACACCGTCCGCGTCGCCCGTCCCGCCGGTCCCGGCCCGATGCCGATCCACGACGCGGTCCCATCCGGCCTTCTCGGTCGCGACACGCTCCCGATAGGCAGCCGAGGTCCCGACCCACCCGGCCGCGTCCAGGGACGTCGCCAGGGCGATCAGGGCCTCGCGCGCGTCCGCGACCATCGGGACGGCGTGCAGCTTGGACGCGTCCATCGCCCCGACGTTGATGCCGACGAACGTGACATCGGAATCCTGGAAGGCCGTCCGCGACGCCGTCACGAAATCGCCGAGGCGGGTGCCCACCGCGAGGACGAGATCCGCGTCCCGGGCCAGCCGGTTGGCTGCCAGACCACCGGCCGAGCCGACCGGACCGGCGTTGAACGGGTGGTCCCACGGGATCGCGCCCTTGCCGGCCTGGGTCTCCGCGACCGGGATGCCGAACCGACGCGCGAAGGCGTCCAGCGCCTCGTTCGCCTCTGAGTAGTTCACGCCGCCGCCGGCGATGATCAGCGGCGCGCGCGCGCCGCGGAGGAGCCCGACGACGTGGTCGACGACCTCCGGTTCCGGGCGGGGCCGGCGGATGCGCCAGACCCGTCGCTCGAAGAATGCGGTCGGCCAGTCGTACGCCTCCGCCTGGACGTCCTCCGGCAGGCTCACGGTCACGGCGCCGGTATCCGCCGGATCGGTCAGCACGCGGAACGCGGCCGGCAGGCTGGACAGGAGCTGCTCCGGCCGCGCGATGCGATCGAAGTAGCGTGAGACGGGCCGGAACGCGTCGTTCGCGCTGGCGTCCCGATCGATGGGGTGCTCGACCTGCTGGAGGACCGGGTCGACGAGGCGGTTCGCGAAGTAGTCGCTCGGGAAGAGCAGGACCGGGATCCGGTTGACGGTGGCGGTCGCCGCGCCGGTGATCATGTTCGTGGCGCCCGGACCGATCGAGCTGATGCAGGCGAACGTCTGGAGCCGGTTCCGGTGCCGCGCGTAGGCCGTCGCGATGTGCACCTGTCCCTGCTCGTTCTGGGGCCGGTAGTAGGGCATGTCGCACTCGTCGCCGAGCTCCTCGAGGGCCTGACCCAGGCCCGCGACATTGCCGTGGCCGAAGATGCCCCAGACGCCGGCGATGAACCGCGTCTGGACGCCGTCACGCTCGACGTATTGCTCCGCAAGGAACCGGACGATCGCCTGCCCGACCGTCAGCCGCACCGTGCTCAAGGGGTCGCTCCTCTGTTGGCCACCGGGCCGCGCGGACCTCTGGTGAGCGGGGCGACCGCGTCCGCTCGCGGATCGCCGCCGTCAGTCGATGATGGCACAGCGTGCAATCGATTACAACCCCCCGGCATCGGCAGGCTTGACGGGCCCGGTTCGTGGCCGGTAGTGTGAGCAATCGATTACGCGGCCGGGTGACCGTCAGCCAGCCGGTGGCGTTGCGGTCAGCCAGCCGGAGACGCTCCATGCAGTCCCGTTCTGTCCCTTCCAGGAAGGCTGCACCCGTCGCTGCGCCGAGCCCGTCCTGCGACCGCCGGCGGAACGACCGGACGCTGCGTGCGGGCGATCCCGCGGCTAAGGCCATGACCGACGAGCGGCCCCCCGACAGGCGCGAGAAGGATGCCGCCCAGACCCCTGACCGGGCCGCGCCCGCGACGATCCGCGACGTGGCACTCCGCGCCGGGGTGTCCACGGCGACCGTCAGTCGCGTGCTGGCGGGGATCGGCAACCCGAAGCCGCACACGGCCGCCGCGGTCCTGCGTGCGGTCGACGAACTGGGATACCGGCCATCGGGCGTGGCGCGTTCGCTCCGGATGCGGCGAACCCGGACGCTCGGCTTGATCGTGACCGACATCCAGAACCCGTTCTTCCCGGAGCTCGTCCAGGCCGCCGACGTCGCGGCCAGGGCGCGCGAGTACTCGATCCTCCTCGGCAGCGCGGCCTACGACGAGCACCGCGCCATGCACTACCTGGACCTCATGGTCGATCGGCGCGTGGACGGCATGATCATCGCGTCCAGCCAGCTGTCCGAGGCGAGCTGGCAGTGGCTGGTGGAGGCTCCGGTCCCGGTCGTGGTCGTCAATGCGGAGCCCGCCGGGCGACCGCTGACCGTCATCACCGCGGACAACGTCGAGGGGACCCAGATCGCGATCCGCCACCTCATCGACCTGGGGCATCGCCGGATCGCCTACGTCGAGGGGTCGCCGACGTACGCCGCGTCGATCGCCCGAGTGGAGGGCTTTCGCCACGCATGCACGTCGGCCGATCTCGATCCGGCGGACACGCCCCTCGTGGAGGGGAACGGCCTGTACGAGGGCGGCGTGCTGGCCGCCGAACGGCTGCTCGCCAGTGGCGTGGACGTGACGGCCATCGCCTGTCACAACGACGTGACCGCCATCGGCGTCATGCACGCCCTGCGGATCGCCGGCCGCCACGTCCCGGACGACGTCAGCGTGACCGGCTGCGATGACATCGCGGCGGCGTCCTGGGTGACGCCCACCCTGACGACGCTGGCGCAGGAGAAGGCGGAGATGGGACGCCTCGCGGTGGAGCGGCTCGCCACCGCACTCGACGAGCCCGAGCATGCTGCGGCGCCGGAAACGATCCGGCTGCCGATGACGCTGTGCGTCCGCGAGTCGACCGGCCCGGCGCCGGCCTGATCACCGGAGCGGGCGACCGATCGCTGAGCGCACGCGGTTCATGGCGCAGGGCGAGGGTCGTATCTCGCAGGCCACCGATGTGGGCACGAAGCGCCGGCCACAGCCAGATATCCGACGGGCTGCCGACCGCCTGCGTCACGAGGTCGAGCGTCGGATGGGCCAGGGCTGCCGCGACGGCCAGCGCATCCTGGGTCTCCGCTGGCAAGGCCGTTAGCTGCTCGCCTAACAGGGACATCAACTCGCCGGGCAGCGGCAGATCCATCGCTGCCTCGAGTCTTCCCGGCTCCCGCTCGAGGGCACGGCCAAGCTCAAGCGCGAAGAGCGGGTTCCCGCCCGAGGCGGCATGGATCCGGCGGAGGGTCGGGCGGGGGAACCTGACGTCGAGTCGCGTGCGAAGGATCTCACCCAGGGCGCCGAGGCCCACCGGTCCAACCGCGATTCGTTCTGTCTTCTCGCTGTCGAGATGGCGATCCAAGTCCAGCGGCGGGCGCTTGTGTGCCTCGACCCGACGTGCCAGCAGGACCCCGATCGGCTCGTCGCGAAGCCGGCGGATCGCGAAGCCGAGGGCGACGACCGACGGTGGGTCGAACCATTGGATGTCGTCGACCGCAACGAGGACGGGTCCGTCCCGGGACAGGGCCCGAAGCGAGTTGAGGAACGCGATCGCGACCGCGCCCTGGTCGGGCGCCCTCCCTTCGGGTTGTTGGCGCAGTAGCGCTACCCCCAGCGCGCGTTGCTGGGGAGCCGACAGCCGCGGCAGGGCATCCTCGTAGACCGACTCGAGGAGGTCGGTCAGCCCGGCATATGCGAAGGTGGCTTCGGCTTCGGTTGGGCGGGCACTGAGGATTCGCCAGGCCCGGTGATCGGCGTCTTCGAGTCCGGCGAGCCAGAGGGTCGTCTTGCCCATCCCAGGGGGTCCCTCGATGACGAGGACGCTCGCGCCGGTCGGGACCCGATCGATGAAGTCGTGAATGCCCCGCAGCTCCAGCTCTCTGCTGATGATGTTCTGGGCCATCTCCGTCCCTTATTGGAGCATCGCCGGCGACATCGCCACGAAGCCATTATGTCCCGCGGACGGAGTGGCCCAAGCAGATGGCGTGCGGTCAGAACGGATGCAGGAGTTGGAGTGGCGTCGACTCCACACCTAGGTGATCCTGACTCGTAGCTTTCGCGCTCGCGAAGGGCTCGGGCCTGAGTTCGTGAGCTCACGCTTACTTGATCGTTTTCAGAAACTCGATCGGCGGCGCCACCGCTCCACTCCGGTAACCTCGACGTCCATGGGCAAACCAGTCGGGACATTGAGGTGCCTAAGGCTGGTTTGTCTCCTCTCGCCCCGACCACTTATGAGTATTCCCACCTCTACCGGCAGCGCCGCTGCGAGGCTGTGTCGAACGGCGTGCGCGCTAAGGTGGACGGTCGCCTCCTGCATCCCCAGGACGTCGATCCGGTCGAAGAGCGCGCTCGCCAGGAGCTGGCGTCCAGAGCCTCCTTCGGCCTTCCGCCATGTCTCCGGCAGGTTTCGGACGTAGCGGACCGCGACATCGGCTGGGATGTCGTCCAGTCGCTCACGAGTCTCGGCCGCCACCTGTTCCTGGTCGAGGCGAGTCATTGTCCGTTCGAGAGCCTCGGCGTCACGACCCAGTAGGTAGCGGGCCATCGCCCGCTCGCGGTCACGACCGATCCGATCGAGCAGCGAGCGGTCGGGCGCTGATGTCGCCCGGTTCACCTCGCCGACCACGCTGGCGATCGCCGGTGCCCCGACGGACGCCTCGGCGAGCAGGTCCTCGACGATCTGCTCGTGGAGCTCACGACGGTAGGCATGGCCCAGTGTTCGGGTTGATGGCCGGGCACGGCGTCGAGGGTGACGTGCCGTTTCGTTGATTCTTCGTCGCTGCTTCGAGGCGGGTCGTCAGGGTCTGGACTGACCGACGATCGCCCGCCGGCGCTGACGGCGGGCGTGGGATCTCCACCAATCGGGGCGGGGATCGGTCCCACGCTCCCTGGAAATACGAGGTTGAGGGCATGGCCCAGATACGACGCGGTGCGATCCTTGCCCCGCTGTTCCTTGCGCTCGCGCTTCCAGGTGCCGCCATGGCGGCACCGCCGCACCGGGTCGCGGCACGCAGCCTGTCGGCAGATGCGTCAATCACGGCGTTCCCGATGGCTGCCGATGCCGCGCCCTTCGGCGTCACGGCCGGGCCGCGCGGCGAGTGGGTCAGCCTTAACACGAGCGTCGGGTTGTTCGATCACCAGAACCATCTCACGACTTACCCGATCCCGACCACCGAACCACTCGCGGGCTGGCTGACATCCGACCCGTCGGGTGCGGTCTGGATCTCCGAGCGAAACAGCGGGAAGATCGGCCGGCTCTCGCCGAACGGGTCGATCGTCGAGTTCCGGCTGCCCGGGGCGCCGGACGCCATCCCCCAGGGGAGCGTGATCACGCCCGGGCGAATCCTGTACCTGACCGACCAGCTGAACAACACGATCGTCCGGCTCGATCCTCGGACGGGTCACACGACCTCGTTCCCGGTCCCGACACCCGACGCCACGCCCTTGGGCCTGACGCTCGGTTCCGACGGTGCGTTGTGGTTCACGGAGCGCAGCGCTGACCAGATCGGCCGCATGACCCTGGATGGCTCCTTCCGCGAGTGGTCACTGGATCCGGGCTCGTTCCCCAACCGGATCGTCACGGCCTCGGATGGGGCCGTCTGGTTCACCGAGCTATTCGGCGGAAAGATCGGCCGGATGTCGGTGAACGGCACCCTGACCGAGTACCCGATCGACGGCGGACCCGTCGGGATCACGGTCGGCCGCGACGGCCAGCTCTACGTGGCACTCGACTTCGCGAAGCAGGTCGGCCGCGTGAACCTGCACGGCGTGGTCACCGGCACCTGGGACCTTCCCGGGGCGGTCGCGCCGCTCCAGATCGCGACGGGCAGCGGCCACGACCTGTGGGTGACGGACGCTTCCGCGAACACGGTCTTCCGCCTCACGAGACACTGATCCCCGGCCCGGCCACCAATTCCGGCGGCTGCCCGCTCGATGCGACAGCCGCCGGTCGATTTCAGAGCGTCACGGAGTGCAGGCGGGGGCGTACGGTCGGCTCGGCAGGTACTGGTCCCATTCCGTCTTTGTCAGGCTCCGACCGGCGATCATGCACGCGTCCTTCGCCCAGACGGCGGGATCGATCGACCAGTCGAAGCCCTGGCCGTTCGCGTAGGCGACGTACACGCGCGAGCCGTCCGGCGATACCGTCGCATCGACCCAGTCGTTCTCGGCTCCGGGCAGCGCGCCGCCGACGGTCTTCGAGGCCACGTCGATCAGGCGCGCCGTCCCGTCCGTCCCCGAGCTGACCAGCGTCTTGCCCGACGGCGACCACGAGAGGTTGAGAACCCAGCCTGCCGACGCGACGACGCGTGGACCGCTCTCCGCCCCGGTCGCCGCGTTCCAGAACCGGACGTCGCCATTCCCGCCTCCGGTCGCGAGGACGGTGCCGTCGGGGCTGAAGGCCACGGCCCCCGGAAGGCCGGGGCCGTCGTCGACGTTGACCGTGTAGAGCGGCGTCTTCATGCCTCGAGCGAAGACCGATGCGACGTCCCCGTTCCCGGGGTCGAGGTGGCCGACTGCGAGGGCGTTCGAGACCCGGTTGAACGCAAGGTCGAAGACGGGGCCGCCGAGCTCGAGCGTGTGTCCCGCGGGTGCGCCGGTCTGGGCATCCCACGTCCAGACCATGCCGTCGTCGGCTCCTGCGACGACCTCGGTGGAGTCCGACGAGAACGCAACGGCCCGAGCCACGTTGAGCCGCCTGGTATCGGTTTGATTCGCGGGGTCGATCTCGTCGGGACGTGCCGCCCGATCGGCCGCCGGCCCCTTCAGCGGTCGGCCGTCGGGAGAGACGATCTGCCACGACGCCGTGTCATACAGGTCGACCATCTCCGTCCCGGCGCCCGTGACCGCGAGCCGCGTGCCGTCCGGTGACCACGCCGCGTTTGACGAGCCGTTGGGCTGCGTTGCCTTGAAGGTGTGAATGACGGCATGCGTCGTGGCGTCAAGGATCGAGATCCCGTCGACGTCGTTCGTGGCCAGCAGGCGCCCATCCGGGCTGACCGCGACATGAGGCTTGGCGTCGACGGGTGGAGGGCCATCCGTGCCCGCTCCGGCATGGAACGGCTCGCCGAGACGTCGCGATCCCGACAGATCCCAGGTCATCATCGTGCCGTCGAGGCTCGAGGTGTGCAAGGTCAGGTGACCGCCGGCATCGGAGAATGTCGGGGCCCACACCTTGCCGTCGTGGCCCACGAGGGTCTCCACCAGCGATCCGCTCGTGGCGTTCCAGAGGCGCGTCGCCCCGTCGTCGCCGCTCGTCGCGACGAGCGAACCGTCCGGACTGAACGCGCCGCCCATGATCGGGGCCGAGTGTTCGCCCTTGAGGGTCAGCTCCGTCCCGTGGACAAGATCGAGGAGCGTGCCCTCACCGTCGCGCGGCGCGTTCGGGAGCAGGAGCGTCCGGTGGTCCGGTGACAGGGCGCTGCCTTGCCACATGGCGCCGCGGGGTGCGCTCGTCGAGACCTCGGGCATCGACCTCGGCGTCGTGTCGCCCGGACCCCACACGGCAAACCGCATCGCGCCGGGCTCGTCCCGGGGCGAGGGGCCAGTGGCCGGGATCGGCACGTCGATCATCGGCGCGAGCACCGTGCCGCCGTCGAACATCAGCACGTCCGTCAGGTACAGGCCGGCCGGGAACCGGAGCGTGCGCAGGACCCGGTCGGTCGCGCTGTCGTAGATCGTGATCGAGCGCTCGTCGGCACTCGTTCGGCCGATCGTCTTGAGGTCGGGCGTCCATGACAGGCCGAGGCCGCCTGCCGGGTACGAGATCGACCCAACGACCTGGTCGGACAGCGGGTCGAGGAACGTGAGCTTCGGTCCGGCGCTCAACACGATGACCTCGCCGTTGTCCGCCAAGGACATGGCCCAAGTGTCGCCGGGCAGCGCGTAGATATATCTCGTCGCGTCCGTCGCGGCGTCGATGACGGCCGCCTGGCCCCCGTTGTTCGTGACGAGCACCGTCGAGCCGTCGGCGCTGCCGACGATGGACTGCGGCCGTCCGCCCAGCGGCCGCGAGATCCGGATCGCCGCCGGGCTGCGCTCGAGCGTGGCGAGCAGGTTGGCGCGGGTCGCGGCAGAGTCATCGATCGCCACGCCCTGGCGGGCGAGGAGCAAGGCGACGTCGAGGTCCTTGGCCCCGAGGGCCTGCGCCCCCAGACGTTGCGCGTCGGCCGTGTCAGCCGCGTGCTCGGCGATCACAGTCTGAGCGTCGGCCGCCGCCCGTTCCTGGTCGGCGGCGGCCCGCTGCTGGTCCGCGATGGCGTTCGACTCCTCGGCCGCCGCCCGCTGGCCGAGCGCCACGACGCTCGCCGCGATGGCCAGCACCAGGCCCACCGATGCCCCGAGAAGCAGCAGCCGGAGCCGGCGATTCGCCCGTCGCTGACGACGCTCCTCCGCCTGCCCGGCAGCCTCGCTCTCCGCGACGAACTGGCGCTCGAGGTCGTTGACCTCGGCGGCGTGCGCGGCCGACCAGTCGAGCACGGCCGCCAGGCGGGCACCGCGATAGAGCTCGCCCGGCGAGCGGCCGCTCTCGTCCCACCCGCGGGCTGCGTCCGTGAGGTGCGCGCGCACCCGCCGGCTCTGCTGGTCCTCGTCGAGCCAGCCCGCGAGTCGAAGCCACTCGCGGAACAGCGCCTCGTGGGCGACCTCGACCGTGCCGCGGTCGGCCGTGAGCAGGCGGGCGGCCGTCAACACGGTGAGGGTTCGCTGCACGTCGGGGTTGGCCGCGATGTCGAACTCGGCCAACGGGACCCGCCGGCGAGCCATCGCCTCCCCCTCGCCAGCGGCGAGCCGGAGGAAGACGATCCTCGCGGTCGCCTGCTCGGCGTCGGTGAGCTGCCCGTACGCGTTCTCGGCGAGGCGACCGACGGCCCCGCTGATGCCACCCGTCGCGGCAAGCGCGGACAGCGGGATCGTCCGGCCGTCGCGGCGCTCCCATAGCTCGACGAGCGCGGTCGAGAGGAGCGGCAGCCCCCCTGGCCGACCCTCGACCTCGTCGATCAGCCGCTCGACCAGCGCCGGCTCGACAGTGAGCCCGGCACGCGCAGCCGGTCCCTCGATCACCGAGCCATATTCCGCTCGACCCATCGGCCCGACGAGCACCTGGCTCGCCGACAGCTGCTCCGCGAGGGCAGGCTCCTCGGCACACCGACCATAGAAGTCAGCTCGCAGGGCCAGGACCACCGCGGCCGTCCCGCCGCGGGCGGCGCGAACCAGCGACTCGATGAACGCCGAACGTAGGGCGGCGTCGTCGACGCTGGTGAAGACCTCCTCGAACTGGTCGACGATCACCAGTAGACGCGTGCCCTCGGGCAGCACCGACACGGCGGCGAGGAGCGGGTCCTGCCCGGCAGGCAGCCGCGACCGCTGCGACTCGTCGAGGGCCGCGAATACGACGCGATCCAGCTCCCGCATCGGCTCGGTGCCCGGCCTGAGGATCGCGCGCACCCAGCTCGCCTCGCCGAGGGTACCCGTCTCGATCGCCGGCACGAGCCCCGCCCGCACGGCCGACGACTTGCCGCTGCCTGACGGGCCGATAACGCCGAGGAAGCCGTGCTCGGCGAGCCGCGCGACCATCTCGGAGACGAGGCGCTCGCGGCCGAAGAAGACGTCCGCATCGGTGACCCCGAACGTCGCGAGGCCGACGAACGGGCAGGCGTCGTCCCCCGACTCGACGAGGCGGAGGGCCGTGGCCGCCGTCCGCAGTGCCACGGGAACGGAGGTCGGGCCGGTATGAGGTCCGGGCAGGTCCAGGGAAGGGTCCTGGCGGAGGATCGCGCCCTCGAGCTCCTGGAGGCTGCGTGACGGGTCGAGGCCCAGCTCCTCCGCGAGCGCCCGGCGGATGTCCTGGTACGCCGCCAGTGCCTCCGCCTGGTTGCCCGTCCGGTACAGCGCCACCATAAGCTGGCCACGGATGCCCTCGTCCAGCGGATGCTCGCGAGCCAGGGCCTCGAGCTCCTCGGCGACATCGGCAGCGCCGCCGAGCCGGAGGTCGGCATCAATCCGGCCGAGGATCGTCGTGAGGCGCAGCGACTCGAGGCGCAGCTGCTCGGCGCGGATGAACCCCTCGCCATCGAGGCCGTCGAGGGCCCGGCCTCGCCAGAGGGCGAGCGCCGAGCCGAGCAGCCGGCGGGCATCCGCGACGTCGCCGGCACGGAGCGCCTGCCGCCCGAGACCGCCCAGGCGCTCGAACTGCGCGACGTCGAGCGAGCCGCCCGGAATGTCGAGGACGTACCCGGACGATCGCCTGCTCAAGGTCGCAGAGGTCGCCACGAGCGCCGACCGGAGCTTGCGGACGTAGCCGTAGACGATGGCCGTGGCCGTGGGCGGCGCCTCGTCGCCCCAGATGGCGTCGACGAGACGCTCGGTCGTGACCACCTCGCCAGCGTGGAGCAGCAGGTACGCGAGCAGGGCGCGCTGTTTGGGTCCTCCGAAGGCCTGGGCCCCATCGCCGTCGCCGACCTCGAGGTAGCCCAGCAACCGGAATTCCGCTCGGGGGCGGTCGGGTGCGCTCCAGCGGTCACCCGTATCGGACAGCGCGGCGGCGGCGGAGGCATCCACGGGCGCCGAACACCCTCCATCCACACGATGCAGCGACGGGGCCGCCGCCCGACGCCGGGAACGCTCGGCGTCGGGCGCATTGTGCGCCGTTTCGTCAATTCTTCATCGCGCAACTCGATGCGTATCTGAACGGCGATCGGACACGTGGGCGAGTCAGTCAGATAGAGGGTGCGCTAGACGATGCGGAGGCTCTGGCCAAATCAATGGAGTGGTTCGACGAATTAGAGTACGCCGCTTCCGTTTTCGAGCCGGACGGGGGCCCTGAGTACATGGATGAGGACCAATTCGGTCGCGTCGCGCAAATGGCGCGAGGGGAACTCTCGCAAAGATTTGAGATTTGGATTCCGCAATCGACGGACGAAAACGCAGGTTGGCCGATGTGGGACCTACTGAACGGTGACGCCCCTTGGAAAGCGGACCTGCGAGCGAGAGCATTCAACTCGGGATTCGTCCGAGAACAGGCGAGCCACCGGATTGATGTCGGGGAATTCGCGGCTCGGGCTCGGTTCGGGCACGCTGAGCCTTGGCATTCGATGACTTCGTTGATCGTTTGGACCACGCCCGAGCCGCATCGAGTCCAGTCGCGCACCATGCCCACAGGGTCGGAGGTGGGCTCGGTTCCAGGGTGTGCGCATCGTTAACACACCACGTCCCCTAGGCTTTGTCACTCACAAGAGTGCAATCACTCGGCTCGCGTCACGCAGAATGGCGCAGACCTGACTGGCCGTGCTCGGATACAACCCGAACCTTCACTCGTAACGTGTCGCCCCGACTCCTCTCGCCCCGACCATCTGTTCCATTTCGGCTCAGAGCCGGGCACCTCGCCGGTTGCGCGCCGCGCTGCCAATGCATCAACAGGTTGGGTCAGGGGCATCGGTAGCCGCGGGACATTTCGCGATCGACTCGGAGGGTGTCCTCTGAATGCGGGTCGGGGCAGGCGATCCGTCGCCGACCACGACCGTTCGCGACCGTCGGCGACTACCCTGTCTGGTCCGCCCGCTGCCACCACAGCAGCGTCGCCACAAGACCGAGCAACGCGGTGACCGCCACGATCGCGACGCCGCCGGCAGAAACGGCCTCCGCATCGGGGCCGGCCACGCCCGAGACGAGTGCGGGGACGGACCACGGGAACCACGCACCCCTGCCAAGGGCCGCGAGGATCTGCGCGAAGAAGATGGCGAGGACGGCCCACGCGAGGCCTGGGATGTAGCCGCGCCCGACGCCCGCGAAGAAGGCGGTGAACGACTGCAGGCCGATCGTCATGACCGCCGCTGCGGCCGCACCCGCGAACCCGCGCAGGACGACCTCACCCGACCATCCCGGGAGTCCAACGAGCCAGTCGATCGCGAGGCCGATCGCGAGGGCTAGGGTAAGCACCCAGGCGACGATCACGATGGACCACACCGACCCGACCGCGATCTTCGCCACGACGATCGCCGAGCGTGACGTCGGGCTGGCGACGATATCACGCACCGTTCGATCAGCGAACTCGCGGCCGAAAAGCCAGGCAAAGAGAAATGCAAACAGGATCGCGCCGCCGATCGCGACGGCCTGGGAGATGAGCGCCACGAATGTCGGCCAGTCGGCCGTCCCGGCCGCCAGCTGCGCCTTCGCGCCCAGCAAGCCAAGCTCGCGCGCGCGCTCGGGGTCCTTGAGGATGAGCATGAACAAGCCGCCGACGATCGGGAACAGCGTGAAACCCGCGGCGATCCCCCAGGGAACCCTCGATCGACGCGCCTTGAGAAGCTCGACCGAGAAAGCGGCTGCGAGCCCATTCATGCCGCCACCTCTGGTCGCCTCGTCGGAGGTGACGACTCGGTCGCGACAACCGTCTGGGTGGTGAGGCGCATGAAGTGGTCCTCGAGTGTCTCGCGGGCGAGCGCGAGGTGCGTCGGCGGCGAACCCGCCTCGACCAGGATCCGGGCGATCTCATCGGGCGCAGCGATTGCTCGTGGCTCACGAAGCTCGAGAAGCGCTCCCTGGCCGTCCCGTCGATCGGGGAGGAAGCCCGCCTGCCGCAGCGCGGCTTCCGCGGCCGATGACTGCCGGGCACCGATCTCCAGCCGGACGTCGCGGTGGCGTTCGAGCGCCTCGCTGTCGAGCTCCTCGATGAGCCGGCCGCGATGGATGATGCCGATGCGCGTAGCGAGGCGATCGACCTCCACGAGGATGTGGCTCGATACGAACACTGTCGTGCCGTGTCGTTGAGCGAGCTCGCGGAGGAGCTCACGGACCTCGATGACGCCTGCAGGATCGAGACCGTTCGCGGGCTCGTCGAGGATGAGCAGCTCCGGCTCGTGGAGGAGCGCGCGAGCAAGCGCGAGACGCTGCAGGTTGCCGAGCGAGAGCGTCCCCGCTCGTCGGTCGGCGTACTCGCCGAGCCTGAGCTGCTCGATCTGTCGTCCGATCGACGCCCGATCGTCCACGCCCTGGAGCCGCCGGGCGACCTCGAGGTTTTCGCGGACGGTCAGCTCGGGGTACGCGGTCGCGCTCTCGACAAGGTGGCCGACGCGCCGCCACATGCCGGGCGCCTCGGCGCGCACCCGTTCGCCGAACAACTCGGCGTGGCCGGCCGTCGGCGCGATCATCCCGAGGAGCATCCGGATCGTCGTCGACTTACCCGCCCCGTTCGGGCCGAGGAACCCGTAGATCTCACCTCGGGCGACGCGGACGTCCACGCGGTCGACGGCGAGGACATCGCCGCGGTAGCGCTTCGTGAGCCCGAACGTCGCGACCGCGAACTCGCTCATCGAGATCCATCTCCTCTATAGCCGAGCCCGCGGAGGATGAACGCGTTGAGCTCGGAGGCGACCTCCTTGACGTCGGCCTCATGACAAACGAGGTCGTGGAGCGACGTGAACGTCGCGAGGACGAAGCCCGCGGCCAGGTGTGCGTCCTGGTAGGCGAACTGCCCCTCGGCGATGCCGTCGGAGACGATCGACTCGACCGTGGCGATGGCGCGAACGAGGATTCGCTCCGCGAGCCGGTCGTGGATCGCGCGGTTCTCCGGCCGATGGTAGACCTCGATGAGCTCGCGCTCATTCGATTCGGTGCCGACCTGATCGACGGATCGCCCGAGCGCGAGCAGGCGCTCGACGGGGGAGAGACCCGGTATGGCGGCGGCCGTCTCGAAGACCTGCACGACGCCATCGACGACGCGCTCGGCGACCGCGTTGACCGCGTCGTCCTTGGTCTTGAAGTACAGGTAGAAGGTGCCCTTCGCGACGCCTGCCACCTCGACGATGTCGTCCACCGACGAGGCGGCGACGCCCTTGTCCATGAAGACGCCGAAGGCCGCGTCGACCAGCGCTCCCCGGCGAGACTCGCGGCGCTGAGCTGCCCTCGTTGCGATGGCGGTCATCGATCCCCAAGAGACGTGACTGACTGACTGTCAGTCATCTTAGGGCAATGAGCCGGAGCCCGCGCGAGTTCGACGACTTGCAGCCCGTTGTGCCCCGACCAAACTCAGCGACTTTCCCTTTGAGTTCCATGACGTGCGGCAGCGCCGCGTCGAGTCCGAGACCGATCGCGTCCGAACTCAGCTCGTACGCCCGCCGCTCGACCATCGCGACGGGTCCGCCCATCCAAGAGTGGGCTACGTCGATCGCCTGGGAGCTCACGAGCGCTCCGGGGGCGCCAGTTCGAACGAAAGTTACCGGGGCAGCGGAATCTCTCGCCGAGGCCCCGGTCGAGTTCAACCTGACCGACGGCGGCGCAGCGTCCCACCCCCCCGCGCGTCTCCTTCAGCGGCTCACGTCCCGTCGGTTCATCCCCCACGCGCCGAGGATGATGCCGGCGGCGGCGATGGCGAGGCTGGCGACGACCCCGACGGGGTCCCACCGGCCGATCATCGGCTGGCCGAAGTGCGCCGTCAGAGCGAGCTGGTGGAACCAGTCGGGCAGGCCGAGCGCTGGCGCCACGAGGTCGATCAGGTAGGTGGCCACGACGACGAGGGCGGCGATCTCGGCAGCGAGCGAGGCGCGCCACAGGCCGCCGACGGCGAACCCGACACCGACGATCGCGGCGGCGTACAGGCCGAGGGACACCGAGCCGAGCGTCGCGTCCCCCGCGGTCCCGCCTCCGACGCCTGCGCCGAGACCCGTGCCGAGCGCGAACATCACCGTCATCAAGACGGTGGCCAGGATGGCCGCCGCGCCACCCGCCAGCACCCAACGACGCCGCGACAGGGGGACCGCGAGGAGCTCCTCGAGGCGACCCTCGTTCTCGTCCGAGGCCCACTTCGCGACGAACGTCGCCCCCGCGAACCCGGCGGCGATGAAGAACAGCTCGGCATAGAGCTGGAGCCAGCCTCCGGCGGTGGTGAAGTCGATGCCGGGGAAGATCGAGCCGAAGGTCTTGATCAGCTCCGGGGCCTTCGCGACCTGGTCCGCGAACGGACCGACGAGCGATCCGAGGACGGCTCCGAAGAGGCCCAGGCCGATGCCCCACGACAATGCCCGCGGCAGCTCGTCCCCGAAGGCCCGCGCGATCGGTCCGTGGACGCCGAGGATCGAGGCCGGCAGGCCGGGCAGCGAGAGTCCGGACGTGACGCCGAGATCGCGTCGCGCGAACAGCCCGATCCCGATGGCCACGAAGACGAACGCGACGATCCCGACCAGCGCGAGAGGGGCCCAGTCGTACTGTCCGACGAGGCCGATATGGTCGGCCGTCCAACGGAAGGGGCTCAGCGACGCGATGGGGCCGAGGGCGTCCAGGCCATTGGCGACCCAGAAGACCATCATCGCGATCGCGGCGACGCCGGCGCTGCCGGCGCGGCCGAGGAGCGGCGAAAGGGCGAAGGCCATGCCGCCGAAGAAGAGCGCGATGAAGCCGACCCACAGGGCGAAGGCCGCGCCCGACAGGAGCGAGATGGTGTCTCCGAGCGAGGCGTCGCCGAACGTCGAGCCCACCGCGCACGACACCGCGAGGATCACCATGGCGAGCGCGAGCACGGTCACATGGGCGGCGACCTTCTCGAAGGCGATCCGCTGCTTGCCGAACGCGGTGACGGCGACGAAGTCGAGGCTGCCCCGCCGCGCCTCCGCGGCGAGGGTCCCCGACAGGGCCATGATCGACCAGAGCGCGGTGCCAAGGGCGAAGATCGCGCCGTACTTCCAGCTCATGTACCCGCCGAGCGTGCCAAGCTCCACGGGCTTCCCGAAGAGGTTGACCATCGACGCGGGCATCGCGCCGATCAGGCCGCTAATATCGGTTCGCGCCTCCGAGGTCGGGAAGACCGTCCCGATCGCGGTGCCGAAGACGAGCGGCAACGCGCCGAGCAGCCCGGCCGCGATGATGAACGCGAGCCGCGAGTCGCGGATCGTCTTGCCGTAGATGCTCCCGAAGCCGTAGAGGCGGCGGCGGAGTGGGATCGGGGGGAAGGTCGCCGCGACGGGCCGGCGCGGCGTTCCGGCGCTAACTGACATCGCTGTTCACCTCGACGGCCTCGCGGCCGTACTGCGCAAGGAACGTCTCCTCGAGGCTCGGCTCTCGCGAGACGAAGTCGAGGAGCTCGTAGCGGGCGGCGGCCTGCACCACCGGGGTGATCGCGCCCGCCACCCGCATGCGCAGCACGTGGTCGTCGGCGACGAGCTCGCTAACCCCGGGTAGCGCCTCGAAGGCGGCCGCCGGCACAGGGCCGGCGAAGCGGAGCTCGACCTGGTGGTGGGCAAGGTCACGGAGCCCTTCCACGGTGTCGAGCTTCACGATCCGGCCCTCGCGGATGATGGCCACCCGGTCGCAGCTCTTCTCGACCTCGGAGAGGATGTGGCTCGAGAGGAAGACGGTCGCGCCATCGGCGACCGTCTCACGCAGCGTCGAGAAGAACGTCTGCTGGACGAGGGGGTCGAGCCCCGAGGTCGGCTCGTCGAGCACGAGCAGCTCTGGCCGGTGCTGGAGGGCGATGACCACGCCGACCTTCTGCTTGTTGCCCTTGCTGTACTCGCGGAACCGGCGGCTCGGGTCCAGCTCGAAGCGCTCGATGAGCGACGCCTGGTACGCCTGGTCCACGCCGCCGCGGAGGTTGGCGAAGTACTCGAGGGTCTGTCCGCCGGTCAGGCGATCGTACAGGGCGAACTCGCCCGGGACGTAGCCGACCCGCCGGTGGATCGCGACGGGGTCCGCGGACGACTCGATGCCGAAGAGGAGCGCCCGGCCGCTCGTCGGACGGATGAGGTCGAGCATCGTCCGGATCGTCGTCGTCTTCCCGGCGCCATTGGGCCCGAGGAACCCGAAGATCTCGCCCTCCTCGACCGTGAGGTCGACGTCGATGATCCCGCGGTTCGTGCCATAGGACTTCGTGAGCTTCTCAATCGCGATGACGGCGGTCATGGAGACTCCTTCTCAGTCGAACCAGACGCGCATGGACGCTGCGTCGATGAGCTCGAACGAACCGGCGGGCAGCCCGAGCACCCGCTCGACGGCCTCGCTGTAGGCGGCCATGAACCGCTCGACCTCCTCGAACGGGATCCGGCCGTCCTGGCGGTCCAGGACGAGCTCGCCGAGGGAGTCGCTCGAGCCGTTGAAAAGGGCCATGAGGATCGCGGCCGCATGATCAGGCGAGGTCGGGTCGAAACTGCCCTCGGCCGTGCCCTGTCGCACGATCTCGAGCCAGGATCGGGGTGATTCGAGCGGCCGCGAGGCGGGCGACCCGGAGGCGGACGAGGTCGTTCTCGTCCGAATACCAGGAGCGCATGAGGTTCAGGAGGAGGTCGCTCCGCTCGGTCTTCCACCGGCCGGCCGTCGAGAAGACCGCCTGGAGCTTGTCCGCCGCCGAGAGGTCCCGGTCGGCCGCGATAGGTTCGACCAGAGCCACGCCGACATCCACCATGCGCTCGATGACGGCCTCGAGCAGGGCCTCCTTCGAATCGAAGTAGTGGTAGAAGGCGCCCTTCGAGGCGTCCAGCTCGTCCAGCACGTCCTGGACGGTCATCTGCTCGTAGCCCTGCGTCCGGATGAGGCGCTCCGCCACGTCGAGGAAGGCGTCACGCTTGATCGCGTGGGCGACGGGATTCAACGTTCGAGGCATCGTCATTCCATGAACAAACCGACCGTCGGTCCGTTCATCGGGAAGCCTACGCCTGGCCCGGGAGCCCGTCAAGGCGGAGGGCGAGTGGTGTCGGAGGGCGAGTGGTGGAGCGGGGCGCGCCAGCCGAACCCTCGGGCCGCAACGACCGCGTACCATCTCGGGATGTACCTCGACGCACTCGAATTCCTCGACGAGGAGCGCGACGCGTGGCGTCCGTTCGAGGCCCTCGCTGACCTGACCGACGAACAACTGACCGTCCCGGTCGAGGCCGCGCATGGCTGGACCGGCAGACAACTGATGGGACACCTGCTGTCGGGGCATGAGGTCGCGCTGGCGGTCGCGACCGAGCTTGCGGTCAACGAGACGAGCCCGGCCAAGGAACGCGCCGACGCCGACTGGGGTGCGCGTGGCGGCGAGGTCGTCAACGCCGAGATCGACGCGACCTGGGCGGCGCTGTCGATGGAGGAGCTGCGCGACCGCTTCGCTGCCCTCCCGGGTGAGCTCCGCGGCTATCTCACGGTCGTACCCGAGAGCCGATGGCTCAAGCACAGCGAACACCAGCGATTCTTCCGCGCCGAGACGACGGCCCACTATGAGGACCACCTCGCCGATCTGGCTGCGATCCTGGCCGCGGCCGGCCGATGAGCCCTGCGCGACCTTCCCGTGTATGCCGTCGGGCAGCTCGACGATGTCGAGACCACGCTCACACCTGACGGCGCGATTCACGTGGTCGCGGGTTGGCACCCATTCGCGGTCCTGGCGGCGGATGGCGCCTCCGCCGACTTCGGGCTGGATCCCGCGGTCGCTTCGAGTCTGTCGGTCGCGCTCTGTCAAAGCTCGGCGAGCATGTTGCAGAAAAGCGCTCCCTGTTCCTGTGCGTCATCGCTCGGCTCGATCCCCGAGGACTGGGTCGCGATGCCGTTCCGGCAAGGAGTTGGCTCCGGCCGCTCTTCTCGTTCTGGGTGCGGGCACTCGGCTATCGACGGCCGCCGGGTCTACACCGGGCAATGGCGTCTGCCAGAGCCCCGGCGAGCCAGCGCTCATACGTTTCCGGCGCCCAGCCGTGCACGTTGGTGAGGACCTCGTAGACCGTTGTCACGGTGAGCGCCTCAAGTTGCGCAGCAACGCGCGTGACCGGCCCAAGCTCCGCGTCGCGCGCGACGAGCGCCGCTGCCACCTCAGCGATCCCTGTGCGGCGGATCAGATCGGCAACCTCCACCTCCGCCCGTACCTGCACATCTGTCCGGGCGGCCTCGCGATTGATGGCGACGACGTCCGCACCATGCTCCCAGCGAAGCCGGATCGAGCGGGCGAACGCGTCGATCGCCGCCTCGTTGTCGGCTGCTACGAGGGCGTGACCCCACTCAGCGTCGGCATCCTCGTCACCGATCACGTCCAGCCGCAAGGCGCGGAGGATATTCGCCTTTGAGCCGAACGCCGCGTACACCGTCTGGACGGCGACCCCAGCTTCGTCCGCGATCTGGCGCAGCGTCGTGGCTGCATAGCCCGATGAGTGAAAGCTTCGGCGGGCGGCCTCCTTGATCGCCTGCCGCGTCAATCCGGCGCGCTCGGCACGGACCGTCCCGGGCCGACTCTTGACAGTTCGCATCTGGTTAGAGTACAACTCCACTGAATAGAGTGCCACTCTACCGAAAGGAGCGTCCCATGAGCGTCGCCGACAACATCGCCGCCACCCGCCGCCTCATCCAGGATGGCTTCACCAACGGTCGGCTCGAGGTCTGTGACGAGCTGGTCGCGGACGACATGGAGGAGCACCAGCGTGGTCTTCGCCCGGGCCCGGAGGGCACCAAGGAGACGATCCGGACCCTGCATCGATGGTTCAGCGACTTCGAGCTGACGATCGAGGACATGGCGACCACGGACGACACGGTGTGGATCCGTTGTCGCGGCACCGGCGTGAACACCGGCAGCGTCTTCGGTCACCCTCCGACTGGACGCCGGACCGAGATCACCGTGTTCGACGAGCTACGGTTCCGTGATGGCAAGCTCGCCGCACACTGGGGCGTACCGGACCAGCTCGGACTGCTCGTTCAGCTCGGGATCTTCAACCCCAGGCCGAGTGGCTCACGAGAGGCCTGACGCACCACCATCGAGCGGGGGTCGGGCCGTCGTCGGAAGCATGGCGCGCCGGTCGCGGTCGAGATGCGCGCCCCGACATGCGGCCGATCAAGTCGAGCTCTACCAGCGCCGGCCGCCGGAAGATGGGTGGTTGGACGACCTGCTCACCCTCAGTCAAAGGACGACTCCTTCCCGCTCAGGACAGCGCTCCGAAGACCAGCCACTCCCGCGTGCTCGACGATGAGTGATTCCAGGTCGGCGAGCGCCCGCGTGACATCGCGTTCGGCCGTCGCATGATGGGCCTCGACCGTAACAACGATGTCGGTGGTGTCCTCACGCGCGGCACTCCCGGCGCTCTGCCGCCAGCACCACCGGCGCGCGCTGACGACGCCCGCTTCGTCGACAAAGATCACTTCGCCGGGTTCCGGCTGCTCTCGCCGGCTCGAGCCGAGATCGGCCCAGTCCTCGTCACCCAGGGCGAACCGAACGACCGTGCCGCCAGCAACCCCTCGCTGATCGAAGACCGCGACCGGTAGGGCGTACCGGATGCTGACGAGGTTGGCGAGATCCACGAGCGTCCCGATGGAGGGGACCTCACCCTGCTTCACTAGGCGCCGCAGGAGCGCTTCGGCGGCGGAGCGATACTGGGTCGGATCGACCCCGAACCCGCGGAACACCTTGCGCCAGGCCGCCAGCGTGGGCAGCTCACTCAGCGGCGTCTCGCCGATCCTCTGGCGAGCCCTGTCGGTCTCTTCGTGGAACGCTGCGGCGAGACTTGGCGGAGTCGAAGGGTTACGGACTCCTGTCGCGCGAATGACGCCACCGACAAGCGCTGGATAGCGCTCGACGATGGCCGGGTCATAGGTGAAACGGGCCACGTGGCGAGTCTCGCACAGGCCACACCATCAGGCGATTGTGTCGCGACTCTTTAGATGTCGACACCCACCATGGCCTCGCCCAGGTTGTCCGCTGTCGCCAACCGCCTAATCCTCGCGGGGCACGTTTTGCCCGCCTTCGGTCGACTCGATGGGTTCGGGGCCAACCTTCGCGCGCAAGATGTCGCTGGCCGCCGCATCGACCCGAATGCGACCGGCGACGCCTTCCCAGAACTCGACAGCGGCCCGCTCGTAGAGGAGGCCCATGGGCAGGGTCACGCCTCGCCAGTGCTCGACCGTGCGCGCCGCCGGATCTGAACCGTCGACCCCTCGCTCGGCCAGGCGGTCGTCCTCATAGCGGCCGAGCGCAGCGCGATGGATCGCCAGCTGGGCACGCGCAATGGCCTGGCGGTCGTCGGTTGACCCCAGATCCGCGAAAAACAGCTGGAGGAGGCCGGCATCGCGCAGCTCGGTCGGTTCCTGCGCGGGCTTTGCAAGCCAGGCCTGGATCGCCGCGCGGCCCAGGTCGGTGATCGTGAAGAGCCGCCGCCGCCGTCCATCCGCCTCGCGCTCTTCTGTCAACAGGCCCAACTTGACGAGGCGCGGCGGCTCCGTGTACAGGAGGGCATGAGGGAACGACCAGAAATGGCCGATGGTCGCCGCCACGTGACGCTTGAGCTCATACGGCGTGGATGGACCCTCGCGCTCGATCAGGCCGAGCACGAGGTACGACGTGGCGGTCAAGTGCGGGGGTGGGGTGGCTGTCATGTCGATTGACATCGTCCAGACCATACCATATGATTGGGACGGTTTCGCAGACGTGATTGACCTTGCGTCCGAAAGCGCTCTCTGCCGGACCGAAAGGACTACACGATGGGCGTCGCGGGCCACGATCAGTGCGCCTCGGCGCCACCGATCGGCACCCCGCGGTCAACTCCTCCGGCCTGTCGCATGGATGGCAACCCAAACCGGGCAGGTCACCCTATCGCGGCCGCCACTCGAGGTGGTGGGCCATGGCGCGGTGTTGGTGGGGCTCGCGCGATTGCGCAACTGCTGCACGGCGTCCACCACGAGTTGTGGCCCACTCCCTCGCCGGACCTGCGGCGCACGGCTGAAGTCCGGGTCGGCCGCAGGCCCCGTGCCCATCCGCAGGACGTCCCCTAGGAGGATCCATCCCTTGGCCACCGCCACCAAAACCAGACCCATCCGCGCCGCGAAGTCGAGTGGAGGCGCCGTTGCCGCATCAACCGCCAAGAAGCTGCGCCCACTGGGCGACCGGGTTGTCGTTCGGCCCACTCCCGGCGAGGAGACGACGAAGAGCGGCATCCTGATCCCGGACACAGCCAAGGAAAAGCCCCAGGAAGGGATGATCATCGCCGTCGGGCCAGGTCGCATCCTCGACGACGGCAAGCGCGAACACATGGACCTCGGGAAGGGCGACAGGGTCCTCTACGCCAAGTACGCCGGCACGGAATTCAAGATCGGCGGCGAAGACCTGATGATCATCAGCCACAAGGACATTCTCGCCGTGGTCACGAGCTGACCCCGAGCCCCGCCTTGACCCCCCGGCTTGCCCTACCCCCGACGCCGGGGAGCGACGCCCAACCCTGAAAGGAAGCACACGCCATGGCCAAGCAACTCCTATTCGATGAGACGGCACGGCGAGGCCTCAAGCGCGGCGTCGATCGCCTGGCCGACGCGGTCCGCGTCACGCTCGGACCGAAGGGTCGCAACGTCGTCCTCGACAAGAAGTACGGCTCGCCGACGATCACCAACGACGGCGTGACGATCGCGAAAGAGATCGAGCTCGAGGATCCATTCGAGAACATGGGCGCGCAACTCCTCAAGGAGATCGCCACCAAGACCGACGATGTCGCCGGCGACGGCACCACGACCGCGATCGTCCTTGGCCAGGCAATGATCGCCGAGGGCCTCCAGAACGTCAGCGCCGGGGCCAACCCGATGGGCCTCAAGCGCGGCATCGAGAAGGGCGTCGAGGCGATCGTCGTTGACCTCAAGCGCCAATCCCGCCCGGTCGACAACCGCGCGCAGATCGCGGCCGTCGCGTCGATCAGCGCGGCCGATCCCGAGGTCGGCAGGATCATCGCCGAGGTGATGGACAAGGTCGGCAAGGATGGGGTCATCACCGTCGAAGAGGGCCAGTCGCTAGGTCTCGAGACCGAGTACACCGAGGGCATGCAGTTCGACCGCGGCTACCTCTCGGCGTACTTCGTTACGAATGCCGACCGCATGGAGGCCGTCCTCGAGAACCCGCTCATCCTCATCACCGACAGGAAGATCTCGAGCGTCAAGGACATGCTGCCAGCGCTCGAGTTGGCCGTCGGACAGGGCAAGCCGATCGTCATCATCGCCGAGGACGTCGACGGCGAGGCGCTCGCCACGCTCGTCGTCAACAAGCTCCGCGGCACGGTGGCGGTCCTTGGCGTCAAGGCGCCGGGCTTCGGCGATCGGCGCAAGGAGACGCTCCGTGACATGGCTGTCCTGACCGGTGGCACGGTCATCAGCGAGGAGATCGGGCGAAAGCTCGACTCGGTCACGGTCGAAGACTTCGGCAAAGCCCGTCGCGTCGTCGCGACGAAGGACGACACGACGATCGTGGATGGCGCCGGTTCACCCGACCTCATCAAGGCTCGGATGAGCCAGATCAAGGCCCAGATCGAGGACACCACCAGCGACTACGACAAGGAGAAACTCCAGGAGCGCCTGGCCAAGCTGGCCGGCGGCGTCGCGGTCGTCAAGGTCGGCGCGGCCACCGAGGTCGAGCTCAAGGAGAAGAAGCACCGCATCGAGGATGCGCTGTCGACGACCCGTGCGGCCGTCGAAGAGGGCCTCGTCGCCGGCGGGGGCGTGGCCCTGCTCGCTGCTATCCCGGCTCTCGACCTGGTTGAGCTCGTGGGCGACGAGGCGGTGGGTCTCGGCATCCTGCGTCGCGCCCTCGAAGCGCCCATGCGCCAGATCGCCGACAACGCCGGCGCCCACGGGGAAGTCGTCGTCGAGCACGTCAAGGGCCTCAAACCAGGCTTCGGCTACGACGCGCTCAAGGGCGACTACGGCGACATGTTCAAGAAGGGCATCGTCGATGCCGCCAAGGTCACCCGATCGGCGCTCCAGAACGCCGCTTCGATCGCGGCCATGGTCCTCACGACCGAGACGCTCATCACCGACCTGCCCGAGAAGAAGCAGTCCGTGCCGGCCGGCGGCGGCGGTTACGGCGGGGAGATGGACTACTAGGCCAGGCCACCGCAACGAGACTAAGGGACATGGGATCAGCGCCCGAGGCCGCCGATGCGATCCTGGAGTTGATCCTCCGTCTTGAACAGGAGGCGATACGACAGATGTGACTGGACGATCCTCCAGCCGTCGCCTTGGTGGCGCGTGGAGGGCGGCCTCGTTTCCTCGAGACTCTTCCCGGAACGAATAGACCACCGGGTCCCCCCGACCCGGTGGTCTATTGCCTTGTCGGAACGGGCTCGGGACTACACCGAGTTGCCGACGGTGCTCAGGAGGTTGCTGACATTGGTGCCCAGAAAAGCCAGGGCGAAGATAGCGACGATGGCGATGAGCGAGAGGATCAGCGCGTACTCCGCGAGGCCCTGGCCCTCATCATCCCGACCGAAGAATCCGATGATTGCAAGATAGCTTGACGTCATGTGCGGTGAACACCTCCTTTCCGTCAGGCTCCCCGGCGCGCCGAGGGCGGCTTGACCGTAGGAGCGGCCCGCGCGCAGCGTCAATGGGTCAAGGGTCCCCGTGGTGCCAACTCGAAACGGAACTCGGTGGCACATGTAGATCGGTGGCCGCGACGGCCGATCAGGGCAATGGCGCGGTCAGGAAGATCGGTGCCGGCGCAACGCAAGATTGCTCCGTGGCATCGAGCAGCCTCCCGAAGTGGCGGGTCATTCCTCGAACCCTGCACGGTTCGGGTCCCGGTCGTCGAGTTCGTCGGCTAGTTCGATCGTCTCCGTCGCGACACGACGTTGCCCTGGTGCGACATGTCTGGGCGGTCGTCAGGTGGCTCGATCCGTTTTCGCGAGGATGCCTGGATCGATTCATGTCGCCCGCGAGGAGACCTGTTGGCCCGTTGGGCTCGCCATGCTGAGCCGGGTGCGGCCGCCTCAGTGCTGCATGAGGCTGTAGTTTCCGCTACCCGTCTTGCTGTGCGACCCACCGGCCGGACACTTTGAGCCCGGATTGCCGGCGAAGAAGAGGCCCTGACACTTGTGACACCAGCGCCAATTGTATTGGCCCGACGATCCCCACGCGTTGAAGATCAACTTGTAGTTGCCGCTACCCGTCTTGTCGTGCGACCCACCGGCCGGACAGTTGGAGCCCGGATTGCCGGCGAAGAAGAGGCCCTGGCACTTCTTGCACCAACGCCAGTCGTCCTGACCGGGCGCGGAGGCCCAGTTGTGGACGATGTCGTAGTTGCCGCTACCCGTCTTGGTGTGCGACCCACCCGCCGGACACTTGGAGCCTGGATTGCCGGCGAAGAACAGGCCCTGGCACTTGCTGCACCAACGCCAGTTGTCCTGACCGACTGTGGTATCACCGACGATGCCCGTGAGCTGGGCGCCGTTCGACGCCGCCTGCGGGCCCATCCCGAACCGGGCGAAGACACTCCAGAAGGACTGCCACGCTCCATTTCGCTGATTCGTATTCAGCCTGCCGGACAGACGCATGTTCTCCAGTGCGGTGACGATGTGATCGCGCATGTTGAGGAAGCTCGGGTTCGCCGCCGAAAGCTTCAGGGCGTCGATCACCAACTGCAGGGCGAGATGCTTGTTCGTCCTCCGGTTCAGCTCCATCAGCGTCGCGCACCAGACCTCGCCGATGTTGTGGACCTCGGTGTAGCGTCCCGTCCCGAGAGCCCCGAAACCGTCAGGAAAGTTCGAGTCGTACGGAAATCCTCGGATCCCTGCGGGGTTGTTCACGACCCAGTTGCCGACCACGACAACATCGTTGATCGTGCAGGCCATGTAATCGCTCCACCCCTCGCCCATGCCTCCACTTTGAATGGAGTCGAGCGAGTTCTGATTCAACCCGCCTCCCACGAGGCGGTTCGTGATCCCGTGGGTGAATTCGTGGAACACCACGGTCGAATCGAAAGCGGTGTGGCGGTTCGTACTGGTCACCATCCCCATGTTCATGATCGGGCTGGTGCCATCAACCGACCGGCTCATGTTGGCTGTTCCGAACACGGCTCCCGGCCAGGAGCGGGCATCGACCGGATCGCCGGGGGACCCACCGCGACCCAGATTGTCGGTCTGGAAGTTCGCACTCGCTTCCCGAAACCCGAGCAGGTACGAGAAGTCGTGCATATAGCAGCAGTAGTAGAAGATGTTGAGGATCTTCTGGTCGTCGCCAGTAGCATCCGTCGGGTCAAATGTCAGCACGCTGTTGATGACGGCGCCCGTCAGCGTCGCACCCGCCGCGCTGAGGTGCGCGTTGGTCGAGTTCCCGATGGTCTTGTTCGACGCGACCCAGGTGTCGGGAAACGCTGCTGGGAGTCCGTTAGGGAGCGTGACGAGGCTGTAGTCGCCGCTCCCTGCGGCGTCGTGCGCTCCGCCGGCCGGACAATGTGAACCCGGATTGTCCCCAAAGAACAGCCCCTGGCACTTGTGGCACCAGCGCCAACCATGCTGACCGGGCCCGAATGGAGATTGCTGGATGAGGCTGTAGTTCCCGCTGCCAGCCTTGTCATGCGACCCGCCAGCGGGGCAGATCGAACCTGGGTTACCGGCGAAGTACAGGCCCTGGCACTTGTGGCACCATCGCCAGTTCGCCTGTCCTGGGTAGCTCGCCGCGCCTTGGACGAGAAAGTAGTTCCCGCTCCCCGTCTGATCGTGCGATCCGCCCGCGGGACAGATCGAACCTGGGTTACCGGCGAAGTACAGACCCTGGCACTTTTGGCACCACCGCCAATTCGCTTGTGTCACGGCCGGATTCGGAAGGCCGTAGTCGTTGACCGGACGGGGGAACTTCGTCTTCTGTCGTGAGCTTCCACCATCGACGCGATAGACATTGCCGACCGCTGCAACGTATTGGACCAGCTGGTGGCAATAGAGGATCTCACCGGTCCCCGCGTCAACGATCGTCTCATACTGTTCAGAGTGATCCGGCAGGGTCAGGATCACGTCCCAACCGAGGGCAAGTCGCTCCGCGACAGGGAACCACATGAGGCTTGCCTTGATCTCGGCGCCGAACGGTCCCGGTTCAAGGACGGTCGACTGTTGGGGCGACTGCGGAAACTTGGCCCGAACACGTGGCGTGAACCCAGCGAGGTCGACCCGGGCGGGTCGCATCGGCTCCCCGAACTGATCGACCCCTCCCAGCTCGTCCTCATCTGGCTCGGCAACCTGCTCAGCGGCTTTGAGGACCGCTTCCGTGGCCGATAGGCTCGGCTCGACCGGTTCGTCTCCCTCGATGCTGACCGTGCTGCCGACAGTGTCGGCAATGGCACCGTCCGGCGTGAACCGAACCGTCGTGGCGGATTGGAACACCGGGATGCCCTTGTACAGCTGCTGAAGCTTCACGGCCATCGCATGACTGCTGGTTTCTTGGACCTGTGGGTCGGCGACGAACTCCGGTGCCTGCGCCGCGGCGGCGAGGCCAAGCGCCGGTGCGACGGCCTGGAGGTGCTGCAGCGCCCGAAGGACGTAGTTGCCTTCCTCAGCCGGCGCACCATCGGAGATGAGCATCGCCGGGTTACCGGTGGTGGAGTCGAGTTGCTCGACTCGAACGCGATGGCTTCCCGGCAACCGCTCGGAGACCTCGCCCGCCAAGGCGGTCAACCGCTCCCTTCGAGCGGGAGTGGCCCGGCTCGCGCCGAAATCGCGTACGTCCTTCTCGCGGCTCATGGCCCACCCCTACTCCGGGGTCGGCGCATCGCCCTCGGACCATTGCACGACGGAAGCCGTCGTCGGGGAGACGTGAGCGACCCCACTACGCCAGGCCCGCGAACAGCATCTGCCGCCTGTCTGCGTCGAGCCTGACCGCCTTACCATCCTGCAACAACTCGCGGCTGTCAACGGTTCCGACCCTACCTGGTCGAGCACGATCCGGCCGTGTTGGATCCGAGAGCGTTGAAGACGAGGCTTGTTTCATGCTGTCCAAGGAGACAAACGTGCTCAGCTTGCGCAGCCCTCTCCCTGGGTCCGCGGAGGATGTTGTGCGTGCCTATCGGGCGGTCGTATTTGTCGCGCCAGCGTCGGTTGCGACTGCCGCCGAGCTCCCACGCATCGCACCACCGCTCCGCGGTCTCGGGCGGCAACTCGGCTTCGCCCGTGGCCCTCAGTCGGTTGACCACCGGCGCCCCGAAGCGCATCGTGCGGTCTGTGGATCGACGGGTATACGACCATCTGAAGCTGGCCATCGAGGACCTGGGGTCGGCGTCGTCGTTCATGAGGGCGCCCGTCCGGCAGGCGAAGGATGAAGCCCGGAAGGCGCTTACCGACTTCCAACAGGAGCCCCTCTCCCCGGGGCTCCGACGGGCGTCGATCGTGCTCGGCGAGCGCCTCGAGGACATCGACATCCATCAGCCCGCCCTCAACTGGGAGCCGTTGCTCGGCGCCTGGAAGCTCGTCGAGCGAGAGGCTGGGAGCGAGGCCTGGGATTGACACCGTCGGGGCTCCCTCGACGCGTCGAGGGTCTACATTGACCGGGAACGTTTCCGAAACGACGACGGCCGCTCCACCCGCCACGAGCTCGACCATGTTGAGCACCGCGAGATGCGCGACCTCTGGCGAACCGGTCGGCACGCGGAGTTCGGCTCGATCACCATCCTCCGCCAGGCCAGCTACATGGCCTGCCACGAGCAGACCCACCTGTCGGACATCGAGGAGCTGAGGCGGAAGTCCAGCCCCGGCACCGCCAGGTGACGCCCAAGGCTGTGCCTACAGACCCACTACGATTTCGCCATCGAGTGGGATTGGGATCGGAGCCTCGTGCCTCGGCCGTGGCTGCCTTCTGCTGCCTGATCACAAGCTGGCATTCAGAATGACCGTCCGGGCTCCTGCGCATCGGCAGGGAACGATAGATGTGACTGGACGATCCTCCAGCTATCGCCTTGGTGAGATACGACGCCGGTCAAGCGCAGAGCAGATTCGAACGGCTCTCCGCCGACGCTCGCCCGGACTGTTGCCTTCGCGGCGAACCAGGCGACTCCATCGGTCCCGTCGATATGGAGTTCGCCGAACTCCACCGAGAGCGAGTCCGCTTGAGCGAAGTCCCGTTCCACTTGCGCGCGGACCGCCGCATCCCCGACTCGCCACTCGTCAGCGCCCGTGCCGATGAGCACGCCGTCGCTGCCGACGTCGAAGCAGCCAAGGACCCCGACTTCGTCCTTTGCCGAGTAGGTCGCGGCGAACTTGTCGAGAACGCCACGCACGGCCGTGATCGTCTGCTCGCTCGCAACCATTGAGCGGACCTCCAGCCTTTCGCCGGCGGGACCCCTGCGGCTGGCGCCTCCAGGCACTTCCTCCGGTGTCAGATGTTTACTCCTTGACGGTGGGTTCGGCAAGGTAGTCCGCGCAACCAGGAAAGAGACGACGTTGCCATCGTGTGAGCGCTGTGACGCCATTTGGCTATGCCACGCGCGGCTGGCGAGCGGGTCGAGCACAGGTGGGCCAGCGGGGCATCGTGTCCCCATCAAGGAGCATGCTGGCCAGCAGATGCCATTTCGCCCAGTAGGCCTCGAGGGTCGTCGACACGACCGTCGCTCGGTCGACCGGATCGCCGGGCTTGAGGTCGCCGAGGCGCCGGCCGTCGGGGAGGCCCATGGCCGGGCGAGACGTCGACCGTCCACCGTCATGCCGGGGTCGCAGACCCTCCACCGGACGCGCTCGCCATCCGGGGTCGCGATACGCGTCCCTGGGGACCTGCTAGATCCCCGGCGGTCGATGTTCCCGCGACCCCGCTACCGGCCGGTGAGAGAATCGGTCGGTAGACCTGACGGACACCCGTCGGAAGGGGTGGAGCGATGATCGAAGAGACGATGACGGACGAGGCTCGAAGCGGGATGGCGTGCCCGAAGGACGGGACGTCGATGGCACCTGTCGGACGACGGGGACGGGGTGGTGCCTACCGCTGTCCTGAGTGCAAGAGCATCTTCCTCGATGTGGAGGCGATGCGGCGCGGGAGGGCCGGCCAGCCGCCGATGTGGGCTCCCGTCGTCATGAGCGTCCTCATGAGCGTGGGCATGACGCTCCTCGTCCGCCGACTCCGGCGTCGTCCGAAGGCATAGCCCGGAGGCGTGCCGTCGCGTGGACCTGCCGCTCGACTCATTCGCACTTGTCCAATGCGACGCTGGTCCGGCGCTTGGGGAGACGCCCGTCGTCGAGCTCGCAACCGGGAGGTTGACGCGGCACAGCCACGCCGTGACCAACCAGAGGCCCGTCAGAACGTGACCACCTTGTCGGCCGCCAGCGTCCATTCGGCGAGTTGCACCATCGACGAGCGACAGATGCCCTCGGCGAGGTCGGCGTCGGTGTAGCCGCGGGCCTCCATGCATGAGCCGCAAGCGCCGACCTCGACTTCCCTCATCGTGAGGTCCTTCAGCATCCGGCCGACGTTGTAGTGCCCAAGTCACACGAACCCCGCGCGTGTCGTCATGGAGGCGTCCGCACCCTGGAGACTTGATGGTCGATCCCCTGACGTCGCTCGCGTCCGGCCGCTACGGCCGGGCCTACCGGCGGGCGGTCCACGTGGCCCTCGCGCCCGCCTACCGGTTCTATGCGGCACGCCTGCGGGCAGCCGTGCTCGCACGCCCTCGCCCCGGCCACGTTGCGGTGATCATGGACGGCAACCGCCGATGGGCCCTCGCGGAGGGGCGCGACCCGGGCGCCGGCCACCGCCGGGGCGCCGAGAAGGCGCTCGACCTCATCGATTGGTGCGTCGGCCTCGGCATCGGCGAGGTCACCCTGTGGGCCTTGTCGATCGAGAACCTCGAGCGTCCGAGGGAGGAGGTCTCGACGATCACCGATGTGGCTGCCGAGGCGATCGGCGCGCTGACCTCGGGTCGGCGCCGGACCAGCGCGCCGGTCGAGCTGCACGTGATCGGCCGGCGCGACCTCCTCCCACCCGGGCTCGCCGACACGGTCGACCGCTCCGCCACGTTGTCTCGGGCCGACGGTTCGATCCGGGTGACCGTAGCGATCGCCTACAGCGGCCGAGACGAGCTGCTCGAGGCCTTCCGGGCGACGATCCGCGATGCGGTGGCGGCCGAGACCCCGATCGACGAGCTGGTGGACGCGATCACCGCCGAGACGCTCGCCGCCCACCTTTACACACGCGGGTCGTCGGACCCGGATCTGATCATCCGGACGTCTGGCGAGATCCGCCTCTCGGGCTTCCTGCCGTGGCAGAGCGTGTACAGCGAATACCACTTCTGCGAGGCGTACTGGCCGGCCTTCCGTGAGATCGACTTCCTGCGGGCGATCCGGACCTATCAGCAGCGCGCGCGACGGTTCGGGCGCTGAGCGGCTCCGCGCAGAGTCCATTAAGGGCGCCGCATCAATAAGTCCTGTCACCTCCAAGTCGCGCCGACATCGTCGGTCGGGCTGTTGGTGAGTCGGGTCTGTTCGGTGCCATCCGCGTTCATGGTCCGCTCGGGAAGCGGGGATCCGAGGTCGCGCGATTGGTCGGCGACGGCCTCACGAACAAGGAGATCGGCGCGCGTCTCCTCATCTCCGGGCGGACGGTCGACGGCCACGTGCGCAACATCCTCGACAAGCTCGGCTTCGACTCACGAACCCAGATCGCCGTCTGGGTGGGGTCGTCGGAGGGGTCGCATCCCGACTGAGGTTGCCCACCGCGCGGTCGGGCCGACCTCCTGCGGTGGACGATGAGGTCGGTTCCGCCGTGCCTGCTCCACTGGCCCGACGGAACTCAGCAATGACATTGAAGGTCCTCAGAGGAACCACGATGTCGCGCATGACGTCCTTGGGCTTACGGGTCCGAGTCATCCCTCCTTTTCGGGATGACAGCCCACCGCATAGGAAGGGCTCGACCGATGTCGAAGCATCCTCGCTTCCTCCTCTTGGGAACGACCGCCCTGGCCCTCGTCATAGGTCTTGCCGTTGGCGCCAGTGCCGTGCTCGCGTCGGGTCCGGGCACGCCCCAGAAGTCGCCCGTCGCCGTCCCCTCCGCCCTCGTCGGGGCTTCACCAGGGTCCCTCCCCTCAACACCTGACACGACGCCCGTGATCGGAGCGACGACCGAAGCAGCCACGGCCGTCGGGAGCGGGGGGATGGCGGTCGCCGGGACCGCCATCGCATACCCCTACTACGGGGGGACGCCCGGCATCGCGCCCGACCATACCATCGTGGTGACCGGGGTCGGTCAGGCTGACATGAAGAGCGATGGCTCGAACCGGGCCGCCGCCGAGAAGGCCGCGCTCGTCGCGGCACTGGCTGACGCGAAGGCGCAAGCAGATATCATCGCGACCACGACCGGGCTCTCGATCTCCGGTGTCCTGTCGGTCAACACCTCGGTCTCGCCTTATGGGGTCGTGATGCCGATGGTCGCTACCCCGGACTCGGCACCGAACGCGCCGGTCCCGGCACCCGGCAAGTCCGTCGTGGGTCCCGAGGTGCTGGGCGTGTCGGTGACCGTCGCCTACCGAGTCTCCTGATGTCGCCGTCCCGCCCATCGCCGACCAGCCCACCGGTAACCGCTTGGCGACGAGCCGGGGAAGCGTGACGACATTATGCAGTGCGCGCGATCGCATGCCCGACAATCGCCCTGGACGTTGATGACACCACGTTTCCAGCCGGGGCGGCGCATGGTCAGCTATGACGGACTCGATAGCCATCATCGCGCGGCGTTCGAGCTGGAGGTGAGTACGGTCGCGCGTCGTCCGGATGGCATGAAGCTCCGGGTCACCGGCGTCGCATCGCGTGCCATCATCGTCTCGGTGCTGGCCGCGCTGGCCGCTGGATGCACGGGCTCCGGGTCGCCGGGCCCGTCCGGATCGGCCGGACCCAGCCCGCAGACCGAGGCGGCCGCGAAGGAAGCGTTGCTCGTCCGCTTCGGACCGCTCGTCTTCTGCGATCCCGACTCCTACCCCGACGCGCAAGGCGACGAGACGAGCGCCGCCACCGAGAATCTCGCGGCGATGCGCGCCGACACCGCAACGTGGACCGCGATCGCCGGCCGCCTTGGGTTCAGCCCGTCTTCAGTCCCGAACGGCAGCGGGCTCCTCGCTGCCTACCGCGAGTGGAAGGCGCTCCGGGCGCTCTCGCTCACGTCGGTGGGCGCCGGTTGGCGCTTCGACGCGCGGTTCCGCAGGACAGGACCGGACGCGAGCGCCCTGCCATCCGTTACGCGCGTCGTCGGCACCGTCGACGTAGACGGGAAGATCGTCGTCGACACGGAGGAGCCGAGCGCTCCCGTGAGGTGTCCGATCTGCCTCGCCCGCGGCACCATGATCGCCACCCCGGCGGGAGACGTCGCGGTCGAATCGCTCCGTCCCGGCGATCCCGTCTGGAGCGTCGACCTCGCCGGACGACGGGTTCGGGCCGTCATCGCCCAGGTCGGGTCGACGCCGGTTCCTGCCGGCCACGAGGTCGTCCGTCTCGTTCTGGCGGACGGTCGCGCCGTCCTCGTGTCGCCTGGCCATCCAATCCCGGACGGACGCCCGGTAGCCGCTCTGCGCGTTGGCGACACGTACGATGGATCCGTCGTCGATGTGGCCGACCGGGTCCCGTACGACGCCGACCGAACGTTCGACTTGTTGCCGTCTGGCGCGACGGGCGTCTACTGGGCGAACGGGATCGAGCTGGGGAGCACGCTGTCCCGCTGACGCGTGTGTTTGCCCACACTGCCTGAGCCCGGTGCGCCGCTGCACCGGCGAGTTCGACCTGGTTTCGGAATTCGGGATGGACACCGCCCGATGACCGTGCTAGACCACACCACACCAGACGGCACCGCATGCACCTGTCCCGGATGACCCTGCGGGATTGGGCGCACGGTCGCCGGCAGCCCCGGGCGGAGTTCGTACGGAGGGATGCCATGAAGCGGTCCATCGTCCTGTTGCCGATCCTCTCATTGATCGGAGCGGTGCTGCTCGTCGGCTCGGTCGCCAACACGAAGACCGTCAGGGCGTTCGACCCGACGAAGGCGCCCGAGATCCAGGAACGGCTCCTCGACGGCCTTGCGGACTTCGAGCTCAAGCCCTCGGGTGATCTGACGGCATCCGGCAAGCTCAAGAACTACACGCCGAGCAAGAAGGACGGGTGCGGCCTGAAGGACGCGAACAACGTCAAGGTCAACCAGAACTGCCTGAACGTGTCGGATACGGACCTCCAGGGGCGCGGCCAAGCGCAGAACGAGACGTCGATCGCGATCGACCCGATGAACAAGAAGAACATGGTCGCGAGCTACAACGACTATCGGCGTGGCGACGGCAACTGCTACGCGGCCTACAGCTTCGACGCCGGCAAGAGCTGGACCGACACCACCCCTCCGATGGGTTTCACGCGCGGAGCGCCGTACGGCGCTGCCCGTGAGTACTGGCAGGGTGGTGGCGACACGTCGGTCGCGTTCGACACGAAGGGCAACGCCTATCTGTCGTGCCAGATGTTCATGCGCGGCCAGCCCACGACGCCGGACCCGGACCTGTCGAGCGCGTTCTTCGTCTTCCGCTCGACGAACAATAACGGCGCCTCGTGGAATTTCCCGGCACGCCCTGTCGTCCAGTCTCCCGACGTGGAAGGCGGCGACGCACCGTTCCTCGACAAGCAACTGATGACCGTCGACAACCACGTCGGCAGCCCGTTCCAGGATCGCGTCTATGTGACCTGGACGACCTTCGACGTGGACGGGTCGGCCTACATCTGGGGCGCCTGGTCGAACGACTACGCGGAGCACTTCAGCGCCCCGGTCCTCGTCAGCAGCGACAGCGCCCTGTGTGGCCAGACCTTCGGGTTGCCGACGGCACACGGTCGATGCAACGAGAACCAGTTCTCGCAGCCGTTCACCGGCTCGGATGGCGCGTTGTACGTCGTGTGGGCGAACTTCAACAACGTCGTGACGGGCACGGACAACCGCAACCAGATGCTGTTCGTCAAGTCGACGGACGGAGGGCTCACGTTCAGCGCGCCGATCACGGTCGGCGACTACTACGACCTCCCGGACTGCGCGACCTACCAGGGCGGCGCCGACCCCGGCCGCGCCTGCGTGCCGGAGACGGGGTCGACGACGAATTCGATCTTCCGGGCGACGAACTATCCGTCAGGTGCCGTCAGCCCGACGGATCCCTCGAAGATCGCCATCACCTACGGCTCATACATCAACTCCACCTCGAAGGAGTCGAACGGCTGCACGCCGGACGGCTTCTCGCCCTTCGGCCTCAACACGTACACCGGCGTCAAGACCGCCGGTGCATGCAGCAACAAGATCCTGCTCAGCGTGTCGACCAACGGAGGCGCCGGGTTCACCGGCGGGGCAGCCGGCGCGGACCCGCGCACGCAGGCCACCGTCAACGTCGCCAAGCAGGCGGACAGCGACCAGTTCTGGCAGTGGGCAGCCTTCAGCAAGGACGGCAAATTCGCCGTCTCCTACTACGACCGCCAGTACGGCAGCGACCAGGCGACCGGCTCGCTGGACTTCAGCCTGTCCGGGTCGGGCAACCTGTCCAGCTTCTCCGTGAAGCGGGTCACGTCGTCGTCGATGCCGCCCCCGACCCAGTTCTCGGGCACGTTCTTCGGCGACTACACCGGGCTGGACGCACAGGACGACGCCCATCCGATCTGGATGGACACGCGTGACGTGGACCTGTTCCTGTGCCCGGGCACCGGCGTCCCGGGGACCCCGCCCGACGTCTGCACCGGCACCGAAAGCGCCGGGTTCCAGGCCGGGCTGGCCGCCAACGACCAGGACATCTTCAGCGCAGGCGTCGCCATCCCGACGCACTAGGGGAGGGATCGGGGCGGCCCTCGACCGGCCGCCCCAGTCGCTCATCGCACGAGCGTTTCCTGCGACCGTCAACCCGTTTGGACCTGACAGACGACGGCCATCGAGACTCCAGCGGCGATCCGGACGTTTGTATGCAATACGCACGGGTCATGCTTGGCGATCGCGCCTGGCGATCGCGGCCTCCGCCGCGGCGTCCTCGCCGATCGGCTGGGCCGCCAGCTGACCGCCGCACCTCGGGGGCGGACCCTTACGTCGCCGGATTTCGGTCGTACAGCCGTCGCGCCCAGAGATAGCCGCCGACCGAGATCAGGACGCACCAGCCGACCGCGAGCACGCCGCCGTTTCCGATGGGGGTGCCGAGCAGGAGGCCGCGAACGGTCTCGATCAGCGGCGTGAAGGGCTGATGCTCGGCGAACCAGCTCAGGCCGTCCGGCATCGAGTCCGTCGGGACGAACCCGCTGCTCAGGAGGGGCAGCAACACCAGGAATATCGGGAGGTTGCTCGCGGTCTCCACGTCCCTGGGCCACATGCCCAGGGCGATCGACAGCCAGGAGACGGCCAGGGCGGCCAGCGCGAGGAGACCCGCCGCGGCGACCCATTCGACTGGGCCCGTGGTAGGCCGGAACCCGATCAGCAGGGCAACGACCATGACGATGACCAGGGCGAGCATCGTCTGGATCACGCTTCCCACGACGTGGCCCGTCAGGACCGATGTCCGGCCGATCGCCATCGTGCGGAATCGGGCGATGATCCCCTCGGTCATGTCCATCGCGATCGAGATCGCGGTGCCCTGGGCTGCGCCCGCGACGGTGACCAGCAGGATCCCGGGAAGGACGTAGGCCGTGTACTCGGCCCGCCCACCGGCGATGCCGCCGAGACCGGCCCCGAGCGTCCCGCCGAAGACGTACACGAACAGCAGCAGGAACACGACCGGCATGCCGGCGATGAAGAAGGTCAGCGAGGGATACCGGCGCATCCGGCGGAGGTTGCGCCGCAGCATCGTGGCTGAGTCGGCCAGGATAAGCGGATACGTGATCATCGGACGCTCGCCTTCTCGTCTCTGGGGTCGCCGGTCAGCGACAGAAACACGTCGTCAAGATCCGGGGTCTCGACCGAGAGCTCGGCGACGTCGATCGAGCCTGCATCGAGCTTGTCGAGGAGGGCCCGCAGCGAGCCGATCCCTCCGTCGCTCGGGATCTGGAGGGTGAGGGCCTCGTCATCGCGAGATGCACCATCGAATGCCCGGGCGGCCCGCTCGAGCTCGGCCGCGTCGGCGAACGAGAGCCGGATGTGGCCTCCCGACACCAGCCGCTTCAGCTCGTCCGGCGTCCCCTCGGCGACCAGTACCCCGTGGTCAAGGACGGCGATCCGATGAGCGAGTCGATCTGCCTCGTCGAGGTCCTGCGTCGTCAGGAAGATCGTCACGCCGCCCGCGACGAGGTCCCGTACTGTCTGCCACATCACGCGGCGGCTGCGTGGATCGAGCCCCGCCGTCGGCTCGTCGAGGAAGATGATCCGTGGGTTGCCGACGAGGGTCATCGCGAGGTCGAGTCGCCGCTTCATGCCTCCGGAGTAGGTCGCGACCGGCTTCCTCGCCGCGTCGACGAGATCGAACCGCTGGAGCAGCTCGTCGACGCGTCGACGGCCCTCGGCCTTGCCGAGGTGCCGCAGGTCGGCCATCAGCTGGAGGTTCTCCTCGCCGGTGAAGAGTTTGTCGACCGCGGAGAACTGGCCGGTGACGCCGATGACGGCCCGAACCGCGTCCGGCTCGCGCTCGACGTCATGGCCGGCGATCTGCACCTCGCCGCCGTCGGCGGCGATCAAGGTCGACAGGATCTGGACCGTGGTCGTCTTGCCTGCGCCGTTCGGCCCGAGGAGCGCGAAGACCGTCCCTTCGGCGACCTCGAGGTCGATGCCGTCGAGGACGACCTGCCTGCCGTACGACTTTCGCAGCCCGACGACGCGGACCGCGACACGGGACTCGATGGTCGTCATGCCTCGCCTCCCCGACGCCCTGTGCGGCGACGACAAGGATCAGATGTCGAGGTCTTCCACCGCCGGCTGCTCGGCCGCGCCGACGATCCTGTCGTAGAGCTGCTGCGGGATTCGCTCGTGAAGCTCTTCGAGCGTCCCGACGACCTCGAGGGTCGACTCCCCGGGGATGTTCCCATAGCTGATGTTGCCGAGGCCGAGATACCCGCGCCAGCCGGCCGGTTTGCCCTCGGCGTCGACCATCGTGTAGTCAGGGCCACGTTCGATGTGGACGACGAACTTGCCCGTGCGGCCACGGTAGACACGGAACGTCTCGACGCGGCTGAACGACGAGTTGACCCACTCGCCGAGGAGCACCCCGACGAAGCGGACCTTCCGGCCCTTGCCGGGCCCGACGCGGACGATGATCTCGTCGAAGCCTGTTCGCCGGCCCTCCTCGACGTCGACGTACCGGCGGAGGGCCGCCGAGATCGCCGCCGAGAGGTTGCCGCCGGCAAGCTCCTGCGCGTGTTGATAGAGGGGCAGGTCTCCGTCGGAGACATAGATGGTCTTGTTCGGCACCACAACATCGTAACTCCCTTCTGGCATAAGCAGCCATACGTAGGAGTATACGTATATTGTCAAGCGGACGCAAGCAGCCGAGTCCGGCATCACTCGAACCGCGATCCGGGCGACCTCCGAGGGGTACCCTGATCGCGCAACACCGAACGCGCCGGACACGATCCGGCCTCGTTCCGCGATGACGCAGGGAGGGCATTGGCGATGGCGACGGTTCCGCCGGTCGATGAGGCATGGCTCGCGCGCAACCTCGGGATCGCCCCAGCCGGTCCGCCCGCCACGGCCGCGGCGGGCACGAGCGGTGTCCTCACAGCAGCCGAAGAACGAGCTCGTATGCTGGACCTTATCGAGTTCGACTCGGAGGGACCGGCCGGAGCGGCGTTCCTGGCCGCTGCCACGCTGGCGCACGGCCTGTCCCAGTACGTCGATGTCCCATGGCCGGCCGACCTGGCGCCGATCGCGGGTCCGACCCCGACGGGAACGAAGCTCCCTCGCGCCGATGTCCTCATCGTCACCTGGACGGCCGATGAGGGGCACGCGCTCAGTCGGGTGCTGACGCCGGGGTTTGACAGCCGCGACGACTGGGCGCCGTACACGCGGAACTTCGCGACGATCGCTGCGCGGATGCGCAAGGGTTGTCCGGCCCTCAACTTCGGCCGTCTCGGGACGTACTGGACGGCGACGATCGGCGAGGTGCGAGTCACGCTCTTCAAGTCCGATTCACACATGTCGCAGGATGGGCCGAAGCTTCCGAATGCCGACGTGTGGCGCCAGATCATCGACGATGTCAGGCCCAGCCTGGTCATCACCACGGGGACCGGGGGTGGCATCGGAACGACGGAGGAAGTCGGCGACGTCATCGTCAGCCGGTTCGTCACCTTCTCCTGTCACGGCCCGTTCAAGCACTTGGACGGCAAGACATACAGCTCGCCGACCACCCCGACCGGTCGGTTCGAGCAGGCGGAGCAGCTGTTCTCGGCGAACGCCGGGTTCCTTCCGAAGGACAACACGCGACCGCCCGCGATCGTGTTCTCGGCTTCACCCCAGACCGGCATCCTCACGACCGATTACTTCGGCTTCGACAACAGCACGAACACCTTCGGACTACAGGGCCACGGCGATCTCTCGGAGATGGGCGACGCCGTGCTCGGCATGGTCTGTGAAGGGCGCCCGAAGACGGCTCCCGCCTACGTGATGGTGCGCAACGTGTCCGATCCACAGATCGCCGCCGATGGCCGGACCATCCGCGAGCAGGCGAAGATCGCCGGCGACATCTACAAGGGGTTCGGTCGCTGGAGCACGGTCTGCAGCGCGATCGTCTGTTGGGCGATCGTCGCAGGGATGGCCTAGCGCGAGCGAAGGAGCGAGGAGACGGCCGACAGCGACCCGATCTACCAACGCCGCGCGGGCCAGGGCTCTCGGAGGTCCCGCCCGACGGGCTCGACCCCGACGACCTGGACGCCCTGGCGGCGTCGCATCGCCGATGAGGTGGACGCCGCGGCGGGTCCATCCGGTCAGGGGTGATCGTCGCTCAATAGTGGACGGCGAGCTCGCGTCGCAGCTCGCCCGAACCGCGAACGATCAGCCGCGTCGGGATGACGATGCGTTGCGGTGGCCGCAGATCGCCGCCCATCCTCGCGAACAGCAGCTCGGCGCCGGCCCGGCCGAGCTCGCCCGGGTCGTAGCCCACGACGGTCACGGGTGAAGCGAGCAGGTCGGCGAGCTCGAAGTCGTCGAAGCCGACCAGACCGACCGGCCGGCCGATGGCGCTCAGGGCCCGGATGACCCCGATGCAGCTGCGATTGTTCTCGGCGAAGATGGCGGTCGGTGGGTCGTCGATCGCCAGCAACTGCCGGGCGACGACCTCGGCCAACTCGGCCCGCGGAGCACCGAACCGAACGAGGGCCGGATCGAACGCCACCCCGGCCTCGTCGAGCGCGAGCCGATAGCCCGCCAGGCGCTCCTGTGCCGTCGCCAGGATCTCAAGGTCGCCGACGAATCCGATCCGACGATGGCCGAGGTCCAGCAGGTGACGGGTCGCCCGTCGGGCTCCGCCGACGTTGTCGAGGACGACCGCGTCGGCATCGATGCCGCTCGCCGGACGGTCCACGAAGACGACGTGGACGCCAAGCCGACGCTGCGGTTCGAGGTAGCTGTGGTCACCACCCGTCGGGACGACGATGAGCCCGTCGACGTGCCCCTCCAGGAGGTCGGTCACGATCTGCTGCTCGCGGAGGACGTCCTCGGCCGAGCTGCCGAGGATCATGGTGGCCGAGTGCCGGTTGGCGATGGCTTGGACCGCCATCGCGATCGCCGCGTAGAACGGATTGAGCAGGTCGGCGATGACCAGCCCGACGCTCGAGGTGGGCGACCCCGTCCGCAGGTTCTTCGCCACGATGTTCCGTCGGAACCCCAGACTGACCGCCGCGCCCTCCACCCGTGCCCGGACGGCGGGACGGACGTTCGGCTCGCGGTTGAAGACGCGCGACACGGTCTTGAGGCTGACGCCTGCCAGGTCGGCGACATCGTGCATCGTGGGTCGACGATCGTCGCTCGCCGGTCTCTTGCTGCCGTTCGTCGACCTTGACATCGTGCGCCGATTGTGGGTCGGCGATACATGCGCGTCAATGCGGGAACGCGCTCGTTTCAGCTTCATGTCAGACCCCTGACCGGTCATTGACAACGTTGATCTTTTCGCTTGACGAGTCGAGTTGCGATGGGCTATACAGCGGGTGGGCGTGGTCCGACACGGGGTCGGACTGGCCCCGGCGCCAGAGGAGAGCAATGCGCGCCGCTCAACGCGCCCCACGGCGTTCAGTCGAGCCACCCGGATCCGTAGAGCCGAGCGGGAGAGGGCTATCGGCTCGCAGGCTCCGACGGTCGGCCGGGCGCTGCGGTCGGCCCCGAAACACGGGGTCGAGGCGAGGTTAGAACCCAGGAGGAGGAGCCATGAGTCCGGTACGCGGACGATCCCGCTGGGCGGCACTGGCAGCGACGATGGTCGTTGTCCTTGCCGCCTGCAGTTCGAGCGCCTCAAGCCCATCAGCGTCCAGCGGTACGCCGGCATCCGTCGCGCCGGCCTCCGCGCCGGCCTCCGCGGCGGCCAGCGCATCGCAAGCGGCGGGCGCCAGCGCCGAGCCATCCGCCATCACGGGGGCCGCCTGCGCGGCCTCGGCGAAGGTAGTCAAGTTCTGGACGAGCCATAGGCCGCCCGATTCGGACGTGCTCGCCAAGATCGTCGAAGCGTTCAACGCCGCCAACCCGGACATCTGCGTCAAGATGACGATCGTGCCGGGCGCTGAGACCAATGTCGCGAAGCTGCTGACCTCGATCCGTGGCGGTGTGGCGCCTGATGTCTACATGGCCGACCGGTTCACTGTCCCGCAGCGCGCCGCCGAGGGCGTGCTGGCCCCGCTGCCCGACGCCGTTGCGGGCACGGCAAGCCAGTACCTCCCGTTCGCGTGGGCGGAGACCCAGTACAAGGGCAAGACCTATGCCCTGCCGTTCGATACCGACGCACGGGCTCTCTGGTACAACATCGACCTGATCAAGGCCGCCGGGCAGGATCCCGCGCAGCTCGACATCACGAAGGGCGCGCCGACGATCGACACCGTGGTCAAGATCGCGGACGCCATCAACAAGAAGGACGCCAGCGGCAACTACACGACCATGGGCTGGATGCCGGGCGGTCCCGGAGCCGGCGGCAACGCGGGCGCCTTCGACCAGGGCTGGCACTACACCTGGGGCTTCGACTACGGCGGCAAGTTCGCCGACCTGACGGCCTGCAAGGTCACGCCGCAGGATCCTGGCGTGGTCGCGGGCTATCAATTCATGTACGACTGGGCCAAGGCCCACGATCCGCAGGCCGTCAGCCGGTGGGTCACCACCAACCTGCCCCCGAACCCGCCGGCCGCCCAGAACCCGTTCTGGACAGGCAAGCTGGGCATGACGATCAGCGGTGACTGGCGCATCGCCGAGCAGGCCAAGTACGCCCCGACGGGCCATTACGCCTTCACCTACATTCCCGTGCCGAAGGCAGGCGATCCGACCTCGACGTGGGCCGGTGGCTGGTCGATGGCGCTCATCCCCAACTCCCAGGCCGCCGACCAGGCGGTCAAGTTCATGCAGTACATCGCCGGCCCGGACGGCCAGAAGGTGTACACGAAGGATTCGACCCACCTCCCGACGCTGAACGCCCTGCTGGCCGACTCGAGCCTGTATGACGCGCAGCACGCGGTGTTCCTCAAGCTCCTGCCCACGGCCAAGAGCCGGCCGCCGCTCGCAGTGGGCGCCGCGTACTGGGACGCGCTGACCAGTGCCCAGGGCTCGGTCGAGCTCAACACCAAGACGCCCGCGGCCGCCCTCAAGGAGGTCGAGGACGCAGTCCAACCACAGCTGGCCACAGTAGGCTGCTAGGCTTCTAGCGGCACGTCGCGGGGATCGGCCTCCTCCGGTCCCCGCGACCCTCCACTTCACGGCGCAGCGAGGCATGACGTGGCCGTTGCTCCCGCCGCCATCAAACCGGTCCGGTTCCGCCGCTTCCGGCTGACGAGGATCCAGCGCCGGAACCTGCGCTGGGGTCTGCTGTTCATCAGCCCCTGGCTGTTCGGGTTCATCGTGCTCGGGATCTTCCCGATCCTGTACACGTTCTACCTGAGCCTGACCCGCTACTCGGGGATCCTGCCGCCGGTCTTCATCGGCATCGGGAACTACCAGCGGATGGTCGTCGACCCGCTGTTCCTCAAAGCCACGTATAACACGCTCTACTACACGCTCCTGGCGGTCCCGATCGGGGTCGTCGTGGCGATGAGCCTCGCGATGGCGATGAACCGCAAGGTCCGCGAGGTGTCCGTCTATCGGGGGATCTACTACCTGCCGTCGATCCTGCCCGTCTTCGCCATCTCGTTCGTCTTCGTGGTGCTGCTCAACCCGGGCTACGGGCTCATCAACTGGGCCCTGTCATCGGTCGGATTGCCGTCCCCGAACTGGCTGGGCGATCCTGCCTACACCAAGCTCGCGCTGGTGATGATCGCGCAACTGGGCGCCGGCCAGTTCGCGCTCGTCTTCCTGGCCGGACTCCGCGGCGTCCCGATGGAGCTGTACGAATCGGCGGAGATCGACGGCGCCGGTGGCTGGGCCAAGTTCCGCAGCATCACGCTGCCGATGATGACCCCGATCATCCTCTATGACCTGATCATCGGGCTGAGCTTTGGGCTCCAGGTGTTCACCTCGGCCTACATCCTGACCGGCGGCGGGACCACCGCGGCGGGCGCCGACAACTCGCTGCTGACCTACGTCTTCTATCTCTACAAGCAGGCCTTCCAATTCGGCCAGATGGGCTATGCAGCCGCCATGTCGGTCGTCATGTTCGTCGTCAGCCTCGGCCTGGCCTTCGCCGTGTTCCGCTGGGCGCGGGGCTGGGTGTTCTACGGCGGAGAGGAGGCCTAGATGGCGACCACCGACGTTGTCGACGGCCCCCAGATCTCCGAGGCCCCCCCGATCGCCAAGGTCAACCCAAGGCGCCGCCCACGGATCCGGAAGAGGCTGACCGGGTCGGTCCTGCCGCGGGTCGTCCTCATCGCCGCGGCGATCTTGTTCATCGTGCCGTTCTACTGGATGTTCGTCAGCGCGCTCAAGTCCAACCGGGAGCTCACGACGTTCCCGCCCGCGCTGGTCCCCGGCGACTGGGTGTGGCAGAACTTCATCGACGCGGTCAACTACATCCCGTTCGGGTTGTATGCCCTGAATTCGTTCATCATCACCGTCGGGGTCACGATCGGCTCGGTCCTGTCGAACACTGTCGTGGCCTACGGCTTCTCACGGATCCAGTGGCCCGGCCGGAACTTGATGTTCTACGTCTGCATCGCGACCCTGTTCCTGCCGTACCCGGTCATCCTCGTCGCGCTGTTCGACATCTTCAGCCGGCTGCCCTCGTTCGGGATCCAGGGGGCGAAATCCTGGGTCGACACGTTCCTGCCACTGATCGTGCCCGCCTTCTTCGCCAACCCCTTCTACATCTTCCTGATGCGCCAGTTCATGCTGGGCATCCCACGCGAGCTGTCGGATGCGGCGAAGGTGGACGGCGCGTCCGAGATCCAGACGTTCTGGAAGGTCATCCTGCCGCTGACCAAGCCGGCCATCGTGGTCGTCGCGATCTTTGCCGCGGTCGGTGCCTGGAACGAGTTCCTGCTGCCCCTGCTCTACCTCCAGGACAACTCCAAGTACCCGCTGGCCGTGGGGCTGGCTTTCTATACCAGCGAGCACGATGTCGCCTACAACCTGCTGATGGCGGCCTCATGCCTGGTCGTGCTGCCGATCATCCTCGTCTTCATCTTCGCCCAGCGGTTCTTCGTCGAGGGCATCACGGTGGGTGGGGTCAAGGGTTGACCATGGTCGACGACTCGCCCGTGGTGGCCGTCGTCGGCGGCCGGCCGATCTCGCTGGCGCGGCTCGACCGGCGGATGTCGGATGTCCGTCGCGGCCCGCGTGGCCGACACCTGCCGCCGGACGCCGGGCAGGTGTCCGCCGGGGTCCGTCGCTGGGTCGTCCAGGAGCTCGTCACCGAGGCGGTCCTCGCTTCACGAAGGGCAGGCCGCGGGGATCATCGCCCCGACCGAGTCGACGGACCCGGTCACGGACGGCCAGTTGACGCCGTCGGCCGTCGGTCGCCTGGTCGAGAAGGTGACGGCGGATGTGACCGTGACCCGGCGCGAGGTCCGCGCCTACTACGTCCGCAACGGCGACCGCTTCCGACGCCGCGAGGCGCGTCGGATCCGCCACATCCTGGTCGCGGATGAGGCCGCCGCGCATGACGCGGTCCGTCGCCTCGCCCGGGGTGCGGACATGAGCGAGCTCGCCTGGGCGGTGTCGATCGACGCCGGAAGTCGCACGCGTGGCGGCGACCTCGGCGCCGTCCACCGCGGCGAGTTCAGCGGGCCGCTCGAGGACGCGATCTTCTCGGCCGAGGTCGGCAGCGTGACCGGACCGATCCGGACGGAACACGGCTGGCATATCGTGCGCGTTGAGACCGTGTCGCCGGCCTCGTGCGTTCCGTTCGCCGAGGCTCGCCCGGCGATCGAAGCGGAGCTCCTGGGAGTCGAGCGCAGCAGGGTGTTCGGGGCGTGGCTCGAGGATCGCCGCTCGGCGCTCGCGGTCATCGAGCCCGGGTTCGAGCACCCGGCGCATCCGGTCCACGGGTTCCCGAGCCACAGGCACTGACCGGAGGCGATGACGATGACGAGGATCGTGGTGACGGGCGGGAGCGGCAAGGCGGGTCGCGCCGTGGTACACGACCTCGTCGAGCACGGTCACGCGGTCGTGAACGTCGATGTCGTCCCGGCGAGCCCCACCGAGGCGCCGTTCCTGAGGGCGGACCTGACGGATCTCGGCGAGACGATCGAGGCGCTGCGGGGCACGGACGTGGTCGTCCACCTCGCGGCCATCCCGGCGCCGCGGATCCGGACGGTCGAGCGGACGTTCGAGATCAACATCCTGAGCACCTACAACGTCTTCAGTGCCGCCGCCCTGCTCGGGCTGGAGCGAGTGGTCTGGGCCTCGAGCGAGACCGTGCTCGGGCTGCCGTTCGGGCATCGCGAGGCGCGCAACCTGCTCGACCCCGCTGCCGAGCCCGGTCATCACCCGGAACCGGACTATGCACCGATCGACGAGGAGCATCCGTTGCGTCCGCATTCGAGCTATGCGCTGACCAAGGTCCTGGGCGAAGAGATCGCCCGCCAGTTCGCCCGGTGGAGCCACATCCCGTTCATCGGGTTGCGCTTCTCCGCCATCCGGGAGCCCGCCGAGTACGCCGCCTTCCGTGACGGCTGGAGCGACCCGCTGCGGGGGGCCTGGAACATGTGGGGCTATATCGACGCCCGAGATGTCGCCCAGGCCTGCCGTCTCAGCCTGACCGCCGACCTGACCGGCGCCGAGGCATTCATCATCGCGGCCGGCGACACGGTCATGGACCGCCCCAACCGCGAGCTCATGGCCGAGGTCTATCCGTCGGTCCCGCTACGGCCGGGCACCGGCGACTTCGACACGCTGCTGTCGATCGACAAGGCACGGCGTCTGCTCGGCTATGACCCGGCGCACTCCTGGCGCGACACTGTCGATGGACGGGTCGGGGCCGGGTCGGCCGCGGCCGGCCGGAGCTAGGCGATGGACATCGTCGCGGTCGAATTGACCAACCTGTTCATCGGCTCCGAGGCGGCTCCCCGCCAGGTCGTACGCATCGTCCTGCGCGGCACGCAGGGTGGCGCAAGCGCGCCCGCCCAGGTGCGCATCGAGGGCGCGCACGTGCGGAGCGAGGCCTCGGTCGGCCTCGGGCCGCTCGGTGATCGCGAGGAGGCACGCCTCGAGGTCGGCGTGACGGTCGACGCACCGGCCGCCGCGGGCGACCTGCTCGATGCCGAGGTCGTCGTCGAGGACGGCCAGCGGACGCAGCGCCTGCCCTTCCAGCTCGCCGTCGAGGAGCCCGGCTGGCGGATGTACATGGTCTCCCACTTCCACTACGACCCGGTCTGGTGGAACACCCAGGCGGCCTACACCGAGACCTGGGGTGCGACGATCCAGTACCGCTCGCCGTTCCAGGAGCCCGGCCTCGCGCTCGTCAAGTCGCATCTCGAGATGGCCCGGCGCGACCCCGACTACAAGTTCGTCCTCGCAGAGCTCGACTACCTCAAGCCGTACTGGGACGCCTATCCCGAGGATCGCGCGTACGTCCGGCAGCTCCTGGCCGAGGCCCGGCTCGAGTTCGTCGGCGGCACGTACAACGAGCCGAACACGAACCTGACGAGCGCCGAATCGACCATCCGCAACGCGATCTACGGGATCGGCTACCAGCGCGACGTGCTCGGCGGCGCTCCGGCCACGGCGTGGCAGCTCGACGCGTTCGGGCACGACCCGCAATTCCCCGGGATCATGGCGGATGCGGGGGTGTCGTCGAGCTCATGGGCGCGTGGTCCGTTCCACGAGTGGGGTCCCAACTGGGTCCGCGGTCCGAGCCGCATCCCCTTCGCCGAGCTGGCGGCCGGCGAGGTGCCGCGGATGCAGTTTCCGATGGAGTTCGACTGGATCGCGCCCAGTGGGCGGACGCTGCTCACGAGCTTCATGGCCGACCACTATTCGGCCGGCTGGTGGATGGATGCCGCCCCCACGCTCGAGGCAGCCGAGGCCGAGGTCCACCGCCTGTTCACCGAACTTGCCTCGCTTGCGGCGACGAAGAACGTGATGCTGCCCGTCGGCACGGACTACACCCCGCCGAACAAATGGGTCTCCGCGATCCAGCGCGACTGGAACAGCCGCTACGTCTGGCCGAAGTTCACCATGGCGATCCCGCGCGAATACTTCGACGCCGTGCGTGCGGCGCAGGCCGCGACGGGCCGCCCGTTCTCCCCGCAGACGCGCGACATGAACCCGATCTACACGGGCAAGGACGTCTCGTTCATCGACACCAAGCAGATGCAGCGGGTCGCCGAGAACACGTTGCTCGGCGCGGAGAAGTTCGCCACGATCGCCGCGCTGACGGGCGCCCGGTTCCCGACCGAGGCGATCGACAAGGCGTGGCGGCAGCTGCTCTTCGGGGCCCATCACGACGGGATCACCGGCTCCGAATCGGACCAGGTCTACCTCGACCTGATCGGTGGCTGGCGCGAGGCGCTCGAGCTCGGGACGACCGTCCTGGACGGCGCGATCGATCACCTCGCCGCCCAGATCGACACCGCCGGGGACGGCCAGGCGGTCACTGTCTTCAATGCATTGTCGTGGTCGCGGACGGACATCGCCCGGATCGAGGTCGACCTGCCCGACGACACCTCCCTCGGGCTCGAGCTGCGCGACGATGCCGGCGGGCGTGTGCCGTTCCTGCTCGAGTCGGCCGATCGTCGCGAGGCGGGCAGGCCGGCCAGGGCGACGATCGCGTTCCTCGCGCGTGACGTGCCCGCCGTCGGCTACCGGACCTTCCACGCCGTGGCCGTGCCGGGCGCGACGCCGCTCGGCGACGCCGGCTGGCGGCCGATCGACGAGCTGGCCATCGAGAACGACACCTTTGCCCTGTCGGTCGATCCGTCGCGCGGCGGCGGGATCGCCAGCCTCGTCGACAAGCGCACCGGCAAGCAGCTCATCCAGCCCGGCGAGGTCGTCAACGAGCTGCGCTCGTATCGTGAGTACCCGAACCATCCGCTGTTCGCCGAAGGCCCCTGGCACCTGACGCCCGACGGGCGGTTCACGTCGGCCATCGACTTCGACACGGAGGTGACGGTCGAGGTCTCGCCGATCGGCCAGCGGATCCGGCTCCACGGGCCGTTCGACCGATCGCGACGCGAGCAGGAGATCCGGCTGTGGACGGGCGTCGAGCGCGTCGAGCTGACCACGTCACTCCACGACTACGACGGCCACGACCGGCTGTTCCGGCTCCGCTTCCCGGCCGCCATCCAGGGCGGCGCTCCCGTATCGGAGACGGGCAACGCCGTCATCGGCCGGCCCTTCGGACGCCCGAACGTGGACGTGGCCGAGGTCCCCTTCACGCTGGACCATCCTGCCTACAACTGGTTCGCCCTCGGCGCGACCGCCCGCGTCGCGCTCGGCGCGCCGGGCGCGCCGGTGTCCGAGGCGCGCGCGGCACGAGCGATCGGCGTCGCCGAGGTCGTCGTCCCCGACGACCCGCGCCAGGACGCTGCCGTCCGCGCGCTCGTCATCGCGCTCGTCCGCCAGGGTGTCACGTCAACCGTGTCGCGCCACGACGGCCATCGCTACGGCGTGCTACACATCGACTCCAACCTCCCGGACGTCCGGTTGGCGATCGGGCAGCCAGACGACAACCAGTTCGTCGCCGCTGTCCTCGATGGCGCCGGTCCCGGCTACCGTGCCGAGTTCGACCGGCAGCTGGCAAGCACTGGTCGGGCCCGACTCTGGGTGCCCGGAGACGGCGAGGCCCAGCGTCGTGCGGAGCCCATCACCGATCTGCGCGGGGCGCGCGACCTGCCCGTGCTCATCGTCGCCGGTGTCGACGCCGACCACACGGTCGCCGCGCTCGACTCGCTCGTCGCCGACCTCGAGGACGGCGTCATCGCCGTGGATCAGCCGGCGGAGCTGGACGGCGCGACCGGGACGGTCGAGGACTACACGGTCGCGATCCTCAATCGGGGCATGCCGAGCTTCAACGTGGAGGCGGATGGCAACCTGTACCTCTCGATCATGCGCTCGTGCAGCGGCTGGCCGTCCGGGGTGTGGATCGACCCGCCGCGACGATCGACGCCCGATGGCGCGAACTTCCAGTTCCAGCACTGGAGCCACACCTTCGACTACGCGGTCGCAGCCGCGTCCGGCGACTGGCGGGACGGCGGCATCGTGCGTGCCGGACACGACTTCAACAACCCGCTCGTCGCCCGGGCCTTCGAGGCACACCCCGGCCGCCTGCCCGCGACAGCGAGCTTCGTCGAGATCGAGCCCTCGTCCGTCGTCCTGACCGTCCTCAAGCCCGGTGGCGCTCCGCAGTCGCGGATGGCCGGGATGGAGCTCGACCCGGCGCAGGGCATCGCCCTGCGGCTGTACGAGTCCTCGGGCCGGCCGACCCCGGCGACGATCCGAAGTCGCTGGCCGATCGTCACCGCTGCCCGGACGAACCTCCTCGAGGAACATGCTGCGCCGATGCCCGGCTCCGGGACGACGATCGAGGTGCGTCTCGAGCCCTACGAGATCGTGACCGTCGCGGCGACGCTCCAGGCGACCGCCGACTCGAACAGCGGCACCGTCGACCTTGCCCCCCGGGGCGAGGCGGCGCAGCCCGTCTTCTCCGACTACTGGCTGCACAACAAGGGTGCGGCGCCGATGGGCTACCAGTCGGTCACGGTCCAGATCAAGCCGTCGTTCCTGGGCGGCGAGGGCCCGTTCGACCTGCCGATCGTGGTGGCGTCCGAGCGAACCGCCGGTGCCGCCGCGGGAACGGTCGCGCTGATCGTCCCACCTGGCTGGCAAGCGACGCCCGCGGAGCGGATCTACCGCCTGGCGCCCGGCGCGGACTTCGCCTTCGATGTCTCGGTACGACCGGCCGCCGGCGCCAGCCCCGGCCGGTATTTCCTGGCCGCCCGCATCGTCGATGAGGCAGGCCAGACCCATGAGGACGTGGTGACCGTCGACTACCTGCCAGGCGGCAACGGCACGGCTCCGAAGCCGGCCGACGGCGAGCGCTCGGCAGCGCTCGGATGGGCGGTCGAACGGGCACTCTCGACGGCCGGCATCGGCCTCGAACCAGGGACGTCCAGCCAGGCGGGAACGCGGCACGACCGCGGAGGAGAGCTGGAGGTCGAGCTCCTGGACCGCGGGATCTCGGCGGCTCCGGGAGGCGGCGCCACGCTCCGCGTGTCGCTGTCGAACACGGCCGCGAGCGAGATCCGCGGCGAGGCCCAGATCCTCAGCCCGCTCGAGACGTGGACGACGATCCGGCCATGGACCCAGGGGTTCACGGTCGAGCCGGGCGGCCGGACGATCCTCGAATTCGCCGCCGCGCCGCCGCGCGATGTCGTCGTGGGCACGTACTGGGCGTTGGTCAAGGTCATGTATTTCGGGCGCGTGCTCTATTCGGAGTCGATCCCGGTCACGATCACGGCCGCGAGCGCGGTCGGCGCGCCGGAGCTCGTGGCCGACGCGACCTAGGATGCCGACGCAGGGGGGATCGCGGGGACGGAGGTCGAGATGACGAGCGAGATCAAGGTCGGCGTGCTGCCATGGGGTCAACGGACCGATTGGGCCTCGCTGCGACGCGTCGGCCAGCGGGCGGACGAGCTCGGTTTCGACTCGCTGTGGACGTGGGACCACCTCTACCCGATCCAGGGCGATTGGCGTGGCCCGATCTTCGAGGGCTACATGATCCTGGCCGGTTGGGCCGCCGTGACGTCGCGGGCCACGCTCGGGCTGATGGTCGGCGCCAACACGTTCCGGAACCCGGCGCTGACCGTGAAGCTGGCCACGACGCTCGACCACATGAGCGGCGGCCGCGCGATCCTCGGCATCGGCGGCGCCTGGTTCGAACGCGAGCACGAGGCCTTCGGGATCGAGTTCGGGTCCGGCTTCGGAGAACGGCTCGACTGGCTTGATGAGGCCGTGGCGCTGATGCGCGGGATGCTCTCCGGCGAGCCCGCCAGCGCACGCGGCCCGCGCTACCACGCGATGAACGTTCGCAACGACCCTCCGCCGATCCAGGCGCGACTGCCGATCCTCATCGGCGGTGACGGCGAGCGAAAGACGCTGGCCACCGTCGCGCGTTACGCCGACGCGTGGAACACCGGCGGCGACATCGACTTCGTCCGCCACAAGGACGACGTCCTCCGGCGCTGGTGCGATGAGGTCGCTCGTGACGAGGCGGAGATCGAGCGGACGCTCGGCCTTGGTCTCGTCATCATCCGTGACGACCCGGCCGAGGCGAAACGGGTCGATGCCGTCTTCCGCGAGCAGCACCCGGGCTACAGTGACGCGCCCAAGGTCGGTAGTGCGGAGCAGATCGCCGAGTCCCTCGCCCCGTTCGTCGAGCTCGGGTTCCGCCACATCTTCTTCGATGCCCCCGCGCCGTTCGACGACGAGACCCTCAGCCGCTTCGTGGGCGAGGTCAAGCCGCTGCTCGAGCAGGCGGCGAGCAGCCCTGCGAGCCGGTGACAGCGGCGCTACGGGACGTCGTATGGCGGCAGGAGCGCCGTCCCGAGTCGGGCGTTGAGGAGGCGCATGTCGTGGAAATCGGTCTCGCCCGGCGTATAGCCCGTGGCATGACACAGCATCTGGACGTCCGCCGTGAGGCAGTGCACGTCGCGCGTCCCGATCCGTCCCCGGCCGCCGAAGCCCTCGGCCGGGAACACCCAATCGTCGCCGTTCTCCATCCGGTAGACGCCGTCGCCGGTCGCGTCGAACGTCACCGGGTGGACGTCGATCTCGCGCCGCGCCGCGTCGCGCAGAACGAAGTTCGAAAGCGGTTGGCCGCGGTCGAGCTCGAACCCGTCGCGGCCGAGCGCCTCGCGCATCGCCGGGACGTCGGCCACCCGCACGATGAGGTCGAGATCGTCGTGGGCGCGCGTCTGTTCGCCCAGGACGGCATCGACCGCCCAGCCGCCGTCGAGCCAGGCCTCGATCCCGGCGCCGGCGAGGCGCTCGAGGACCTGCGTCACGTCGTCTGCGGTCATCATCGCGATCGGGCCGTATCCTACCGCGCCAGGTTCGTACGGCCTGGCCCCGCGACGCGATCGGCCCGGGCCTGAGCGCGGATGCCGATCCGCCTCGCGCTCGGTCATCTCGAAGGGTTCGACGACACGGTCTCGACCTTCGCCAGGCAGCTGGGCCTGACCAGCGTCCAGTTCCACACGCCGAGCGATCTCAAGGGAGAGCACGGTTACTGGGGGCTCGACGAGCTGCTCCGCCTGCGGGAGCGCTGCGAGCGGGACGGTCTGGTCGTCGAGGGGCTCGAGAACGTCCCGTACGCCCATTGGGACAAGGTCCTGCGCGGCCTGCCCGGTCGCGACGAACAGCTCGCCAACTACTGCACCACGATCCGCAACATGGCCAGCGCAGGGATCCCCGTGCTCGGCCACCATTTCCTGCCGACGTACGTCTGGCGGACCGATCTCTACGCGCAAGGGCGCGGTGGCGCCCGGGTCACCGCGTTCGACGCGGAGCGGGTGGGCGAGGGGAATGCGCTGGCCGGCTACAAGCTGACCCCCGAAGGGGCGTTCGAGGAGCCGATCGGCAGCGATCGGATGTGGGACAACTACCGCGTCTTCCTCGAGGCCGTGCTGCCGGTCGCCGAGGACGTCGGCATCCGCCTCGCGCTCCATCCCGACGATCCACCGACGGACATCCCGCTCGGGGGCATCACCCGGATCCTGACCAGTCCGGAGGCGCTCGAGCGCGCCGGTGAGCTGGCCGGTAGCAGTCCGGCCTGGGGACTGGACCTGTGCCTCGGCACCGTCTCGGAGATGGGCGGCGAGGAGACCGTGAACCGGGTGATCGACCGCTTCGGGCCGGAGGGCCGCATCGCGTACGTCCATTTCCGGGACGTCCAGGGAGTGGTCCCGCGGTTCCAGGAGTCGTTCCTCGGCGAGGGCAACTACGACCCGACGGCCGTCCTCCGACGGCTGGCCGGCGTCGGCTTCGACGGCTTCATCATCGACGATCACGTGCCGGCTATGATCGGTGACGAGGACACCTGGGCGAACACGAGCTCGGCCGCGTATTGCAGCCGGGGTCGCGCGCACGCTATCGGCTACCTGCAGGGCATCCTGCACGCGCTCGACGATGAGACGCCATGAGCGCGGCGGAGGACGCCCGACGGAGCCCCGGACGGGGGAGTTCAGGAGCCAGCTTCGGCACCGGCGAGGACATCGGGGTCGATGGCGGATCGCCGGCCAGCCTCGCGGTCACGCTGCCCGACTGACCGCGGCGGGCGGTGTCAGGAGCCCTCGAACAGCTCCTCGAGCGAGATCGTCCGGCCCTCGTCCGCCGAGGCATAGGCGCCGAGGATCACCTTGAGCACGTTGATGCCCTCGACCTCGGTCTGGATCGGGCGACGTCCTTCCCGCAGACACGCAACGAAGTCCTGGACCGACAGGCGGATCGTCTCGATCTCCTCCGCCGGCGGGTCCACCAGCCGAACGGCCTCACCGCCGCGTGGCTTGTGGTACAGCGACTCCCCGTCGCTCCACAGGCTGCCGGCTTCGCCGACGACGGAGAACCGCTCGGTGGAACCGGCCGGCTCGTAGGCCCAGCTCGTCGTCACGGTCCCGACCGACCCGTCGGCGAATTGCACCGCGACGTGCGCCGAGTCCTCGCCCTCCATGAACGTCAGCCGGTGCGTGCTGAGCATGGCCGTGACCTCGACCGGCTCGCTGTCGATGAGGTGGAGCAGGAGGTAGGTCGGGTGGTAGCCGGTATCGATGAGCTCGCCGCCGCCGCTCGTCGAGCGGTGGGCGCGCCAGCCCATGTTCGCCGGGTCGAAGTCGTTGAAGAAGCAGTCGGTCGTACGCGCCTCGTAGACCTGCCCGAGGATGCCCTCCTGGAGGAGGTTGCGGGCGGCCGCGACCGGCGGCATGAAGAGCTGGTTGTGCGAGCACATGAGCGTGACGCCGGCGGCCGCCACCGCGCGACGGACTTCGCCCGCCTCCGCGGGCGTCAGGCACAGCGGCTTCTCGCACAGGATGTGCACCCCCGCTTCGGCCGAGGCCACGATGGCGTCCGCGTGGAGATGGTGTGGCAGGCAGATGTCGACCGCATCCACCAGCGACGAGGCGAGCATCTCGCGGTAGTCGAGGAACGTCCGGGCGCCGCCGGCACGCTCGGCGAGCCGTTGTGCATGCTCCGGATCGACGTCGGCGATGGCGGTGACGGCCGCGGCCTCGGGTCGTTCCAGGTACCCGAGCAGGTGCTCGCCCGCGATCGACCCAGCGCCGATGATGCCGATCCGGATCGGACCGTCCGAGTTCACGACCGGGTCCCCAGCGCGACGGTCGTCGCGGTACGAGCCGAGCGGCTCGCCGCGTCGACGAGGGTCGTGAGATCGAGTGCCATGGCGACGTTCTCCGTCGCATTGGTCCCGTCCACGACGTGGCCGACCCACTGCTCGAATGGCGAGGGACCCGATTCCGGGATGCGCACCTCGTCCCAGCCGAGGTCGTCGCCACGCGACCCGACCCGCACCAGGAGCCTCGGGTCGGGCGTGCCGTACAGGAGGCTGCCGTCCGTCCCATGGATCTCGACGGTGAACGGCGAGGACGGGTTGACGAAGCCCGTCTCGGCGATACCGATGGCGCCGCTCGCGTGCCGCATGATGGCCACCGCGTTGTCGTCCGCGGCGTGTCCGGTCACCCGTCCGAACTCGGCCGAGATGGACTCGGGCATGCCGCCGAGGAACAGTCGCGTCAGGTACAGCGGATGGGCGCCCAGGTCGACCAGCGCGCCACCGCCGGCTTCCTCCGGGTCGAGGAATTGGGCCGGCAACCAGCGACGGCCGATGGCCCCGTCGTGCGACAGCCGGCAGCGGACCTCCGTCACCACGCCCAGGCGACCCGACCCGAGGATCTCCCGGATCGCGAGCGTGTAGCCATGCGATAGCCGCGGCAGCGAGACGACCAGCTTGACCGCCCGTCGCTCGACGGCGTCGACGATCTCTCGCGCCTCCGCGGGTGTCAACGCCAGGACCTTCTCGGTGAAGACGTGCTTGCCCGCCTCCACAGCAGCGATGATCACGTCACGGTGCGCGGTCGTGCGCGTGGTGACGATGACGCCATCGACGTCGGCTCGAGCCAGGAGCTCCGCCAGGTCCGCGTGGCAGGTGACGCCGAGGCCTGCCGCCCCGGCCTCGCCCCGGACCGGATCCTCGTCCCAGGCAGCCACGATCTCGACGCCCGGATGGGCTTGCGCCTCGGCCGCGTAGTCCGAGGCATGGACGTGCCAGAAACCCAGCATGCCGACTCGCATCACACGAGGAAGGGTACCGGTTCACTCGTGCCGAAGCGCAGCCGCATCACGACCAGAAGCGGGGCAGGTATGCCCGATGGGCCTCGAGGATCGCGTCGAGGAACCGCTCGGCGGCACGCACGTCCGTCACCACCGGATCGAGCAGCAACGCCCGTATGGCGAGGTCCCGGGACCCCTCGACCGCCGCCTCGACCGCGGCATCCTGGACCGCCAGCTCGTGGCGGACGAGGGCGGCGACGGGCTCCGGGAGCGCCCCGACACGCACGCCTCGCGCGACCCCGGCTTCGACGAGGCCAGGGACCTCGACCACCGAATCGATGGGCAGGTTGTCGATGTACCCGTCATTGGGCAGGATGAATGACGGCCGCCGCCGGGTCCGCTGAGCGATCAGGTCGCCCATGATCTCGGCGGCGCTGTGGTCGACCTTCGCCTCCTGCGACGGTTCGGCGAGCAGTGGTTCGACTGGCCGGGCGCCCGACCCCCAGGCCTCGAGCATCTCGATGTCCGCCAGGCTTCGCCGTTCGTGGCCCTCGAAGTCGTAGCCCGACGTGCCGATCATCGCCGCGGCCCACGGCAGGTATTCGCCGACGTGGCCGTCGTCGATCGCCGGATGGGCCCCGAGCTGCTCGATGAGCAGCCGGCTCAGCGGAGCCCGTCGCGGATCGCCGGCCAGCGTTCGTCGCCTGAACTCGGGCATGAGGTCGCTGCCGTTGTCCGCGTCGCGGATGGCCACGAACCAGGTGTAGTGATTGGTCCCGGCCGCATGTACCGCGATCTCGTCGCGGGGTCGACCAAGGACCTGGGCGCACGCGTCGATCGCCTCGGCGACGCTGTGGCACAAGCCGACGATGCGCGCCGACGTGTGCCGGTGGAGCGCCAGGCAGACCCGGTTCTCCGGGTTGGTGTAGTTGAACATCACCGCGTCCGGTGCCAGGCGTTCGACATCCTGGCCGATCTCGAGCATCAGCGGGATCGAGCGGAGCGTGTGGGACAACCCACCCGGACCGCCGTTCTCCGACAGCACGCTCGCGAACCCGTGGCTGAGTGCCAGCGCGTGATCCGCACGCCAGGTGGCGATGCGGGCGACCGCAACCGAGGTCACCACGAAGTCGGCCGCGGGCAGGGCCTCGAGTCGCTCCCGCGTCGCGTGGACCGCGACATCCCAGCCAGCGGCTGCATCGAGCCGCCGTGCGAGCCTCGTCATCCGGGCCAGGGCATCCGCGTCCGTGTCCACCAGCCACAGCTCGGCGCCACGGAACTCCGGTACGCGAAACACGTCGCGCAGCAGCTCGATCCCGAAGATGGCGCTGCCGATCCCGATGGCGACGAGCTTCATGGCCGTCCCTCTGCTGGTACGACGAGCGACTTCTCCCAGGTCAGCAGCGTGTCGTCGACCTCGATCGGCCCGTTCCGGATGTGGACCGTGCCCCGGACCCGTTTGGGCGGGATCCCGACGTCGCCGTACCCCAGGCCGCGGTAGAGCGCTTGCGCCGCCTCGTTCCCAATGCTCACGGCCAGGCGCAGCCGGCCTGCTCCTCGAGCGGCCGTCGCCCGCTCGGCCGCGTCGGCCAGCGCCGTTGCGACGCCACGCCGGCGGTGCTCCGGGCGCACCTCGACATCCTGCAGCTCGGGCGGGTCCGTGAGCGCCAGATACGCGTGGCCGAGCGGGTCGTCGCCCTCCCAGGCGATCAGGTAGCTGCCGTTGCCCTGGCCGACGCGAGCGAGGCCCAGGACCGCCCCCACCCGGTCGACCTCGGTCGGCGCCAGCTGCCTGATCTCCCACATCCGTTCAAGCGTGACCGACGCCGGCGCGGGACGCAAACGGCGTCGCGTGGCGGGCCGCGACCCCGCGCTCGTCGGAGGACGACGACGCCGGCTGTTCGAACGCGGTCACGAGGCGCCGTCAAGTCGCTACGATTGGCGAGACGCCTACCCTTCATCTTCGACATCGCACCGCTGCTCCGCAAGTGGACCGGGTCCAAGGCACCGCGAGCCGCCCGTCGGCCTCACCGGCTGCGGGTAGCCGTCAACGACCGAGAATTGGAGGCCGTGCTTGCCAACGATGCGGGTCGATAGGGCCAGATGTTCGGCGGGGTAGAGGCCGGCGGGACCAAGTTCGTGTGCGTCATCGGCACCGGACCGGGCGAGATCGTCGAGGAGCTGCGCCTCGAGGCGACCAGCCCGGCAGAGACCCTCGACGCGGCGATCGACTTCTTCCGACGCGCCATCGCGACGGGGACCCGGCTCGACGCGATCGGGATCGGCTCGTTCGGGCCGGTCGAGCTGCGGCCGGGCCACCCCCAGTACGGATCGATCACGACGACGCCGAAGGCGGGCTGGTCGGGAACGCCGCTGGTCGGCCCGTTCGCCGCGGCCTTCGGCGTCCCGGTCGGCTTTGACACCGACGTCAACGCCGCCGCGCTGGGGGAGGGTCGCTGGGGCGCGGCGCGGGGCTTCAAGTCGTTCGTCTACCTGACGCTGGGGACCGGGATCGGGGGTGGCGCGGTCATCGACGGCCAGATCCTGCACGGGCTGGGCCACTCGGAGATGGGCCATCTGGCCGTTCCGCGGCACCCTGACGACGCGTTCGCCGGGGTCTGCCCGTTCCACCGCGATTGCCTCGAAGGGATGGCCAGCGGGCCGGCGGTCGCTGCGCGATTCGGTCGCCGCGCCGAGCACCTCGAGGGAGCCCAACGGGCGGCCGCCGCGGACCTTGTGGGCTTCTACGTGGGCGCCGGCATCCGATCGATCATCTACGCGCTGGCACCGGCACGGATCGTCATCGGCGGCGGCCTGTCTGCGTTGCCCGGCGTGGCGGCCGCAGCGAGAGCGGAGCTCGACCGGCAGCTCATGGGCTATCCCGGCCTGCCCGAGCACGGCCAACCGGACTTCATCTCGCTCGCACATCTCGGCGGGCAGGCCGGACCCGTCGGGACGTTGATCCTCGCCGAGCGTGCCATCGCGCGACCCGATCACGGAAGCTGAGGTTCCCGCTGCCACCCGCGTCGCGCGAACGCCCGCCGTTGTCGATTCCACGGATGTCGTTCGTCGTCACGATGGAAGGGCGACGGATGCTCGCCTCTCCCCCTGGACCGCGGCGACGCGCAGGGCATCGCGACACTGGAGGACCATCGAGATGGCGAACTTCCTGCTCACCTTCCACGGCGGCTCGATGCCCGAATCGAAAGAGGAACAGGGCCAGGTCATGACGGCCTGGACGAACTGGTTCGGGGCGCTCGGCGACGCCCTCGTCGACGGCGGCAATCCGATCTCGCAGGCGCGGGCGATCTCGCCGGATGGATCGGTCATGGACGCGACGTCGGCTCCCAGCGGCTACTCGATCGTCAAGGCGGACGACCTCGATCGTGCTGTCGAGCTGGCAAAGGGTTGCCCCGTCCTTGCCGGTGGCGCCACGGTCGTCGTCTCGGAGACGTTCCCGGTCATGTAGCAATGTCGCCCACGGGCGGCACGCGTCACGCTTCCGAGATGAACGGGGTCTACCATCTGGAACATGCTCGACGAAGACCCCGTCACCACGCAGTGGCGGGCGTTGCTGACCGGCGAGGACAAGAGCCTCCAGAGGATCCGTCGGCGCTGGCGACACGTGCCGTCGGCGCCGCGCTGCAAGGTCTGCGCCTCGCCCTTCCACGGAGCGGGCGGGGCGTTCGCCCGTCTGTTCTGGCATGGACCGATGCGCGACAACCCGCTGCTGTGCAAGGCGTGCTTCGGGCAGCTCTCGAAGTCTCCCGGTGGCGCCGAGATCCAGATCAGCGTCGTCTTCGCGGACGTGCGCGGCTCGACCGGTCTGGCCGAACGGACGTCCGCCTCGGAGTTCCGGGGTCTCATCCAGGCCTACTACCGGACGGCGGCGACCGCCATCGATGACAACGGCGGCATCGTCGACAAGTTCCTCGGCGATGGCGTCATGGCCCTGTTCATCCCCGTCATCACCGGTGAGGACCACGCTGGGCGGGCGATCAAGGCGGGGCGCGCCATCCTGGCCGGCGTCGAGCGTGACGGCCTGGCGCGCAAGGGCCTGATGGTCGGCGCGGGCGTGCACACCGGCGAGGCGTTCGTCGGCGTCGTGGGCGGTGGCGAGAAGATCGACTTCACGGCACTCGGCGACACGGTCAACATCGCTGCCCGCCTGGGCGGGCTCGCCGGGCCGGGCGAGCTCCTCGTGAGCCGTGCCGCCTGGGACCGGGCCGCCCTCGGGACCCCGCCCGCCGAACGTGAGGTGGAGATCGCGGGGCGGACCGGCAACCTGGCCGTCGTGGCCACCGGGGCGGCGCTCGACCTGGCCGGACAGGAGGCCCCCACCCACTAGGGCCGGGCGAGCCGGGACTATTGCTGGTAACCCTCGACGACCGACGCCGGGCGAGGCTCAGCATCGGCCGGATCGAGTCCCGCATCGCGGCGTGCCTGGCGTTGATGGAGGAGGTCGTAGCAACGGTCGAGCTGGACCTTGATGTCGGCGAGTCGCTCAACGTCCTCGGCGGACAGGCCGCCGCCGTCGCCGGCGCCGGCGAAGAGACGCTCCTCCTCGGCCGAGAGCCCGTTGATCAATTCGAAGATGTCGCTGTCCGTCATCGTCGAGTCACTCCTGCCCGGCACCCGGCACCGGTCCTTCACGAAGCCCGAAGACGTTGCCGTCCAGGTCGGTGAACCACGCGGCGCGTGCCGGGCCAACCTGGGCGATGAAGTCGACCGTCCTGGGGGTCTCGTACTCCTGGAAGACAACACCGCGCGTCGACAGCTCACGGACGACTGCCTCGATGTCGGCGACCTCGAAGTGACCCACCGTCTGACCGACGTTCGGCTGGCCGCGGCGAACGGAGATCTGGGACCCGTGCCCGGCACCGAAGCGCACAGCGAATGGCTGCTCATCGAGCACCGCCAGGCCGAGCTGGTCGGCGAAGAACCCCTTCGACCGGTCGAGGTCGGCCACCGCGATCGTCGTCACCATCAATGCGTCGGCGAGTCTGGCGCTCATCTGGATCCTCCTGCCATCGGGTGCCTCGACTCGAGGATGGCTCGGATCGGGTCGGCAGCCACGATACTGCGCTCAGGGACCCGATGGAGGGAGCGCTCGTGGTGGCCGGCACGCACAGACGCATCGACGCGCACCAGCATTTCTGGGACCTGGCGACCGGAGGCTATGCCTGGCCGACCGCCGCGGACGGGCCGATCTTCCGGAGCTTCGCGGCGCCCGACCTGGCTCCCGAGCTGCGAGCTGCCGGGATCGATGGCACGGTCCTCGTCCAGGCAGCCGACCACCTCGCCGACACCGACTCGATGCTTGAGGCGAAGGCGGCGAACGACTGGATCGTCGGGGTCGTCGGCTGGGCCCCGCTGACCGATGCGGGCGCCGCGTCGGCGGTCATCGAGGCCCGCCTGGACCGCGGCCTCAAGGGCATCCGTCACCTCATCCATCACGAACCCGACCCGGACTGGCTGCTGCGGGCCGACGTCGCCGAGGGATTGCGGGCACTGTCGGCCTTCGGCCTGGCATTCGACGTGGTGGCCGTCTTTCCGAACCACCTCGGACACGTGCCGCGGATCGCCGACGACCATCCCGACCTCACCTTCGTCATCGACCACCTCGCCAAGCCGCCGATCCGCGCTGCCGGCTGGGAGCAGTGGCGACGCGAGCTGGAAACCGCGGCACTGCGGCCGAATGTCGTGGCCAAGGTGTCCGGTCTCGATACCGCCGCCGGTCCAGGGTGGACCGCCGACGAGATCGCGCCGTCGGTGGAGGTCGCGATCGAGGCGTTCGGGCCGGGCCGTCTCCTGTTCGGGTCGGACTGGCCGGTCTGCCGGCTGGTGAGCACCTATGACCAGGTGGTGGAGGCCACGCAGCGATGGCTGGGCGCCCTGGGCCCGGACGAACGGGACGCGGTGCTCGGCGGCAACGCTGAGCGTGTCTATCGACTCCGAGCCGGCTGACTCGCGGCACGCCCGCCCGCCCGTCGACGGGCCGGACCGCGGCCGCCACGAAGGCCACAGCGCTACGATGACGACGACTGCCGCCACCGAGGTTCGAGCGATGCGCCCGCTGTTCGGCTACCACCTTCCCAACTACACTTTCCCGTCGGTCCCGCCCGAGGGGCTGTTCGAGCACGTGGCCGGCCTGGCGGTCCGGGCGGAAGCGGCGGGCTTCGACCTGGTCACGGTCATGGACCACTTCTACCAGATCGTCGGCGTCGGCCCGGAGGACGCGCCGATGCTCGAGGCATACAGCACGCTGTCCGCGATCGCCGCGCGGACGTCACGGGTACGCGTTGGAGCGCTCGTGACCGGCGTGACCTACCGGAACCCGGCGCTCCTGGCGAAGACCGTGACCACGCTGGATGTCATCTCCGGCGGCCGGGCGATCCTGGGCCTCGGAGCGGCGTGGAACGATTCCGAACACCGCGGCTACGGGTTCGACTTCCCGCGCGTCGGCGAGCGGATGGACCGCCTCGATGAGACGCTCACGATCTGCCGGCGCATGTTCACCGAGGAGCGCCCGACATTCGAGGGCCGGTTCTATCGGATCGAGGAAGCGCTCAACCGGCCGCGCCCGATCCAGCCCGGTGGTCCGCGGATCCTGATCGGTGGCGGCGGGGAGCAGCGGACGCTCCGGCTCGTGGCGCGTCACGCCGACTACGCGCACTGGTTCCCGCTCGGCATGGAGGCCCTCCGCCACAAGACCGAGCTGCTGGAGCGCTACTGCGAGGAGATCGGCCGGGATCCAGCGTCGATCACGCGGACGATGGCGGCGCCGGTCCTGCTCGTCGCCGACGAGCGCGAGGGCGATGCGCGTCTCGCGGAGATCCCGCCCGAACGCCGGCGCGCGCTGATCGCTGCCACCCCGAGCCGGGCCGTGGACGTCCTCGGGGAGTACCTCGACGCCGGGTTCGGCGGCTTCACCTTCGGCAACACGATGCTGCCGGGCGAGTCGCTCGATCTGGCAGCCGAGCTCATCCGTTCGTTCGACTGAGCCCCGCTGGCTCCTCGGGCCCGTCGAGCTCGCCGGTGAGGTAGCGCTCGATCGTCGGCCCGATCGTCCGGACGAGCAGCTCGCGGGGGGCCGACGCGAGCGGTTCGACGCGGACGACGTGGCGTGCCAGCGCGAGACCGATGAGCTGCGACCCGGCGAGCACCGCCCTGAGGGTCGCGTCCGGGCGATCGCTGGCCTTCGCCAGCGCGACCATCGGTCCGTCGGCGAGGTAGCCGCGCAGCATGCCGGCGGCCAGCGGGTCCGACGCTGCTGAGCGCAGCAACCCGATCAGCAACGGGCGGACGGTCGGTGCCTCCCAGACATCGAGGAGATAGCTGACGAGCCGCTCGCCGAGGCTCTCCCGTGGCCCGGCGAGCAGGCGAGGGATCGCCGCCGCGAAGTCGACGGGGAACTCCATCGCGGCGACGAACAATCGTTGCTTCGAGCCGAAGTAGTGGTGGACGAGGGCCGGGTCGACGCCCGCCCGGGAGGCGATGCCGCGGATGGTCGTGCCGTCGAAGCCACGCTCGCCGAACCCTTCGCGGGCGGCAGCCAGGATCCGGGCCCGTGCGTCGCTGGAACCGGGCCGTCGGCCGGTCCGCGGCGAACGTCTGCTCGCGCCCGCACCGCCGCCCGGTCGGCCCGACACGTCAGGTGACGTCCCGGCGGATGGTCAGCGACGCGATCGTCGCGAAGAACACGGCGACCAGGGCGAGGACGAGCAGGTCGAGCTGGAACGCCGCCGTGGCGAGGTCGGCGTCGGCGATGAACACGAGCCGGAGTGCGTCGACCGTGTACGTCAGCGGCATCAGCGCGACGAGCGGCTGGATGATCGCGGGCAGGCTGCTGACCGGGAACAGCACCCCCGACAGCAGGAACTGCGGGACGAGCACCAGCGGGATGAACTGGATGACCTGCAATTCGGTGCGGGCGAACGTCGACAGGAAGATGCCGAGGCTGACCGCGCCGAGGGCGGTCATGACGACGACGAGGAAGGCGAGCAGCGGGCTGCCGGCGATCGGCACGCCGAGGCCCACCGCGAAACCGGGGAACGGGCCGATGGCCGGGACGTGGAGACTGGCCAGGACCCAGGTCATCAGCACGGCGACCTGGATCGTCGCGAACAGCCCGAACCCCAGGATGTACCCGCTGACGACCTCGCCGCGCCGGACGGGCGTGGCCATGAGGCGCTCCAGCGTCCCACCGGTCCGCTCGCGCAGGAAGCTCACGCCGGTGAGCAGGTAGACGAAGAAGTAGGCGAAGAATCCGACCATCGCCGGCGCGAAGTTCGTCACCGGGTCGGTGCTCGGCGGGCCGTACAGCGTCGTGTGCTCGATGGCCGGGAGGCTCGACCCGATGGCGCCGACCGCAGCCGCGACCAGCGCCCGCTGCAGGGCGCCGACCTGGGCCGCTTCGCCCGACGGGTCGAGGCCGTCGGTCAGGATCGTGATCGTCGCCGCGCCGCCGGTGCCGAGACGGGACGGGAACGTGATCGCGACCGTCGCGGACCCGTTCTCGATCGCCGCACGGGCGGCTGCAGTGTCCGGGACCAGGCGAACCGTGCCGCCCTGGCCCTCGAGCGCCGTCCGCAGCGCATCGGCCGCGACGAGCCCCGGCGGGCCGGCCTCGTTGACGATGACGGCGTCGACGGTCGGTGCCTGGCCTTCGCGCAGGATGAACGTGAGGAGGCCGGTCACGAGGATGGGCGCGATGAACAGCAGGCCGAGCGACGGCCGGTCGCGCCGGATCTCCTGGCTGACGCGACGGAAGAGGGCCGCGATCCGGCGGCGGCTCATCGGGTCGCCTCCACGGTGCCGCTGAGGTGGAGAAACGCCTGCTCGAGGTCGTCGGTCCCGGCCTGGTCGCGCACCTCGCGGCCGGTCCCTCGCGCGATGACCTTGCCGGACCGGATGAACAGGAGCTCGTCGCAGCGATCCGCTTCGTCCATCACGTGGCTCGAGACGATGATCGTCGTGCCATCGTCGGCCAATGTGCGGAAGTGGGTCCAGAACTCGACCCGCAGGAGCGGATCGATGCCGACCGTCGGCTCGTCGAGGAAGAGGACCGGTGGGCGGTGGATGAGCGCGCATGCCAGCGAGAGGCGCCGGCGCTGGCCGCCCGACAACGTCCCCGCGATCGAGTCGATCCGATCGGCGAGATCGACCAGGCGGAGCGCCTCGAGCACGGCTCCCGATCCGCGGACGCCGTACGTCGCCGCGAAGAACCGCGCGTTCTCACCGACCGTCAGCGCCGGGTAGATCCCGTCGCTCTGGGTCATGTATCCGATGCGCCCGAGGGTCGGCCGCGATGGCATCCGGTTCCCGAGGATCTCCGCATGTCCCGACGTCGCCGGCGTCAGGCCGGCCAGGAGGCGGATCAGCGTGGTCTTCCCGGACCCGTTCGGGCCGAGCAGGCCGTAGATCCGGCCCGCCGCGAGCTCGAAGCTGACGTCGTCCACGGCGCGGATCGTCCCGAAGACCTTGACCAGCCCCTCGGCGACCACCGCCGGGCCCGCCCCGGCCGGTCCTCCCGCGCCGTCGACGACCGCCACGTCCGCCACCTCGCGTTGCGACCCCGGATCGGAATTCAACGTCTGTTGAATTCTAGTGCGCCGGTACAATCTCCCGCCACGAAGGAGTCCCGATGCTGAGCGACCCGGTCAGGGCGTTGCCGCCCGACAGTCCCGCCGTTTTCGCGCTCGAGCGCGGCCGTGAGCGGCGCGGCGCGATCCCGCGTCGGCAGCACGCCGCGTGGACACCAACTCCCGACCGCGTCGACCCGGTCGCCGCGATGCGCGCGACGAACGAGGGACGGCTCCCGGAGCTGGTGCCGATCCGGATCGGGCGGATGCTCGCGTCGCCATTCGCCTTCCTGCGCGGCTCCGCCGCGGTGATGGCCGCCGACCTCGCGTCGACGCCGACGATGGGGTCGGTCGTCCAGCTGTGCGGCGACGCCCATCTCGCCAACTTCGGGGTGTACGCCAGCCCCGAACGGCGACTCGTCTTCGATCTGAATGACTTCGACGAGACGTCCCGTGGACCCTGGGAGTGGGATCTCAAGCGCCTGGCGGCGAGCCTCGTCGTCGCATCGCGCGAGAACGGCTATCCGGAGGACGTCTGCCGTGACATCGCGCGCTCGGCCGGGCGCGAGTATCGTCGCTGGATCCGGACGTACGCCTCGATGCGCGCCCTGCAGGTCTGGTACGCGGCCATCCCGATCGAACACATCCTCGAGCGGGTGGAGCAGGCGCGGGCCGCCGCGGTCGGCCACCTCGGCCTGGATTTCTCCATCGAGGAAGCACAGCGCAAGGACCACCTCGCGGCCCTCGGCAAGCTGTCGACCAAGGTGCCGGGCGGCGGCTATCTCATCCGCGACCGGCCGCCGCTCATCGTGCGGCTGCCCGATGACGACCCGGGTCGATCGGCCTTCCCCTACCTCTACCGCTCGTACGTGCGGTCGCTGCGGCCGGATCGGAGGATCCTCGTCGAGAAGCACCGACTGCTCGATGTGGCGCTCAAGGTCGTCGGCGTCGGCAGCGTCGGCACGCGCTGCTACGTCGCGATGTTCGCGGGCCCGGCGGGCGGTCCGCTGATCCTCCAGGTCAAGGAGGCACGCGAGTCGGTCCTCGCTCCGTACGTCCGCGGCCGGCGCTCTCGCCACCAGGGCGAACGGGTCGTGACCGGCCAGCGGATCATGCAGGCGCTGTCGGACAGCTTCCTGGGCTGGACCAAGTCGCCCGTCACCGGCACGGAGTACTACGTCCGCCAGCTCCACGACATGAAGTACGGCTTCGACATCGGCGGGCTCCGCTCGCCCGGCATGGGCCTGTACGGGGAGGTCTGCGCCTGGGCACTCGCGCGAGCCCACGCTCGATCGGGCAATCCCGCGGAGATCGCCGGGTATCTGGGGCGGGGGCCTCGCTTCGACGAGGCACTGGCGTCATTCGCCGTGACCTACGCCGACCAGACCGAACGCGATCACGCGGCGCTCGTCGCGGCGGTCCGGGTGGGGAAGCTCGAGGCGCACACCGGGATCTGACACGTCGGCGCGACTGCCGTCGGCAGGTCCTCCGCGATCGACGGGCCGCTGCCGGGTCGCGATCGCCGGACCCCCGAACCGGGCCGTGCGGAACGCGCTCAGGCGTATCCCGGGCTCGCACCACGCTCCGGCTGGCAGGCCGGCCTTGCCGCATGCGGCGTCGAACATCTCGGTCGCGCCCCACGAGAACTCGGTGGCGACCTCCGGGAGCAGGAACGCGCGACGCCCGCGGCCTTCCACGATCACGCCGTCGAGCCCCGGCCTGAAGGACCCGGGCCCGTCGATCGGCGCCGGGCGACCCAGCACGGAGACGTCGACGTGGATCGCCGGGAGCTCGTCGGCGCGCAGGGGCAGGAACCGCGGGTCGTCGAGGGCCGCGTCCAGCGCGGCGACGGCCACGCTCTCGGCCAGCCGCAGCCGGGGGTCGAGACTGCCCATGCAGCCGCGCAGGCGACCCGCGTCGGTCAGCGTCACGAAGGCGCCCGCCTGCCGTTCCCCGCCATCGTCCCGCGCGAGCTCGCGCTCGAGCTCCTCCCAGGTGGCGCGGCCAGTCGCGACGGCCAGCGCGGTGCGGGCGACTCCCAGCAGCTTCCGCCGCGTCTCGGCAACGACCGATACCGGCGGCGCCGCGGGTCGCGGCGGGGGCTCCAGGACCGAGGTGGGTGCGTCTCGCATCGTGGTCATCGCCGTGCTCGTGCGCCCCGCTCGACGCGGTGCGCCATCCCGATCGTGGACCCACGCCTTCCCGGCGTACCAGAGCGGGATCTCCCGATCGACGGGCCGGCCGGCACTATCCGGCCCGGCCCGGCAAGGCGAGACTCGAGGCTGGAGCATCCAGATGCCGACCGCCACGGACACACGGGTGACCCAGGTCCCGACCATCCTCGCGACGCCCCTCGCGGACGGGAGCGTCCGCTGCGGCGTGTGCGCCCATCGCTGCCTCGTCCGCCCCGGCCGGCAGGGCATCTGCGGCGTCCGCGAGAACCGCGACGGGCAGCTGATCGAGCCTCGCCTACGGCGCGGTCGTGGCCGTCGGTCTCGACCCGATCGAGAAGAAGCCGCTGTTCCACGTCGCGCCGGGCTCGACCGCGCTACTCGATCGCGACCGCGGGCTGCCCGTTCCACTGCACGCTTCTGCCAGAACTGGGAGATCGCCCAGGGTCCGCGGCTGGGGCTCGACCTCCCGGCCCGCGTCCTACCGCCGGACGGAGGTCGTCGCCGAGGCCCGGTCGTACGGGGCCGGTTCGATCGCCTACACCTACGTCGAGCCGACCGTCTTCCTCGAGTACGCCCTCGACATCGCGCGCCTGGCCCGGCGGAGCCGGCTCCGGAACCTGTTCGTCACCGACGGCTATGCGACGCCCGAGGCGGTCGACCTCCTGGCGCCGGTCCTCGATGCGGCGAACGTCGACCTGAAGTCGTTCGACGACGCGCTTCTACCGGAAGGTCTGTGGCGGCACGCCTGGCGCCGGTGCTCGAATGCGATCGTGGCGATGCGCCGGGCCGGGATCTGGCTCGAGCTCACGACGCTGGTGATCCCCGGCCGCAACGACGACGACGGTCGAGCTGCGCGCGCTGACGCCTGGATCGTGGAGACCCTCGGGCGCCGAGACGCCGTGGCACGTGAGCCGGTTCTTCCCGGCATACCGGATGCTCGACGTGCCTGCCACGCCGCTCGGCCACGCTCGCCCGTGCGGCAGACATCGGTCGGGAGGCCGGCCTGGCGCACGTGTACGTCGGCAACGCCCCGGAGCTGGGCCTCGAGGACACCCGCTGCGTCGGGCTGCGGCCGGCGTGCTCGTCGAGCGCCACGGCTACCGGGTCCGCTCGCACCTCACCGCCGTCGGTGCCTGTCCGGACTGCGGACGCCCGCTCGCCGGCCGCGACCTCGAGCGGACCGGGACCGGGACCGCACCGAGCCGCGGCATCCCGTGCGGATGAGCGCGCACCCGATCGGCAGTCGAGCCCCTGGACCGGTCGCCGGCGGCCCGGTCCGTGCCGCGGCGGTCGCGGGGTCCTTCTATCCGGCGGATGCGCCGCAGCTCGGCATCTGGTCGAGCAGCCTCCTGGCCGACGCGCCGACCGTCTGGCCCCGGCCACGGAGCCGCGTCGCCGGACCGGTCGCCGGGCTGCTCGTCCCGCACGCCGGCCTCGTCTATTCCGGTGCTCGTCGCCGCGGCCGGATGGCGACTGCTCGCGGAAGCTGCCGCGCGATCCCTCGCGCCGACCGTCGTGCTGCTCGGCACGAACCACGGAGCCGGCTGGCTGGACGGCGTGGCCGCCTGGGAGGCCGGGGCGTGGCGGACGCCGCTCGGGGACGTCCCGGTCGACGCCGAGCTCGCGCGGGCGATCGTCGACCTCGGGCCGCCGTTCGCGATCGACCGTGACGCCCACCTCGGCGAGCATTCGATCGAGGTCCAGCTGCCGCTGCGTCCAGGCGGCCGGTCCAGCGGCATCGATCGTGCCGCTATCGGTCGCGGCGGGGATCGGCGCGACCGCGATCGCGGCCGGCCACCGTCTCGGGAGTCTGCTCGCCGCGGCTGCGCGACGCCGGACGACCGATCGTCGTGGCGATCAGCTCGGACATGGCCCACTACCCGCCCGACGAGGCCTGCACGCGGGTGACGACCGAGTTGCTCGGCCCGATCCTCCGCCTCGACCCGGTCGGCCTCGCGACCGCCGAGGCCACGGTCCTCGGCGGTCGCACTTCGGGACTCGTCTGCGGCATGTGCGGCATCGATCCGGCGGTGCTCGGCCTCGCCGCGCTGCGGGCGCTCGGTGTGACCCGCGCGGCGCGTCTCGCGGCGGCGACCTCGGCCGACGCCGGCGGACCGCCCGCCCGGACCGTCGGCTATCTCTCGGTCGCCTTCTGGGACTGAGGCGCCCCAAACGGCTCGCCAACGCCCGCGCGGTTGTCGGCGCTCCAGGCGTCTGCTACCGTAACCCTCAGGTTACCGAGTCTCTTTGCGACCGGTCCATGACCAGCAGCACGGGAGGGGCACGATGGCGAACCACAGCGGCAGCGGCACCAAGGCGGACCCGTGGGTGCTCAAGACACCGCCGGGCACCTCCGAGTACCAGATGTACCTCGACGACGCGGGTGATCCGCCGGCCATCATCTGCCAGGTCGGCGGAACGCAGCTGAAGTACGACCGGCGCGCCATCGACGACCTCCACGCGATGCTCAAGGCGCACGGCGACTGGATGCCGCTCGGCGGGGCGGATGAGCAGAAGCCCGCCGCGGAGGGCACGGTCGAGGCGTGGGGCCGCTCGGCGGACAACCCGGTCGGTGGCTGGTACGGGCTCAAGAAGGGCCTTCGCGGACGGTTCGGCGTGTACATGCCGCCGCTGCTCGAGACGCTCGGCCTGGCCGAGGTCACGCACGACGCGAAGAACAACAAGATGCGTGCCATCTGAGTCGCGCGGTGTGAGCAGGTCACCCGCGGCGCCCGCGCGCGACCCGTTCGAGGCCCTCGGCGACCCCAACCGGCGCGCCATCGTCGAGCTCCTTGGGGCGCGCGAGCGATCCGTCCGGGAGCTTGCCGACGCGCTGCCGATCAGCCGGCCGGCCGTGTCGCGGCACCTGCGGCTGCTCAAGGAGGCGGGGCTCGTGGTCGAGGAGCCGCGCGGCACCCGGCGCGTCTACCGCCTCCACGACCAGGGCGTCGAGGCCGTGCGCGGCTACCTCGAACGTGTCTGGGGCGAGGCGGCCGCGCGCTTCCGGCTGCTCGCCGAGAACACGACCGCCGAGCGGTGATCGACCCGATCCGCATCGCCTTCGAGGTCGACTGTCCGGCGCCCCACGCCTTCGAGGTCTGGACCGCCAGGATCGCGCAGTGGTGGCCGGCCGACCACACGGTCTCGGTCGAGGACGGCCTGACGGTCGTCCTCGAACGCCGGCTCGGCGGGCGGATCTTCGAGCGGACACGCGACGGCACCGAGCATGACTGGGGTGAGGTGACCGCCTGGGAGCCGCCCGCCCGCCTCGCCTACCTCTGGCACATCCGTCGCGATCGCGCCGATGCGACCGAGGTCGAGATCCGGTTCATCGGGCGCGACGACGCCACGACGCTGGTCGAGATCGAGCATCGCGGCTGGGAGCACCTTGGCGCCGACGGTGAGACCTGGCGCGACCGGAACCGCGCTGGCTGGGCGACGCTGCTGCCGCACTACGTCGCGGCGGCGACCCGGCCGTGACCCGCGGGTTCCGCGGTGGGACCCTACAGCTCGCCGCGGTCGAGCCGATGCTTGGCCACGAAGGCGGCGGCCTGCGCGCGCCGTTCCAGGTTGAGCTTGGCGAGGATCGAGCTCACGTAGTTCTTGACCGTCTTGTCCGACAGGAAGATCTGGGCGGCGATCTCCTTGTTGGTCATACCCTCCGCAACAAGCAGCAGGATCTTGCGCTCCTGGCCGGTCAACTGCGACAGCTCGTCCGTCTCCTGCGAACCGGTGGCGATCCGCCGGATGCGTTCGAGGACCTTCTCGGTGACGGCCGGGTCAAGGAGCGATTCGCCGCGACCGACGGCCTCGAGGGCGGCGACCAGATCGCGGGCGCGGATCTGCTTGAGAAGGTAGCCGCTGGCGCCGGCGACGATCGCGCTCAGCACGGCCTCCTCGTCTGGGTAGGAGGTCAACATCACGACGCGGGTCGCGGGGAACTCGGCCCGGATCTCGCGGCACGCTTCTATGCCCGAACCGTCCGGGAGCCGGACATCCATGATCACGATCTCGGGCTGGTGCCGGCGGGCCTGGTCGACGGCTTCTGCGACCGTGCCCGCCTCGGCCACGACCTGGAAGCCTTCACGTCGATCGAGCAGCGCCACGAGGCCCTGGCGGACGACCTCGTGGTCGTCGACCACGAGCAGCCGGAGGACGGGGGTGGGGCGCGGTTCGGTCATGGCGGGTGCTCCTCTGGGGCGAGCGGGATGCGGATCTCGAGCCTGGTTCCCTCACCCGGTGAACTCTCGATGGTCATCATGCCCCCTAGCGCCGCCGCGCGTTGACGGAGATTCGCGAGGCCGAGGTGCCCGGCCGGCGGCTCGTCGCCCACGTCGAAGCCGACGCCATCGTCCTCGACGGTCAACACGATGGCCCCGGCGACGCTGCGCAAGGCGAGTCGGATCGTGGTCGCGCGCGCGTGGCGAGTGGCGTTGCTCAACGCCTCGCGGGTCATCTGCAGGAGCTGGACGCGGTGGTTCACCGGGAGCCCGGCGGCGATGTGCGGGTCGATCGACAGTTCGAGCTCGATGTCGGCGGTGCCGCTCGTGGCGAACTCCTCGACGAGCGTCGCCACGCCGGCCACGACATCCGCCCCGTGGAGCAACTCGGAGCGGAGCCCGAGGATGAAGGTGCGGATCTCGCGGATGGCCAGGTTGAGCGAATCGATCGCGTGGTCGACCCGCTGCTCGGCCTCCTCGGGATCGCTGCCCATCAGCGACGGGACGTCCTCGAGCGAGAGCGCGACCCCGTAGATCGCCTGGATGATCCCGTCGTGCAGGTCGCGCGAGATGCGCTCGCGCTCCTCGACCACGGCCAGCCGCTGGACCTGTTCGTGGAGCCGGGCGTTCTCGATGGCGATCCCCGCCCGCAGCGAGAACATCTCGACGAGGAGGCGATCGGCGTCGCTGAACTCGGGTGCGTCGCGCTTGTCGGTCAGATAGAGGTTGCCCACCGAACGGCCGTGGACGCTGACCGGGACGCCGAGGAACGAGGTCATCGGGGGATGGTTCGGCGGGAACCCTGCGGAGTCGGGATGCTCGGCGATGTTCGCGATCCGGTACGAGCGGCCCTCGCGGATGATGAGCCCGAGCAGCCCCAACCCTCGTGGCGGGGCGCCGATGCGCGCGCGTTCCTCGGTGCTGATCCCGCTGGTGATGAAGCGATCGATCCGCTCGTTCGCGCCCACGATGCCGAGGGCGGCATAGTCGGCCCCGACGAGGCTGCGGACTCGGTCCACGATGAGCTGGAGGACGGGCTCCAGGTCCAGGATCGCGGCGATCTCGCGTGTCGCGTCGACCAGCGCCTCGAGCTCGCGGACGGTGAGCAGCGTCGACTCGGGCTGGGTCTCGGAGGGACGCGTGTCCGGGTGCATGTCCGGCAATCTACCAGCGGCCCTTTGCGGGCGGGCGGCCAGTCGGCACGGCGCCTTGGGGCCGGACGTCACTTCCAGGCCTCGCGTGCGCGGCGCAACCCTACCGACATGCGTATCCGGATCGCATGGAGCCGCGCGTGAACGCCGCAGGGGAGACCGGGGTCGATTCGCGCGTCGATGGGGCGCCGCGGACGATTCAGACCATCCTGCTCGCGAGCGACCTCTCGCCCGCATCGGCGGCCGCAGAGAGCCTCGCCTTCGAGCTGGCGGCGAACCTCGGGAGCTCGGTCCTCCTCGTGAGCGTGATCGACCCGCGGGGTCTGTCGCTGCCGGGCGGCGGGTTCCGTCAGCGTGTGGACCAGGCGCGTTCTGCCCGCGAGACCGCGGCACAGACGATCGTCGATCGCGGCCGTCGCGAGGGGGTATCGATCCGCTGCCTCATCTGGGAGGGCGATCCCGGCGAATCGATCGTCGAGGCCGCGGCGGCGGAGGGCGTCGATCTCATCGTCGTCGGCTCGCACGGCCGGCGTGGCATCGACCGGTTCTTCATGGGCAGTGTCTCCGAGCACGTGGTGCGCGACGCGCCCGTGCCTGTCCTCGTCGCGCGCTCGCCGGCTCCCTGAACGGGGGGCGCGGGCGCTGGCCCCAAGACTGGCGCGTGAGCGAGCGCCGACCCTGATCCTGGCCGCTCAGCCTCCCGTCGCGTCCGCCGCGAACGAGGCCATGTCGGGGAAGGTCGCGTCCGGTGTGACCTCCGCAGGTGGCGTCGCGCCGAAGCCCGGCCGATCGTGTCGGCGATCGATCCAGACGGTCGTCAGGCCCAGCCGTTGCGCCGGGACGTGGTCGTGGAAGAGGCTCTGCGCGACGTGCAGGATCCGCTTGCGTGGGAGCCCGATCCGTTCGAAGGCGACCTCGAAGGTGTGCTCGTCCGGCTTGTAGCCGCCGGCCTGCTGGGCGGTCACGACCCAGTCGAACGTCGTCCGCAAGCGGACCGCGGAACGCGCGAACAGGTCGTCGTCGCAGTTCGTGATGACGCCCAGCCGGAAGCGCTCGTGGAGCCTCGCCAGCGCCGCCGCCGAATCGGGGAAGGCCGGCCACTCGCCCACCGAATCGGAGAAGGCGGCGACCTCGGCGTCGTCCGGCTCGAACCCGTAGCGCGTCGCGACCTCGCGCAGGGAGCGGCCCAGGATGTCCCGGTAGCGGACGTATGGGCCGGCCTCGGCGGTCGCCTCGAACGCGGCATAGGCCTCGAGGAGCTCGTCGTCCGAGGGCTCGAGGCCGCGCCGAGCCACGACCGGCCGGAGCCCGGCCAGGATGCCCGACTCCCAGTCGATGAGCGTGCCGTAGCAGTCGAACGTGAGGGCGTCGAAGCGGTCGTAGTCCAGCGCGGTCACCGTGGCTCGTCCTCCCTGGCGGCCGCGGCTCGCGGCGTCCCCATCATCGCGCGAAACCGGCGCCCCGCACTGGACGTATCGATCGAGGTAACGATCGCCGAATCCGACCCAGCCGTCGGGAGGATCCGGGCCGCGGGCAAGGTTCGGTCCAGGCGGCAGACGGCGGCGGGTCCACGGTGGCCCGCCGCCGTCTCGTCAGGAGTTGATCCGAGCGCGGCCGCGGACGCTGCTAGCATCGGGCGTCATGACGGCGCCGAGGTACGACTTCATCATCGTCGGCGGCGGTTCGGCCGGGAGCGTGCTGGCGAATCGATTGTCGGCGGACGCCGGGACGCGCGTCCTCGTCCTCGAGGCCGGCCGGCCGGATTATCGGTTCGACGTCTTCATCCACATGCCGGCGGCGCTGACATTCCCGATCGGCAGCCGCTGGTACGACTGGCAGTACGAGTCCGAGCCGGAGCCGTTCATGCACGGTCGGCGGGTCTACCACGCCCGCGGCAAGGTGCTCGGCGGCTCGTCGAGCATCAACGGCCAGATCTTCCAGCGCGGCAACCCGCTCGACTACGAGCGCTGGGCGGCGGACTCAGGCATGGAGGCGTGGGACTACGCCCATTGCCTGCCGTACTTCAAGAAGATGGAGACGTGCCTGGCGGCGGCCGCGGACGACCCGTGGCGCGGGCACTCGGGGCCGCTCATGCTCGAGCGCGGGCCGGCGACGAACCCGCTCTTCACCGCGTTCTTCGGGGCCTGCCAGGAGGCCGGCTACCAGCTGACCGAGGACGTCAACGGCTACCGGCAGGAGGGTTTCGCCGCGTTCGACCGGAACATCCACAACGGCCGGCGACTGAGTGCGTCGCAGGCGTACCTGCGCCCGGTGCGTGGGCGGAAGAACCTGACGGTCCGGACGCGAACATTCGTGACGGGCATCGTGTTCGAGGGGTACCGCGCGGTCGGTGTCGACATCGAGCGGCAGGGTGGGGGAACCGAGCGGATCCTCGGCGGCGAGGTCATCCTCGCCGGTGGCGCGATCAACTCGCCGCAACTGCTCGAGTTGTCGGGGGTGGGGCGGGCGGCGGATCTGGCCGCGCTCGGCATCCCGGTGAACGCCGATCTGCCCGGCGTCGGCGACAACCTGCAGGATCATCTCGAGGTGTACATCCAGCACAAGTCGCTCCAGCCGGTGTCGATGCAGCCGTCGGCGACCCAGAAGTGGCGGCGGCCGTTCATCGGGGCGCAGTGGCTGTTCCTCCGCAGCGGTCCGGGCGCGACCAACCACTTCGAGGGCGGCGGGTTCGCGCGGAGCAACGACGACGTCGCGTATCCCAACCTGATGTTCCATTTTCTGCCGTTGTCGATCCGCTACGACGGCAGCGCCGGGACGCCCGGTCACGGCTACCAGGTCCACGTCGGGCCGATGTATTCCGACGCGCGCGGGTCGATCTCGCTCAAGACGGCCGACCCGCACGACCATCCCGCCCTGCGCTTCAACTACCTCTCGACCGAGCAGGACCGGCGCGAATGGGTCGAAGCCGTGCGGGTCGCCCGGCACATCCTCAACCAGCCGGCGCTGGGGCCGTACAACGGCGGGGAGACCTCGCCGGGCGCGTCGGTGACGACCGACGACGAGATCCGCGACTGGGTCGCCCGCGACGCCGAGACCGCGCTCCACCCATCGTGCACCGCGCGGATGGGGGTGGACGGTGGCTCCGTCCTCGAACCGTCGACCCTGCGCGTCCATGGGCTCGACGGGTTGCGCGTCGTGGATGCGTCGTCGATGCCGTACATCACCAACGGCAACATCTACGCGCCGGTCATGATGCTCGCCGAGAAGGCCGCGGACCTGATCCTCGGGAACACGCCGCTGCCGGCGGAGCACACGCCGTTCTACCGGCACGAACCGGCGGATACCGCAACATGATCTCGGGCTCGCATTTCGTCCGGCGCGACGAGACCGGCGCCACGATCGTCGACACCCGTGCGTCGTACCCGCCGTTCTCGATGCCGCGGACCATGTGGTCTGACGGGACGCCCGCCCACACCCTTGAGAACACCGGCGAGGACGACTTCCTGGTCATCGGGGTGGAGCTCAAGGACGCCGTCGGCTCATGCGGATGACGGGGCCCGACGCACGGAACAGTCGTCGAGGGACAGGACGCTCTTGCGACTCCGCGGTGTCGTAGCTGACAAGCGTGACGCGGTGGCGCGTGGTCCATATCCTGCGCGGATGCGGGACGTGATGGCGACCGAACGCCTTCTCCTGAGGGAGCTCGAACTCGATGACGTCGACGCGCTCATCGACGTCCTGGGCGATCCCGTCGCGATGCGCTACTACCCGGCGCCGTTCGACCGCGACGGGATCGTCGCCTGGATCGAGTGGGCTCGCGGGAGCTACAGGGAGCACGGGTTCGGTTTGTGGGCCGTCATCCGGCGCTCGGACGGGCGGTTCCTCGGCGACTGCGGACCCATGCTCCAGCCCGTCGAGGACCAGCTGATCCCGGAGGTGGGTTACCACATCGTCCCGCCGGAGCAGGGCCGCGGGTACGCCACCGAGGCGGCCCGTGCCTGCGTCGCCTGGGTCTTCGCCAACACGCGGTTCGACGCCGTCTGCTCGCTCGTGTCCCCTGAGAACGCGCCATCTCGCGCCGTTGCCGCGAAGGTTCACGCCGCGATGCGCGAGTTCACCTGGGCCAAGCATGGCAAGGAGATGTGCCTGTACTGGACCGAGCGCCCGAGCTCGGCGGTCTGACACCGCGGACGTTCGTCGATCCTCGAGGCCATCAAGTGTCATGGACCGCCGGCGCGCATCGTGCGGACGAGGGGACGGCAGCCGGGCCCTTTCGGTGGCGTTCAGTCAGGCGATGGCGCCGGCGGCATGTTCAGGAACTCGGTGATATCGGCATTGGCGATGAAGCCCGCCCGCGTCCCGAGCCAGACGCACTGGAAGCCATCCTGATTGCCGATGAGCGGGTACACCTTCCCGGGCTCGGTGCCCGGATCGATCGCCAGGGCGGCATTCTTGACGGGCTTGGAGAAGATGCCGTGGCCGCCTTCGGCCTTTACGGCGCGGTTCGCCTTGGCGAGTTCCACTTTGCCTCCTGTGTCGGATGGTGGAGCGGACGGGATGAGCGACGGCGCGAGCGCGGCCTTGAGCTGGGCGACCGTGCCCTCGTATCGATCGAGGTCGAGCGGCGACCCGCGGTACTGCCACAGCAGGTACGGGCGGTGCGGCTTGTTGGCCCAGTTGGCGACCCAATCGAAGTCCTGGCCGGCCTCCTGGAAACCAGACTCGCTCATGTAGAGCCCGACCTGGCGGTGCAACGTGTCGTGGAACCGTATCCGGCTGATGAGGTAGGCGGTCCGCGCGGTCGACGTGGCGTGCGCGCCCTCATTGTCAACGGCAAGGAATGTCGGAGCGCTGCCAGCCTTGGCGACGAAGAAGGCGGCTTGCTTGTCGAGCGACACATCGTCTCTGGCGAAGCAGTAGGCGCCGAGCAACTTGTGCGCCGCCTTGACCTTTGCCATGTGCGTCGCATGCATGGGGTCGGGCGTTGTGCCCTCGCTGGCTTTGACGATCACGAAGCCGAGGCCCGCCAAGTTCGGCGTCGTCGTCTGCCAATGGCTGATATCGATCCCGAGGACGGTCATGCCCGTCGGCCCCTCGCCGCTCGACGCCAGGCCAGGCCAAGTGGCGGCCGGGCGCCACAAGCGTACACCACTGATCAGCCGTGACAAGGCTCAAGACGTCGCTGTGGCGCACGGCGAGCACTCCGGCAGTTCGCCCTCGTCCGTGTGCGGGAAGGGTTCGAAGGTGAGGGGATTCACGGTGATCGTGACCGTCGTGTCCGTCTCGGTCACGCCCGTGACGTGCGTCCAGGCCGCGTGTGCACCGTTACGGTTGGGCCGCCTCGGCGCACATGGGGAGTCGCCGCGGGCTGCTCGCCTCTTGACGAGGCGAGCCGCTCCGGGCAGCGTTGGCGTCGGATCGCCGCCGGATCTCGGCGGGCGATCGCCGAGAGCGAGATGCCCGAGCCTGAACCGAAGCGCGCGGAACACAACGCGGGGGCGTTCGCCAATCCGGCTGGCATCGGCGGCGGGGTCCCAGTGCCGATGCGCACCCTGAGCGACGACTACCACGACGAGCCGACCGAGCCCGAGGACTCGGATCGCATCCCGGAGCCCGAGCCACCCCGCCTCGCCCATCGCGTCGTCGACTGGCTCCAGCGCCACACCAGGACGTAACGTTGCAGGCGCCTGGCATTCCGCGGCTAGGCGTCCTCGGCCGGGACACCGGGCGGGTCCAGCTGCAACAGGACCGCGCCCGTCGCGTTGATCACCATCGAGCCGTCGTGCTCGACGCGCCAGCCTTCGACGCTCGCGGGCGGGACATGCCCGTGCAGCCAGAGCGGCGGCCGGGATCGATCGAGGAGCCAGCGATACGCCCTGAAGCCGCAGTGATACGGATCGGCCTCGCGGTCGCCGATCCCGCGCGGCGGCGCATGGCTGAGCACGACGACCGGCGCCGCCCAATGACCCACCCGGTGTGCCATGACGCGCGCGACATCGGCCCAGGCGGAGCCATCGTGGCGGAGACGATCACCGTGACGCAGCCCCGGCCACTCGAGGGCGACGACCGGCAGACCGTCGACGTGGTGGAGCCGTCCGCTCTCGAGCGGGTGCGGTGAACTCGACGCGACCGAATTGGCCCAGCGACCACCGCGGTCGTGATTGCCCCGCACGAAGGCAAGCGGGACACAGAAGGCGTCGGCGAGGAACCCCAGATAGTCGGGCTCGAGGTCGCCGGCGCCGACGATCGAGTCGATCGGCCCGAGGGCGTCGCGATTCACCTCGAGCCCGAGCGCCGCGTCGACATCGTCCGACACGACCAACCAGCGGATCGGGTTCCCGGCGCGGTCGCGAAACGGCTGCGCGTCGGGCCACACCAGCCGAAGACGCCGGATCACCGATCGCCGCCGTCGACCCTGGCACGGGCCGGCCGCGACGCCTCGACGATCGCCGCGAGCGAGTCGATCGTCTCGGTCCGCCGCCCACCGGGTGGGACGAGCTCGATGACATTCGCGTCGACGTCGCGCTGCCCGCTGTACTTGGCGAGCGCGACGCGATTGTGGCCGTCGCTGACCCAGTACCCATCGTCGTACTTCACGACGTCGATCGGGGGCAGGTCGACCAGTCGATCGTTGGCGGCTCGCAGTCGCTGCCAGCGGGCGGCCCAGTTGCTCCCGCGAAACGGCCTGAGCGGCAGGAAGTCGCCACCACGCTGGTCTCCGCCACCGACCGCCGTCCCGCGGATGTCCTCGACGTCGATCGAGTGAAGGCCGACTTCCACGGGGTGGGCCAGGCGGACGTCCGGATGCAGGTCGTTCAGCGATGCGAGCGGGTGGTGACCCAGTCGGCGGACGCGCCGAACGCGAGCGCCCGGCAATTCGAGACCTCGAACGCTCGATACCGCCGAGCCCGCGATCTCCTTGACGCTCTCGATCAGGGGTTCGGCGGCCGCCTCGGACTTGGCGAGGAACCCGGCGACCCTGGCCGACGTGACCGACGTCCGCCTGGCGAGGCGCTCGCTGGTCGGCGCGTCGTCCTGATCGGACGGTGGGTCGTGGTCAGTCATGGCGCGTGCATTGTGTGCCTTGAGACGTCAAAGCGACCGGACCACGACCCGAGTCAGCTGGGTCGCGCCGCCGTCACCGACCGCTGAGACGGTTCGCTACCGCCATGACCACGAGCAACGCCGCCAGCACCAGCGGGGCGCCGATCATCGTCCAGACCAGGTAGTCGAGCCAGGGCTCGGGCATGTCACCGGACTGCCCATTCACGATGCTGGCCTGGATGACCCCGCGCATCGCGCGAGCCAGCAGCAGGATGGTGACGGCCGCCACCGCGAGGATCGCCAGGCCGGCCGGCAGGTTGTACGCCGCGACCGTCGCTCCCGTCCACGCGACGACGAGGCTGCCGAGCAGCAGCGGGACGGCGACTACCCACCCGACGCGGGGATCGCCGTTCGCTGCTCGTCTCGCGGCCCCCTGTCGTGCCGCGAGCAGCACGACGCAGACGATCACGATCGCGAGGACGACGCCCGGCTCCATGGCCGGAGTCTGCCACTCCGGGTCAAGGACGGCAGCCATGCCCGGTGCGTCGGCACGCGCCGGAGGCTCGGCGGATCAGGAGGCCGGCAACCGCACGGCGGCGACGTTCTCCTTGGCCTGGTCTGCGCGCGCGTTGATCGTCTTCGTCACCGACGCTATCGCATCGTCCAGTGCGCTCGACGACGGACCCATCGGCCGCATGTCCATGGCCGGGCCGGGTCGTCCGCGTCGAGGCGTGGACATGGCTGTCGGCGGAGGCGTCGCCTCCGCCAACGAGCGTAGCGCCTCGGCCGCGGCGCGCGTGGAGTCGTCCCGCAGCCGGTCGATCTCGAGCTTGCTGGTCTGTTCGGTCAGCTTGGTCTCGGCCTGTGACAGCGCGGCCACGACCCGTGACTGGAGGGCCGTCAGCACGTACCCGCCGGCCGAGCCGGCGACGAGCGCGGTGACGGCCAGGCGGATCGGGTCGTAGCCGGTGACGACCGTCGCGCCGGCCCCGCCCGTGCCCTGGATCGTGATCGAGACCGGCGGGAACACCAGCAGGATCGCGATCCCGGTCACGCCGCCGACGAACAGATTGGCGAACCCGCCGAAGTCGAACAGGCCACCCTTGCGTGCCGGCAACTCGAACGTGCCGGTCTCGCCGTTGCGGTTGAGCAGGAACTCGGCGGCCAGCCCGCCGACGATCCCGAATACGATGGCGATGGTGAAGACGGCCAGGTAGCCCTGGCTGGAGTCGAGCTCATCATCGCTTCCCCGCGATCGCTGGTGCGCCGGATGCGCGGGCGTCCCTGCCCAAGCGGTCGTCGATCAGGTCCGCTCGAGCGCGACCTGGTAGCTCCCGGTCCCCGTCGGGCGGTGATGCCGGATCTGGACGCTGTAGCCGCCGGGCTGCAGGTCGCGTTCGATCCGCGCGTTCGTCCCCACGCCCGAATCGTCGTCGGCGGCCACCAGCGACGTGTCGGAATCAGGCCCGTGGAGGCTCATGACGACATTGGTCGGCCCGAGGGTCTGGAGGACGAAGTGACCGGCCTTGCCGACGCGGAACGTATAGCGGTCGACCTCGCCGTGCGTGCCGATCGCGCCGGACACCGGTGACGCGCCGGCCTTGAGCCGCGTGACCGCCTTCGGTTCGGCCGGGTACTGCGAGCGGATGAAGACCTTGTCCTCGGCCGACAGGTGGGTGTTCCAGCCGACCGACCAGTTCCCGATCGTGAGCGAATCGTCGACGGCGTAGAGCATGATCGAGTCGCGATCGAACCGCGAGAACTGGATGCCGGCCGGCGAGTAGGCCTGGAACAGGTTCGTGTCGACCTGCGAGCGCGACCAGCCCTGGCGCGCGTAGTAGGCGTACACCTTCTCCTTGTCCCACGGGATCTGGACGTCCGGGCTCTGGTGCTCGTGGATGCAGCCGAGCGCGTGGCCGAACTCATGGAGCACGACCCTGGAATACTCGTCCGCCTCCGTGTCCGGTTCGAGCCAGCCGAAGTTCATCGTCGGCTCGTTGGTCGGGATCTGCTGGCAGACGGTGCCCATGTACGACCACGAGCCCTCGAGCTTGAAGCTGATCCGGATCGGCGCGTCCGCAGCGTCGACGAACGCAAAGCGGATGTTGGCGACATCCTCCCAGCCGTGCGCGACGGCCTCCACCTTGCGCTTGCTGACCGCATCGCCATCCATGAACCGGCAGGCGATCGTCGTTCCCGGCTTCCACAGCGTCTGGGTGATGAGCGCCATCCGCGTGCGACCGAGGCCCCGCGGCCCGCCATCGAGCGCGACCGTCATCAGGTTGTCGGGGCGTTCGGACAGCGCGCTTGCCTCGGCAGCCGCCCGCTGGTCGTCCGGCACGAACCGGTCGATGCACATCCGGATCTGATCGGGTCGCTGCGTCGGGCTCACGTCGATCCTCCCTTGTCGTCGTGCTATCGGGTTCCGGGCGGCGCGAGGCACGGACCGACTACAGGGCGTCGCATCGGCCGCCTGCGGTTCGTCAAGGTGTGTCGAGCTCGATGGTCGCGACGAACGCCCCGCTGTTGTTGGCGACCCCGATGTCGTTGATGCCGAGGAACAAGGTGCCGGCGCGTTCGCACGGGTAGCTCTTGCTGCTTCCAACGAAGAACGGGTCGCCCGTGCCGCCGACGCTTCCGATCAGTGAGGCGGTATTGGCGTCGGGGAGGCCAGAGACGTTGAACTGGTGGAACCAAGGATCGGTGAGCCCGTCCGGACCCACGGCACTGGTGGGGTCGTCCTTGTTGTGGAAGATGCTGCCGCTGGCGGTGATGTCGAGCACGTCTCCGTTCTGGCACGTGACCTGGGTGTCGGTCCATTGCTGGTCGGCGGGGATCTGGACCGAGTGCGGGCCTGCGTTGCCGGTCGGTCCTGAGGTTGCCACCGTCCGTTCCGGGGTACTCGTGCTCTGGGTCGGTGTGCTCGTGCTCTGGGCCAGTGCGCCCGTGCCTGGGGAGGAGCCGTCGCGCGAGACGATGGCGGCGGTGAGCACGCCAGCGGCGAGGATCACAGCCCCTCCCACAACGGCGATGAGCACGGGTCGCCGCCTCTTCCACACAGGGTCCGGTCCCATGTCTGGAACATCGCCGATGGCTACGTGGGCGGTCTTGACCGAGGGCTGAGGTCCGCTCGAGGCCACCTCCGGTTCCTTTACGGTCGGTTGCGGGAGCACCTGAGCGAGGGTGCTTTCCAACACGGCGCCGGCCGTTGCGGCTCCGCCCGCCGTTGCGGCACCGCCCGTTGTGGCTGCCGCGCCTCCCGCCGTTGCGGCCGTGGCCGCGATCCCGTTATCGACGGCGGGTGCATCTGCCTTGGCGGCTGGCGCGGCTCCTGCCGCGCCCCCGACCGCGGCGACCGGGGCGAAGTCGAACAGGCGCCCATCCTCGTTGCGCAGGAACAGGACGGGCGTGGCCCATTCGGTCTCGTTGACCTCGGTGAAGACGGCCTTGCGCGCCTCGGCGACGGCGACATCGATCGGGTCCTGGCGACCGATGAGCGACTGGTAGAGCTCTTCGGCGAAGGTGATCGCGGCCTTGTCCGAGATCTCGAATTGCATCGCCACGACGGCCGGGATCCCGAGCGCCACGATCGAGGTCGCGATCCCCGCGAAGGGGTCCACGGCGCTGGTCCGCGCACCTTCACACGAGTTGAGGACCACGAGACGCAGCGAATCCTGGTCGCCGAGCAGGTTGACCAGCTGGGCATCGGACACCTGCGCGGCGCTGTGATCCTCGTACTCGAGGAAGAGCACACCACCACCCCCGCCGCCGTGCGCGGCGTCGCTCTCGGCGACGTAGCCGCTGTGACCGACGAAGTGGAGGATGTGATATTCGCCCTTCTGGAGCGCGAGCCGGAGCGCCTTGGGCGTGGCCGGGTCGAGCCAGTCGATGGTCACCTCGCGATCCTGGCGGGCTTTGCCGAGCGCATCGTCGACACGCTTGCGCTCCTGCGCGACCTCGAGCTTCGGCAGGCCGTCGGGGCTGGCGACCACACCGAGGATCCGCACGGTGTCCTCGATCCGGCGGGGCGCGACCGGCGCATGGGTGCTCAGGAACCGCACGATCGGCGTCTTCCGCTGGCTGGCGAGGAACGTCGGCTGGAGGTACAGGAACTCCCACGGGACGCTCAACAGCCCGGGCGCCTTGCCGAGCGACAGCCACAGGCGGACGCCGCGGCCCTTGGCGATCGCAGCCGATCGCGCCTGGTTGTAGAGGTCGCCCGTCGGCCCGATCAGCAGCGAGTCGGCGAGCTCGCCGCCGAGCTGCTCGGCGGTCAGCCGGCGCTCGGTCGTGACCTCGCCGATGTCGCGCGTCGTCGCCGCCCGGGTGTAGCCGAGCGTACGTACCGCGGCCTCGAGCTGTTCATTCGTGAACGGGAGCTGGAACGAGGCCTTCGACGTCTCGCCGTCCGGGGCCCGAGCCGCGACCGAATAGCCCCCACCTGCACGAGGCGAGAACTCGACCCAGAAGTCGTCATACTCGTAGGCAGCCATCGCGTGCTCACGCGTCCCTCGAAAGCCAGGCCTGCCCGCCCCCTGACGGACAGGACGGCCCTGCCCCGTCAAGATACTGCCGAGCGCAAGTCCCAGGACGAAAGGGGGTGGCTGGCTCCATGACCGCGACTGGTGCCGTGTACGCCCTGCTCGTCGGGATCGACGCCTACCCGCCACCCGTCCCCTGGCTGGCCGGTTGCCGCAATGACGTCAGCGACCTGACCACGTTCCTCCAGGGCCGGCTCGGGGAGCGGCTCCGACTGGTGACCCTGCTCGACCGTGACGCGACGCGCCAGGCGATCGTCGACGCGATGCGCACGCATCTCGGGCAGGCCGCCGCCGGCGACGTGGCGCTCTTCTCGTACAGCGGACACGGGAGCGAGGAACCGGTCCCCAGGGCCTTCGCCGCACTCGAGCCGACCGGGCGGATCCAGACCCTCGTCTGCGTCGATACGGGGCGGCGCAGCGCCGATGGCGTCCTGATCCGGCCGATCGCGGACAAGGAGCTCGCGGTCCTGCTCGGCGAGATCGCCGCGAAGGGGCCGCACATTGTGGCATTGCTCGACTGCTGCCATTCGGGGACTGGGACGCGTGACGCCAGTACCCGGGTCCGTCAATGGCTGCCGGACCCCGATGAAGCGCCGCCCGACACCCGCGACGACGTTCGCGAACTCGGCTCCGCCCGCCTGATGGCCGACTTCCTGCCCGGCACCCGTGCCGCCGCCGTCGCCCGACCGGCGCACGTCGCGCTGAGCGCGTGCCACTCGTTCGAGCTCGCCAAGGAGGTCGCGCGCGACGGACGCGATCGCGGGGTGTTCTCGATCGCCATGCTCGAGACACTGGCGAGCTCGGGTCCGACCACGACCTACCGATCGCTCCTTGCCGGCGTCAATTCGCGCGTCGAGCGCGAGGTCGGCGAGCAACGCCCGGTCCTCGAGCCCCTCGACGTCGGCGGGCTGGCCGATTCTCTCGTGTTCGATGGGACGATCCTGCGCGCCGAGGCGACCTTCCACGTCACCCGCTCCGTCACGGGGTTCGAGGTGGATGCGGGCTCGATCCACGGCCTTCGCTCGGCCAGCGGTGGGGAGGCGTTCGACCTCGCCTGCCTGGTGCCTGGGACGGCCGAGGTCGCCGGGCTGGTCCGGGTCCGCACGGCCGGGCCATCCCGGAGCGTCGTCGAGCCGCTCGGCTGGCAGCCGGACGACGTCGCGTACGAGGCGGTCATCGCCTCCGTGCCGCTGCCCGCCGCGGTCGTGCGCTTCGATCGGGACGGACCGGCCGATGCCTACGAGCGGATCCGCCAGGCGCTGTCGAGCGCCGGACCCGGTGGCGCGCCGTCGCCGTACGTCGAGGCCGAGGCCGAGGGCGGTGCGCGGGACGCGGTGGACGCCGGGGATGCGATGGACGGCGTGGCGCCCGTCGGCGATCGGCTCGTCCTCCGCGTCGCGGCCGTCGCCGACGGCTACACGATCGATCGGATCGAGGCTGGCCGGCTGGCCCCAGTGCGGGCGGCGAGCGGTCCGGTGTTCCGCATCCTGCGCCGGGACGGGACGCCACTCGTGGCCGACCAGCCGGGACTCGGGGTGAGCTCCGCCCGCGCCGTGGTCGCGCACCTCGAGCACATCGCGCGCTGGGAAGAGCTGAAGGCGCTCGGCGGTCATCCATCCCGATTGCGCGACGGGATCCGCCTGGAGCTCTTCGAGACGCTGTCGTCGGACCCCGGCCATCCCGCGGACCGTCAGCCGCTCGTCGCGGCGGCGGGCGGCTATCGTCTGGAATACCGGCGGCTCGGCGATGCGTGGGAGACGCCCGCGATGTTCCTGCGGCTCGTCAACACCACGCAACGCGACCTGTTCGTCGGTGTCCTCGACCTGACCGATCGTTTTCGCTGCCACGCCTCGCTCTTCCCGACTGCCTTGGTCGCCGCGGGGCGGACCGTCGCGATCTGGGACGGACGCCCGATCCCTGCTGTCTTGCCCACCGACCGCCCGATCGTGTCGGGCGCGATCGCCCGTGACTGGCTGAAGGTCGTCGTCAGCGAGGCCGACTTCGATGCCTCAGCCTTCGAGATGTCCGCCCTCGACGAGCCATTCGTCGTCCGTCGGTCGGCCACCCTGGCCCCCTCCGTTCTCGAACGGCTGGCCAGCCGCGTGCTCACCCGTGGCGCGCCGTCCGAGGGAGCGGCCGTCTCGGCCAACCCGGAATGGTCCGCGGACACGTACGCGATCACGATCGCGGTGCCGTAAGCGCGGGTTCGGTCCGGGCACGGCACCGGGCCGGTGGTAGCCTCGCGCGATGGCCAGCCGCCCGGCACCGGCGCTCACCCTCGGGCTCCGGGCGAACGCTGGTCAGTTCGCCCTCCTGGTGGGCGTCAGCGCGCTCGTCGGAGGGATGGTCGGGCAGGAACGCGCCATCGTCCCGCTGCTCGCGGTGCAGGTCTTCGGGCTCCCGACGGCGACCGCGGCCCTGGCCTTTCTCGTCGCCTTCGGGCTGACGAAAGCGGTCACCAATCTCGTGGCGGGTGCACTGGCGGATCGAGTCGGGCGCAAGCCCGTGCTGGTCGCCGGCTGGCTCGTCGGCGTCCCGGTCCCGTTCGTCCTCATCCTCGCGCCGGCGTGGAGCTGGATCGTGGCCGCCAATTTCCTGCTCGGCGTCAACCAGGGCCTCACCTGGTCGACCACGGTCCTCATGAAGATCGACCTGGTCGGTCCGCGGCGGCGCGGTCTTGCGCTCGGCCTGAATGAGGCCGCTGGCTATCTGGCGCTGGCGGTGACGGCGTTCCTGACGGGCGCGATCGCGTCCGCGGCCGGCCTTCGTCCCGCGCCGTTCTTTCTCGGGATCGCGATCGTCGGGCTCGGACTCGGCGCGTCGGTCCTCTTCGTCCGGGAGACCCATGGCCATGCCATCTCGGAGAGCCGTGCGGCGTCGTCACCGCCGGCCGCCGGTCTGGGCTGGCTTGCGCTCGCCTGGCGGAGCACGGTCGCCGACCGTTCCCTGTCGGCCGCATCCCAGGCCGGTCTCGTCAACAACCTCAACGACGCCCTGGTCTGGGGGCTGCTACCGATCGTCTGGTTGTCGGCCGGCCTGGATCTTGGCCAGATCGGGCTCCTCGCGGCGGCCTATCCAGCGACCTGGGGCGTCGTCCAGGTCGTGACCGGCGGGCTGTCGGACGCGGTCGGTCGGAAGCGCCTGATCGTCGTCGGGATGCTCCTCCAGGCGGCGGCCATCGCGGCGATGGCGTCATGGTCGGGGTTCGGGCCATGGCTGGCCGCCGGGATCGTCCTGGGGGTCGGTACCGCGATGGTCTACCCGACGCTCATCGCGGTCGTCGCCGACGTCGCCGAACCGCGCCAGCGCGGAGCCATCACGGGTGTCTACCGCTTCTGGCGCGACCTCGGGTTCGCGGTCGGCGCGATCCTCGTCGGGGTGCTCGCGGACCGCTTCGACGCGAGGGTCGCGATCCTGGTGGTGGCGGGCTTGACGGCGGCGTCCGGGTTCGTGGTCGCCGTGCGCATGCGCGAGACGCGTCCGGTCGCCAGTCCGACGTGCTGACCGCCTGAGCGCGGGTTCCGGACGGCGGAGTGTGGCAGGACGACCCCGACAGATGTCCATGCGGGCGACCGGACGGCCGTCTGCAGCCGCGACCGGTGGGGTGGGGCGACGATCGCAGCGACCCCCCGATCCCGCCATCCACCCGAGGAGCCCATCCCGATGGAAGCCTTCCGCAGCGCCCGCCCCGACATCGACCACATCCTCGACCTCGACGCCTTCGAGGCCGACCTGCGCGGCTCGATCGTCCTGCCGGGCAGCCCGGACTACGACGAAGCGCGCCTCGTCCACGCCGCGCTCAGCGACGCGCGCCCGGCGCTCATCGTTCGCGCCGCCGATGCCGCCGACGTCGCGCGCGCCGTCCTCGTCGCACGCGAGTCCGGGCTCGAGCTGTCGATCCGTGGTGGCGGCCATAGCCTGGCCGGCCACGGCACGAACGATGGCGGCATCGTCCTCGACCTGGGCTCGATGAAGGGCCTCCACATCGACCCCGACCGCCGCCTGGCCTGGGCGCAGCCAGGACTGACGGCGCGCGAGTACACGCTCGCCGCCGCCGCGCACGGGCTCGCGACGCCGTTCGGCGACACCGGCTCGGTCGGTATCGCCGGGCTGACGCTCGGTGGCGGGATCGGCTGGCTGGCGCGCAAGTACGGCCTGGCCATCGACGCCCTCGTGTCGGTCGAGATCGTGACCGCGGACGGTCGCGTGGTGACCGCCAACGAGGAATCGCACCCCGACCTGTTCTGGGCGGTCCGCGGCGGCGGTGGCAACTTCGGTGTCGTGACCCGCTTCCAGTACCGGCTCTACCCGGTCGGCGAGGTGTTCGGTGGCGCGCTGTTCATGCCTGCGACCCGCGACGTCCTGCGCAGCCTCGTTCCGATCGCCTCGAGCGCACCCGAGGAGCTGACCACCATCTCGTTCCTAATGGCGCTGCCGGCCGCGCCGTTCGTCCCGGCCGAGCTGGTCGGCACGATGTCGCTGGCCGTGATGTTCGTGTGGTCCGGGGACCCGGCCGACGGGCCGGCCGCGATCGCGCCCTTCCGCGAGGTCGCGACGCCGCTGGTCGACCTGACGATGGCGATGCCGTACCCCGGGATCTACGCGCTCCTCGAGCAGGCGGAACAGCGCGCGCTGACGGTCCATCGCTCGCGTTTCCTGTCCGCGCTCGATGACGACGCGATCGACGCCATCCTCGAGGCGATGGCGGCACCGAGCTCGCCCGCGGCGATGATCCAGCTGCGCGTCCTCGGCGGCCAGATGGCCCGCGTCCCCGCGGATGCCACGGCGTTCGCCCATCGCGACGCGGCGGTCATGGCGCTCATCATCACGCCCTTCGAGGACCCCTCGACCGAGCCCGCCCAGCGGGCCTGGACCGAGGCGCTCCACGAGGCGCTCGCGACGAACGACGCCGGCGTCTACTCGAACTTCCTCGAGGCCGAGGGCGAGGACCGGATCCGGGCCGCGTACCCGGCCGAGACGTACGAGCGACTGGCCGACGTCAAGCGCCGCTACGACCCGAGGAACCTGTTCCACCTCAACCAGAACATCCGCCCGGCGACGAGGACCTGACCAGCAGGTCTCCCATCCGATCCGGACCACGAGCCGACGCTCCGACTCCTTCCCCAGGGAGGCCGGGGCGTCGCGGCGTCTGGTCGCGGTCCTAGTCGCGGTTGCGTGCCAGGAACGCCCTGAACCGCTCGCGCGTCTCGGGCGACTGGAAGCAGACGAGCTCGGCGGCGGCCTCACGTTGCGTGGCGGCCGCGAACCCGCCCTCGAGCGCTCCGATGAACCCGAGTTTCGTCATGGCCACGCCGACCCGCGGGTACGTCGCGACCCGATGGGCGAACGCCTCGGCCGTGGCGAGCAATCCGTCGGGCTCGGTCACCCGGTCGACGAGTCCGATCCGCTCGGCCTCGTTCGCATCGATGTTCTCGGCCAGGAGGGTGAGGTACATCGCCCGGCCGAGGCCGACGATCCGCGGCAGCAGATAGGTCATCCCGCTTGTCGGGCTCAGGCCGAGGGGCGTGTCCGGGAACCCGAACAGCGTGCCACGGGCGGCGAACCGGACATCGCACATGAGCGCCAGCTCGAAGCCGCCAGCGAGGGCGTAGCCATGGACCGCGGCGACGAACGGCTTCGGGCACGCCCGGACGGCCGCCGACAGCTCCATGTACAGCGCGATAGTCCGAGCGAACGTCTCGTCGTCCATCGCGTCCATCGCGGCGATGTCGCCTCCGGCGGAGAAGGCGCGGCCACGGCCGGTGATCACCGCCGCGCCGATCGCCGCGTCCCGCTCGATCGCATCGACGGCCCCAAGCAGGCCGTCGAGCAGCTCGGCGTTGATCGCGTTGAGCTTCCCGGGACGGTCGAGCGTGACGATCGCCACGTCGCCCCTGGTCTCGAATGCGACGACGCTCATGACACGACCTCCCCTCGATAGCGGCGGACGACGCGCCGGGTCTTGCGCTCCGTGGCGATCGTGCCCGGCTCCACGAGCGTCACCACGGCCGCGAAGTTGAGCTCCGCCCGGAGCCGGGCGGCGACCTCACGGGCTAGCGCCTCGTGCCGGTCGGGGGACACGCCGTGCGCCACCTCCACCGTGACCGGCACCGGGTAGTCGATCGGTGGCGGCCGGTCGAGGACGACCTGGAACTCGCCGGTGACGCCTGGCGCGAAGCGCATCAGCACGGCCTGGACCGACGAGGGGAACACATTGACGCCCTTGACGATGAACATGTCGTCGGAGCGACCGAGGATGCGGAAGCGGAAGCTGGTCCGCCCGCACGGGCACGGTTCGATGAAGACCCGCATGAGGTCGTGCGAGCGCATCCGAAGGAGCGGGCAGGCCTCGCGACGGATCGAGGTGTAGACCACCTCGCCCTGCTGGCCATCGGCGAACGGCAGGACCTCGCCGCTGTCCGGATCGATGAGCTCGGCGACCGCGATCCCCGTCCCGCCATAATGGACGCCGTTCCGCTCGTCGCATTCCCCGGAATGGAGTCCGAGCTCTCCAGTCCCGTACTGGTCGCGGGCGACCATGCCCCACGCGTCCTCGATCCGCTCGCGATACCCGGGGACTTGAAGGCCGGCCTCACCGGAGAAGTAGCCTCGTCGCAGACCGACCGAGCGCGGCTCGATCCCGAGCTGGCCGGCCACCTCCGCCAGCCGCACCGCGTACGACGGCGTCGCCCAGATCCCGACCGGATCGGCCAGCCCGGCCATCATCGTCAGCAGTCGCTCGCTGTGGCCGACCCCGAACGGGATGGTCGCTGCGCCGAGGGTCTCGAACGTCAGGTGGTCGGACAGACCGCCCGAGTACAGGTTGAAGTTCATGCATTCGAAGACGATGTCGCCCGGCCGACAGCCCATCGCCCACAGCGCCCCGGCGCCCATCTGCCCATAGTCGGCGATATCGCGCCGGGTCAACCCGATCCGCATCGGCTCGCCGGTCGTGCCACCGGTAGCCTGGATGCGAACGATGGCTTCGAGCGGCGCGCACTGGTTGACGCCGAGGAGCGTCCCGTCGGCCTGCGAGTGGGCGATGTCCGTCTTCTCCATGAACGGGAGCCGGGCGAGGTCCTCGACATGGCGGATCGCGTCCGCCCGCACGCCCCCAGCCTCGAGCCGCTCCCTGAAGAACGGGCTGGTCGCCACGTCGTAGGCGATCTGCTCGGCGAGTCGATCGTCCTCGAGACGCCGCCGCTCGACGGGCGAGAGCGTCTCGAGTGCTTCGTTCCAGAACCTGTCGGGCATCGCCGCCATGATGCCCGACGAGCGAACGCGCCGGGCCACGCCCCATCGTGGCCCGACGCCGGTCGGCGAGGGGCGCTGCGTCAGCCGGCCCTGGCCTTCTTCGCCTTCGGCACCTTGGGCGGCATCGACGCGCCGAAGGCGATCGCGTGCTCGACCCAGCGGCGGATCGCGGCATCGTCGTCGACGACGGCGGGCGGCAGCAGGGTGAAGCCGGTCATCGGGCGCCCGGGCATCGGCTCGAACGGTGCCGCGCCGTTGATCGCCATCAGTTCGGCGGTCGCAGCGACCCCGAGACGGACGTGCCATGACGACTCGTACAACCCGCTCACCATGTTGCCGCCGACGTACAGGCAGGGGTAGCCGAAGGTCAGGCGCCGGGCGGCCTCGGGATACTCCGCGGCGATGACATCGAACCGCTCGACGAGCTCGGGCGGTGACTTGGCGAAACCGGGCATGGCCCACCTCCCGGTCGTACGGTACCGCCCGTCGCCTACCCTGTGCTGATGCGGATCGGGATCGTGCTGCCCATCGCCGAGGAGGACGCCGAGACCGGCGTCCCGTCCTATGCCGAGATCCGGGCGGTCGCGGTCGCCGCGGAGGCGGCCGGCTTCGATTCGGTCTGGGTCTTCGATCACCTGCTGTTCCGCTTCGGGGGCGAGACGAGCGGCATCCACGAGTGCTGGACGATCCTGGCCGCGATCGCCGAGGCGACCCGCTACGTGGAGCTCGGTACGATCGTCATGTGCACGGCCTTCCGCAACGCCGCCCTGCAGGCCAAGATGGCGGCCACGCTCGACCACGTCAGCGGGGGCCGGCTGATCCTCGGGGTCGGCGCCGGCTGGCACGACCCGGAGTTCGAGGCGTTCGGCTACCCGACCGACCACAAGGTCGGCCGCTTCGAGGAGGCCCTGGCGGTGATCACGGGGCTGATCCGCGATGGCCGGGCGGATCTCGACGGCCGCTACGTGACGGCGCGCGACACCCTCATGCTGCCGCCCGCCAGGCCAGACCTGCCGATCCTCGTCGCGGCCAAAGGCCCCCGGATGCTCGAGTTGACGGCCCGCCACGCCGACGCCTGGAACCTGGCCTGGTTCGGGATGCCCGACGAGCGTCTCGCACGCGTCCGAGGCGAGCTCGCGGCGGCCTGCGCACGCGTGGGCCGCGATCCGGGCACCCTGACGATCACGGTCGGCGTCACCGTGCGCTATCCGGCGGCCACGTCCGGCGACCCGCCGGCGCCGACGTCGCCCGGTCTGTCGGGCACGCCGGAGGAGATCGCCGCCGGCCTCCACGCCCATGCCGCGGCGGGGGCCGATCACGTCATCGCGTCGCTCGAGCCGTGCACTCCGGCGACGGTCGGAGCCTTCGCCGAGGCGGTCGAACGCTTCCGCGGCGGGTGAGCTAGCAGTCCTCGATCCGTCGCGCTGACAGGCGCGGTCCATAGCGTGGGGCACGGATGCCGCTCAGCTCGAGCAGGCGCACGACCAATGCCCGGCCGCCGCGATACGGCTCGAGCAGCTCCAGCATCCGTTCGTCGGTTCCCCTCGGCTCGCCGGCCAGCGCGAATGCCACGAGGTTCGGCAGGTGGAAGTCGCCGACGCTCACCGCATCCTGGTCGCCGAGGGCCCGCACGCCCACCTCGGCCGCGGTCCACGGACCGATGCCCGGGACAGCGGTCAGCCGGGCGTACCCCTCGGGAAGCGGCAGGTCCACGATCGCCTCGAACCAGGCGGCCCGCGCCGCCACGCGCCGGATGAGCTCGGCGCGACGCTGCTCAACGCCGAACGGGTGGTAGGCGTAGTAGGGGAGTGCGGCGAGGGTCGCTGCGGTCGGCGGGAGCCGGAGGCGCCACTCCGCTGGACCCGGCGCGGGTTCGCCGTGCACCCGGATGAGGCCGAGCCATGCGCGACGGGCCTCCTGCCCGGTTACCTTCTGCTCGAGGATGGCCGGGATCAGCGATTCCAGAACGGCCCCCGATCGCGGGATCCGGACGCCCGGTGTGCGCCGGGCGAGCTGTGCCACGAGCGGATGGCCTGTGGGGATCGGCTCGGGAGTCCTGCCGAGGCCAAGGAGCGCCGGGACGCGGGCGACGGCTCGTTCGGCGCCCGGTCCCCACGCCTCTGCACGCAGCGCCGGGCCGTCGTGGCTGAGTGCCACGGTGGCGGCGCCGTCGGGCGTCCGTGTCGCCCACCAGGCACGCCCCGAGGTCAGGCGGATGGTGGGGTCGCCCGGGCCGCGCGACAGCGGCGCAAGCGTGCGCCGGAGGTCGAGCGGCCCGTCGACCGTGTACGTGCGAGCAGGCATCGAGCACGATGCTGCCACGGTTTCGATTTGGTCACGAATGGCGCCGAAATCCCACAGGAAGCCGGATCCGTGGTACGGTCCCCTCAGACGTGCGACGCCTGAAGGTTGTCGTGAGCGTGGCGCTCATCGCCATCCTCGCCTCGGTCGCCGTCCCGGGTCCGGTTGGATCCAGGGTCCCCAGCCCTGCCGCCACCGTCGACCCCGACCTCTTCGTACGAGTCGAGGCTGCAGCGCTCGCGCGTGGGACGGCGATGATGATCAACCCCCAGGATCCAGGGGCCCGGTCCGCCGGTAGCCTGGATCAGGGTTCGACCCTTGTCGAACCGGACCTGCGAACCGAGCCCTTGCCGGCTCCGATTCGCGACGCCCAGCCGCCGGCGATCGCCGGATCCATCGACAGGAGCGTCTGGCATCACGACGGCAACATCTCGTGGTACGGCCCACGCCTGTACGGCAACGGGACAGCCTGCGGCCAGACGCTGACCAAGGCCCTCGTCGGGGTGGCGCACCGGACGTTGCCGTGCGGGACGCTTGTCACGTTCCGGTATGGCGGCAAGACCCTGACCGTGCCCGTGGTCGATCGCGGGCCGTACGTGTCGGGACGGACCTGGGACCTGACCTACGGCGCCTGCTCGATGCTCGGCCGCTGCTTCACGGGCTCGATCGACTGGAAGCTCCCCGGCTCCTGACCCCGAAGTCGCCTGACTCGGGCCTTGGCGACCCACCGGACATCGTGGCGGACGGCGTCCGGAGCCACGAACCGGACCAGGCGCTCGGCCTCCTCGGTCAATTCAGTCCGGGCCGCGTCGGGCACCACGATGGACGGCACGAGCTCGAGCACCGCCTCCCCACCGCCGGCGATTGCCGCGCGGGGCCCCGACGACACGGACCAGGTGCCGGCAACGTACCCGTCGACCGTGAATGACGAGGCGATGTCGGCGTTCTGCTTGCGGACGACGTCGGGCGCGACTGCGTCGGGCAGGATCCGGTCTCGCCGTTCGTAGCCGATGATCAGGTTGTCCCAGCGCGCCAGGAACCGGCTCGGCGCCGGCTCCTCGCCGGTCGCCAGCGGCGCATCGACGAGATCGACGAGCACCCGTCCGTCCGGCGCGCGGAAAGACCGGAGCCGGTCGCCCAGCCCGCCGACGGCTCCCCGCACGATCGACTTCCGCGGCTGGCCGACCCACTTCCCGATGTCGGCCTCGGACGCAGGGCCGAATGCGCAGAGGTAACGCTCGACGGCCAGCCGCAGGGCGACGCCCGGGTCGGGCGGCTCCGCACCGGGCAGCCAGACGCCCGCGTCGATGTAACGCGGCCTGGCGAACGATCCCCAGGTCCCGCTCGGTGGCACATGGACGAGCCAGCCGTGGGCGTCGGCCATCCGGAACGCCACGTGACGGACGCCGCCGGGCACCTTCCCCGCCAGCGACGCATCGGGCAGGACGGTCTCGAGCTCCGTTTCCATCTCGGCCATCGTCCGCGGCCGGTCCGCGAACGCCAGCAGGCCGCGCTGGAGGTCGACCGTCCGCGCCCCGATGCGTTCCGCACTCGGACGCCAGTTCGCGATCCGCGCGACCGAGCTCGCGACACTATAGGCCGGGTAGTCGGCGGCCGCGACGAGGTGGAGCGTGCTGCGCATGACCGTGGCCTTGACGACCGACCGCGCCTCGAGCGCGCGCACCAGGTCGGCGATCTCGAAGCCTTCGAGACGCGACCAGAGCGCGATGTAAGGCGAGTTGGCGTGCTGCGCCTGGAGACCGGCCAGCCGCCCGACCGTGGCGGCCACATGGCCGGTAGCTCGACCCAGGAGCGACTGCCGGAGCAGGGTCGTGCGGTTGAGCTGCCGTGCGCTCAGGGCCGGCAGCGCGACGTCCCTCACGGCGCCGGCGGCCCCCACCCCGAGGGTGCCAGCTCGAAGCCGTCGAACTCGAAGGCGGGCGCCACGATGCAGCCCACGAGTGTCCAGGCCCCGAGCGGCCGGGCCGCCTGCCAGGCGCGCGCCGGCACCACCGCCTGCACGACGGAGCCCTCCGTCAGTGCGCCGGCCAGTCGATGGGTGGTCACCTCGGCATCACCTGGCGCCCAGACCCTGAGCTCGAGCGGGTCGCCCGCCGAGTACTGCCAGATCTCGTCGGCATCGAGGCGATGCCAGCGCGAGCGCTCGCCGGCCGCCAGCAGGTACAGGATCGCGCTGGCGGCCGGGCGTGCGCCAGCGTCGGCGGGCGATCGCCACGTCTCGCGATACCAGCCGCCTTCCCGATGTGCCTGCATCCCGAGCGCGACGACGACGTCGGAGCCATCCATCCGCGCAGTGTCACCCATCCTCGCCGCGCTCGACAGCCGAGCCGCCACGCCTGCGGGGCTTGCGGACGGCCGCATCGTCGCGTCACACTGCGAGGCGTCGCGTCGGCGCGCGGACGCGACGCCCGGGGTGCTCGATGTCGTTGCTGCTCGTCCCACACGAGGTCGGCCTGGACCAGGTCGAGCTGTGGGTCGGGGCGCTCGACGAACCCGATCTCGACCCCGCGAGGTTGTCGGTCGCGCTGGCCGTCCCCGGCGGTCCGCCGCCCGCGCCCATCGGCGCGTGGGACCGCGTCGTCACCGGCGGGCCCCGGAGCATCCGCATCCGCCGGCTCACGATCGGCGGTCTGTTGCCGCGCGGGCGCTACCGGTTCGAACTCCGGCTCGACGGCCAGGTCGTCAGCGACGCGACGGCGACGACGCTCCCCGACCGCCTCCCGAGCGTCGACGAGCGGCCATTCACGATCATGCTCGGATCGTGCTTCGCGAGGGCGGCGGACGGGGCCGGGAACGCCGGCCGTGCCTACTCGCTGCTCCCCGCCGACGCGCAGCCGGACCTCAAGATCCTGTGCGGCGACCAGGTCTACCTCGATCAGCCGACGGCAGAGTTCCTCGCCCATACCCACACCGCGGACAGCCTGCTGGAACGCCACCTCGCGAACTACGCCGGGGCGTGGGGGCAGACCGGTGGCTTCCGCGAGCTGCTGCGCGCCGGTGGCACGTACTTCACCTCCGACGATCACGATTTCTGGAACAACGCCCCGAACGCCACGATCATCGCCCGGGATACCTGGTCCGAGGATGGTCGCCAGCACTGGTGCGATGCCGCCCGAACGCTGTACGACGCGTTCCAGCGGCCGATCGACCGCGCGCCGGCCCGCTTCGACGTCGGCGATCTGTCCGTCTTCGTCGCGGACACCAGGATGGACCGCACGACCGGAACCGACGCATTCGCGACGGATGCCCAGCTCGACGCCATCGAGACCTGGATCGCGGGACTCCGTGGACCCGGCTGCCTGGTGGTCGGCCAGCTCGTGTTCTCCGGGCGGGCCGGCTGGAAGGGTCGCTGGATGGACTACGGCCTGGCCGACTACGGGTCGTACCCCCGGCTCGTCGGGGCGCTGCTGTCGGCCGAGCATTCGGTCGTGATCCTGACCGGCGACGTGCACTTCGGGCGCGTAGCCGTGTCCGCGCGGCCACCGATGCACGACATCGTGGAGGTCGTGGCCTCGCCGCTCGCCCTCGTCGCACCGGTCCCCAAGAACACCTGGAAGCCGGCGCCGTCGACGTTCCCCGAATGGGCGATCCCCGGCGTCACGCGGCGGCCGGTCCAGACCGCCGATGCGTTCCAGCTCAACGTCAACCAGTTCTCGACGATCGAGTTCAGCCGGTCCGGTGCGTTCGTCCGGATGCGCGTCCGGGCGTGGCCGGTCGAGACCGCGGGCCGGGTGCCCGTCGCCTCGCACGAGTTCGACTACTGGATCAGCTGAGCGCCGCTCGGCGAAGGAGGCACCCATGATCCCGATGCGCCAGTCGACCGCCACGAGCCAGAACTCGCTGCTCCTCCCCGACGACGAGGGCCCGGCGGCCGGCGCACTCGGCATGCCGATGCGGGCCGAGGATGTCGCACCATCGCGCCCGGGGGGTGCCGGCGGCAACATCGCGTGGTTGCGCCGCGCCCGGAGACGGCACGGGATCGGCCGCCCCGGCGACGTCATCCTCCTCGGTGGCGCGTCGATAGCCGACTTCCGGGTGCGTGTCGCGCAGTCACATGCGCGCAGCGACCTGACCCCGAGCTACTGGTCGACCGTCGGACTCATGGAGGACGCGCGCACGTTCCTCGGCGTCCCGCTCGGCGGCGGCGCCGACCCGTCGCTCGTGCCGGCGAGCAACGGCATCGCGGCGATGGCGCTGCGCGACTTCGACGACCCGAGTCGCTATCCCAACATCGCCGTGGTCCGCTTCCCGGGCGCGACGTCGTCGGTCCGCGACGAGATCGCCGCCCTCCGGACGCAGCGCACGGTCGCGGACCTGCCCGCGCTGGTCGTCGCCTGGCTCGCCTTCGTGTGGGGCACGCCGGACAGCGCGAACCCGCTCCTGGCGGGCATCGGCCACCCCGGTGCGGTGCTGATCGAGACGGCGTTCGGCCTGGTCGACGTCGAGCTGACGCCGGGGCTCGCGGCGGCGGCCAGCTGTCCCGAGGCGATCTGGCAGTCGGTCAAGTGGTGGCAGGACTTCTACACTCAGGCCGTCGCCGGCAAGGCGGCGGGCACGGAGCCGACCAGGACGACCTCACCGTGGGGCCACTATCTGGTCCGCCAGCCACAGGCCAGCTATCTCGAGCCCGTCCTGCCGGAGCTATGACCAGCGCCGGCTATGACGCCGTCGTGATCGGCTCCGGGTTCGGCGGGGCGGTCGCCGCCTGCCGGCTGGCCGAGGCGGGGTACCGCGTTCTCGTCCTCGAGCGTGGCCGTCGCTGGGCGGCGGCGGACTTCCCGCGCGAGCCCGGGGACGCGTGGCGGTGGGACGACGGCCATCCGGAGCGGGAGAGCGGCTGGATCGACTTCCGGATCTTCCGCTCGATGGCGGTCGCCCAGGGCGCGGCCGTCGGCGGCGGCTCGCTCATCTACGCGAACATCAGCCTCGAGGCGAACCCCGCCACGTTCGACGACGGCTGGCCGCCGGAGATCACCTACGGAGAGCTCGCGCCGCACTACGCCGCCGTCGGTCGGGTGATGAACGTCCAGGCCGTGCCGCCCGGGCAGTGGCCGCCACGCACGTCGCTCATGCACGAGGCTGCGACCGCGACCGGATACGCCGACCGGTTCCGGCCGCTCGACCTTGCGGTGAACTTCGACCCGGGCTGGGACCCGGCCGCGGACGACCGTTTCGAGCCCGCACGGTCGCGCCGCTTCACCAATGCCGAGGGGATCGAGCAGGGGACCTGCGTCCACCTCGGGGAGTGCGACATCGGCTGCCCGCTCCTCGCGCGCAACACGCTCGACCTCAACTACATCCCGCGGGCCGAGCGCAATGGTGCGGAGGTCCGGCCGCTCCACGTCGTGCGCGCCATCGAACGGTCGGGCGACGGCTACCGCGTCCATTCCGATCGGATCGAGGCGGGCCGACTCGTGCCGGTCACCGATGCGGCCCGGATCGTCGTCCTCGCCGCCGGCTCGCTTGGGTCGACCGAGCTTCTCCTCCGCTGCCGGGACGTGGTGAAGACCCTGCCGGAGCTGCCGGCGACGCTCGGCGAGGGCTGGAGCAGCAACGGCGACTTCCTGACGATCGGCCTCCACGACGGGCGCCTGATCGAGCCGACCCGCGGCCCGACGATCACGAGCGCCATCGACTTCCGCGACGGGTCGGTCGGTGGCCGCCCGTTCATCATCGAGGACGGCGGGTTCCCGGGTGTCGTCGCGGCCTGGCTGTCGCAGGCACCGACCCGCCTGGCCTGGCTGCGCCGGGAGCGGATCGTCTACCGGGCCTTCCAGCAGGCCGTCCGCGACCATGCCGAGTTCCACGAGGTCATGCCCTGGTTCGCGCAGGGTCGCGACGCCGCGAACGGACGGCTGCGGCTCAAGCCACGCTGGTGGTTCTTCGGACGCAAGCGGCTCTCGCTCGACTGGGACGTCGCCGCATCGCGCCCGACGATCGAGGCGATCATCGCGATGCACGACCGGCTCGCCCGGGCGACCGGTGGGACCCCGGTCGTGCCGCTCAGCTGGTCGTGGCTCGGCTATCTCATCACGCCCCACCCGCTGGGAGGCTGCAACATGGGCACGGATCCGTCCACGAGCGTCGTCGACCATCGCGGGCAGGTGTGGGGGCAGCCCAACCTGTACGTCGCCGACGGCGCCATCGTCCCCGAGGCGCTCGGGGCCAACCCGTCACGGACCATCGCGGCGCTGGCCGAACGGGTCGCGTCGATCGCGATCGCGGAGGGACGCTGATGACCGGGCCGCGGGCCCGCCGGGCGGCCGATGTCGTGTCCGAGCGGCCGATCCGACGCTCGCTGATCCTCGCCGGCGGCGGGATGAAGGTCGGCTACCAGGCCGGCGTCATGCAGGTCCTGCTCGACGAGGCGGGACTCACTTTCGACCACGCCGACGGGACGAGCGGTGGCTGCATCAACCTAGCCCAGCTCCAATCCGGCCTGTCCGGGACGCGGATCGCGAACAACTGGCGGAACACCGGTCCGTTCGACCTCAGCTCGCTCCAGCCGCTCTATCGCTACCTGCTGCCGTGGCGTCTGCCGTCGGTCCTCACCTTCGACCGGCTCATGCGCCAGCTGCCCGTCTGGGGCGTCGACTTCGAGCGCATCCACGGCAGCCCGATCGCGGGCACCTACAACGTCTTCAACTTCACCGACAAGCTGTTCGAGACGCACCCGGGGACGTCGCTCACAGCGGACCTGTTCAAGGCCTGCTTCGCCCTGCCGATCTGGTTCCCCGCGGTCGAGACCGGCGGCAAGACCTACATCGACGGGGTCTACTGGAAGGATGCCAACCTGCGCGAGGCGGTCGCCCGGGGAGCGGACGAGATCTGGGTCATCTGGACCGTGTCGGAGTCGCCCGACTACCGGCCGGGGCCGTACGGCCAGTACTTCCACATCATCGAGGCGATCGCCGACGGCCGGTTCTACGAGGAGCTCGCCGAGATCGAGGCGATCAACGCGGCCGTCCGGGCGGGCACGGACACGGAGCATCGCGAGATCCGGGTCCACGTCATCCGCCACGCGACGCCCGTCCCGCTCGACTACCTGCTGTTCTTCTCTGCCGGCGACATGAGCCGGATCGTGGACATGGGCGTTCGCGATGCCCGGGCGTACCTCGCCTCGGCGCGGGTCCCGTTCGAGCCGAGCGGACCGCTCGCGCCGCCGATCGGCATGCGCTTCGTCGAGGAGATGCGCGGCGACTGGGCGATCGGCGAGACCGACCCCCGCGCGGGCGCGGAGCGGGGCCGGCGCGAGGGGTCCACCCTGGGCGTCCACCTCGCGATCACGATCGACGACCTGGACGTGTTCCTGGACGACCCGAAGCGGGTCGCCGTCGCAAAGGGTTACGTGGACTGTCCGGCGCTGGGCGGGCGGCTACGGATCGGCGACGGCGTGTTCAACCTGCTGATCCGGAGCGGACCGGCCGCCCGGCAGATGCGCTACACACTGCCGTTCAGCGGCAAGGCCGGCGAACCGTACCTGTTCGTGGGGATCAAGGAGGTCGCCGACGATGCCGGGTTCGATGCCTGGGCGGATACGACCACGCTGTTCACCACCATCTACCGCGGGGATTCGGAGGCTGGCTCGATCGTCGGCAGCGGCGTCCTGCACCTGAGCATCCCCGACCTCGCGCGCCAGATGACGACGTTCAGGATCCTGCGCAGCCGCGGGCCCGCGACACTCCTGCTCGCGCTGCTCGGCTTCGGGCGGTTCTTCGTCGGCGAGTTGTGGGACACCTACATCCGCCGGCGGTGATCTTCGAGGCCGCACCGGCTCGCCGAGGCGCGGCCCGGACCGGTCAGCGGAACGGGGCGGGGTCGCGACGCTCGTACGGCGCGCGGAAGAAGCAGTAGACGACATCCGGCGGCCGCGACCAGGTCGGGGTGATGGCGCCCCGCGGATCGGCGGTGTCGAACGCCAGGGTCACGTCCTCCGCGTCCGCGAAGTTCGGGTCGTAGAGGTGCAGTGTCACGATCGTGCCGTCGATGTCGTAGCCGTAGGCGACCACCTGGTGGTTCAGGCCGAGGCGGTTCGGGTCGAGGCTGATGACCTTGACCAGCCCGACCGTGGAGAGGCTCCCGGCATCGAGATCGCGGCGGATGGCCGGCCACTCGACGTTGACCATGACCCAGGTCCGGCTGTGCTTGTCGATGCCGACCCGGCCGAGCAACTCGGCCCACATCGGTTCGTGCTCCGGACGCGCCGGGTCCATCAGCTTGAAGAACCGGAGCGGCGTGACGCCGTTGGCGAAGCTCTCGATCTGGCGGTCGATGATGTATCCGAGCCTGGGATTCCCCTTGGCCGGCGGCGCGGGTTCGGGCGGTGGCCGGAGGCCGGCCTCGAACAGGTCGCGGACCGTGAACGACATCCCGCCGCACAGCCCGTTGGCGGCATCGCCGACGTCGAGCGTCGCGATGTTCCCGAGCTGGAACGTGCGGATCGGCTCGGACGGGAAGGCATTGTCGAAGTGGAACCCGTTGACCGCCGGCGTGAAGTCGGGAACGCGAACGCCAGCCATCTCAGCCTCCCCCTTCCGACGGGGCCGTGCCCCCGCTCGCTGCGTCGGTCGATTGGATGTCGCGCTCGAGCCGGGTGGACGCGGCCGCCAGCCGGCTCGTGAGCGTGCCGGGCGCGAGGCCGAAGATCGCCGCGTAGACCAGGCCGATGGAGTTCGTCGTGAGGTCGAAGACCTCCGTCAGGCTGGGTGCCGGCGGGGGAGCCGTGCCCGCCGTGGTCGCGGACGGGAAGAGGGTCGGGGCGATGGCCACGAGATAGACGCCGGCCACCGCGGCAAGCCCGGACACCAGGGGCGTCACGACCAGCCTGGCCTGGGACAGGCCGAAATCCTCCACCGCCGATGTCTGGCCGGCCTCGATCCGCAGCCGATTGAACAGGCCCACGATGGCACCTACCAGGTAGAACACCGCCACCGCGAGGATGTACGGCACCGGGACCGCAGCCGCGAGCGCGACGGCGAGCAGCAGGTAGGTGGCGACGCCGACGGCGAGCATGGTCCAGAGGAGCCGGTTCCTGGCTCGCACCAGGCCGCCGTGCCGGTCGTCGCGATATTCGTTGATGGCGTAGCGCACCTCGCGCAGGGCCTGGCGAGCCTCCCTTACGTCGAGGGCCTCGTCCGCCGCGGTCCGCCGGCCGGTGCCCACCGCGAGGAGCGTCGCGGACGCTGGACTCACGCGATCGACGGCGACGCGCAGGATCCCGAGGAGACGCTCGCGATTGCCGATCGCGGAGCCCTCCAGCGACAGCGCATCGTGGAGCGCATCGCCCACGACCGCATCCGTCGACTCGGCCATGATCAGGGCCTCTTCCGCACGGTGCATCGACCGGATGACGCTCATGTAGCCGCTGGCCAGCGCCCAGCGAAGCGCGGGGCCTTTCCCCTCGCCGGCGAGCTCCTCGTCGACGTAGTCGAGCTGGGTGCGGGCCTCCTCGAGGCATCGCTGAGCCTCCGCCGACTTCGTGTCGACGCACGCCACTCGGTCACGCAGCGTGCGGCTGCGCTCGAGTAGATCGGCATACAGCCGGAGCTGGGCGCGCGGCGCGGACACGAGCACGCGCGCCGGGATGCCGCCCCCCAGCCAGACGACGGCCAGCGCCACGAGGCCGACGATGATGGCCCAGCCGGGCTGATCGGGCGCGGACGTGTTCGTCCACGGCGTCGGCGTCAGGGACAGATACGTGGCCACGGTGACGACCGCGACCAACCCCGGCATCAACGGCGCCGTGATCCACAGCGCGCCGAGATACCCGGTCGAGGAGCGGTGACTCGTCCCGGGACGTGCCGGACTTCCGGGCGAAGTGTCAGGTTTCGCTCGCTCCGTCGGGGACGGGTCCGCCGATGACATGGGCATCCTCCCGCTCAGCCGCGCGCCGGCAGGGTCGATGGTAGACCCTCCTCGTCACGGTCCATCGCGCGATTCGTCCTGGACACCCAGCGCCGCCGGTACCCGGCTCCCCGCTGCGCTGGCAGATCACGAGATCCTTGGGTACCCTCCTCGCATGTGCCGAAGCATCAAGACCCTGCGCCGCGGTGACGAGGCCGCGACGACCGGCGAACTGGAGGCCGCCGCCCGCCAGTACGTGCGCAAGATCAGCGGCTACCGTACCCCCTCGACGCGCAACGCGGCGGCGTTCGAGGCCGCGATCGCGGAGATCACCGAGGCCTCCGACCGACTCCTCGGCGCGCTCGGCGTCGCGGTCGAGGAAGGGCCCGACCGCTGGACTCCGGGTGCTCACCGGGAGCACGCCCACACCTGAGCCGGGCCCCATCACCGCCGCCGACGTCGGCTACGCTGCCGGGATGGTCATGACTGCCGCGCCGTGGTGGGTGAGACCCGGCCTGGACATCGACAGCCGCGGCCGATTGCGGATCGTCGGCCGCGATGCGGAGGCGCTCGCGCGCGGCGGCGGCACGCCGCTGTTCGTGTACGACCGGACGCGGTTCGCCGAGAACGCCCGCCGGCTCCAGGCCGCGCTCGCCGCCACCGGCGTGCCGTTCCAGGTCCGGTTCGCGCTGAAGGCGAACCCATTGCCGGAGGTCCTCGAGGTCTTCCGGCGGCTTGGCCCCCCGGGGTCGGCGGAGAGCGTCGGCATCGATGCGTGCTCGCCCGGTGAGGTCGAGCGTGCGCTGGCCTGCGGCTGGCGTGCCGACGAGATCAGCTACACGGGCACCAACGTCTCGGAGCGCGACCTCGACGTCCTGCTCGCGCACGCCGTCCACCTCAACCTCGACGCGATCAGCCAGATCGAGCGCTTCGGCCGGCGGGCGCGGGGGTCCGCCATCGGCCTGCGCATCGATCCCGGCGCCGGTGCCGGCTACAACGAGCACCTCGAGTACGCCGGCGACCGGCCGACGAAGTTCGGCATCGAGCTCGAGCGGCTCGATGAGGCGCTCGACGCCGCGCGGCAGCACGACCTGACGATCGACACCGTCCACTTCCACGCGGGCTCCGGCTGGCTCGCCGACGGCCTGGACGGGTTCGAACGAGCGCTCATGCCGGCCGTGGATGCGGTCCGAGCCTTGCGTGCCGCGGGCCATCCGATCGGCGAGGTCAACGTCGGCGGTGGGCTGGGGATGCCGGCCCGCGAGGACGAGCGCGGCGTCGACCTCGATGCCTACGCCGCCGTCCTCGCGCGCCACCTCGGGCCGCTCGGGGTCACGGTGGCCTGCGAGCCGGGCGACCTGCTGACCAAGGACGCGGCGATCCTGCTCGGCGAGGTCGTCACCGTCGAGCGACGGCGCGACGTCACGTTCGTCGGGCTCGACATCGGCTGGAACGTGAACTGCTCGTATTTCATCTACCGCTTCGCCCAGGAACTCGTGGTCTGTCGCGCCGCCGGGGCCGCCCGGACGGAGGTCGTCACGGTCGCCGGCCACATCAACGAGGCCGGCGACGTCTTCGCCGAGGACTACCCGATGCCGCCGGTCGAGGAGGGCGACGTGGTCGCGATCCTCAACGCCGGCGGGTACCTCCAGGCGATGAGCTCGACCCACTGCCTGCGGCCGATGGGGCGCGCGATCTTCCTCGATCGCCAGGCCAATGTCCCGCTCATCGATCGTCGAACAGCCAGGTCGCGGCGGTCGGTCTGATGGCACGGTCGTAGCCGCCCGTGAGGAGGACTCGGTGGCCGTCGATCGCCGCCGCTGACAGGAAGGAGTCGGGTCGCGTCCAGAGACCCCTGGACCGGGTCGAATGAGCGGCTGGCGACATGGAAGATCTCCGGTCGCGGGGCGCCGCCAGCGACGAGGATATCGCCGCCATCGAGCAGCACCGAGGCTTCCGGCAGCTTGTAGCGCGGGGATCGCATCGGCGGGCCGGCGCTGAACGCCCCAGTGACCGGGTCGTAGATCTCTGTACTCGCGTACAGGATGGTCCCGTCGATGTCACCCGATCCGCCGAACACGAGGACAGTTCCGTCCGGGAGCAGCGCCGCGCCGCACTTGTAGCGGGCCGTTCGCATGGGGCCGGTGGCCGCGAATGCCCCGGTCGCCGGATCGTAGAGCTCCGCGGTAGCCGTGACCACGCCGCCGCTGAGGCCACCGACGATGAGCACCCGGCCGTCCTTGAGTCGGACCGCCGCGTGCGCGCCACGAGCCGTCGCCATGTCGCCCGTCCTGGTAGTCAAGTCCGCAACCGGGTCGTACAACTCCGCTGATGCGATCGTCGGGCGGTTGCCGATGAACCCGCCCGCGATGAGCAGCCGGCCATCGTCGAGTTCGACCGCGACGGTGCCCGCTCGAGCCGCCCGCATCGTTGGGCCCGGCCGGAACACGCCTGTCTTTGGGTCGTATACATCGGTGTTGGCAAGGACGCCCGACGCCGCCCATCCGCCGATGAGCATTACGCGCCCGTCCGGCAGGCGTGCAGCCGCGTGGTCGTCACGCGATACGGTCAGAGCACCTGTCCGCGAGAATGTGCCACGCTCCGGGTCGAACAGCTCGGCCGTCGCGCCGTCGGGACTGCCCAGATCGCAGCCATTCGTCGTGCAGCCGCCGGCGACGAGGATCCGCCCATCGACGAGTCGTGTCGCCGTGTGGACGGCCCTCGGAACCGTCATCGCCGCGGCCCGGGCGACACGACCGTTTGCGAGCGGCTGGTCGGGTGAGCTCGCGGCGATCGACGTTGCAAGGGTCGTTCCGCGCACGGACGGCGATGGGAAGGCTGGGACGGGCGGCGTCGCGCAGCCATAGGTCACCAACAGCCATGCGAACGCCGCCACCGTCGTCGCTCGTCTCATGTGTTTCGATCGCCTCGTGCCTCTCAGGCTCTACATACGCCGGTCCTGCGAGGTCGGTTCCGGGATGGATGCACCGCCCGGGTCGACCGATCCCCAGTGGGTCGACCGCTCGATCTCGATCCGGACGAGCGGCCGGTCATCAAGGCGATGGGATCGATACTGCGGGTACTTCACCCGAAGGGCCGCGACGATCGGGCCGTGCTCGGGCGAGGTCGGCGCGAGGAGGCTCGCGCGGCCGTCGCACCGGAGCCAGGCCAGCCGGCCCCAATCCTCGACCCAGCGGTCGACGAGGACGGTCACCCGCGGGTCCGCCCGGATGTCGTGGACGCGCGCCAGCGCCAGCGGGTCGTCGACAAGCTTGGGCTTGTCGTCGAGCGGGGAGTGCAGGACGGGCAGGATGTCGTCGAGCACGAAGCAGATCGGCACGGTCCGGGGCCGGCCGTCCGGCGCGATCGTGGCCAGGACCGCTCGGCGCGCGGCGGCGAGGAAGGCTCGCTCCTGGTCGGTCAGCACCCCGACATCATGGCATCGCTCGGCCCGGTCGCCGCGCCTGGCCCCGTACACTCGTGGCGATGTCGGCTCGACGGTGGTTGCTGGTCGGAGGCGCGGTGTTCGTGGTGCTGGTTGCGGTGGTGGCCCTCGCTCGACCGGGACGGACCCCGGCGCCGTCCGCGGTCGCGAGCGGGTCGGGCGGGCTCATCCCGGCCGCCACCTCGACCGCTCCGCCGCGGGCCATCGCCAGCGCGACGCCGATAGCGATCCCGACGGCCGGACGGACCGCCCCGCCGCCCAAGCCCGTCAGCACACCGGCACCGACCGCGGCCCCGCGCGCGAGCGGCGATCCGCGGCTGGCGTACGCCGAGTTCCTCCTCCGCGTCAACGACGACCGGGCGACCGTGCAGCGCCTCAACGCGACGCTTTCGACGGCGGCGCAGGCGCAGGACCTGAACGCCGTCCGAAAGGCGGCGGTGCCGATCCTCGATTTCGTGGACGGCGAGCGAGACTGGCTTCGCGAGCACCCGCCGGCCGACTGCTACGCGGCCGCCCATGCCTCGGCGAACGCGATGCTCGACGCCTACGGTGTCGCTGCCGAGCGGTTCATCAAGTGGGCCGACAGCGGCGGGGGGCTGGCCGGGTTGGTCGCACTCGGCGACGCGGTCGACGCGGCGCAGACCGCGGGCGATGCCCTCGAAGCCTTCGGCCGGGCCCTGGAGGCCACGACGTGTCGAGCCTGAGCGGCGATCGCGTGCCGCCCATCCGGCACGTGACGAGCCATCGGATCGTGGCGGTCCGCGGCGACTCGCTCGAGGTCCGCGACGATCGCGTCGTCGGCGAGGCGCCGCTCGAGATCCGGGCGGTCGGGCCGCGCCAGGACCCGGTCGCGGTCGCGGTCACGATGCGCACGCCCGGCAACGAGGCCGAGCTCGCCGTGGGATTCCTCCGGACCGAGGGTCTGCTCGATGGCCAGGAGGTACTGGGCACGAGCGGCGGCGACCCGCGGGCGCTCAGCCAGCCCGACGACACGATCGTCGTCCGGCTGTCTCGTCCGTTCGATGCCTCCAAGGTCGCCGAGCGCCATTTCGTGGCGACGGCGTCGTGCGGGATCTGCGGCAAGGCCTCGATCGACGAGGTCGCGCTGCGGGTTGAGCCGCTGCCGCCCGGCCCGGTCGTCCCGCGCTCGGTCGTGCTCGCGCTGCCCGACCTGCTGCGCGCCGCCCAGCGCGCCTTCGACGAGACCGGCGGCCTGCACGCAGCAGGCCTGTTCAGTCCGGGTGGCGAGCTGATCGCCATCCGCGAGGACGTCGGACGCCACAACGCGCTCGACAAGCTCGTCGGCTCACAGGTTCTGGCCGGGACGCTGCCGCTCCACGAGCGGATCCTGGTGGTCTCCGGGCGGGTCAGCTTCGAGATCATCCAGAAGGCCGCAGTTGCCGGGATCCCCATCGTCTGCGCGGTCTCGGCGCCCTCGGACCTCGCCATCGAGACCGCCGAACGGCTCGGCGTGTCGCTCGTCGGGTTCCTCCGGGGCAACGGCTTCAACGTCTATGCCCACGACGCCCGGGTCGACCTGCGCGACCTGAGCGGCCTCGGCTGAACGGCGACCACGTGACCGCTGGGGGAGACTCGCGGTCCGCGCCAGGCATCGCCCGGCCGCGGATGTAGAGTGCCGCGAGGAGGAACGCAGTGTTCACGATGGCGGTCGGTCAAGGTGACGACGTCGACCCGCTCGATGCGATCGCCACAGCGATCGAGGGGTGCCGGACGTCGCTCGCGGGGATGACACCCCAGGCCGGGATCCTGTTCTCGGCCTTCGACAGCTTCGATCCGTCGATCCTGGCGGCCGTCGCCGAGGCGTTCCCGACCGCGACCGTGATGGGGACGACGTCGGCCGCGGAGATCTCGTCGATCAACGGCTACCAGGAGGATTCGATCACCCTCGCCCTGTTCGCGTCGGACAGCGTGGACATCACGGCGGGCATGGGCAGCGGTCATGGGGATCGATGTCCAGGCGGCATGCGCATCCGCAGCCGGCCAGGCCCTGGCGGCGACGCGTCGCGAGCCGAAGGTCTGCATCGTGCTCGCCGAGGGGTTCAGCGTGGACCCGCAGATCACCCTCGATGCGATGGCGAGAGCACTCCCGGAGGGGGTCGCGATGGTCGGCGGGACGTCCGCCGGGCGCGATTTCGCCGCCGTCCGCCCGTCCTTCCAGTTCTGCGGGGATCGCGTCTCGGAGGATGGCGTCGCGGTGCTGCTCTTCTCGGGGCCGATCGCCCATTCGACGGCGCTCGGCACGGGCTGGCGGACGCTCGGGGCGACCGGGACCGTGACGCGAGCCGGATCGGGCATGATCGAGGAGATCGACGGGCGGCCGGCCATCGAGTTCCTGGCCCGCTACCTCGACGTCACCGGGCCGGCGTCATTTGGGAACCCACTGGCCGTCGTGGAGGGGGGAGGGGACGAGTCCTACCTCCGGGCGATCCAGGGCACGGACCCGGTCTCCGGATCGGTCATCGTGGCGGGCACGATCCCGGTCGGGGCCATCGTCCAGCTGACGACCGCCGACACGGCAGACATCCTCGCCGGCGCCGAGGCGGCCCTGCATCGGGCGACCGCCGACTTCCCCGACGGCGCGCGACCGGAGGCGGCCCTGATCTTCTCGTGCGCGGTCCGGCGCTTCCTGCTCGGGTCGAGGACCAGGGTCGAGGCCGAACTCGCGCGCTCGGTCTACGGGACGTCGATGCCGATCGCCGGGCTGTACTGCTTCGGCGAGATCGGGCCCCGTCCGAGGCACCGGCTCGAGCCGCTTCTTCAACGAGACGTTCACGACGCTCCTGCTCGGCACGTGACCGACGAGCCCGCTATCGATCCGGAGCGGCACGCCGACGAACTCCGCAAGGAGAACGCTCGTCTGACCCGCCGCGTCGCCCGAGTCGAGGCCACGCTGCGCGAGGTCGAACAGATCCGCGACACCAACACGCGGCTGCTCCAGCGGATCCGGGACGAGCTCGACATCGAACGGCGGCGTTCGCACGACCTGCTGCTCAACGTCCTGCCACAGACCATCGTCGATCGGCTCGGGGCGGGCGAGCGGCTGATCGCCGACCGCCACGAGGACGTGGCCGTGGTCTTCAGCGACTTCGTCGGGTTCACGGAGATCTCGTCGCGGTTGCCGGTCGCGACGCTGGTGTCGGCCCTGAACGCCATGTTCTCGGCATTCGACGCGTCCTGCGAGGCGCACGGTGTCGAGAAGATCAAGACCATCGGCGACGCGTACATGGCGGCCGCCGGGCTTCCCGGCTCGACTGGTGACCATGTGCGCGCCGCCGCCGACCTGGCGCTCGCGATGCAGGCGGCGGTCGCCGCAGCGGGCGAGCCGTGGCAGGTCAGGATCGGGCTGCACCGAGGTCCCGTCGTGGCCGGCGTGATCGGGACGAGCAAGTTCGTCTACGACCTGTGGGGCGATGCGGTCAATGTCGCGAGCCGGCTCGAGACGACGGCGCCGCCCGGCCGGATCCAGGTCTCCGCGGCGGTCGCGTCCGGGCTCGGCGACGCCTTCGAGCTCGAGCCTCGCGGCGCGATCGAGCTCAAGGGCAAGGGATCGACCGAGGCGTACTACCTGCTCGGACGCCGCGCTTGACGCTCCGTTCGGCCGTGATCAGGCCTCCGGCCGGTTGTTCACGAACTCGAAGCCGAAGCGGCCCTTGATGCACAGGTGGCCCTCGGTGACCGAGGAATCGGTCGGCGAGGTGACCTTGACGATCCGGTCGTCCTGGGCGTGGAGGGTGACCGCGCAGCCGACGCCGCAGTACGGGCAGATCGTGTCGGTCCGGGTCTGGGCCGCCTCGTCCCAGGTGCCGGCCTCGCGCATGTCGTACTCGGACTTGAACATCAGCGCGCCGGTCGGGCAGACGCCGATGCAGTTGCCGCAGTAGACGCACGCCGATTCGGGCAGGGGCACCGCCTGTTCGGTCGAGATCCGGGCGTCGAAGCCCCGTCCGGCGACCGCGATCGCGAAGGTGTTCTGCGCCTCCACGCCGCACGCATCGACGCACTTGTAGCAGAGGATGCACTTCGAGTAGTCGCGGACGTACAGCTCGTTGTCGATCTTCGTCGGCTGGGCGACGGTCGCCGCCGCGGCGTCCCCGGCGGGCGCGTGGTGATGCCCGGCCGCGAGGGTGTCACGTTCGCCCGCCGGCGCCGGCGCCGCCGCGGGTCCGTAGCGCCCGGCGTCCGCCCCGTACCGCTCGGCATACGCGGCGATCGACCCGTCCGGCGCGATCGGCCCGGCGAGCGACAGGTCGACCGACGAGCCGAGGAACTCGAGGACCATCCTGCGCGAGGTCCGCACGCGCTCCGAATCGGTCTGGATGACCATCCCCGGCTCGACCGCCCGCGAGCAGGCGGGCACGAGGACGCGCGAGCCGGCGAGCTCCACGACGCAGACACGGCAGACGTTGACCGGCGTCAGGTTCTCCACGTAACACAGCGTCGGCGTGTCGATCCCCCGGGCGCGGCAGGCGCCCAGGATCGTGGTCCCCTCGGGCACGGTCACGGGCTCGCCGTCGATCGTGAGCTCGACCGCCGCGGGTTCCGCGACCGGCGGCGGAGCCGGCGGGCGCGACGCACGAGCGGGCGGCGTCAGCAGGATGGCCGACAGGGCCGACGGGACCTCCTCGGGACGAGGCGCAGCGTGATCGGTCACAGGGCCACCATACCCGGCTGGCGGAACGCCGATTCGATGGCGCTCGAGGCGGTCTGGCCGAGGCCGCAGATCGACGCGTCGCGCATGACCTGGCCGATCTCGCGCAGCAGGGCGAGCTCGTCCGCGCGGGAGCGAACCTGCGATCCGGCGGCGAGCCTGGCGAGGAGCTCCTCCTGGCGGACGGTCCCGACGCGGCAGGGCACGCACTGCCCGCACGACTCGTCGCGGAAGAACTGGGCGATCCGGCGCAGGATGTCGACCATGTCGACGGTCTCGTCGAAGACCATGATCACGCCCGAGCCGAGCGTCGCCCCGGCGGCGCGGGTGGCCTCCAGCGTCAGCGGCATGTCGAGCGCATCCGGCCCGACGAAGACGCCCGCCGCGCCGCCGAGCAGGACCGTCCGGATGGCCCGGCCGCCAGGTACGCCCCCGGCGAGCTCGATGAGGTCGCCGAGGGTGGCGCCGAACTCGACCTCGTACACGCCCGGGCGGGCGACGTGGCCGGACAGGCAGAACAGCTTCGGTCCCGTCGAGCCCTCGGTGCCGATCCTGGCGAACGCCTCGCCGCCGCCGAGCACGATGAGCGGCACGTTGGCCAGCGTCTCGACGTTGTTGACGACGGTCGGCTTCCCGAACAGGCCGACCTCGACCGGGAACGGCGGCTTGTTGCGTGGCTCGCCGCGCTTGCCCTCGATCGATTCGAAGAGCGCGGTTTCCTCACCGCAGATGTAGGCGCCGGCACCGCGCCGCAGCTCGATGTCGAAGGCGAAGCCGGAGCCCAGGATGTCCGGACCGAGGAGACCCGCCTCGCGGGCGCGAGCGATCGCGTTGGCGACCCGAGCCTCGGCGTCGGGGTACTCGCCGCGGATGTAGAGGTAGCCCTGGCTCGCGCCGGTGGCGTAGGCCGCGATCGTCATCGCCTCGACAGTGGCGAACGGATCGCCCTCGAGGAGGACCCGGTCCTTGAACGTGCCCGGCTCGGATTCGTCGGCGTTGCAGACGAGGTAGTGCGGGCGGGCGGTTTGTGACACCACGGCGGCCCACTTGCGCCCGGTCGGGAAGGCCGCCCCGCCGCGGCCCATCAGCTTGGAGGCCGTGACCTCGGCGATGACGGCCTCGGAGCCGATCTCGAGGGCGCGGACCAGCGCGTCGTACCCGCCGTACGCCCGGAAGTCGTCGAGCGAGGTCGGATCGACGACGCCGATCCGCGCCAGGAGCCGCCCGGACCCGACACCCGACGGCTCCCCGTCGGTCACGCGATGGGGGCTCGGCCGATGGTCGGTCTCGAGCAGGCCGGCCACGCCGGCGGCATCGACCGGCGCGATCGCGTGTGTCCATGCCGTCTCACCGGCGTTCGTGACCATCGCGGCCGGGGCCAGGTCGCAGAGCCCCAGGCACGGGCTGCGCAGCCACGTCGCCCGACCGTCGCGGATCGGTTCCCCGGCTGGCCCGAGGGCTCGTGCCAGGTCGTCGCAGATCCGCTCCGCACCCGCCAGCCGGCAGGCGATGTCGTCACAGACGTGGGCGGCCACGGGCGGCCGCGGCGTCGTCGAGAAGAGCGCGTAGAAGGTGGCCACGCCATATGCTTCGGCCGGGGCCACGGCCAGCCGGCGGCAGACGTAGTTGAGCGCGGGCTGGCTGATCCAGCCGATCCGCGACTGGATCGCATGGAGTGCCGGCAGCAGCTGCGAGCGTCGAGCGCGCGTCGCGTGGCCGCCGGACGCCGCATGACCGTCCGTCCGCGAGTCCCGTGCGCCACCGACCCATCCCGACTCGGGTGGCCCGAGCAGCGCGTCGACCGCCGCCCGCTCGGCCGGCGAGGCCAGTGGCCCGATGACGTGGAGATCCATCGAGCCGAGTGTAGCGACCGTTCCGATGGTGGCGCCGCGCGTCGATGACGGGCGGACTTCAGGCGGCAGCCAGCACGGGCGGCGCGGCCTCCGCCGCGACCGTCGCGGGCCCGGCATGAACCGGGAGGTGGCGGGTGAACCACAGGCCGAGCACCGCGAACAGCGCGACCGCGCCGAAGGCGAGGCGCAACCCCTGGAGCTGTGCCTGACCGTAATCCGCGGTGATGGCCGCGACCTGGTCGGGGGGCAGCCCGGCCTCGGTGGCGATCTCGGCGACCTGCTCGACGGTCACGACCTCGAGGCCGGTCGCCCGCGCCTGTGCTGCGAGCTCGGCGCGCATGGTCTCGGGCAGGGCCTGGTCGTTCTCGACGATGTTGGCGAACGAGCTCGTCAAACCGATCAGCAGGATGGCGCCGATCAGGGCGGTCCCGAGCGAGGCCCCGAGGTTCTGCGCGGTCCCCTGGAGCCCGCCCGCCTCGTTGGTCTGCTCGGGCGGCGAGGCCGACATGATGACGTTCCCGAGCTGCGACGCCAGCAACCCGGCACCGACCCCGAACAGGGCCAACCCGAGCGAGAAACCCGGCTGGTTGAGCTCGACATCGAGCGTGGCAAGGACGGCGACCGCCCCGCCCGTGATCGCCACCAGCCCGAGCCGGGCGACGGCCTTCGGGGAGCGTCGCGCGGCGAGCCGCGGTCCACTGATCGCGGCGATGAGCATGGCGACCGACATCGGGACCAGCCGAAGGCCGGTCTCGAAGGCATCGAAGCCGAGGACGACCTGGAGGTAGACCGGCAGGATGAAGAACGTGCCCAGCAGCACCAGCTGCTGGACCGCGAGCGTGGACAGGCCCGCCCGCAGGTGCTCGATGTCCCCGAGCTTCGCCCCGACGAGCATGAACGCGGCCATCACCAGGGTGTACGCGGTGATCGCGAGCTGGACGCCCCGGATCGTGGTGTCGAGGTCGGCCACGATCTGCGAGATCGACACGTTCATGACGCTGCTGTCGAGCACCATCACGAACTGCGCCGCGGCCAGGATGGCGATCGGGACCCACTTGTTACGCATGCGCCGGAATGGTACCCGTCGCGCCACGCCTGGAGGCGCGCTTCGCGCCGGATGCGCGCTGACGCGCCCTGCACGCCGCGCGCCGGGCGTGCCAGATCGGCTGCGACCCTCTATCGTCCGCGGCGAGAGGGAGTGTGCATGACGACCGACCGAGCCACCCCTGCGGAGGGGAACGCACCGGAGCGCGGCCAGCTGGTCCTGCTCTCGCTTATCCTCGTGGCGGCGGTCGCCAACCTGAATCTGTCGGTTGCCAACGTGGCGCTGCCGGACATCGGCAACGCCTTCGACGCGTCGCAGACCGCGCTCGACCTCGTCGCCGTCGGGTACTCGCTGGGGCTCGCGGCGTCCGTGCTCTGGCTGGGAGCCCTTGGCGATCGCTACGGCCGCAAGCTCATGCTCATCCTCGGCATCCTCCTGTCGATCCCGGCCTGCATCACCGCAGCCTTCGCCCCGACCATCGAAGTCCTCATCGTCGCCCGCATCGTGGGCGGCCTGTCCGCGGGCATGGCCTATCCGACCACGCTGGCGCTGATCGCCGCCCTGTGGTCCGGCCCGGCCCGGACGCGGTCGATCGCCCTGTGGTCCGCGCTCGGTGGCGCCATCGCGGCGCTCGGGCCGCTGGTGTCAGGCTTCCTGCTCGAGAGCTTCGAGTGGGGCTCGGTCTTCCTCGTGACGCTCCCGCTCGCGGTCGTCGCCCTCGTGATGGCCATCCGTTTCGTGCCCAGCCACGTCAACGAGACGACCGAACCGGTCGACAACCTTGGCGGGATCCTGTCGGCGGTGCTCGTCGGCGCGGCCATCCTCGGGATCAACTTCGCGCCGGTCCCGGGCGAGGGTGCGCTCGCCATCGCCCTGTTCGGGATCGCGGCCGCGTCCGGCGTCGCCTTCATCTATCGCCAGCGGCGCGCCCCGAGCCCGCTGTACGACCTCGACGTCGCGTCCCGGCGCATCTTCTGGGTGGCCGCTTGCGCCGGCATCATCGTGTTCGGATCGCTCATGGGCGCCATGTTCATCGGCCAGCAGTATCTCCAGAACGTGCTCGGCTATTCGACCCTGAACGCCGGCGCGGCGATCATCCCGGCCGCCCTGTGCATGGTCATCGTCGCCCCGAGGTCGGCCAGGCTGGTCGAGGCGCGCGGGGCGCGATTCACGCTCCTGCTCGGCTATGTGTTCTGCGTCCTCGGCTTCGTCACGATGTTCGCCCTGTGGAGCGACAACAGCCCGTACTGGCAGGTCGCGCTGGGCTACTCGTTCATCGGCATCGGCGTCGGGTTCGCCGGCACGCCCGCCTCGCACTCGCTGACCGGCTCGGTGCCGGTGGCGCGCGCGGGCATGGCGTCGGGCACGGCTGACCTCCAGCGCGATCTCGGTGGCGCATTCATGCAGTCGATCTTCGGCGCGTTGCTGACCGCCGGCTACGCCGCCGCCGTGGCTGCGGCCATCGCCTCCGCGCCAAACGCGGCCCAGATCTCGAGCAGCACCCAGGCCGCCCTCGAGAAGTCGTTCTCGAGCGCCGAGGCGGTCGCCGCCCAGTATCCGCAATACGCGACCGCCATCACGGCCGCCGCCAGGACGTCGTTCCTCGACGGCGCCGACTGGGCCTACGCCGCGGGGATCATCGCGGTCCTCGTCGGCGCCGCGATCGTCTTCCGGTTCTTCCCCAAGAAGGACGACGAGGAGCGCCTGCTCGCCGAATACCACGCCCAGGACACGGCGGCCGCACCACGGGCCGCCGCCGCCTGAGCTCGGCGCTCTTCAGTTGCGGAGCTCGTCGGCCATGTCGGCGAGCGCGCCGGCCGACCCGATCTCCTCCATGCCCTGGCCGGCCTCGGCCATCCCGGCGGCAGCGACCTCGACGGCGGCGCGACGGACCGTCTCGCCGACGGCCATCTCCTCGAACCCCTCGTAGCTGAGGGCCGCGCCCTCGTCGGCCAGTTCGTCGCTGCGTTCAGCGATGCCCTCCGCGGCCACGAGCCGGGCGACGCCCTCGGCCGCCTCGGCCGCACCGAGGAGCTCGACGCGTTCACCCGTGTCTGCCAGCGCCCGCGCGATCGCGCGCGTACCGCCGGCCCGCACGATCGCGTCGACCGAGACGCCGAGCAGCTGGTCGCCGCGGTCGGCCAGGAAGGCGGCGAGGACCGGCATACCGATCCGGCTGACGACGACGGCCACCGCGCCGAGCTCGCCGCTGACCCGCGCGATCTGGAGCCCGCGGTCGAGGTCGTCCTCGCTGATGGCGCCGACCACCGCGCCGAGGATCGCGATGTCCTCGGACGTGGCGAGGAGCTGCGCGCCCTGCTCGACATCGTTGATGCCGGCCGCTGCGACCACCTCGCCGAGGGCGGCGACGCGGCCGGCCACGACCAGCTCGTCCGTGCCACGGGTCAGGTCGCTCGCGCCGCGCACGACGGACGCCCGTCCAGCGGCGGCGGCGTCGGCGGCAGCCGCCACGACTTCCATCCCGGCCACCACACGCTCGGTGCCGTCGATCGCCTCTGCCTCGGCGGCCTTGCGCGCCAGGGCGGCGGTCTGCTTCGCCGTCGACTTCGACGCTGATTTCGCGGCTGCCTTGGTCGTCGCCTGGGCCGTCGGCTTCGTCGCCCTGGCCGTCGGCTTGGTCGTCGCCTTGGTCGTTGCCTTGGTTCCGGTCTTCGCCGCGGCGCGCACCGGTGCCTTGGTCGTTGCCGTGGTCGTGTCCTTGGCCGGGCGCTTCGGTTTGGACCCCGTCTTTGCTGGCATGGACGATCCCTCCTTGACCGCGCGGGCTGGTCGGGCGACGCCCGGATTCGCAAGGCTAGCACCGTCGAGTGCGACCCGAAGACCAACGGGAACGACGGACCGTGGCGGACCGCACGATCCGGGGGGCTTCCCGCCTGCTAGTGTTCGGTGTCGCCCGTCGGCGGCCTGATCGGAGGCGCACCCGTGGACACCCCCAGCACCACCGCGGTCGAGGCCGCGAACCCTCGAGCCGTCGGGCGGCGGCGCGTCCTGTCGGGGATCGCGCTCCTCCTCGCCTGCCTCACGATCCTCCTCACGACGGTCGCAGTGTGGGCCCACCAGGTCGCGTTCAACACCGACCAATTCACGGCACTCGTCGCGAACGTGGTCGACGAACCGACCTTCATCGACCCGCTCAGCACCGCGATCAGCGCGCAGGTCGTCGACGCCCTCGGCGTCCAGGCCCGCATCGAGGGTCGCCTGCCCGACGTCGCGAAATCACTCGCGCCGGCGTTGACGTCCGCCATCCAGGACGGGATCGCCAACCGCCTCAAGGTCGCGCTGGCCAGACCGCAGATCCAGGCGGCCCTGCTCAAGACGGTCTCCTTCGCGCATGCCCGGATCATGAACCTGCTCCGCGACAAATCGGATGCCGTAAACGTGGTCGACGGCTACGTCACCGTCGAGGTGTTCCCGATCGTCGAGGCGGCGCTCACCGAGATGCGATCGATGGGCCTGCTCCCGGACGGGATCCAGATCCCCGACCTGTCGACATCCGAGGGCCCGGGCGTCCTCGCCACGCGCCTGTCCACTGCGCTCGGGATCACCCTGCCGCCCAATTTCGGCACGGTCCGGTTGATGCCGGCGGATCGATTGCTGACCGCGCGGACCGCCGTCCGCGCCTTCGACATCATCGTCGTGCTGCTGATCCTGCTCAGCGTGGCCCTCGTGGCCCTTGCGATCTGGCTCGCGCGTCAGCGGCGGCGGATGGTCGTCTACCTCGCCGTCGGCACGGTGATCGCATTCCTGCTCGGTCGCATCGCGATCAACGCGCTCACGGATACGCTCATCGACGGGATCCAGGACCAGGGCCTGGCGCTGGGCATCCGGTCCGTCGTCGAGGCGACCATCGAGGACCTCCGCCGCCTGACCACGCTCATCCTCCTCGTCACCGCCATCGTCGCGGTCGTGGCCTACCTGTGGGGGCGCCCGAAGTGGATCGTGGCGCTGACATCCGGCCGTGGCGACGTGCCGGAGCCGCCTTCGGACCCGGAGCCACCCTCCGACGCGGCCACGCCTGGCGCCTAGGGCGACCGAGGAGATCCGGTCGACGCCGATGCCGGCCGGATCTGTTGTGACCTAGACTCCGTCGTAGTTCGTGTAGGTCATGTCGCCCTGGTTGCGGTTGCCCCAGGCGCTGCTGCCGTACGAGGCGATGTCGACGGCGAGGCCGATGCCCAGCCACAACCAGTCGAGCCCGTCGATCCCGCCCGGGAAGACCAGCACGTACATGATCGTCGTCCACGGCAGGAACAGCAGGCCGATGATCGGCACGAACGCGGACTGGAAAGTCACCGCCCAGCGGGTCGGTTCGACCAGCCACCAGAAGAAGATCAGCGCGCGCGGTCCAAGCAGGACGAAGATCGCGAGGAGCAGGCACATTCGGACGACCCTCCAACTCGGTCGCCGATGGCGTCACGCCCGGGGACCGACGCCCACTGTACAGGAGGCCGACCGTGGAGTTCGACCGATCCCCTAGGCCGGCACGCGCTCCGGGGATTCGAGCTTCTCGATCCGGATCGCCGTTGCCTTGAACTCGGCCGTGCCCGATTTCGGGTCGGTGGCGTCGATGGTCAACAGGTTGACCGCCACGTCGTCCTGGAAGTGCAGCGTCATGAACGTCAGGCCGGGCCTGAGCGACGAGTCGATCCGGATCGGCACCTCGACCTGGCCGCGGCGCGACACGACGCGCACCGCCTCGCCCTCGGCCAGCCCGTAGGCCGCGGCATCCTCGGGCGAGATGTCGAGCGACTCGCCGCGCCGCAGCGGGGAGCTGTAGCCGGCGGTCTGGACGCCCGTGTTGTACGAGTCGAGCCGCCGGCCGGTCGTCAGCCGGATCGGATACTCGTCGGTCAGCCGGTCGACCGGTGGGTCGTGGTCGACGGGCACGAACGGGACGCGATTGCCCGGCACCGGGTCCTCCCACAGACGCGAGTGGAGGAACAGCTCACCCGGGTGGGTCTCGTCGTAGCACGGCCACTGGATCCCGCCGAGCTCGTCGAGACGGGCGTAGCTCATCCCGGCATGGACGGGTGAGAGCCGCCGGACCTCGTCCCATACGGTTTCTGCGTTCGCGTCGCCCCAGCCGGCGCCCATCCGGTTCGCCAGCTCGAAGATGATCGCGAGGTCGTCGCGCGCGCCCGGCGGCGGCTCCACTGCCTTGCGGACCCGCTGGACGCGGCGCTCGGAGTTGGTGACGGTGCCTTCCGATTCGGCCCAGGCCGCGGTGGCCGGCAGCACGACGTCGGCGAGCTCCGCGGTCTTCGTCAGGAACAGGTCCTGGACGACGAGCAGGTCGAGGCCCTCGAGCAGATGGATCGCGCGCGTCTGGTCCGCCTCCGACTGGACCGGGTTCTCGCCGATGCAGTAGACCGCGGTCAGGTCGCCGCGCTCCATCGCGTCGAACATCCCGGACAGGTGCCAGCCGCGCCTGGGCGGGACCGCCACGCCCCACTCGGCATCGAACCTGGCGCGGAGCCCGTCGTTCTCGACGTGCTGGAAGCCCGGGAGCCGGTCGGGCAGCGCGCCCATGTCGCCGCCGCCCTGGACGTTGTTCTGGCCACGCAACGGGTTGACGCCGCTGCCGTAGCGCCCGACGTGGCCGGTCAGCAGGACGAGGCTGATCAGGGCGAGCACGTTGTCGACCGCGTTGTGGTGCTCGGTGATGCCCAGGGTCCAGCAGATCATCGCGCGCGGCGCCGTGGCGAAGGCGTGGGCCAACTCGCGGATGGCCTCGGCGGGGACGCCGGTCTCGCGCTCGGCGTAGTCGAGCGTGTACGACTCGACCTTGGCCTTGTAGGCGTCGAAGTCGATCGTGGCCCGCTCGATGAACTCGCGGTTCTCGAGGCCGGACGCGATGATCTCGCGTGCGATCGCATTGGCGAGCGCGATGTCGCTGCCGACGTCGAGGCCGAGCCAGCCGTCCGCCCATTCGGCGCTGCTCGTGCGGCGCGGATCCACCGCGTACAGGCGCGCACCCGCCCGGACGCCCTTGAGCACATGATGGAAGAAGATCGGGTGCGTCTCGCGGGCGTTGCTGCCCCACAGGACGATCAGGTCCGTGTCCTCGACCTCACGGTATGAGCTTGTGCCGCCACCGGCACCGAACACGGTCGCCAGACCGGCGACGCTAGGGGCGTGTCACGTCCGGTTGCAGCTGTCGATGTTGTTGCTGCCCAGGACCGTCCGGCTGAACTTCTGCGCCGCGAAGTTGACCTCGTTGGTCGCCTTGCTGCAGCTGAAGGTGCCGAAGGTCGTCGGGCCGTGGGCCGCCTTCGCGGCCCGGAATCCGTCGACCGTCCGGTCGAGCGCCACGTCCCAGGTCGCGGGCCGAAGCGCGCCGCCCTTCGTGTCACGGACGAGGGGCTGGGTCAGGCGCACGTAGGGTTTCGCCAAGGCGTTGCCTCCTGCGGTTCGACGTCGCGGCGAGTGTAGCGCTGTGACGATCACGGGACATCCGACCCAGGGTCTCGGGCGCCGACTACCTCCCGAGCTCCGGCATCGCCATCTCCATCGAGCGGTCGCTCGGGTGGGTGGCCACGGTCGAGTGCGTCGAACGGGAGCTCGGCCTCGCGCGCGATCGTCCGTACCACGCGATCAGCGGGATCGTCATCAGCGGGGCTTCGAGGGCCGAGTACAGCGGCCCGCCACCGGCCGCGTTGCCGACGGCCGCCAGCCAGTCGGCCCACATGGCTCCGAACGGCAGGCACATGAGCGCGAACATCGCGAGGCACGCCCACCAGCGCCGGCGCCGCGCACCCCATAAGGCGAATGGCCACAGGCTCGGCTTCATGAGCGCGAAGGCCGCCGGCCCGGCGGTGACCATGCCCACCGCCTCCGCGGCGACGACCCACATGACGGGGTTGCCCTGCGTGATCTTGACGATCGTCTCCGGCCACGCCACGCACAACGCCATGAGCGGCCACGTCAGCGGTCCGGGTCGCAGCCGCCAGATCGCCCAGATGCCAAGACCGAGCGGCACGCCCCACCACAAGGCGGCGGGAAGGAAGGTGAACGGGACGAACAGCCAGAGGGCGACGGGCGGGTACAGGACGTCGCCGAGCGTGATCGGATACGGTCCGGCGAGCTGGTCGGCTGGGTAGAACGGCGCCCCGGAGAGCCAGCCGCTCGTCGCGTCCATATACATCCGGTAGTCGACGGCGGTGTAGCCGTGCAGGCTCGGAATCTTCGAAAGGGTGGGAAGGGCCAGCGCCAGGATCGCCAGTGCGCTGGCCGCGCCGGCCGCGCGAGTCCATCGGGCGCCGGGCACGCGGCCCAACGCGATGCGCGCCGCGGCGACATGCGGCATGAGCCCGCTCCGGCCCGGGATCGTCGTCGCCATCATCAGCCCTCCGCGCCGGATGGTATCAACGGACGGTGCGCCGGCCGTCTCGGCCGTCCGCCGGGGTCAGTAGTCGTCGCGCGACGACGGCGCCAGGAAGACCCGGAACAGGACCACGAAGCTGACGATGAGCGTCACACCGAAGGCGATCATCGCGAGGTAGGCGAATCCCTGGAACTGCGATAGCTCAGGCTGGAGCAGGATGGCCATCACGATGGCCGTCCCGATGAGCTGGCCCACGACGATGACTCCGACCGTCGCCTGGCGGCCGATGTCGCTGACGCCCGCGATCGCCTTCTCGAGACCCTTCGTGTCGACCTCGACGACGAACTTGCCCTTGTTGAACTGGTCGAGCCAACTGAGCGCGGCGCCCTCCAACGACGGCACCCGCCGGGCGAGCTCCTTGCCGATGCGGACGACGCTTCCCTGGACCTGCTGCTGGATCCGCTCCGGGGTGAACTGCTCGAGCAACGCGGCGCGCGCCTCGATCACCGCCGCCTCCCCGAGATCGATGTCGAACGACAGGGCGCGTGCCGTCTCCTCGGCCTGGATCACCGCCTTCATGGCCAGCGTCAGCTGGCTGTTGAGGATGAGCCCGTTGTTGAACACGGCACCCAGGAACGAGCTCAACGCCCCGCCGAGCGACGAGGCCTTGCCGTAGATCAGGTACTGCCGGGCGAGGCGATCGATGTCATTCCGGAAGTTGGCCTCGTCGAAGCTGCGGGTCGGCTTGCCGAGCGCGAGCAACCCGTCGCCGATCCCCTGGATGTCGATCTCCTTGATCGAGTAGATCAGGCCGAGCAGGTCGACTCGCTGCTGGGAGTCGAGCTGGCCGACGAGGCCGAGGTCGATGAACACGAGCTGCTTCGTCTCGGGGACGGCGAAGATGTTGCCCGGATGCGGGTCGCCGTGGAAGAAGCCGTCGATCAGGACCTGTTTGATGATCGAGCGGATGAACACGGTCCCAAGCTCGGTCGTGTCGAAGCCGGCGGCGCGCAGCTCGTCCGCCTTCGAGATCTTGATGCCGCGGACGAACTCCTCGGTCTTGACGCGCTGGCCGGAGAGCTCGTCGTAGACGATCGGGATGTGGATCTGCGGGAAGCGCTGCATCCCGTCTGCCAAGCGCCGGGCATGGTAGGCCTCGTTGCGGTAGTCGAGCTCCTTGAGGACGCCCGCCGCGAACTCGTCGACCATCGCGCGCGCACCGATCTTGCGCGCCATCGCCAGCCGTTTCTCTGCGACGGTCGCCAGCTCCTGGGCGACCCCGAGGTCCGCCTTGGTCTTGGCCAGGATGCGCGGCCGCTGGACCTTGACCGCGACGAGGGTGCCGTCCTTGAGCGTCGCTTCGTGGACCTGCGCGGTCGACGCCGCGGCGAACGGGACCGGGTCGAAGGTCGCGTACAGCTCTTCGGGGGGCGCACCGAGCTCTTTGGTCACGATTGCCACGACGTCGTCATAACCGAACGGCGCGGCCTCGCTCTGCAACTTGGACAGCTCCGTGACCCATTCGGGCGGCAGGACGTCGCTCCGGCTGGCGGCCATCTGCCCGATCTTCACGTAGGTCGGACCAAGCTGCTGGAGCATCATCCGGATCCGCTCAGGTCCGCTTGCGTCACCCAGCGTGTCCTCCTCGCCGAGGACGCGGCGCTGGAAGGAGCGACGGAGCTCGCCGATCGGGGTGCCGGCGAGCGCGATGTCCAGGCTCGTGGTGTACAGCGCGTCGTAGACCTGTTGGAGACGCAGGTTCTCGATGATGAGGTTGCGTCGCGGGGTGGGGAGCGATTCGAGGAACGACCACAGGCTCCGTCGTTTCTCGGGGCTGAATGTCGGTCGGTTCAGACCGAGGACGGCGTCCGCGAGCGTCGACAGGCCGGTGTACAGGCCGGCCGCGACGATGACCCACAGGACCTCCGGCTGGGCGACGTTGGCGATCTTGATCGGGGCGAGGAACCCGGTGATATAGATCGCGAGCGCGTTGATGATCACGACGAACAGGCCCATCGTCGCGAACAGGAGGCGGCCAGTGAAGGCGACGATGACCGGGCGCGCGAACCGGTTCACGAGGACGAGGATCGCCGCCCACGACAGGAACCCGATGGCGCCAGCGCCCTTCAGCGCGACGATCGGTGCCGACCCCGTCCCGAACGGGAACGGCTGGGAGATGCTGATCAGCCCAAGGAACAGGATGATGACGAGCAGGAGGATGGCGTCGACGACGGCCTCGACGATGAAACGGCGCATGTGAATCCTCCGTCTCCCGGGTCCCGCGGGCGGGACCGAGCCCGTATTGTCGGTCACCGGGCGCCGGCGTGAGAGCCGTTGGGAACGGATCCGTGCGATGTGCTCGCGCCGGCGATCGATCGAGCGCCGGCGATCAGGCGAGCGCAACCCCCGGATCGCCTTGTTCCACGAACCCCACCCACCAATGCTCGACGCCGGCGTGCTCGAAACCGGCGTCGACGCCGGCGACGTGCTCGGGCGGCACGGCCGCCAGCAATCCCCCCGAGGTCTGCGGATCGTGGGCGAGGGTGACGAGATCGGACGGCACGTTCGTGGCGACGTGGAGCGACCCGGCGACGAAGCGCCGGTTGTGGGCGGCGCCCCCGGTCTCGACGCCGGCCGCGGCGAGGGCACGAGCCCCCGGAAGCGCCGGGAGGCCCCCCGCCTCGAAGACGAACCGGGTCCCCGATGCCCGCGCCATCTCGAGCCCGTGACCGAGCAGGCCGAAGCCGGTCACGTCGGTCGCGCTCCTGATGCCGGCGGCCACGAGCGCCTGCGATGCCGCGCCGTTCAGCGCGCGCATCCCCTCGATCGCGGTCGCAAGGTCTGCCGCGCTCGTCCGCCCCTGTCGTGCCCCCGATACCAGGATCCCGGTGCCGAGCCGCTTCGTCAGGACGAGTCGATCACCCGGCCGCGCCCCGCCCTTCCGCAGGAGCTTGTCCGGATGCGCGGCGCCGATGACCGCCAGGCCGTACTTGGGCTCCGGGTCGCGGATCGTGTGGCCACCGGCCAGCGTGCCGCCCGCCTCGCGGACCTTGCACGAGGCACCGGCGAAGATCTCGCTCAGGACCTCGCGCGGCAGGTCCTCGGGGAACGCCGCGATCGACAACGCGAACAGCACCCGACCGCCCATCGCGAACACGTCCGACAGCGCGTTGGCGGCCGCGATCTCGCCGAACGTCCGCGGGTCGTCCACGAGCGGCGGGAAGAAGTCGAGCGTGCCGATGATCGCCAGGTCGTCGCTCACCCGGTAAGCGGCCGCGTCGTCGGGCGGGTTGAGGCCGGCGATCAGGGCCCCCGGCGCATCGGCTGCGGCTTCGGCACCGAGGCCGGCGAGCGCCTCGGAGAGCAGGTCGGCGCCGAGCTTCGCGGCACAGCCGCCGCAATCGGTCAGGTCGGTCAGACGGAACGGGTTCGGCTCGAGCGCGGTCATGCGGCCGATGATACGGCTACCATCGCGCAGGGAGCGGTCGGGTCCCGGTGGGTCCCCTGGTCTTCAAAACCAGTGGCGCGGCGCTCGGCGCGGCGCGGTGGGTTCGACTCCCACGCGTTCCCGCCATGGAGGGCACATGTCGCCGCAGCGGTCGCGTCCCCCGAGCGTCGAGCGGCTGCTGAGCGCGGTGCGGCGGGCCGCCCCGGCCGCGACCGATCCAGAGGCCCTGGCCGCCGTCGCCCGTGAGGTCGTGGCCGACGAGCGCGCGCGGCTCTCGGCCGGGAACGAGCCCGCGGGCATCGAGGCGCTGGCCGACGACGTGCGCTCCCGGCTGGCCGGGTTCGTCGATCCGCTCCGGACCGGGCTGACGCCGGTCCTCAACGCAACCGGGGTCATCCTGCACACCAACCTCGGTCGCGCGCCGTGGCCGGCGGCGGCGATCGAAGCCGCGATGCGCGCGGCAGGCGGCTACTCGCTGCTCGAGTTCGACCGTGACGAGGGTCGGCGCGGGCCCCGCTTCCGTGCCGCGGAGGCCCACCTCATCGCGCTCACCGGTGCCGAGGATGCGCTGGTCACGGTCAACAACGCCGCCGCCCTGGCGCTCGCGGTCGGACTGGCCGGTCGTCGCGGCGTCGCGGTCTCGCGCGGGGAGCTGGTCGAGATCGGCGGCGGCGTGCGGATCCCGGAGATCGTGCGGCGGACCGGCGCGCGACTGGTCGAGGTCGGCACCACGAACCGCACCCGCGCGGCCGACTTCGACGCGCCGCTCGCCGAGGGCCTGGCGACGGTCGTGCTCCGTGTCCACCCCTCCAACTTCGCGCAGGCGGGGTTCGTCGAGGTGCCCGATCCCGTCGAGGTCGCCCGGGTCGCCCACGAGCACGGCGCGATCGTCGTCGACGACCTGGGCAGCGGTGCGCTCCTTGACACGGCCCGCCACGGGCTCGCCCACGAACCGATGCCGGGCGAGCGCCTGGCTGCGGGCGCCGATGTCGTGACGTTCAGCGGTGACAAGCTGCTCGGCGGGCCGCAGGCGGGGCTGGTCGTCGGGCGGGCAGATCTCATCGCCCGGATCCGGCGCGATCCATTGGCCCGGGCGGTTCGCCCCGAGAAGGTCACGCTGGCCGCGCTCGCCGCGACGCTCGGGCTGTACCGCGCCGGGCTGGCGACCACGCGGATCCCCGTCTGGCGGATGATCGCGGCGACCCCGGAGGAGCTGCTGGTGCGAGCGGCGGCCGTCCTCGTGGCCATGCCGGAGACGATGCCCGACCACGTCGAGATCGCGTCGATGACCTCGGCGGTCGGTGGCGGCTCGCTGCCCGGTCAGACGCTCGCGTCGGTGGGTCTCCGTATCGCGGGCAGCCGTCCGGCCGCGCTCGCCGCACGGCTTCGAGCCGGCGACCCGCCGGTCATCGCCCGCGTCGAGGCCGGCGTCGTCTGGCTCGACCTGCGCACGATCGACCCGGCCGAGGATGCCGCGCTGGCGACGGTCATCGCGCGAGCGCTCGGGGCGGCGACGGGATGACCGTCGTCATCGGGACCGCCGGTCACATCGACCACGGCAAGACGACGCTGCTGCGGGCCTTGACCGGGATCGATGCCGACCGGCTGCCTGAGGAGCGGCGGCGCGGGATGACCATCGACGTCGGCTACGCCAACCTCGCCCTGCCCGACGGCACGGAGCTCGACTTCGTCGACGTCCCCGGGCACGACCGGCTGGTCGGCAACATGCTCGTCGGGGCGGGCGAGATCGATGCCGCGTTGCTGGTCGTGGCGGCGGACGATGGGCCACGAGCCCAGACCGTCGAGCACCTGGCGCTGCTCGATGCGCTCGACATCCGGCACGGGATCGCGGTCGTCACCAAGGCCGATGTCGCCGGCACCGGGCGGACCGAAGCGGTCGTCGCCGAGGTCGGGCGGTTGCTCCGCGGCACGACCCTCGCCGGGTCGCCGGTCCACGCGGTGGCATCCGTCGACGGCGACGGGATCGAGGCGTTGCGGGCCGCGCTCGTGGACCTGCGCGACCGGGTGATGCGGGCCGCCGCCGGCGGGGTCGCGATGGGCGGGGTCGCGATGGGCGGGGTCGCGATGGGCGGGGTCGCGATGGGCGGGGTCGCGATGAGCTTGCCCGGCGCGGCCCCATCGCGCCTCGCCATCGATCGCGTCTTCTCGGTCAAGGGTCGCGGCGCGGTCGTGACCGGGACGCTCCGCGGCAGCGGCATCGCGCGCGATGCGAACCTTCGGCTCATCCCCGGCGACCGGTCGGCCCGAGTCCGCGAGGTCCAGGTCCACGGCGCGACGGTCGAACGCGCCGGACCGGGCCGGACAGCCCTCAACCTGGCCGGCGTGGATGCCCGCGACCTTCATCGCGGGATCGTGCTGTCGGACGACCCGGCGGTCGAGCCGAGCGACCGGATCCTCGTCCGGCTCCGGGCGGCTCTTCCCGATCGCTCGCGGGCGCGCGTCCACCTCGGGACGGCGGCGACCGAGGCGACCGTCGGTCGGAGCGGTCGCGACGGGCTCGACCTGCCCGACGGGACTGTCGTCGCGACGCTACGGCTGTCGAACCCGATCGCGGTGGCGGCGGGCGACCGACTGGTGCTCCGTCGCTCGTCCGGCAGCGAGCGGATCGTCGGCGCGATGGTCCTCGACGTCGCGCCACCACGCGGGATCTCGCGCCGTCGCCAGTCGGTCGCGCGCCTGGATCGGCTCGCGCGCGCGGCCGAGGCGGGCGATCGGCCCTCGATCGCGGCCGCCCGGCTCGACCTCCACGGCGCCATCGAACGCGCCCAGGGCCCGGCGGTCGCCGACGACGTCGTCGCCGACGTGGGTTTCGCGGTCGTCGGCGCGATCGACGGCACGGTATCGCTGACCGCGGCGCGATCCATCGCCGCCCGAGCCCTGCGGCGACGGGTATCCATCGGTCGGGAGGCGGCAGCCACGGCGGCGGCCGCACTCATCGACCAGCTCGTCCGGGACGGGCGTCTCGTCCGCGACGACCTCGAGATCGTGCTGCCCGGATCGCAGCCCGCCGGGCATCACCCGGACGCGGCCCTGGCCGCCGCGATGAACCGGCTCGAGGGGGCGTTGGCCGTCGCCGCTCCCCCCGGGCTGAGCGAGGCGGCGCGATCCGCGGCATGCCCGCCGGACGGCATCCTCGAGCTCGAGCGGACCGGGCGCATCGTCGTGCTGGAGCCAGATATGGCCTACGCCGCCACGACCTATCGGGCGCTCGAAGGCCGGGCGCTGGCCCTGGCGACTCGCGAGCCGCTCACGCCGGCCGCCTTCCGCGACGCGACCGGCACGAGCCGCAAGTACGTCATGGCCATCCTTGCCGAGATGGATCGACGCGGGGTGCTCCGCCGGACCGACGCCGGCCATGTCCCGGGGCCCAGGCTGCCGACCGCCGGCGCCCGATGACGAGCGACACCATCGGCGGGCTGGTCCTGGCCGGGGGACGGTCGAGCCGGTTCGGGCGCGACAAGCTCAGCCAGCCGGTCGATGGCAAGCCCCTGCTGCACCACGCGATCGACGCACTTCGGCCGATGACGTCCGAGATCGTCGTGGCCGCGGCGCCGGGCGAGATGCCGGCACTGGCGGACGACGTCATCCTCGTCCACGACGCCGTCTCGTTCGAGGGGCCGTTGGCCGGGCTGCTCGCGGGGCTTGCGGCTGCCGGCGCGCCGATCGTCGTCGTCGTCGGTGGCGACATGCCGACGCTCTCCCCCGCGGTCATCGCGTCGATGGTCGCGGTGCTGGTGACGTCCGATGCGGGCGCCGTGGTCCTCGAGCACGAGGGCGGCGGCCGGCCGTTGCCGATGGTGCTGCGGCGCGAACCCGGGCTGGCCAGGGCCGCGGCAATGTCGGCAGCCGGCGAGCGGCGTCTCCGGGCGCTGGCCGAGGCGCTGTCGGCGGTCGTCCTGCCCGAGGTCGCCTGGCGGGCCATCGACCCAGACGGACGCACGCTGCGCGACATCGACACCGAGGCAGATCTCGACTGACCCGGCGGGAGCCGGACACACGAAGACCTCCGCTGGAGGAAGCGGAGGTCGTCGCGTATCGGAGGGAGGACGGGAGGGCCGGGAGGAGTCAGCCCTCGTAGGGGTAGTTGCGAAGGGTCGGGAGCGTGGGTCCGTTGGACTCGAAGCCGAGGGTTCGGCGGAGCTCGGTGGCAGCAGACGCGATCCTGGCGCGAAGGCTGCTCTTCCGGACCAGCGAGACCGCCCCACGCTGCTGGGCCTCGGCCCGAAGCGACTCGAGGTGTTGGTTGACGTACATGATGGCGACGGCGTTCACTGGGTCTTCTCCTTTCCGCTGCCCCGGATCAGTTCCGTGGTGCATGGGCATCATCGATCCGGGCACGGCACCCAACCACCGACATCCGCAGCCGAATCGGCATCGTCATGCGTCCATGGGCCGCACCGGCGCGCGTCGCCGTCGCGTGCGCCGGCGTCAGTCGCCGAGCTCGGGCCGCTCGTGGACGGCGATGCCGTCGATGAAGGTCGCGATGACCGTCGCCTCGCCGATCGCGCCCGGCCTACGATCGAACGGGTCGCGATCGAGCGCGGCGAGGTCCGCCGCCTTGCCGACCTCGATCGTCCCGGCCTCGGCCTCGAGATGGTGCCCAGGCGGAACCCGGGTGAAGGCCGCCAGCGCGTCGTCCAGGTCGATCCGCTCCCCGGGGAGGAAGGGCGGCCGCCGGCCGCGATGCTCCTCGCTGACGCGGTACGACGACGCGGCCGCCGGCCTGCGCCATCGCGCCCGTCGAGACGTCATCTCGTGGTGCGGCGTCGCGGCGTAGCATCAGGCGATGGCGTCGGTCCACCTCCTCCATGCCGGCTACACGGGCCAGCACGTCGGCAGCACCGTCGTCCTCGTCCGCGATGCCGACGCATCGATCGTCGTCGACCCCGGGATGGTCGCCAACCGTTCGTTGATCCTCGATCCGCTGGCCGCGCTCGATGTCGCACCGGAGGCGGTGACCCACATCTTCCTGAGCCACCATCACCCCGATCACACGATCAACTGTGCGCTGTTCCCGAATGCGGAGATCGTCGACTTCTGGGCCCGCTATCGCGACGACCTGTGGCTCGACCACGATGGCGACGGCTACCGACTCTCACCCAGGAGCCAGCTCTGGCTGACGCCGGGGCACAGCGAGGAGGACGCGTCGCTCTTGGTCGAGGCGGACGACGGGGTCTACGCCATGACCCACCTGTGGTGGCACACCGACCGTACGCCGGAGCTCGACCCGTTCGCCTCGGACCAGGCGGCGCTCGAGCGTGGCCGCGCCCGTGTGCTGGCCGCCGCCGATGTCGTCATCCCCGGACACGGCGCCCCGTTCCGGGTCCGCGACCAGGGCACCGGGGGGCCGGCCGGAGCCTGACCGCGGGGTCACACGGGCGTGATCAAGACGATCGCGCCGCAGGCGAGCCAGGCCCCGTCGGCACCGGTCTCGCCGCCGTCGACATGGACCAGGTTGCCGGTCTGCGCCACGATCGAGCCCGTCGCGTCGAGCAGGACGACGTGGGCGACATCGCGGCGCGCCGAGTAGCCATACGGCCAGATGACCTCGCGGGTGGTTCCATCGTTGTCGACGAGCGCGATGCCCCAGCGCGGGTCAGCGACGAGCCTGCCTTCGATGAACGAAGCGGGGCAGGCGCGTGCGGTGCCCGCCGGTTGCGGTGCCTGCGTCGGTACGGCGATGCCGGCAGGATCCGGCGTCGGCACGGCGGCGAACGAGCAGCCGGCGACGAGGAGTGCAAGGACGACCGGCGCGACGGCGCGCCGGAACCGGAGACCGCGCACGCTCGGGCGGCTCATCCGGTCGGAGCCGGTGGATCGGCCGTCGCTCCGCGCGCCGCGACGACGGCCGGCGCGCTCCGACGCTCGCGAAGGCCGAACCACGAGACCGCGGCCCCGACGACCAGCAGACCGGCGCAGATGAGCATCGCCAGGTGGAACGCGTCGAGCGACGCCTGGTTCGACGCGGTGATCTCCGCCGGGCTTGCGCCGGCGGCCGGTGGATTGAGCGGCTGGAACGCACGGCGCACGTTCGGATCGGCGGTGTCGAGACCCGCCGTCGAGCCGAGCGAAGCGTAGTAGGTCGCGCTGATGACGATGAAGATGAGCGCACCGAGGAGCGGCTGGCCGACTCGCGAGATCGAGTTGTTGATGGCCGACCCGAGGCCCGAGAAGCGCCCCGAGATCGAGCCCATGAGAGTGCTCGTCAGCGGTGCCACCACGAACGAGATACCGAGTCCGAACAGGAGCGAGAAGGGCAGGATGTCGATGAACACGTCGATCGGCGGGACGAGCGTCGCAGGGTCATCGATGGCGGCCCGCCATGGGGCCGAATCGAGGGGGATCCGCGAATACCACAGCAGGCCGGTTGCCATCAGCAGCGGGCCGGCGACGAGGAACCGCCGCGAGCCCAGTCGTCCGGCCAGGACCCCGACCCGCGTCGAGAGGAGCGTGAGCATGATCCCGCTCGGGATGCCCACGATGCCCGCTCCGAGGGCCGTGTAGCCGAGGACGCCCTGCAGGATGACCGCCTGGTAGAAGAACGTGACGTACAGGGCGCCGTAGACGAAGAACGTCGCCAGGTTGACCGTCGCGAACGCCCGCGAGCGGAACAGCTCGAGCGGCACGAGCGGGTTGGGCCGGCGCACCATGAGGATCGGGAAGAGCACGAGGCAGACCACGCCGATGACGAGCGCGACCCAGGCGGCCGCATCCGACCACGCGTTGGCCTGGCCACGGATGACGCCGAACGCCAGGCCACCGACGGCCAATGCCGCGACGACCGCTCCGAGCCAGTCGAAGCGCCCGGTCGTCTCGGTATCGCGCGATTCCTGGACGTGGGTGCGCGTCGCCCACAATGCGAAGGCCAGCAGTGGCACGTTGATCAGGAACGCGAACCGCCAGCCGATCGTGTCGACCAGCGTGCCACCGACGATCGGGCCGAGGATGACGAGGGCGGACGTGGACGCCGCCCAGATCCCGAACGCCCGCGCCCGCGCCTCCCCGTCGAAGGCGTGGGTGATCAGGGCCAGCGACCCGGGGATGAGCAGCGCACCCGCCGCGCCCTGGGCGAGGCGGAACACCACGAGCAGCTCGAGCGACGGGGCGAGACCGCACAGGGCGGACGTCGCGGCGAACCCGATGAGCCCGAGCGAATAGACCCGCCGCCGGCCGTAGTGGTCGGACAGTGCCCCGGACAGGATGAGCAGCGCGGCGAGGACCGCGAGGTAGCCGCTGACGACGTAGGCCTGGCCCTCGAGGATGCCCACGAACGTGCCGGGCAGCTCCTGGCCGATGTGCTTGAGCGCGGCGTTGACGATCGTCCCGTCGAGGAAGACGGCGCCGGACCCGATGACCGTTGCGATGAGCGTCCAGCGCTGGCGGGTCGTCATGCGGGGGCTCCGGCGGGGGGATGGCGGCTGTCGCGAGGTCAGTGCGACGCAGTGTCGCAGCGGTGCGGCGACGAGGGCAAGGTGCGTAGACTCTCGGCCATGCCCGGACCCGTTGCGCTCGTCGGCGCCGGCGAGTTCCTCTCCGAGATGGCCGAATTCGATGCCGGCCTGCTCGCGGCGACCGGCCGCCCGCGACCCCGCGTCGCGATCCTGCCGACCGCCTCGTTCCCCGACGGCGAAGAGGTCTTCACACGTTGGGCGACGATGGGTGTCTCCCATTACGGGGAGCTCGGGGCCGAGGTCGAACCGGTCCTCGTCCGCGACCGCACGGGCGCCGACGACCCCGCCGCCGCGCAGGCGATCGGCGAGGCCGACCTGGTCTACCTGTCGGGGGGCCAGCCGGCGTACCTGATGGGAGTGCTCGACGGCAGCGCCGTGGGTCGGGCCCTGAGCGATGCGCACGAGCGCGGCGCCGTCATCGCCGGCTGCTCGGCGGGTGCCATGGTCCTGGCCGGCCACGTCTTCGACTTCCGTGTCCGGCTGGCGCCCTGGCCGCTCCGCTGGCGGCACGGCCTGGGGTTCGTCGAGGAGGCCTCGGTCATCCCCCACTACGACGCGTGGCCGGAGTCCTTCTCGGCGCTCATTGCGCTGCAGGCCCCGCGCGGGTCGCTCGTGCTCGGGATCGACGAGGAGACCGCGGTCGTCGGGCGTGACGGCGGGTGGCAGGTCCACGGCCGGTCACGGGTGACCGTCTGGCGCGGCCGCCGGCGAGACCGGTACCGCGCGGGCGAGACCTTCCGGATCTAGCGGTCGGCCGGGACGGGTTGCCCGCGCTCGGCCCGATCGTCGCTGCGGTCAGTCCGGGCGGACCGTCCGGAAGCAGTCCGAGCAATAGACGGGTCGGTCCATCCGCGGCTTGAACGGGACCTGGGCCTGGTTGCCACACGACGAGCAGATGACTGCGAAGTACTCGCGGTTCGGCCGGTCGTCGCCGCGCTCGTAGCCTCGAGGGCCGCCGATGTCACGGACGTCGTAGCCGCCATCGCGGCTCGCCCGCCGGCTGGCTCGACAGCTGGTGCAGCGTTTGGGGTCGCTGACGAACCCCTTCTGCTGGTAATACTCCTGATCCGCGGCCGAGTGGATGAATTCCACTCCGCAGTCGACGCAGTTCAGGGATCGATCGGCGTAGGTCACGAATGCTCCTCCGGGGCGCCTTGGCGCTGTGGAGGTGCGCCTTCGGGGCGACCGCATCGGCGGACAGGACGTGCTGGTCTGGCGCAACGAGCCGGGGCGCGTTTCCTGGATTCCGATTCGGGTCCCCGGCTAGGGCGCACCGGTTCAGTGTCCGGCAGGATACAACGGCTCGCGGAAACCGGCTGGCGACCCGGTCTCGCGCTCGTCGGCGGGCTGGCGACCGTGACAAAGTACCTGTCACAATGGCGCTCGATCATCGGAGTCGGCGAGCGGGGAGTCATGGGGGCGCCTCGCTCGCACCATCGTCGGGGGATCGCCAGGGTGATCCCGCCCCGCTCTGCCGGGCCGGCGTGGCGGACTCCCGTCGTTCCGTTCGCGACCGCCAGGGAGGCCAGCCGCAGCGCGATGCTCAGGATCATCCATACCGCCGACGTCCACCTCGGCGCCAGACATGACGATCTCGGCGACCAGGCGGCCGCCCAGCGGGAGCGCCAGTTTGCGGCCTTCAAGGCGGCCGTCGACCTCGCCCTCGCCGAGAAGGTGGACCTCTTCCTCGTCGCGGGCGACCTGTTCGATTCCAACGTCCAGCCGCGCCGGTCCGTGGAGCGCGTGGCGGCCGAGCTCAAGCGCCTGGCCGAGGCGCGCATCCGCAGCGTCATCATCCCCGGGACCCACGACGTCTACGACCGTGCCTCGATCTACCGCGCCTACGACCTCGTGGCGATGGCGGGCTGCGGGCCGGACGACGACCTCGTCACGGTCCTCGATCCGGACCATCCATCGGTCCACCTCGGCGCGCTCGACGTCGTCGTCCACGGCCGGGTGTTCGCCACGAAGCGTGCCCCGCACAGCCCGCTCCAGGGCTTCACCGCCGACGCCGCGACGCGACCCGATGCGGCCGGCGCACCGCCCGACGCGTCCACGCCCGCCTCGACGAGCCCCGCGGCGACATGGCGGATCGCGATGGTCCACGGCTCGATCGCGATCCCGGGCAAAACGGATCGCGACGAGGTCGTGGTCACCACGGACGAGATCGCCGCCAGCGGCCTCGACTACCTCGCGCTGGGTCACTGGCACTCGATGCAGACCGGCAAGGCCGGGAGCGTCACGTATGCCTACGCCGGCGCTCCTGAGGCCGTGGCGCTCGACCAGGACCGTGCCGGCAAGGTGTTGCTCGTGGAGCTGGACGCGCGGGACGGCAACCGGGTCGTCACGATCGACGAGCGCCAGGTGGGCCGGACGCGGTTCGAGAAGACGGAGATCGACGCTGCCTCGGTCGACAGCCAGCCGGCCCTTGTCACGCTCCTCGCCGCGCGCGCCGACCCCGACCTGGTCCTCGATGTCCGGCTGGTCGGTGTCCGCCGCGACGACCTCGACCTGGACCTCGCCGAGATCGAGACCTCGCTCGCCGCGTCGTTCCTCAAGGTGCGTGTCCGCGACGCGTCGGTGCCGGCCCTCACGGAGGGCCCGTTGCCGTCGGAGGACACGATCGCGGGCGCCTTCATCCGCGACCTCGAGGCGCGGATCGTCGAGCTCGAAGGGTCCGGCGCCGCGGACGAGGCCGCCGAGACCCGCGACGCGCTCCGGCTCGGCCGCCTGCTGCTGGCCGGCCACGAGGTCTCGCTGTGAGGGTCCGCAAGCTGAGCGGGCGCGATTTTCGGCGCTACCGGACCTTCGACATCGACTTCGCCCCGGGGCTCACCGTCGTCCGCGGTCCGAACGAGTCCGGCAAGACCACCGTCCAGCGCGCGCTCGAGCTCGCCATCACCCGGCGAGCCACGAGCACGGCCGGTGAGCTCGAGGCCCTCCGTCCGTGGGGCGCCCCGGCGGAGGCCCGGTCGATCATCACCGTCGAGTTCGAACAGGACGAAGAGGACGGCCAGAAGGTCGGGACCCTCGAGAAGACGTTCGCCGGCTCGAAGGGCACGGTCCGGCTCGACTACGACGGCCAGGCGATCACGGACCCGACGCTCGCGGACCAGGTCATCGCCGAGCTGACCGGCGTCCCGACCGAGGGCTTCTTCCGCTCGACCGCATCGGTCCACCATTTTGAGTTGAGCGACCTGTCGCGCGACGACGGCACCCTCCGGGATCGGCTCCAGGCGTCGATCAGCGGCGCCGACCGGGGCACCAGCCGGGCCCGCAGGAAGCTCGACCGCGCGCTGCACGAGCTGACGACCCGGGGCGATCGCAACCCCGGGCGCCTCAAGGTGGCGGAGGAGGCCGTGGCGCAGGCGCAGGCGGCGCTCGACCAGGGTGAGCTCGCCCTCACCCAGCTCGAGCGCGACCGCGACGCGCTGTCCGGAGCGCGTGACCGGCGGACCGAGGTCGAGGCCGCCCTGGCGGAACGCCGGAGCCTGCTCGACAAGGCCAGGCAAGCCGAACGGATCGTCGCCGAACGCGACCTCGCCATGGAGCGCTACGAACGCTACCGCCAGGCGGTCGAGGTCCTTGTCGAGCTCCAGGCGCTCGCGTCCAGCCACCCGTCGCCGAACCCGCTGCCGGTCGTCCGCAAGGCCGTCGAGCGGCTGCGCGTGCTCGACGGCCGCATCCGCGAGCTGCGCGCGCTGCTCTCGGACGAGGTCAACGTCCAGTTCGACGTCGCGCCGGCGCCGACCTGGCGGCCGTTGTCGCGGGTCTCCGTCGCGCTCGTCGTCATCGGCATCCTCATCGCCGGCCTGCCGGTCTTGATCAAGACGCTCGGGATCGCGGATCCTGGCGCCCTCGTGCAGGGACTCGGCGCGATCATCGCGGTCGTCGGTCTCGTGCTCGCGGCGGTCGCGCTCTGGCTGCGCCGCAGCGACCGGCTCCAGGCGCAGATGCGCGACGTCGAGATCGACCGACGGCTGCGTGGGCGCTCGGACATGGAGGCCGAGCTCAAGGACTCCGAAGCCAAGCTCGAGGCGCAGCTCGGGTCGCTCGGGCTGACCAGCCTCGCCGAGGCCGAGGACCTGCTCGCCCGCGAGGAGGCACACGCCGCGCAGATCGACCGGCTGACGGCCCAGCTCGACGGTCTCGTGGGCAAGGAGCCGAGCGACACGCTGTCGACCCAGCGCGATGAGGCCGCCCTCGAGATATCCCAGAAGACCAGCGCGCTCGAGGCGCTCGGGCCGATCGCCAAGGAGCCGCGCGCCCGCGAACGCCTCGAGGTCGAGGTTCGCGACCAGGAGGGAGCGCTCGAGCGCGCCCGTGACGACGAGGCGAACGCCCGGGCGCGTGTCGAGGCGAACGCCGTCGACGCCGAGCAGGTCGCCGGGCAGGCCGAACGGCTGGCCGCCGGCCGCGAGCAGCTCGCCGCGACGCAACGACGCCAGCGCGTCTTTGCGGCGACGCTCGCCGCGATCGACCGGGCCGAGCAGGCCACGATGAAGACCGCGACCCGCTATCTCGAGACGCACATGGTGCGCGATCTGGCGACGGCGACCGGTGGCCGCTACCGCCGGGTGCGTGTCGACGACAAGACGCTCGACATCGAGGTCCACGCTCCCGAGAAGGACGGCTGGGTGCCCGTGACGTCGCTCAGCCAGGGCACGGTCGACCTCGTCTATCTCATCGCCCGACTCGGGCTCGTCCGGCTGGTGACGGGGGATCGCCGGCCACCGCTCGTGTTCGACGATCCGTTCGTGACGCTCGACGACGCGCGCGCCACCGGAGCGCTCGGTCTGCTGCGATCGATCGCCTCGGACTTCCAGGTCATCTACCTGACGACGTCGCCGCGCTACGACGAAGCGGCCGATGCCGTCGTCGTGCTGGACGGACCGACGGCGCTCGACGGAGGCGCCGATGACGGCGCCGCCGGGGGCCGCTCGCCGACCGCCGGCGCCGCCACGAGCGGGCGCTCCGCCTGAACCAGCTCGGCGATGCCGGGACGGCCACGGTTGTCCTGGGCCTGTTCTCGGCCATCGCCTGGGGTTGCGGCGACTTCGGCGGCGGCCTGCTGACCCGACGGACCGCGCTGTTCGGGGTCGTGCTGATCTCGCAGTTCGCGGGGATGCTCCTGGCCATGGTGCTGGCCGTCGCACGCGGCGAGACGGCGCCGACGACGGCCGACCTCGGCTGGAGCGTCCTGGCGGGCGTCGCCGGCGGGATCGGCATCTCGGCGCTCTACAAGGGTCTCGCCGTCGGACGGATGGGGATCGTCGCGCCTGTCACGGGCGTCATCGCGGCGCTCATCCCGGTCTGTGCCGGGATCGCCCTCGAGGGCGTCCCGCCGCCGCTCGTGCTGCTGGGGATCGGGCTGGCGGTGACTGCGGTGGTCCTCGTGTCGAGAGTCGCCGACGAGGGCGGCGGGCCGTCCGGCATCGGGCTCGCGCTGCTCGCGGGGATCGGGATCGGTCTGCTCAGCGTGTTCATCTCCCGGATCAGCGACGGCCACGCGTTCGGACCGCTGGTCGTCATCCGCGCCACGCAGGCGCTGCTCATCGGCGGGGTCATCATCGCGACCCGGGCGGCGTGGCGACCGGCGCGCCGCCTCATCCCCGCGATCGCGGGCGTCGGCGTGCTCGACATGACCGGCAACGGCGCCTTCATCCTCGCGGTCCAGTCGGGAGCGCTGGCGGTCGCCGCCGTGCTCTCGTCGCTCTATCCGGTCACGACGGTGATCCTCGCCTCGGTCGTCCTGCGCGAACGCGTGACCCGTTCGCATGCCGCCGGGATCGCGCTGGCCGTGGCTGCCATCGCCTGCATCGCCGCGGGATCGACGTGAGGCGGGGTGCCGCGCGGCCGGGGGCCGAACCGGCCAGTTACCACCGCCCTCAGACCTTGCGCCGCCGGAACCTGACCGCATCGACCGCGGCGGCGTCGCGCAGCACGACGATGACGGCGAAGCCCTCACGGCCGATCGCGGGCTCGGGGCCGTCCAGCGACTCGCGAAGTCGGTCGAGATGGTGGCGGACGACCGCCTCCGCCACGATCCGCGGTCGCCGCGCGGCGTTGCGGGCAAGGACCTCGCCCACGGGCAGGTCCAGGATGACCGCCACGGCCGGGACGCTCGTCCTCGACGCCCGGGTGAGGAGCGCCCGTCGCGATGCCGGCTCGACGTTCGTGGCGTCGACGACGGTCAGGCGTCCGTTCGCCAGCCGGCGAGCCAGCTCGCGGTGGAGCCGCCCGAATGCGGCCCTCGTGGCGCCCTGATCGGCCTCATCGCCCGAGACGAGCGCGCGATAGCGATCCGATGAAAGGACCTCATCGGGGGCGAAGTGGCGCGCCGCGAACGACGATTTCCCGGCGCCCGCCGCACCGACGAGCACGACCAGGCTCGGATCGGCGATCACGATGTCGGCCATCGGCCGATGATGGACCATGGCCGTCCCGCCGGCCCTGCCCGGACCGCCTCACGAACCCGCGCGACGAACCTCGTACCCGCCGCCATCGGCCGCACGGATCTCGTAGGTCGGTTGGTCGTACAGCGCCGGGCCGCGGCGGACCCGTCCGTTGGTCAGCCGGAAGCGCGAGCCGTGCCACGGGCATTCGATGCAGCCGTCGGTGAACGTCCCATTGGCCAACGGACCGCCGGCGTGGGCGCAGACGGCGTGCAGCGCGAAGACGGTATCGGCGACGCGGACGAGGACGATGTCGTTGATGCCCGCCTTGGCCTTCGCCGGCGTCGCCTCCGGAAGCGCACCAAGGTCGGCCAGGTCGCCGGTGTCGAGGCGGACCCACTTCGATCCCGGGCCGCGCCATGCGTGGCGGCTGACCATGTTGCCGAGCAGGTAGACGACGTCACCGCCGATGTACGCGCCGCCGACGACGATCAGGAAGCCGACGATCCCGAGGCCGATCGGGATCGTCCGGTCGGTCGGGCTCCCGGCGCGGAGGCCCAGCGAGACGAGCAGGACGAGGAGCGCCACGACCATGAGCGTCGAATGCGTCGTTGCCCGGACCCGGGCGGTGCCGTCCGTGTCGGTGTAGTCGGCCGCGCCGGTCACGGCCGCCGCAAGCATGAACAGGATCGTCGCGACGAGCGCGATGTCGGCGGCAGCCGGCTGGCCGATGAGGTCGAGCACGATGACCAGGAGCAGCGTCCCGATCGGGATGTCCGTGGCGGCCGCGTGGAGAGGGTGGCCGAGCCAGACCCCGTTGAGGAGGTTCCTGATGGGCCGGATCGGACGGAACAGGGCACTCAACCAGCGATGGTTGAAGTCCCCCAGCGGTCTGGCCCAGCGATCCTGGGCGGCGATGACGCGGGCGAGCAGATGGCCCATGCGTACTTCCTCCCCGCCCAGTGTATCCACAGACCGTCCACATCGGCATCAAGTTCGGGGATAACTTCCCTGGCATTCCATCCAAGTTCGTGGACAAGCCCGTTGTCGTGTCCGGGGCCCCGCCCGTACATTTCGTCTTGCCCGAAGGGGCAGGTTGAACCGCCAGACCGGTTCGAGGAGTGATCCTCGAGACGGTCCCGGGAACCGGGTTCGCAGGTCGCAAGGCCGGCGAGCGAGGGACTCGGCGACGACCAGGGACTGCGGACTTGTTCGTAGCCTCAGGACCCGTCGAACGGAGGTCCCCACCAGTTCCTTCGGGCGCTTTCGCGTGTCCGGCGAGTCGACGTTCCGGTGGCCTGGTGCCGGCCCACCGGCCCACTGGCCCATCGGCTAGGCTCGCGGTGTGTCCGCTACCGGCGCCCTGGCCCCCGCCCGATCCCGCCCCGCCCAGGACTGGCGGCTCCTCGTGGCGGTGTTCTGGGCCACCTCCATGGTCGAGGGGCTTGGTGTCAGCCAGATCTTCGCGCTGCTCCCGACATACCTGCGCGAGATGGGTGTCGCGACCTCCGACCGGCTGGCCTTCATTGGGGTCTTCAGCGCGCTGATCTTCGTCGTCGGCATGCCCCTCGTCCCGTTGTGGGGTGCGTGGGCCGACAAGTACAGCCGCAAGGTGGTCATCGTCCGGAGCGCGCTCGTCGAGGCCGTCGTCTTCGCCGGGGTGGCCCTTGCTCGCGAACCCTGGCAGGTGGCGCTGGCGATGCTGCTCATCGGGTTCCAGCTCGGCAACACCGGGATCATGCTGGCCGGCATCCGCGACGTCACGCCGCGGGCCCGGCTCGGCACGACCATCGCGATCTTCGGCGCATCGGGACCGATCGGGTTCGCGATCGGGCCGGCGCTGGCGGGCATCCTCATCGACGGCTTCGGCTGGGCACTGCCGCCGGTCTTCGCCTTCTCGGCCCTGCTGTCGGTGGGGACCGCGCTCCTCGTCACATTCGGTTCGAAGGAGGTCCGCCCGGAGGTCGTGCCGAGCGGGCGGATCGTCGACCTTGCCCGGGCATCGTTGCGCGGGGTGCTGACCGACGCGCCGACCCGGCGGATCTTCGTCATCTTCGGGATCTCGTTCGTGGCGATCCAGATGAGCCGGCCGTACATCCCCGTCCTCGTCGAGGGCATCACCGGCGTCGGACCGGGCCTCGCGTCGTCGATCGCCCTCGTGATGGGGACGGCCGCGCTCGTTGGTGCCCTCGTGTCGCCGCTCGGTGGCGTGCTCGGCGACCGGGTCGGCTTCCGATCCGTCCTTGTCGCGGCGCTCGGCGGCGCGAGCGCGGTGCTGTTCCTCATGCCGCTCGCCGGGTCGGTCGGGGGCCTCGCCTTGCTGGCCGTCGTCCTCGGTGCGGCGACCGCGACGGTCAGCTCGATGATCTTCGGGCTGCTCGCCACCGAGCTCCCGGCCGAACGGCGATCGGCGGCCCTCAACCTCGTCTACCTGCCGCTGTATGCGGCCGGGATCATCGGTCCGGCGGTCGGCGCGGTCGTCGCATCGGTCAGCGGCGTCCACGGGCTGTTCATCGCCGGCTCGGCCGTGTTCCTGTTCGGGGCGGTGACCATCGTCCGTCGACGCGGCGGGGCGGCCGGCGAGACTGCTGGGGGCCGCGACGCGGACACGGCCGCCGGAACCCCGGCCCCGGGAGTGGCCAGCGAGCTCTGAGCGTCAGCCCGGCCGACGACGCGCCACTACGCCGGCCGCCGGCAACAGGGCGACGAGCGACGCACTGCGGACAACCCGATCCGCGATGGTCAGTGCGAGATCGCCGTCGCGCCGGCTTGCACGCCTGCCGGCGACCCGTCGGGCTTCGATGCTGGGTCGCGCAGGACGATGATCGCGAGGAGCATCGTCAGGCCGCCGTACCACAGCGCCGGGAGGGCCAGCATGCAGGCGACCGGCACCGTCCAGCGTCGATCGGTCCGCGCGCCCCAGACCACCAGCGCGATCGCGAACGGGACGCGAACCGGGAACGGGATCGGGACCGCCGCCCACGTTCCGTCGCGCCCGGCGACATGCATCAACACCGCGATCCAGTCGGCCCATGCCCAGGGCATGATGGCCGCCGAGGTCGCGACGACGAGGACGGTCGCCCCGATGGCGATCCCGAGGTTGCGCCACTCCCGACGCACGGCGAACCAGATGAGCCCGATCCCGGGCGAGACCTTGGTCAGCAGGATGAGCGCCCAGGCCGCCGGCCAGCGGAACCCGAGGACGATGGCGACGGCGAGCAGGAGCGAGATGTTCCCGCCGGCCAGCTCGGCCGAGGCCAGCAGGACCCCGACGACGAACAGCCGGGGCCCGGTCAGGAAGCGGACCGCGAGGAGGAGCAGCGCGGTCCACACGCCGACGAAGGCGAGCCACGGCAAGTGTTGGAGCGGCGACACGAGCTGGAGGAATGCCGGGGAGTAGACATACGCGCCGGTCGTGGTCCAGTTCGCCTGGGCGTACGGGGCGTCGAGCCGTGGGGCCCAGTACGACAGCGCCTCCTGGCCGGTTCGCCACGGACCGATGTCCGGCTGCGCCAGCGCGACGATGGCGAGCCAGATCGCGGCGGCGACGAGCATCCCGACGACCGGTGTCCGAGGCAGCCGCGACGGGTCGAACCACTGCCAGCTCAGCGGTCGCCGGCCGAGCGCACCGTAGGCGGACAGGTCGGTCATCGTCGCGTGGATGCCAGCGGGGTCGTCGTCATCGTCTCCCTCGGGCGATTCGAACGGACGGCGCCCTTCCGTCGCGTCCGCTTGGTGGGCTAGGTCAAATGTACCCCGTTCGGGTGGGTCGAGGTACCCGATGGGCGCAGCGCGGGACCATTCCCGGACCCTGGGCATCCGCCGCGAGACCCTGCCGCTACGATGGTCGCGTGCCGAACCTCGCCTTCCCGCGCCCACTCCCGCGGCCGCGCGGCCGGCGGCAGGTCATGCCCGCCGAGCTGGCCTCCGCGGTCCCCGTCGCGACGCCCGACATCATCGCCGCCGCGGGGATCCGCTGGATCCACATCGAATTGCCGCGCACGGCCGATCGCGACTGGCTCGAAGGCCAGTTCGACTTCCACCCCCTCGACTACGAGGACGTCTACTCGCGGAACAACCGGCCCAAGCTCGACCAGTACGACGACTACGTGTTCATCGTCCTGCACTTCCCGATGTTCGAGAAGGAGACCGGGCGGATCCTGACCGCCGAGCTCGACCTGTTCATGGGTCCGGATTACCTCATCACGCTGCCGAACATCCCGCTCCCGCCGCTGGCGGCGATGTTCGAGCGCTACCGCGAGAAGGACGACCTGCGCGAGGAGACGTTCGCGAAGGGCACCGGCTATCTGCTCTACAAGATCGTCGACACGTGCGTCGACGCGTCGTTCCCGATGCTCCGCAAGATGGCGGTCAAGCTGGACCGCATCGAGGACGACATCTTCGAGGGCCGCTCGTCGGAGATCGTCCGCGATATCTCCGAGGCGAAGCAGGAGATCATCAACTTCCGCCGGATCGTGCGCCCACAGCGGGCGGTCCTGCGCGACCTCGAGCGCACCAAGCAGCGCTACCTCCAGGAAGAGCTCGAGATCTACTTCGACGACATCTCCGACGCCGCCGAGCGGATCTGGGACACGCTCGAGAACTACAAGGAGGTCATCGAGGGCCTCGAATCCACGAACGAGTCGGTGTTGTCGCACCGCCTCAACGACTCCCTCCGGGTCCTGACCGCGGTCAGCGTCATCCTCCTGCCGCTGACCCTCATCGCCAGCATCTTCGGCATGAACGTTCCGGTCCCCGGCCAGAGCCAGGAGTTCTCCTTCCTCGCGATCATGCTCCTGATGGCGCTGTTGCTGATCGCCCTCGTCGCCTACTTCCGGCGGCGCGGCTGGTTGTAGCGGGCTGGCTCTCGCGACATCGCCCGCGTAGCATGAGCGACCCCGAGGCGGTCGACGCCCGGGTTCGAACGGTGGCCGTGCATGCCGATCCAGAAGACCATCGATCCCGCGCTCGCTGCAGGGCGTCGGGCATACGAGCGTCACGCCTGGGGCGAAGCCTTCGAGAACCTGACCGCCGCCGACGCGGCGGGCGACCTCGGCGCCGAGGACCTCGAGCGGCTGGGGATCGCGGCGTACCTCACCGGCCGCCCCGAGGTGTCCGCCGCGGTGGGTTCTCGCGCCCACCTCGAGGCGATCCGCGACGGGAACGTCGAGCTCGGGATCCGGGTCGCCATCTCGCTCGGGATGGCACTCATGCAGCGTGGCGAGATGGCCCAGTCAGGCGGTTGGCTCGCCCGTGCGGCGCGGCTCGTCGAGGACACGGGATACGACGGATCCGAGCGCGGGCGCCTCCTTATCCCTGACGGCCTGAGGTCGCTGATGTCGGGCGATCCCGCGACCGCGTTCGCGACCTTCGAGCAGGTCGCCGCCATCGCGGACCGGTTTGGCGATCGGGACCTGGCCACCCTCGGCCAGCTCGGCCGCGGGCAATCCCTGATCGCGATGAACCAGGTACGTCGTGGCCTCCCGCTGCTCGACGAGGCGATGACCGCGGTGATCGCCGGCGAGATCTCGCCGATCGTGTCGGGCATCGTCTACTGCGCGGTCATCGAGGCCTGCCAGCAGCTGTACGACCTGCGTCGCGCGCAGGAATGGACCTCCGCGCTCACACGCTGGCTCGATTCGCAACCTGAGCTCGTCCCGTTCCGGGGTAACTGCCTCGTTTACCGCGCCGAGCTCATGCGTCTCCACGGCGCCTGGCAGGACGCCGGGATCGAGGCCGAGCGTGCCCGCGACTGGCTGTCAAGACCGCCGCCCGAGCCCGGCGTCGGCGAGGCGATCTACGAGCTCGCGGAGCTCGACCGACTGCGCGGGGCGTTCGAGTCGGCCGAGATCGGCTACCGCGAGGCTGGATCATGGGGGCGACTCCCCGAGCCCGGCCACGCACTGCTGCGACTGGCGCAGGGCGACGTCGGGGCGGCCACCACGGCGATCCGACGCGCCCTGGCCGAGGCGGTCGACGACCTCGTGCGCTCGAAGCTGCTCGAGCCCGCGGTCGAGATCGCACTGGCGGCGGATGACGTGGTGACCGCCCGCGAGTCGGCCGATCGACTCGCCGCGATGGCCGCGCAGGCCGACGCGCCGCTCCTCCGGGCGATGGCCCTCCGGGCCGAGGGCGCGGTGCGCCTGGCGGAAGGGGACGTCGAGGGCGCGCTGAGCGTCCTCCGCCGGGCGTGGGAGGCCTGGGCGGCCCTCGATGCTCCGTATGACGCGGCCCGTGTCCGGGTCCTGACGGCGGCCGCCTGTCGGACGCTCGGCGACGCCGACGGCGCGACGCTCGAAGCGGACGCGGCGCGCGAGGTGTTCGTGCGACTCGGGGCTGCGCCGGACCTGGCGCGGCTTGACGTCGCTGTCGATGCGGGCGCTCCGGGTGCGCCCTGGGGCCTGAGCGCGCGCGAGGTCGAGGTCCTGGGACTCGTTGCCGCCGGCATGACGAACCGGGCGATCGCCGAGGCGCTGAGCATCAGCGAACGTACCGTCGACCGGCACGTCAGCAACATCTTCACGAAGCTCGACGTATCCACGCGCGCCGCGGCCACGGCGTTCGCCTACGAGCACGGCCTCGTCTGATCGAGGTACCCATTCGCTCGCTCCCGCGGTTTGGGTAGTACCGCCGATGCGCGCGCGGCCCCGCCGTCGATAGCGTCTGGCATGGCGATCGGGCGACCCGGTCGCCTCCGAACTCTAACGACGGAGCGGCAAGGGGGCCGGTGATGGACGGACGGAACACGCAGTGGATCGACACGATCGTCATCGGTGCCGGACAGGCGGGCCTCTCGGCCGGCTACTACCTCGCCAAGCGCGGCCTGCCCTTCGCGATCCTCGACGCCGACCCGCGGATCGGCGACCACTGGCGCGACCGTTGGGACACGCTCAAGCTCTACAGCCCGGCCCGCTATGACTCGCTCCCCGGCATGCGCTTCCCCGCGCCGTCGTCCCACTGGCCGACCGGTCGCGAGATGGGCGACTACCTCGAGGCCTACGCTCGACGGTTCGACCTGCCCGTCCGGAGTGGGGCGCGCGTCGATCGCGTCGAGCCGGTCGACGGCGGCTTCGTCGTGTCGTCCGCGGACGGCGGGCGACTCGCCGCACGCCAGGTCATCGTCGCGACCGGGCCGTTCCGGGAGCCCAACGTCCCGGCGTTCGCCGTTGAGCTCGACCCGTCGATCCGGCAGCTCCATTCGCACGAGTACCGCAACCCGGCCCAGCTCAGTGCCGGCCCCGTCCTGGTCGTCGGCCTGTCGCACTCCGGCGCCGACATCGCGTTCGAGGTCGCCAACGCCGGCCACCGGACCATCCTCTCCGGCAGGTCACATGGCCAGATGCCGATCCGGGTCACCGATACGAAGCGGGCCATGCTCGGCTGGCCGGTCGTCGAGTTCGTGTTCGCACACGTTCTCACGTTGCGTACGCCGATGGGGCGGCGGATGCGCCCGGAGATCCGCAAGGGCGGCGGCCCACTCCTCCGAGTCCGGCTGGGAGACCTGGACCGGGCCGGTGTCGAGCGTCACGACGCGAAGACCGTCGGCGTGCGGGACGGCCGGCCGGTGCTCGCCGACGGCACCGTGCTCGACGTGGCGAACGTGATCTGGGCCACCGGCTACCGGCCCGACTACGCGTTCGTCGCCGCGCCGATCGTCGGCGAGGATGGCTGGCCGATCGAGGAGCGTGGCATCAGCCCGACGGTGCCGGGCCTGTACTTCCTGGGCGTCCCGTTCCAGTACGCCTTCACGTCGATGCTCGTCGCCGGCGCCGGCCGCGACGCGAGCTACGTCGTCCAGCAGATCGCGAAGGGAGTACGTGCTCGCGACGGTGCCACTGCGGTGGCACCCGCGCCTGCCGCTCGCTGAGCCACGATTCCGAAAGGGGTTGTTCCGATGACTGACCACGCGATCGCGACGCAGCGTCGAACCTCGGCGATCGAGCGATATCTCGCCGCAGAGACGCGGCTCTGGCAGCACTACGGATTGGTGCCACGGGAGCGGTTCGTCGAGATCGCCCGGCCGCGAGCGAGGCTTCGCCTGCTGGAGGCGGGAGCCGGATCGCCGGTGCTGTTCCTCCATGGCACGGTCGGTCCGGGATCGTGGCCGTCGATGGTCGCCGGCCTGCCGGGGTTCCGGTGTCTCGTCCTCGACCGTCCCGGATGGGGTCTCAGCACGCCGGTGGAGTATCCGAGTGGCGGTTACCGAGCCTACGTCGCGGACCTGCTCGCCGCGTTGCTCGATTCGCTCGACATCGACCGGGCGGACGTGGTCGGCGGGTCGATCGGTGATCTGTGGGCGCTCAGCCTCACCGAACACCATCCGGATCGGGTCGGCCGCGTCGCCCTGCTCGGCGGCGGCCCACTCGTCCCGGCCGTCCCCGTCCCGCCGTTCATCCGGATCGTAACCTCGCCGATCGGAGCGATCATCGTTCGCCTGCCCGTCAGCCCGGATCGGGTCCGCTCGATCCTCCGCGACAGCGGGCACGGGGCGAGTTTGGACGCCGGCCGCATCCCGGATGCGTTCATCGAGTGGCGTGTCGCGAACGACACCGCGACGATGTCGATGCGGCACGAACGAACGATGGCGCGCCGGGTCGTCGACGGCTCGGCCTATCGGGCAGGGATCACCTTCGACGTCGACGCGCTCCGGGCGATCGAGGTGCCCGTGCTCCTCGTGTACGGGAGCACCGACGGGACGGGCGACGCCGGCATCTGGCAGGCGTTCACCACGGCCCTGCCGAACGGCTCTTTGGCACTGATCGAGGGCGCGGGCCACATGCCCTGGTTCGATGAGCCGGCGCGGGTGGCGGCCCTGGTCAGCGGGTTCCTCGCTCGGCCGGCGATCGAGTCGACGCAGCTCGAATCGGCCTACGCCGGGAGGTCGCGCTCCGCGGGGCCGATGTAGTTGACGTCGGGCCGGATGAGCCGGTTGTCGGCGGCCTGTTCGAGGATGTGCGCCGTCCAACCCGCGTGGCGCGCGAGCGAGAAGGTGGCCGGGAACAGATCGGGGGTCAGGCCGACGCCCATCAGCACGGGCGCCGCGTAGTACTCGACGTTGGTCTTGAGCGGGCGCTCGGGGTGCTGCTCGGCGAGGACGCGGAGCGAGACGTCCTCGACGTCGATCGCGAGCTGGAGCCAGTCGGGTCGGTTGGGCATCCCCTCGGCGACCTTGCGCAGGGCCGCGGCTCGCGGGTCGTACGCGCGGTACACGCGATGGCCGAAGCCCATCAGCCGCTCGCCGCGGGCCAGCGCGTCGCGGACCCAGGCCTCGGCATGGTCGGCGGACCCGACCCGCGCGAGCTGGTCGACCACCTCAGACGGTGCTCCGCCGTGGAGGGGGCCCTTCATCGTCCCGATCGCGGCGGCGACGGCCGACGCGATATCCGAGCGCGTCGAGGTGACGACCCGTGCCGTGAACGTCGAGGCGTTGAACCCGTGCTCGGAGCAGACGATGAAATAGGCGTCGAGCGCCCGGGCCGTGGCCGCATCCGGCCGTACGCCCTTGAGCTGGTAGAGGAAGCCTTCGACGAGGTCGAGGGCGGGATCCGGGTCGACCGGGTCCTCGCCCGCGCGCAGACGAGCGAACGCCGCGAGCGCCGACGGTGAGAACGAGGTGATCGCCCGGGCCTGCTCGGGCGTCGGCGGCCACGGCAGGTCCTGGGTCGCGCCCCAGGTCGAGACCGCAGTCCGGAGGGCATCCATCGGCTTGGTCGTCGTCGGCAGCGCGCGCAGGACCGTCAGGACGGCAACTGGGAGCGGGGCCGTCGGGAGCCGATGGGCCCGGTCCCAATCGCCGGTCCACAGCAGGTTCGCGACCGCCGGGTAGGAGCCGTGCTCGACGAGGTCGCCGATGCGGAAGCCCCGATACAGCAGGCGCCCGCGCTCGCCATCGACGTAACCGAGCGAGGTCTCGCCGGCGATGACGCCCTCGAGGCCGGGTGAGTACGGACGGCGCTCGGGCATCGGTGCGTCGGTCATTGCATCAAGGGTAGCCCGCTCGATCACGGTCCGCACATTGCCGCGTGGCGCGACCGGCGTCCCCGTGCCAATAGTCATCGAGGAAGGTCCTTCTGGCAGTGCCGCGACCCGTCGGTACCCGTGTCAGCGGTCGTTGATCGCGTTCAGGACGAGGCGGATGATGATCGATCCGAAGACGGCGACGACGACCGCGGCGATGAACCCCTGGACGTCGGTGAAGCCGAGGTCGCTCGCCAGCCAGCCGCCGATGAGCCCGCCGAGGATCCCGACCACGATGTTCGGGAGGCAGCCGCGCGCCGTCTTGCCGCCGACCAGGCCGCCGGAGATGGCGCCGGCCAGGAACCCGACGACGATCCAGCCGACGACGTTCATCTCGAGCACAGGCTGATCCTCCCTAGTTGCGACCGGAGTTGCGACCGGAGTTGCGACCGGTCGTTGGCGCCCGGTCCAGGAACCACCGCACCGCGCCGACGAAGGCGTCGGGATGGGTGTGGTGGGCGGCGTGACGGGCGCCGTCGATGACGGCGATCCGGCCGTCCGCCAGGCGCTCGTCGAGGGCCATCGTCGCGGCGTGGAACACCGCCAGGCTCGATCCGCCGAGGATCTGCAGGACCGGCTGTCTGACGGCAGCGAGCCGGTCGAGCGAGGCGGCCGGGTCGGCCTCCGCCTCCAGCTCGCGCAGGATCGTGCCGGCCGCCGCCGCGCGGGCGGGCCACACGGGATCGGCGCGATAGGCGGCGAGGTCCGCGGCGGACATCCCGACGACCTCGGTCAGGAACGCCGCGAGCGCGCCGTCGCGGTCGCCCGCATCGAGCCGCTCGCGCAGGCGTGCCTCGATCCCCGCGGGGTGATAGCTCGCCCCGGGCGGTGTCGGCGCCCCCTCGTAGCTGACGACGCGCCCGATCGAATCGGTCAGGAGCGCGGCCCCGAGCGCCGCCCGCCCGCCGTACGAATGCCCGACGACATCGATCCGGTGCCCGTGCTCTGCGGCCAGCGCGTCGGCCACGGTGGCGACGTCCTCGAACTCGCGCTCGATGGCGTACGGCGGCGTGTCGCCCGAGGCACCCCGGCCGCGGCGATCCACGGCGTGGACGCTCCGGTCGGCCGCGAACATCGGTCCGACCACGCGGAACGTCGTGTGGTCGCCGGTCGTGCCGTGGACGAGGACGAGCGGCGGCCCGCTACCGGTCCTGAACGCGGCGATGGGCGTGCCGTCGCGCGACGCGATGACGAGGTCGGGCTCGGGCATGGTCGGGCGGTCCCGTCGTGTCAGCGGGAGAGCGACGACGCGGCCGCCTCGTCGAGGATCCAGGTCGTGCCCGGGCGCCTGGCGAGCTGGGCCGGCCAGCGGCGAGGGTCGTGCTCGGGGCCGAGGACCTGCGCGAGGGCCGCCGCCTTGTCCTCGCCATACGCCACCACGAGCACGTCGCGTGCAACAGACAGGACGGCCGGGTTGAGCGTCACGCGTTCGATCCGCGGCTCGATGTGCGTCGGCGCGGGGACGGCGAGCGCCAGATCGGCCGAGTCGAGGGCAGCCGAGCCGGGGAACACCGACAGCAGGTGGCCGTCCGGCCCGACGCCGAGGAACAGGAGATCGAAGACCGGCCACCCATCGACCGCGTCGAGGGCGGCGGCCTGCAGCGTCCCGGCGAGCGTGGCCGCACACCAGGCGGCCCCGAGCGCCCGGCCGATCGCCTCGCCGGTGGGAAACGGGTGGACGTGATCGACATGGAGCGGGACACCCGGCCAGCCGCCACCCGCAGTGCCCTCCTCGCCGCCACCGATCCCGAGCAGGACGTCGTCGAAGGCCTTGACGTTCGACGCCGGGTGGTCGCGCGGGACGTAACGATCGTCGCCCCACCAGACGTGGACATCGGCCCACGGGACCGCGTCGCTCAGGGGCGGCGCGGCCAGCCGTCGATAGACCCCGACCGGCGTGGAGCCGCCGGTCGTGGCCCAGTCCGCGCGGCCGCGTGCGGCCACGGCGTCGGCCAGCGTGAGCGCGATCCGGTCCGCGGCGATGGCCGCGCCGGCGGCCGGATCGGCGACGATCACGATCCGCGGCTCGGTCACGATCCGCGGCTCGGTCACGATCCGTTTCCCGTCGAGCCGACGATCGCGGCGGCCGATCGGAGGGCACCGACCGCGACCGGATCGCGGCGACCGGTCTCGATCGCCTCGGAGAGCAGCTCCACCTCGGTCTTCCGCGGGGCCCGGAAATGTCGCTCCATCGCCTCCACGCCGTCCTGCCAGACGCGGACGTGGACGGTCTCCGCCTCCGCGGTGACGTCGGCGCGCAGCTCCGAACCGCGACGCTCGGCGAGGAGCTCCACTCTCAGGGTCGTCCCCGCCGGGGTCGACGAAGCGACCGGGCGCACGATGACCCCGACCTCGGCGCGGCCGTCCGACAGGGTCGCCGCCATGCCGCGGCTCATCGCCTGCTTGGCTCCCGCCGGCGCGTGCCAGCGGGCCGGTCCGCTGACCGGCCCCAGCGGCTTGTGGACGGACAGCCGCAGCCGCGACGCGAGCCAGCCGACGTGATAGACCGGCTTGACCAGGTTCGTCGACCCGCGCGCGCCGGTCTCGTCGTGGGTCGAGTACGTCACCGCGATCCGGCGCAGCGATCGGAGGTACGGCAGGAAATCCGGGTCGTCGAAGATCGAGGCGATGGCCTCCCGCCAGCGCGATTGGCGGACCAGCGCGAAATCGCTCACCGCGAGGTCCGTCGTCTCCACCAGCTGGGCCATCTCGCGGAGGCGGCCGAGGCCGTCACCGCTCCACGACGAGCCATCGACGATGAGGCGATCCGCCCCCTCGAGGAGATCGCGCGCGGAGCGGCTCTTGAGCGGCGGTTCACCGGGCCACCAGACCGTGACCGGCAGGTCGTGGACGATGAGCGGCGTGGCGATCGCCGAGAGATGGAGGCCCGACTCGCCGCCACAGGTCACGTGGATCGTCTCGGCGCAGGTCTCCGGGGCGTCCTCGCGCGGGACGATGCAGTGCGCCTCGACCCGCGCATCGAACCAGGACGGCCCGTCGGGATCGGCCGAATGGATGACGATGGTCCGCGACGGATGCCGCCCGGTGAGGGCCTGCATCGTGGCAGCGCACCGCTCGGCGAACTCGGGTCGCCGGGCGACGACGACGAGATTCATCACGCTCGTCCGCGCCGGCACGTAGCGACCGGGCTCGCCGTCGATCGTTGCCGTCAGGTCGTGGCCGGACCAGATCCGGGCGAGCTCGCTCTCGATCTCGGCGATGCTGTGCGCCCGGCCCGACCAGCGAAGGATCGGCTCGCCGATCCGGGGCGGTGCCTCGGCCGTCATCGCGCCCCCTCAGAACCGGCGCCAGCGCCGGCCGTCGCGGACCGGGAGGTCGTCGGCCGCCTGGGGTCCCCACGTCCCGGCGTCGTAGTTCGGGAAGTCCGGCCTCGGCGCGTCGGCCCAGGCGGCGATGATCGGGTCGACGATGCCCCACGCCTCCTCGACCTCGTCCGCCCGCGTGAACAGTGAGGCGTCGCCCTGGAGGGCGTCGAGGATGAGCGTCTCGTACGCGTCGGGCGAGTCCACGTTGAATGCCGAGCCGTAGGTGAAGTCCATCGTCACCGCCCGCACGTCGAGCTGGAGGCCGGGCACCTTGGCCCCGAAGCGCAGCATGATGCCTTCGTCAGGCTGGATCCGGATGGCGAGCAGGTTGGCGTCCGGTGCGATGCCCTCCTCCTTGAACAGGCGATGCGGCACCTCGCGGTACTGGATCGCGATCTCGGTGGCCCGCTTGGGCAGGCGCTTGCCGGTCCGCACGTAGAACGGCACGCCGGACCAGCGCCAGTCGTCGATGGTCAACCTCGCCGCGACGAACGTCTCAGTCTCCGATTCGGGGTCCACCTCCGCCTCCTGGCCGTAGCCCGCGACCTTCGTGGCCGCGACCCAGCCAGGGCCGTACTGGCCGCGCACGGCGTCGGTCGCGGGGTTCAGGGGATCGCTCGAGACGGCTCGCAGCACCTTCACCTTCTCGTCGCGCAGGGCATTCGCCTCGAACGTCGCCGGCGGCTCCATGGCGATCAGGCTGACCAGCTGGAGGAGGTGGTTCTGCAGCACGTCCCGCGACGCCCCCGTCTCCTCGTAGAACGCGCCGCGGTTCTCGACGCCGATCGACTCGGCCACGGTGATCTGCACGTGATCGACGTAGCGGCGGTTCCACAACGGCTCGAAGATGCCGTTGCCGAAGCGGAAGACCAGCAGGTTGCGCACCGTCTCCTTGCCCAGGTAGTGATCGATGCGGTAGACCTGCGACTCGCGGAAGACCTTGCCGACCTCGCGGTTGAGCCGCTTCGCCGAATCGAGGTCGTGGCCGAACGGCTTCTCGATGACGACCCGGCGCCAGCCGCTCTCGAGCCGCTCGTGGTCGAGTCCGACCCGTCCGAGCTGGGCCACGATCTCGGCGAACTGCGACGGTTGCGTGGCGAGATAGAACAGGCGGTTGCCACGCGTGCCGTGTTCCGTGTCCATGGTATCGAGCGTCATGGCCAGGCCGTCGAACCCGAGGGCTTCCTCGAAGTCGAGGTGCTGGTACGAGATGCGCTCCTCGAACGACCGCCAGGCGGCCATGTCGAGCGGCAGGAGGCGGCTGTACTTGTCGAGCGAGGCCTTGACCCCGGCCCGGAACGTCTCGTCGTCGAACGGCCGGCGGCCGATGGCGAGGACCTGGAACTCGTGCGGCAGCAGATCGGTCCGCCACAGGTGGTAGAGCGCCGGGAGCACCTTGCGATGGGCCAGGTCGCCGGTCGCGCCGAACAGGACGAGGACCGACGGGTCCGGGATGCGCGCCAGGCGGAGGCCCTCGCGCAGGACGTTCTCCATCGGCTTGGCACGTGACGCGCGCTTGCCGGCCCGAGCCAGCCGCAGCTCCTTCATCGTCCTGGGGGCGTCCTTCGGCCGCGGCGCCGGCCGGGTCGGGATCGGCTGGTCTGACGGCGCCACGAGCGGGGCCGGATCCTTGACCTTGGCGGTCGTGGTCCGCTTCGACTGCCGCGTCACGGCCATCGGTCGTTACTCGGTCATGACGGCGTGACCGCCGAACTCGTTGCGCAGCGCCGCGAGCACCCTGGCACCGTACGAATCGTCCTGTCTCGAGCGGAACCGGGTGAGCAGGGAGAGCGTGATGACGGGCACCGGGACGTTGTGATCGATCGCCTCCTGGACCGTCCAGCGACCCTCGCCCGAGTCCTCCACGAAGCCCTTGAGGTGGTCGAGGTCCTGGCCGTTGGAACGGAACGCGCGCCCGGCAAGCTCCAGCAGCCAGGAACGGACGACGGAGCCCTGCATCCACAGCTCGGAGATCGCCGCGAGGTCGAGCTCGTAGTCGCTCGCGTGCATGATCTCGAAGCCTTCGGCGTACGCCTGCATGAGGCCGTATTCGATCCCGTTGTGGACCATCTTCACGTAGTGCCCCGCGCCTGGCCCGCCGACGTGGAGGTAACCGCCCTCGGGGGCGAGCGAGGTGAAGATCGGCACCAGCGGTCCGACGACCTCCGGCTCGCCGCCGACCATCAGGCAGTAGCCGACCTGGAGACCCCAGATCCCGCCCGAGGTCCCGGCGTCGACGTAGCCGATGCCCTTCGCCTTGAGCGCCGCATGGCGGCGGACGTCGTCGTGGAAGTTCGTGTTGCCGCCGTCGATGATCGTGTCGCCCGGCTCGAGATGCTCGAGGAGCTCGTCGATCTGCACCTCGGTGGCGTCGCCGGCCGGGACCATGACCCACACGGCACGCGGCTTCTCGAGCGCCGATACCAGGTCCGCGATCGAGAACGACGCGGTGGCGCCCTCGGCCGCGATCTCCTTCGTCTTCTCCGGCGTCCGGTTGTAGATGACGATGTCGTGGCCGTCGCGAACGAGCCGCCGGACCATGTTGGCCCCCATCCGGCCGAGCCCGATGAACCCGATGCGCATGGCGGTCAGGCCTCCGTGGTGCTGTCGAGGGCGGCCGTCAGGGCCCGCTCGAGGGCGGCCAGTCCGGCGTCCGGATCCGCTCCGAGGTGGACTCGCAGGATCGGCAGGTCGTGCGACTCGATGGCGGCGAAGTCGCCGGCCGCCTGGGCGTCGATGAGCTGTCCGAAGGTGTACGGCCAGTCCGGGATCGTGCTGGCGGTCGGGTGGTCGGACGTGAGCTGGAGGAACCAGCCGATCGGCGCGCCGCCCTTGTGGAGCTGGCCGGTCGAATGGAGGAAGCGAGGTCCGTAGCCGGCCGTGGTCGCGCGCCGCGTCCGGTCGCGCAGCAGCGTCCGGATCCGGGCGAAGGCCTCGTCGCGCGGCGGTGTCGGGGCGATGAACCCCTGGAGGCAGAGATAGGAGTTGGGGCGGCGCCGGGCGAGGTGGCGCGCCAGCTCGCCGACCACGTCTCCGTCGCCGGTGGTCAGGCGGAGTGCGGCGTCGCCGTGGAGCGTGAGGCCGTCGCCGCTCGCGATGGGCTCGGCGACCGGCATGCCCGCGTCCGACCCATGGCGGCCCTTGCCGACCGATTCGAGGACGTCGCGAGTCAGCTGCTTGGCCTCCTCGACATTCGGCTGGTCGAACGGGTCGATGCCGAGGACCGCGCCGGCGATCGCGGTGGCGATCTCCCAGCGGATGAATTCGGCGCCGAGGTCGATCGGGTCGGCGATCTCGATCCGGATGACCGGGTGGCCGGCCTCCTCGAGCGCCGTCGCGAGCGTCGCCCGCGCCCCGCCGGGCGTCCCGGCCAGCGAGATCCGGACGAACGCGCGGTCCGCGCCGTACGACTCCACCGCCCCGATCGGCTCGAGGTCCACCGGCACGATGCCGACGCCGTGCTTGCCCGTGCTCTCGGCGATGAGCTGCTCGACCCACGCCCCGAAGGCAGCGATGTCGTCGTCGGCGAGGAACGTCAGCTTGTCGCGGCCGGCCTTCGCCAGGGTCCCTATCGCGAGGCCGAGCGAGACCCCCGGGTTGAGCCCGGGATCGGGTTCCCGGCAGGCGCCCAGCATCGACGACGCCGACGCGAGCAGGGCGTCGAGGTCGATGCCGATCAGCGAGGCGGGGACGAGGCCGACGTACGTCAGCGCGGAATACCGCCCGCCGATGTCGGGCGGGTTGATGAACACCTCGCGGAAGTCGTCGTGGTGGGCGATGGCCTCGGCGCTGCGGCCCGGGTCGGTGATCGCCGCGAAGTAGGCGCCGGGCCCCTCGTAGCGGTGATGTGGGACCCGTTCGAGCGCCGTCTCGGCGCGGGCCCAGGCGTAGGCGAGGAACGCGTTGGGCTCGGTCGTCGTGCCCGACTTCGAGGCGATGATGACGAGCGTCCGCAGCGGATCGAGGTCGTCCAGCGTCGCCGACACGTAGGCCGGATCGGTCGAGTCCAGGATGCGCAGCGCCAGGTAGCCCTCGAGCGTGCCGAATGTCCGCCCGAGGACGTCGGGCGCGAGGCTGCTGCCGCCCATCCCGGCGACCACGACCGTCTCATACCCCTCGTCGACGACCGCGTCCCCGAAGCCCTCGAGGCCGGCGATCCGCTCGGCGAAATGGGCCGGTGCGTCGAGCCAGCCGAGCCGCTGGGCGATCGCCTCGCCGACCCGCGGGTCGCTCGACCACAGCCGCACGTCGCGTGCGAACAACCGGTTCACCCACTCGTCCGTCCGTGCCAGCTCCACGGCCGCCTCGTAGTCGGCGGTGCCCTCGCCGAGGGCGAAGCGGGGAGCGGTCAGTGCGGTCGAGGCGGGATCGGGCATCGTGGCCTCCGGCGAGGTTGGGTCGTCCATGGTACGCCGCCCGATGGTAGCCGCCCGAGGTCGCTGGCGCCCGGTTCAGGCCTCGGCTTCGGCCGGCCTCGGGCGGAACCGGAAGTACGACCACAGGCCGCCGGTCGTCAGCATGAACACGCCGAGCGTGGCCAGGACGACCCGAACGTTCGTCTGTTCGAAGGCGCTGACGTACGACGCATCCTGGTTGAGCAGGAGCTGCCACCACAGGAACGTCACCACGCCGAAGACGAGCGCCCAGCCGAGCCGGCTCCAGTTCTTGACCGTCGCGCCATCGAGGAACGTCAGCGGGATCATCGTGATGAACAGGCCCTCGAGACCGCCGATCACGATCATCGCCAGGATCGATTCGGCGAGGGCCGGCAGCGGCGCACCGCCGGCGGCCGCGGCGCGGACCGGACCGAGCAGGAGCCAGGCCAGCAGGCTCACGACCAGGACGCCGAATGCGGGCACGAGCACGAGCGTCGCGTCATCCCGCTTCGCCAGCGCGACCGGGGCCACGATCACAGCCGAGGCGATGAAGCCGTAGACCAGGCCCGGCGAGAAGTCGACCAGGCGCGAGACGATGACCGCCAGGATCGCCACGATGATCGCCGTGCCATACAGCTTGATCGAGGCGTCCGCTCGGTAGCGCGAGGTCGCCAGCCGGGTGGCCGACCCCTCCGAGAAGAGGGTCAGGAACCCGAGACCGACGATGAGCGACACGATGAGGACCAGGCTCTGCGGGTTCCAACCGAAATCGGGGCTCAGGAAGCCGTAGATGATGCCGAGCAGGCTGAGCACGAGCAGGACGCGCGCGGCGCTGCCGATCCGCCCGGTTCCGGACAGGTGCCCGAGCGAGGTGCCCGTGACGTTGAGCGCCTCCAGCAGCGCGAGCGGTCCGCGGAAGACCCGCGTCCACCAGCCGTGGACCTCATCGCGATTGGCGTCCATCGTGCTGTTGAAGATCTCCGCCGTCAGCCCGAACAGGAACAGGACGAGCAGGGTCAGGAACACGTTCGTCGCCACCACCGCCGGGTCGATCGAGCCGCGATCGGGACCGCCGACGTAGCTCACGATCGCCGGGACGTACGGGTTGGTCCCACCCGGAGGACTGCTCGGGGTGACGACCACGGCCGCGACCGGCGTCGGGCTTGACCGGGGCGGGCTCGTTGCCTCCCGCACTTCCTGCGACGGCGACGGGGAGGGTGAAGCCGTCGGGGTCGGAGTCGGTGTGGCTGTCGGCTTGGCTGTCGGGGTCGGGGTCGGCGGAGCCAGGACCGTGAATTCCCCCGAGGCCGACAGGGAGCAGCCGGCGCGACTGCAGATCTGGGCCATGAGCGCGTGCGAGCCAACACCATTGGACGGTGCCGAATCAAACTGCTTGACAGCGGTGCAGGTCGTATCGACCGGGACCGGACCGCCGATAGGTGTCGTCCCCCAGTAGAACTGAGCCGCCTGCGGCGTCGCGCACAGGCTCGGGTCCTGGCCCGTCTTGTAGGTGGCGGTGAACGCCGCGGTCGCGAAACCCTTCGTCGGCGACAGCTTCATCGTCGGCGTCGGGTCGACCGTGTAGGGCTGTTCGGCATACGTAGAGGCCGTGTCGCAGAAGTTCCCGCCAGTCGCATCGACAGAGCAGGCTACGCCTGAGGCCGTGTGCATGCCCACAACGGGCTTCGGCGCCGTCGGGAACGTGTAGGAGGCGTAGCAATCGACACGGTCCAGCTTGATCGTGGCGACCAGATTCCCGTCCCAGCTGATCTGGACTGTGCTGTAGTTGAAGTTGGAACATGGCCCGTCCGGGACGACCCAATACTGGGCAGTGAACTTGTCGGCTGCGCGCCCGTGCGTCGGGTTCACGACCACACACCCGCCGAAGCTTGGGCATGACGCCGGCGGCGGGCCTGCCGAAACCGTGGATGGCAACCCGGTTGCGAGTGCGATTCCAAGAAGGGTCGTCACGATGAGCGAGAGGATCACACGGGCGGCGTGGGGTTCGCGTCGGGGCGGCAACCGATCCAGCGCCCTCATCGAATGCGTTTCCTTCCCCTCGCCCCGTCAAGGATCGACCCTCGAGCCGAAGGTACTAGGACCTTCTGCGGCCCGGCAGGGACGCAGTGTCGAGGTGGTCAGCTCGGCCTGTCAAGCCTCCATCTGGGCAGGCGGAGCGCGCCGCACCAGGCAGGCCCGACGGTCCGTCAGCGGGGCTCCAGCGCGGCTTCCAAGGCGAGGACCTTGTCGAGCCGTCGCTGGTGGCGCGGCTCGCCGCTGAACTCCGCGGCGAGGAATGCCAGCGCGCACTCGTAGGCCGGTTCGGGTCCGATGACCCGCGCGCCGAGGGTTAGGACGTTCATGTCGTCGTGCTCGACGCCCTGGTGGGCCGAATAGGTGTCATGGCACACGGCCGAGCGGATGCCGCGCATCTTGTTCGCCGCCACGGACGCCCCGACGCCCGACCCGCAGATGAGGATCCCGCGCTCGGCCTGTCCGCCGGCGATGGCCTCGCCAAGGCGACGCGCGAAGTCCGGGTAGTCGTCGTTTGGATCCGAGCCGTCGCCGCCGAGGTCGATCAGGTCGTGGCGGAGGTCCGCCATCGCGAGGCGCCGTATCAGCTCGTCCTTGAGGGCTGCCCCGGCGTGATCGGCGGAGAAGGCGATGCGCATGGCCCAAGGATACGGCCCGTGGTCAGCCGGTGAGGGTGATGCGTCCGCTCGCGCTGTCGACGTGGATCGGGATGCTCGCCAACGGTCGACGCGCGGGTCCGGCGACCACCTCCGCCTCGTGCGCCGGGTCGAAGGCTGCTCCGTGGCATGGGCACAGGAGGAACGCCGAGCCACGGTCGTACTCCACCGTGCACCCGGCGTGGGTGCAGACGGCGTCGAACGCGACGAAGGACCCGTCGGCGAGCTTGAGCAGCACACCGGGATCCCCGGTCCCCGGGTCGTCGAACGTGACCGCACGGCCGGATGCGAGCTGGCTCACACGACCGATGAGCGTGCCGGACGACCCGGCTGGCGTCGCCGTACCCACCGCCGCGGCCGTCCCGCCTGGCGCGGCCGGCGTCACGGTTGTGGTTGGCGAGCCGCGTCCCGCGCCGGCCGCGGTCGCCGTGCCGGGCGACGACGCGGTGGTCGCCGTCTTCGAGCGCCCGAAGGTCGATGCCCCGACCGTCCCGGCCAGCGCAGCGAGCGCCACCGCCGCGAGTCCGAGGACGCCTGCCTCGAGAACGGCGCGTCGCTCTGTCGAGACGGGTTCGTCCGTGAGGGTGGCGTCGATGAGGCGGCGGAACCACCGCTCCACCGTGAACAGGCCGCCGGTCCCGGCCAGGGCGAGCGTCAGCCAGCCGAATGCATACGGCAGATCCGGGCCGTAGTAATAGGGCGTCGTGGCCCACGATGCGGTCAACCAGAAGAGCATCGAGAGGGCGAACCCGCCGACCGCGGCCGGCCGGAAGAGCAGGCCGGTCAACGCGCCGAGGCCGACCGCGATCTCGGCGATCGCGATGAGGAAGCCGATCTCGACCGGGAAGGTCTGCCCGACGACGACGACGAGCGGTGCGATCGGCGAAACCTTGACGAATTCCGCGAGCTGCGAGCCGATGGAGCCCGGCCCGGCGGCACGGAGGAACGATGGGTCGATGAGCTTGTCGACGCCCGCGTAGATGAAGGTCACCCCGAGGAAGATCCGCAGGGGCAGCATCGCCAGGGTCATGCGATGGAGGAGCGTGGCGGGGTCGGGGCCCTCGGGCTCGCTCGTCTCCTGGCTCGCTCGTCCGCCACGCGGCCGGCCGGCGTGGTCCCGGATGGAGGCGGCGCGTTGCGAGCGGTACCGGTCTCGACGGCTCATCGTTCTCTCACTCGTTGGCCTGCAGGGATCGGACGCCCAGGCCGATTCCTGCGCCGTCAACATTCGAAGAACATGAGAACGCGCGCGATCATGAGTAGCGGGCGTCGGCTCCTCTGGTCCGTGACACGCCCGGCTACCCGCTCGCGGGCGTCGGATGATGGCCGAAATGGCCGCCGTCGAGCGTCGGGATGCGGCCGCGCAGGCCCTCGCGCACGACGCGCCGCGCGACGTCTGTCACGCGCTCCGCGGTGAAGCCGAAGTGCCCGAAGATGATGCCGGCCGGCGCCGACGCGCCGAAATGGTCGAGCCCGACGATCGCCCCGTCGTCGCCGACCCAGCGCTCCCAGCCGAGCGACACCCCGACTTCGACGCTCACGCGCGCCCTCACGCCGGGGGGCAGGACCTCGTCCCGATAGGCCTGGGCCTGGGCGTCGAACAGCTCCCAGCAGGGGAGCGACACGACACGCGTCGGGATGCCCTCGGCCTCGAGCGTCTCGGCCGCGGCGAACGCGAGCTGGAGCTCCGAGCCGGTCCCGATCATGATCAGTCCCGGACTCCCGCCGGACGCCTCGCGCAGGATGTAGCCGCCGCGTGCGACGCCCTCGCGGGCGAGACGGTCGGTGCCCGGCAGCGTCGGCAGCTTCTGTCGGGTCAGCGCCAGCGCGACCGGCCCGTCGGTTCGCTCGATCGCGCAAGCCCAGGCGGCGCCGGTCTCGTTGGCATCGCCCGGTCGCACGAACCACAGGTTCGGGATGGCGCGCAGGGCGGCGTAGTGCTCGACCGGCTGGTGGGTGGGGCCGTCCTCGCCGAGGCCGACCGAATCGTGGGTCCAGACATAGACGACATGGAGACCGGTCAGGGCCGCCAACCGGACGGAACCGCGCATGTAGTCGCTGAAGGTCAGGAACGTGGCGCAGTACGGGATGAACCCGCCGTGCAGCGCGATCCCGTTCGAGGCGCCGCCCATGGCGTGCTCGCGGACACCGAACCGCAGGTTCCGCCCGGCCTCGGTGGCGCTGAAGTTCGGCTCGCCCTTGACATCGGTGAGGTTGGATTCGGACAGGTCGGCGGCCCCGCCGAACAGCTCGGGGAGGCGCGGCGCGAGGGCCGCGATCGCGTCCTGGCTGGCGTTGCGGGTGGCGACCTCCGTGCCGGTCTCGTACTGCTTGAGGTCGCGATCCCAGTCCTCGGGCAGGCCCGTCCCGACGACGCGCCGGCGGAGCTCGGCCGCCGCCCCCGCGTCGGTGTCGCGAAAGGCGTAGAACCGGGCGTCCCAATCGGCGACGAGCGCATCACCGGCCGGGATCGCCGCTCGGAACAGCGCCGCGGCTTCGTCCGGGACGTAGAACATGCGATCCGGATCCCAACCGTAGGCCTCCTTGGTCAGGCGGACCTCCTCCGGACCGAGCGGCGCGCCGTGTGCCTTCTGGCTGTCGTGCCTGTTCGGGCTGCCGAAGCCGATGTGCGTCCGGACCGCGATGAGGCTCGGACGGTCGTCGGCGATGGCGTCGACGATCGCAGTCTCGATCGCCGCGAGGTCGTTCCCGTCGGCGATCCGCTGGGTCTGCCACCCATAGGCATCGAACCGCATCGGGACATCTTCGGACCAGGCCATCGCGGTCGGGCCGTCGAGCTGGATGTGGTTGTCGTCGTAGAGGACGACGAGCTTGCCCAGTCGCAGGTGGCCGGCCAGGCTCGCCGCTTCCGATGCGATCCCTTCCTGCAGGTCGCCATCGGATGCGATGACGAACGTCCGGTGGTCGATCAGGGTGTGGCCGGCGCGGTTGAACTCAGCCGCCAGTCGGCGCTCGGCGATGGCCATCCCGACGGCGTTCGCGAACCCCTGACCGAGTGGCCCGGTCGTCGCCTCGACGCCCGGCGTGAGGCCATGCTCGGGGTGCCCGGGGGTGATGCTGCCCCACTGCCGGAACGACTCGAGGTCCGCCAGCGAGACGCCGTAGCCGGTCAGGTGCAGCAGCGAGTACAGGAGCATGCTCGCGTGACCGGCACTGAGCACGAAGCGGTCGCGATCGGGCCAGTCCGGATGGCTGGGCGAGTGGCGGAGGAAGCGAGTCCACAGGACGTACGCCATCGGCGCCGCGCCCATCGGTGCGCCCGGGTGGCCCGAGTTCGCCTTCTGGACGCCATCGATGGAGAGCGTCCGGATGGTATCGATGGCGAGCTGGTCGAGATCGGTGGCGAGGGTCATCGGGCGGGCTCCGTCGCTGCTGGTTGGGCGCGGCCTCGCGGGTCCGGCCATTGTAGTGGCGGCCCGGCTATCCTCCATCCATGCCCTCCGTGCCGCGACCCGGGCGACCCCACCGTCCGGCCCGACCGACGCGCCCCGGGCGCCCGCGCCGGGCCGGTGCCGGCCGTCCCGGCGGACTGGCGCGGTTCGTCGTGCTCGGGGATCTCATGCTCGACGTCGTCCTGATCCCTGCGCGCCCCCTCGAGTCCGGGACGGACGTCCCCGGTCGGGTGGCACTCGTACAGGGCGGTTCGGCCGCCAACACGGCCCGTTGGCTCGCCCGTCTGGGAGCGCGCACGAGCCTGATCTCCGCGGTCGGGCGAGATTCGTCGGGCCGAGCCCTCGTCGAGGCCATCCGCAGTGACGGCGTCACGCCGCGGATCTCGCGCGTGGCCGGCGCCCGGACCGGCCGGATCGGAGTCCTCGTTGCCCCCGGCGGTGAACGCAGCTTCGTGGCCGATCGCGGCGCAGCCGACCTGCTCGAGCCCGGCGATCTCCGCGCGACGTGGTTCGCGGGCGTCGTAGCGCTCCATCTGCCCGCGTATTCCCTGCTCGGCGAGCCGCTCGGGGCCGCCGGCCGGCGGGCGATCGAGCTGGCGCGCGCCGCGAACGCATCGGTGAGCGTGGACCTCGCCTCGATCGGGCCGCTGTTCGTCGACGGGCGCCGCGCGGCTCGCGCGCTCGTCGAGGCGGCCGCGCCGGACCTGCTGTTCGCGACCGCTACCGAGGCCGAGGCGTTCCTTGGTGGACGCGCCTTCGAGGGACTGCTCGACGTCGCCGCGACGGTCGTCGTCAAGCGCGGGGCCAAGGGCGCCACGGTGCTCGCCCGGATCGATGGCGAGCGGGTGCGCCTCGAGGTCGCGACCGAGCACCTGACCGCCATCGACACGACCGGCGCGGGCGACGCGTTCGATGCGGGGTTCCTCGTCGGCTGGTTCGCGGCTCGGCGGGCGGGCCGATCCGTGCCCTCATCGCTCCAGCGAGCGGCCGTCGCCGGCCACCGCGCGGCAGCCCGTCAGCTGTCGTCGCCGAGGGCGGACCTGACTCTGTCCTGACGCGTCCGTCGGTGTCGGCGGCGGCGCCGCATTGCCGGTTCGCGGCGCCGCGACCGTTCGAGGCACCGCCCGCTACGCTTGGCGGAACGATGATCACCGACCGACTCGACCTCAGCCCCGAGGTCTCCGCCGCGCTCGCCGCGGGCTCGCCCGTCGTCGCGCTCGAGTCGACGCTCATCAGCCACGGCCTGCCGTACCCCGAGAACCTCGAGGTCGCCAGGGCTTCGGAGGCCGCGGTCCGCGCGACCGGTGCGGTGCCGGCGACGGTCGCGATCCGTGCGGGCCGGCTGCTCGTCGGGCTCGGCGAGGCTGGTTTAGAGGCGCTCGCGACCGCGACGACCGGATCGGTGCGCAAGGCCGCCCGGCCGAGTCTCGCGGCGGCGATCTCCGACGGCGGGTGGGCCGCCACCACGGTCTCGGCGACGATGATCGCCGCGAGCGCCGCCGGGATCCGGGTCTTCGCCACCGGCGGGATCGGCGGCGTCCACCGCGGCGCGCTCGGCGGCGGGACGGCGGGCTCCCTGGGGGCGTCGTTCGACATCTCGTCCGATCTAGATGAGCTCGGTCGCACGCCCATGGCCGTCGTCTGTGCTGGGCCGAAAGCCATCCTCGATGTCCCGGCAACGGTGGAGTACCTCGAGACGCGCGGCGTCCCGGTGGTCGCAGTCGGACAGGTCGACGTGCCCGGCTTCTTCGCGCGATCGGCGGGCCTGCGCGCCCCCATCTCGGTGGCGGACATCGCAAGTGCGGCCTCCCTCGTCGGGACCCATCTCGGCCTCGGCCTGGGGAGCGGGATCCTCGTGTGCGTGCCAGTTCCGGACGCCGAGGCACTGCCGGGCGATCTCGCCCGACAGGCAGTCGAACAGGCCATCGCGGATGCCGCGGCCGGCGGGATCGGCGGACCGGCGCTGACCCCATGGCTGCTGGCGCGGATCGCCGTCCTGACCGACGGCGCGTCGCTGCGTGCCAACACCGCGCTGATCATCAACGACGCGCGCATGGCGGGTGAGCTGGCAGGGCTCCTGGCCTCCGCGTAGTGCGAGGGCGGGCGCGCGGTCGTGCCGTTCGCGCCGCATCGGACGCGCTGGGCCGCCTTGCCGCTCGTTCGGGCGCTCGCTACACTCGGGGCCGACCCGACCGCGGGTCCTGACCCGGGGAGGGAGCGTCCGCGATGCGGATCTACGAGGGCAGCGCCCGCCAGGACTTCGAAGAGGTCTTCCGCTCCATCGGGGCGTTCCTCGATCAGCGTGGGATGAAGGACGTCCTGCTCCTCGAGGCGCCCGACGGGTTCATCGTGCAGGGTCTCGTGTCGTCCGGCGCCTCCTCAGGGACGTGGTCGGACACGATCGGGACCGTCAACAAGGAGACGCTGACGTTCCTCGACGACGACATCGCGAGGTTCATGGAGGAGGCGGGATCCAGGCGCGGGACCGGGGCGAGCGCGGCCGCCTCGGGCGGACATTACGAATCCGCGTTCCGCGTCATCGGTCGGTACATGGATGACCAGAAGCCGCGCGACGTCTTCTTCTTCGAGCAGGACGGGGCGTTCGTCCTGCGCCTGCTCATGGGCGGCCAGGCGGGCAGCCGGCACGAGCTGGCCGAATTCACCCGCGAGGACATCGCGGATCTGGTGGCGCGTGGTCCTGCCCTGCGACACGCCGAGGCCAAGCCAGAGGCCAAGCCCGAACCCCAACTCTGAACGGACCCATCCATCCAGGCCATCGCATCAGGAGGTAGACCATGAAGGCGCTCAAGACCGTCGCCGTCGCCCTGGGGATCACCCTCGCGGCGCTCATCATCATCCCGCTCGCGGTCCTCGCCGGACTGTTCGTCTGGCTCAAGGTCACCGAGGAAGACGACGAGGAGCTCCTCGAGCTCGACCAGGAACAGGCCTGATCGACCGCGATCGCTCGATCCCAGCGAACGAGACGCCCGCCGGACCGGCGGGCGTCGAAGTGTCCGGCCTCGGCGGGCCCGAGGCCGGGGCGTCGATCGTCGGCACCATCCAGGCCCCGACGACCGGATCGACCGCCGCCGAGCGGCGGCTGGCCGAGCTCGGCGTCCTCGTCGTGATGGTGTTCTGGGCCGGCAACTTCATCGTGGTCAAGGGCGCCATCGAGATCCTGCCGCCCGTCGGCTTCACATTCCTGCGCTACTGCGTGGCCGCGATCACGTTGCTGGTCCTGCTCCGCTGGCGTGAGGGCCCGATCCGCGTGCCGCGCGGCGACGTCCTGAAGATCATGGCGCTCGGCGTGATCGGGTTCGGCTGCTACCAGGTCCTGTGGCCGGTCGCGCTCCAGTCGATCCCGGCCGGCGATTCGGCCCTGCTCATCGCCGCGACCCCGGTGATCACCGCGCTCCTCGCGATGGCGATCGGTGCCGACACTCCGAACGGAGTGAAGCTCATCGGCGTCTTCGTGTCGTTCGCGGGGGTCGCGCTGGTCATCGCCGCGGGACAGGGCCTGGTCCTGGGCGCCTCGCTCGGCGGGGATGTCCTCACCTTGCTGGCCGCGGCGTGCTGGGCGGTGTACACGGTCTTCGGGGCGACGATCCTGCGCCGCCACTCGCCGCTGGTCACGACCACCTGGGCGATCCTCGCGGGCACGCTGTTCATGGCGCCGATCGGGATCGCCCAGCTGGCGAGCGCGGACCTGTCGGGGTTCGGCCTCCCGGTCGTGCTCGCGATCCTCTACTCCGGGACGCTGGCCGCCGGCGTCTCGAACGTCGTCGTCCTCCACGGCGTGAAGCTGCTCGGCCCGACCCGCGTCACGGCGTTCCAGTTCCTCATCCCGGCGCTTGCCGTCGTGATGGCCGCGATCTTCCTGGCGGAGCCGATCCGGCAGATCCAGGTGGTCGGTGGCGCGATCATCCTGGCGGGCGTGGCCCTGCTCCGGCGCGGGTCGTGGCCGGGGCGCGCGGGTGTGCGTGCCGCGGCCCGCGTGTCGCGATGACCGGCGCCGCGCCGCCCGTCCCGCCACTGGACCCCGGCGAGTTGCCGCTCGCGATCCTCGTCGACTACGACGGGACGGTCGCGCTGACCGACGTCTCCGACACGGTCATGGCCGAGCACGTGCCGGGGATCTGGGAGTCCGAGGTCGCCGCCTATGACGCCGGCCGGATGGGCTCGCGACGCCTGATGGAGCTGGAGATCGGGCTCATCGACACGTCGCCTGCCGCACTGCTCGAGACGGCAGCGGCGCAGCCGCACGATGCCGGGTTCGTGCCGTTCGTCAGGCGCGCCCAGGCGGCCGGCATCCCGGTCGAGATCGTGTCGGACGGCTTCGGCTTCTTCATCGAACCGGCGCTCGAGGCGCTCGGGGTCGGGGAGCTGCCGGTGATCACTGCCAGGACGACGTTCCAGGGCCGCCGCGCCTCGATCGCGTTCCCCAACGGCCATCCGACCTGCCTCGTCTGCGGGACGTGCAAGCGCAACCGTGTCCTTGCCCACCAGGCGGCGGGCCGCGCGGTCGTGTTCATCGGCGACGGCGAGAGCGACCGTTACGCGGCCGGCTACAGCGACATGGTGTGGGCCAAGCGATCGCTCGTGCGGATCTGCATCGAGGCCGGCTGGGAGTTCCGCCGCTGGACGGAGTTCCGCGAGATAGAGTCGTGGCTCGAGGCGGTGCTTGCTACATGGGAGGCGAACCCCGCGAGCCTCGCCGGCCCGCAGGCCCGGCCATTCTTCTGCGGTCCGGAGGTCTGGGGAGCCGGCCTGATCGATCCGCCATCGAACGCCTGGCCACCCATCTCTGCGGGTCCGACCTGCCGCGGCTTCAGGCGCCCAACACGTCGGTCCCGTAGGCCAGGAAGACCTGATCCCGACTGACGACGAGCGCCCCGACCCGCTCCGCCTGCGCGACGAGGATCCGGTCGAACGGGTCGCGGTGATGCGCCGGCAGCGAACCCGCATGCTCCGCGTCGTGGCCGGTGATCGGCAGCACATCGAAGCCGGCCTGATCGAGCGTGGCGACCAGGCCGACCGGGGCCTCCAGCTTGCCCAGGGCTCGCTTGATCTCGATCTCCCAGATGCTCGCGGCGGACACGAGGACGTCATTCGTGGGATCCGCGATCGCCGAGCGCGCCACCGGATCGAGCGCCGGGTCGTCGGCGAGCCACCACAGGACCGCGTGCGCGTCGAGCAGTAGGATCACGACTCGAAGGCGTCGAGGATGGCGTCGTCGGGCCGGTCGAAGTCAGGCGCGACCCGGACGAGCCCATGCCACAGCCCCGGCACGCGCGGGCTCGTCCGAGACTGGTAGGGGACGAGCCGCGCGACCGGCCGCCCCGCGCGGGCAATGACGACCTCCTCACCCGTCTCGACGCGTTCGATGAGCCGCGACAGGTGCGTCTTCGCCTCGTGGATGTTGACGGTTGGTTCGCCCATGACGGCACGGTACGTGGTTAGTCCATGTTAGTCAACATGGCCCGGACGCCGGCGGTGGTGAATCAGGCGCGCCGATCAGTCCTGAGGTGCGACGATGACGACCCATGCCTGGAGCCGAACGGAGATGTCCGGGACGTCACGGAGCGTGCCGTCGGCGATCGACTCCACGAGTTCGAACGCGTCGTCGATCGGTGCCCGCAGGTCCCGGTCGTTGAGCCGGTAGAACAGGCGGACACTGACCCACCCGAGTCGCTTGTTGCCGTCGACGAGGGCATGACCGGTGACGATCGAATGCAGCAGCGCGGCGGCCTTCGTATCAAGGTCCGGATAGGCGTCCTCGCCGTAGACGGAGGCGCGCGTGCGGGCGACGGCGGCCTCAAGGATTCCGATATCGCGGATCTCTGCGGGTCGTCCGAGGATCGCCTCGGCAGCCGCGAGCAGGTCGTCGAGATCGAGGTGCTCGGTCACATGCTCCCGAGGCGCCGGAGGAGTTCGGCATCCTCGGCGACGATCACCTGGAGGTGCGCGTCGCGCCGCAAGGTCCGGCGTGACACGTATTCGCCGATCGCGGCGCGCGCGACCTCCTGCATCGATCGATGCTCGCGCCGGGCCGTCTCGCGCAGCGCCTCGGTCTCGGCGGGTGTGAGTCGAAGGGTCATCGGCATGACCAGATGATACCAACTGGTATCACCTCGTCAAGGAGAACGCGTCCGACTCACCCGAAACGCTGGCGCCCCGTATCTACCCAGTAGCGCCGGAGACACCGGCGGGCCACCATAGCGGTGGAAACGGCTGGGAGGATCGGATGACCGTGGAGGCACTCCGTCGGGGACGCCCGGAGGTGCTGGCCGATCTGCTCGCCCGATACGGCCGCGACATGCAGGCCGTCGCCTACCTGATCGTCCGCGACCGATCGGCCGCGGAGGACGTCGTAGCCGACAGCCTCCTCGCGGCGCTCGATCACGGCAGCGCCCTTCGCGACGGGGCGGCTCTGCGACCGTGGCTGCTCCGGATCGCCACCAACAAGGCGCTCCGCCACCGACAACGCGCGGCTCGCATCGTGGAGCTCGAGGTCGTCGATGACGTCGCCGCCGAACGCCGTGGACCCGGCAGCGACGACTCGATGGCCCTGTGGCAGGCGGTCGATAACCTGCCACCCCGGATGCGGGCCGCGGTCGGCCTTCGCTACTACCTGGACCTGCCGGTCGAGGCGGTCGCCGAGATCCTCGAGGTCAGCCCCAACACGATCAAGACCCAGCTGAAGTCGGCGCTCGTGCATCTGCGCACGGCGCTCGCCGATGAGGCGCCGTCCCTGGCGGAGGTGCGACGTGCGTGAGCTTGACGACGCCGCCCTGGAAGGCCGGCTCCGCGACGTCCTGGCCATGCACCTCCGCTCGCTCCCGCTCGACCTGACGGTGGAGCGGCTCGAGAGGCGTCGCTCGATCCGCGAACGAGCCCGGCGGCGTCGCCGCATCAGCGTCGTGCTCGGACTCGCGGCGGCGATCGCCCTGCCGGCAGTCTGGCTCGCGGTCGGGGCGCATCTGCCGACCGAGGATTCGCTCGTTGTCGTCAGGCCGTCGCCGTTCGCGGTCTCGCCGACGTCGACGCCGTCATCGTCTTCGATCGGGCCGAGCGGCGGACCGCTCGACGACTCCCTGCGCGCCACGTGGCTCGCGTTCGCCAACGAGGATCCCGTGCTTCGGACGGGCCCCTACGTGGTCTCACTCTCGGTGAGCCCGCTCGGCACCGGCATCGATGCGGCGAACTTCGGTCCAGGTCATGGCTACGCGAGCTCGGCCTCCAAGGTCGGCCCCGACCTGATCGAGGTCGCCCTGGACCGCGCAGGCGGGGACTGCGCGGGCGGCGCTCGCGGCGTCTATCGGTCGGTGCTTTCCAACGACCGGTCGGAGCTCACGCTAACCGTCGTCTCCGAGGACTGCTCCACCCGAGGACTCATATTCGCCCGGCGATGGATCCGCTCCCTCGCGACGCCAGGCAGCGTGGGGGCGGGCATCGTCACCACGATCGAACCGAACTTCGCGATCGCGCTTCCGGATGACAACTACGAGTCCCGGACGACTCTCACGGATTTCATCGAGATCGCCGGGGTCGATGGCTCGCTCTATGTGTCCAAGAATCCCCAACTGTTCGTCGACGCCTGCAGCCATGCCGAGGAGCGCGTTCCCTACCAGCCCGGCGCAGCCGCATTCGTCACGGCATTCCGGAAGAACGACGCGTTCGAGGTCGGCAAAGCCACGGATATGACGGTCGGCGGTCATGACGCGATCCAGGTCACGGTTCGCGCCAAGGCCAACTACGCCCGCTGCCCCGGTCAGGAGCTGTACGAGTACACGCCGAAGGCCTGCCAATGCCACTTCGTCCTGGGGCAGGGAGACGCCGAGACCATCTACCTCGTGGACGTCGATGCCGACACCCTCCTTTTCAGCATCTCGCCGTTCGGCAGCGAGACCGAGCGCCAGGTCGTCGACTCCATCCGGATCCCGGCGCAGCTACCGGCTCAGTAGTCGGAGGGCGGCTCTGCGCTGCCCCATCCAGCGATCGTCCCACTCGAAAGGAGTTCACCATGCCTCGCCATGCCCACCGCATCGTCGCGGCCTTGATACTCGCCCTGGTCCTCACAACGTCGGCCGCGGGTTCCGTCGCCGCCAACTTCCCGGGCCGGAATGGCCAGATCACCTTCCAGCGCTTCGATGCCGACGGACACTTTCAGATCTGGGTCGCCAACCCCGATCTCACCCACCAGCGGCAGATCACGACGGGACTGTCCGACAACTCATTCCCTGCCTGGTCGCGGGATTCCTCCCGTATCGCGTTCCAGAGCAACCGCTTCGACCCCGACCCCAACGACGGTGTCGATATCCAGGACATCTTCACGATGCGCCCCGACGGGACCGATGTCCGCAAGATCACGGACTCGCTCGGCGACAGCGAGAAGCCGGGATGGTCGCCGGACGGACGCTGGCTGCTCTTCGCTGCCGATCGAGCGGACTACCCACGCAGCGCGGGCATCTATGTCGTCCGGAGTGATGGCTCGGCGCCGCCTCGACGGCTGACCACGATTCCGGCCGGGTCTTGGTGGCAGGAGTTGGCCCGGTTCTCGCCCGACGGAAAGCGGATCGAGTACACCGAGTACCGCCAGAATCCGGGCGACCCATCGATCGAGGAGAGCGCGCTGTTTACGAGTCGAGCCGACGGATCTGATCGGCGGCGTGTCACACCCTGGGCTCTGCACGCCGCAGACGCCGACTGGTCGCCCGACGGCCGACGGCTGGTGTTCGCGCCGGGACCTGCTGACAACAACTACATCCAGAGCGTGATGGTCGTTGACGCCGACGGCAAGCACCTGCGCGCGCTGACCCATGGCGATGGCGTCACGGGCGACGGTGACGACTTTCGCTACCAGGAGTCATTCAACCCCGTGTGGTCGCCGGATGGGAAGAAGATCCTCTTCGTCCGTGCCACATACACACCAGCCGACGGCTTCGTGATGGGCCTCATGACGATGCGCCCCGACGGATCCGACCAGGCGTGGGTCTCCGACGAGCACACGGAAGACCACCAGCCTGAGTGGGGGACGTTGCGCTCCATCCGTTGACCGAGCGCCGGTCACGTCGCCGGCGGCTGCCACCAGGCGGCCGCCGGCATCGTCTTGCCCGGACCGGGGCTTTCCGGTAGCATTCGAAAAACCCCCGGAGGACCTGACCGATGGCGAAGTATGTCTTTGTGACCGGAGGCGTGACCTCCTCTCTGGGCAAGGGCATCACCGCCGCCAGCATCGGTCGACTCCTCAAGGCCCGCGGCCTGCACGTCTCCATCCTCAAGCTCGATCCGTACATCAACGTGGATCCGGGCACGATGAGCCCGTACCAGCACGGCGAGGTGTTCGTCACCGACGACGGCGCGGAGACCGACCTCGACCTCGGCCACTACGAGCGCTTCATCGACGAGAACCTGTCCCAGCTCTCCAACGTCACGACCGGCCGCATCTACCAGGCGGTCATCGCCAAGGAGCGCCGCGGCGACTACCTCGGCGGCACGGTCCAGGTCATCCCGCACATCACCAACGAGATCAAGGAGCGGATCGGCCGCGTCGCCCGTGACGGCGACCCGGACGTCGTCATCGTCGAGGTCGGCGGGACCGTCGGCGACATCGAGTCGCTGCCGTTCCTCGAGGCCATCCGCCAGATGCGCAAGGACGTCGGTCGCGCCAACGTCCTGTACGTCCACGTCACGCTGCTCCCCGCCCTGGCCGCCACCGGCGAGCTCAAGACCAAGCCGACCCAGCACTCGGTCAAGGAGCTGCGCGGCATCGGCATCCAGCCCGACGTCATCGTCCTGCGCTCCGACCACCCGGTCTCCGACGAGATCCGCGAGAAGATCGCGCTGTTCACGGACGTCGCCGCGGACGCGGTCGTCCCGGCCGAGACGGCGGCCACGATCTACGAGGTCCCGCTCATGTTCGAGGCGTGGGGCCTCGGGCGGCTCGTGGTCCGCGAGCTCGGTCTCGGAGACCCGGCGGTCGAACCCGACCTGGCGTCGTGGCGCGCGCTGGTCGACCGGATCAAGGCGCCCAAGCCGGCCCTCGAGATCGCACTCGTCGGCAAGTACATCGAATTGCCCGACGCCTACCTCAGCGTGACCGAGGCGCTGCGCCACGCGTCCTGGGCGCATGGCGTCGACGCCAAGGTGCGCTGGGTCGACTCCGAGGCGCTCACCCACGACAACCTCCACGATCGACTCGACGGCGCCGCCGGCATCCTCGTCCCGGGCGGCTTCGGCCACCGCGGGATCGAGGGCAAGGTCCTCGCCGCCCATTTCGCGCGTGAGCACCGCGTCCCGTACCTCGGCCTGTGTCTCGGACTGCAGTGCGCCGTCATCGAGTTCGCGCGCGAGGTCGTCGGCACGGCCGACGCGAACTCGACCGAGTTCGACATGTTCACCGAACACCCGGTCATCGACTTCATGCCCGACCAGCGCGACATGGAGGACAAGGGCGGCACGATGCGGCTCGGCCTCTATCCGGCCCGCCTCTCGCCCGGCTCGAAGGCCGCTGCGGTCTACGGCCAGGAGGTCATCTACGAGCGGCATCGCCACCGCTTCGAGGTGAACAACCGCTATCGCCAGACGCTCGAGGCGGCCGGCATGGTGCTGTCCGGCCAGTCGCCGGACGGCCGGCTCGTCGAGATCGTCGAGCTCCGCGATCACCCGTGGTTCGTGGCCAGCCAGTTCCACCCCGAGTTCAAGTCGCGACCCGAGCGGCCGCACCCGTTGTTCGATGGGTTCGTCGCCGCGTCGCTCGCGGTCCGCGACGGCCGGGAGCCGGTCTTCGCCGCCCGCCCCGCCGAGCCCGCGGCACCTGCCGGCACCTCGCCGACGGATGTCGTCGAGAGCGTCCCCAGCGCCTGAAAGGAGTCACGGCCATGATGCGACGACGGATGCGTCGACGGATGCGACGGCGGCTGATCATCGGTGGAGCCGTGATCGTCGGTGGGACGGCGGCGATGATCAAGATGTCCCACGACGACGCCCAGAAGATCCAGCAGGCCACGGGCAAGGCGCCCGAGGACATGGACGAGCAGGAGCTCCAGGCGGCGATGCAGCAGACCGGGGTGCAGGGGCAGCCGGTCACCGCCGAGGATCAGGCCGCGATGGCCGACGCCGAGGCCAACGACCCGGACTGACGACCCTCAGGCGCCCGGCCGGGCGTCGGACTGCCCCGTCCCGGCCGACCGGGTCTCCGGCGCGGCTTCGGCGGTGCGGGGAACACCACGTCCTTCGGAACCGGGATGGTCAACCCACTCGGCGCCGCTTCCCGGTAGCCGATCGTCTCTCGTCGCACACAACGCTGCCGTTGCGAGACGGCCCCGTTCCCGTGTGTGCCCGCACGCCGGGCTGGACTAGACTCACGGCAACGCCGTCGAAGCCTGGAGCCGACCATGAAGATCTTCCTGGATACCGCCGAGATCGAAGAGATCCGGACGGCCGCCCGCTGGGGTGTCCTCGATGGGGTCACCACCAACCCGACGCTGTACGCCAAGGTCGGCGGTTCGTACGAGGAGATCCTCAAGCAGGTCTGCAAGATCACGCCCGGTCCGGTGTCGGCGGAATGTGTCAGCGACGATGTCGACGGGATGCTCGAGGAAGGCCGCCATTACGCGACGCTCGCCCCGAACATCGTGGTCAAGGTGGCGATGTCGGAGAACGGGCTGGAGGCGATCAGCCGCTTCGCCGAGGAAGGCATCAAGACCAACTGCACGCTCATCTTCACGGCCAACCAGGGACTGCTCGCCGCGAAGGCCGGCGCGAGCCTGATCAGTCCGTTCGTCGGGCGCCTCGACGACATCAACCAGGACGGCATGATCGTCATCCGCGAGTTGGCCGAGATCTTCGCCATCCACGAGATCGAGTCCGAGGTGCTGGCGGCGTCCATCCGCAATCCCGTCCACATGACGCAGGCCGCGCTGGCCGGGGCGCACATCGCAACGGTCCCGTTCAAGGTCCTCCAGCAGATGGTCCACCATCCGCTCACCGACAAGGGCATCGTCCAGTTCAAGGCGGACTGGGAGAAGGCGCGCGAGGCGGCGGCCGCCAAGGCCTGATCGCCGCAGGCCGCCGCGGCACCTGCCCCGCTCTCGGGCCGCCGAGCCAGGCCGAGGGTGCCATAATCGATGATCGATGACTCGCCGGCGTGGACCCACGGATCCAAGCGAAACCTTGGAGGACCAGCACGTGGCAGCGACAGAGGAGATCCTCGGCCAGTTCCTGGGTGACGAGTCGTTCCCGGTGACCTGGGACGCCGACGTCGAGAAGGATTTCTTCTGGGTCTATGACGATCTCCATTGCCCACATCCGGTCAGCCCGATGTTCTTCGACATCGGCGGGTGGTGGCTGAGCTGCGACCACATGTTCCGCCGATTCGGTACGCCGTTCGCCGTCGACTGGCTGGCCAAGGCTGTCAACGGCTACGTCTACACGACGGCCATCCCGGCGGATCCCAACCTTCGCATCGACGCGACCGAGTACAGCGCGCGGTACGGCGCCCGCGTGCCGCGCGACGAAACGTTCGCGACGACGATGGGGGCGTACCTCGACACGGTCCTGCCGGTCTACGGCCGGGACTTTGCGGACTGGTGGCGTGATCGACTGCGGCCGGAGATGGAACGCAACTTCGCCTACCTCGAGGCACGGCTCGACGCCGTGGACGGGATGGACCTGGCCGACGTGGCCTGTCTCCTCGAGGACGCGATCGACATCCACGATCGCCACTGGAAGATCCACTGGATGCTCAACTTCGCCCAGCTGTCGGCCACACTCAACCTTCGGGCCGTGATGGCGAAGCACCGGGGCCGGGTCGACGAACCGCTGCTCGGGCGGCTCCAGAACTCGGCCACGGACCGCAACTGGGACTCGATCGAGGCACTCTGGCGGATGAAGAACGAGGTCCGCGACGACCCCGAGCTGCGGGACGCCTTTGCGGCGGACGATACAGCCGAGATCGTCCGCTCCCTGCGGGCCGTCGACCGCGGCCGGCGGTTCATCGCCGAGCGCGTCCAGCCGTACCAGCGCGAGTTCGGCTGGCACGCGGTCTGGAGCCACGAGTTCATCTTCCCGACCGTGCGCGAGCAGATGGAGCCGGTCATCGAGCTCGTCCGCGGCTACCTGGTGGCGGATTACGACTTCCCGAGCGCGATCGAGGCGATGCGACTCGACATCGAGGCCGCCTCGCGCGAGATCCTCGACGGGCTGTCCGGCGAAGCCCTCGAGGAGATGCGCGCCGCGAACGCCGTCAACCGGCGGATGGCGCCCCTCACCCCCGATCACCACTTCTACATCGATCAGGGTGCGAATGCGCACGTCCGCCTTGTCCTCGTCGAGATCGGCCGGAAGCTGGTCGAGGCCGGCCGGCTCGACCAGCCCGATGACGTGATGTTCCTTCGCTACAACGAACTGCGCGCCCTCATCGGCGGCGCCTCGGCGATCGAGGCCCGCGAGGTCGTCGCCGCCCGCCGACTCGAGCGCGAGGCCGCCCAGAGCCTCCATCCTCGAGACTGGATCGGGACGGCGACCCCATCGCAGCTCGCCTTCCCATATCTCGTGAACTGGGGCTACCCGGACCGCTTCCACCAGGAGCAGTCCGAGGACGAGCGGGTCATCACGGGCCTCGGGGCGTCGCCCGGGACGATCGAAGGGATCGCCCGGGTCGTGCGGACAGTCGACGAGTTCGATGAGGTTCGCGACGGCGACATCCTCGTCTGCCAGATGACGAACCCAGCCTGGGTGGTCCTCTTCACCAAGATCGCCGGGCTCGTCACGGACACCGGTGGAACGACCTCGCATCCGGCCGTGCTCGCGCGCGAATTCGGCATCCCGGCCGTCATCGGGACGTCCGTCGCGACGCAACGGATCGTCACGGGCGATCGGCTGAGGGTCGACGGGACGGCCGGGCGCGTGGAGATCGTGCGTGACCAGCCGGTCGATCCGGTCGTCGGGCCAGCCTCCGCGGTCGGACGGTAGGGGGCGGGCAGATGGCCATCGCCCGCGTGATCCCCCGGAGCGTCCTGGCCGACCAGGTCAAGGACCGGATCCTCGAGGGGATCCTCACCGGCCACTACCCGCCGGATTCCCGGATCATCGAGACCCAGGTGGCTCGCGAGCTCGGAACGAGCCAGGCTCCGGTCCGCGAAGCCCTGCGGGGTCTCGAAGCGCTCGGCGTCGTGCAGATCACCCCGTTCCGCGGTGCCCGGGTCCGGCGTCCGTCGAGGCGAGAGATCATCGAAGCGTATGCGGTCCGCTCGACCCTCGAGGCGCTCGGCGCGCGTTCGGCGGTTCCGCGCATGACCGACGCGGACATCGCCGAGCTCGCGGGTCACCTCGAGGCGATGCGGGCGGCTGCGCACGAGAACGACGGTCACGCCGTGGCGGTGGCCGATGCGCGTTTCCACGGCCGCATCGTCGAGCTGGCCGAAAATGGCACCCTCGAGCGGGTCTGGCGCTCGCTCGAGCCGTTTTCGCGGACCTACCTGACGCTCGTGGTCCCCGGCGCCGACCCGCAGTGGTCGGCCGACCTGCATGCCCCGATCCAGGCCGCGATCGAGCGCCGCGATCCCGAGGGCGTCGTCCACGCCCTCCAGCAGCATTTCGACGAGGTCAGGGACAACATGGCGCGTCGCTGGCGGGACGATCAGGCGGAGATCGCCGACCATCCCCGCAGCCGAGGCGACCCATGAGCTCCATCCTGCGACTGACCGAGGAGCTGGCGGCCGGCACCGCGAGGCTCCGAGTCGACGTGTACGGGTCCCGGCCCGTGGAGCATGTCCTCGACGACATGAGCTTCCTCGACTACCGCCTGGCCGAGGTCCGGATCGAGTCGCTTGTCACTCGCTCCGAGCCGGACATCGTCTGGCAGCAGGACGGCGACAAGAGCATCTCGTACGACGGCCGCCAGATGACGTTCGGTGGACCCTGGCCCGCCGGGCCGATCCAGAAGGTCGTCGTCACGATGCTCGCCCTGCGGATGGAATCGGCCGGTCTCCACCCGTTCCACGCATCAGCCGTGCGCTACCACGGACGGACGGTCCTCTTCCTCGGCGGGGAGTCCAACCACGGCAAGTCGATGGGCCAGATCGAGGCTTGTCGGCGTGGCGCGCTGCTCGTCTCGACCGAGACCACCGTCATCGACGAACGCGGCTGGGCGATGCTCGGGTCCAAGGCACCGTTCCTCAAGAAGCGGACCGAGGGCACCGAGCGCGCCGACAAGGCGGCGCCCGATCGCGGCGTCGAGAAGTTCTTCGGTTCGATGCCGACCTGGGAGATCCAGCAAGAGCCGAGCGACGTGGACCTCGTCATCGTTCCCGCGATCGACGGCAACTTCGATCCTTCGTGCTCGGAGATGATCCCGTTCGAGCGCCAGTTCCAGACGTTTCATTCGCTCCAGAACTACATCCTGCTCAACGAGCTGCTGGCGCCCGGGTTCCCGATGCCGATCGTCGACGCGGACGAGCTGCGCGCGGCCAGGGCGGACTTCGTGCGGCGGTTCGCGGAGCGCCCGTTCTTCTTCGTCCGGGCGGCCAACCCACAGGTGCTCCTCGACGAAGTCGACCGGGTGCTCCGGGCCGGGTGATGCGCGCGTTCGACTACGAGGCACCGACCCGACTCGACGACGCGATCGCGTTGCTCGACGAGCACGGTCCCGAGGCGCGCCTGCTCGCCGGGGGGACCGACGTCATCATCCGCCTCAGGGACGGGTCGATGCGACCGAGGGTCGTCGTCGACGTCAAGCGGGTCGGCGAGCTCGACGGGGAGATCCGCGACGCCGAGGGCCACCTGCGGATCGGGGCCCTGACTGTGATGACCGACATCGCCGCCGACGAACGGATCCGGCGCGATCACCGGGCGCTCGCCGAGGCCGCGGCGGTCGTCGGGTCCGTCCAGATCCGGAACCGCGCGACGCTCGCCGGCAATGTCTGCAACGCGTCACCCGCGGCGGACACGGTGCCGGCCCTCCTCGTCGACGGGGCGCGGGTCGTCGTCGCCGGCCGCAGCGGGACCCGACGCATCGCGATCGACGACGTCTTCGTCAGGTCGGGCATCACCACGCTCCTCCCCGGCGAGCTCGTCACGGCGATCGAGCTGCCACACCCGGCGACTCGGCGGGCGAGCGTCCATGTCCGCCGGACGCGGCGTCACGGCCACGACCTCGCCTCGGTCACCCTGACCTGCGCGATCGCTGCCGACGGCGCGACGCGATTGGCCTACGGCAGCCTCGGACCGCGGCCCGTGCTCATCGTTGACCAGACCGGGGTGCTGGCCGATCCTGCGGCGCCGGAGCTCGCGAAGCTGGAACGCCTCGAGACGCTGTTCGTCGGCGCCAGCCCGTCGACGCGGTCGATGCGGGCCGGTCCCGAGTACCGCCTGGCGATGCTGCACGTCCTCGGGCTCCGGGCCGTGGCGACCGCCATCGAGCGCCTCGCCGAGGGGACGGTCCGGCGATGACAACCGTTGCCCGTATCGAGCTGACCGTCAACGGCCAGGCGCGTTCGATCGAGGTCGCTCCGCATCACACGCTCCTCGAGGCCCTCCGCGACGATCTCGCGCTCACCGGGACCAAGGAGTGCTGCCTGGTCGGGGAGTGCGGGGCGTGCACGGTCCTGGTCGATGACGTGAGCGTCGATTCGTGCCTCGTGTTCGCCGTCGAGGCGGACGGGACGACGGTCACGACGGTCGAGGGCCTCGCGGCGGGCAGCCGCCTGCACCCGCTCCAGGAGGCATTCCTCCAGGCCGGCGCCGCGCAGTGCGGGTTCTGCATCCCCGGCCAGCTGATCTCGGCGTACGCGCTGCTCGCGCTCGATCCGCATCCGACGCGCGCTGACGTGGAGGAAGGCCTCGCCGGCAATCTCTGTCGGTGCGCCGGCTACGGGCAGATCATCGAGGCTGTGCTGGCCGCGGCGACCGCAGCGTCCGGTGCCCCGACCGTGCCCTCGACCACCGCCGGGCCTGGCGAATGATCGACCGCGATGGCGTCGGCGCATCTCCCGCCCGGGTCGGGGGCCTCGACCGGGTGACGGGCCGGCAGGCGTACGTGGCGGATCTGCGCTTCGCCGACGTCCTCCACGCCAGGCTCGTCACGCTCGACGTCGCGCGGGCACGGATCCTCGCGGTGGACTCGACCGAAGCGCTCCGGGTGCCGGGCGTCCACCTCGTCATCTCGGCGGCCGATCTCCCGCAGCCGATGCCGCGCTTCGGACCGCAGTTCGTCGACCGGCCGGTCCTTGCCGTCGGCGAGACCCACTATCACGGCGAGCCGGTCGCGGCGGTGGCGGCCGACACCATCGATGCCGCCGAGGAGGCGGCCCGGCTCGTCCGTGTCGACTACGAGGAGCTGCCGGCCGTGTACACGATCGCGGCCGCCCTGGACGCGGCCGCGCCGCTGGTCCAGGACCCCTCGCTCAGGCCGCGGGATCCGTTGGCGGGGACGAACGTGCTCCGCGAGCACCGGTATGGCTGGGGAGATGTGGACGACGCCTCGGCGGACGTCGTTGTCGAAGGGACGTACACCTTCCCGATGGTCACCCAGTTCGCCATCGAGCCGCACGGCTTCATCGCCGCCCCGGACGGCGACGGCATCGCGATCTGGAGCTCGATCCAGCACCCGAGCTGGTTGCAGCGGGTGATCGCCAGCCTCCTCCACCTGCCGCTTGCCAAGGTGCGCATCTTCGCGCCCGACCCGGGGGGCGGGTTCGGAGGCAAACAGCACGCCAAGTACGAGCCCCTCGTCGCGTTCATGGCCCTGCGCGCCGGTCGACCGGTTCGCCTCATCCTCACCCTCGAGGAGACCTTCCAGGCGGTCCGCCGCGGCGCCTCGGAGATCCGCGTCCGCTCCGGCTTCGACACGGACGGCAGGCTGACGTTCCGCGACGTCGAGGCGAACTACCTCATCGGCGCTTATGCCGACATCGCCGACCGCACGGTCGCCAAGGGGACATACACATCCGCCGGCCCGTACCGGGTCCCGGCGGTGCGGATCGTCGCCCGGAGCATCCTCTCCCACACGACGCCGTCGACTGCCTTTCGCGGCTTCGGCAACCCGCAGCAGACCTGGGCGGTCGAGTCGAACATGAACGAGGCCGCGCAGGTCCTGGGCATCGACCCGCTCGAGCTTCGACTGCGCAACCTGGCCCGCGTCGGCGAGACGTTCATCCCGGGCGACACCCCGGCCGACGGCGACTGGGCGCGGACCGTCGAACGCGCAGCCGAGCTCATCGGCTGGGACAGCCCGCCGGCACCCGGGCGCGGCCGCGGCATCGCGGTCGGGCTCAAGTCCGGGCCGACGACCGGTCTGTCCTATTCCACGGTCCGGCTGCTGGCCGATGGCAGTGTGGTCGTCAACGCCGGAACCTCCGACATGGGCCAGGGCGCCCGGACGATCTTCGCCCAGATCGCGGCCCAGGAGCTCGGCGCCCCACTCGACTGGGTCACCATCGTCATGGGCGACACCGCCGTTGTTCCATACGATCAGCAGACCTCGGCGAGCCGGTCATCGGTGCTGATGGGCAACTCCATCCTGCTGGCCTGCCGGGAGGTGCAGGCGAGACTCCGGGCGATGGCCGCCAGGCTGGAGTCGGTCGACGAGGGCACAGTGACGGTCGATCGCGGCCTCGTCACGATCGGCGATCGTGAGCTGCCGATCCGCGACGTCCTGATCCGCGGACTGGGCCGGCTCGGCGGCGAGATCATCGGGATCGGCGAGATGCGCAAGGAGGCCGACCCGGACCATCCGCTCGGGGGGACGGCGGCGTTCTTCGAGTTCAACTGCACGGCCGTCGAGGTCGAGGTCGACCGGGCCACCGGTGACATCGTCGTCGCCCGGCACGTCACCGTTTCCGACGTCGGCAAGGCGCTCAACCCGATCCAGGTGCGAGGCCAGGACGAGGGCGCGGCGATCATGGGCCTCGGCCACACCCTGATGGAGCAGTACATCCATGACGACACCGGCCGGATCCGCAACCTCGGCGCGATCGACTACCGGATCCCGACGAGCATGGACTTGCCGCTCCTGATGGAGACGGACATCATCGAGCTCGAGGACGGTCCCGGTCCGTATGGCTCCAAGGGCATGAGCGAGGGCGCGCTCCTGTGCGTCGCGCCGGCCGTGGCGGCCGCCGTGACCGATGCCACCGGAGTGGTGATCCGCGATCTGCCGCTGACCCCGGAGCGAGTGTGGCGCGCCATCCGAGACGCGGCGCAGACGCCATGAACTACACGTTCGCCCTCGACGAGCCGCATGCCCCGAACCTCGCCGCGGCCAAGGCCCTCGTCGGCGGCAAGGCGGCCAATCTCGGGGTCATGGCCCGCGACCTCCGTCTGCCGGTCCCGCCCGGGTTCGTCATCACGACCGCCGTCTGCCGCGCGTTCCCGGGCGACGGCTGGCCGGCCGGCCTGGACGAGGAGATCCGGTCGCGGATGGAGGCGATCGGCGCGGCCGTCGGGCGCCGTTTCGGGGACTCGACGGATCCGCTCCTCGTCAGCGTCCGGTCCGGGGCGCCCATCTCCATGCCCGGCATGATGGACACGATCCTGAACCTGGGCCTGAACGACACCACGGAGGCCGGCCTGGCGCAGGCTTCCGGGGGCGACGCGTTCGCCCGGGAGTGCCGCGAGCGCTTCGACGCGAGCTTCCGCTCGATCGTCGGCATCGCCGAGGTGACGTCCGACCCATGGCAGCAGCTGCGGCTCGCGATCGAAGCCGTCTTCCGCTCGTGGGACAGCGAGCGGGCCCGCGCCTACCGGCGGAAGGAGGGGATCGCCGACGATCTCGGGACCGCGGTGACCGTCCAGGCCATGGTGTTCGGCAATCGTGGCCCCACCTCGGCGACCGGCGTCGTCTTCACGCGCAACCCGGCCACTGGCGAGCCGACGCTGTTCGGTGACGTCATGTTCGACGCCCAGGGTGAGGACGTGGTCGCCGGCACCCACCAGACCGAGCCGATCGGAGCGCTCGACGAGCGCCTGCCCGCCGTCGCCGCCGAGCTGCGTGCGCACGCAACCCGCCTGGAGCATCACTTCGCCGACCTGTGCGACATCGAGTTCACGATCGAGGACGGCCGGCTGTGGATGCTGCAGGTCCGGGTCGGCAAGCGCAGCCCGCAAGCGGCCCTGCGGATCGCGGTCGACATGGCGGACGACCCGTCGTTCCCGCTGTCGCGCGCGGAGGCCGTCGAGCGGGTCGCCCCGCTCCTTGCCCATCCGCCGGCGGTCGCGACGGTCCGCAGCGGCTTCGTCCTGCCCCTCGTGAGTGGGCTCCCGGCCTCACCCGGGATGGCGAGCGGTCCGATCGTCACCACGCCAGAAGACGCCCGGGCCGCCGCCGAGGCTGGACCGGCGGCGATCCTCGTCCGCACCGAAACGTCGCCGGACGATGTCCACGGGATGGCCGCCGCGGCCGGGATCCTGACGTCTCGTGGCGGGCTGGCGAGCCACGCCGCGGTCGTCGCCCGCGGCTGGGGGATCCCGGCTGTGGTCGGGGCCACGGCCGTCGAGGTCCGCGACGGCTCGGTCGCGATCGGGGACCGGATCCTGAGGCGCGGCGATGTCATCACGATCGACGGCAGCTCCGGCGAGGTATTCGAGGGGGCGATCCCCTGGACGACCGAGGTCGTGCCCGAGGCCCGGACGTTGCTCGCGTGGGCCCGCGACCTCGGGATCGCGATCGGTGGGGACGCCCCCGGCGAGGCGTCGGTCGCGCCGGTGGCCGCTCGCAAGGTCACGCCCGACCACGCCCTCCGCGCGGTCGCGATGAAGGGCTTCGCGCCGGTCCCCGGCGTGGCGGACGCGGTCATCTCGACGCCGGACGTGGTCGGGCCGATCCTCGACCAGCTCGTCGTCGACGGGCTGCTGACGACGACCGCGGGCGCCTATCGGCTGACCGGATCGGGCACCGCCCGGGTGGACCACCTGCGCGCCGTCGAGCAGGCGGCCTGGGGCCTGGACCGTGCCGCTGCCGCGCTCGCCGATTTCGTCCCGCTGGACCACCGGACGAAGGACGTCGTCACGGCGTGGCAACTGCGCGATGACGTCGCGGGTCAGGTCGTCAACGACCACGCGGACGCCGGGTACGACCGGCGGGTACTCGATCGGCTCGCCGCGGTCCACGCCGATGCCGTCACGTGGCTCGCGCCGTTCGAGGCCGGCTGTCCGCGGCTCGCCGACTACGGGCTGCGGCTTGGGCGTGCGCTCGAGCTGGCGCTCGCCGGCGACCAGCGGTACGTCGCCTCACCGCGGGTCGACAGCTACCACGGGATCTGGTTCGAGCTCCACGAAGACCTGATCGGGCTGGCTGGTCGCAACCGCGCCGACGAGGTGGCCGCCGGGCGGGCGTAGCCTCCCGAGCGCGCCGCCACCTCGGATCAGCGACCCTTGGCGTACCCCAGGGCCGTGAGCTTGTCCCAGAGCGACCCCGCGTTCTTCGTCTGGATGTGATCCATCATGTAGCCCTGTCCGACGTCGACCGGGCCGAACCGGTCGTCGAACCTGACGCGCTCGATGGTCTCCTCGCGCGTCCAGCCCCTGGCCACAGCATCGGCGACCGCGGCCTTCCAGGCGAGCAGCACGGATCGCTGGGTGTCGACATATTTGATCGTCTGGACCGGCCCGTGGCCGGGCACCAGGTAGTCGACGTCGAGCTGGCGGATCCGTTCCAGGGCCTCGATCCACTGGTCGACGTTCGAGGTCATGAGCCACGTCTGGCACTCGCTGAAGATCGTGTCGCCGGTGAACACCGCACGCTCCTCGGGCACGTGGACCGCGAGCTGGCCCGGCGTGTGCCCGGGCGTGTGGAGCAGATGGAACGTATGGTCGCCGACGCGCAGGGTCAAGTCGCCGGTGAACACGATCGTGCCCTTGTTCGGGTCCTGGTAGTAGACATCCCGATCGGGGATGAGGGGAGCCGCCTCGGGGTCGTCGGTCGGCACGGCCTCCAGCGCATACGCGAACGGATCGAGCTCCGCCGTCGGGTCCATGAAATTGTCGTACAGGCCCTGGTGGTTGACCACCGGCACGCCTTTGAACCAGTAGTTGCCGAAGATGTGGTCGACGTGGTGCTCGGTGTTGATCAGGTAGCGGATCGGGCCACGAGCCTCCGCCTCCGCGCGCATCGCGACGGCTCTCGTCGGCAGCTGCGGCGTGTCGATCACGACGACCCCGTCCGAGGTCGTGACGAAGCTCGGGTTGCAGCCCCGCAGTTTCGTGGTCGTGTGGATGTTGGGCGTCACGCGTTCGAGCTCGAGGGCGGCTACTGGCATCGGGAAGCGCTCCTGGCTACTGGGTCGCTGTCAGGCCGCCGTCGATCCCGAGGATCTGGCCGGTCACGAACGATGCGGCGTCGGAACAGAGGAAGATGGCCGGGCCGACGAGATCGGCGGTCTCGCCGACCCGGCCGAGGGGGATCCGGTTCACGATCCCCGCCTTGAACGCCGGATCCTCGAGCAGCATGGCCACCTGCGGCGTGTCGACGAATGTCGGCATGATGGCGTTCACGTAGATGCCGTATTTCGCCCACTCGGTGGCCCACTGGCGGGTCAGCGAGCTGATGGCTCCCTTTGCCGCGACATAGGCGGCATAGCCGGCGTTGATGCCGAGGTTGGCCCGCACCGACGAGATGTTGAGGATGCGCCCGCCTTCACCTTGTTCGATCATCGTCCGCGCCACGGCCTGGGTCGGCAGGACGGTGCTCCGGACATTCAACTCCATGATCCAGTCCCAGTCGGATCTGGGATAGGCCTCGGCGGGGTGGAGGGCCTTCCCGGCCCCGCCGCCGACGGCGTTCACGAGGATGTCGATGCGGCCGAACCGATCGAGCAGCTCGGCCACCATCCGATCGCAGTCGTCTTCGCTCGTCACGTCCGCCGTGATCGCGAGACCTTCGGACCCCGCCGCGCGAACGAGTCCGACTGTCGCTTCGCAGGACGCCTCGGTCCTGCCCGCGACCGCCACCCTGGCACCGGCGCCGGCCAGCGCCTCGGCCAGCGCGGACCCGATGCCGCCGCCTCCGCCCGGAATGAGGGCGACGCGACCGCGCAGGCTGAAGATGTCGAGCTGGCTCATCGGGTTCCCTTCAGGCGACGACGCGAGCCGTGGGTTCCGCTGCGCCCCTGCCTCGGTGCCGCGCCCTCTGCGATCGGCTGTTTGATCGATTATCGAGAATAGCCCACGACATGACCAGCGTCAACGCGACGGGCGGGCGCTCATTCGGGAGTGGCGAGCGCCTGCTTCATCATCGCCAGCGAGGCGTCCGGGCCCTTGAACCCGACGAGGTACTCGAGCCGGATCGGCGCGAAGCACTCGTAGAACACGACGTCCTCATCGCTCAGCTGGCGAAAGGCATGGATCCAATCCGACGGGATGATGAGCAGCGACCCTGGACCGACCTCGGCCTCCTCGTCGCCGACCTTGGCCCACAACCGGCCCTGCTCGACGAGCATCAGCTGCTCGGCAGGGTGGCTGTGGTCGGGGATCACGACGCCACCTGAGTAGACGATCCGCGTCAGCATCGTCTTCTCACCGGAGACGGCCTGGCGGAATACCCCGGGTACGTATTCGATGACCGGGAACTCGTCCCACGTCGTGATCTGCCCCATCTCGATCTCCATGCGCAGCGGTCCGAACGTTGATGACGCGGCCGTGCCGCGGTTGCTCGTGGCTAGGTCTCCCGGGCCGCCCTGGCATCGAGACCGCGGAGGACCTTCTCGGGCGTCACCGGCAGCTCGTCGATCCGGACGCCCGTGGCGTGGTAGATGGCATTGACGATCGCCGGGATCGGCGCGTTCGCCGTCATCTCGCCGACGCCCTTGACACCGTACGGGCCGTTCGAGGATGGGATCTCGAGCACGACGCACTCGATCTCGGGCATCTCCAGGGGTCCGGGCATCAAGTACTCGCTGAAGTCCCGCGGGCTGTGATCGACCGACGGGTAATACGGCGCAGTCGTCTCGTACAGCGCGTGCGACATGGCCATCCAGGCGCCGCCCACGATCTGGCCCTGGACCAGTGCCGGATTGACCTGCCGACCGACCTCGTAGGCGCTCTTGATGCTGAGGACGGTGACCTCGCCAGTGTCGGTGTCGACCTCGACCTCGGCCACGGTGCAGGCATGGGCCTCGGTCGAGTCGGGGTCCATGGCGCCGGTCTCCGGATCGACATCGCTCTTCGGCTTCATGTAGCTGCCGCGGCCAGCGATCGTCCGGCCGTACTTGAACTGGGCGATCGCCGCGATGTCGGCCACCTTGACCGCTCGTGCCGGGACGCCCTTGACCATCAGGTTGCCGCGCCCGTCCGTCTCGAGCTCCTCGGCGGCCACCTCGAGCTCCTCGGCGGCCACCTCGAGCAGGGCGTGGCGGGCTTCCGTCGCGGCGGCGATCACCGCGTTACCGACACGGTGGGTCGCTCGACTCGCGAAGGTTCCCATGTCGTGCGGCCCGGTGTCAGTGTCCGCAGTGTCGACGACGATCTGGTCGAACGGGACGCCCATCACCTCCGCCGCGATCTGGCCGATGACCGTGCGCAACCCCTGCCCGAGATCCGTGGCCGACAGCGAGACGACGAACGACCCGCTCGTCGTGGCGTGGATCAGGGCCTGCGACGGGTCGCCGCCGAGGTTCATGCCGGTCGGGTAGTTGACGGCCGCCATCCCCGTGCCGCGCAGCTTGGCCATGACTAGGTGCGTCCGTCGTGGCCGGGCGCGCGCGGTGCCGAGGTCATCGCCCTGAGCGCGTCGGGCAGGTCGTGACCCACGAGGGCGGCCGTCGCTTGCATCGTCTCGATCAGCGTGGCGTCCTCGACCGGCTTGCGGTGCGGCTTGATGTCGCCATCGTGGTAGGCGTTGACGAACCGGATCGTCCATGGATCGATGCCCACCCGCTCGGCGATCTTGTCCATCTGGACCTCGAGGGCGAAGGACGCCATCGTCACGCCGAACCCACGCATCGCGCTGGTCGGCTGGCGATTGGTGTAGACGCAATAGGCGTCGATGGACACGTTCGGGATGGCGTATGGACCGGCGGCGTTCGCGGCGTGCTTGGTGAGCGCGTACGGGGTCTGGCGGCTGTACGCGCCGGAGTCGGCGTAGCTCGTGACCTTGCGGGCGATGATCCGGCCGTCGCTGGTGACGCCGTCGGTGATGAAGATGCGCCACGCGCTGCGGGTGGACGACACCTGCATCTCCTCGGACCGGCTGTAGGTGTAGCGCACGGGCCGATTGGTCTTCATAGCAGCCAGCGTCGCGATGGGTTCCACGATGACATCGACCTTGCCGCCGAACCCGCCGCCGACGGTCCCTCCAGCGAAATGCAGCCGATTGCCGGGGATCTGCAGGATGATCGCGGTGTTGTCGAGACTGAAGTAGAGCGCTTGGGTATTCGTGTGGACGGTGTACCGGCCATTCGCCTCGGGCACCGCGATACACCCGGTCGTTTCGAGCGGGGCGTGTTCGATCGGACTCGTGTTGTAGACCCCCTCCACGACGTGGTCGGCGGCCTGCAACGCCGCCTCGACGTCGCCCAGTCGGACGCGCCGGCAGGGATGGCCCTCGTACATGAACGTGTTGTTGCCCCAGTGGGTGACGATCGGAGCGCCGGGCTTGAGCGCCTCCTCCACGTCGAACACCGCGGGCAGCTCCTCCAGGTCGAGGCGGACCCTGGACACGGCCTCCCACGCCGCATCTTCGGTCTCCGCGACGATGGCGGCGATCGCCTCGCCCTTGAAGCGGACACGGTCCTCGGCGAGCACGAACTCCTCTTCGGGCTCGACGCCGATCAGCGACAGGATCGTGTATCGATTGTGCGGGACGTCCGCGGCGGTCAGGGCGCACACGAAACCCGGAACGCGTTCCGCATCGGAGATGTCGATGCCCTTGAGCCGCGCGTGGTGGAGCGGGCTCCTGACCATCTTGAGGTGGAGCATGCCCGGGAAGACGCGATCGGCGGTGTACAGCGTGCGGCCGGTCACGTGGCCGATCCCGTCGCTCCGACCGACCGACCGGCCGACGACGTTCAGCGGGGCGCTCATCGCGCCTGCGCTCCTTCGTCGGCGAGCAGCGCCGCCGAGGCTTCCTCGATGGCACGCACGATGGGCCGATACCCCGTGCATCGGCAGATGTTCCCCGCGAGGGCCTCGCCGATGACATCGGCCGTCGGCTCCGGATCGCGCTGGAGCAGCGCCTTGGCGACGATGATCATGCCGGGTGTGCAGTACCCGCACTGGAAGGCATAGCCGTCGAGGAAGGCCTGCTGGATCGGGTGGAGGCCCTCGGCGGGGGTGATGCTCTCGAGCGTGGTCACACGTCGACCGGCGACATCCTCGACCGGCAGCAGGCACGACGCCATCGGCTCGCCGTCGACGAGGACGGTGCAGCTCCCGCAGCCGCCCTGCCGGCAGCCCTCCTTGGTGGCCGTCGCGCCGAGCTGATCGCGCAGCACCGATTGCAGCGTCGTCATCGGCCTGACCATGACCTCGACTTCGCGGGTGCCGAGCTCGAACCTGACGATGGTCGACGGCATGACTAGCGGCCTTCGCGTACGGCGTAATGGGCCATCTCGCCCAGTGCCCGGGCCACGTGAAGGACGGTCATCCTTCGCCGATACCAGTCGGTCGCGATCCCATCGGTGAACGGCTCGCTACCCTCGGCCGCCGCGGCCGAGGCCGCGGCGATGACGTCGGGACCAAGGCTCGTCCCGACCAGGAGTCGTTCGGCCTCGCGAGCCCGGATGGGATGTGGCCCGACCGCGCCGAGGGCGATGCGTGCGTCGGCGACACGCGGGCCGTCCCAGGTGAGATGGACAGCGACCGTCACGACGGCCGGCGTGTTCGCGTGCTTGCGGCCGAACTTGACATACCCGGTCGACCCGATCGGGATCGGCACGTCGAGCTCGACGACCAATTCGCCGCTCGCGAGCGCATTGGTCATGAACCCGGTATAGAACGCGGCCAGCGGGAGGCTGCGCTCGCCCTTCGCGTCGGCGATCGTGACGGTCGCATCGAGCGCCAGGAGCGCGACGGCGACGTCGCCGCCCGGCGACGGGGTGAACAGGTTGCCACCGACCGTGCCCATGTTGCGGATGGACCAGCTGGCCGTGTTCCGGGCAGCCTCGCGAAGCATCGGGATATGCGGCTGTTCCAGCAGGTGCGTCAGCGTCGTCGTGGCACCGATGCGCAGCCTCCCATCGACGCGCTCGAGCCGGTCGAGGCCGGTGCCGCGCAGGCCCATGACGGCGTCTGGCAGTGAGATCCCCTCGTTGATGAGCGGCATGGCGACGGTGCCGCCGGCGATCACGAGCATGGCCGGACCATGCCGCTCGACCAGGTCGAGTGCCTCCGGCAGCGATCGAGGCAGGTAGTAGCTCGTGACGGTCACCCAGCAGTCTCCTCTGCCGCTTCTCGGCCGTCGGTCGCAACGCTCGCCGACGCGTCTCCATGCAGTCGCGCATCGAGGTTCCCGAGACCCTGCTCGACCAGGGATCGGGCGAGACCCTCCACGAAGCGCGTGTCGAGCCGCGCGAGTGGGCCTCCGATCGCGGCCTGACCGTCGTACTCGACCGTGGTCCCGGCGCCCGCCTCCGTGAGGCGGAACGACGCATGGCCCTTGATCGTGCCGAGGGCGCCCATGACCTCTCCCTCGAGCCGACCGTAGCAGGGTTCGTCCGATTCGACCACGCGGACGGCGGTTCGGTACGTACCGACCACCCCGGGGAGCCGCAGGACGATGCGCCCCCGGTACTCGCCGTCGCCCGTCCTCTCGATCTCGCGGCAGCCCGGGATGACCCCGAGCAGCACGGCCGGATCGAGGATCGCGGCGAACACCGATGCGCGAGGGGCGTCGAGCATCCGGTGGCCCCGGATGTTCATCGGGGTCGGCCTCGAGCATGCATGGACTGAAGGATAGTGGTCAACTGGTGCGACCGATCGGGGGCGCCCATGCCCCGTCCGCGACGCACGAACGGAGGCCGGAAGTGATCGAGCGACACATCACGTTCAACGTCCACCCCGACAGGACCAGCGAGTTCGAGCGGTTCTTCGCCGACGACTACCGACCGGCCATGGCCGCGGCGCCGGGCTTCGTGCGCGTCGAGCTCCTGCGTGAGATCGACAGCGCGACCCGTTACCAGATGGTGCTCCGTTTCGAGGATGCCGACAGCTCCGCCGCCTGGCGAACCTCGGAGGTCCACCAGGCCCTGCAGCCGGCCCTGCTGGAGCTGTTCGGCGACAACGAGATCCAGGGTTTCGTGGTGATCGGCTGAAGACGTCGGCCGCGCCGCCACGGCCGTCGCCGGCGAAACCCTAAGATTGGGAGCGCGATCGACCGCCTCGACCACCCGGAGCCGTCATGACCCTGAACCTCGATGGCCTGATCCCGGCGACCGTCCTGCCGATGCACGCCGACGGCCGCATCGACGAGCCCGCGCTTCGTTCGTACATCGGCTGGATCGCCGGCCAGGGGCCGGTCGCGCTTGCGATCAATGTCGATACCGGCGAGGGGCCGCACCTCACGCACGACGAGAAGGTGCGCGTCATCCGGGTCGTGCGGGAGGTGACCGACCTGCCGATCGTCGCGGGTCTGGCCGGGCCATCGACCGACGCCGCGGTGCGCCAGGCCCGGGACTTCAAGGAGGCCGGGGCCGGCGCGCTGCTCGTGTTCCCGATCCCCGCCTACCTGAGCGAGCCCCTCGACGTGCGGGTCCCGATCCGGTACCACGAGGCCATCGCCGAGGTCGGGCTGCCGCTGATACTGTTCCAGCTCCAGCCGGCACTCGGCGGTCTGAACTTCGAGCCGGGCACGCTCCGGGCGATGGCCTCGGTCGACGGCGTGATCGCCATCAAGGAGGCCTCGTTCGACGCTCGCCGGTTCGTCGACACGGCGCGTCTCATCGCCGACCTGCCGCGTCCGATCACGCTCCTGACGGGCAACGACAACTTCATCCTGGAGTCGTTCATGCTCGGCGCGACCGGGGCGCTCATCGGCTTCGGCGCGGTCATGACGCGCGAGCAGGTCGACATGATCGATGCCTGGAACGCGGGTCGCATCGACGATGCGAGGGCGCTCGGTCGTCGCGTGCAGCGCCTCGCCGACGCCGTGTTCGCGAAACCGGTCGGCGATTATCGCGCCCGGCTCAAGGAGTGCCTGCGCATCCTCGGCGTGCTCGAGGAAGCGCACGTGCGCCGTCCGCTGATGCCGCTCGATGACGCCGAGCGGGACCACCTGGCGAGCGTCCTGGTCGAGGTCGGCCTGCTCCGCGAGCCGTCCGCGTCGATCGCTTCGCATACCTGATCGCGCCGGACGGGACCTCCCGCGGCGGCAGCCGACGGGCCCGATAGACAAGGTTTACTATCGTCGCTGCGCGACCACGGGATGGGTGACGGTCCGCATGCTCCGCCGTCCAAGGAGGGGCCCTTGGCCACCGAACCCGCAGATGTCCTCATCGTCGGCGCCGGCGCGTCGGGGGGCGTCGTGGCGCGGCGGCTCGCCGACGCCGGGTTCCACGTCGTCTGCCTCGAGCAGGGCGTCTGGCACGACAAGGCGGAGTACCGCGGGGCCGAGCTCGACTGGGAGCTCGTCATGCGCAAGCAATGGTCGACGAGCCCGAACGTCCGCGGTCTGCCCGAGGACTACCCGATCGACGACCACGACTCGGCAGTGTCGCCCCTCATGTTCTCCGCTGTCGGTGGCTCGATGCTCATCTTCGCCGGCGCGTGGCCGCGGATGCTGCCGTCGGACTTCCGCGTCCGCTCGCTCGACGGGGTCGCCGACGACTGGCCGCTGACCTACGACGAGCTGCGGCCGTACTACGAACGGACCGATCGCGAGTTCGGCGTGTCGGGCATGGGCGGTGACCCGGCGTACCCGGCCGGGGGTGAGGACCCGCCGCTCCCGCCGCTCCCCCTCGGGGCCGGCGGGCTGCAGGTCGCGCGGGCGCATACCCGGCTGGGCTGGCACTGGTGGCCGGAGCCCAACTCGATCCTGTCGGTGGCGTACGACGGCCGCCGGCCCTGCGTGCAGCGCGGCACCTGCCAGCAGGGCTGCGCTGAAGGCGCGAAGGCGTCGACCGACCTGACGCATTGGCCGAAGGCTATCGCGAGCGGCGCCCGGCTGGTGACGGGCGCCCGCGTGCGTCGACTGGAGACCAACGCCGCCGGCCTCGTCACCGGGGCCACGTGGCTCGACCGGGACGGTGGCGAGCACTTCGAGCCGGCCAGTGTCGTCGTCCTGGCCGCCAACGCCATCGGCACGCCCCGGCTGCTGCTGCTGTCGGCGTCATCGGCGCATCGCGACGGGCTCGCCAATGCCTCGGGGCTGGTCGGCCGCCGGCTGATGATCCACCCCTTCGCCAACGTGGCCGGATTGTTCGACGAGGACCTCGAGAGCTGGCAGGGCCAGTTCGGCTGCTCGATCGAATCGTTCGAGTTCTACGAGACCGACGAGCGGCGCGGCTTCGTGCGCGGCGCCAAGTGGGGTCTGGCCCCGACGTTCGGCCCGATCAACGCGGCCCTGCCGAGCCGCGCCGGGTCGCAGGCCTGGGGCCCGGATCACCATCTGCACGTCCGTTCGCACCTCGGACGCGGGGCCAACTGGGGGCTGTTCAGCGAGGACCTGCCCGACGAGTCCAACCACCTGACGCTATCCGCGACGCTGGCCGACTCGTCCGGCATTCCCGCGCCCGAGATCCACTACACGATGTCGGACAACTCGCGCCGGCTGCTGGACTTCCACATCGAGCGCGCGTCGGAATCGCTCCTCGAGGCCGGGGCGCACACGATCGAGGTCGACCGCCTGATGCGCTACTCGGGGTGGCACCTGCTCGGCACGGCACGCATGGGCGACAACCCGGCGACCTCTGTGCTGGACCGCTGGAACCGGGCGCACGACGTCCCGAACCTGTACGTTGTCGACGGGAGCTGCTTCGTCACGTCCTCCGGCGTGAACCCGACGTCGTCGATCTGCGCCCTGGCGCTGCGAGCCGCCGACCACCTGGTCGAGACCCGCTTCGATCAGCAGGTGCCGGTGTGAGCGCTCCGTCCACGCCGTCCGACCCGCTGGTCGGCCTCGACGACGACCGACGGGCTGCGTTCGCCGCCGTCGCCGACCACCTGATCCCCGAGGCCCACGGCATGCCGTCGGCGGGCACGGTCGTCGGTGACGCCCGTCTCCGGTTCGTGCTCAACGCCCGTCCCGACCTGGTCGATCCGCTCCGGGCGGGGCTGCGCCCCGAGCTCGGAGCGGATCCGGCCGCGCGGCTGGCGGCGCTCGAGCGTGACGAGCCCGACCATCACGCGGCGTTGCTGCTGGTGGTCGTCGGCGGCTACTACACGGACAAGAACGTTCGCGAGCGGCTCGGCTACCCGGGCCAGGTCGCGAAGACGCTCTATTCCTGGCAGCTCCCGACCTACGTCGAGGAGGGACTCACCGACCGGGTCCTGGCGCGCGGGCCGATCTGGCGCGACCCGGCGACGGGTCGCAGGGCAGAGCCGCGGTGACCGTCACACCCGCGGCACCAGCAGGGAGGACGACATGGTCACAACCGCCCCGATGACCTGGCTGGATCCGTTTCTCGCCGACTGGCGCCCGGGCACCGGCGACCCACTCGACGATCGCGAGCCGGCCACCGGCATCCACCTCGTGACGATCCCCGCGTCCACGCCCGACGACGTCACGCGCGCTGCCGCCGCAGCGGCCGCCGCCCAGCCTGCGTGGGCGGAGACGAACTACCAGGAGCGGGCGCGCATCCTGCGACGGGCGGCGGACATCTACGAGGCGCACCGTGAGGAATTCGGCAGCTGGACGATGCGGGAGACCGGCGCCGCCCACGGCAAGATGCACCACGAGCAGAACTTCACCTATCAGGAGATCCTGAACGCGGCGACGATGCCGTCCCAGCCGTACGGCTCGCTGATGCCGACCGCGCAGAAGGGCCGCCTGTCGATGGTCCGCCGCGTCCCGCTGGGCGTCGTCGGCGCGATCACCCCGTGGAACTCGCCGAGCGTCCTCGGGATGCGTGTCGTCGCGCCGGCCCTCGCGCTCGGCAACGCCGTCGTCCTGAAGCCGGATCCGCAGACGCCCGTCGTTGGCGGTGCGATGTTCGCGGCCGTGTTCGCGGAGGCCGGCCTGCCCGACGGCCTGCTCCAGATCGTCGTCGGCGGTGCCCCCGTCGGCGAGGCGATCGTCACCGACCCCAACGTCTCGCTCGTGTCGTTCACGGGGTCCACCGCCGCAGGACGGCGGGTGGGCACGCTCGCGGGCGGCCTCCTCAAGAAGATCTCGCTCGAGCTGGGAGGGAACAACGCGTTCGTGGTGCTCGACGATGCCGATCTCGATGCGGCCGCAGCAGCGGGGGCATTCTCGTCGTTCAACTTCCAGGGTCAGGTCTGCTTCGCGGCCGGCCGGCACATCGTCCATCGCGCCGTCGCCGACACCTACATCGCGGCGCTCACAGCCAGGGCGAAGCGCCTTCGGCTCGGTGATCCGTATCGCGAGGACGTGGAGCTCGGACCGATCGTCAACGAGAAGCAGGTCGCCCGCGTCGACGACATCGTGACGCGCTCGATCGCCGGCGGGGCCCGGCTGGCGGAGGGCGGCACCCATGAGGGCCTGTACTACCGCCCCACGGTCCTGACCGACGTGACGACCGACCTGCCCGCCTGGACCGACGAGATCTTCGGGCCGGTCGCGCCGGTCACGACGTTCGAGACCGACGAGGAGGCGCTCGCCCTGGCGAACGCGACCGAGTACGGCCTCGTCGCCGCGGTCTACACGCGCTCGACCTCGCGCGGACTCGCCCTGGCCAACCGGATCAGGAGCGGCATGGTCCACATCAACGACGGGACGCTGAACGACGAGGCGATCGTCCCGTTCGGGGGGATGGGTATCTCGGGCAACGGCGCGCGGTTCGGCGGAGCGGCCAACTTCGACACCTTCACGGAGTGGCAGTGGGTGACGGTGCGCGACGAGCCACCGTCGTTCCCCTTCTGATGGCTTCGATCACCGAAGTCGCCAGGCTGGCTGGCGTATCGACGGCGACCGCGTCGCGCGTCGTCTCCTCGTCGGACTACCCGGTCAGCGCGGCGACGCGGGAGCGCGTCCTCGACGCCGCCCGCACGCTCGACTACGTGCCCAACGCCCTGGCCCGCGGCCTCCTCAAGAGCCGCGTCCCCGTGGTCGCGGTCATCGTCCACGACATCACGGACCCCTACTTCTCGGAGGTGGTGCGCGGCGTCGAGGACGGCGCAGCGTCCGCCGGCTACCTGGTCATCACCTGCAGCTCGGAGCGGAACGCGGAGCGGGAGCGATCGTACGTCCGGCTGCTCCGCTCGATCCGCGCCGCAGCGATCGTGTTCGCGGGCAGCGGCCTCGACGATCCGCCGCTCAACGAGGAGATCGATCGGCACCTGGCGGCGATGCGCGCCGACGGCGCGGCGGTCGTCCACCTGTCGCCACACGCCCTCGGCCCGCCCGAGGTCAGCGTCGACAACGCAGCGGGCATCGCCGCGATGGTGGGAGCCCTGGTCGGTCTCGGCCATCGTCGGATCGCGTTCCTGGCCGGACCGGGGTCGCTCTATGTGGCGCGCGAGCGGCTCGCCGGTTACCGCCGGGGACTCGAGGACGCCGGCGTCGCGGTCGACGAGCGACTGGTGGTGCGCACCGGCTTCGACCGGGACGGCGGGGCGCTCGGCGTCGATACACTGCTGGCCCGCGAGGCGCCATTCACCGCGATCTGCTGCGCCAACGACCTGCTCGCCCTCGGCGCGCTCCAGCGCCTCGCCGCGCTCGGGATCGACGTCCCGGGCGAAGTGTCTGTCGCCGGCTTCGACGACATCTCTACTGCGGCGCTGACGTCGCCCAGCCTGTCGACCGTCCGGCTGCCCCTGCGCGAGATGGGCCGCCGCGGCTTCGAACAAGCCGATCGGCTGCTGGCGGGCGGCCAACCGGATCGCCAGGTGCTACCGACCGAGATCGTGCTGCGCGACTCGACCGCGCCGCCCGCCCGTATCGTGCGGGTCTCCTGATGGCGAACGCGCTGGCCGGGCGGGTGGTGCTGGTCACCGGGAGCAGCCGCGGCATCGGCGCCGAGGTGGTCGCCAAGGCGGCTGCCGAGGGGGCGTCGGTGGCGGTGCACTACCGCCGCTCGGCCGAGGATGCCGGGCGGATCGTCGCGCGGGCTCGGAGCACGGGCGCCGACGCCGAGAGCTTCGCGGCCGACATCGCCGACGGACGCCAGGCGGAGGCGCTGATCGAGCGGGTCATCGAGCGGTTCGGACGGATCGACGGGCTGGTCAACAACGCTGGGCTCACGCTCGTGAAGCCGTTCCTCGAGACCGAGCCGGCCGATTGGGATGCGGTCATCCGGACGGACCTCACGGCGGCGTTCCACACCTGCCGCGCCGCCCTGCCCTCGATGGTCGAACAGGGGAGCGGCACGATCGTCAACGTCGCGTCGCGGCTCGGCCAGATCGGCATCGCCGAGACGGCCGCGTACGCGGCGGCGAAGGCCGGGATCATCGGGCTCACCCGGGCGCTCGCCCGCGAGTTCGGGCCGCGCGGGATCCGCGTGAACGCCGTGGCGCCGGGCGTCACGGTCACGGAGATGACGACCGACCTCGTCGACAGCGACGAAGGGCGGAGCCGGTTGCGCGACATGCCGCTCGGGCGCTTCGGGCGGGCCGACGAGGTCGCCGATGCGGTGATCTTCCTGCTGTCCGACGCCTCGAGCCTGTTCCTCGGCCAGACGCTCAATCCGAATGCCGGGGGCTACATGCCGTGACCAACGTGATCGACGTCAGAGCGGCGGTCAGGCTCGTCCGCGACGGCACCACGCTGCTGATCGGCGGCTCGGGCGCCGGGCATGCCGTGCCGCAGCGATTCATCGACGAGCTGGCGGCGGTCTTCGGCGAGGCGGGACGGCCGTGCGACCTGACGACGGTCCGCGTGGTGGGCATCGGGGACTTCGCCGACCGTGGCTTCTCGCAGCTCGCCCTGCCTGGGCTGATGCGGCGGACGATCGGCAGCAACATCGGGAACGAGCCGCGTCTCGGTGCCCTGGTCGAGGCCAACGAGATCGAGTCGTACTCGTTCCCGCAGGGCGTGCTCTCGCAGCTCATGCGCGAGATCGCGGCCGGACGGCCCGGGCTGGTCACACAGGTCGGTCTCGGGACCTACGTCGATCCGCGCCAGACCGGCGGCAAGCAGAACGCCACGACGACCGAGGATCTCGTCGAGGTCGTGACCCTCCGCGGTCGCGAGTGGCTGCTCTACCACGCCTTCCCGATCGACGTGGCGGTCATCCGGGGGACGACCGCCGACGAGGACGGCAACCTGACGATGGAGGGCGAGGCGGTCCAGGGCGAGATGCTGGCGATGGCCATGGCCGCGCACAACAGCGGTGGCATCGTCATCGCGCAGGTCCGGCAGCTCGCGACCCGCGGCAGCCTGCGACTCCGTGACGTGAAGGTTCCCGCGGCGCTGGTCGACTATGTCTACATCGACCCGGAGCAGTGGCAGACCTACATCACGCAGGACTCGCCGTTCTACGCCGGCGCCCTGCGCAGGCCGGTCCGGCCCGAGCCGCCGCTGCCGCTCGACGTGCGCAAGGTCCTGGCCCGCCGTTCCCTGCTGGAATTCCCACCTGGCGCCGTCTGCAACCTCGGCTTCGGGGTCAGCCAGCTCATCGGGCGGGTGGCCTGGGAGGAGGGCATCACCGACCAGCTGGTGCTGACCGTGGAGCAGGGCATCTTCGGTGGTGTGCCGGTGGCCGGTAACGAGGGCGGCGCCGGGTTCAACTACCAGGCGATGATCGACCAGCCGTACATGTTCGACTTCTATGACGGCGGCGGGCTCGACGTGGCGAGTCTCTCCTTCGCGGAGGTGGACGCCGAGGGCAACGTGAACGTCCACGCCTTCGAGGGCCGCGTCCGCGGTCCAGGCGGGTTCCCGAACATCAGCGCGCGGACGCCCAAGATCTGCTTCGTCGGCACGCTGACCGCGCGCGGTCTGCAGGTCGAGATCCGCGACGGCGTCCATGTCACGAGCGAGGGCAGCCTGGCCAAGTTCGTACCACGGGTACGCCAGATCTCGTTCAACGGTCACCTGGCGCGCGAGCGAGGGCAGGAGGTGCGCTACATCACCGAGCGCGCGGTGTTCGCCCTCGACGACGACGGCCTGCTGCTCACCGAGGTCGCCCCGGGGATCGATGTCGATCGCGACGTGCTGGGCCGGATGGGCTTCCGCCCACGCGTCGCCAACGACCTGCGAACGATGGACAGCCGGCTGTACGCGACGGGACCGATGGGCCTCGCCGCGGACTTCGGGGCGATGCCGTGAGCGAGCTCATCTCGCTGGTACTCGGACGCGTGGCACACCTCGAGCTCGTCAACCCGCCGCTCAACCTCGTCACCCGCGCGCTGCTCGACGAGCTGGCAGAGGCGTTGGCCGCGCTCGCCGCCACGTCCGCCGGCGACGTCCGTGTCGTGGTCGTCAGTGGGCGCGGCGAACACGCCTTCTGCGCGGGGTCGCACGTCGGCGAGTTCGAGGCCCAGCGGGGGAGTGCCGGCAGGGAGCGTCACGAGCTCGAGGAGCGCGTCTCGCGCACGCTGGCCGACTTGCCGATGCCGACGATCGCCGCGATCGAGGGGGACGCGCTCGGCGGCGGGCTGGAACTCGCGCTGAGCTGTGACCTGCGCATCGCGTCGGCGCGTGCCCGGCTCGGGTTGCCGGAGGTGCGCCTCGCGGTGATCCCCGGGGGCGGGGGGAGCCAGCGCCTGCCGCGAGTCGTCGGCTTGGCACGCGCCAAGGAACTGATCCTGACCGGGCGGATCATCGGTGCCGCGGAGGCCGAACGGATCGGGCTGGTCAACGAGGTCGTGCCGGATGGGGCGGCTCGCGCGAGGGCCGACGCAGTGGCTGACGAGATCGCGGCCCGTGGCCCACTCGCGGTGCGGGAGGCGAAGCGGCTGGTCGATGCCGCCATGGACCTCGATCTCGAAGCCGGACTCGCCGCCGAGCTCGATGCCTCTGAACGGATCTTCGCCACCGAGGACATGCTCGAGGGGGTGACCGCCTTCTTCGCCAAGCGCGATCCCGAGTACCGGGGCCGCTGACGTCGACATGCATCGAGGCCGGGCCACATGACTGATATCGGCAGGTTCGGGGTCTTCCTGCCCTCGTACATCTGGGAGGGCGATGGCCCGGAGCGGGCCCGCGGCATCCGCGACTTCGCCCGGACCGTGGAGGACCTCGGCTTCGACTCGCTCTTCATCACGGACCATCTGCTTGCGGCGAAGCGGTTCTACTCGGTCTCCTTCCTCGAGCCCCTTTCGGCCCTGGCGGTCGCGGCCGGCGTGACGGAGCGTGTCCGCCTCGGCACCTCGATCCTGATCATGCCGCTGCGCAACCCGGTCCTGCTGGCCAAGGAGCTCGCCACGCTCCAGTTCCTGTCCGAGAACCGGATGATCCTGGGTGCCGGCGTCGGATGGAACGATGCCGAGTACGAGGCGGTCGGGGTCCACAAGTCGGAACGCGGGAAGCGCACCGACGAGATGCTCGACATCGTCGTGCCGTTGCTCGAGGGCGAGACCGTCACGTATCGCGGCCGGTATTACTCCGTCGACGACGTGTTCATCGAGCCGACGGCGTCACAACGACCCGAGGTCTGGATCGGCGGCGGGTCACAGCTGGCCGATCCCAAGTCGCCCGACCTGCCGCGGTTCGTGGAGACGGTCAAGGCGCGGGCCATGCGTTCGGACGGCTGGATCCCGCGCCCGACCTGCCCGCCCGATGACATCGCCCGGGACTGGGCCGAGCTGCAGGCCTACTACCGGGAACACGGCCGCGACCCCAGTGAATGCGTGGTCGCGCACGAGAACTTCCTGCACCTGGTGATGACGAACGACCCGGCGCAGGCGCGCGAGGAGCAGCACCGCGCGTTCCTGCGCGTGATGAGCGCCGAGCGTGGGGAGAAATATCTGGAGTCGGTCTACCTGTTCGGCACGCCCGACGAGGTGATCGCTTCGCTCCAGGCGCGGGTGGACGCCGGCGTGGCGTACTTCATGCTGCATACGATGACCCCGGACCCAGCGCAGCTTCGACACTGGGTGGACGAGATCATCCCGGCGGTCCGCTTCCCGCCGACGGCCGGCCCGGTGCGGCGGATGGCAGCCGTGATCCCGTGACCCGACACGTCGCGCTGATCGGCAAGCCGCTGCGACGACGGCATTCGCAGGTCATGCACGACGCCGCGTTCGACGCGTGCGGCATCGACGCGCGGTACGTGCTGCGCGAGCTGGAGCCGGATGCGGTCGAAGCGGCGGTCGCCGAGGCGCGCGGCCCCGACTGGCTCGGGCTCGGGGTGACGGCGCCGTACAAGCTCGTCGTCGCCGGGCTGGTCGATGAGGTCGAGGCCGACGCCCGGCGGATCGGAGCCGTCAACAACGTCGTCCGGCGCGACGACGGGACCCTGCTCGGCTTCAACAGTGACGCACCGGGGTTCCGTGCCGGGGTCGAGGTCGCCATGGGTCGGCCGCTCGCGGGCGCGCGGGTCGTCGTCGCGGGCGCGGGCGGGGCGGCCCACGCGGTCGTGTTCGCCTGCCTGGCGGCGGGCGCCGCCGGCGTCACGATCGGGAACCGGACGGTCGAGGCCGCCGAGCGGGTCGCTGGGTGGTTCGAGGGCGTCGGGTCCGGGTCGGTCGCAGGCGTCGAGCTCGGTGGGGTGGCGTTCACCGGCGCGCTCGAGGCAGCCGACCTCGCGGTCAACGCCACGACCGTCGGGATGCTCGATCCGGGCGTCACCATCGACGTCGGTCGCCTCCCGTCGGGCGCCACGGTCTTCGACCTGGTCTACGTGCCGGCCGAGACGCCGCTCCTGCGCGCGGCGCGGGCGCGCGGGCTGCGCGCTGCGAACGGCTCCGAGATGCTGATCCAGCAAGCCGCCATCGCCTTCGAGCGGTGGACCGGCGTCGCCGGGATGGCCGACATGATGCGGGCCGCCGTCGCGCCGCTCCTCGTCGACGCGACCGCGCCGGCCTGACCGTGCGTTTCGCCACTGTCGACTACGGTGCGGGACCTCGGGTCGCTGTCGTTCGCGAGGGTCGCTTTCTCAAGCTCGAGCACGGCGAGCTTGGGTTCGGGCTGCTGGATGAGATCGCCGCCAGCGGGACCGATGGATTGCGTCGCATCCGGGCATGGGTCGAACGGCAGCCCGAGGATGCCTACCGCTCCCTCGAGGGCATCGAGTTCAGGCCGGCCGTTCCGGACCCGCGTGCCATCTACACCATCGGCCACAACTACCGTACCCCAGGCGAGGTGGACGGCGCCGGGCCGGAGCGCCCGCTCGTATACGCCAAGGTGCCGACTTCCGTCGCGGGCCATGGTGCGATCCTGACCTGGGATCGCAGCCTGACGCCGAACGTCGACCCCGAGGTCGAGCTTGGCGTCGTCATCGGCGCACAGGCGTCGAACGTCAGCCCCGGGGACGCGTTGCGTCACGTGTTCGGGTACACGTGCGTCAACGATGTTTCATCGCGCGACCCATGGCTGGACGGCGACCAGTGGCTGCTGGGCAAGTCGATGCCCGGCTTCTGTCCGGTCGGGCCCTGGATCGTGACGGCGGATGAGCTGGACCCGGATGGCCTGCGGATCGGCTGCAGGCTCAACGGCGTCGCGATCCAGGAGGGCTCCACCGCCGACATGCGGTTCAGGGTGCCGGAGATCGTGTCGTTCCTGAGCCGCCACCTGACGCTGTCCCCGGGAGACCTCATCGCGACGGGCACACCGGCACGCCTGCCGGGACCGCTCGGACCAGACCGCCACCTCGAGGCCGGCGACGTCGTGACGTCCTGGATCGAGGGGATCGGGGAGCTCACCACCACCGTCGCCTGACGCGAGGCAAGGAGGACACCGCCATGAAACCGTCGACCGTGTTCCTGGGCGAGATGACCAACCTGGAGGTCGAGGCGTTCCTGCACGATCACCAGACGGTGATCGTGCCGACCGGCTCGACCGAGCAGCACGGCCCCCACGGTCCGCTCCTGACCGACGTCCTCGTGCCGCAGGAGGTCGCCCGCCGGGTGGCGCCGCGGACCGGTGCGCTCGTGGCACCGTCGCTCAATTACGGGCTGTCATATCCGCACGTCGGGTTCACCGGCGTGGTCCACCTGCGGATCCCGACATTCATGGCCCTGATCGAAGACGTCTGCGTCGGGCTGGCGGCGATCGGGTTCCGGCGGATCGTCTTCCTGAACGGCCATTACGACAACACCTACGCCATCGCGTATGCATGCGCCAACGCCGCCGATCGGCTGGCCGCGGGCGCGCGGGCATTCCCCGTCAACTACTGGGACGGCATGACGGCCGACGAGGCCGCGGAGTACTTCGGGCCGACGACCGGCCTGCACGCGAACCGGGCCGAGACCTCGGCCATCATCGCCATCGATCCGAGCCTCGTCGACATGGACCGGGCCAACGCGGAGATGCCGCCGTTCCCCGCGGTGACGAGTCCCGCCGCCGTCCACACCGCGTTCTTCTTCTCGACGCCCGGGTCCGTTCATCGCGCCACCCACAGCGGGACATGGGGCGACGCCCGGGCGTCCAGCGCCGAGTACGGCGAGCGCTACCTTGAGATCGTGACCGAGGCCACGATCCGCATGTTCGACGACATCGAGCGGACCTTCGAGGCGATGCCGGCGCGCTGACGGGCGACCCGCCGGCGGTCGTCGATCAGGATCAGCCGGCCTCGGCGACGACCCACGTCCCATCGCGCATGACTCGGCGGACCGCCAGGTCCGCGTCGAGCTCCACCAGGTCGGCCCGCTGGCCCACCGCGATCCGGCCGCGGTCCGCGATCCCCAGCAGCGCGAGCGGGTTGCGACCGGCGGCCGCGACCGCGGCGGGCAACGGCACGCCGGACGCCACGAGATTCCGGACCGCGACGTCGAGCGCAAGGACGGATCCGGCCAGCGTCGAGGTCCCCACCAGGGTCACGCGCTGACCGATGACCTCCACCTCGAGGCCGCCCAGGTGTCCGCGGCCATCGCCCATCCCGGCGAGCTCGATGGCATCGCTCACGAGCACCAGCCGGTCCGCCGGCTTCAGGCGCGTGATGAGCGGCCACAACCCCGGATGGACATGGATCCCGTCGGCGATGAGCTCGATCGACACGGCATCGTCGAGCAGGGCGGCCAGCGCGACACCCGGCGCCCGGTGGTCCAGGCCGCTCATCGCATTGAAGAGGTGTGTCGTCGACCTCCCGCCTGCCGCGTAGCCCGCCTGTGCCTGCGCGAGGGTCGCGGCCGAATGCCCGATCGAGACCACGACGTCACGGTCGCGGAGCCAGCGGATGAGATCCGTGGCGCCCGGCAGCTCGGGTGCGATCGTGATGAGCCTGAGCCCGTCGAGGAGCGGCTCGAGCGCCGAAGGGGATGCCTCGGCCGGGACCTTCAGGTGGTTCGGGTCGTGCGCCCCGCGGCGCGCGGGCGCAAGGAACGGACCCTCCAGGTTGAAACCGAGCGGCCCGGCACCGTCGGCCGGGGCGTCCGGCAACCAGCGGCGAACCGATTCGGCGAAGTCGACGAGGGCCGGCAGCGGGGCCGTCACGGCGGTCGGCAGGAACGAGGTGACACCGCGTCGGAGCAGCAGGCGTGCCATGCCGTCGAGCGCGGCGCGACCGCCCATCGCGTCGTTGCCGCCCCAGCCGTGGACATGGACGTCGACGAACCCGGGACAGATGTACGGACCGTCGGTCGCGGGCTCGTCGTCGAGGGCGACGCCGGCGATCCGGCCATCCTCGATGCTGATCGCGCCGGCCACGATCCGGTCCTCGAGCACGAGACGACCGACGACCCTGTCGGCCGGGGCGCCGGTCATCGATGGACTCCACGGGCGTTGCCTCGGGCGGCGTCCTCCCCGCCCAGATCCGGCCCTTCGACGTCGAACTGCACGACCAGCCCGTAGCGCGCCGCCGCGTATCGCGACTCGGTCGCCTCGATGCGTCGACCGTGGCCGTCCACGATGACTCGGCGTTCCACCAGCAGTGGGTCGCCGGGCCGCAGGGCGAGGAGTCGCGCATCCTCGGCCGTGGCGGCGGCCGCATCGATGGTTCCGGTTCCGCGACGCAGCACGAACCCCGCACGACCGAGTGTCTCGTGCAGCGAGCCGTGGGCGAGGTCGGCGCTCATCACCGCTTGAGCACAGGCGCCGATCAGGACCGCGGTCTCGATCGCGATCGGTTCGTCGTCGGCCAGCCGCAGCCGGCGGAGCTCGACGATCGGCTGGCGACGCGGGATGGCGAGACCCGTCGCCTCGGCCTCCGATGACGGCCGGATGACACGGGTCAGCACGCGGGAGCTCGGGACACGTCCGAGTCGATGCATCTCATGGGTGAAGGTCATGAGCCGGTTCGCCCGCCGATGCACCGGAGGCTCCGCGACGAAGCTGCCGCGCCCCGGCTCTCGCGAGATCAGGCCGTCCTCGGCCAACCGCTGCATGGCGTTCCTGGCGGTCATCCGACTCACCCCGAACTCGGCGCACAGCTCCGCGTCCGAGGGCAGACGCTCGCCAGGCTGCAATGCCGAGACGCGCTCGCGGAGCACCTGCTCGATCTGGCGATACTGGGGCCGGTAGCCGACGTCGGTCATCGGGCCCCCTTCGCCCCGGTCGCATCGCGCGGCGCACTCTGCTCGGCCGCTTCTGCTCCGTGCACGGCCGCCCCGATCGCCCCGGCCCAGGTCCCCAGTTCGGCCGTCACGATCTCGACCTCGTCGAGGGACGTGGTCCGGACGCGCCGCAGCAGTTCGTCGCGGATCGGCTCCAGGAGCAGGTCGCCGGCCGCCGCGACGCCACCGCCGATGATCACTCGATCCGGCGCGATGACCGCGATCATGTTCCCGATGCCGATCCCGAGGTAGCGCCCGACCTCGGCCAGCCCGGCCAGGGCTCGCTCGTCGCCGGCGTGAGCGGCGACGAGCGCCGCTTCGACCGTCGCCGTGCCACAGGCGGCGGCGATGCGATCCGCCCGGGCGAAGGCCTCCAGACAGCCGTGGTTCCCGCAGCCGCACGGCGGGCCATCGGGGTCGATCGTCTGATGGCCGACCTCGCCGGCCGTGCCGTCGTGGCCGAGGTGGACGCGACCGTCGACGGCGATCACGCCACCGACCCCCGTTCCGAGCGTCAAGCCGACGAAGGATCGTGCCCCACGCCCGGCACCAAGCCGCAGCTCCGCGAGACCGAACGCACGGGCGTCGTTGATGAGGTGAACGGGCATGCCAAGGACGGCCGCGACGGGTGCTGCGACTGGGCGACCTGCCCAGTCGCCAGGCACGTTCACCAGGAACCGTGTGCTGCCGGTGGCCGGGTCGTACAACCCCGGAACGCCGATTCCGACCGACGAGACCCCGGGGCATCGCTCGATGGCCTCGGCACCGAGCGTCGACAGACGTGCCACGACGGCCTCCGGGCCATCCGCCGAGCGGGTCGCGACCTGGCCACGGCGGAGCGTTCGCCAATCGGCGGAGTGGTGCTCGACGACCGCCCACTTGATGTTGGTGGCGCCGAGGTCGAGCCCAAGGTGCCGGCTGCTGAGCGGTCGGTCGCTCGCGTCCATCAGGCCTGGTCGGTCACCCGCGTGTAGGCGGCCGCTACGACGACGATGATCGCCCCGAACACGATCTGGCGGGATGCCTCGGGCAGCCCGAGCACGGTCAGGAGGGCAGTGAGCACGGTCAGGATCAGCGCCCCGACGATCGCGCCGCCGAAACCGCCCCGGCCACCCATGATCGAGGTCCCGCCGATCACCGCCGCCGCGACCGCCGGCAGGACCGACGACTCGGCCAGCGACACGCTCGCGGTGTTGGTCAAGCCCGACAGGAGCAGGCCGGCGATCCCGGCCAGGACCGCCGAGATGACGTACAGCACGATCAGGACCTGCCAGGCCCTCGCACCAGACAGCCGGGCGGCGATCGGGTTGTCGCCGATGGCGTACAGCAGCCGGCCGTACCCGGTCCGCTTGAGGCTGAACAGGATGATGGCCGCCACCGGCACGAAGACGAGCAGGCTCAGCGGCACCACATCGAGGAAGGTGCCGCTCCCCAGTGTCCGGAGCTCGGGCGGGACGCCCGCGCCGGTCTGGACGTTCTGGAGCTGCCACACGTTCGCGAGCCCCAGGACGACGAGGCTCATCCCCAGGGTCATGATCAGCGGGTGGACCCGGAACACGCCGACGCCGATCCCGGTGATCAGGCCGACCAGGGCGGCGACCCCGAGGGGCACGATGATCGCCACCGGGAGGCCCCAGCTGTTGATGAGCGTCGCCGTCACGAACCCGGCCATCGAGGCGACGGCGCCGACCGACAGGTCGATCCCCCCGGTGAGCATCGCCAGGACCTGGCAGCCGGCCAGGATGGCCAGCGGCACCGACTGCCGCAGGATGACGGCGGCCCACGAGGGCCCGACGATCCCGGGGTCGGCCAGCTCGATCACCGCGACCAGCCCGAGGAGCAAGCCGGTCAGGGGGATGACGGGCCGGTCGCGGAACAGGCCGCGCCACGTCTCCGCGCTCTGCCACCGGTACCCGCCGACGGCGGCGCTCACGGTCGCATCCTCCAGACCTCGACGACCCGTGCCGACATGAGCACGCCGATGAGGATCACTCCCTGGGCCACGAACGCCAGGTTGGGGTCGATGTTGAGGAAGGTCATGTCGGTCCCGATCAGTTGCAGGATGAGAACGGCGATGATCGGACCGACGACGCCGCCGCGACCTCCGGCGAGGCTGACGCCGCCGAGCACGATGGCCGCGACGCTCTCCAGCGTGTACGGCCCGGGCACCGGCGACCCGATGCTCGTGCTCGCAGTGAGGCTCAGACCGGCGAGCGCGGCGAACAGTCCGGTGATCATGTAGGCGCCGACCTTCGTCCGACCGACGTTCACGCCGCTCCGATATGCCGCCAGTCGGTCGCTGCCGATGGCGTACAGCGACAGGCCGAACCTCGAGCGAGTGATAGGGATCCAGATGGCCGCGACGATGACCACGAGCACCACCAACGCCTTGGGGGCCCACTCGCTGACGAACGGGCCGATCACGAGGTTCGTGAGCCACTTCGCAGCCTCGCCTCCGGGCGAGGTTCGCACTAGGAGTGCGAACCCGGCCCACACGAACGACATCGCCAGCGTGACCACGATGTCGGGGACCCGCGTGATGACGACCAGGCCGCCGTTGATGGCACCGAGGACCAGGCCGAGAGCGAGCACGCCGACGACGACGAGCAGGCTGAATTCCCCGCTCTGGCCCTCCATCAGCGATGCCGAGATGACGCTCGTGAGCGCCATCATCGATCCGATCGACAGGTCGATCCCGCCCGAGATGACGACGATCGCCTGCGCGACGGCAGCGAGGGCGAGCGGCAGCACGGACGTGCCGAGGCCCTGCAGCGCGATCGGCCCGTAGGTCGGCTGGATCCATTTGGTCAGCGCCAGCAGGGCCACGAGGAACACGAGGAGCCCGAGGATCCACGCGTTCCGGCGCAGGGCCGGCCCGAGCACGTCGAGGACACCGGCGCGCGCGGCGACCGGGGCGGCGGCCGCGCTCATGGGTGGCTCTCCGGGTCCTCGCTCTGATCGTCGGCCGCCGATGATCCCGTCTTCGCGGGATCGCCCGGCGGTTGCACGCCGCCGTCCCGCTGTGGCACCGCGATCGCCTCGGCGACGGCTAGCTCCGGCATCACCGCATCCGACTTGAGGTTGTACGCCGCCCGGAGTAACGCAGGTTCATCCGCGTCGACGCCCGGGATCTCGGCGACGACGCGGCCGCCGAAGATGACGATGGCCCGGTCACAGACCAGTTGGATCTCCTTGAGTTCGGACGTATAGAGCAGGACGGCGGCCCCGGCCTCTGCCAGGTCGCGGAGCAGCACGTAGATCTGCTGCTTCGTGCGGATGTCGATGCCACGGGTCGGATCGAAGCAGAGCATCGTGTGCACGCCACCCGCGACCCAGCGGGCGATCGTCACCTTCTGCTGGTTCCCACCCGAGAGCCGGCGCACCTCGCCACCGGCGCGCGCGTCGATCTGGAGCCTCGCGACCGAGGCGTTGACCGTGGCGCCCTCTTTGTGGAGATCGATCGGGCCCCAGTGTGCAAGGCGGGCCGAGGACGGCAGGGCGATGTTCTCCCGGACCGAGCGCTGCATCAGCAGCGCCTCGGCGCGGTCGGCGGCCACGTACACGAGGCCGGCGCGGATCGCATCGGCGGGATGGCGGAAGGAGACGGACGAGCCGTCCACGAGAAGGTCTCCGCCGCTTGGACGGGCGGCGCCGGCGAGGATGTCGAACAGCTCGTCCTGCCCCTGGCCTTCGAGCGCAGCGACGCCCAGGACCTCGCCCGGATACAGATCGAACGTGACGCCCTGGAGCCTCGTATCGTGGGCGAGCCCGCGAACCGTCAGCCGGGGCTTGCCGCCGGCAGCTTGCATCTGGGCCGTCGTGCGCTCCGTGACCGCCGGCAGCTGGTCGACGATCTGTCCGAGCATCAGCTCGACGATCCGGTCCTCCGAGCCCTCGTTCACGTCGACGACGCCGACCGTCTCGCCCTCGCGCAGCACCGTCGCCCGGTCGCAGACCGCGGCGATCTCGATCATCCGGTGGGAGATGAAGATGATCGACCGGTCCCCGCCCTTCTGGCGGCCGACGACCGAGAGGACCCGTTCGGTGAGGTTTGCGGGCAGCGCCGCGGTCATCTCGTCGAGCATGAGCACGTCCGGCTCGATCGCGAGCGCGCGGGCGAGGTCGATGATCCGGAGCGAGGCCAGCGGCACGCGGCGCGCCATGCTCGACAGATCGAGCTTCCCCAGGCCGAGTTCGCCGAGCCAGTGTCGGAACGGCTCGACAGGTGTGTTGGTCAAGCGCAGGTTGGACCGGATGTCCAGGTCGGGGACGAGCGCGGGCTCCTGGTACACGGACACGAGGCCGCCGCGACGGGCCTCGCCAGGGGAGTGCACCGTTCGCTCGTGGCCGCGCACGGCGATCGTGCCGCCATCGGGCCTGACGGCTCCGGTCAGGATCTTGACGAGGGTGCTCTTGCCGGCGCCATTGGCGCCCATGAGCGCATGGACCTCGCCCGGGCGCACGGCGAGCGACGCGGATTTGAGTGCGACGACCGCGCCATACATCTTCGAGACCCCGGTCGCCTCGAGGAGCACGTCCGTGGTGGTGATCGTCATCGGTTCCTATCCGAGTATGCGGAGGTCGCCGGCGGAGCCGGCGACCTCCATTGGGACGGGCGCTGCTACGCGCCCTTGCAGCTCGACGGGACCGTATTCGGATCGTACGTGGTCCAGTCCTTGATGGACAGGCTGAGCGGCCACAGCGGGTCCATCCCGGGGACCGACTGCCATGCCTTCAGCTCGGCCTTGCCCGCGTCGGTCAGGTTGTCGACCGCGACCGGATCGAGCAGGACCGTGTTCGGCTGGCTTGCGCCCGTCGAGGTCGCGACCTTCTCGCCGTTGAGGAGCTTGAGTGCGAGCGTGATGCCGGCGCCACCGACCGCAGCGGTGTTGGTGACGGCCACGCCCTTCAGGTTCGGGAACTTCACGGGGTCGAGCTGCTGGCTGACGAACCCGCCGATGTCGGCGTCCGCGATCGGCACGAACGGCTTCTTGGCCGCACCGATCGCATCGACGATCTGCTTGCCCATGCCGGAGGCCCAGATCCCCTGGATCTTGTCGTACTGACCGCTGGAGATGAAGTCGTTGGTAAGCGAGGTGGCCTTGGCGGGATCCCAGCCGGTGGCGACACCGTCCGGGCCCGGGACGACCTTGATGTCGGGGTAGTTCTTGAGGACGTTCTTGAACCCGATGTCACGGTCGTTGTCGGCCGGGTGGCCGGCGAGACCGCGCGTGTACCAGACGGTGCCCTTCCCGCCCATCTGCTTGAACAGCCAGTCGGCGCCGAGCTCGGCGTATTTGACCTGGTTGTTGTACAGGTTGTAGGTGTCGGGGTCGGTGACGTACGCATCGATGGAGACCGTCTTGATCCCGGCCGCCTTCGCCTCCTGGAGCGCCGAATTGAGCGCCGCCTTGTCGTTGGGGTTGAAGATGATCGCGTTGACGCCGGCGGCGATCAGGTTCCGGATGTCGGAGGCCTGGCCCGCGGCGTCGGTGTTGCGGTGCTTCACGACCAGCTCGGAAACCTGGCCGGAGGCCTTGGCCTGCGCCTTGGCCGTGCAGACCTGCTCCTCGCGGAAGCCGTTGCCGACGCTCGCGCCGTTCGAATAGCCGATCTTGTACTGCTTGGCAGCTGCCGAGGGTGCCCCGGATGCCGCAGTGGAGGCCGCAGCAGACGCCGCAGCGGAGGCCGCGGTGGAGGCCGCGGCGCTCGGTGCACTCGATGTGCCTGAACTGGAGCACGCCGTCGCGATGACTGCGATCGCCGCGAGGCTGACCAACAATCTCGCGCGGATGGATCCCTTGATCACTCGATCTCCTCCTCTGTTGCCAACGACGCGCCGACTTGGTCGCGTCGACGAACGGATCGCCCCGTGTCGCGGAGCCGGTCAATCCGATCTATCGGGCTCACCTCCTGCGCGTTGACGCCGCCATCATCACCCCTCCCGGGTGAGGACGCGAGCGATCCGCCGCGCGTGTTCTCGATAGGCGTCATCGAACGATGCACGCGAGCGTTCGGCGCCTATGACCGAGGCCCGCGTCAGGACTGGTGGCAGGGCGCCCCGCTCCGCAAGGAGATGGGCGGTCCGGACCTTGATGCAGTTCACGATGGCGACGGCTGCGATCGTCGAGCCGGGGCCCACCGGGGTGTCGAGGCCGTCGATCGTGCACAGCGCGTCCGAGTGTGGCGTTCCGAGGTCGATGACGAGATCCGCCTCGTCGAGTAGGCGCCCCCTGGCCATCGTGTCCGCCTCCCCGGACATCGATTGCTCGACGGAGGTTACCGCGATGACGCGGAGACCGCGAGCACGGGCGCCCTTCGCCATCTCGACCGGGACGGCGGACGACCCGCTGGCCGAGAAGATCATCATCACGTCCGATGACCCGAAGCTGAAGTTCGAGAGGATGACGTCGGCCAGACCCGGCGTCCGCTCGATGAACATCGCCTGCCGTTGCCCGTTCGAGCCGACGACCTGTGTGTGGAACGTCATCGACAGTTCCACCATCGGGTTGAACCCGGGGTACGAGCCATAGCGCGGGAACATCTCCTCGACCGGGATGCGTGAATGCCCCGTCCCGAACAGGTGGACGAGGCCGTCGTCCGCGATGGCCGCGGCGCACCATCGGCTGGCCGTCTCGATGGCATCGCCCTGGGTGGATGCCAGGCGCTCGAGCAGGACGGTCGCTTCCGACAGCCACTCGAGGGCAGGCCGTACCGCCGTCGGCTGGGCCGCCATCAGTAGGCGTCGTCCGAGGTGACGATGGCCGCGACCGGGCCGTTGCCGGCCTTCCGCGCCCGGAAGTCGTCGAGCATCGTCGCGGTCGCGGTTGCGCCCACGCGTGTCACGCCGAGGGCCATGACGTCGAGCAGGGCATCGAGCGTGCGCACCCCGCCGGCCGCCTTGACGCCCATGTGCGCGGCGGTGTTGGCACGCATCAGGATCAGGTCCTCGTGTGTCGCACCGCCCGGGGCGAACCCGGTCGACGTCTTGACGAAGTCGGCGCCGGCGGCCTCCGTCAGGTGGCAGGCCCGGATCTTCTCGTCGTCGGTCAGGTAGGCGTTCTCGAAGATGACCTTGACGATGGCGCGGGCCGCGTGTGCGACGTCGACGACCGCCGCGATGTCGGCCAGGACCTCGGCGTCCCGCCCGGACTTGAGCGCGCCGATCTGGAGCACCATGTCGAGCTCGGTTGCTCCGTTACCCAGGGCACGGACCGCCTCGAAGACCTTGGTCTGCGTCAGGTGATTGCCATGCGGGAACCCGATCGTCGTGCCGACCGCCACCTCCGTGCCGGTCAGGATGGCGCAGGCCCGGGCGACATCGGCCGGCCGGACGCAGACGGAGGCGACGTCGTACGCGGCGGCGAGCCGACAACCGGCCTCCACGAACGCGTCGTCGAGCTCGGGACGGAGCAATGAATGGTCGATCGTCTTGGCGACGTCGCGATAGGACAGCTGGTCGATCGATGGGGTCATGGGTCCTCTCAGACGATGTACGGGCGGAGGACGTCGCGGGCGAGGATGAACCCCCGCTTGACACGCTCGTCGCTGCCCTCGAAGTCACGGTCCTCGTGTTCGATGATGACGTCGCCGTCGTAGCCGGCGCGATAGAGCGCCGAGAAGAGGACGCTCCAGTCGACGTCGCCGAGGCCGGGCAGGCGCGGGACCTGCCAGCCGATGCCGTTCGAGAAGACCCCGCGCTCGTAGAGGCCCTCGCGATCGATCATCAGGTCCTTGGCCTGGACGTGCAGGATGTGCGGCCCGAACTCGCGGATGAAGCGCGGGATGTCGATCATCTGCAGGATCAGGTGGGACGGGTCGAAGTTGAGCCCGATCGTCCCACTCCACGCCTCGAGGATGCGGCGCCAGATACGCGGGGTCGTGGCCAGGTTGTGCCCGCCCGGCCACTCGTCGTAGCTGAACAGCATCGGGCAGTTCTCGATGGTGATCTTGCGGCCGTGATCCTGGGCGAAGCGGACGATGTCCGGCCAGACCCGCTGCGCTTCCTCCCAGTTGGCGTCCTGGTTCCTTGAGCCGTCGGCGCCCATGAACGTGTTGACGTAGGGGACGCCGATCGCCTCGGCCGCGGTGATGACGTGCTTGAGATGGCCGATGACCTGGGCTCGATGCTCCGGGTCCGGATGGAGCGGGTTCGGGTAGTAGCCGAGGCCGGAGATGGTCAAACCCTTGGCGGCGATCTCGCCGGCGATCTCGGTCGCCTGGCTGGCCGACAGGTTCGCGACGTCGATGTGCGATGTCCCCGCATAGCGCCGGGTCGGCCCGGAGGAGCGGGGCCAGCAGGCGATCTCGATGCTCTCGAAGCCGTTGGCGGCCGTCCAGTCGACGACCTCGGCGAGGGGGGTGTCCGGGAACGGAGCGGTGAGCAGGCCGAGCTTCATGAGGTTCGCGCCTCCACGCCCGCTGCCGCGGCCTCGACCGGGTCGCGGACCACGTCGACCCAGCGACCGAGCCGGGCGCTCTCTGCGATGGCGTCGTTCACGAGCATCTCGTCGTGCCCGTCGGCAAACGTCGGGTAGGCGGGGCGAGCCGACGGGCCGCCGGCCGCGATGTCCGCATAGACCGCCCTGAAGTGCGCACCGAACGTATCGGCGAAGCCCTCCACGTGTCCGCCGGGGAGCGCGGCCGCGGCGCGTCCGGAAGGACCCATGAGCGCCGGGTTCTTGATGAGGATCTCGTTGGGACGCTCGCGATGGCCGATCCACAGCTGGTCGGGCTGCTCCGAGTCCCAGGCCACGGCCGCCGTCGAGCCGCCGACCTCGTATTGCAGCGAGTTCTTCCGGCCCGCACTGATCTGGCTGACGCTGACCGAGCCTCGCGCGCCGTTCTCGAACCGCAGCAGGATGGCCGCTGCGTCCTCGGTGGCGATCTGGCGGGTGACGGTCTCGGCCGCGGCCCCGGTCGAGAAGGTCTCGACTGGGCCGGTCGGCTCCTGCCGCGCACCGATGAAGGTCGCGAGCTCGGCCATCACGGAGACGATCCGCTGGCCGGTGATGAACGTGGTGAGGTCGAGCCAGTGCGAGCCGATATCGCCGACGGCGCGGAGCGCCCCACCGCGTTCGGGCTGGAGGCGCCAGTTCCAGTCGCTCTCGAGCAGCAGCCAGTCCTGGAAGTAGCGACCGGTCACGAGCCGGACGTCGCCGATCTCGCCGGCGGTCACGAGGTCGTGGGCGTGCTGGTTGAGCGGGTAGTAGCGGATGTTGAAGTTGGCCGCATTGACGAGGCCGGTGGCGGCCGCCAGTCGCACCATCTCGCGCGACTCCTGCGCGGACATCGCCAGCGGCTTCTCGCAGATGACGTGGCGGCCGGCAGCCAGGATGGCCATCGCCTGGGGCAGGTGGAGGTCGTTGGGCGAGGTGACATGGACCGCGTCCACGGCCGGGTCGTCCAGGAGCGCTTCGAGCGATGGGTAGGCCCGCGGGACCCCGAGCGCGGTCGCCCGCGCCTGGCCCCGTTCGGGTGTGCTCCCGAGGACGCCGCGTAGCTGGACGCCGATCCGCCGCAGCGCTTCCACGTGCACCGTCCCGATGAACCCCGTTCCGACGACCGCGGCCCCGATGTCAGCGATCCGCTTCATTCGCTCCTCACCTGCGGTCGAAGCTGTGCCTGTCTAGACATTCTAGATGGGTTTGCCCGTGGCCGGTGGTCGGTTCGGACTTGCTGCGGACCGCACGAGCCTCAAACTTTCTCCGACACTCATCCTACTTTCTCATGTCAAGTGCAAAAGTCCCTCCATGTGACGGGACGGGGCGTATCATCGGCGGGTGCACGAACCACCGCTTCCGGCGCGTTCGGACCGCCCGCGGGCGGGCTCCCTGCGCGCGCCCGCCGACCAACCGGGAGGCCTCGGCCCGCTGCCAGACGATTCGCTCGACGCGCTCGTCACGGTCCTCGACGAGATCCGGATCGGAAGCTCCCGGTCCCGCGCGGAGCTCGTCGCGCGGACCGGCCTCGGGCGCGGCATCGTCGCCCAGCGCGTCGGGGAGCTGATCGAGCGCGGCCTCGTGACCGAAGGGGATGTCGGGCCGAGCACGGGCGGTCGGCCGCCACGCCAGCTGGGTTTCCGCGCCGACGGCGGGCACGTCCTCGTCGCCGACCTCGGGGCGACCAGCGTCGACGTCGCGGTCACGACCCTCGACGGCCGTATCCTCGGCCACCACGACGAACCCGCCCGGATCGAGGCGGGTCCGGAGGCGTGCCTCGACCGCGTCGACGCCCTCTTCGACTCGCTCGTGCGAACGACCCAGGGCCTGCCCGGACACCTGTGGGGTATCGGCATCGGCGTGCCGGGCCCGGTGGAGTTCGAGGCAGGCCGCCCGATCTCGCCGCCGATCATGCCCGGCTGGGACGCCTATCCGATCCGCGAACGGTTCGCGGCGCGCTACGGGGCTCCCGTGTGGGTCGACAACGACGTCAACGTCCTGGCGCTCGGGGAGTGGCGCTCGGGCGTCGCGGCCGGCCACGACAACGTCGTCGTGGTCAAGATCGGGACGGGCATCGGGGCCGGCATCATCTCGGATGGCCACCTCCATCGCGGCGCCCAGGGGAGCGCCGGTGACGTCGGCCACATCCAGGTCACCGACGATCCGGCCGTGGTCTGTCGCTGCGGCAACGTCGGCTGTCTTGAGGCGCTCGCCGGCGGCGCGGCGATCGGGCGTGCCGGCGAGGCCGCCGCGCTCGACGGCCGCAGCCCGCGCCTGCGGCTCGCCCTCGACCAGCGCGGCAGCGTGACGGCCGAGGACGTCGCCCGAGCGGCATCCGCCGGCGATCCGGTCGCGGTGGCGCACCTCGGCGAGACCGGCCGGCGCGTCGGCTCGATGCTCGCGAGCGTGGTGAACTTCTTCAACCCGTCGCTGATCGTCATCGGCGGTGGCGTGGCGAACAGCCCGGACCAGCTGCTGGCCGCCATCCGCGAGACGGTCTACCGGCGCTCGCTCCCGCTGGCCACGCGCGATCTGCTCATCCAGCGATCGTCGCTCGGCGGCCTCGCCGGCGTCATCGGGGCATCGTCGATGGTCGTCGATCAGCTCTTCGCGCGCGAGTCGATCGGCCGCTGGATCGAGGCCGGCGAGCCGTTCGGCGTCCCGGAGGTCGCGGCCGCCCGGACCGCCTGAACGGACGGGTCAGTCGGCGGCGACGACGCGATCGCTGAAGTCGCCCGACGCCGGGTCCTTGAGGATGAGCTTGTGGCGGCCGTCGGGCAGGATCTCGCGCTTGATGACGACCTGCCCTTCGAGCATCTCCGGGGTCGACGCGATCCGCGCCGTGGTGCCGCCGCGCCACTCGACGTCGACAGGGTCCCAGGCGTGCGCCTTTGCCGAGCGATAGGCCGCATCCATGATCGCGTTGACGACGTAGCCGTCGTAGAACGTCTCCTGGGGCGTCCCACCGGTATCGATCGCGCGGAACATGTCGCTGAACATGTCGACGTAGCCGAGCTCGGAGATCTCGTCGCCGACCGGGAACAGCCAGCCGCTCGACGTCTCAGCCTTCTCGGCGACGTACTCGCCGGCGGAGCCCGGCGCGCTGAACATCTCGAACCCGGTCCGCAGGAAGTGGTTCATCCAGACGGTCCCGTGCGTCCCCGCGACCTCGTCGCGCAGGTCCATCCCGCCGCGGAACGTCCAGCTGACCTCGAACTGGCCTATCGCTCCCGACTCGAAGCGGATGAGCGCGACCGCGTTGTCCTCGTCGGCGATGGGATGGACGAGCGTGTCCGTGTGGCATAGCACCTCGACCGGGCGATTGCCCTTGCCCACGAAGTTGCGGATGATCTCGATGCAGTGGCAGCCGAGGTCGATGATCGCGCCGCCACCGGTCAGCCGGCCGTCCCAGAACCAGGCGCTGTGCGGTCCCGGGTGCGTCTCGCGTGAGCGGACCCAGGTCACGTCGCCGATCGCCCCGGCGCCGACCGAGGCGATCGCCTTGAGCGTCTTGGGCGTGTAGCACAGGTCCTCGAGATAGCCGCCGAACACGCCGGCCGCCTCGACCGTCGCGAGCATCCGGCGCGCTTCGTCCGCCGTCCGGCCGAGCGGCTTGGTGCACAGGACGGCCTTGCCGGCCCTGGCGGCGAGCGCGACCGCCTCCTCGTGCAGGAAGTTCGGAACCCCGACCACGACGACATCGGTGTCCGGATGGTTCACGGCGGCCGCCAGGTCGGTCGTCGATTTCGGCGATGTTCCAGCGGTCGCGGAAGGCCGCCCCACGCTCCGCGCTGCGCGAGTAGACGACCCGGACCTCGTCGCGGCCGCGCTGCCGCTGGATCGTGTTGGTGTAGAAATCGCCGATCAGCCCGGTGCCCAGCATCGTGATCGCATGGCCGTTCATCGTTCCTCCCTCCGGTTCCGTCCGAGCACGAGGTCGCGGCCCGCCACGAGGGCGCGCAGCTTGGCGCGGGTCGCGGCGCGCGGCGTCTGGCTGAAACCGCAATCCGGGACGAGCGTCAGCGCGTCGACCGGGACGCCCGCGGCGAGGATCGTGTCGATGCGCTCGGCGACGTCGTCTGCCGTCTCGAGATACGAGTTCTTGACGTCGACGATCCCGGCGCCGACATGTCGCCCGGCGGCCGCGATCTCCGCGAGGATCTCGACCTCGGCCATCTCGCGATTCGCGAACTCGAGCACCAGCTCCTCGACGTGGAAGTCGAGCATCGGCGCAAGGACCGGACGATAGGTGCGCTTCGCCAGCGGCCGCCCCAGGTAGTTGCCGAAACAAAGGTGAGCGCCCAGCCGTGTGCGACCGACGACGGGCTCGACCGCCGCGTTGAACAGGGCCGAGAAGTCGGCCGGGGCCTCCGGATGGATCGCCGGTGAGGGTTCGTCGATCTGGATCGCGGCGGCACCGGCCGCGACCAGCCCCTCGAGCTCGCCCCGCAGGATCGGGACGAATGCCTCCGCCGCGGCGTTGCGATCCCGGTACACCTGGCCCGGGCCGTAGGTCAAGCGGCCGGACAGCGTGTACGGCCCCGGCAGGGTCACCTTCAGCGGTCGCGTCGCGCGCGCGACCGCGTAGCGATATTCGGCGACGACGCCGAGGCCTGCCGGCGCGGCGATCGGCTCGAGCACTTCGAACCGGTGCTGCTGGTCGTGGGCGCCGGCACCCAGCCGTCGATCGGGCGGCAGCGCGCGGACACCGGTCACGCGCCGATAGAACTCGGCGGTGAAGAAGCCGGCGCGCCGCATCTCGCCGTCACTGACGACGTCGATGCCGGCCTCTTCCTGGTCGCGCAGGGCGAGGTCGACGGCGTCATCGAGCATCTCCTCCAGGTCGGCCGGGCCGAACTCACCGCGCTCCGTGGCCGCGATGCCGGCCACGAACCATGACGGCCGGGCATGGGAGCCGACCACGCTCGTGCGCAACGCCTCGGTCATGCGGTCCCTCCAGGGTCGGTCCGGAACGCGAACGCCCGGGCCGGGTTGGTCACGAACAGTCGATGGCGGATCGCGTCGTCGAGCCCGATCGCTGCCATCGCGGCACTGAAGCCGTCGAGCAGCCAGCCCAGGCCGGGCGTGCCACCGTACACGGTGTAGTAGCCCTGTCGTGCGGCGTCCATGCCGAGGACCACGCTGTCGAGAAGCCCGTCCTCGGCGAGCCACCCGAGGAGCTCGAGCGTGCCGTTCGGCGTCTCGCCCCAACGAAATGACTGGTCGTACTCGAGGAACGCCCCGGTTGCGTGCATCTCCCGGTGGTATTGCCGGTCGACGACCTTGTCCACGTGGCTGAGCACGATATGCGAGGCGTCCACGCCCGCGTCGACGAGCACCTGGACCTGCTCGATGGCTCCGGTGCCGGCCTCGCAATGGGTCAGGATCGAGGCGCCGGTCCGACGATGCGCCTCGGCGGCCGCGGCGAAGACCAGGCGATCCCGTGGGGACGGCCCGCCGAGGCTGCCGGCGATCTTGATGACCCCGGCTCGATGGCTGGTACGCCGGATGACCGGGCCTGAGTAGTCGAGGTCGTCGATGCCGTCAGTGATGTCGAGGACGAACAGCTCTGCGAGGTCCGCGACACCGACCAGGTGGCTCCAGTGTGCCGGGCCGTAGAACCGCTCGTGGTGGAGGCCCGTCGGGGCGATGATGTGGACCTGCGTGCGTCGGGACAGCTCGGCCAGCTTGCCGGCGTTCCGGCCCGCGTCGCACGGCATCGCGTCGACCACGGCGCGCAGCCCGAGCGCCGCCGCCGAGCGAACCTCGGACGTCATCACCTCGATGTCGGAGAGATCGAAGTCCGGCTCCATCAGGACGGGTCGTCCGCCGTCGATGACGAGGTGCTCGTGCGAATACGTGATCCCGAGATCCCCGGGGTCGATGTCGCCGAGGACAGTCCGAACGAAGGTCACGGTTGCGCTTCCGGCGAGACCGACACGACGGACCAGCCGCCGTCGATCTTGAGCAGCTGTCCAGTCACCGCGCGCGACTCGTCCGACAGGAGGTAGACGGCGGCGTTGGCAACCTCGGCGGGGTCCATCATCTCGCCCGCGAGTGGCTGCTTGCGCGCGGCATAGGCGCGGATCCGATCGTCGCCGGCGGCTCGGGTCGCCATCGGCGTGTTCGTCAGCCCCGGGGCCACCGCATTGACCCGGATCCGGTGTGTGGCGTAGGCGGCTGCCATGGTCGTCATCAGGGCGATCGTCGCGCCCTTTGCGGCGGCATACGCGTGCGTCGCGAAGAACTCCGGTGATGGATCGGTCGCGGTGACGCTTCCCATCAACAGGATCGAGCCGCGCGTCCCCGATCCGTTCGGGTCCTGGCCGAGCATCTGGCGGACGACCGCCCGGCAGGTCAGCGCCTGGCTCCGCAGGTTGAGCTCGATCGTCCGGTCCCAGCCCTCGGGGCTGAGCTCGTGGATCGGCCCGTCACCGAATTGCCGGCCGCTGCCGCCGGCGACGGCAAACAGGCCGTCGATCCGGCCGAACCGTGCGGTGGCAGCGGCGATCGCGGCATCGGTCGCGGTCTCGTCCGTGAGGTCGGCCGGTGCCCACCCCGCGGTCCCGCCATCGGCGACGACACGGTCGGCGAGCGACTGCGCGTGCTCGGCGGTCCGCGACACCACGAACACTGATGCACCCTCGGCGGCCAGGCGCCGCGCGCTCGCCGCCGCGATCCCGGTCGACCCCGTGACGACGCACACTCGATCGCGGAGCCGGTCGCTCATTGGCATGCCCGGATGCTACTTTGTGCAGCGGTGCGAAGGCGCCCATGATGGCCATTGACGACATGACGGCGCACGTCTATCCTCCGCACATCCCGACCGGCACCCGCGCTGCGGCAGCGATTCCGCGCGCACCATCGCCCGGCCCCCCTTTCACCCGTAGGTGACCCTTCCCATATGCCCGGACCCGGCCCCGACCAGCGCGATCAGCGCCAACGAAACCGCCGACCTCGACGACGCGCACCCATCGGTGGCGGCCGCGCCCCCGTCACCGAATACGAAGAGCAGCAGGAGCTCGAAGCCGCCCGCGAGCGGAACGACCTCGAGGTCGCCGATCTCCGCGAGATGAGCGTGGCGGAGCTCCGCCAGGTCTCCCGCGACCTCGAAGTCGAGGCCGCCAGCGGAGAGCGCAAGGACGTCCTGGTCGACCTCATCCTCCAGCGCCAGACCGAGCGCGCCGGTCATGACTACGCGACCGGGATCCTCGACATCGTCGACGAGGGGTTCGGCTTCCTGCGCCGCCACGGCCTGCTCCCCAGCCCGGACGACGTGTACGTCAGCTCCAGCCAGGTGCGCCGCTTCGGGCTGCGCATCGGCGACCGCGTGTCGGGCGCCGTTCGCGCCCCGCGCGAGGCCGAGAAGTACTGGGGGATGCTCCGCGTCGACGCGGTCAACGGCGTCGACACCGAGACCGCCCGCCGGCGGCCGATCTTCGCCGACCTGACGCCGGTCCACCCCGACGTCCTGATCAACCTCGAGACGGACCCGAAGAACCTGAGCCAGCGGCTGATCAACCTCGTCAACCCGATCGGCAAGGGTCAGCGCGCGCTCATCGTCAGCCCGCCGAAGGCCGGCAAGACGATGCTCCTCAAGCAGATCGCCAACGGCGTCAGCGCGAACTATCCGGAGATCCTCCTGATGGTCGCCCTCATCGGCGAGCGGCCCGAGGAAGTCACCGACATGCGTCGCAGCGTCAAGGGCGAGGTCATCAGCTCGACGTTCGACGAGCCGACCGAGAACCACACCCATGTCGCCGAGATGGCGCTCGAGATCGCCAAGCGCCAGGTGGAGACCGGTCGCGACGTGGTCATCCTGCTCGACTCGATCACGCGGCTCGCACGTGCCTACAACCTGGCACTCCCGCCGTCGGGCCGGACGCTGTCGGGCGGTCTCGACCCGATCGCCCTCTACCCACCCAAGCGCTTCTTCGGTGCCGCGCGGAACATCGAGGAGGGCGGCTCGCTGACGATCATCGGGACGTGCCTCGTCGACACCGGCTCGCGGATGGACGACGTCATCTACGAGGAGTTCAAGGGGACCGGCAACTCGGAGCTCATCCTCGATCGCAAGCTGGCCGAGAAGCGGATCTATCCGTCGATCGACGTGCAGCGCTCCGGGACCCGGCGCGAGGAGCTGCTCCTCGAGGAGGGGACGCTCAAGATGGTCTGGACGATGCGCCGGATGCTGTCCGCGGTCGGCGCCAACGAGGGGATCGAGATCCTGCTCAACCGGCTGGCGAAGACCGGATCGAACGCGGAATTCCTGTCGTCGCTGACGAAGAGCCTCGACGCCTGACCACTCTGGGGGACACCGGTTTGCCCGCGCTGCAACGTCCATGGTAGGGTTCCCCTAGATGTCGTAAGCCCGCAGATACGGGCGTCGGACGCGAACAGAGACCCCAGCTCGAATCCGCGACCCGGGACGGTCCTCTTCCAGCCCCCCCGCCCCCGCGCACCCCAGCGCCCGAGGACCTCCCAACGCCATGGAGACCGTATTGCTGAATGCATCGGTCGGATTCCAGCGCGTCCTCGGACGCCTGCACCGACCCAAGCGCCATCGCATCGCGAGGACGCGGACCCCGAGAACACCGAGGGCCGCTGTCGGACCGGGCGCCCGCCGGATCCTGCACTCGGTGGTCGACGCGTCACGGCTCGTTCCGCAACGCCAGCCACTGCTGGCCACGACCCGGCCGATCGAGACCGGACGACGACGCACGCTCTTCGGTCGTCTGGGGCCTGACCGAGCAGTTGCTGTGGCGATCGTCGCCGTGCTGCTCGGTGCATCGGTCGTCAGCTTCTCCGCCGGACAACCTGTCGCCGCGATCGGTGGAACCACCGGCGACGGGCCGGCACCACGCATCGCGATCGGTGGCGTGACCGTCAGCGACGGCCGTGGCGAGATCGCCAATGAAGCTGGTGGTGGGACCGTCGGCCAGGACGTTGTCGGGAGCGCCAGCCAGGACCTCGATGCGAGCGACGGCGAGCACGCTGCCTCGATCGATCGGACCGGGGACGTGCAGCTCGGACAGCCGGACCCGGCCGTGGCGCGGCTCGCCGACTTCGCGGCGATCGGTCTCGGCGCCGACCAGGTGGAACCGGAATTGCCGGTCGACGTCGAGGGACCATTCATCGACGACGGCACGCTCGTCAAGCCGATCGCGGTCGACACCACCGTGCCCGACGGCAGCGCGCTCGTGAAGACCTACACGGTCAGGGCAGGCGATACCCTCGCCTCGGTCGCGGCCCAGTTCCACATCTCGACGATGAGCGTCTGGTGGGCGAACGACCTCAAGTCGAAAGACGATGTCCACGCCGGCCAGACCCTGCGCATCCCGCCGGTCACGGGCCTCATCGTCAAGGTCGCCACGACCGATACCCTCGAAGGCCTGGCGACTCGCTACGGCGTCAATGGCACGGACATCCTGGCCACCAATGGCCTGGATGACCCGAACCTCGTCGTCGGCCAGGTCCTGGTCATCCCGGGCGCAAAGGGCGCGCCGATGCCGACGCCCGCGAAGCCCGGCACCCGGCCGGCCTCGCGACCGTCCACCACCAGCGTGCGACCGCCGACGACCTACCAGGGCGGGACATTCCTGTGGCCGGTCGTCGGTGGCGGCAACTACATCAGCCAGTACTTCCACTACGGCCACTACGCCATCGACATCGCCGCCGATTACGGCTCCAAGGTCCGCGCCGCCGCGGAGGGGACCGTCACCTTCGCGGGCTGGAAGAGCAACGGCGGGGGCTACCAGGTCTGGATCGCCCACGGCTCCGGGCTGTACACGACGTACAACCACATGTCGGCGATCTCGGTCGGGCTCGGTCAGCACGTGGCGCGCGGTCAGCAGGTCGGCCGGGTCGGCCAGTCCGGCGCCGCGACCGGGCCGCACTGCCACTTCGAGGTTTGGATCGGGCCGGTCTGGGACGGCGGACGCCGCGTGAATCCGCTCAACTACCTGTAACGTCGGGCGGCCGCGGCGTCGGCGCGCGCTCTCGCTCACGCACCTGGGCGCTCGCTCCGGTGCTCGGACGCCGCCTTCGCCGGACGGCGCGTCGCGCGGGCGGGCGCTCCGGCCTGGCGATCTGCCCGTGCGAGAATTGGCCCGATGTTCCTCGACCGCGTGAAGATCTGGGTCCGCGCCGGTGATGGTGGCGACGGGGCCGCGACCTTCCGGCAGGAGGCGCACGTCCCACGCGGCGGGCCCGACGGCGGCGACGGCGGTCGCGGCGGCTCGATCCACCTGCGCGTCGACGCCGGACAGACGACACTTCGCGACTTCAATCACAAGCACCACTTCCGAGCGACCGCCGGCGGTCGGGGCACGCGAGCGCGGCGCCACGGTCGGGCCGGCGACGACCTGATCCTCGACGTCCCACCGGGCACCGCGGTCTACGACGACGAGAGTGGTGCGTTGCTGGCCGACCTGGTCGCGGTGGGCCAGAGCGCCATGGTCGCCCGCGGCGGTCGTGGTGGCCTGGGCAACACGCATTTCAAGACCTCGACCCATCAGGCTCCCAGGCACGCACAGAAGGGGGAGCCCGGAGCGGAGGGCTGGTTGCGCCTCGAGCTGCGGCTCATCGCCGACATCGGCCTGGTCGGGCTGCCGAACGCGGGCAAGTCCACGATCCTCGCGGCGGTCACCGCGGCCACGCCGAAGATCGCGGACTATCCGTTCACGACGCTCGAGCCGAACCTCGGGGTGATGGACCTCGGCGACGACGACGAGCGGCGCCCGACCATCGCCGACGTCCCTGGGCTCATCGAGGGCGCCAGCAGCGGTGCGGGCCTCGGCCATGCGTTCCTGCGCCACGTCGAGCGCACGCGGATCCTCATCCACGTCGTCGACGGCGCCGCACGCGACCCGGAGTGGGACTACGACGTCATCCGCGAGGAGCTCCGCGCGCACGACCCGGGCCTGCTCGAGAAGCCGATGCTGGTTGCCTTCAACAAGATCGACCTGCCCGCCGCCGCCGAGGCGTGGCCGGCATTCCGGCGCGCCAGGAAGGCCGAAGGGATCGATTCGGTGGCACTCTCGGCGGCCGGAGGGGAGGGCCTCGACGCGTTTCGGGCGAGGGTCGCCGTCTTGCTGCCCGATGCCGCCGAGCTCGCCGAACCGCCCGAGCCGACCGGCGTCGTCGTCCACCGGATCGAGGCGATGGGCGACGGCTTCAGCGTCGAGCTCGACGGCGACGGCGCGTTCCGTGTCCGCGGCGCCCGCATCGAGCGGATCGCCGCGCAGACCAATTTCGACGTCGAGGAATCGGCCGAGCGCTTCCAGCGCGACCTCGCGAGACTGGGCATCGACACCGAGCTCCGCCGGGCGGGAATCGCGGCGGGGGATACCGTGCGGATCGGTGGCACGGAGCTCGAGTGGGAGGCGCAGCCCTGGGAGCGGACGTGAGCGCTGGGCCGACCCCGATCGTACCCGGCTCGGTGGGCATCTTTGGCGGCACCTTCGACCCGATCCACGTCGCGCACCTCGCGGTCGCCGAGGAAGCTGCCGAGTCGATGGGTCTCGAGCGGGTCCTGTTCATCCCGGCCGGCGAGCCGCCGCACAAGCCCGCGCGAACCATCACGCCCGCCGTCCACCGCCTAGCCATGGTCGAGCTCGCGATCGCGGGCAACGACCGCTTCGCGGTGGATCGCAGCGAGCTGGACCGAGACGGCCCGTCCTACACGGTCGACACCCTCGAGGCGTTGAGGGCGTTGCGCCTCGCCGCCGGCGCCTCGGCCGACCTCGTGTTGATCGTGTCGGCCGAGGCCTTCCTCGGGCTGATGGCCTGGCGCGAGCCGCGTCGGATCGTGGAGCTCGCGAACCTTGTCGTCGCGCCGCGCGACGGATACCCCGAGGCCGGACCGGACTTCCTCGCCGAGCACATGCCGGATCTTGCGGGGCGCGCGACGTTCCTCAATTCGCCGCGTCTCCGGCTGTCCGGCAGCGAGCTGCGTCGCCGCGCGGCCGCCGGTCGCTCGCTTCGCTACCTGGTGCCGGATGCGGTCGCGGCGTATATCGGCGACCATGCGCTGTACCGGAACCAACGGAGGAACCCCTGATCGTGACCGAACCCGCGACCCCCGGCATGCCCGCGATGGCTGACCTGGCCACCTCGCCACGTGCCGACGGCCTGCCCAAGCGAGCCGCCACGGCGCCCGCCGTCGACCGACCGCCGCTCGAGCTCGCTCGGCGGATCGTCGAGCTCGCCGAGGACAAGAAGGCAGCCGACATCATCCTGCTCGATCTCGCCGGGCTGACCACGATGGCCGACTACTTCATCATCTGCTCGGGCGGCTCCGAACGGCAGCTGGAGGCCATCGCAAGCGGGATCATCGGCAGCCTGCGCGACGAGAAGACCAGGCCGATCGGGCGCGAGGGCACGGCCGCGTCGCACTGGGTGCTCGTCGACTTCGGGTCGGTCATCGTCCACATCTTCACGCCACCCGAGCGCGAGTACTACGGCCTCGAGAAGCACTGGTCAGAGGCACGCACGATCCTCAGCGTGCAATAGCGCCCCGCGCCGGACGGCGCGGGCGTTCGTTGCGGCCTGCGCTCCCTCGCTCACGCACCTTGGGGTGCGCTCGCTCCGGTGCTCGAGATCCTGCCGCCGGGATTCGAGGGTGCTCGGGCGAGATCGGAACGGGACGTGTCCGGTGGGCTGACGCATGGCCTATCCGGCCGCGCGTTGCCGGTCGACAGCTCCGGGCGCGTACCCCGGTCGGCGGGGGGAGGGGTACCGTCGGGTCATGCCGTCATTGGGGAGGCGCCTCATACAGTCCCGGCATGGCCGCCGTTCGAGATCGCTGCCCCGTCTGTGCCCGCCGGCTCATCACGACCCGGTTCGATACGACGTTCCGCCTGCCCGACCGGAGCGAGCGGCTGTGCTTCGGAATCCCCGGTGGCCTGTGCGAGGACTGCTCGCAGCTGTACATCGATCCGGATCTCATCGAGCTGCTCGATCTGGGCGAAGGTCGCTGCGTCTTCGCCATCGAGAGCGACCTCGTCGTCCAGGAGCAGGCCTGGTCGTCCGCCGACTGACGCTCAGGCAGCCGGGGGCCGGTCGCGACCGGCATGATCCATCACCCACAGGCAGAACGCGAGTCGCCGCTGCGCGTCGTTGCGCTCCAGTCCCGGCATCCCCTTCACAGTCGCATCGAGCTCGACCAGCCCATCGAGCGCGGCGACCAGCTCGGCCGTGGTCCACAGCCTGGCCTGGTCACGCAGCTTCTCCATGCGGAACTCGCTGACGATCCCCATCGCGCGACCGATCGCCGTCAGACGTTCACCCGCAGCGAGGCGATCGCCCGTCTCGATGAGCTCGCGGATCCGGCGATGGAGGACCGCGAGGAGGACCGGCTCCGCCGTCGAGTCGAACAGCCGGTCGAGCCACCCCAGCGCACGCTCGACCCGGCGCTCGCCGACGGCATCGGTGAACGCCCAGACGGAGCCCGGCACCGCCTCGGCGACGAGTGCCTGGACATCGATCGGGCCGGATCGGCCCGTCGCCGCGGTACAGCGCCAGCTTGTCGAGCTCCATCGAGGCCAGCCGGGTCTGATACGCGCGCTCGGTGTCGCCTTCGCGGACGAAGCCACCGACCCGCTCGGCGAGGGCCTTCGCGGCGCCGGGCGCCAGACCGAGGCGACGCTCGCGCGCCTCGGCCTCGATCCAGCCGGCAAGGGCCCCTTCCTTCGGCGCCTTGAACTGCCGGACCGCGCCGCCGGCGGCGGCGATGGCATCGGCCAGGCGCTTGGGCGTCGGCCCCTTCGCGCCGGAGAGACCGGTGTCGAGGATGGCCAGGGCATTGCCCGGCGCGACGACCTCGAGCAGCCCCAGGAAGCGCATCGCGATCCTCACCCTTGATGGTCAGAGCGCCGGCGTTGAGGACGACCGCCAGCGTCCCGCCACCGAACATGACCGGGGTGGCGACCCGCTCGTGGATGTCGGCGATGATCCCGCCGGCGTTGTTGCGATCGCCCCGCACGAGCCAGCGCTCGAGCGGCGCACCGACATCTGTGGCGAGGGCGGCCTCGAAGCCGTCGAGCGCGCGAGCCGCGGACAGCTCGTCGTCACCCCAGAAGAAGGCGAGCGGGGTCGTCGTCATCGGTGCCGTGCGCGAGCGAGCCTGAACGCAGACCCGGTCCAGGCCAGCCGACGGACCTCGGCCGGCGTGACGCCGGCGGCACGACAGACGTCCCTCTCCAGCCGGGCGGCCCTCGCTCGGACGGCCTGGAAGTCCGCGTCCGTCCAGGCCGTCGGATAGCGACGCCGCCACGACGCGAACCGGGCGTCCATCGACTCCCGACGCTGCCCGGCGCGCTTGTCGGCGTAGGCTACGATCCGCTCCTCGCGCGACGCGAACGACGCCCAGCGTCGATACGGATCGCCATCGAGCAGTCGCGTGACTGGGTGGGCCGCCACCGCCCGGCCAAGCTCGGGGTGGCCCACGCGGGTCAGCCATGCGGCCGAGCCATCGCCGTGGGGGAGGGCGCGCGCAGGATCGTCGGCCGGCAGCGTCTTGTCGACATCGTGGAGCAGTGCCGCCGACTCGACCAGCCGGCGATCGACCGCGATCCCGCGCGCCTCGATGCGCGTCGCCAGCCAGCCGGCCACCTCGGCGACGGCGCGCGCGTGCCGCACGAGCCACGGTGGGGGATCGAGGGAGAGCAGCAGGGAGGCGGCCTCCACCCGCCCGGGCACCGTCATCGTTCCGATGGTACCCGACAACCCGAGCCCCGCCGGGCGCCTGCCCGGGTCCGCCGCCCGACCAGACGGGGGCAGGCTGGGGCGCCGCGCTCGGGACGCGTCCGGGAACGAGGCCAGTGACCGGAATCGCACAGCGGAAGGCCACCGCGCGATCGACATCCGAGCGTGTGGAGGCGGTCCGGGCGTCACCGCCGGTCGTGTCCGCCGGCGTGCCTGCCGCGGCCGGAGCCACGGCCGCCGCGCCGCCGGGCCCTCGGTCCGGACCGTCATCCGCGACGCCTCGAACCCGACCACCACGGTACCGTCGCGATCGGTCCGCAGCACCTCGGCTCCAGCCGCGGCCAGTCGATCGAGCGTCGCCCTGGCCGGATGGCCATACGGATTGCCGGCCCCTGCGGACGCGACGGCGACCTTGGGCCGGACCGTCTCGACGAACGCCTCGGTGGTCGCGGTCCGGCTGCCGTGATGCGCCACCTTGAGCAGGTCGACCTGCGGCAAGCCCTCGGTGATCAGCGATGGGTCGATGCCCTCCTCGACGTCGCCCATGAGCAGGACGTGTCTCGGGCCGATGTCGCCGAGGAGCACCACGGACACGTTGTTGATGCTCGTGCCGCCGTCGGGTGGTTCGAGCGGGACGCGGCCACGGATCGGCCACAGGACACGGAGGCGGATCTCGTCGACGCTCAGGCGGTCGCCGGCGGCGAGGCTCAGGCGGACCGGCGCCCCGGACTCATCGAGACGGCGTGCCCAGGCGGCGTAACCGGGACCCGGCCCGTGCATCCCCGGTTCGAAGACCCGGCCGACGCGGTATCGCTGGAGCAGCAACGCCAGTCCGGCGACGTGGTCCTCGTGTGGATGACTCAGGATGACCGCGTCGAGGCGCCGATCCCAGGGCGGGATCCGGCGGTCGAGCGCCACCAGCAGGCGGTCGGGATCGGGTCCTCCGTCGATGAGCAGGCGACCGCCGCGCGACCCCTCGATCAGGATCGCGTCGCCCTGCCCGACATCGAGGATCGAGATCCGGGCGAACGTGCCGGGTCTGGCCGCGACTACGCCGCCGGCGACCAGGATCGCGCCGATCAAGGACATGGCGACGACGCGCCGTGCCGTCCGACCGGCCGACGGGGACGTTCGGCCGTGAGCCGGGACCGACGGTGGTGCGGTTCCCTTCGGCGCCGTTGCAGGCGCCGGCCGTGATCCCGTCGCGCGGCCATCGCGCGGGCGCGACGGTCGTGCCCGGCGCGACCATGCCAGGGCGACGATCGCGGTGGTCGAGATCGTTGCGGCGCCGACGTCGAGCGGTGGTTCGAGCGACACGCTGGCGAACGGCAGGCCGGTCGCGAAGGACACGACGGCGACGAGGAGCCGGAAGATCACCCAACCGGGCGCCGCGACGATGGCGCCCACGATCGGCGGCATCCCGGCGAGCACGAGCGCGCCACCGGCGAGTGCCACGAGGCCGGCGGCCATCGCCGGTGCCACGAGCGGGACCACGACGAGGTTCACCAGCGGTGACAGGACCGCCAGTCGACCGAACGAGATCAGGATGATCGGGAGCGTCGCCGCCTGCGCCGCGAGCGACACGCCGAGGCTCTCCGCGAGCCAGCGCGGGAGACGACCACGGCCGGCACGCTCGATCCATTCGGTCAACGGGCTCGACCAGGCGATCAGACCGGCTGTGGCCAGTGATGACAGCTGGAACCCCGCGTCGCCGATCAAGGCGGGATCCGTCGCCAGGAGCAACGTCGCGGCCCATCCGAGCGCCGCGCTCGCACGCCCCGCCCGGCCGGTCTCGCGGGCAAGGAGCACTACGCCGGCCATGAGGGCGGCACGCACCACCGACGGCGACGCGCCCGCGAAGGCGACGTAGCCGACGATGGCGACGATGGTCATGATCGACCGACGCCGACGCCCGAGCCGGCCGCTCATCGCGGCGATCGCCGCGGCGACGATCGCGATGTTCCAGCCGGAGATGGCCACGACGTGACTGACGCCCGCGGTCGTGAAGGCCGCCGCCAGGTCGCGGTCGACCGCGTCGCGAAGTCCGATCAGGATGCCCGCCGCGAGTCCGGCCTCCGGTTCGGGCAGGACCCTCGCGAGCGCCTCGCCGGCACCCCGTCGGAGTGCCTCCAGTCGGCGGCCGGGATCGTCGTCGGGCGCGGGTTCGACCGTGAGGCTCCGCGATCGCAGCGTCCCGACCGCGCCGATCCGTTGCAGGTACGACCCGTACGGCGAGTCGGGTCGTGGCAGGATCCGGCCGTCGACGACGACCCGATCGCCCGGGATCACCACCGGATATCGCGGCAGCGTCGCCGCCACGATGAACGGTGATGCCGCCCCCGGTGCGGTCTCGAGCGTCGCGACCTGCAGGCCGTCATGCGGAGAACCCGTCGACGCGACGACGAGGGCCCACGGTCCGAGGCCATCCGGCGGAACGACCAGCGCCGGCGGCCCGGACGGACCCAGCGTCAAGCGCACGACGATCAGCCCGGCACCCGCGATGACCGGGAGCAGCGTCCTGGCGCCGAGTCCTGGCCGCGACTCGGAGAGGAGCAGCACGGCCGCCAGCCCGAGGGCCACGGCGGCGGCGAGGTGGTTCGGCCCGACCTGGCCGGCGGCGACGGCGGCGGCGATCGCGCCGATCGCGAGCCGAGAGCTGCGACCCATCTCAGCGGACCGTCACGAGGTCCTTGAGCTGCCCGAACGTCTTCTCCCCGACGAGCTTGCGTGTCCGCAGGTCGTCCGCGGCGGTGAACGGCTGCCCTTCGCGCGACGCGATGATCTTGGCCGCGGTCACGGGACCGATCCCGGGCAACGTATCGAGCTCGGCGGCTGTCGCCCGGTTCAGGTCGATCGGGCCCGCGGTCGGTGCCGCAGCCCCGCCGGTGGCGCCGGAGGTCGGACCGGTAGGGTCGTCTCGGGACGGGACCCGGATCTGGTCGCCGTCGTGCAGCGGCGCCGCCAGGTTCAACTCGTGGCCGGCCCGCACGGTGTCGACCCGGGGACCGAAACCGCCGGCCGCGGCGACGAGGTCGCCGATCCGTGCGTCAGCGGGAAGATGAAAGACACCTGGGTGATCGACCGCACCGACGATCTCGACCACGACGAGCCGGCCGCCTGAGCCGGCCGTCGGTCCGATGCTCACCGTCGGTGACCCGTCGCTCGAGAGCGGCGCTCCGCCCTCGACCACGACGCTCCCGGACGAACCGGATCCGAAGGCGAGGACGAACGCGCCGATCGCCAACGCGGCCGCGAGTCCACCGGTCAGCAGCACCGATCGCGGGACCGCGATCGCCCGACGCGGCTCGGTGGACTCTTCGCCGCCCGCTGCCGGCGCCCGCCGTCGGCGCATCCTCCAGGACCCGCCACGGGGTCGCGCTCGGATCCACGCATCGACCTCCCCGGCGGGATGGTCGGGCGACGACGTGCGATCACGCGACGTCTCGCCACGTTGGGGGCACTTCCGACGCGGGCGAGACGTCGTTCTCGAACCCTACAGATGAGACGTCGTAGGCCGACTCTATCCGCAGGCGCTTAGCTGCGACTTATCCCGATCAAACTCGGGACGTGTCGCGGACCGGCGATCCCACGTGGCGCGGTTAGGACGTTCGGGTTCGACCCGGGCAGTTCGTGACAAACGCCTCTGGCGACAACCTGCGGCTGGGTCGAGACTCATCGAGCAAATCCCCACGTGAGGAGATTCAGATGGCGGCCGCCTTGAGCATGCGTATGGAAGCGCACGAGGAGTCACGGGAGCCGACGCCGGGCATCGACGGCCGCGCGCCGCGCTGGCTCGGCGCGATGTTCCTGTTCGTCATCGTGACCAGCTTCGCGAGCGGCGTGCTCATCGCCTCGGCGGCCGGAACGGGCAGCATCTCCGACGTGCTGGCAGGAGTCGCCGGCTCGCCCGGGGTGGTTCGCCTGGGCGTGCTGCTGGGCTTCGTCACGAGCCTCGCGATCGTCGTGCTCGCCGTGCTGCTGTTCGTCGTGCTCCGTGGGCAGGCGCAGGTCCTCGCGCTTGTCGCGCTCGGCTGGTGGCTTGCCGAGGCGATCGTGCTGGCGGTGGCCAGGGCGGGCGACGCGGCGCTGATCGGGCTGGGCCAGGCGTTCGTGGCCTCCGGCTCCCCCGCCGACTCGCACTACCAGGCGCTCGCCACGTTCCTCTACACCGGCCTCGACAAGGGCCTCGGTAGCACCGCCCACATGCTCTTCTACTGCGCAGGTGGGCTGATCTGGTATGGGCTGTTCCTGCGCTCGGGGTACCTACCGCGGGCGATCCCGGCGTTCGGCCTCCTCGCGGTGGCGCTGGGTCTGGCGGGGATCATGGCCGAGATCCTCGGCGCGCAGGTGCCGATCCTGGTCTACCTGCCGCTCCTGCCGTTCGAGCTGGTCATCGGTACCTGGCTGCTGGCGAGGGGTATTCGGATCCCCGAAGACCTCAAGGTCACCCCTTTGATCACGGCGTACCGCCCCTGAGGCTATCGATCCTCGGCTCGTACTCGCAAGAGGCAGGTGTGCGGCTCACGCCATGCTCAGGACACCGTGGGGCCGGTCGCCGACTCGCGATCCCCGTCATGCGGTGAGCCCTGTCCGGCTTAACCCGTGTGGCGGGAAGGCGGATGCGGACGTGAAGCTCATCAACATCGACGGGATGGCGTTGATCGGACCCGGATCGGAGTGGCTCTGGACGGCGGTCAGCGGTCTTGTTCTCGCAGTCACGTTCATCGCGTTCTATCGCCAGCTCCGCCGCCAAAATGCCGCCAATGCGGTCGCGCGGATCGTCGCTCTTCAGGGCGAGTGGACCAAAACAACCAGCCTGCCCGCGCGACTTCAGACCGCGCCACCTGCCCGCGCGACTTCAGACCGCGATCGAGCTTCGTGATGGGTCATTCGTGACGGCTAGCGCCGGCTCGTACGACGTTCTGACGTTCTTCGAGATCTCCCCTCTTCTACAGATGGGCGCTTCGCTGCGACTTATCGTGACCTGCGGCACTGGCGCCTCGGTCCGTACGAAGCCACCATTGGTGCGTACGCGGGAGCATTCGACGCGCGACCCGAGATCCGGTCGCCGGGACCGCGGCCATCCAGTGGCGAGACCGATCCGTCAGGGCGTCCCGGGGAGGATTTGATCGAGTCGGGGCGGGTCACGCGGTCATCGACAGGGTCTAACCCCTCGCCGGGACGCCCCGAGCGCTCGGCTGCGTCGGAGTACGGCACGCTCGAGGAAAGACATCACGGTTACGCACGAGCCGGTGCGCGGAATGGACGCCGGAGGGACGAAATGACCCCATATCGAGGAAATGCGATCGCGGTGGGGATCCTGTTCATCGCCTGCTCGGTTGCCAGCATCCTGAGCGTCGTGCCCCTGGGCTCGATGCTCGATAGCCCGGACTATCTCGCCCAGCTGGCGGCAAACAGCGACAAGGTGGTACTGACAGCGCTGATCGAGTTCGTCTGGGCTGCCACGGCCGCGGGCATCGCGATCGGCCTCTACCCGGTCCTCAGAAGGTACGACGGGTCTCTGGCTTTGGGATCGGTAGCGGCAAGGACTGTCGAGGGCATGCTCCTCCTGGTCGCGACCCTCAGCCTGCTGGCGTTGCTGACCTTGGGCCAGGCATCGGTGGCAGCCGGCCCGGCCGCAGCATCCTCGTCTCAAGTAGTCGGAGACACGTTGCTCGCGGTCCGCGATTGGGCGCAAGCGTTCCTCGGGTTCATCCCGTTCACTCTCGGAGCCTTGATGTATTACTACCTGCTGTACCGGTCGAGACTCGTGCCTCGCTGGCTATCGGGCTGGGGTCTCATCGGAGCCGGGCTGTGTCTCGTGGCGACCGTGTACGCCGGCTTCACGCAGGATTTCGGCCTTACCACCGTCAACACGGTGCTCAACATCCCCATCGGCCTCCAGGAGATGGTTCTGGCGGTCTGGCTGATCGCCAAGGGCTTCAATCCACGGGTGATCGCCACAGCGCCTGCCAACAAGAGCTCGTTGGCGGGCGCGCACGCTATGTGATGAGTGCGTCGAGCCAACGAGCCCCGCGGCTCCAGCCACGCTGGTTCATCCGCTCGTTCTGGGCGCTGCAGCGTGCCATCTACTCGGTCACGGGCGGCCGGTTCGGCCTCCGGAGCGCGACGGCTGAACGCTGGGGCATGATGCGACTCAGGACGGTCGGGCGGCGCACGGGCGCGGAGCGGACGGCCATCCTCGGCTACCTCGAGGACGGTCCCGACCTGGTCACCATGGCCATGAACGGCTGGGCCGATCCCGAGCCCGCATGGTGGCTCAACCTGCAGGCTCATCCGGACACCAGCGTCGATCTGGTCGATGGCTCGCGCGCCGTCCACGCCCGTGCGGCCGACCCCAGCGAGCGGCCGCGCCTGTGGGCCAGGTGGGCCGTCTACGACAAGGATCTCGACGCTTTTGCGGCCCGGAGATCACGAGAGACGGCGGTCGTCATCCTGGAGCCACGGCCCGCGTCGCGGTCTGGAAACGACCGCACCTCCTAGTGTGCCTGGCCGGCGGTGTTGAGGATGGTCGATCACATCAGGAAGCACCCCCTCCTGACCTACTACGTCCTGGCCTTCGCCATCTCGTGGGGTGCCATCCTGCTCGCCGTCGGCCCTTCCGATTTCTTGAGCACCAGGGGATCGAGCCCGACCTTCGCGCTCGCGGGCATCTTGTCGCTCATGGGCCCGAGCCTCGCCGGCCTCCTTCTGACCGGGCTCCTGGACGGCCGAGCCGGACTCAGCGACCTACTGTCGCGGCTGCGCCGTTGGCGGGTCGGCCTGCGCTGGTACGCCGTGGCGCTTCTGACCGCACCACTCGTGAATGTGGCGACGCTCTTCGCCCTTTCGCTGGGGTCCCAGGAGTACCTCCCCGCAATCGTCACCTCGGACGACAAGGTCGGCGTGCTGCTGCCCGGGATCGGCGTGGGGTTGTTCGTCGCTGCCTTCGAGGAGGTCGGCTGGACGGGGTTCGCCACGCCCAGGTTTCGGTTGAGCCATGGCGTCGTGTCAACCGGACTGATCATGGGCGTGCTCTGGGGAGCGTGGCACCTCCCGCTCTTCGCCGGGAACGCAGGTTCCGCTGGATCGGTCCCGCCGGCTCTGCTCGTGGCTGCGCTCCTCTTTGGTTGGCTGCCGCCGTACCGGGTCCTCATGGTCTGGGTCTACGACCGCACGCAGAGCCTCTTGCTGGTGATGCTCATGCACCTGGTCATCGTCGTCGGGCAGTTCGCCTTCGCGGCAGAGGCGATCTCACCGGAAGGCAAATTCACGTCCGTCATCGCCCTACGGCGCAGCACTCTGGCTCGTCGTGGGGGCGGTGGCGCTCGCGAATGGCGGGCACATCACGCGGGAACAGGGTTCAGCGGCACGAACAGCGATGGCGGCTTGAAGGCACCTGGCGTCCGCTTCGTGGGCTGCACCTTGGCCAGGTCGAGCTTTGCGACGGCGTCCACGCCGTCCTTCTGAGTGATCCGGCGCGCGATGTCGCGCCTCCGATCGTCGAGATTGGACTAGACGTCTGTTCTATGTTCCACAGTCGATGTCATCGGTACTCCCATGGCAGGGCCGCCGCGAGGTCGTAGCCACCGTCGCGTCGAATGTCTTTGGCTTCGGCTGCTCTCCAGCCGGGATCTCAACAAGACTTGCGAAACCATGAAGCGCATCGGCACGGGCACGGCGTTTGACGCCCGCCCTGGCAGGCAGTCGTATGATCAACCTTCGGGGCGACGCACCCCGCCACCAGGGGGGCCGCTGTGCATCTACTGCTGGGTGATTCCCAGGACCCTTGCTGCCTGAGTGTCCAGGCCGAGTTGGAGGCACGCGATCACCCGGCCCGCATCATCTCGCAGCCGATGATGCTTCCGTCAAGCTTCGCGTGGCGGCTTGATAGTGGGCGGTCCGCCAGCCGGCTGATCTTGGATGACGAGCTGCAGTTGCGTGACGATCAGATCGCTGGTGTATTCGTTCGCAGCACCGGCTGGATCGACTCCGATGGGTGGCAGCCCGATGACCTGGCCTACATGCAGGCTGAGACGCAGGCCGCACTTCTGGCGTGGCTGTGGAGTCTGGCTTGCCCAGTGGTCAACCGCTTTCCCCCGGCGATCTGGTACAGGCCACAGGCTCCGCTCTTGTCTTGGCATGCCCTTCTGCGGCGTTGCGGCCTACCCACGTTGGAGACCTTGGTGACCAACGTCGACCAGGAGGCCCGCGCCTTTGGGGGTCGCAGTTCTCTCGCTGGGGTGGAGGGTGCCGTCTACGGTCCGCTCACCAGTGACTTGCGCTATTTGGTGACCGGAGACGAGGACTGGAACGGCTTGGCAGCCCTGGCGCGACGTGCGCCTGTTTGTCTGACCTATCCGCACGCAGCCGCACAACTTGCATGCGTGGTTGGCAACGAAGTGATTTGGGACGGGCAGCCCCCGAGAGCGGCAGCCCAGCTCGAGCCAGGTCTGCGACGCTTCGCTACCGAGGCAGGTTTGACATTTGTCGAGGTGGCCTTTGCCCTCACCTCCAATGGCATCGGTGTCGTTGCCGTCGAGTCGCGTCCCTACGTTGAACAATTTGGCGAACTTGCCCAGCAGGAGATCGTGCGTGGGATCGCGCATCTCCTTACGGATGAGGCGGGTCGCAGTCGCGGTATCCCGCCTGAGCCCCGGCAGATCCTGCAGTGATTCTCGTCTGTGGCGGCCTGGCCGATGCCGTGACCGAAATGGTGTGCGCACGGCTCACGGACTGCGGCTATCCCTATCGGTTGCTCGACCTGGGGAGGTATCCATCCGGATTCGAAGTCAAGTGGCATTGGCAAGGTTCGGATCCTACGGGCTATATCGCCGGGCCCGACTGGATGATCGACCTGGACGAGTTGACCGGCGTCTATGTTCGTTACCTCGGGTCTGAGGGCCGCCTACCGCCAGCGGACGTCGCACCAGACGTCGTCCCCACGTTGTACTTCGAGTACGACACGGGACTCATGGTCTTGCTTGAGGATTTGCCCTGCATCGTGGTGAATCGCCTTTGGGGCGGTATGTCCAACAACAGCAAGGCCTATCAGGCCCTGCTGGTACGTCAGAGTGGCCTGCTGACGCCGCCCACACTCGTTACCAATGACCCGGCAGCGGTCCATGATTTCTACGAGGAGTACCGGGGCGAAGTGATCTACAAGTCCTTGAGCGGCATACGCTCGATCGTCAGGCGTCTCGCGCCTGAGCGGCTTTCGAAGATGTCCTCGCTGCGGTACGGGCCCGCCCAGTTCCAGGCTTTCATACCGGGAGAGAATGTCCGAGTGCACACCATCGGCGACGAGTTGTTCGCCACCCGTGTGAGCTCAGAGGCAGTGGACTATCGATATGCCGACCGCGATGGGCGGACAGTCGAAATGGAGCCCACGAACCTGCCGTCGAACGTCGCAGAGTCATGCCTTCGCCTTGCGCGGCAGCTGGACCTCGTGATGACTGGCATCGACCTCAAGAAGACACCGGACGGCGACTACTACTGCTTCGAGATCAACCCATGCCCCGGGTTCCTGTACTACGAAAGATACACCGGCCAACCGATCAGCACGGCGCTCGCCAACCTGCTGCAAACAGGACCGAAGGCGCTCCAGCACGATAGGCGAGGGTTGCCCATGGGCTGAACGCAAGGCGTGCCGCATCGGACGAATCCAGAGACTCGTGCTGCATGGCGCGTCGACTGTTCCAGAGCTGTCAGCGATCGGGAAGGACGCGACAAGATGACGGAATCGCAAGCTGAAATCACAGGGCACCGGTGAAGAGTCCAAGGAGCCCTTCGTCACGAAGGAAGACCGTCCCGACGTGCGGATCAATCTCGACACGCCAATCGGCGAGCTGCACGTCCGGGAGCTGTCCAGCATCTTGGGTTTCATGATTGGCAAGAACCCGAACTTCGAGGTGGGCAAGACCTCTCTGAAGGACTTCTTCGATAAGGACTTCCCGGAGGTTGCGAAGGACTGGCTCAAGGAGATCAAGAGCGACAAGTTCGAGAAGATCGAGAAGCTCGAGAAGAACGAGAAGCTCGAGAAGAACGAGAAGCTCGAGAAGACCGAAATCAAGGAAATCAAAGCGGAGAAGGTGGAAGTCGACGGGGTCTTTGACCCGGGGCACCTGGGTAGGCCGGATCCGCGAATGGAGCAACTCATCCAAGCTGTGTCTGGCTTGAGCCAGCGGGTCGGGCAGCTCGCCGATCAGGTTGAGGCACTGGAGAAGAGAGTCAAGGGCTGATGGCCTGGACCTCACCGGTGGGCACACCCTGAGGGCCGACGTACGTGGTGTGCTGATCCATCGGGACGGCACCGCTAGACCATGCGAGTGCTCGGGCCGGCTTCTCGAGACCCAAGGGTCCGGCTTCTGATATCGGCACGCCCCTGATCGCCAGGTGTTTCACCTTCCGGTAGTGGCACTTCCGAAGCGGCGAGACGTCGTAGGCCCACTCTAGCGAGGACGCTTAGCTGCGGCTCACGTCACAAGGAACGAACGGGCACGGCTACCCGTGCGCGGCAGTCTTCAGCTCGGCCGTGGTCGGGAGCAACGACCTCCCGCGACGGGTCACCTTGAGAAGGATCCAGGCCAACGGGATCGGGACGAACCAGTAGTAGAGCCGGTAGAGGAAGACGCCTGCGGTGATCGCAGCCTCGTACTGCGCGCCGGCGATGGACGAAAACATCGAGATGAACAGCAGCTCCGGCACACCCGCCCCACCCGGCGAGAGCGGGATGATCGTGATGACCATGACGAGCGCGTAGACGGCAAAGACCTCGCCCGGACTCAGGACGCTCTCCGGAACCCCCATCATCCGAAGCGCGACGGTGAGCACGACCACCCAGGCGAACTGCGCGACGATGGCCGTGCCGAGGGCGGCCAGGCCTCGGCGACGGATGACGACGCCGAGCTGGTCGCGGAAGTGGTGAATGGCCCCCGTGACGTCGGGGACCGCAGTCCGACGCAGCCGGCCCATCGTCCACGACACGACGCGTTGTCCGGTCCGCCCGAGCCAGTCGGCGATCCGCTCCGAGCGGACGATCGCGACGATGAGCACGGTCGCAATGACGAAGGCGACGGCGCTGATGATCGCGATCGCCCAGACGGTGCCGGTTTCGCTCGTCGGCAGACCCGAGGTCAGCGCGAGCGTGACGATGGCCAGCAGCGGCAAGAACAGGCGGCTCAGCTCGTTGACCACGCCGTAGAGCGCGATGCCCGACGTGGCGGGAATGTTCGCGACGCCCCAGCCACGGACGACGACCCAGAGGACGCCCATGTTCCACGGTCCGAACGGGACGCTCGAGCCGATGCCGGACAGGATGAGCCACGACGCTGGACCGCGGATGACCGAGAGGCCCGGGATGAGGGCGCAGAAGACGAGCCCGCTGACAAGCCATGCGATCGCGCCCAGGACCGTGATGACGACAAACTGGTCGAGCGTCAGCGCCTGGAAGGCCGCGATCACTTCCGAGTAGTCGATGTACCGCGGCAGGATGACGCCGAAGACGATGACGAGGACGCCGACGATCAAGCCGGACCGCAGGAGCGCAGCGCGTCGGCTCGGCGGTGCTGCGGCGGACGCCGGGTCCGTGCCGGGTGCGCCACCAGGCTCGGCCTGGGTTCCGGACGGCTCGGAGGCGCCTGCGATGTGCGCTCCAGGTTCGCTCACGTCTTCTTCTCCTCCCGTGGCTGTGGATCGAGGTAGCTTGTGCTGACAGGCATCATTGCGCCGGTCGCGTCGCCGACACCTCCAACGGAGGGGCATCACCAGTCTCGTCGGTCACGGGCTGCGGGCCGATGAACTTCGCCGCCCCCTCGCCGGTGGCCCCTTCCCCTTCGGCCGCGGGCGCGTTGCCGAGCACCAGGAGCACGGTCCGCCACGTCGCGACGACGACCCCGATCAGCGGGACGACGATGAACATGCCGAACACCCCGGCGATCGTGGAGCCCGCGGGGATTGCGAGAAGCACCACGGCGGGGTGGATGCTCACCGCCCTGCCGTAGACGAGCGGCGCGACGAAGTTGCCTTGGACGATGTTGAAGACGATCGTGAAGACCGCCATCACCGCGATGTCCGTCGGCGAGCCGACAGCGACGGTGACGAGGAACGCGATTCCGGTGGTGATGAACGAGCCGATGTACGGGATGAACCCGCCGAAGAACGACAGGACGGCAAGTGGCAGTGCCAGAGGGATCCCCAGCACGGCCATGATGGCGAACTGCGTCGCCGCGCCGAAGGCGGAGATGACCCCCGTCGCGATCATGTAGCCGCCAAGCACGCCGGCCGCCCGGGTGCCGGCCGCGTCCACCTCGCTCCGCCGCCAGCCGCGGAGCCTCCCGGTCGACCAGCGCCATGCGGCCCCGCCGTCGCGCAGGAAGAAGAACGTGAGGATCGCCGCCAGCGTGAGCACGAACACCAGGCCGGGCGGTATCGCGGCGAATGCGATGACGGCGCTGAGCGCCCCGCCCGAGACGTTCGACACGAGGTCCGGCAGCCACGCCAGCGACCCGTTCGCGGCCCGGTCGACGCTGGATGAGCCCACGCTCGACTGCGTGACGATCTGGCTCATGTTCGCCGACAACGAGGCGATCGTCAGGATGAGCACGACGCCGATCCCGACGGCCAGGCCGACGGTCGCGCCGAGCGCGGCGACCGTCGGTCCTGCTCCACGACGACGGAGAGCGGCTGATGCGGGCGCGAGCGTGGCGGCGATGACCGCAGCGAGAACAACGGCGAGGACCGGGCCCGAGAGCTGGATGGTGATCACGACGAGGCCGGCGAGGAGGCCGATGCCGACGAGCAGGCCCCGGCTCCAGTGGGCGAGCCGATCGAGCCAGGCCGGCACCACCGGGCCGCTCGAGGAGATCGTCGGGAGCCGCGGCTGGAATGCCGCCAGGGCGGTGCCGGTCATGTCCTGGAGGAAGCCGGCGACCGGCACGGCGACGATCATGCCGACCACGCCGGCGGCGACCGCGCCGATCGGAAGCGCGAGGAGCGCGATCGCGGGATGGACACGAAGGGCGGCCGAGCCTTCCAGGCGTGAACGTCCGAACGTGAGCGCGACCTCGATGGCGACGGCCGCCGCGAGCATCAGCAGCGCCGGCACGACGCCCTGGCCGCCGAGGGCCACGAGGATGATGGCGGATGTCGCGACCAGGGGGCCGAGGTAGGGGATGAGCCCGGTGACGAGGAGGATGGCCGCCAGAGGCCCGGGGAACGGGGTCCCGACGACCAGCATGGCCGCGAGCATCGCGGCGGCCCGGGCGGCGGACGCGGCCGCCGTCGCGCGCATCCAGCCGCCGACGCGGAAGGCGGCGTCGCGACCGCGGTCACGGAGCCTCGCCCGCTCCGTCTCCGGGGCACCCTGGAGCACCCAGTCGGCGCCACGATCGGCGTCGAGGAGGAAGAAGAACGTGAGGAAGGTGCTCAGGATCGCGATCGTCGCCGTCGTGGCGACACGGCTCGCGAGCTCGCCGAGCTTCTCCTCGGCGAACGCGGCGACGATCGAGACCACGCGGTCGATCGCCGCGGAGATGTCCGCGGGCAGCGTGAACCCCGCCGAACCGGATCGAATCGCATCGACGCCGCGCTGGATCGCATCGACGAGCGCCGCGATCGATGGGACGAAGGCGATGACGACCAGAGCGAGCCCGCCAACGATGACCAGGCCGACGAGGACCCAGGCCGTGAGTGCGGCCCGGACGCGAGGCCAGCCGCGCGCGCGGAGCGAGATGACGACCGGCGCCGCCGCGGCGGCGATGACCGCGGATAGCACGAGGGAGGCCGTCTCGGCGATGAGCGTGAGCGCGATCCAGGCAAGGACGACTGCGAGCCCACCGATGACGAGGATCCGCCACCCGAAGCTCTCGAGATTCTCGAGCCACGCGGGAATGAGTCTCGGAGTGCGCTCCGGCGAAACAGAAAGGTCATTCGGCGTCACAGCACCGCAAGTGTGCCTGACGCTCCACGGGCACGCGAGGAGCCCGAAACCATGTATCGCCATGTTCCTGAGCCGTCTGGTTCTCTAGTATTCGTCATGGCCGCCGGAGCTGGCAGTCCTGAAGTCGGCGTCCGTACGCCAGCCACGGCGTGGGTGGTGGCAGAGCTGGAGGAACGCATCGATGAAGAACCCGCCCATCCTCATCTCGATCATCGGCTTCTTCGCGGCGCTCGCAGGGTTCGGGTTCCTGTTCTTCGGCCTGCGGGTCCTGGGTTTCGACTGGTTCGGCGCCCTCGGCGACCTCCCGCCCTTCGAGCACGTCGGGCTGTGGGGCTGGCTCGCGATCGCCACCGGGATCGTCTGGCTCCTCGCCGCGCTCGGGCTCTGGGCGCTCCAGCCGTGGGCTCGCCTCTTCGCGCTGATCTTGGCGGGCTTCGGCCTGTTCGAGGCGGCCATCGCGTTCTTCCAGTTCCCGGGGCAGGGCGTCGGGCTCGCGATGGCGATCATGCCGGCCTTCATCCTCTGGTACCTCAGCACCGCCGAAGTGAAGGAGGCGTTCGGTGAAGGCGGAGCTCGCCGCCGGCGGCCGGGACGGCGCCGCCGCAGCCCGTCGCGGCGCCTGAGCCGGTCGCCACGCCGGTGGCGGTCGCGGCGGCGCGGTGGTCTGCAGCGGTGATGCCGGCCTCGAGGGCTGCTCCGGAGCCGGTCGAAGCGACGGTCGTCGTGGCCGCAGCGGCAGCCGTCGATGATCCACAGGTCGCTACCGAGATGAAGATCGAGGACGTCGAGGGGATCGGTCCGGCCTCCAGTGAGAAGCTCGCCGCGGTTGGCATCAAGACGACCAACGACCTCCTCGCGGCCGGCGCGAAGCCATATGACCGCGAGAAGATCGCCGAGCAGACCGGCATCAGCAGCAAGCTCATCCGCGGGTGGGTCGACAAGGTCGATCTGATGCGGGTCCCGGGCGTCGGGCCGCAGTACAGCGACCTGCTCGAGGCCGCCGGTGTCGGCTCACCCGCCGAGTTGGCCCAACGCAACCCGGCGAACCTCGAGGCCACGATCCAGTCCGTCGTTGCGGAACGACCAGGCATCGTCCGGCGCGTCCCGAGCGAGGCGGAGATCACCGGCTGGATCGAGGGGGCGGGCAAGCTCGAACAGGTCGTCGAGCACTGACGACGCGCGCCAGAACACGACCCCACCCTCAGATTCGCGGTAGCGCCCGTGGCGCAGTACGCTGGCCGCCATGTGGCGGGAGGTCAAAGACCGATGGTCCGGACTGCAGGATGAGCAGCGCGCTGCTCTCCTCATAGCGCTCCTGGCCGTCATCGCGCTTCTCTACGTGTCGAGAAGGACCTACCTGCCCTGAGTCGATTCGGCGCATCGGACTGAGTCGCGGCCAAGCTACCTGGCCTGGGCTCGGATCCCCGGACCCGCGATCGCGCACATACGTGCAACGATGTGTCCCCGGGCGAGGCGACCGGCCGCCGACGGTCGGCCGCGCGTGTCGCAACCGACGAGACGACCTTGTAGCCTTGCCCGGTGCGACTGAATCACCTCGCGCTCGCGGTTCGTGACCAACAGCGCTCGATCGAGTTCTATGCCCGGTACTTCGGCTTCGACCGCTCGACAGCCCAAACGTACCCCGACGGCGTGATCATCGTGAAGGACGCCCACGGCTTCGCCCTTGCCTTCGGTCACGATGAAGGGCCGGCTCGAGCTCCGGGCTTCCCCCATTTTGGGTTCGAGATGGCTGCTGCCGAAGCGGTCCGGGATCTCAGAGCCCGCTTCATCGCCGACGGTGTGGAGCTGGTCGAGGACGAGGACGACGCCGGCTATGTCGGGTTCAAGTGCTTCGACCCGGATCGTCATGTCGTCGAAGTAGCCTGGGAGCCGGATTAGGATCCTTCGACCAGGGCGTTGCGGGGCCGCCCGCACCGCGTCGTTGGGAAACGGCATCACTGGACGATGCGACGCTCTCGACGTAGTCCGGCTTGTACGGCGCCACGATCGCGCGCACACTCCGCGTTCCTAACGAGAGGTCCAACCCATGGACCGATCCGTCGAGACCATCCATGCCGACTGGCGAGCCGCCATCGATCAGCGCGAGGGGGTGACCTTCGATCCCGACCTTGAGGCTCGCATCGAGGTGCTCCGCATAGAACACGTCGCTGCGTTCGAGACGCGCCGATGCGAGATCCAGGAGACCCGGACCAGACGATCAAGGGTGCGCTGAGCCTACATCACGTTTCGACGTCGACCGCGTCCGCCGGCATCACGAGCCCGCGGCGATCGCCGTACCTGGCACGCACCTGGGCCTCCCGTCTCTCTGTTCACATGGGCGCCGTCTCGCGGCGGCCCGCGCCGCATCGCCTCGAGCTCCGGTCACTCTGGGAAGCGAACCGATTCGAGCAGAGCGAGGAAGGCCGCACGATCGGCTGGATCGCTGGCCGCATGCACGGCCGGGTCGCGGAACCCGAACAGGTAGGCCTTGCCCTTGTGGACCGCGATCGCGTTGTTGATGAGGATCCCGCAGTCGAAGGCGAGCAGGACCGCCGGCTCGTTGCCGATCTTGACGTTTGACTGGGCATTCGGGACGGCCGGACATGTGTTGCCGTGCTCTGCGGCGTTGGCGGCGATGCTCTCCTTGACTCTCGCTGCGAGGTCCTTGGCCGTCGGCGCTCCAAAGAACCATGCGCTCGCGGCGGCCGGACCGACGAACTGGTCGGCCTGGGGCACGTCGTGGAACGGCGCGCCCTTGCCGTCCCACGCCGCGGTGGCCTGGATCGTGGTCCACCCGACCGGCACCGTGAGGGAATACCGATAGATGGCCGAGGTGAACTTCGTCGGGCCTGCCGACCCACTCGGCACCACGCTCGGTGCCGGGGTCACCGGCTTCGGGGTGGCGACGGCCGACGCCGCAGGGGATGGCGTGGCCTCGAGGGAAGCTGCCGCGAGCGACGACGGTCCGGGCGTCGCCGTGGGGGCGGCCGGCGACCCGGCGGCGCAGGCGGCGAGGGCAAGCGCGACGGCGAGACACGTGGCCGCGCGAACGACGTTCGGCATCAGTTCCTCCTGGTGGCGGCGACTGCCGCGTTGCATGGTCGAGGCAGGCATCCGTGCGTTCCTCATGGGTCGAGCCGCTGCCAGCTCGGGGCGCAGATGATCAGGCCGTCCACGGACTGCACCGTGGTGGGAGGCTGTCGGAAGTCCCGGTCGATCGAATGGAGCGTGCTCCGATACGTCTCGGAGCCGAGGGACGTGATCTCGAGCCAAAGCAACCCGGTCCCGTCCGGGGACCACACGAACCAGGGCGACTCGGGACCGAGGGCCGGCCGGCCGGCCGGCGTGGGCCCGTTCATGTGGACGGTCGTCAGACGGTGCGCTTCCCCATCGGCAGAGGTCTCGAACGCCAGGACGGTCCCGTCAGGCGACCACTCGGGTCGGCTCTCGAACGACCTCGTGTCCGTCACCTGCCGATCGCCCGTTCCATCGGCCGCGATCACGAAGACGGCGCGCGGCGGGCCTGCCAAGGGATCGGCGCTGCTCGGCGCGGGGACCGGCGGCCCGTCCGGCACGCCGACGTAAGCGAGGAAGCGCCCGTCGGGCGACCACGACATCCGGTCCTCGAGCAGTCCGGGTCGAGCGGTAAGGCGGCGCAGGTTCGACCCATCCGCGGCGACCACGTTGATCGCGGTCCGGCGCGTCACACCGGTGACGGCATCCGTGACGTAGCCTCCGAACGCGATGTGACTGCCATCGGGTGACCAGAGCGAGGACTCGTAGAACTCGCCCGGAACGCTCGATGCGGGCACGGCGCGGACCCCCGGACCGCCATCGATGGGGGCCACCCAGAGCTCGGACTCGGTGGTCCCGGATGGGATCGGCTTGAACCATGCGACTCGGGCACCGTCGGCCGACAGCGCAAACGAGACGGCCGCGGGCGGCGCATCGACGAGGAGCACCCTGCCGAGCGGGGTCCCCTCCGCGCCCCTGGCCACGAGGTAGGCCGAGCCTTCGTACGAGAGCGACGCCAGGACGCTGCCGTCCGTGGAGTAGGTCGGGCAGCGATCCGCCGCGAGGGGGTGATCGCCTGATCCATCCGCGTTGATCGCGCGGACGCCGGCCGGTCCATGGTCGTTTCCCTGGACGGTGAAGGCGATCGGTCCATTGCGACCCAGCGGCCGCGAAACATCGTTGCGGAAGGCGGCCACGGCGGCCAGCACGACGACCACGGCGAGCGCGAGTGCGACGACGATGAGCAGGTAGGCGACCCGCGCCGGCGGCCGACCCAGACCGAGCCATCCAGAGCCAACGGATCGGAGCGAAGCCAGCCATCGCGTCCTGCGCGCCGACCCGCCGGCCAGGATGGCCTGTCGAGCCACCGACGCCCCGTCCATGGCCGGGGCCAGCTCGGCATACCGTCCGAGCGCGTCGGCCAGGCGCGCCTCGAAGGTCACGTCGTCATGCATGGTCGATGTCCGTTCGCAGGCGATCGATCAGCCGCGCCAGCCGACTCCGGACGCCGGAGGCCGACAGGCCCGTGTGGCGGGCGATCTCTGACGAATCGAGACCGGCGACGAAGCGGAGCGCCAGCAGCCTCCGGTCGTCGGGCTTCAGGTGGGCCAGTGCCCGCTGGAGATCGACCAGGCCGATGGCGTCGGCTGGGTCGCCACCGGCGTCATGCTGCAGGGCGTTCGAGATGTCGATGACCGGACGCCGGCGCCGGCCTCGCACCACCTGCCGAGCTTCGTTGGCGGCGATCGCGATCAGCCACGCTCGGATCTGGTCGGGGTCACGCAAGGTGTGGAGGCGACGCCATGCGATCGACCAGGCGGTCTGGACGGCGTCGCGTGTCGCCTCGGGATCGCCGCAGATGACGAAGGCGACGCGGGCCATCGAGGCGCAATGCTCGGAGACGAGGCGCGTGAAGGCTGCCTCGTCGCCCTCGGCGGCGAGCCGGACCGTGATGTCCAGGGCCGATGCGTCCGGCACGGCGATGTCCATGTAAGGTAGATGCCGCTGACGCGGCAAGTGTCCCATCCTCGCGACGGCCGCCGGACCCGACCGCCGCGCGGAGCGTTAGCCGGTACCGGAGCCTTTCTCCGGGTCGAGTCGAAGCGCCGCCGAGTTGATGCAGTAGCGCAGGCCGGTCGGCCGCGGCCCGTCGTCGAAGACGTGGCCGAGGTGTCCGCCGCACGACGCGCAGAGGGCCTCGGTCCGGGTCATCCAGAGCGAGCGATCGGTCTCGGTCGCGACGGCGGCCGGGTCCGCAGGCGCGAAGAAGCTCGGCCAGCCGGTCCGCGAGTCGAACTTCGCCTCGGAGCGGAAGAGCTCGGCGCCGCACCCGGCGCAGCGATAGGTCCCGGGGCGATGCTCGTCCCAGAGCTCGCCGGTGAAGGCTCGTTCGGTTCCCTTCTGGCGGAGGACGCGATATCGCTCGGGGGTGAGCTCGGCTCGCCATTCGGCGTCGGTCTTGCTGGCAGGTTGGGTCGGGGCAAGGGTGTCGTCGGTGTCACGCATGGGCACACGATACGACCCGGGTGTGTCGAGTCCATGACGACGAGCCACTCGCGTCGCGTGGGCTTGCCGCTGCCGCGCTACCATGCGACGATCGCCGCGTGATCGAGGCCCGGTTCGGACACGTCAACCTCATCGCCCGCGATTGGCGCCTGCTGGCCGACTTCTACGGGCGCGTCCTCGGCTGCCTGTTCGTCCCGCCCGAGCGCGATCTTCGCGGACCTGACCTGGCCGCCGCGACCGCCGTCCCCGGTGCCGCCCTGCACGGGGCGCACCTCCGCCTGCCCGGTGGCGGACCGGATGGCCCGACGCTGGAGATCTTCCAGTACGACCCATCGCTGGATCCGCTGCCGACCGCTGCGAACCGGCCCGGCTTCGGCCACATCGCGTTCGTCGTGCCGGACGTGGACGGGGCACAGGGCCACCGTCCTTGCCGAGGGTGGCGGCCAGGTCGGGACCATCCTGACCTCGCGGACCGCGGACGGCCGCCGCGTGACGTGGACCTACGTCACCGACCCGGAAGGCAACATCATCGAGCTCCAGAGCTGGTCGTAGCTCGCGGCCGGGGTGCGGACCGCGGGACCCCGTGCGTCCACGCACCGGCAGTGGGGTGACGGTCGATCCGGCGGGGAGTGACATCGACACGACCGAGGGCGAGGTGTACTGCGTGCAGATCGGCGGGTTCCGCCGGTTCTTCTCGGACTCTGCGGAATACGGTCGGCTGCGGGTCGCCGACCGGTGGCGTGACGTCGGCCTGAGGCCGGCGAACGCTTCAGCGGGGGAGCCGCTCCCAGTCGACCCAGCGCGTCCCGTCCCACCAGCGGTGCCAGGTCGTGCCGTCCGTACCGGGCGCCCAGACGTCGATGCGGTCGGCGCTCCACGAGGATGCCGCGGGCGTGCCCCGGAGCTCCCCGCCGAGTGACTCCCAGGGATGCCAGGCAAGCCCGTCCCAGTAGCGATTCCAGAGGGCGCCGTCGGGAAAGATGGCGAAGACCTGGAGCTGATCGTCAGCCCAGGCCGTCGCGGCGGGCGCCGAGATGAGCGTTCCGCCGAGCGACTCAGGCTCGTCCCAGGCGCCGTGCCTGGATGCGCGGTGGATCAGCGCGCCGGCCGGATCCACCCAGAACAGGTCGATCCGACCCGGGCCCCACGATACGGCCGCTGTCGTCTCGTCCACATCCACCACCTCGCTGAGGGAGGCTACTCCTTGGAGAGGGACAGCGACCGGCCGAGCTCGTCGGCGACGCAGTCGTCGAGCCGGCGCACGCCCGCGGCGGAAGCACGGCTCAGTGCGGCGAGGATGAGGGCCATCGGCCGGCGAAGGCGCGACGGATGGTCGGTGAGGTCGACGGGAGCGGCCGCGAGAAGGTGGCGATTACGCGCCTCGCGATCACGATCGCGTGAGACCTCGAGGGCGTACAACGTCCAGGGGTGCATGGTGAACGACTCCGTTCGAACGAGGATGGAGCTCAGCGGCGGTGATCGTCGGGGAGCTGGTCGCGGGAGTCGGCACCGAACGCGTTGGCGGCAGCGTCGAACCCGGCGAGGGCGATGACCAGGATGGCCAGGACGAAGATGATCTCCATGGCTGTGTCTCCTTCCTTCTCGGTCGTTACTAACCGCTTACCTGCTTGTATTAGGTTACTGGTCCAATGTACCCTCTTGCGCGTAACCTGTCAATAGGTTTATTGTGGTTATCACCATGAACATCCAACTCCACGACCCCGTCCAGCGAGGTCACGCGCACGACGTGGATCTCGGGGACACCTTCGACTTCCTGAACACCGACGACACCGACAATGGTTTCCCGGCGGAGAAGCTCCCCACCCTCGAGGACGCGCTCGCGTGGTTCGTCGACCGGGGGGTGATCCACATCGAAGGCGCCAATCGCGTCCGCGCGCATGCGCAGGCGGAGCCGCTGATGGAGCGTGAGATCGGGCGCATCCACGCGCTGCGGTCGGCCCTCCGCGAGGTCGCCCTGTCGATCTCCGAGCACCGGACCCCGGACGCCGGCTCCCTGGACCTGATCAATCGAGCGCTGCATGCCCGCCAGGTCATCGAACTCGTGGCCGCCCCCGACGGCTGTAGCGTCGACCACCGCCACGTCGGCGATCCGATCGACGACGCCCTGGCACGGCTCACCGAGCCGCTCGTCATGGAGCTGACCGAGGGTCACCCGGAGCGCATCAAGATCTGCGCCAGCGACACCTGCGAATGGATCTTCTACGACGGCTCACGGACGAGCCGCCGGCGCTGGTGCGACATGGCCACCTGCGGCAACCGCGCCAAGGCGGCTCGACACCGCGCGCGGACCAGGGCCGGCGCCGCGACGGGCGTAGACGCCGCGCTGGGTGGCAGCGCCGCAGAGACCGGGACCGCTGCGCCTTATTCGCTCTGATCCGCGCGTAGCGGGGAGGCCGGCCCGGTCGGTCGATGACCGGCACGGGCCCGTGGCTCACTCCGCGGCCGGCACCTGCGCGAGCACGGACTGGATCGCCTGGGCGGCACCCAGCAGCGCCGACGATTCGGCCGGGATGACGATCTTCGTGTTCGGGCTGAGCGCGAACTTGCTCAGCGTGTCGAGCTGGAGGATCGCGACCAGCGTGGGGTTCGGGTTCTGCGCCGTGATGGCGCCGTAGACGGTCTCGATGGCGCGAGCCCGGCCCTCCGCTTCGAGGATCGCCGCCTGCCGTTGGCCCTCCGCGATGAGGATCGCGGCCTGGCGCTCGCCTTCGGCCGACTTGATCGCGGCCTGCCGCTCGCCGTCGGCGACGTTGACGGCCGACTGCTGGAGCCCCTCGGACTGGAGGATCTTGGCGCGCTTCTCCTGGTCGGCCTGCTTCTGGAGCGCCAGTGCCTGGAGGATCTGCGGTGGCGGCGTGATCTCGACGATCTCGATCCGGTTGATCCGGATGCCCCACTTGTCGGTCACCGCCTCCATCTGCTCCTGGACGTCGACATTGATCCGCTCGCGCTCGGACAGCGCCTCGTCGAGCGACAGGGTGCCGATGACCGAGCGGAGCGCCGTCCGCGCCAGGGCGTCGATGGCGACATCGAAGTTGGCGATGCTGAACAGCGCCTGCTTGGCGTCGACGACCTGGGTGAAGATCGTGGCATTCACGGAGACGACGACGTTGTCCTTGGTGATCACCTCCTGCCGATCGCCCGGGCGCGGGTATTCGCGCATGTCGACGCTCACGAGCTTGTCGATGAACGGCGCGATGATCGCCAGCCCGGGCTCATGGATCGCCCGGAACTCGCCGAGTCGCGTCGTCACCCCGACGAACCCCTGTTGGACGAGATTGACCGTGTTGCGCAGGAGGTAGAAGGCGAAGGCGACGAACAGGATGGCGATGATGAATGCGACGACCAGCGGGAGCAGGGCGGTGTCCATCTCAACTCTCCGGTGTGACGGATGGTGCGGCGGGCCGCACGGCAAGGGTGGTCCCGCGGACGGCGGTGACGACGACGGGCCAGCCGGCGGGGATCGGCTGGCGATCGTCCGAGAAGGCCAGCCACGTCTCACCGGCGAGCCGGACGTGGCCGGGGTGTAACTCGTCGCCGATCTCGTCGAGGGGCAGCGCCCGCTGGCCGACGAACCCGCCGTGAACACCCGGACCGAGCGATGCCTCTCCCTGTCGTCGCAGGCGACGGCTGACGAACGGCCGGACGAGGATCACGCCGAGCATCGCCACGATGATCGCCACGACGGCCTGGATCCAGACCGCGCTGTCGGGGAGCGCGAACGCGAGGACGCCGGCCGCGAAGGCGCCGGCCGCGAGGAAGATCGAGAAGAAGGTCGTGCTGGCCAGCTCCAGGACCAGGAGCGCCAGCGCGGCGACGAACCAGATCGCGTAGATCGGCACGAGAGGCTCCTCCGTGTGTCAAGCAGCGCGAGTCTAGGCCGGTTGCGGATCGGCCGTCAGGCGGCTTCCAGCGTCGTTCGGACCTCGGTCGCGAGGCGGGTCATCGACTCCTCGTCGTAGGGCGAGGGGAACCCGGCGACAAGGTGCCGGTACCCGATGTCGACGAATGCCGCAAGCCGTTCGGCGACGTCCTCGGGCGTGCCGACGGGCTGGTCCTTCCACGCCTCGGCGCGGCCGTTGCGTTCGAAGATGGCTGCCTGGACGCGACGGGCCTCGTCGCGCGAGTCGCGGATGATGACGGTGCCGAGCCCGGTCGTGCGCTCGATCTCGGCCGGATCCCGTCCGACGGTCTCGCAATGCCGGAGCAGGATCGCCTCCTTGCGGCGCACGGCCTCGATCCCGCCTCCGACGTTGTTCGCGTCGGCATAGCGCGCCACCAGCTTGAGCGTGACCTGCTCGCCGCCGCCGCCGATAAGCAGTGGCAATCGCTGCTGCACCGGTCGTGGGTCGTTGCGCACGGCGGCGGCGGCGTAGCGCGGGCCTGCGGCCGTTGGACGTTCACCGTGGAGCATCCCGCGCATGATCGGCAGCGCCTCGCCGAGCCAGCGCAGCCGCTCCGGAAAGCCGGTACCGAACTCGATGCCGTAGGCCTCGTGCTCGGTCTCGAACCAGGCGCCACCGATGCCGAGGATCGCCCGCCCACCAGAGATGTGATCGAGCGTCGTCGCCATCTTCGCGGTGAGCGCCGGTTCGCGGAACGTGTTCGCGCCGACCATCAGACCGATCCGGATCCGGTCGGTGGCCTGGGCCCACGCGGCCAGCGTCAGCCAGCCCTCGAAGATCGGGCCGTCGGCGCTCCCGACGATCGGATAGAGGTGGTCCCATGTCCACAGCGTGTCGAAGCCGAGGCGATCGGCGCGTCGTCCGGCTTCGAGGAGACTCGGCCAGTCGGTGTACTGGTTCCAGCACAGGGCGCCAAGTCGGACGTCGGTCATCCACCGAGTGTAGTGAGCATCCGGCGCGGCCACGACGGACCTGAACCAGGTCGCCACCCTCGCCGCGGGCGTGCGCCTAGGACTCGGCTGCCGCAGCGTCGGCGGTACGTGGGTCGAGCGGGTCGAGCCCCTCGAGCGCCCGCAGGCGATCGATCCGCGCCGCGAGCGATGGATGCGTCGAGAGCAGCCCGGATCGACGATCGCCGTCGCCCGTGACCGGGTTCCGGAACCAGAGATGCTGCGTGCCACGGTTGGCGCCGTCCAGCCGGTCGTGGTCGTTCACCAGCGACTCGAGCGCGCGCTCGAGGCCGCGCGGGTTGCGGGTGAACTCGACCGAGGTCGCATCCGCGAGGAACTCGCGCTCCCGGCTGGTCGATGCCTGGACGAAAGCGGAGAACAGCGGTGCCACGACCCGCAACATGGCCGCGACGATGAGCAGGAAGAGCCCGACGAGGATGCCCATCGCGAGCGCGGCGAGGGCGCCCTCGTCATCGCTCGACCACAAGAACGCCCCATGCCTCCAGCCCTCGATCACGCCCTGCAGGAAGCCGTCGGTGACCAGCGCCACGAGCCCGACGAGGACCGCCACGTAGAGCGCATAGCGCGTGTCGAGATTGCGGACGTGCCCGAGCTCGTGTCCCACGACACCCTGCAACTGCTCGCGATCCATCGCCTTGACGAGACCGCTGGTCACCGCCACCGCCGCGTGCTCCGGATCGCGGCCGGTCGCAAACGCGTTCTGGCTGTCGTCGACGATCACGAACACGTCCGGCATCGGGATGTTCGCGGCCAGCGCGAGCTCGCGGACGACATCGATCAGGATCGCGTCGGTCTTCGGATCGGCCGGTCGGGCCCCGGCGGTCTCGAGGATGATCCGCGCGCCGAAGCGGTTCCCGATGAGCGCGATGAGGACACCGACGACGGCCGCGGCGACACCCACCGCCAGCGCCGAGGTCGCGCGGAATGTGAGGCTCGCGGTGATGATCTCCGCGGTCGCCGCGATGATCCCGACGAGCGTGATGACGAGCAGGACGCTGTTCCGCCGGTTCGCCGCCGCCTGAGCCCAGAACGTCCGCCCGTTCGCCCGTCGCGTGCCGATGGAGGCGATCGCGAAGGTGACGATCGGCAGCAGGATGATCGCGACCGCGAGGTCCCAGGGCAGGCGCTCGAGGCCGTGCCCATCGGCGATCGACTGCCAGACGGCCCGGCCGAGGCTCGCCAGGCCGACCACGACACCGGCCGACAGCACGATCGCGATCGCGAACGCGACGGCCGCACCGATGCGCGCGATCCAGTCGGGCCGGCCGGCGGCCTGGTCCGGCGCCGTGGTCAGGCCAAGCCCGACCAGCGCGACGGCCACCGAGACGAGGACGGCCAGGACGACGACCTCGAGCGCCCGGTTGCCGTCGTTCGTGCTGCGCATCACGGCGATGACGCCCGCCAGGATCGCCGTCCAGGCGAGGGCCGTCCCGGCCAGCGCTCGACGGAATACGAGCGGCCTGGGGTCGATCGTGACCGCCGCCGCGAGGCTCATCATCGCCACCGACATGAGCACGAGGAACAGGTAGACCCACCACGGCGCGCTGCGCTCGGCGCCCTGATCCGCGCCCCACGCCTGCAGCCATCCGAGGAGCAGTCCAGCGGACACCAGCAGCAGCCCGGCGGGCGGGATGCGCATCCTCCAGCCGGCCTCGGTTTCGCCCGGTTGCGCCATCGGTCAGCCACCCTCCGCTGTCAGGACGCGGTGCGATCCGCAGTGTGACATGACGGCCAGGCCCGACCGACGATCAGCGGGCGCGGTATGCGAGCTGGGCGGCGATGACCGTGCGTACCCAGGGTGCCCTGGCGTCCTCGATCGAGCGGACCTTGAGATGGCGGATCCGCTTGCCGGTCCCCTCGATCCGACCGTCCTGGTTCGGGAGCTCCGCCCCGTCGGCGAGCTGGAGGTTGACCCACGATCGGTGCGGGATGATCGCGAACAGCAGGTCGCGCATGGCCCGGCTCGTGCCGAACGCGAGCAGGCCGTCCCCCGGATCGAACCATTCGATCGCGTTCGGGGACAGCTCGACGACGGTGCGGCGCAGGGCCCGGGCGATATCGGCGACGGCGGGTGCGGTCGCCTCGAGATGCCGGTCGAACGCCGCGGCGTCCTCCGACAGCGTCATCGGGATGACGAGGTTGACAAGCTTCCCGCCACCGGCGACGACGATCCGGTCGGGTGATCGGCCGTCGAGGATCGTCCGGATCCGCTCCCGGGCGAGGACGGCGGCCTCGATCTCGGCCGGCGAAGCGTCGGCGGCCACGATGATCCTGTCGCGCAGCTTGCCGTTCACCTGGACCGGGATCTCGCGGGTCGATTCGACGACCGCGGCAGGATCGACCTCCGGCCAGGCCTGGACGTGGATCGAGACCCATGGTTCGCCGGCGGCCGCGAGCCGGCGGCTCCACAGCTCCTCGGTGAGGTGCGGGGCCGCCGGTGCGAGCATCAGCAGCAAGAGCCGGATCGCCTCGTCCCACTCGGACGAGCCGGCGACGACCGTGCCGCGGTACCGGAAGAGCGTGTTGGCCAGCTCCATGAGCTTCGCGATCATGGTGTTGAAGCGGAACGCCTCGTAGTCCGCGGTGACGTCGCGCAGCGTCCGGTGCGCCGCCGAACGAAGGGCGAGCCTGGCGTCCGGCTCCGTTTCGCCCGCCGGCAACGTCCCCGCATCGGGGTCGCCCGGTTCGCGTCCGTGTGGGTCCAGGAGCAGCGTCCAGACGCGGTTGAGGAAGCGATGGACGCCGCCGATCCCGGTCGGGCTCCATGGCCCGCCCTGATCCCACGGGCCCATGAACATCAGGAACAGGCGGACCGTGTCGGCCCCGTAGCGGCGGACGAGCTCGTCCGGGTCCTGGACGTTGCCGCGCGATTTGCTCATGCGCTCGCCGTCGGCGCCCAGGATCTGCCCCTGGTTGAACAGCCGCAGGAACGGCTCGCGGTCGCGGACCAGCCCGCAATCTGCCATCGCCTTGGTGAAGAAGCGGCTGTAGAGCAGGTGCATGACGGCATGCTCCGCGCCGCCGGTGTACTGGTCCACCGGGGTCCAGCGATCGGTCATCTCCCGATCCACCGGCCCACCGGGCTCGTTCGGCGACAGGTAGCGGAACCAGTACCACGACGAATCCATGAAGGTGTCCATGGTGTCCGTCTCGCGCCTGGCGGGATCGCCGCAGCGCGGACAGACGACGTGCAGGAAGGCTTCGTCGTGGTTGAGCGGGTTGTCGCCGCTGCCCGCGTAGTCGACCGTCTCGGGCAGGCGGACCGGCAGCTGCTCGTACGGCACCGGGACGACGCCGTCGCGCGGGCAGTAGATGATCGGGATCGGCGTGCCCCAGTAGCGCTGGCGGCTCACCAGCCAGTCGCGCAGGCGATAGGTGACCTTGGGCTCGGCGCGGCCCGTCTCGGCCAGCCACGTCACGATGGCCTTGCCACCCTCATCGGCCGGCATCCCGGAGAACCGGCCGCTGTTGACCAGCACCTCGCCGGCCGTATGCGCGATGTAGGCGCCGTCCAGCGGGGCCGAGGCATCGGCGTCCGGCGCGGCGACGACCCGTCGGACCTCGAGCCCGAACCGGGTCGCGAACTCGTAGTCGCGCTCGTCGTGGGCCGGGACGGCCATGATCGCACCGGTCCCGTAGCTGGCCAGAACGTAATCCGCGATGAAGACCGGGATCCGCTCGTCGTTGACCGGGTTGATCGCGTAGGAGCCGGTCGCCACGCCCGTCTTCTCGCGGTCCGTGGACAGCCGGTCGATCTCGGTCCGCCTGCGGGCCTGCTCGACGTAGGCCTCGACCTCGGGCCGCCGCTCGGGGTGGGTCAGCCGGTCGACGAGTTGATGCTCGGGAGCGATGACCATGAACGTCGCCCCGAACAGCGTGTCCGGGCGCGTCGTGAACACGCGCAGGCGATCGCCGCCGATCTGGTGGTCGTCCGGCGCGACCTCGAACTCGATCTCGGCGCCCTCGGATCGACCGATCCAGTTGGTCTGCATGATGCGGACCGGCTCGGGCCAGTCCAGGCCAGTGAAGTCGAGCAGCTCGTCCGCGTAGGCGGTCGTGCGCAGGAACCACTGCTCGAGGTCGCGCTTCTCGACCGGCGCGCCGCACCGCCAGCAATGACGGTCCGCGCCCTCGACCTGCTCGCGCGCCAGCGTGCCGTCGTTGGGGCACCAGTCGACCGCCGACAGGGCGCGATAGGCCAGGCCCGCCTCGAGGAGGCGCAGGAACAGCCACTGGTTCCAGATGTAGTACGACGGGTCGGCGGTGACGACCTCGTACTTCCACGCGAACGTGGCCCCCATCGTCCGGAACTGGCGACGCATGTTCTCGATGTTCTGCATCGTCCATGTGTACGGGTGGCCGCCGCCCTTGATGGCCGCGTTCTCGGCCGGCAGCCCGAAGGCATCGAAGCCGATCGGGAAGAACACGTTGTCGCCGTGCATCCGGCGGAAGCGGGCGAGGGCATCGCTCGGGGTGACGATGTACCAGTGACCGATGTGCAAGTCGCCCGACGGGTACGGATACATCGTGAGCAGGTAGTACTTGGGCCGTGACTCATCGAGCAGGTCCGTCTCGTACAGCTCGAGCTCCGCCCAGCGCGCCTGCCAGCGTGGCTCGACCGCGGTCGGGTCGTAGCGCTCGATGCGGGGTCTTGCCTCGGTCGGCCCGCTGGTTTCGGTAGTCTCGGTCACGTCGGTCCTCGGAGACGGATCACCCCCCGCCGCGCCGGCGAGGGGTGGGGCTTGGGCGTCTCGTCGCGGTTGGTGGAGCTACGGGGACTCGAACCCCGGACCCCCTGCATGCCATGCAGGTGCTCTTCCAGCTGAGCTATAGCCCCACGGGATGCGGAGTTTAGCAGAGGTCGAACGTGGCACCATCGGTGGGTGACCGCATTCGACCTGCTGCTCCGGGGTGGGACCGTCGTCGACGGGAGCGGGGCGGCGGGCGTTCGTGCCGATGTCGGCGTGCTCGGCGACAGGATCCTCGCGGTCGGCGACCTGTCCGCGGTGGATCCCGGCGGGGTCGAGCTGGTCCTCGATCTCGGCGGGATGGTCGTGACGCCGGGGTTCGTCGACCCGCACGGGCACTCGGACGGATCGCTGTTCCTCGATGGCGCGCTGGCCAGCCACCTCCACCAGGGCTACACGACCCAGCTGTCAGGCAACTGCGGCGACAGCCTCGCGCCGATCGCCGACGCCGGGCGTGAGCTGGTCGACCTGTCGCTGCGCGCGAACGAGCTCGAGGCCCGCTGGACGAGCTTCGGCGAGTACCTCGATCGGGTCGCCGAGCAGCCGCTCGGCCCGAACGTCGCCTTCCTGGTCGGCCACGGGACGGTTCGCGGGTCCGTGCTCGGCTGCCGAGGCGCGGCCGGCCACCGCGGACGAGCTGGCCGCGATGGTCGCCGCGGTCGACGCCGCGATGGACGCGGGCGCGCTCGGCTTGTCGACCGGGCTCATCTACGCGCCGGGGATGCACGCGCCGTCCGACGAGGTCGCGGCGCTGGTCGCGGCCACGACCCGGCACGGCGGCCTGTACGCCACGCATATGCGAAACGAGTGCGACGGCCTGTTCGAGTCGATCGGCGAGTCGATCCAGGCCATCCGTGCGGCCGGACCCGGCGGCCGTCTCCAGGTCTCGCACCTCAAGTGCGGGTCGCGCTCGGTATGGGGTCGCGCCGGCGAGGCGATCGCCCGACTCGAGGCCGCACGCGCAGAGGGCCTCGACGTCGCCGCCGACCAGTATCCCTACACGGCTGCGGCGACGACCCTCGCCACGATCCTGCCTCCGGCGTTCCTGGGCCTCGGCGTGGCGGCCTGCGTGGACGCGCTCACCGATCCGAACGTGCGGGACCTCGTCCGGTCGGAGATCGCCCGCGGCATCTCCGGCTGGGAGAACGTGGCGTCGGATCCGGGATGGGGCGGCCTGCGGATCTCGAACGCGCCCAGCCGGCCCGACTGGTCCGGACGGTCGCTCGCGGAGCTCGCCGACGAGGAGCACCGGGACCCCGCCGACCTCGCCTTCGATGCCCTCGTCGAGGATCGCCTCGACGTGTCGGTGGTCATCGAGTGCATGGACGAGCCCGACGTCGAGACGATCATGGCCGTCCCCTGGATCGCCGTCTGCACCGACGCCGAGGGTCGTCGCCCGGGCCACCCCGTCCTCGACGCCGGCCGGTCGCATCCGCGCACGTACGGGAGCACCGCGCGCGTGCTCGGGTCGTATGCACGGGACCGGGGCCTCCTGTCGCTCGAGGCTGCGGTCGCGAAGCTCACCTCCGTGCCGGCCGCCAGGCTCGGACTGCGGGACCGCGGCATCGTTCGCGACGGCGCCATGGCCGATCTCGTCGTGCTCGATCCCGGGGCCGTCGCCGACCTGGCGACCTACACCGAACCGGCTCTCTATCCGCGCGGCATCGAGCACGTCATCGTCAACGGGCGACCGGCCATCCTCCATGGTGGCGAGACGGGCGAGCGGGCGGGACGCGTCCTGCGGCACTCGTGACGGCCACCCGAGCGCGTGACCTGGCGCCGAGCGGCCCGGCCGGCGTGACCGAGACCGCGGCCGTCGCGATGCTGGTCGGCGGCCCGCTCCCGTACACGCTCCGTCGTTCGCCGCGCTCGCGCGGCCTGCGCGTCGTGATCCATCCCGATCGCGGTGTCGTCGTCACTATCCCGGTCGCGGGCCGTCGAGGCTGGGCGGACCCGGAACGCCATGTTCGCGCCTTCCTGTCGGAGCGCGAGCCGTGGTTGCGTCGTCACCTCGCCGGACAGGCACGCGACCGGGCGGAGCTCGAGGCCCGAGGCGGCCTCCGCGAAGGAGCGGTCATCCGGTTCCGTGGGGATCTCCACCGCCTCCGTTTCGTCCCGGCCCGGGCCGGCGCCAGGCGCTCACACGTCGAGCGGATCGGCGGCCTGTTCGAGGACGAGCTGATCGTCCGGGTCGTGCGGAGCGATCGACGGACGACGGCGGCCGTTCTCGAGGCATGGTTCAAGCCGCGCGCCCGGGCCGCCATCGAGCGAGACATCGCCCGACATGCCGCCGCGTTCGGCGTCGCGCCGACCGCGATCAGCGTCCGCGACCAGCGAACGCGCTGGGGCAGCGCCAGCCGCGAGGGCCGCCTGGCATTCTCTTGGCGGCTCATCCTCGCCCCCCCCGAGGCCCTCGAGACCGTGGTGATCCATGAGCTGGCCCACCTGCGGGTGTTCGGCCACGGCCCACGGTTCTGGGATCTCGTCGCCACGCGACGGCCGGATCACAAGGTCTGGCGGCGCTGGCTGCGCGAGCACTCGACGGAGCTCCACGGCGCGCTCGCCGATCCCATGCCCGGACCTCGATAGATCGCCTCGTCAGGGCGAGCGGGCGTTGCCTGCGCGCCCGCCCGGCCGGGCGGGCGCGCAGGCGAAACGGTGGGTCAGAACCCGCAGTTGCCGGGTGCGGGCTCGTCGATCCGCCGGGCGGCGCCCTGCGGGACGATCGACGTTACGTACACCACGGTGTCGACGCTGCCCTCGTTCCGGACGAGGTGGATGTCGCCGCCGTCGTCCACGAACCCGGATCCCGCCGGGACGACCTCCGGCGGGCAACGATCAATCGAGTACGCACGTCAGGGTCTCCTTCATGCATGAGTGTCCCCACCGCGTTGTGCGGTTCGGGCCTGGTCCTGTCGCAGCCAACGCCGCCGTCCGGCGACGAGCGGGCGGAGGTAGTTGCGCGGGCGGCGGAGTCGACGCGATGGGTGGCGGCGGGGGACTCCCGGCCGCCCCGCCACCCGCGAATGGGGATCAGCGCGCGAGGCGCTGCCAGGACTCGATCTCGTCGGTCATCCAGGGCGGCGTCGACGGGGGACCGCCGGCAGGATCGAGGAGAACGAGGGGACCCACGTTCGGCAGGAGGCTGATCGTGCTGTCGTCAGGAGCCCACTGGTAGTGCGTCCCGATCCCACCCGAGTAGATGTCGCTAACGCGGATCGCCGGCTTGCTCCCGTCGCTGGGCCCGACCGACAGCCAGGTCGGGTCGCCGTTTGTGAACTCCATCATCAGGACGCGTCGACCGTCGTTTGAGAACCGCGGGTATCCTGCGCCGTGCGCTGCGAGACTCGGCCGGATGAGGACGTCGGGCCCACCCTGCATGTCGAGGACAGAGACCTGGCCGTCTTGCGCGGCATAGGCGAACCGGCGTCCGTCCGGCGACCATCCTCCCGGCCGCAGCCCACCCGCTGCGTCGCCGACGGTCGGCAGGACCTCGACGGCATCGTCCACCGCCGAGACGAGCGCCAAGCGGGCGCGACCCGTCACTCGCGCCGTGACCATCAGCTGGCGTGCGAGCGGCCGAGTCCAGCCGCGCGACGGTCAGGTCGACGAGCGCGGTGAAGGCGTCATGATCGCCTCCCCTTGCCCGGACGACGAGATCGCGCTGGTCCACGCTCCGCCTCCCTCAGCGGCACGGCTCAGATGGTCGTGCTCATTAGGGTATGGCGCCTGTCGCGGCCAAACCATTCGATCCGGCTGGTTCCAAGGGGATTCGACGCCGCGGTGGCGGCCAGGCGCTGCGACCCGGACGGTTGGTGGAGATGAGGGTGTCCGAGTTCACGACATATGCGTCAGGTGATGCGAGTCAGATGAGTCGCGACATGCGTGACGGTCGGGCCCATGTCGAAGCATCGGGTGGCCGTCCTCAAGGTCGTCTCCAAGCAGCTGTCCGTCACCGCCGCCGCGGCCGAGTACAGGATCAGCCGGCAACAGCTCACGCGTCTGGTCCGCCGCTATCGCGACGGTGGGCTGGACGCGCTGGAGCCTCACTCCCGCCGACCGCTGACCAACCCGGGACGGACGCCGGACGCGATCCGGGCGCGGATCGTCGTCCTGCGCACCGAGCTCACCGCCCGGGGTCTCGACGCCGGCCCGGTCACGATTGCCTGGCACCTCGGCCGCGAGGGCCAGCCGGTCCCGTCGACCTCGACCATCCGGCGGGTGCTCCACGCCGCCGGGCTGGTGACGCCGGAGCCGCGCAAGCGCCCGCGCAGCTCGTGGCACCGCTTCGAGGCCGCGGCGCCCAACGAGTGCTGGCAGTCGGACTTCACCCACTGGCGCCTGGCCGACGGGAGCGAGGTCGAGATCCTGAGCTGGCTCGACGACCATTCGCGCTACCTGCTCTCGTGCACGGCGTTCGGGCGGGTGTCGGGCGACGACGTGGTGGCCACGTTCACCGCGGCGGGCGACGAGCACGGCTGGCCGGCAGCCACGCTCACCGACAACGGCGCCGTCTACACCTCCCGCTTCACCGGCGGCCGCAACGGCTTCGAGTACCTGCTCGCCTGGCTCGGCATCCGGCAGAAGAACGGGGCGCCGGGCCACCCGCAGACCCAGGGCAAGATCGAGCGCTTCCAGCTTGAAGCGCTGGCTCGGGCGGCAGCCGGCCGCCGCCACGCTGGCCGAGCTGCAGGCCCAGCTCGATGCCTTCCGGACCGCCTACGACGAACAGCGACCGCACCGGGCGACCGGGCGGATCACCCCGGGCGAGGCGTACCGGGCGACCCCTCGGGCGCAGCCCGTCGGCCGCGCTGCCTCGGGCCACTTCCGGCTCCGCTACGACGTCACCGACAGCCGGGGCGCCATGACCCTGCGCCGGGCCGGCCGGCTGTACCACCTCAAGGTCGGCGCCGCCCATGCCCGCCGTCGCGTCCTCGCCATCGTCGACGAGGTCGAGGTCACGGTCGTCGCCCTCGACACCGGCGAGGTCCTCTCGAGCCACCTGATCGAGCCCGACAAGGGCTACTGGCGCAACACGCGACGAGACCCCGGCCGATGGCCGCGGTCTCGGGCGACCGGATGATCACATGTGACTCGGATGTCCCGACTCATGTGACTCATATGTCGCGACTCATGACAGTTGGTGGAGATGAGGGGACTCGAACCCCTGACCCCCGCGATGCGAACGCGGTGCTCTTCCAGCTGAGCTACATCCCCACGGACGGTCGCGCCTCGTCCGTGGACGGGCGACCGGTCCGGAATGGTAGCACGAGGTCGCCGCTCCCCCGGCCGTCCTGACTGGTGCGACCTCGGTCCGCCGACGAGGCTCCGGTCTAGGCTCCCTCGATGCCCTTCGGACTCCTGACCGGTCTCGGTGCCGCCCTGGCGTGGGGCTCGCTCGACGTCATCACCGCCCTCGGCAGCCGCGTCATCGGCAGCCTCCGCGTGACGGCCGGGATGCAGCTCGTCACCGCCGTCGATCTTCGCGGTCCTGGTCGTGATCAGCGGGACGACCCTGCCGACGGACGCGCGGTCGATCGGGCTGGCGATCCTCCTCGGCCTGATCGGGGCCGGCGCCTACCTCGGCCTACTTCACCGGGCTCCAGTTCGGGCCGATCGCGGTCGTGAGCGGGATGGTCGCGGCGTTCGGTGGCCTGACGGTCGTGCTGTCCGTGGTCTTCCGCGGCGAGTCGCTCACGACCCTCCAGGCGGCCGGCGCGACCGTCGCGACGATCGGTGTGCTGCTGACCGGGCTCGCCTTCGACGGCGGGCTGCGGGCGACGCGGTTCGCCGGCCCGGGCGTCGTCTTCGCGGTCGATCGCGCTCGTCCTGTTCTCGCTGATGGCGATCACCACCGACATCGCCCTCGAGACGATGACCTGGATCCAGGTCTACTCGATCGCCCGGGGCGTCGAACGCCGCGATCGGGATCATCGCGATCGTCGTCCTCACGGTCGCGCGGCAGACCGGCGGGTCGGCCGGCCGGCCGATGGTCCGGCCTGGCCGACGACGCCGGGTCGTCGGGCGCGATCATCCTCGCCGGCTGCCTCGACGTGACTCGGGCTGATCGCCTTCGCGACCGGGCTCGAGTCGGCGCCGACGTGGATGGTCGGCCTGGCCGCGTCGTTCGGACCGGCGGTGACGATCATCGTCGCGGTCGCCCTCCTCGGCGAGCGGCTGCGACCGGTCCAGTGGTTCGGGCTGGCCGGGATCCTGGTCGGGCATGGTCGCGATCGCGATCCCCTGATCCCGCTGACGTCGAGCTCAGGCCGGCAGGCTGAACCAGAACCGCGTCTGGCCGTCGCGCGACTCGGCGCCGACCCGTCCGCCGCCGGCCTCGACGAGCTGCTTGACGATGGCGAGCCCGATGCCCGCGCCGCCGCGCGCCCGGTCGCGCGACTTCTCGACCCGGTAGAACCGCTCGAAGACGCGATCGAGGTCGTCCGGCGGGATGCCGTCGCCGGTGTTGGCGATCGAGACGAGGAGGTCGGACGGGCGTCGCTCGGCGCGGACGGTCACCGTGCCGCCGGCCGGCGTGTAGCGGCGCGGCGTTCGACAGGAGGTTGCCGAGCACCTGGGCGAGGTGGTCGGGATTGGCGCGCGCCGGCAGGCGGTCGGGGAGGTCGACGACGAGCCGGAGCCCGGCCCGGTCGAGCGTCGGGCTGGGCGAGGTCGAGCGCGGCCCGGATCGGCGACCGACGAGGTCGAGCTCGACGAGCGCGGGCGGCGTCGTCGCGGCGTCGCCCTCGGCCAGCGCGTCGAGCGAGCGCGACAGGCGGACCAGCCGCTCGGCCTCGTCCCAGAGCGATTCGTAGGTCGCGCGGTCCGCCGTGATGACGCCGTCGCGGAGCGCCTCGAGATAGCCCTGCAGGTTGGTCAGCGGCGTCCGCAGCTCGTGCGCCGCGTTGGCGATGAAGTCGCGCCGCATCGCCTCCTGGCGCTCGAGGCTGGCGGCCATCTGGTTGAACGAATCGGCGAGGCTGGCGAGCTCCTCGGGCCCCTCGCGCGGGACGCGGGCCGCGTAGTCGCCCTCGGCGATGCGCCGGGCCGCAGCGCCGACCTCGGCCAGCGGCCGGGCCAGCATCCGCGCGAGGATGACCGCCAGGACGACGCTGGCCGCGGCGGCGACGACGACCGCGGCGATGACGACGGTCGTGACCGACTCGTCGTACATCGCCTGGGCGTGGTCGGCCGAGTCGCCGGCCTCGACCATCAGCGCCCGGAAGACCTCCGCGCCGACGACCGTGATCGCCGATGGCGACGATCGCCACGCCGAGCCGCCGCCGAGGCGAGCGCGGCCAGGGCGATCCGGCGTCGCGATCCCGCGGCCGACTCACCGCGGTCATGGCCGGCGGCCGGTAGCCGATGCCGCGGACCGTCGCGACGTAGCGCGGCGATCGTCGGCATCGTCGCCGAGCTTGTCGCGCAGCCGCCCGACGTGCACGTCGACGGTCCGGTCGAGCACGTCGGCCCATCCTGGCCGTAGACCGCGTCGAGCAGCTGGTCGCGGGTGAGGACGCGACCGTCGGCCTCGATGAGCGTGGTCAGGAGGCGGAACTCGACACGCGTCAGCGGGATCGGCCGGCCGTCACGGGTCACCTCGTAGCGGTCGAGGTCGATCATCAGGTCGGCGAGGGTGAGCGGCGGACGGGTCGCCGCGTCGCCCGTGGCGGGCGCGGCGCGGCGCAGGATCGACTTGACCCGGAGGACCAGCTCGGCGGGCGAGAACGGCTTGGGCAGGTAGTCGTCGGCGCCGTCCTCGAGGCCGGCGATGCGATCGAGCGTCGAGCCACGCGCCGACACGATCAGGATCGGCGTGGCGGCGGCCTCGTCGTCACCGCGGACCGCGCGGACCACGGCCCGCCCGTCCAGACTCGGGGAGCATGAGGTCGAGGACGACGAGCGCCGGTCGATGGCGCTCGATGGCATCGAGCGCGCCGGGACCGTCGGCCGCGGTCACGACCGCGAACCCGTCGCGCTCGAGGTAGGTGCGCACCAGGCGGACGATCTTGGCGTCGTCGTCGACGACCAGGATCGGGCGCTCGGGGAGCGGCGCGGTCGACGGGTTCGGCATCGCCAGCATGGTAGGGGAGCGATGCTAGGCTGCCCGCGTGACGGGTCGGTGACGGAGACCTCGATGGTCGATGAGCATGGTGTCGCGAGGGGATCGCGAACCCGGTTTCGCTGGATCGTCGGCCTCGAAGTCGGTGTCGTGGTCGGGCTGCTGACCGACATCGTGCCCTTCCTGAGCGTCGTCGTCGTGATCGGGCTGGTGGTGGCATTGCCGCTGTCGCGCCTGCGTGGCGGCCCAGGCGAGACCACCGCGGGTCTGGCGGGGATGCTCGTCGGCGCTGGACTCGTGTACCTCGTGTTCGTCCTGAATACGACCCTGGAATGTGCCGGCACGGCGGACTTCTGCGGGGACGCGAACGTGGCGCCGCTGTGGGTCCTGGCCCTGGTCACGCTCGGTGTCGGTGCCCTCGGGACGATCTGGTCGCGCTCGAGAGCGCGGAACGACGGCGACGGAGGCGGCGGCGACCCGGTATAGGTGCGGCCCCGGCGGCTCTTGATTATATCGAACAGATGTTCTATCTTGAGCGTCCGATGGCGACTCTCCCCGCGGACGTGACGGCAGCCATGGCGAGCCTCCAGGCTCGCTGGGGAGCGGCAGCTCCGAGGGTGGCCGGGACGGCCGGCGCGGAGGTCGCCGAGGTGACGGACGGCGCGCTGGCCCTGGCGCCGGCGCCGACACCGGCCCCGGCACTCGTCCCAGGGCCTCGGCTCGACCCGAACGACCGCGTCATCCCCACCGGTTTCACCGCGCTCGACGCGATCCTGGGACCCGGCGGCCTGCCGCGCTCGGCCAGCGTCGCGATCCGTGGCGACGGATCGAGCGGCCGGACGACGCTCGTCCTGCGGCTGGCCGCGGAGGCCCAGGTCGCGGGTTCGATCGTCGCCTGGCTCGACCTGTCGCGGAGCTTCGACCCGGTCGAGGCCGTCGCCCGCGGCGTCCGGCTCGAGTGGCTCGTCGTCATCACGCCCGAGACGCTCGACGAAGGGCCTGGCCATCGGCGGTGCGCTGCTCGCCGGACGTTCAGTCGATCTCCTCGTCCTCGACCTGCCCGGCGGCCGGCTGGCCGCCTCGGATCGACCGGCGCGGATCGCCGACCGGCTCGGCCGGCTGGCCGCGCTCGCCCGGCGGGCGGAGACGCTCCTCGTCGTCCTCGAACCGCCGGGCCTGGCCGGCGGCCTCGCCACCGCCGTCGCCGAGTCGACCGGGATCCGCCTCGAGCTCGCCCGGCGGTCGTGGGTCCGGCTCGGGCGCGACATCGTCGGACAGCGGACGGAGGCGCTCGTCGCCCGCAACCGCTACGGCCCGCCGGGGAGGCGGGCGACGCTCCGGATCCTCTACGCCGACGGCGGCGAACGCGACACCTGCCTCCGTCGCGACGACCTCCTCATCGATCAAGCCCCCGCGATCCACTCCGAACGGACCCACACCGATGCGACTCCTCCATCTCCACCGGCCGCACCTCCCCCTCGAGCTCGCCAGGGCGCGAGCCTCCGAGCCCTTCCCGCCCGGCCCGCTCATCCTGGGCGGCCGGCCGTGGGATCCGGGCCCGGTCATCGACGCGAACCGGGAAGCCCGGGCGCTGGGCGTCCGGCGAGGGATCCCGCTCGGGAGCGCCCATCGGCTCGTCCCTGAGGCGACCTTCATCGATCCCGACCCCGACGCGGACCGGGCGACCATCGAGGCCGCCTTCGAGGCACTCGCGGCGTTCAGCCCGGGGATCGCCGGCAGCGTCGACCCGGGTGACGCGGCGTTCGGGTTGTTCGAGGTCCAGGTCGACGGCCTCGAGCCGTTGTGGGGGCCGGAGCCGGTCCTCGTCGAGCGGCTGGTCGGGGCGCTGGGCCATGCGCTGGGCGAGCGTGCGGGCAGGGCCGACGGCAACGGCGGCATCACCGGCATTCGCGACAACAGCGGCATCCGGGCCGGGATCGCCGGCACCCGCTTCTGCGCGACCGTCGCCGCGGTCCTCGCCGGACCAGGGGCCCCGAACCTCGTCCCGCCCGGCGGCGAGGCCGACTTCCTCGCTCCGCATCCGGCCGGCCTCCTCACCCCCGATCCGGATGTCCGTGCCCGCCTCACCCGCTTCGGCCTGCGCCGGATCGGCGCGGTCGCCGAGCTGGACCGGACCGCGCTCGTCGCCCGCTTCGGCGAGGAAGGGGCACGGATCCGGGCCAGGGCACGCGGCGAGGAGCTCGAGCCGTTCCGGCCGCGCCGGGCCCCGGAACACCTCGCGGCTCGGGCTGCCCATCGAGCCTCCGGTCGAGGACCTCGAGCCACTCCGCTTCGTCCTCCACCGACTCTCCGCCGCCCTGACCCAGCAGCTCGTCGCGCGCGGGCTGGCGGCCTCGCGGGCCCGGTTGCACCTCGACCTCGACCTGGCCTTCGCGCGCGCCGGGACACCACCGACCCAGGACGTCGAGCAACGGTTCCCCGAGCCGACCGCCGATGTCGAGGCGATCGAGCGCCTGCTGTTCGCCCGTCTGGAGCGGACCCCGCCACCGGCGGCGGTCGCGCGGCTGGTCCTCGAGCTGGACGGCACGGCTCCGGCGGCCGGTCAGCAGCTCCCGCTGTTCACGCCCCAGGCCGCCCGCGGAGCGAGGCTCGAATGGCAGCTCGCGAGGCTCGCCCTGACGTACGGGGAGGACCGCGTCCGGCGGGTGGACGTCACCGATCCCGAGGCGCCACTGCCCGAGACCCGCTGGACGTGGCGCCCGGTCGCCTCGGGCGAACGGGGAGTGGCCTCGTGACCCGCCTCCTGCGCGAGCACCCCCCGATCGAGGTGGAACTCGATGCGGAGGGGGTGCTCGTGGCGATCCGCTGGAACGGCCGGCGCGAGACGGTCGAGGTCTGCAACCGCTGGCGTGTCGAGGAGGCCTGGTGGCGTGGGCCGATCGCCCGCGACTACTTCAAGGTCGTCGGTGGCCGCTGGCTCGCCCTGGTCTACCTCGACCGGGTCGACGGGTCGTGGCACCTCGAGCGGCTCTACGACTGAGCTGGCGCGCCAGGCGGCGTATCGCGGCGTCGTCGCCTCCGCGCGCTCGCTCACGCACCTTCAGGTGCGCTCGCTCCCGTGCTCGGCTCCGCCTTGCGCTGCACCGTCCTGGGCACGCCGGCATATCCGTGCCTAGCGCTCCCGGCCGATGCGCCCGAGGTGCGTGTCCTGGAACGACGATGGCAGCTTCAGGCCGTAGCCGACGGCGCGGTCCATCCCGGTGTGAGCGATGAACACTGCCCCGAGGATCGCGAGCGGCCCAATGTCCGCCGCCAGGCCGACACCGAGCAAGCCGAGGCCGAATGCCCAGTTGTGGACGAGGTTGTAGGTGAACGCTCCGAGGCGCGGGCCGCGCATGTAGCCGACGGCCGAAACGTCCGACAGCAGCAGCAGCGGGATCGCCAGGGGCCACGGCCCACCGAGCCATCCGAACAGGGCGAGTCCAGCGGCGAACGCCGCGGCGCCTTCGATCCGCAGCCAGCCGCGGACGGCAACCGTCGGCAGGGCGACCTGGTCCATCGTTCCATGCATCGTGGTCATCGTCGTTCTCCGATCCCTTCCCGACCCGTCGTCGGTGTTGGCTACACTGTATAGCCTTGACGGCTAATGTCAATAGCCTATAATCGAAGCATGAGTCCTGCCCCCGCTCGAACCTCGAACGACGCTATCGTCGCGGCCGCGCGCCGCATCCTCGAGACCGACGGGCTCTCGGCGGTGACGATGCGGAGCGTCGCCGAGATGGTCGGCGTCCAGGGCCCCTCCCTCTACAAGCGGGTGCCGGATCGCGCCGCGCTGCTGCGTGCGGTCGCCGACGGTGTGGTCGACGATCTGGCCCGGACGCTCGCCCTGGCCACCGAGACCGGGGATCCGGAGGCCGACCTGCGAACGGTGGCGGACGCCTACCGTACCTTCGTCCACGAACATCCGAACGGCTACCGCCTGCTGTTCGCCGACCTCCCGTCGGGCGCGAGCCCCGATCCCGCGCGCCTGGCCGCACTCGCCGATCCGATCCTTCGGGCGATGACGGCGTTATCGGGAGCGCCTGCGACGCTCGAGGGAGCCCGCACGATGGTGGCGTGGGCGCACGGCTTCGTCACGATGGAGCTGGCGGGAGCCTTCCGCCTGGGCGGTGACCTCGATACCGCCTATGCGTTCGGTATCGAAACGATCCTGGCCGGTGTCAGGTCGTCGGCGACCCGAGCATCACGCTCAGGATGAACAGCACCAAGAAGAACGCCACGACGAGCGCAAGCGCCCCGATGTCTCTTGGTTGGGCCTTCTGCACGATCTCGCCTCCCCCGTTCCAGGCGAACCGGATGCCTGCGCCGGTCAGCTGCAGGATAGACGCTTGATGCTGACGTTGCGTTGCGCCGGCGCACCGCCCACGAAAGGTCTCGGCATCAACGGCCCGTCAGCTGTGCGGACAGTCGGCCCCGTACAGGATGGTCACGGTCGTGAGGCCGCCGGTCGGCGTCACCTGGACCTGGACCTTGCACCCGGCGGCGGCCCCGGTCATGTCGAGCTGGTCAGCTGCCGTCCTCGAGCGGACCGGACAGCCCGACCGTGGTGTAGCCGGCCTTCGTCAGCGAGGCCTGGAGTGCAGTCGCGATGGTCTTGGCATCGCCGCCCGTGACCACGAGGTTGGCCGACGCCGCGCCGGTCGCTGTCTCCTCACCCGGGGTCGCACCCGGGTAGGTCGGGAAGCCGGCGGGAAGGGTGTCCCAGATGCGCCCCCATTCGGTATCCGTCTGGGGCGGCGGCGTCCCGCCGATCGACGGGAGCACCGAGGCGATCGCGCCTCGACTCGGGGCCGCCGCCGACGAGCTGCCGGTGCTGCACGCCGCGACCGCGACCGCGACCGCGACCGCGAGGGTCATCACGGGCGACAGGGCCTGAACCACGCGTTTGCCGATCATTGCCCATCCATCCTACGCGGGCGTCCGATCCCGGGCTCCCTCCGTCAGGACTCCGCCGTGAGCCTCACGACCGGGATCAGGCGATCGGTCTTCTTCTCGTAGCCGGCGAAGTTCGGAGCGACCTTGACGACCCGCCCCCATGCTTCCGCTCGCTCGGGGCCGACGAGCGACTCGGCGGTGACTCTGGTCGTCCGACCACCGACTTCGATCTCCGCCCGGTCCGGATGTCGGGCCAGGTTGGCGAACCAGGCAGGGTGCTTCGCCGCTCCGCTGTTCGACCCGACCACGAGCCACCGGTCGGGTCCGTCGGGGAACGCGGCCACTGGGGCGGTGCGCTGCTTGCCTGACTTCGCGCCGACCGTTCTCAGGAGCGCGATCCCGTTGAGCGGGCCGCGTCCCCGGAACAGCCGCACGAGCCCGACGAACGCCCCCATCGAGACCCGCAGCAGCGGGCCCCCAGGCACGCGTGCGCCGTAGGTACCTGCCGCCGTCAGGACGATGCCCTTCGAAGGTGGGGGCCCGTTCCCGGGTCCTGGATCGCTTGTCATCTGAACCGCGAGTTGCGTGGCCATCGTCGGGCGCCACCTGGCCCAGAGCCCGACGCTACCTGTCCGATCGCGCGGCGCCTGCTCGGCTGTCATCAATTCTGCGCCGGTTGTCCAGTTGCCCATCGGCTCGAGGCCACGACGGGCGGCCTCGGGCCCCGCGTCTCGGGAGGCAGACATGCCAGGACCCCGCCGCCTTGTGTCCCTAGGTCCCCGTGGCCCCCAAGCGACGGGATTGTGACCTATGGACCCCAAGCGACGGGGTCCTGTGGCCGGACGGGTTGCTCACCAACCCGATCGGCAGGTCGGCATCTCGACCATCGCAGTCGAGCGCCGCCGAGTCGTCCCGAGCCCCCAGGCGCCGAGACGTCTGATAGTCGGTTACGTGCTGGCCGCCTGGACCGCGAGGACCGCGGGAAGGAGGCCAAGGATCAGGAGCATCGCGACCGCGACCATGACTCCGATCCGGACGGCGGAGAAGGCGAGCTGGCGCATGGGTGCGTGCATGCCGGTGAGACGCCGACCCGACCACTCTTGTTTCGTCGATCCGGTCGTTTTCGATGGGAATCCGGTCCGGGGTCGGGAGGGGACTCCGGGCTGGTCAGAATAGAACGATTGTTCTATATTGGTGAGCCCCCTGTCGGCCACTTCGACCGGAGCGACCCGTGGCGCAGACCCCGTACGCCGAACTCCACTGCCACTCGAATTTCTCGTTCCTCGACGGTGCGTCGGCGCCCGACGACCTCGTCGAGCGAGCGGTCGAACTGGGCCTGACCGGGCTTGCCGTCACGGATCACGCAGGGCTTTACGGAGCGGTCCGTTTCGTGACGGCGGCCGAGGCGGTCGGGCTCCACCCGATCGTCGGTCTCGAGATCGAGCTGCTCGACGCGGCCGTCGCGGATCCGGACGGGATCGTCGTCCCGCCACGCCGGGCCCGTCGTCGGGGACCGGCCTCGGCCGCTCCGGGCGACCGTCCGCTGTCCGGCGCGACCGAGGGCCAGCCGGCCCGTCCGCGGCCGTCGCATACCCGATTGCCCGGTCACCGCCCTCCGGCCAAGGAGGACCTGCGCGGGATCGTCGAGCGGATCCGCGGCCCGCATCTCGTCCTGCTCGCCCGATCGCAGGTCGGCTGGCGGAGCCTGTGCCGGCTCGTGTCGCATGCCAACATGGCCGGCACGAAGGCCGTCCCCCGGTTCAGTCAGGCCCTCCTGGCCGACCACACCGAGGGTCTCGTCGCGCTGTCGGGCTGCCGCGACGGGGAGCTGGTCCGTCGATTGCGAACGGGTGACCGGGCCGGGGCGCGGGCCGTCGCGGAACGCTACGCGACGCTCTTCGGGCGAGGCGACGGCCCGGCCACGAGCGGCTTCTTCGTCGAGCTGTCGCACCATCTCCTGCCCGACGACGACTGGCTCGTGTCGGAGGCGGTGGGGCTGGCCGAGGCACTCGGCCTCCCGGTCGTCGTCACCAACGACGTCCATTACGCCCGCCCCGAGGATCGCGAGCTGGCGGATGTCCTGACCGCCATCCGCCACGGCCGGACGCTCGACACGCTCGGCGACCTGCGACGCGCCGACGGCGAGTCATACCTGAAGTCGGGTGAGGCGATGGCGACGATGCCACCCGGCGAACCGTCGTTCGCGGCCGCGGATCCCCGGGCGGCACGGGCCTGGGCGGCGGGGCTCTCGACCGCGGCGGAGCTCGCGGCGTCCTGCTCGGTCGATCTCGGCTTCGAGCAGTACCGCTTCCCGGGCTTCCCGGTGCCCGATAGGGAGACGCCGTTCTCGTACCTGTCGGAGCTGTGCTGGGCGGGCGCCCGGAGACGCTACCACCCAGTGACCCCTGCGGTCGTCAAGCGGCTTGCCCACGAGCTGGACGTCATCGAGCGAGCCGGCCTCGCCGAGTTCTTCCTCATCTGCTGGGATCTCATGCGCTTCGCGAAGGAGCACGGCATCCCGGCCCAGGGTCGGGGCAGCGCGACCAGCTCGATCGTGTCGTACACGCTCGGGATCAGCCGGGTCGAGCCGATCGCCCACAATCTCCTGTTCGAGCGGTTCATCAATCCGGGCCGGACGACCTACCCGGACGTCGACATCGACTTCAGCTCGGAGCGGCGCGAGGAGGTCATCCAGTACGTCTACGGCCGCTACGGCCCCGAGCACACCGGGATGGTCTGCAACCTGGTGACGTACCGGGCACGCTCGGCCGTCCGCGAGGTGGGCTACGCGCTCGGGTTCCCGCGGCCGCTCGTGGATCGCGTCGCCAAGGCGCTCGAGACGTACGACTCGGTCATGGTCCGGCGCGACCTCGAGGCGGACGGCGGGTTCGCCGAGTTCTTCCGACGGCCGGGAGAGGGGCTGCCGGCCGAGGCAGGCGCGGCCGGGGCCGCCGAGGCGCTTGGCTTCGTCGACGGGATGGGCCAGCTGAACACACGGATGCCACTCGTCGGGAAAGTGCCGCCCTGGCGCCAGCCACCGAAGGCGGAGGATCCGAACGCACCGCGACCGTTCGCCTGGCTCCGGGAAGGTGACCCGACCGCCGCGCCGGACGGTGCCGGCGAAGGCGGCGTACGAGCACCGGAGCGAGCGCACCTCAAGGTGCGTGAGCGAGGAGCACGAGGCGCCAACGCGCGCCCGCGCCGTCCCGCGCGGCGGGCACTCAGGGATGTGGGAGGAGGCGCCCGAGTCGCCACCGTCGATCCGGCCCGGAGGCTCGACTGACGACGAGGGCGGCCCGGGCGACACGCCGGCCAGCGTCGCCTGGCTGCGAGCGGGCCGCGGGACCGGCTACCAGGCCGACCGCGACCGGTTGCTGCCGCCCGCGCTCGTCGCAGGTCGGGCGCTCGACCCGGAGAGCGGCATGCCCAAATCTCCGCCACGGGCGACCGAGGGTCGCGCGACCGATCGGCTCGGACGGCCCAGCCGCTGGGATCCCCCGGCACCGCGCCGCGCCGACCAGGGCGCCGCGGCCGCCCATTCCTCGGTCGCCCGGGTCGAGCCGGAGCCGCCCCCGCAGGCCCGTGGCGGCTCGACGGTGGGGCTCTCGGACTGGGAGCGCTGGCTCGAGTTCTGTGCCCGGATCGACGGCTTCCCGCGCCATCTGTCGATCCATTCGGGCGGGATGCTGGTGACCGCCGCGCCGCTCATCGACATCGCCCCGATCGAGCGCGCCACGATGCAGGACCGCGTCGTCGTCCAGTTCGACAAGCGCGACGTCGAGACGCTCAAGCTCATCAAGCTGGACCTGCTCGGGCTCGGGATGCTCGCGGCGATGGACGAGACGCTCCAGCTCATCGAGCACGACTGTGCGGTCTGCCTCGACATGGACCGGCTGCCCGAGGACGTCCCGGAGGTCTTCGCGATGCTCCAGGCGGCCGACACCGTAGGGGTCTTCCAGGTCGAGAGCCGGGCCCAGATGCAGACGCTCCCGAAGTCACGGCCGAAGAACCTCGACGACCTCGTCGTCGAGGTCGCGATCATCCGGCCGGGCCCGATCCAGGGCAACGCGGTCCACCCATACCTGCGGCGCAAGCAGGGCCTCGAACCGGTGACCTACCTCCATCCGAGCCTCGAGCCCGTGCTCAAGGATTCGATGGGCGTGATCCTCTACCAGGAGCAGGTCATGCGCATCGCGATCGAGGTCGGTGGCTTCTCGGCAGCGGAGTCGGATGGCTTCCGGCGGGCGATGGGGACGTGGCGCTCGAGCCGCGAGATGGAGAAGCTCCACCGCCAATTCGTCGAGGGCTGCCTGCGCCAGCCGGGGATGACCGACGAGATGGCCGAGGAGCTGTTCCGCCAGGTCGCCGCGTTCGCGAGCTTCGGGTTCGCCAAGAGCCATGCGGCCGCGTTCGCCCGGACCGCCTACGAATCCGCGTTCCTCAAGCTGTTCTACCCGGCGCAGTTCCTCGTCGGTCTCGTCAACGCCCAGCCGATGGGCTTCTACCCCGTCGAGGTCCTCGTCAACGACACGAAACGCCATGGTGTGGCGGTCCTGCCGGTCGACATCAACGCGTCCTCGTACAAGACGACGACCGAGTGGGTCGGCCGGCCGGGCGAGCTGCTGCCGGCGGGCGTCGGGATCACCGCCCGGCCGGAGGCGATCCAGTCGCCGGCCTGCGTCGTCCCGTCGGCCGAGGCGCGCGACCGCTGGACGCCGGAGGTCACCGCCGGCTGGGGCGTCCGGCTGGGGCTCCACCTCGTCAAGGGGATCGGCGAGCAACACCAGGCGCTCCTCGACGCCGAGCTGGCCCGCGGTCCGTATCGCGACCTGGCCGAGGTCGTGGAGCGGACCGGGCTGCCGGAGGAAGTCCTCGAACGGCTCATCCGGACCGGCGCCCTGGACTCGCTCGGCCGGCCGCGGCGCGAGCTCCTGTGGCAGCTCCGCGAGGTCGCCGGCGCGTCACGCGGTCGGGTGGACGGTCGGGCGCTGCGCGGGCTGGGTCGGGCGGCCGGGAAGGGGTCCGCCGCAGCCGGGCGACCGATGGACCTGCGCCTGCCGGCGACCGAGGCCCCGGCACTCCCCGCGATCACCGAATCGGAGCGGATCGGGGACGCATATGCGGTCATCGGGCTCGACGCACGTCGGCAGGTGGTGACGCTGTTCCGGCCGGCTCTGGACCGGCTGGGGGCGATGACCAACGCGGCCCTTTCCGAACGGCCGTCGGGACGGGTCCGGATCGGTGGGCTGGTCGTGACCCGCCAGCACCCGATGACCGCCAAGGGCACGGTCTTCCTCGCCCTCGAGGACGAGACCGGGATGGTCAACGTCACGCTCTGGCCGGACACCTGGGCCAGGCTGCGGAGCGTCGTCCGGCGACACGCCCTGCTGCTCGTGGACGGCGAGCTCCAGCGCGAGGGCGAGGTGGTCAACGTGATCGCCCACGCGGTCCGGCCACTTCCCGAGGTGGCCGCCGAGGCCGGCGGACCGGATCGCCCGACGGCGGTCCGCCAGCTCGGGCATGCGGGGATGCGCCGGCTGGGCTAGGCGATCCGGTCGGCGCCTCGCGCTCGGTCTCGTCGATCAGGCCGCCGTGGACCCCTCGAGGACCGGATGCGACGCCGGGAGGACCTCGATGTCCTCACGTCGCGTAGGGTCGACGCGACGGAGAAGGATCGCGCCGAGGATGTAGAACCCCACCGCGACGACGTACGCCAGACGTGTTCCGAGCGCCTCCCCCGAGTCGCCGAGAGCCCGGGTCGCGAGGAAGACGATGATCCCGGCGGTCCCGACGGCGAGCGTGCCGGCGAGCCCACTCGCGACGTTGCTCAGCCCCATGTACCGGCCCGAGTCGGCCTTCGGGATGATGTCGGTCATCAGCGCCCAGTCGACCGAGACGAACGTCCCATAGGCGAGGCCGACGAGCAGCGCGCCGACGAGCGTCACCCAGACGGTCGGGGCCACGCTCACGATGGCCGAGCCCGTAGCGCCGAACCCGCAGGCCGCGAAGATAACTGGCTTCCGCCCGTATCGATCCGAGAGGCGGGCGGCGGGAAGACTCGCGATCAGCACCGATCCTGCGAGGATGACCGTCGCGACGGCGATCCAGGTGCCCCGCTCACTCGCCCCGAGGCCCAGGGCCGAACGGAGATAGAAGTCGATCTCGCGGATCAACATGCTGCCGCCGGCGAGGATGAACAGGCGGGAGGCGACGAGGAACACGAAGCTGCGTTCACTCAGCACGTCGCGTCCCCACGTCTCGAGCGCGATCTGCCGCCACGACCGACCGGCCCGATCCTTGGCGTGGCGGCCCTCGTCCACGGTCAGCACCGTGACCAGCGCCGTCGACAGCTCGACGATGCCAAGGACGATCGTGGCGATCGTGAAATCGGGCTGCGTCCCGGCCGAGGCAAGGAGGAGCGGGATCGACACGATCACGACACCGAGCAGTGGCCCGAGCACCGACATGATGCCGACGAGCGCGCTCGCCAACCCGACCTGCGCGGCTGGCACCAGGTCCGGAACGTATCCCTGGAACGGACCCTGCGCCGTATTCGAGCTGAACTGGAGCAGGACGTAGAAGGCAGCGATGGCGACGAGGGCATTCGAGCTCGCGATGCCGACCAGGAAGACGAGGTCGAGCGTCGAGCCGATGATGATGTAGGGCTTGCGCCGCCCCCATCGACTGATGGTGTAGTCGCTGATGGAGCCCATCGTCGGCTGGACGAGGATCGCGACGATCGCGCCAAGGCCGCTGAGTGCAGCCACCGCGAGATTGGCACTGCCGGCCGGCACGAGGTCCCTGAGCCGCTCGGGCAGGACGACCGTGTCGAGCGCCGTGAAGATCATCGTGAGCCCAAGCCAGTAGATGGACAACTGGATGAGCTGCGTCAGCGGCAGGCTTCGGGTGGGTCGAACCTGGGCCGCCGTCATCTCCGCCATGTCACGCGGCCCGATGGACGGAGCGCGTCGATGGCGGCGTCATCGATAGTCTCGGTCGCGCAGCGGTGTTCCGTCGGCTTGGACGCACTGCCTCCGCCCCTCCCACATCCGGACTCACACCGGACCGATGTCCGGCGCGACGGGCGTGCGTTGGATCGCTGCTCATCCTGCGCTTTCGACGCAAGACGGCCACGAGCCCCGCATAGCCGCAGCAGTCCGACGCCGACAGAGGCAGGTCGTTACGTCATCGACACGGAGCCCCTCGTGGCGCCGCCCGAACGCTCGGATCAGCGCTTGGCGCTTGCCTTCGCGGTCGTACCGCCACGGGTGCGGCCGTCGCCGGTCTTCTTCGCGTTCGACTTCTGCGCCTGGCGCGCCCGGTTCGGGCTCGACAGTCGGAGGAACCGGCGGTACCAGGCCGCACCGGCCGCGAAGAACGCCCCGATGACCGGCGAGAGGATGAACGCGGACAGGGCTACCTCCTGCGCCTGGGACTGGGTCGGCGGGAGGGACGCATAGATCGTCGTCGGATATGCCAGCACGAGCACCGAGTAGCAGGCGGCCGAGAACAACCCGACCACCACGCCGAGCAGCCAGCTGGCGCGCGGCGCCAGGAAGCCCGCGATGAAGACGCCGCCGATGGCCGGCGTCTGGATGAAGTACGCGAACATGAACAGCGAGATGTCGCCGCCCTGGGTGGCGATGACGGCGATCGTGCTTGCCAGCGTGATGGCCAATGGCACCCACAGCGCGTGGGTGTGGGTGGCGATCCACGGCAGCGCGGCGAGATCCGCCCGGACGTTCAATGGACGGATCGCCCCCTTGAACGCCGCGGCGAACCCCATGCGTGCCGGCGCGGCTGCTGCCTTGGTCGCCGGCTGGGTGGCGGCTCGGCTGGGTGTCGGTGACGGTTCGGCGCCTTCGTCGGCCTCGGTCGTGGCGTCGTAGGCGGCGGCTCGGTTGCGGCGTCGCGCCTCGGCGCGTTGGGTCCTCTTGGCGCGGGCCACGGTCTCTCCTGAGGTTGGGGTCGGATGGTGCTGCGCATCGTAGTCCAAGCCCGGTGACCGCGGGATAACCGCGAGTGCAGCGGAGGCTGCTACAAGGAGGCTCCCCGTCGCCAGCAGCCGTTCCCGCCGGGAGGTCACCGATGGATCGTGCCCGGCGCGCGGGGTGGACCGCGCTCATCGTCGTCGTGCTGCTCGCCACGTTCGAAGGTGGGGGAGGGGGACGCGCCCGGGCCGGCGTCCCCGCTTGGCCGCCGTCCACGTTCGTCGTGTCGGAGATCCAGACGGGCGGTGCCTCTGCCTCGGACGAGTTCGTCGAGCTCGCCAACCAGGGTCCGACGGCGGTCGACCTGCAGGGTCTCGAGGTCGTCTATGCCACGGCGTCGGGCTCGACGGTGACGCGCAAGGCGACCTGGACGACGTCGACGATCCTCGAACCCGGGAGACGGATCCTGCTCGCCAACGCCTCCGGCACCTATGTGTCGGTCGCCGACGCGACGTACTCGGGCGGCTTCGCGGCGACCGGCGGTGCCGTCGCGCTGCGGGTGGTCGGTGGTGCCGCGATCGACGCGATCGGCTGGGGCGACGCGACGAACGCGTTCGTCGAGAGGACCGCGGCGTCAGCGCCGTCGGCCGGATCGAGCCTCGAGCGCAGGCCCGGCGGCTCGGCCGGTAACGGCTCCGACACGAACGACAACCTCGTCGACTGGTTCGTGCAGGGACTGCCGTCGCCACAGGGTCTTGGCTCGCCGCCGGTGCCGGGTCCCGGGTCGACACCGGGTCCGACGGCATCGGCCGCGCCCTCGCCGACTCCGTTCGCCACGCCGAGTCCGCCGCCGTCCACGCACGCCGACCCCGACGGCGTCCGCCACGCCGACCCCGATCCCGACGCCCACGTCGACGGTGACCCCGAGCCCCATCCCGACACCGACGCCCACGTCGACGCCGACGCCGACCCCGACCCCGACGCCGACGCCGACGCCGACGCCGATCCCGATCGGGGAGGCGCGCGCGATGCCCGACGGGGCGGTCGCGTCGATCGAAGGCGTGCTGACCACCGCGCTCGGTGCGCTCGAGTCCGGTCACGGCGGCTTCGTCCAGGATGGCTCCGGCGGGATCGCGCTGTATCTCGATGGCGCCGTGACCGGCATCTGGCCGGCCGGCACCACGATCTCGGTCGAGGGATCACTCGCGAGCCGCTATTCGCAGCGAACCCTGCGGATCTCGGAGGCGTCCATCAAGGGCGGACCCGCGGCCGGCCTGCCTGCGGCGACGGGTGTCTCGACCGGCGATGCAGGCGAGTCGCTCGAGGGTCGGCGCGTCATCGTGACCGGCGCTGTCGCCGGCTCGCCAGACCAGCTGGCCGATGGACTCGCGATCACGGTCGACGACGGATCGGGCCCGCTTCGAGCGGTCATCGGCCCGGACGCGCTCGCGGGCCGCACGATCGCGTCCGGGGTCCTCGCGACCGTGACGGGACCGCTCGGGCAGCGCGACAGCTCGGGGACCGGGGCCGGCGGCTATCGGGTCCAGGCCACGATCGACGGCGAGCTGAGCCTGACGACACCCACACCGACTCCGACACCGACGCCCAACCCGGCGTCACCGTCGCCCATGCCGACCGCCGCGCCGACCGCCACCCCGACGCCGATCGTTGCCCCGACTCCGACGCCGGCCCCGACGACGACGCCGACCTCGACGGCGGCTAACCCGACACCGGCGCCGACCGTCACCCCGTCGTCGGCCGACGTCCTCCCGCTCCGCTCCGTCCGGGGTCTTCCGCTTGGCACCCGGGTGAGGACGACCGGTGTGGTCGTCGCGGAGTCCGGACGTCTCGGGACGCCGGCGCTCATCGCCATCGGCGACCAGGACGCCGGGCTGGTCGTCCGCGGCATCTCCGGCCTCGGAACATCCGCACGCGGGACGAAGCTGGAGATCGCCGGCAAGCTCGCCGCGCCGTACGGCCAGCTCGAGATCCGACCGACCGAAGCCGACGTCCGGGTCCTCGGCATGGGCGGACTCCCGGCGCCATCCCCCCTCGGGCCGACGGCCCTCGCGGAGTCGGATGAAGGCCGCCTCGTGACCATGACCGGTCGCCTGGACGCCAAGCCGACGAAGTCGGCGGCCGGTGACATCACCCTCGTCCTCACCCGCCGCGGCGCCGCGGCGGTCAAGGTCATGGCCGACGTGTCGAGCCGGCTCACGACGGCGACGTTCAAGCTCGGCGCCACGTACCGGATCGTCGGGTTCGTCGGCCAGCGTGCGACGCGGTCAGGCACCTCCGACGGGTATCGGATCTGGATCCGCGACGCGGCCGATGTCGCGCTCGTCGCCGGGCCGGCCGGCGCCGGCGCTTCCTCCACCCCGGGGGCGCCGGGCGGGACGGCCACGCCGCCCGTGACCGTGTCGATCGTGCGGGCCCTGCGGATCACCGACCGGGCGGTCGCCATCGACGCCGTCGTCACGGCACCGGCGACGCTGCTCGACGCATCCGGGCGGCGGATCGTGGTCCAGGACGCGTCGGCCGCGATCGAGCTCCTGTTGCCCACGGGCTCGACCGCACCCTCGGTCGGGACGCGGATCCACGCCCAGGGCCGGATCGGCGTGGCCTATGGCGCGCCTCGATTCCGGGCGGACCAGCTCGAGGTCACCGGGAGCGAAGCGGCGCCGGCGCCCGTCGTCCTGCACGGATCGCCAGGCGAGGCGCAGGAATGGCGGCTCGCCAGGATCAACGGGCGGGTCACGAGCGTGCACAAGCTCGGCGACCGCTGGCGGGCCGACATCCGCGTCGGATCCGCCGACGTCGTCGTCGTCGGCCAGCCCGGGGCGGGCATCGCCAGCACGGCGCTCCTCGAAGGCCGGGTCGCGTCCGTGACCGGGATCGTGCGACGCCCGTACCCGAACGCCGCCGATCGCCGGTTCGCCATCACCCCTCGCTTCGCCGACGACGTGACACTCGCGGGTCAGGCACAGGGCGCGAACGACAACGGAGGCCGGGGCGGCTCCGGCACGTCGGTGGGGGCGGATGCGGGCGCGACGCCGATCCCGACCCCCGGGATCGAAGCCGAGGATGCGGACCTCGGCGATCTGATGTCCTTCGTCGGCCGCACGGTCCGTGTCGGCGGCCTGGTGGTCGACCTGCGCACAGACGGGTTCACGCTCGACGACGGCACCGCGACGGGCCGCGTCGTCCTGCGCGCGGCCGCGCTCGACAGTCTCGCGCTGATCGAGCCGGGCGACGCTCTCAACACGATCGGGCGCGTGGAACCGGGCGCCGACGGTCCGGTCGTCATCGTCGACGACGCGGGTCGGATCTACCTCGCGGGAGACCCGGTCCCCGACGCGTCAGCCGTGGCTTCGCGACCGCCAGCCTCGGTCGCCACATCCTCGGGCGACCCGATCGTCGGGGGCGGTTCGGGCCGGCTCGCCGGTCTCGGTGGCGGCGGACTGCCGGTGGATGCCGGGGCCGCGGGACTGGGAACGCTGGCCGCGATCTCGGTCGCGTCGGTCGCCGTCACGCTGCTCCGCCGGGAGCAGTCGAAACGCCGGCTCGCGGCCCGGATCGCCGGCCGTCTGGCCACGCTCGGCGGTCACGCCGGACGCTCCGCGGAGGCGAACCCCGCTGAGCGTGAGCCAAGCACGATCCACTCGGCTTGACGCTCGTGAGAACGCCGGGCTATCCTCGGCCGAGTTTCGCGCCAGCGAAGCAGCCACCTGAGCGAGGGACAGGTCTTGCCGAACGCGGACAACCGCGTCGAAAGCCCGTCGGATCGCAGGATCGCGATCCCAGCCGGAGAACGGCAGTACCACATCGGAATCGGTCCAGGCGAACTGGCCGAGTACATCCTCCTCCCCGGTGACCCCGACCGAACCGACCGGATCGGCACGCGCCTCGAATCCATCGAGCTCGAGCACCGACACCGGGAGTTCGCGACGGTCACCGGACGATTTCGAGGACTGCGGGTGTCGGTCGTGTCGACCGGCATCGGCACCGACAACGTCGAGATCGTGGTGGCCGAGATCCTGGCGATCACCGAGCGGCCGACCTTCATCCGGGTCGGGTCGTGCGGGGCGCTCCAACCGGAGATGAGCCTGGGAGACCTGGCCATCACCACCGGGGCCGTCCGCCTCGAATCGACCACGAGCTTCTTCGTCCACGATGGGTACCCGGCCGTTGCCGACTACGAGGCGGTCGCGGCGCTCATCGAGGCAGCGGAGCGGCTCGGACACCGGTACCACGTCGGGATAACGGCGACGGCTCCCGGGTTCTTCGGTGCGCAGGGGCGCCCGATCCCCCAGTTGCCCATCCGCTACCCTGACCTCGCGGAGGACATGGCGCGCCAGCGCGTCATGAACTTCGAGATGGAAGCGTCGGCTCTCCTCGTCCTCGCGTCCCTCGGCCGCTGCCGGGCCGGCGTCGTCTGTGCGGTCTATGCGAACCGCACGACCGGCGACTTCGTCAGCGGCGACCAGAAGGACGCGGCCGAGGCGGCCTGTGTCGAGACCGGGCTGGAAAGCCTGCTCGTCCTGGCCGACATGGATCGACAGAAGCGCGAGGCCGGGACGGACCGCTGGCGGCCGTCGTTGTGGCGACACATCGTTTGACCAAGCACCGTTGAGTGGATGCGGGACAAGGGTTCCCGCAACGCACACGAGGATGAGGAGGAGAGCCCAGATGGCCGAGGCCTATTGCGTCAAGGACAAGAAGAAGGTCGAAGTCCAGAACGCCCAGAAGATCACGATGAAGAACGGCAAGCCCGCCATCCAGGGCACGTGCCCGCTGTGTGGTGGGAAGGTGTTCCGGATCGGGGGCTGACCGTCACATTCGTCCAGACGCGATGCAGGGCCCCCGCCGACGGCGGGGGCCCTGCCATATCCGGGCCGGATGACCCACATCCCGTGGGTAACCTCGCCCGCGGCGCGGGGCGTCCCCTTTGGTACGATTGCAGCGACGCTCGATCCGGGTGGACCCGCGACCTTGACGCGGCCCCGTTCCGATCTGCACGTCCGTTCTGACCGTCCAACTACGCGTCCGGCGACCGGCCGACGCGCATCTCGCCCAGGAGGTCCGCACCATGGCCACACGCGTCGGCATCAACGGTTTCGGCCGGATCGGTCGGCAGTCGCTCAAGGCACTCATCGAGCGCGCCCCGGACATCGAGGTCGTCGCCGTGAACGACCTCGTCGACGCCGAGATGAACGCGCTCCTGTTCAAGCGCGATTCGACCTACGGCACGTACCCCGGTGACGTTCGGGCCGGCGACTCGTCGATCATCATCGACGGCCGCCAGATCAAGATCCTCGCCGAGCGGGATCCCGCCAACCTGCCGTGGGGCGATCTCGGCGTCGACATCGTGCTCGAGAGCACGGGGCTCTTCACCGATGCCTCGAAGGCCCGCGCGCACCTCGATGCCGGCGCGAAGAAAGTCATCATCAGCGCCCCGGCCAAGGGCGAGGACATCACGATCGTCCTCGGCGTCAACGAGGACAAGTACGAGCCGACGTCGCATCACATCATCAGCAACGCCAGCTGCACGACGAACTGCCTGGCGCCCGCCGCGAAGGTCGTCCACGACCTGCTGACCATCGAGCGCGGCCTCATGAACACGATCCACAGCTACACCAACGACCAGAACATCCTCGACGTCGCGCACCGGGATCCGCGCCGGGCCCGCAGCGCCGGCCAGAACATCATCCCGACGACGACCGGCGCGGCCAAGGCGCTCGCACTCGTCATCCCGGACCTCAAGGGCAAGTTCGACGGCTTCTCCCTGCGCGTTCCGACCCCGACGGTCAGCGTCGTCGACTTCACCGCCGACGTCAGCCGCCCGACCTCGGTCGAGGAGGTCAACGACGCCTTCCGGACGGCCGCCGCCGGTCCGCTCGAGGGCATCCTCGGCGTGTCCGACGAGCCGCTCGTGTCGATGGACTTCAAGGGCGACAGCCGAAGCTCGATCATCGATGCCGCCTCGACGATGGTCCTCGGCGGGACCATGGTCAAGGTCATCGCGTGGTACGACAACGAGTGGGGCTACAGCTGCCGCGTCGCCGACCTCATGGCCTTCGTCGCCGCGCGCCTGCCGGTCGCAGCCTGACGATGAACAAGCTCACGATCCGCGACGTCGACGTCGCGGGCAAACGGGTCTTCGTTCGGGTCGACTTCAACGTCCCGCTCGCGGACGGCAAGGTCACCGACGACTCGCGGATCCGGGCGGCGTTCCCGACGATCAACGCCCTGCTCGCGGGCGGTGCCTCGATCGTCCTCGCCAGTCATCTCGGTCGCCCGGACGGCAAGGTCCAGGATGGCCTGCGCCTGCGACCGGTCGGCCAGCGCCTGACCGAGCTCCTGCGCCGGAACGTGCCGGTCACCGGCGACGCCCTGGGGCTCGGCACGGAGGACGCCGTCAAGCGGCTCCGCCCGGGCGAGGTCCTGCTCCTCGAGAACCTCCGGTTCCACGCCGAGGAGGAGAAGAACGACCCCGCGTTCGCGGCGGCGCTCGCATCGTATGCCGACATCTACGTCAACGACGCGTTCGGCACGGCGCACCGGGCTCACGCCTCGACGGTCGGCATCGCCAAGCTTCTGCCCGCCTACGCCGGGCTGCTCATGGAGCGCGAGATCGAGATGCTCTCGAAGCTCCTCGAGGCCCCTGAACGGCCGTTCGCGGCCATCCTCGGCGGGGCAAAGGTGTCCGACAAGATCCGCGTCATCGACAACCTGCTGACCAAGGTCGACATGCTCGTCCTCGGCGGCGGGATGGCCAACACCTTCCTGCTCGCCCAGGGCAAGGCCGTCGGCAAGAGCCTGGCCGAGCCGGACCGCGCCGACGACGCGCGTCGGATCCTCTCGACCGCTGCCAACAACGGCGTCCGTGTCGTCCTGCCAGTCGACGTCATCGTGGCCAAGGAGGTTACCCGCGGCACCGAGTACAAGACCCTCCAGGCCGAGAAGATCCCCGCGTCGTGGCACATCGTGGACCTCGGCAAGGCCAGCCAGGATCTGATCGTCGAGGCCCTCTCCGACGTCCGGACCGTGTTCTGGAACGGGCCCCTCGGCGTGTTCGAGATCCCGTCGTTCGCGCACGGCACGAAGGCGGTCGCGCGGATGCTGGCGGAGCGTGCGGATGCCGGCGCGACGGTCGTCGTCGGGGGCGGGGACTCCGTGGCGGCCGTGACCCAGCAGGGACTGGCCGACCGGATGACCCACATCTCGACCGGCGGCGGAGCCTCGCTCGAGTTCCTCGAAGGCCGCGAGCTGCCCGGCGTGGCCGTGCTGCTCGACAGCCCGACTCCGGTCAAGGCGAAGGCCCGGGCATGAACACGCTCGTCGAAGTGGTCGACGCACGGGAGATCCTCGACTCGCGCGGCAATCCGACGGTCGAAGTCGACGTCATCCTGGCCGACGGTGCGGTCGGTCGCGCCGCCGTGCCGTCCGGCGCATCGACGGGCGCCCACGAGGCGGTCGAGCTGCGCGATGGTGACAAGCGCCGCTTCGGCGGCAAGGGTGTGCTCAACGCCGTCGCCAACGTGACCGAGACGATCGCGCCGGTCCTGTACGGGCTCGACGCCGCCGACCAGGCCGGCATCGATGCCCTCCTGTGCGACCTCGACGGCACGCCCAACAAGAGCGTCCTCGGTGCCAATGCGATCCTCGGCGTGTCGCTCGCCTGCGCGCATGCCGCGGCGGCGTCGTACGACCTGCCGCTGTACCGCTACCTGGGCGGTGTCGGGGCGACGACGTTGCCCGTCCCGATGTTCAACATCCTCAACGGCGGCAAGCACGCCCAGGACTCCACTGACTTCCAGGAGTTCATGGTCATGCCGGTCGGCGTGGCGACCTTCGCCGATGCGCTGCGCGCCGGGTCCGAGGTGTTCTGGGCGCTGCGCACGATCCTCCATGACGAAGGGCACGCCACGGGCCAGGGCGACGAGGGCGGTTTTGCACCATCGCTGCCGTCGAACGAAGCTGCGGTCGAGGTGATCCTGCGCGCCATCGAGGCAGCGGGCTATCGGCCCGGCGAAGACGTCGCGATCGCCCTCGATCCGGCGACGACCGAGCTCGTCGAGCCTGGTTCGGGGATCGACGGCGGGCCGACGCGCTACGTGCTGGCCCGCGAGGGTCGGACGCTCGATTCCGACGAGCTCATCGACCTGTGGGCAGACTGGGCCGCGCGGTACCCGATCGTCTCGCTCGAGGACGGCCTGGCCGAGGACGACTGGGCCGGCTGGCGACGCCTGACGGAGCGGCTCGGGGACACGATCCAGCTGGTCGGCGACGACCTGTTCGTGACCAACACGGATCGGATCGGCCGCGGGATCGAGGAGGGGAGCGCGAACTCCGTCCTGATCAAGCTCAACCAGATCGGCACGGTCACCGAGACGATCGAGGCGATCGCACTCGCACGCCGGGCCGGCTGGTCGGCGGTCGTCTCGCACCGCTCGGGCGAGACCGAGGACACCACGATCAGCGACCTGGTCGTGGCAATGGGCACCGGCCAGATCAAGACCGGCGCGCCGTCGCGGTCCGAGCGCGTCGCGAAGTACAACCGCCTGCTGCGGATCGAGGGTGAGCTCGGCGACAGCGCCCGGTATCTCGGACGGAGCGCGCTGACGGGCCTCCGTGCGCCGGCCGGCCAGGCCCCGGACTCGAGGGTCCCGACGCCCTCGTGAGCCGGTCCGTCGATCGAGGCGCCATCGCGGCCGCCTATGTCGGGACCGGGATGGCGGTCACGATCGTGGTCAGCTTCATGCTGTTCATCCCGATCGAGTGGGTCATCTGGGTGCTCGCCCTGCCGTCGGGACTGCTCATCGGCTACTACGCGAACCAGCGCTCCGACCGGCGCGCCGGACCGTGGAGCCGGATCCTGGCCAATGGCCTGTTCGCCGGCGTGGTCACGGGGCTGACCGCGGCCGTGCTGCTGCTGGCGATCAAGGCGCTGTTCTTCTACGCCGACAACGGGTTCCGCGACCCGGGGCTCGGCGGTCCGATCTCGTGCCGGGTCGGCGCCGAATGCGTCTACCAGCGCTACCTCGACGACGGTCGTGGACCGGAATTCGAGGCCGCCGGCGTGTCCGACGCCGGCTCCTTCACGCGGTTCTACTGGAGCGAGCAATTCGGGAGCGCCGGCACGATCCTGGTCCTGACGGCGCTCGGCGGGCTCGGTGGGGCGGCGCTCTATGGCGTGTTCCGGCCCAAGCCGGAGGTCCCGGCCGCCGCTGGGCCAGCCCGGGGGCCCGCGGCCGGGGATGGCACGGGGCCTGCGCCGGTCTGACCGGGGCCCTGAGCGGTTCGGGCGGCCCCCGACCTGAAGGATGAAACGCCCCGGGGATCGCGTGGCGTCGTCGTTGGCACGGACCAGGCCGCGGGCCTACTCCTTGATGGCGGCCTTCCTGGCCTTCGGCGCAGCCTTGGCGGTCGCCTTCGGAGCGGCCTTCGTGGTTGTTGCGGGCTTCTTCGGTGCTGCCTTTGTGGCGCTCGCCCTGGTCGTGCTGGCCTTCGCCGGCTTGGCCTCGGGCGCCTCGGACGTCGCCGCGGCTTCGGCCGCGGCCTTGGCCGCGGCGGCCTCGGCTCGGGCGGTCTTGCTCAGCGCGGCGCGGGCCTTGCCGGCGGCCGTCTGGGCACCCTTCGCCTTGCCGGCCTTGCCTGCCGCGATGCGCGCCTTGGCGGCCTTGGCAGCGGCGGCCTTGCCGGTCGTCTTGACGACGCGACCGCCGGACTGGACGTGCTCGCCACCGAGCGCGGCATTGACCTTGCGGGTCAGGCGGGACTTGCGTCGCGCCGCGGCATTCGGGTGGATCGCGCCGGCCTTGGCGGCGCGATCGAGGGCGCTGAGCGCCTCGGCCAGGGCGGCCTCGGGATCGATCGTCGATGTCGTCGGGCTGGCGGCCGCGTTCAGTGCCTTCGCGACATACGTCTTCGCGGCGCTGCGTCGGGGCTGGAGGACCTCGTGGCGGCTCTGGGCCTGACGGACCCTCTTGAGTCCGGACGGCGTACGAGCGCCCGTCCAGGTGCGGGGCGTCTTGGCCAAGTGGGCGAACCTCAACTCGTGGTGGTGGTCGACTGACACGCGGCGCGAAGCGAGCGCCGGGCGCGGAGGCGGATGGTACCACAGCTCGCTCGCGACACCCGGAACCGCGAGGCGGCGGTCGACCCGCCACACTGCCCGGGTGACCGCCATCATCGGCGGCCTCGGCGCCGCCGCGCTGTGGGCCGTTGCGACCCTCTGCTCCTCGCGCTCCAGCCGGATCCTCGGGTCGCGCGTGGTCCTTGGCTGGGTGATGCTGGTAGGGCTGCTCGTCGCCCTCCCGATCTCGGTCGTCAGTCCGGCGCCCGCGACGGTGGCCCCGACCACCCTGCTGCTGCTCGGGATCGCGGGGATCTGCTACGTCGTCGGCCTCCAGCTGACGTATGCCGCGCTGCGCATCGGCAAGGTCTCGATCGTGGCACCGATCGTGGCGACCGAGGGTGCCGTCGCCGCCGTCATCGCGGTCGCGCTCGGCGACCAGATCGGTGCGGTCGCCGGGGTCATGCTCGCCGCCATCGCGGTCGGAGTCGTCCTGTCCACCCTGGAGCCGGGTCGGGCCGACGTTCCGGCCGGCGATTTCGACGTCGTGGCCGACGCGATCGATGCCGCACCGCCCATCGACCCCACGGTCAGGACCGCCACCGGCGAGCGACCGATCGACGCGAGGCGTGCTGCGCTCTTCGCTGTCGGTGCCGCGCTCTTCTTCGGCGTCGGGCTGGTCGCCGCCGGCCGAGCGGCCTCGCTGGTGCCCGTCGCCTGGGTCGCCCTGTCGGCTCGCGTCGTCGGGATGATCGTCGTGGTCGTCCCGCTCGTCCTGCAGGGTCGATTCCGGGTCACCCGGGTGGCGCTGCCGCTCGTTGTGCTCGCCGGCGTGGGCGAGGTGCTCGGGTCGATGCTCTCGGCATGGGGCTCGCGCGAGAGCATCGCGATCACGGCGGTCATGGGCAGCCAGTTCGCTGCCATCGCGGCCGTCGCCGCCTACCTCCTGTTCGGCGAGCGACTCGGGCGCATGCAGGTCGCCGGGGTCGTCCTCATCGTGACAGGCGTCACGGTCCTCGCCGCCGCGACCGCCTGAGTCGCATCCGACCCGGCACCGGCTACACTGCCGCCCCGTGACCATCCCCCAGGACCGCCTGCGCAACTTTTCGATCATCGCCCACATCGACCACGGCAAGTCGACCCTCGCCGACCGGCTGCTCGAGATGACGCACACGATCGAGGGCCGGCAGATGATGAGCCAGGTCCTCGACTCGATGGATCTCGAGCGCGAGAAGGGCATCACGATCAAGGCCCGGGCCGTCCGCCTCGAATACGTCGCGCGCGACGGGCTGACCTACGGGCTCAACCTCATCGACACGCCGGGGCACGTCGACTTCGCCTACGAGGTCAGCCACAGCCTGCAGGCCTGCGAGGGGGCGATCCTCGTGGTCGACGCGACGCAGGGCATCGAGGCGCAGACGTTGGCCAACGTGCATCTCGCGCTGCGCGAGAACCTCACGCTCATCCCGGTCCTCAACAAGATCGACCTGCCCTCGGCCGACCCAGAGACGATCATGGACGAGCTCGAGAACGTGCTGGCGATCCCGCGCGAGGAGGTGATCCTGGCCTCGGCCAAGGACGGGACCGGCGTCGCCGAGATCCTCGAGGCCATCGTGGCCCGCATCCCGGCCCCCAAGGGCGATCCCGCCAAGCCGCTCAAGGGCCTCATCTTCGACAGCCACTACGACGCCTACAAGGGCGTCGTCGTCTACGTCCGGCTGGCGCAGGGCACGCTCCGCAGCAACGAGCCGATCCGCCTGATGGGGAGTGGCGCCGAGGCCGACCCGCTCGAGCTCGGCGTCTTCCGGCCGCAGCTCGTCCCCGTGCCACAGTTGGTCGCCGGCGAGGTCGGCTATGTGGCGACCGGGCTCAAGAACGTCCGCGAGGCGCAGGTCGGCGACACCGTCACGACGGTCGCCCGCCCGGCCGACGAGCCGCTGCCCGGCTACCAGGAGGCCAAGAGCCTGGTGTTCGCCGGGATCTACCCGGTCAGTGGCGAGGACTACCCGCTCCTCCGCGACGCGCTCGAGAAGCTGCACCTCAACGATGCGAGCTTCACCTACACGCCGGAGAGCTCGGTCGCGCTCGGGTTCGGGTTCCGCTGCGGGTTCCTCGGCCTGCTCCACATGGAGATCGTCCAGGAACGCCTGGAACGTGAGTTCAGCCTCGATCTCATCGCCTCGGCGCCGTCGGTCGAATACCACGTCCAGCTCACCCACGGCCGCGGCCTGGTCGTCGTCGACAACCCGGCCGTGCTCCCCAATCCCTCGGACATCGAGGCCATCGAGGAGCCGTGGGTCAAGCTGAGCGTCGTCACGCCGAGCGGCTACATCGGCCCGCTCATGGAGCTCTCCACCAATCGACGCGGCGAGTTCATGACCATGGACTACCTCGACCCGACCCGCGTCGTCCTCCATTTCGAGATGCCGCTGGCCGAGCTCATCGTCGACTACTTCGACCAGCTGAAGAGTCGCAGCCAGGGCTATGCCTCGATGGACTACGAGGAGCTCGGCTATCGAGCGGCCAACCTGGTCAAGGTCGACATCCTCGTCAACGGCGAGCCGGTCGACGCCCTGTCGCTCATCGTCCATCGCGACAAGGCGCAGGCCACGGGTCGTGCGCTGGCAGAGCGACTCAAGCAGCTCATCCCACGCCAGATGTTCGAGATCCCGATCCAGGCGGCCATCGGCTCGAACGTCGTCGCCCGCGAATCGGTCCGGGCGATGCGCAAGAACGTGCTCGCCAAGTGCTACGGTGGGGATATCACCCGCAAGCGCAAGCTGCTCGAGAAGCAGAAGGAAGGCAAGCAGCGCATGAAGCGGGTCGGCTCGGTGGAGATCCCGCAGGAGGCATTCCTGGCAATGCTCCGGATCGACGAGGGCTAGGAGCCCGGCCATGGATGAGTTCATGTTGCTCGCCCGATCGCTCATCACGATCGGTCTCGGGGCGATGCTCGTCATGCTCCGGCTGGACGCCGAGAAGTTCGGGACCGCCGAGTACTACGAAGCGACGCGCGACGGCGAGCGGCCGCGGATCCGCCGCCGGCTGGCCTGGTACGGCCTCGGGTTCGCGATCTCGATCGCGATCCTGCTGATCCACCCCGCGCCGCAGCGAGACCTCTATCTCGGGTCGGGCGACCGGCTGCAGGCGGTGCTCGGCGGGATCGCCTACGGCCTGCTCGGCATCCTCATTGCCGTCAGCTTCGCGACCTATCGCTACCACCGGATCCGGTTCCCCGACGCCTGGTCGTACCCGGGTGCCCTGCTCAACTCGACCGCCACGGCGTTCGTCGACGAGGTAGCGTTCCGCGGCGTGCTCCTCGGCCTGCTCCTGCTGGCCGGGGTCAACCCGACGCTGGCGAACCTGACCCAGGCGCTCATCTACACCCTCACCACGCGTCTCGGCGCCCCGGGCCGCGATCGATACCTGCTCCTGCTGACCCTCGGCATGGGGCTCATCGGCGGCTGGCTGACGGTCGCGACCGGCGGCATCGCGGCGGCCTTCCTCGGCCATGCCATCACGCGCTTCGCGGTGTTCCTGTGCACGGGCCACACCGGCCAGACCAAGCCGCGCGGCAGAGAGGTCGAGGAGATCGAGAAGCGCCGGCGGCCGCCCGAGGGTTGGCGCGTGATCGGGTCGCGGGAGTCCGCCTCGCGGGAGTCCGCCTCGCGGGATCGCTGACGGTGGCCCTCGCCGCACCGCCCGTCGCGCTCTACGTCCACATCCCGTTCTGCGTCTCGATCTGTCCGTATTGCGATTTCGTCGTGTTCGCGGGGGCGGCGGCACGCGGGCCTCGAGCGCGGGTCGGGGCGTTCCTCGAGGCCGTCGCAGTGGAGCTCGAGCTGCGCGCGGACGCGCTTGACCGGTCGTTCGGGACGGGGAGGCCGCCGCTGGAGACGGTCTACCTCGGGGGTGGGACGCCATCCCTGGTGCCCGCCGACGCCATCGCGTCGTTGCTGGCGCTCGTTCGCGAGCGGTACGGCATGGCCGACGATGCCGAGGTGACCCTCGAGGCGAACCCGGGGCCCGACGAGCGTGGCGACCCGGCCGCCCTGCGCGCCGCCGGCATCAACCGCCTGTCGGTGGGGGCCCAGGCGATGTCCGACGCCGCCCTGCGCGGCCTGGGTCGGCGTCACCACACGAGCGACGTCGGCGAGGCGGTCGCGACGGCCCGCGCGGCCGGGATCGGGTCGGTCAGCCTGGACCTCCTCTACGACGCGCCCGATGCCCCGCTGGCCGACTGGATCGACACGCTCGAGGCGGTCCTGGCGCTCGAGCCAGATCACCTGTCGCTGTATGCCCTGACGCTCGACGACCCCGACGCCGAGGGCTTGACCGGTGCGGGCGGCGATCACCTGCCGACGACCGCCGGGGCGCGACGCTGGCGTGACGCCGCGCGACCGCGCCAGGACGAGGACCGGGCTGCCGCCGAGTACCACCACGCCGTCCACCGCCTGGCCGAGGCGGGCTGGCACGGCTACGAGATCAGCAACTGGGCGCGACCCGGCCATGAGAGCCGGCACAACCTCGTGTACTGGCAGCGCCGGCCGTACGAGGCGGTCGGCCCTGGCGCCCACGCGTTCGACGGCGTGACGCGGCGTTGGAACGCGGCTCGCCTCGAGGGCTACCTCGGCTCGCTCGTCCCGCAAGGGGGTGGCGCGCCGAGCCTGCCACCTGGCGGTTCGGAGGCGATCGACCCCCACACGGCGGCCGCCGAGTCGGTCATCCTCGGGCTGCGCACCGACCGTGGCGTGCCGCTCGCCGCGGCGCACGAGCCGCCGCTCGACGACGCCTTCGGCTGGGCGCTTGCGACCGAGCTCCTCGACGTCACCGACGATGATCGGATCGTCCTGACGACCCGCGGCCGGCTGCTGTCGAACGAGCTGTTCAGCCGGCTCGTCTGAGGCCGCTGACGTCAAGTCTCTTGTGTGAATGTGGCGAGGGGGCGTCGGACCAGGAGCTCGTTGAGCCTGATCACCTGGCCATACAGAATCCGGTCGGCTGAGCGCCGGTCGGCCAGCGCACCGATCGGCCGGAGTCGCCGGCGGAGCTCGCGGAAGGCGCGTTCGATGAGGTTCGTCGTGCGCAGGCTGCGCCGGATCGGCTCCGGCAGGGCGAACACCGCGAGCAGGTCGTCGAGGTCGGCCTCGAGGCGACGGACCAGGATCGGATGGCGGGCTCGCCAGCGGGTCGCCCAGCGCCAGTAGGCGGCGACCGCGGCTCGTCGCGTGCGGGCCCGATAGATGGCCCGCAGCCCGACCAGGCAGGCGCGTCGCTCGGCGAGCGGGACGGCGTCGAGGAGGTTCCGGATGCGGTGCGTCCAGCAGCGCTGCAGGTCGGCGGCCGGAAAGACCTCGGCGACCGCGGCGGCGATCCCATCGGCCCCGTCGGCGGTGACCAGGCGGACCGTCTCGGGGTCGAGTCCGCGGGCCACCAGCGAGCCGAGGAAGCGGGTCCACTCGGCGCTCGACTCGGACGCCGCCTGACGATAGTCGAGCAGTTCCCGGCGGCCGGTCTCGTCGATGCCGTAGGCCGCGAGCACGACCCGCCGCTTGGCCCGGGCGCTGGCTCGGACCGAGACCCACAGCCCGTCGACGAGGAGGTAGCGGGCGGCGAACGTGATCGGTCGGCGATGGAAGGCGGCGACCTGCTCGTCGAGCTGCCGGGTGAGCCGGCTGATGGCGGTCGCCGACAGGGTCACCCCGGTCAGGGTCTCGGCCAGCGCCGCCGTCTCGCGCGTCGACAGCCCGCGCAGGAACGCCTGGCGCAGGACGCGGTCGACGGTCGTCGTCCGGCGCGCGGCGCTGACCAGGAACGATGGTCGATAGGGGACGAGTCGCCGGCGCGGGACGCGCAGGTCGATGATCGCCCCGAGCTCGGTCACGAGCGTCCGGTGGTAGGCGCCGTTGCGGGTATCGGTCCGCCACGGCGTGCGTTCGTAGCGGGCCGCCACGAGCTCGGCCGCCAGCTCGTCCTCCATGGTCGTCTCGAGGATCACGCGGACCGCCTCGCGCAGCTCCGGGCGCAGGTCACCCCACAGTCCCTCGTCATCGCGGACCTCCAGCCAGCGCTGCGCCTCGGTGCGCTCGGTCAGGGCGGGTACAGTTGCCATCGGGCGTACTCCTTTGGTGTCGCAATCACCTGAAGTTGTACGCCCCCTCGATTCGAAACCCCACAAGACACGCTACGCCACTTCTGAGGCCGGCTCCGTTGACACTCGCAGGACCGGACTGCTACGATGCCGACCAGCACCGTTAGCACTCTCAACCATAGAGTGCTAACACCTTGGGAGACAGGCCTTGGCGCGACGGAACCGCCGCCCACTCGGCCCCCTGGACATTCGCACACAGGCGATCCTTCGGGCCGTCATCGAGGAATACGTCACGACTGCCACACCGGTCGGTAGCCACGCGCTCGTCGAGCGGTACGGTCTGGCCGTGTCCAGCGCCACCGTGCGCAGCATCCTCGCCGAACTCGAGGCGAACGGCCTGCTGACCCATCCCCACACCTCGGCCGGGCGCATCCCGACCGACGCCGGATATCGCTTCTACGTGGAGTCGATAGCGGAAACGGTCCCGCTGCCCGCGGTCGAGCAGCTCATGATCCGGCACCAGTTCGGCCAGGTGGAGTACGCCAGCGAACACTGGTTCCGACTCGCCGCGACCACCCTTGCGTCGGTCACCCGGGCGGCCGGCCTGGCCACCCCGGCCAAGCCGCGTGACGCCCACATCCGGCGGATCGACCTGGTGGCCATCAACGACCGGATGGCGAGCCTGATCCTCGTCCTGCGCGAGGGCGCCATCAAGCAGGCGCTCGTCACCCTCGACGGTGACGACAGCATCGACCAGCCGACCCTCAACGCCGTTGCCGCGCTGCTCAACGAGCGCCTCGTCGACATGACCGCGCGGCGAGCCGAAGCCCGGCTCGCGACGATGCGCGACGACGACCGCGTCGAGACTCTCGCCCGCCGCGTCGGCGAGCGTGTCGTCAAGGTCGTCCGCGAGTACGACGCGGCCGCCATCGAGGAGGTCTTCAGCGACGGCCTGCTCAACGTCATGGAAGCCCCTGAATTCGCCCAGAGCGACAAGCTCCGCCGCGTGTTCAGCGCCCTGGAGAACAGGGTGTACCTCGGCCAGCTCGTCGGCAGCGTCGCCGGCGCCGGGCAGGTCCAGGTCTTCATCGGGCACGAGAACCAGCCGCTCGACATGCGCGATGTCTCGCTCGTGCTCGCGCCCTACGGCCGCCCGGGCCGGGCGATGGGTGTCGTCGGCGTCCTCGGTCCGACGCGGATGTCCTACTCGCAGGCGATCGGCACCGTCCGGTTCGTCTCGGGCCTCATGAACGAGCTCGTGGACCACCTCTATGCCTGACCGACGTCGCACCCGCGCGCAGGCGCGTGCCGACGACATCGACGTCTCGCCGACCGCCCTGGTCGCCCAGATCGAGTCGCTGACCGCGGAACGCGACGCCGCCCGCGCCACCGCCGACGACTACCTGGGCGCGCTGCAGCGCGAGCGGGCCGAGTTCCAGAACTTCAAGCGACGGACGAGCGAAGAGCGGATGCGCGACCTCGGTCTCGCCGGTGAGGACCTCATCCGCAAAGTGCTCGTCCTGGCCGACGACTTCGACCGCGCCATCGAGGCGCGCCCGGCGTCGATCGCCGAGGACCCCTGGTTCGAGGGCATCTCCGCCATCGATCGAAAACTGCGCCTCCTGCTCGAGAGCGAGGGCGTGACCGCCATCGACGCGACGCCCGGACGGCCGTTCGACCCGCGCGAGCACGAGGCGATCGCCAACGTCCCGAGCCCCGATCGACCCGAGGGCGAGATCGTCGAGGAGATCCGGCGCGGCTACCGCCTGCGCGAGCGCGTCATCCGCCCGGCCCTCGTCGCCGTGGCGACCGACACCGACACTACCGCGAACTGACCCCGCACCCCCGCACGGACAAGGAGCAACCACCGACATGGGCAAGATCATCGGCATCGACCTCGGCACGACGAACTCCGTCGTGGCCGTCATGGAGGGCGGCGAGCCGACCGTCATCGCGTCGGCCGAGGGCGGTCGGACCGTCCCGTCGGTCGTTGCCTTCACCAAGACCGGCGAGCGACTGGTCGGCCAGCTCGCCAAGCGCCAGGCCGTCACGAACCCGGCCAACACCGTCTATTCGATCAAGCGCTTCATGGGTCGCCGCTGGGACGATCCGGAGGTCAAGCGCAGCAAGGGCCTCGTGCCGTACACCGTCGAGAAGGACTCGAAGAGCGACGGCGTGTCGGTCAAGCTCGCCGACGGCAAGTCGTACACGCCGCCGGAGATCAGCGCGATGATCCTCCAGAAGCTCAAGACCGACGCGGAGGCCTACCTCGGCGAGAAGATCACCGAGGCGGTCATCACCGTCCCGGCCTACTTCGACGACACGCAGCGCCAGGCGACCAAGGACGCCGGCCGCATCGCCGGTCTGGACGTCAAGCGGATCATCAACGAGCCGACGGCGTCGGCGCTGGCCTACGGCCTCGACAAGAAGGGCGACGAGAAGATCGCCGTCTACGACCTCGGCGGCGGCACGTTCGACATCTCGATCCTCGAGCTCGGCGAGGGCGTGTTCGAGGTCAAGGCGACCAACGGCGACACGCACCTTGGCGGCGACGACTTCGACCAGCGCGTCATCGACTGGCTGCTGGCCGAGTTCAAGAAGGACCAGGGCATCGACCTGGCCAAGGACCAGCAGGCCCTCCAGCGCCTCAAGGAGGCGGCCGAGAAGGCGAAGATCGAGCTGAGCTCGACGGCGACGACCGAGATCAACCTGCCGTACATCACTGCCGACGCGACCGGGCCGAAGCACCTCGTGGTGTCGCTGACCCGGGCGAAGCTCGAAGACCTCGTGGCCGACCTGGTCGGGAAGACCAAGGGCCCAGTGCTGGCCGCGATGAAGGACGCCGGCCTCAAGCCGGCCGAGATCGACGAGGTCATCCTGGTCGGTGGCATGACCCGCATGCCGGCCGTCGTCGAGGCGGTCAAGGCGATGTTCGGTGGCAAGGAGCCGCACAAGGGCGTCAACCCGGACGAGGTCGTGGCCATCGGCGCCGCGATCCAGGCCGGCGTCCTGGCCGGCGACGTGAAGGACGTCCTGCTCCTCGACGTGACGCCGCTGTCGCTCGGTATCGAGACCCTCGGCGGGGTCATGACCAAGCTCATCGAGCGGAACACGACCATCCCGACCTCGAAGTCACAGGTCTTCTCGACCGCGAGCGACTCGCAGTCGCAGGTCGAGATCCACGTCCTCCAGGGCGAGCGCGACTTCGCTGCGGACAACAAGACGCTCGGGCGGTTCATCCTCGACGGGATCCCGCCGGCCCCGCGTGGCATCCCGCAGATCGAGGTCACCTTCGACATCGACGCCAACGGGATCCTCGACGTCAAGGCCAAGGACCGGGCGACCGGCAAGGAGCAGCAGGTCCGGATCACAGCCTCGTCGATGCTCGACAAGAGCGCCGTGGACCAGATGGTCCGCGACGCCCAGGAGCATGCCGAGGAGGACCGCCAGCGGCGCGAGGAGGTCGAGACCCGCAACCAGGCGGAGGCCCTCACGTTCCAGGCCGAGCGTGCGATCAAGGACCTCGGCGACAAGGTGTCGTCGGAGGACAAGGTCGAGGTCGAGAACAAGATCGAGTCGCTCCGCGAGGCGCTCAAGGGCTCCGACATGGAGGCCGTCAAGGCCGGCATGTCGTCGCTCGCCGAGGTCCTCCAGCGCGTCTCGACGGCGGCGTACCAGGCTGCCGCGTCGTCTCCCGGCGACTCGAACGGCACGTCGGATGGGACCGAGGGTCCCGGCGAAGGCGCCGGCGACGGTGCCGCGGCCGAGGAGGAGACGGTCGAAGGCGAGTTCAAGGAGGTCTAGGCCTCCAGCGTCTCCCGGCGAACGCAGGCGAACGGCCCGCAGGGAAACTGCGGGCCGCTTCGATTCTATGTCCGCGTCTATGCCCGCGGGCGCCAGGCCGCCGGGCCACGCCAGCCGCTTCGTTTCTCGGGTGCCCAGGCCGCCGGGCCACGCGGGCCGATCCCATGGGTCGTTGTAACCACCGGCGCATCTCGACGGTACGTGCCGGCAAGATCGAGGAGACTGTTGCGGCATGCGTCTGGATGCGGCGCCGAGCGGGACGATCGTCGGGAAGCACCAGCAGGCGAGTCACCGACGACGCGAGCCACCCTCGGTCGCGAGCGATCTCTCACGCACGACGACCCGTGAGGTCGATGTCGTGGAGCATCGCCTGGATGTCCGGGACCACCGATTCGACCTCGACGGCGAGCAGCGAGCCGGTCGGCCGGTGGAGCGCGAGGACGTCGATCGAGCCCCGTTCGCCGCGGATGTTGAATGACGCCTCCGTCGCCACGTCCCAGCCGTTGGATCCCAGCAGCTCGATCACGATCTCGACCAGACTCGCGTGGCGTGCGTCGAGGAGCCGGTCGAGCCCCTCGCCCTGCCACAGCGTATGGAGAGCGATGCGATCGGAACGCCGTCGGCGTCGCAACGCCCGCATCCCCAGCCCGAACCGGATGACATCCGTGCCGCGAGAATGACCGACTCGCATGCATTCGCAGTTACGCGTCTCCCGGCGCAAACCCGCTACGATGCACATACCGACCGGTCGGTCGGTTTGGTGGCGGAGCGAACGATGAGCCGGAACGAGGGTCGGGGGCCCACCCAGGCGGAGCGGAGTCGGGCCCGCCGTGAGCAGATCCTCGATGCGGCGTTCCACACATTCACGCGTCGCGGCTACCGTGACACCGCGGTCGACGAGATCGCCGCCGCCGCAGACACGAGCAAGGGCGGCGTCTACTTCCACTTCCCGACCAAGGAGGCGATCTTCCGCGAGCTGATGCGGACGACCGCGGACCGGCTCGCGGTCAAGGTCGAACGGGCGGTCGCCGAACAGACCGAGCCGATCGCCCGCGCCGACGCCGCCCTGCGCACGGTTCTGGTCACGTTCGCCGGCCATCGGACGATGGCGCGCCTGCTGTTCGTCGACGCGATGGGCGCCGGGCGCGTCTTCAACGCCGAGACGAACGCCCTCCACGACCGCTTCGCCGGGATGATCGCCGGGTACCTCGATGAGGCGATCGAGGCCGGCACGATCCCGCCGATCGATACCGCCCTGACCGGCGTGGCCTGGTTCGGTTCCCTCAACGAGGTCGTCGCGCGCTGGCTGCTGGTCGACGATCCCGAACCGCTCGAGACGGTCTATCCGACCCTGCGCGCGCTGTTGTTGCGGAGCGTCGGTGTGCCCGAGGCTCGGATCGCCGAGCCGGCGGCGTTCCAGCCGTGACGGTCGTTGATCGCCACGCCCCGAACGGCGCGGGCGTTTCGGTGGCGACGGACCTTCGCGCGCTCCTGGAGTCGGCACGCGATGACGCGCGCACGCTCGTGGCGACGACGTCGCCCGTCGACGGGGTCGATCCGATCGCGTTGTTCGCTGCGGCGCGGGCGTTCGGGTTCGAGGCGGCGCTCTGGGTCCAGCCGGCCGCCGGGCGATCGATCGTCGGCGTCGGCCGAGCATGGGCGGTCGAGCCGGATGGGGTCGATCGCTTCACGGCTGCCGCCGACGCCTGGCGGGCGGCCCTGGCGGATGCGGTGGTGTCGGGTGCCGGAGCGGCCGGGCCGACGCTGCTCGGTGGCCTGGGGTTCACGGGGGTGACCCCTGGAGCGGAGGACCCGTGGGCCCCGTTCGGGCCGGCGTCGCTCGTGTTGCCGACGTTCTGCGTGTCGACTGACGGCTCGGCGACGGCGCTGACCGTGGCGCTCGCAGCGGACCGCCTCGAGGACCCGGATCCACTCGAGGTGGAGCTCGCCTGGGAGGCGCTGACCCGCGGCGCCGCGGCACGCCAGCCGGTTTCGCCCGCGCAGGCCGGACTCCGGATCGTCGAGGAGCGGCCGGATCGGGCCGCGTGGGAGCGGACCGTCGGCCTCTTCGCGGGAGCGGTCGGCCGCGGCCGGATCGACAAGGTCGTGCTGGCAAGGCGCCTCGTGGTCGGTGCTGCGGCGGACCTCGAGGTCGTGGAAGCGCTGCGGCACCTGGTCCGGACCGCCCCCGAAAGCACCACCTTCGCGTTCAGCAGGAATGGGACGACCTTCCTGGGCGCGACCCCGGAGCGCCTCGTCCGCACCTCCGGGCGCGCCTTCGAGACCGTCGCGATCGCGGGTTCTGCGGGTCGTGGCCGGGACATGGACGAGGACGCCAGGCTGGCCGCGGCCCTCCTCGCGAGCGAGAAGGAGCGCGAGGAACACGCCGTCGTCGTCGACATGCTCCGGACCAGCCTCACACCGATCGTCGAGACACTCGACGTCGCCGACACGCCGGCCATCCTGCCGCTGCCCCATCTCCAGCATCTGGCGACCACGGTGACCGGCACGCTGCGCGAAGGGGCGGGCCTCCTCGCGCTGGCCGGTCGCCTGCACCCGACGCCCGCGGTCGGTGGGACGCCGCGCGACGTGGCATTGGCGCTCATCGAGGAGCACGAGGCCTTCGATCGCGGCTGGTATGCCGGGCCGATCGGCTGGCTCGGCGCCGACGGCGACGGTGAGATGATGGTCGCTCTGCGTTGCGGGCTCGTGAACGGGCCCATTGCCACGCTGTTCGCCGGCTGCGGCATCGTCGCCGACTCGGATCCAGCCCGGGAATGGGAGGAGTCGCGGCTCAAGTTGCGGACGATGCTGGCCGCGCTCGGCGGCCTCCGGGACGCCGATCGATGACCGACGTCCTCGCCCTGCGCGAGATGGTAGGGGCGCTCGTCGAGGGGGGCGTCAGCGACGTCGTCGTCTGCCCCGGGTCGAGGTCGACGCCGCTCGCGCTCGCAACGCGGGCACACCCGGGCCTGACGGTGCGAGTCCTCCTCGACGAGCGATCGGCGGGGTTCTTCGCGCTCGGCCTGGCCCGGGCATCGCGTCGCCCGGTGGCCGTGGTGGTGACGTCGGGGACCGCAGTGGCGAACCTGCTGCCGTCGGTCGTCGAGGCGTCGCTCGCCCGGGTCCCGCTGGTCCTGCTGACGGCCGATCGTCCGCCCGAACTGCGCGACCGTGGTGCGCCGCAGACGATCGACCAGGTGCGCATCTTCGGTGGCCATGTCCGCTGGTTCTCCGAGCTGCCGTTGCTCGACGGGGCGGACGAGACGCGCCGGCATGTTCGCTCCGTGGTCGGTCGCGCGGTGGCGATGGCTCGCGGCCGTCCCGCCGGGCCGGTGCATCTCAACCTCGGATTCCGCGAGCCGCTCGTGCCGTCGGCAGCGCTGGGGCCGCTCGACGGACGCGGTGACGCCGCCGGGAGCGGGAGTAGTGCGAGGTCCGACCGCTTCACCGATGTTGTGGACGGACGGTCCGAACTGGCGACGGCGGACGTGGCGGCGGTCGCGGCCCGTCTCGCCTCGGTCGAGCGCGGCATGATCCTCGCCGGCCCGCAGGACGATCCCGATCTTCCGGCCGCCCTGGCGCGCCTGGCAGCGGCGACCGGGTATCCGATCGTCGCCGATCCGCTGTCGCTCGCTCGCTGCGGCACACATGACCGGTCGCTCGTCGTCAGCCACGCCGACCATCTCGTCAGGGCCGGGCGGTGGCGCGACACGCATCTCCCGGAGCTGGTGATCCGGTTCGGGGCGACGCCGACATCGAAGCCGCTGCTCACGCTGCTCGGCGATGTGGCGCCACACCAGATCGTCGTCGACGGCGACGGTGGCTGGAGCGACCCGGCGATCCTGCCGACGACGTTCATCCACGCGGACCCGACCGCCACCGCCTGCGCGCTGGCGGAGGCCATCGACGCGGCGGCCGGGACGACCGCGACGGCCCCCATCGCGCCGGGCCCATGGGCGACGGGCTGGATCGACGCGGATCGAGCGGCCGACGCGGCCCTCCTCGGTTGGCTGGGGAGCGTCGAGGCGCGCAGCGAGCCGTTCGAGGGCCTCCCGTTCGCGATCCTCGGTGGGTCGTTGCCGGATGGCGCGCTCCTGTGGGCCGGGAACAGCATGCCGGTCCGCGACCTCGACGACTGGCTCCCCGCGAGTGCCCGGCGGATCCGGCCGTTGTCGAACCGTGGCGCGAACGGGATCGATGGCGTCGTGTCGACCGCTCTCGGCGCGGCGGCCGCGGATGTCGGACCGGTCGTGCTCGTGGTCGGCGACCTGTCGTTCCTGCACGACCTCAACGCGCTGGTCGCAGCGCGGCTCCACGGCCTGTCGGCGACGATCGTCCTCGTCGACAACGACGGCGGCGGGATCTTCTCGTTCCTGCCGCAGGCGACGACCGAGGCGCCGGAGGTCGGACTGCCCGACCACTACGAAGAGCTGTTCGGGACGCCCCACGGCATCGATGTCGGCCCGATCGTCACCGCCCTCGGCGGGGAATACCGACTGGTCGACACCGGCTCGATGCGCGAGGCACTGGCCGATTCGATCGGGCGACCGGGCGTGCGGGTCCTCGGTCTTCGCACCGATCGCATCCGGAACGTGGAGCTCCACCGCGATGCGGCCGCGGCGGTCGCAGAGGCCCTGGCGGGCCTGTGAGCGGAATCGTCGCGAACGGCCTGCGCTGGGAGGTCCGGACCCGCGGCGCCGGGGTGCCACTGCTGCTCCTGCACGGGTTCACGGGCCGTGGGACGAGCTGGGGTCGCCACGCGACCGCGCTCGCCCGGCGCTTCCGCGTGATCACGGTGGACCTCCCGGGACACGGCCGCTCGAGCACCCCTGCGGACCCGGCTCGCGCCAGCATCGAGCGGACCGCGGACGACCTGGCCGCCATCCTCGACCGGACGGGCGACCAACCCGCCCACGTCATCGGCTACTCGCTCGGGGCACGGGTCGCGCTGCGGCTGGCCGTTGCTCATCCGCGAGCCATACGCCGGCTTGTCCTCGAGAGTCCGTCGGCCGGCCTCTCCACCGAAGGCGAACGCGCCGCCCGTCGCGCCGCCGATGCCGCCCGCGCCGATCGTCTCGAGCGCGACGGGATCGCGGCATTCGTTGCCGAGTGGGAGCGCGAGCCGGTCCTCGCAGGCCAACGCTCGCTGCCGCCGGCCGCCATCGCGCGGCTCCGTTCCGAGCGTCTCCGCAACCGGCCGGCAGGCCTGGCGGCCAGCCTGCGCGGCGCCGGGCAGGGCAGCATGGAGCCACTCCACGACCGACTGGCCGCCATCGACGCCCGGACGCTCGTCATCGCCGGCGCCCTCGACTCGTCCGGTTGCGCCCGCGCCCATGCCGTGGCGGCGGGGATCCGCGACGCGCGCCTGGAGATCGTCGCCGGCGCCGGCCATACCCCGCACCTCGAAACGCCCACCCTGTTCCGATCGCTCGCCCTCGCATTCCTGGAGGAGGACACCGCCGCATGAGCGCCACCGTGACCTGGACATCGGTCGTCGACTACGAGGACATCCGCTACGAGCACTCCGGGACCGGGATCGCGCGCGTGACGATCGATCGACCGGAGGTCCATAACGCCTTCCGCCCCGAGACGGTGGCGGAGATGATCGATGCGTTCGCGCGCATCCGCGACGACGCCTCGATCGGCTGTGCGCTGCTGACCGGCGCGGGGGACCGAGCATTCTGCTCCGGCGGCGACCAGCGCTTCAAGGATCGCGGCGGGTACGTCGGCGGCGACGGGCTGGCGCGGCTCAACGTCCTCGACCTGCAGCGTCAGATCCGCTCGTTGCCGATCCCCGTCATCGCGCTCGTCAACGGCTACGCCATCGGCGGCGGGCAGGTCCTTCAGGTCGTGTGCGACCTCGCGATCGCCGGCGACAATGCGATCTTCGGTCAGGTCGGGCCACAGGTCGGCAGCTTCGACGCCGGCTTCGGGATCGGGCTGCTCGCCCGGCTGGTGGGGGACCGCAAGGCCAAGGAGATCTGGTTCCTGTGCCACCGCTACAGCGCGGCCGAGGCACTCGAGATGGGCCTCGTCAACCGCGTCGTCCCGCTGGCCGAGCTCGAGGCGGCCGGGGTCGGGTGGGCGCACGAGATCCTGGCCATGAGCCCGACGGCGATCCGCTTCCTGAAGTCCGCGTTCCTCGTCGCGACCGACGGACTTGCCGGGCTCCAGGAGTTCGCCGGCAACGCGACCGGGCTGTACTACACGACCGACGAGGCGCACGAGGGCTCGCGCGCCTTCCTCGAGAAGCGGCCGCCCGACTTCTCCCGCTTCCCGCGCCGCCCGTGACGAGCGTGACGGCCGGCGCCGCCCCCGAACGGCCGTCGACGGTCCGGATCTGGCTGCTCGCCATCCGGCCGGCGACCCTGCCGGCCGCGCTGAGCGGCGTCGCGGTCGGTCTCGGGGCGGCGCTCGCGGTCGGGGCGCCATTCCGGTTCGATGCCGCGATCGGGTGCCTGTCGGTCGCGCTCCTCCTGCAGGTCACCGCCAACCTCGCCAACGACCTGTCCGACTTCCGCAAGGGCGCCGACACGCCCGACCGGACCGGCCCGATCCGGGTCGCCGCGGCCGGTCTCGTGACCGAACGGCAGCTCGAGCTCGCGATCGGCCTGACGATCGCGCTGGCCGGCGTCGTGGGCCTGTGGCTCACGCTCATCGGCGGCCCGATCCTGCTCGTCGTCGGCGCCCTCGCGATCGTCGCGGCCCTGGCGTACACCGGCGGGCCGTTGCCGTATGGCTACCGGGGCCTCGGCGAGTTGTTCGTCTTCGTCTTCTTCGGCCTCGTCGCGGTCGTCGGCACGGCGTACCTCCAGGCCGGCGGGCTCGAACCGCTGTTCTTTGCTGCCGCGATCCCGGTCGGGGCGCTTACGACCGCGATCCTCGTCGTCAACAACCTGCGCGACATCCCCACCGACAGCGCGGCCGGGAAGCGCACGCTGGCGGTCATCCTCGGACGGCGTGCCACGGTCGCCGAGTACGCGCTGCTGCTCGGGGCGGCGTTCCTGGTCCCGGTCGCGCTCGCGATCGCCGGCTGGGGGATCACCGTGCTGCTGCCGCTCCTGGCGATCCCGCTCGCGGCACCGCTGCTGCGGACCGTGCGGACGTTCACGGAGCCGCGTCAGCTCAATCCCGTGCTCAAGGGGACGGCACGACTCGCGCTTGCCCAGAGCGCCCTCTTCGCGATCGGGCTGGCGCTGGGCGCCGCGATCGGATGACGCTCATCCGCGCGCTGCTCGCCGATCGCGTCCGGATCCCGTTCCGCCGGCCGTTCCCGACCGCGACCGGGATGTGGCTCGAGCGGGATGCGTGGATCATCCGGCTGTTCGACGGCGACGGGCGGGTCGGTCTTGGCGAGGCGGTCGTGGAGCCCGACGCGGGCGAGGTGGCCGACACGATCCTGACGGCGCTCATCCGCGAGGCCGCCGAGGCGGTGACGACGAGCGGGCTGCCGTCGATGGCGGACCTCGAGCTCCACGGCGTGCCGGGCCGGGCGTTCAACGCGGCGATCGGGAGCGTGCTCCTCGACCTCGAACGTCCTGTCGCGGCCGACCTCGCGCCCGACGGCGACGGCGTCGGCGTCAACGCGACGCTGCCGTCGCTCGGCCCGGCCGCCACGGCGGAGGCGGCCCAGCAGGCGATCGAGTCCGGCTTCGGGACGCTCAAGGTCAAAGCCGGTGCCGAACGCGAGACCGAGGTCCTGGTCGAGCGGATCCGCGCGATCCGGGAGGCGATCGGTCCCGAGGTCCGGCTGCGGATCGACGTCAACGGCGCGTGGGACCTCGCGACGGCGGAGGAGCGGCTCGGGGCGATCGCCCGGTTCGACATCGAGTTCGTCGAGCAGCCGCTGGCCGCCCACGAGCTCGACCAGCTCGCCGAGTTGCGACGTCGCGTCCGCGTCCCGATCGCCGCCGACGAGGGGGCCGCGTCCGTCGGGGCCGTCCGGACGCTCCTCGCGATCGATGCGGTCGACGTGCTCGTGATCAAGCCCGCACGGGTCGGCGGACCCGCCGCCGTGGCCGAGATCGCGGATCGTGCCGCGGACCGCGGCGTGCCCGTCGTCGTCAGCACGTTGTTCGAGACCGGGGTCGGGATCGCCGCCGCCCTGGCGATGGCCGCCGTCCTGCCGGAGGTCGTGGACCCCCGCTGGACATTCCAGCCGGACCACGGGCTGGCGACCGCGGGGCTCCTCGAACACGACCTGATGGTCGAGTCGCTCATCGTCGCCGAGGGCCGGATGCACGTGCCCGCGACCTCGGGGAGCGGCGGGCTCGGGATCGTGCTCGACGAACGCGCGCTCGAGCGGCATCGCGTCGAACGCATCGGATCGAGCGGATGACGCGGTACCCGTCGTTGGCCGCTTCGGCGCGCCGCGCCGCGGCCGATCTCGCGCCCGGACCGGCGATCGTGGATGGATCGCAGGCCTGGTCGTGGCGCGACCTGGACTCGCGCGCCGATGCGATCGCCCGGGAGCTGCTGCGCGCGGGGGTCGGGCCCGGTGCCCGGGTGACCATGTTCGCCGCCGCGTCAGCCGCCGCTATCGCCACGCTTCATGGGATCGCGCGGGTGGGTGCCGTGGCGGTGCCGCTCGGGGTCGGCCTGAGCGCGACCGAGCTCGCCGTGGCCGGCGAGATCGTCGGGCCCGACCTGGTCATCCACGACGCGGGGCTCGCCACGCTGGCGACGGCCATCGCCGCGCCGACGCGGGTGCTCGACGAGATGGCCGGTGCAAACTCCGAACCGATCGGCGATCGACCGCTCGAGCCACTCCCCGAACCGACCGTCGACCCGGCCGCTCCTGCCGTCATCGTCCTCACCTCCGGGACGACCGGCCGCCCGAAGGCGGTCGTGCTGTCGGGCGCGGCGCTCGTCGCCAGCGCAGAGGCCTGGCTGGCCGTCCTGCCAGAGGCGACCGGCTGGCTGCTCGCGCTCGGGCTCGCCCATGTCGCCGGCCTCGGCGTCGCCTGGCGTGCCGCGCTGTCCGGCGTGCCGCTGGTCGTGCTGCCACGGCCGGATCCGGCGGCGATCGTGGCCGCGTTGTGCGCCAGTCCGGGCCCGAGCCACGTCTCGCTCGTGCCGACGACCCTGGCGCGCGTGCTCGACGCCGTCGACGACGCGCCGCCACCGTCGACGCTCCGGGCCGTCCTCCTCGGCGGTGGCGGCATCGGGGCCGACCTCGTCCGGCGCGCGATCGCGGCCGGCTGGCCGATCGTCCCGACCTACGGCCTGTCCGAGGCCGGTTCCGGGGTGACGGCGTCGCCGACCGGCGAGGCGGCGACATACCCCGCGAGCGCAGGCCGCGCCTTGCCGGGCGTCGCGATCCGCATCGGCGACGGTGACGGTGGTGGCGTCGGCGAGATCCTCGTCCACGGCCCGGCGCTCTTCAGCGGCTACCTGGACGGCCCGGCCGCGACGGCCGCGGCCCTCACGGACGACGGCTGGCTGCGAACGGGTGATCTCGGGCGGCTCGACGCCGAGGGTCGCCTGGCCGTCCTCGACCGCCGAACGGACCGGGTCGTGCGTGGCGGCGAGAACATCTCTCCCGCCGAGGTCGAGGCGGTCCTGCTCTCGCATCCTGCGATCGCCGAGGCGGCCGTCGTGGCGCGACCGGACCCGGTGTTCGGTCAGGTCCCGATCGCCGTCATCGTCCTGCGCCCGGGGCACGCCGATCCGGGCGATGCGGCGCTCGATCGACTGTGTCGCGAGCGGCTGGCCAGGTACAAGGTGCCGGCCGCCATCGTTCGCCTCGACGCGATCCCGCGCACGGCCAGCGGCAAGCCTCGCCGCGTCGAGCTTCGGGCGGTCCTCGATCCCGCCACGCCCATCGGACCGGAGACCCCAACATGACCTCACCCCAGGACGACGCGCCGTCGGGCCGCGCCACCGATCGAGGCAACGCCGCGTCGACGACCGAGGTCCGCGCGATGTTCGATCGGATCGCGCGCGTCTACGACCCGATGAACCTGGTCATCTCAGCCTTCCAGGAGCCGCGCTGGCGGAAGCGGGCCGTCGCGCTGACGCAGGCCGGCCCGGGCGACCGCCTGCTCGACGTGGCGACCGGGACGGGCAAGGTCGCCGCCGATCTCCACCGGCGCGCGCAGCCCGGCGGCAGCGTCCTCGGTGTCGACATCTCCCCGGGCATGATCCGCGTCGCGTCGCGACGCTTCGCCGACCGACCCGGCCTCGAGTTCGTCGTCGGCGATGCTCTCGCGCTCCCGACCGAGGACGGGTCCTTCGACGCGGCCACGATCGCGTTCGGGATGCGCAACCTCCCGGACTACGGCAAGGGGTTCGCCGAGATGGCGCGGTCGGTCCGCCCCGGAGGGCGCGTCGTCTGCCTCGAGATCACGCGGCCACAGAGCCGGCCGGCCCGGGTCCTCCAGTTCTGGTTCGACCGGATCGTGCCGGTCATCGGTCGGGTCGCCGGCCAGGGGGCCGCCTACGGCTACCTCGTCCGGAGCGTCAAGGGATATCCGGGGCCGGACCGGATCGCCGAGATCATGCGTGAGGTCGGCCTCCGCGACGTCAGCTGGCAGGGGATGTCCGGCGGCATCGTGACCCTCCACGTGGGGACCGTCCCGGATCGCGTGGGGTAGGATTCCGGGTTCATGCAGGACACGTCCCCGACCTCGCTCATCCATGCCCGCGGACTGACCAAGCGCTTCGGCGCGTTCGTCGCCGTCGACGCCATCGACTTCGACGTCGCCCGCGGCGAATCGTTCGGGTTCCTGGGCCCCAATGGCGCGGGCAAGACCTCGACGATGCGGATGATCGGCTGCGTCTCGCCGATCACCGACGGCGTCCTGCGGGTGATGGGCCTCGACCCCGCGACCCACGGCCCGCAGATCCGGGCCAACCTCGGCGTCGTCCCCCAGCAGGACACCCTGGACACCGAGCTGACCGTCCGCGAGAACCTCGCGATCTACGGTCGCTACTTCGGTCTCAGCCGGGCCGAGGTGGCCCGTCGGGCCGACGAGCTGCTCGAGTTCGCCCAGCTCACCGAGCGCGCCGACGACCAGGTCGAACCGCTGTCGGGCGGGATGAAGCGGCGGTTGACGATCGCCCGCTCGCTCATCAACGAGCCCACGGTCCTCCTCCTCGACGAGCCGACGACCGGCCTTGACCCGCAGGCCCGTCATCTGCTGTGGGACCGGCTCTATCGGCTCAAGCAACGCGGCGTGACGCTGGTGCTGACGACCCACTACATGGACGAGGCGGAGCAGCTGTGCGACCGACTGGTCGTCATGGACAAGGCGCGGATCGTCGCCGAGGGGAGCCCGCGCGAGCTCATCGAGCGCTACTCGACGCGCGAGGTCACCGAGCTCCGCTTCGCGCCCGGGATCGCCGAGACGCTCGACGGCAAGCTCGACGGGGTCGCCCAGCGGGTCGAACACCTGCCCGACCGGATCCTGCTCTATGCCGACGATGGCGAGGCGGCAGCGGTGGCCGTCCACCAGCGCGGCCTCAAGCCCGAGACGGTCCTCGTGCGGCGCTCGTCGCTCGAGGACGTCTTCCTGCGCCTGACCGGGCGCTCACTGATCGACTAGGTCCCGCTCGATGACAACGCTCGCGCGACCCAGCTCGACGATCGGTCGCGTCTTCGAACACCGCTTCCTGTCGTATCGGCGGACGTTCCGGGCGTCGATCTTCTCGTCGTTCCTGTCGCCGATCCTGTTCCTGACCGCGATGGGCATCGGGCTCGGGTCGTACGTGTCGGACTCGGCGGCGATCGGCGGCGTGCCGTACCTCGTGTTCCTCGCTCCGGGGCTGCTGGCCGCGACGGCGATGCAGTCGGCGTCGTTCGAGGCCACCTTCCCGATCATGTCCGGCCTGGTCTGGGGTCGCATCTTCCACGGGATGTACGCCACGCCCATCTCGCCGCGCGACATCGCGCTGGGCAATCTCGCCTGGATCGCGGCGCGACTGACGATGATCGCGACGATCTTCACCATCGTCATCGTCGCCTTCGGCGCCGCCGAATCGCCGCTCATCGTCCTGGCCATCCCCGCCGCGGTCCTGACCGGGATGGCCTTCGCCGGGCCGATCGCCGCGTTCAGCGCGACGCAGAAGACGCCGGCCAAGTTCTCGACGATCTTCCGCTTCGGGATCACCCCGCTATTCCTGTTCTCGGGGACGTTCTTCCCGATCAGCTCGCTGCCGGCGGCGCTGCAGGCGTTCGCCTGGCTGACGCCGCTGTTCCACGGCGTGGCGCTGACGCGCGGCCTGTCGCTCGGGACGCTCATGGACGAGCCCGTCGCCGCGGCCCTCCACGTCATCTACCTGACGACCCTGGCCACGGTCGGGGCGTGGCTGACGATCCGCACCATCGGGGCCCGGCTGGTGCTCGGATGACTGCCCTGCGGGTCGTGCCCGGGCTCGCCTTCGGGAGTCGCCGCTCGCTGCGCCTGATCGAGCGCAACCTGTACGTCTACAAGCACGGCTGGATGATCCTGTTCTCGGGCTTCTTCGAGCCGCTGTTCTACCTCCTCGGGATCGGGTTCGGCCTCGGCGCGCTCATCGGGACGATCCCGGGACCGGGCGGCCAGGAGATCGGCTACCAGCTGTTCGTCGCGCCGGCGCTGCTCGCCAGCGCCGCGATGAACGGGGCGATCACCGAGAGCACCTTCAACTTCTTCTTCAAGCTCAACTACAACAAGACGTTCACGTCGATCCTGGCCACGCCGCTGTCACCCGGCGACATCGCCGTCGGCGAGCTCGGCTGGGCGCTCATCCGGGGCGGGCTGTACGCCGTCGGGTTCATGGGCGTGATGCTCATCCTCGGCCTGTTCGTGTCGCCCTGGGTGATCCTCGCCGTGCCGGCCGCGCTGCTCGTCGGGTTCGCCTTTGGTGCCGTAGGCATGGCCGCAACGTCGTTCATGAAGACGTGGCAGGACTTCGACCTCATCCAGCTCGTGGTCCTGCCGATGTTCCTGTTCTCCGGCACGTTCTACCCGATCGACGCGTACCCGCCGGCGCTCCAGCTGTTCGTCCGGATCACGCCGCTGTACCAGGGCGTCGACCTCATCCGCTCGCTGACGGTCGGGTCGATCTCGCCGATCCTGCTCGTCCACGTCGCGTATCTCGCGATCATGGGGATCGTCGGGCTGGCGATCGCGTCGCGGCGGATCGACTTGCTGCTGCTCAAGTAGTGCCGGTGCCCGACCGGGCGGCACTGGCCGCGTTGACCGAGGAGATCGTCTCGTGCCGACGGTGTCCGAGGCTCGTCGAGTGGCGCGAGCGGGTCGCCCGCGAGAAGGTGGCACGGTTCCGCGATGAGACATACTGGGGGCGACCGGTCCCGGGATTCGGCGACCCGGAGGCGCGGATCCTGCTCGTCGGCCTGGCCCCCGCGGCCAACGGCGGCAACCGGACCGGGCGGGTGTTCACCGGCGACGCGTCCGGAGCCTTCCTGTGGGCGGCCCTCCACGCCCAGGGGCTTGGGGATCGCCCCGTCTCGCACCGTGCCGATGACGGCCTGACCCTGACCGACACCTACATCGCGGCCGCGGTCCGCTGCGCGCCGCCGCTCAACCGGCCGACGATCGACGAGCGCGACGCCTGTGCGCCGTTCCTGGCTCGCGAGATCGGGCTGTTGTCGGACGTGCGTGTCGTCGTCGCGCTGGGTGCCTTCGGCTGGGACGCGGCCATTCGAGCGTTCGCCTCGCTCGGGCATCCGGCGCGGCCGAAGCCTCGGTTCGGACACGCGACCGAGGCCGTCGTCGGGCCTTATATCTTGCTCGGTTCCTACCACCCGAGCCAGCAGAACACGTTCACGGGCCGTCTGACGGCGCCGATGTTCGAGGATGTGCTTGCACGCGCCCGACAGATCGTCAGGGGTTCGCCGCCGACCAGCGACTGACGACGGCATCGAGCCGTTCGAAGACGACCCCGTCGCGTGCCGCCGCGGCATCGATGAACCGCTCGAGCATCGCCATCCGATGCCCGCGCCCGATGCACTCCGGGTGGACCGTGATCATCGCGAGTCCGCCCGGCGCGTGCTCGTGGGCGTAGCGCAGCTCCTCGGTCCAGATCTCCAGCACGGCCGACGGCGCCGCGAGCCCGGGGCGCCCGGGACCGGGCTCGAAGTGCGGCCAGTCGTCCATCGCCCAGTACACGGGGACTTCGACGAGTGCACCGCGCCGGCCCCAGTGCGAGCCGTCGATGACCGAATGGCGGTCGCCGTGACGGACCCGATAAAGGCCGTAGTCATTGGCCATCAGCGAGCTGTCGTATCGGAAGCCGACCGCTTCGACGAGGTCGAGCGTCGTCGCGCCGAGCGACCAGTACGGCGCCCGGAAGCCGGCCGGCGCCGCGCCGGTGATCGCCCGGACGGCCTCGACCGATCGCCGCAGGACCTCGCGTTGCGCGTCGGCGGGAAGCTCCGCGAAGTCCTCGTGGAACCAGCCGTGGCAGGCCAGCTCGTGGCCGCCGGCCAGGATCGCGTCGGTGTCGTCGGTGAAGGTGGTGAGCGTGTGACCGGGCACGAACCAGGTCGCCGGGATCCCGCGCCGCTCGAGCAGCTCGAGGATCCGCTTCGCCCCGACACGCGGCCCGAACTCGGCGTGGCTGAACTTGACCGGCGCGTCGCCCCGCCTGACCGAATCCGAGATCGCGTCGTGGTCGACCGTGATGGCGACCGACAGCCGAGGGTGCGTCCACCTGTCGAGGGTAGTCCCACATGTCGACGTTCGTGCCGGCGGTCGTGACGATCGCCCTCAGTCGGACGTCTTGTCCGACACCCCGCTCATCCGCGCCGCGAACGTCGGGAGGCCGGCCACGAGCACGCCGTGGAGCAGGTCGGCGACGTCGTCGTGCACCCCGACCCGGACGACGCGCATCCGGTAGCGGGTGCTCGAGCCCTGGACGATCCCGCGCACGATCCCTCGTGCGGAGGTGTATCCGGCGCCCTGTACGGCCGCCTGGAGGGTGGCGTCGACACCGCCGCCGACATACGCCATCGAGTCCGGGAAGACCCCGACGTTGAACCCGATGATCCGACGGGCCTCACTGACCTCCGCCCACATCGTCGCCGGCGATGCGCTCGTCCGACCCGGGCCGAGGGCCGTCAGCTGGACATGGTGGACGTCGTGCGCCCCGATGCCGTTGCCGGCGGCCGCGAGGCGGCGCACCTCCGCCCAGGTCAGGTTGCCGTGCGCGATCGCGTCGAGCGTGAGGTAGAACTCGGCGACCATGCCCCGGGCCCGGAGCATCGGCAGGACGTTGTCGACCCAGTCCCCCGACCCGTCGTCGAAGCTGATGATCACCGGCAGTGCCGGGAGCGGCGTGCCATGGTCCCAGTACGCGACCAGATCGCTCGGCAGGATCGTCGTGTAGCCATGATCGCGAAGCCAGTCGAGCTGGGCGGCAAAGGCGGTCGGGATGACGTCATTGGTGGTGAACCGCCGCCGCCGGTCGGCCGACCAGGACTGATATTTCGTGGCCGGGATCGCCTGGACCCGGTGGTAGTAGAGGATCGGCAGCGTCGCCTTCGCGTCGGGCGGTGGCGCCGATGGGGTCGGCGCCGGCGAACCCCGGCCGGCGTCTTCGACCGGAGTCGGCGCCGCGTCCCGGATCGAGGTGGGTCCGGACGGTGGCGTCGGTGTCGCCTCGGCCGTGGCGGCGCGATCCGCGGTCGACGCGGAGGCGGCGCCCTTCAACGACGACGTGTCGGCCACGCACGCGATCGACACGGCAGCGATCGCGACGACGGCGAGGAATCGGCGCGCGAGGTGGACTCGTCCGCTCGACCGGCGACGTGCCGTCGTCCTCATCGCCTTCATGACCTCGGGTGCTCGGAGGGTGGGATCCGCTGGCCTGCACGGGCGGCGCCTCGGCCGCGAGCAGCTGGCCGGTCGCGTCAGCCGCTCACCGCACATCCTCTCACGCCGTCGATCGGGTTCAAGCCGGTACGTTCGTTCCGACGCGAACCCCTGCCGGGACCAACGACCTCCCGTATCCTTCTCGTCCGGATGGCCACGACCGAACGCGACTTCTACGTGATCCTCGGCATCGAGCGCAATGCGAGCGACGCCGAGGTCAAGCGCGCCTTCCGCAAGCTCGCCCAGCAGTGGCATCCCGACGTCAACACGGACCCGGCGGCACAGGAGCGGTTCAAGGAGATCAACGAGGCCTACCAGGTCCTGTCCGACCCAGAACGCCGCCAGCGCTACGACATGTTCGGGCGGGCGGGCGTCGAGGGCGGACCAGGCGGCGCCGGCGCGGGTGGCTTCGAAGGCTTCGGTGGTTTCTCGGACATCTTCGACGCGTTCTTCGGCGGTGGGGCGGGCGCGGCATCGGCGCGACGTGGCCGGCCCCAACCCGGCGCCGATCTTCGCTATGACCTGCGGATCACCTTCGAGGAGGCGGTCAAGGGCACCGAGAAGCAGATCGAGTTCAGCGTCCTCCAGCCCTGCGAGACCTGCCACGGGAGCGGAGCCAAGGAGGGCAGCGAGCCCGTCACCTGCCCACAGTGCAACGGTCGCGGCGAGGTCCGCTCCGTGCGCCAGACGATGCTCGGCCAGATGGTCAACGTGAGCGCCTGCCCGCGCTGCCACGGCGAGGGCAAGATCATCGAGACGCCGTGCGACAGGTGCCACGGTGACGGCCGCACGGAGCGGAAACGGACGCTGCGCGTGACGATCCCGGCCGGCATCGACGAGGGCCACCAGATCCGGCTCTCGAACGAGGGCGAAGCGGGACCGCGCGGCGGGCCTCCGGGCAGCCTGTATGTCGCGGTCCACGTCCAGCCGCATCCGAGCCTGGTCCGTGAGGGCACCGAGCTGTTCTACGAGGCCAAGGTCTCGATCGCCCAGGCGGCGCTGGGCACGAAGATCACGGTCCCCACGGTCGAGGGCGACGAAGAGGTCGAGATCAAGGCGGGGACGCAGCCCGATACCGAGATCCGGCTGCGCGGCAAGGGTGTCCCACACCTCAGGCGGTCCGGCCAGCGCGGCGACCTCCACGTCATGGTTGACGTCGTCGTGCCGACGAAGCTGTCGAAGAAGCAGCGCGAGCTGCTGGCCGCCTACGCGGAGGAGTCCGGCGAGACGGTGGGTCACGGCGGCGGGCTGCTCGAGAAGCTCGGGCTAGGTTGAGCGACGCCGAGTCCGGCGCGGGGGCGGGCGCCTGGCTGGAGCTCGCGGTCGAGGCGGACGTCGAGGCGGTCGAGGCGGTCAGCGAGATCCTCGTCCGGGCGGCTCCTGGTGGGACGTCGGTCGAGCCGGCGTTCGAGCTGACCGACGAGGGCCTCGGCGCAAGGCTCGACCCCAGCCGTCCGGCTATCGTCCGGGCGTACGTCCCGGCTCGCGACCGTGCCGCCGCGGACCGGGCCGCGGCCGAGGTCGCCGAGGCCCTGGGTCACCTACAGGCGTTCGGCCTGCGCCCGATCGGCGAGCTCCGGACGCGACTCGTCGACGGAGCCGACTGGGCCGATGCCTGGAAGGCCTACTTCCCGGTCATGCGCGTGGGCCGGCGGCTCGTCATCCGGCCGACATGGCGACGCCACCGCCGTGCTCCCGGCGATGTCGTCCTCGCGCTCGATCCCGGGATGGCCTTCGGGACCGGGCTCCACCCGACGACCCGCCTATGCCTCTCCGGCACCGAGTCGCTCGCCGACCGGGGCCTGCTGGGTGGCGCGCGCGTCCTCGACGTTGGCTGTGGTTCCGGCATCCTGGCAATCGCGGCGCTGCAGCTCGGAGCCGCGGCGGTGCTCGGACTCGACACCGATCCGATCGCGATCGAGGCGACGACCGCGAACGCCCGTCGCAACCGGCTGGTTCGGCGGCTCCGGGCTCGACTCGGCAGCCTGCCGAGCGGCGAGCCGGCGTTCGACGTGGTGCTGGCCAACCTCATCGCGGGGCTGCTGGTGGCACTCGCGCCGGCCCTGCACGACGAGGTGCGCCACGGCGGCACGCTTCTCGCCTCGGGGATCTTCGTCGACCGGGAGGGCGACGTGGGGGCGGCCTTCGAGGCCGCCGGGCTGGAGGTCACCGGCCGCCACGACGAGGGCGACTGGGTCGCGCTCGAGGCCGTCCGCCGGGCGTGAACCGGGCCCCGGCGCTACGATCGGCGGCGATGCCGTCCTACTTCCCGGTCCTGCTGACCGCGCACATCATCCTCGCGGTCAGCCTGGTCCTGCCGTCGATCCTGCTGCCGTTCGCGCTGCGGACCCGGCGGGCGGCCGTCGAATCGGGCAGCCCGGTCGTGCAGAGCCTGCTCTGGGCGCAGAGCCACGGCACGATCGCGATCGGGCTCGGACTCGCGCTGACGGGCCTCGGCCTGGTCGCGTCGCTCGGCTCGTCGATGCTCCGGCAACCGTGGCTGTTGCTGGCGCTGGCGATCTACTTCGTCAACCTCGCCATCGCGTTCTTCATCCAGCGCCCGAACCTGCGCCGGCTCGTCGGCGTCAGGGCGGCCGCCGACGACAAGACCTGGCTCGAGCGCGCCAGGCGCCAGCGCTACGTGTCGTACCTGATGGCCGGGCTCGTCGGCACGATCGGGTTCCTGATGAGCTCGAAGCCGGTGCTCTGGTGACGCCGGGGCCCGCGGAGGCTTCGATGTCAGCCGACTGCCTGTTCTGCCGCATCGTGGCCGACGAGATCCCCGCCGATCGTCTCCACGACGACGACCTCGTCCTGGCCATCCGCGACATCGCGCCCCGGGCCCCGACCCACATCCTGCTCATGTCGCGCCGCCATATCGCATCCGCCGCAGAGCTGACCGAGGCCGACGGTCCGATGCTCGGGCGGCTGTTCGCCGTGGCCGCAGACCTCGCGCGGGCCGACGGGATCGCCGACTCCGGGTACCGGCTCGTCTCCAACGTCGGCCGCTGGGGTGGCCAGACGGTCGACCACCTCCACGTCCACCTGATGGGGGGTCGGGCGTTCGACTGGCCGCCGGGATGACGTCTCGTCCGCACCGCGAGGGCGTCCGTGCCGCCGTGGCTTCGATGGTGCTGGTCCTCGTCGTCGGCGGCTGCGCGGCCTCCGCGGTCCCATCGCTGGTCGAGCCGAACGCATCGGTCGGGCCGGCGATGACGGTGACGCCGGCGGTGGGGCTGACCCGCGGCGAGCTCGCCCAGGTCCTCGGCGACAGGAACCTCGTCCTCGCCGACAGCCAGGCCGCGGTCCGGCCGGCCGAGGCGCCGCCGCTCAGCGCCGCTCCGCGCGGCGTGTTCCAGGTCCAGTTGCCCAAGGACCCGACCAAGGGCTTCATCGTGATCTACGAGTTCCCCGACGCGGCCCACGCTGCGGCCGCGGCGGCCGAGCAGCAGGCGTACCTGGCGACCGGTCCGGGTCGCGTCCAGCGGCCGCAGGGGACGGTCACGGTCATCCGCGGGGTCGGCTCGACGGTCGTCCTCTACGACTGGCTGCCTGGGGCGTCGCAGGACCCGTCGGCGGCCGGGATCCAGGCCGCCCTTGAGACGCTGGGGATCGGGTACCCCGTCCCGAACTGAGCGGAGGGCGTCAAGCGACGCCGGGCTGCGTGTCGGCGTCGATCCAGTCCCGGATCTGCTGGCGCTTGATCTTGTAGGTGTGGGTGCGCGGGAAGTCCTCTTCCGGCCACAGCCGCCACCCCGCGATCCGCTGGTTGGGCCCCAGGGTAGCGTTGGCGGCCTTGACGGCGGCATCGAGCCGTTCGCGGACGGCGGTCGGTTCGCTGTTGCCGACCGCGCCGACGCCCGGCGCGCCCGCGGCCGAACCGAGGACGACCGCCTCGATCCGGCCCGGCGCCGTCTCGAGCACGACCGAGTCGCGGATGCCGGCGATGCGCAGGGCGTTCTCGATGTCCTCCGGATAGACCTTGAACCCGTTGGGCAGCACGATGCGGTCCCTGGTCCGACCCGACAGGATGAGCCGTCCCGACGCGTCGAGGTGTCCGATGTCACCCGACCTGTACCAGCCGTCCTCCGTGAAGGCCGCCGCCGTGGCTGTCGGGTTCTCCCAGTAGCCACGGAAGATGGTCGGCCCGCGGAACTGGACCTCCCCGTCGTCGGCGATCCGCATCTCGACGCCTTCCGGCGGACGCCCGACTGTGCCGAGCCCGTGGTCTTCGAGGGTCGTGCAGGTGCCGGTGCCGGTCTCCGTCGCGCCGTAGCCCTGGAGGACCGTCACGCCCAGGTCCTCCCAGCCCTGTTGGAGGGCCGGCGGGAGGAATGCCCCGGCGGACAGGAACAGCCGCAGGCTGCCGCCCAGCTGCTTGTGGACGCTCCCGAACAGGCGAGGCCGCCAGCCGATCGGGAGTCGCCCGGCGATCGAGCGCAACCGCCCGAACGCGGTCTGGCGGCCGCGCTTGGCGACCTCGCGCTCGAGGGCGCTCCAGAACAGGTCGAGGACCTGCGGGACGACGACCATCGAGGTCACCCGGTGATCGCGCAGCGCGTCGAAGATCACGCGTGGATTGCGGCTCCGTACGTACAGGATGTCGGCGCCGACCGAGAGCGCGTAGTACAACCCGACCGACTGCTCGAGCAGGTGCGAGAGCGGCAGGAGCGACACGATCCGGTGCTCCATCGGCGGGATGAGCCGGTGGAACGTCTCGATCGACGCCAGCTCGTTGTCGTGGGCCAGCATCACGCCTTTCGGGCTGCCGGTCGTGCCCGAGGTGAAGACCAGCTCGAAGACGTCCGTCGTGGCGGGTGCCTCCCAGCCAGCGAGCTGGGTCTCCCAGCCCGGCGGGAACGAGTCGTCCGGTTCGGCCGCGATCGCATCGATCACGGTCGTCGGGAAATGGTCCAGGCCGGCTTCGCGGGGATCCGGGGCGTCCCGACCCGTCCCCAGGATGAGATGGCGGGCGCCCGAGACGCGGACGATGCCCTCGACCGCGTCGGCCGACATGCGCAGGTCGAGCGGGACGAGGATGAGCCGCGCCCGCATTGCACCGAAATAGGCGGCCGGCAGCTCCGGCGTCGAGGGCGACCAGGTCAGCAGCCGATCGCCCGGCTCGAGTCCCAGCGCACGCAGCCGCCACGCCGCGATCCGCGATCGGCGATCGAGCTCGCGGTAGCTCCATGTCGTCGTCGAGCCGTCGTCATGGCGAAGACTCAGGGCGGTCTTGTCCCCATTCGCCACGACTGCCTCGGCGAGCAGATCGAGGAGCGTTGAGGGCATGGTCGGGGCCTCCAGCGTGGTGCACGCCATCGTACGATGCGCTTCCCGCAGGGTCGCGACGATTCCGGGTTGACCGTGCTGTAACGTCCGGGACAGACAGACGTCGAACCCACGGACTCTGCCCACCCGTTTCCCGTTTGCCTCGCACCGGTGGTGCCATATATGCATCCCCCCGATGACCACCCTCCTGATACCGGGGCCACCAAGCCTGGCTGCCTTCTTTGGATGGGCGCTGCAGGCATGCTCCTTGCCGCCATCACCATCCCGGCCGGGCTCATGTCGTTGGCTTGAGATCCGATCCAGGGCGTCATGCTGCTGCTCGTGGCCGGTGCGGGCGTCGGCCTGTTCGTGCGGGCCTGGTTCGCGGACCGTCGCTGGCGCACAGCCCGGCAGACGACGATCCATCGTCATGCTGCGTCCGGTCGTGCCGTGGCGCACCACCTACCTCGCATCGACGGCACGACGGAGAGCGGTGGTCGGTTCGGACGCGCCTTGCGGTCCTTCCTCGACGACCCTGACGGTCTCGGCGCGGTCGTCTTTGATGGCCCTGGGGCGTTCAGGCTTCGGTTCGCGCTGCATCCGGCTGACCGGAACGTCTTGCTCGGTCAGGCGGTGGCCCCGTCACGGCTCGATCCGAAGGACCGCCCCGACCAGGATGCCTGGCTCGGGCTAGTCGCCCTCGGGTGGGCGGCCCCGCCGCCGCCCTCTTACCACGAGAAGGGAACCGGTATCGTCCCGCGCGAGGACTTTGCTGCGGAGTGGACGTTGCCGATCGATATCGACGGATTCGACAAGTTCATCCAGTCGACGGCAACGATCTACGGGATCGATGCGACGCTCTGGCAGCCGCGGTTCACCGCGGTCGGCCATGGACCGGGCGTGCCGACATCGGATCAGGTGATCGGTGTGGCCGGGCCCGCACCTATTGATCCGTACCTGACCCTCCGCCGATGGTCGCACCACCCGCTGGCGAGGTTCATGACGTTCGCCGTCTGCCTCGGGATCATCGCCGCCGGACGCGAACGCTTCGCGGAAGTCTTTCGATCGATCCCGCACGTCCTGTTGTTCGCGGGGCTCGCGGCTCTGTTCCTCATCGGTGCGGTCCACCTCCTTAACCGGTATCTGAGGACGGCCGATCCGTTCAGCCTCACGGGCTGGAATTGGGTTCGCGGGCGAACGGTCACCCAGTATCAGACGCACGTCTGGTGGGGGATCTTCGGCGCGCTCAGCGCGGTCGTCGGGATCCTCCTCGCGATCCAGGCGTTGACAGGGTAGGCATGGAGCGGCCTCCACCCGATACTTGGGGGGCCTCGACGTCGGCGTGCCGAACGTTTGACCGGTTCGGGACCCTCGGCTATGCTCCGCCAGCCTCGGACGGGACCGCCGTCCGGGTCGCGTCAGGGCCGGCTGGCCGCGTGCCCGACGCCACACGAGACCCCTGGCCTGGGGAGGTGAACCGGGATTGGCAGAAGTCCGAGTGGGTGAGAACGAGACGTTCGAAAGCGCCCTGCGTCGCTTCAACAAGAAGATCCAGCAGAGCGGCATCCTCGCCGAGGCTCGTCGACGCGAGCACTACGAGAAACCCTCTGTGAAGCGCAAGCGCAAGGAAGCGAAGCGCAAGAAGAACGCCCGAACGCAGGTCGGCTGAGCGGGCCCAGCCCGACCACAGCGCCTGAGACCCCCACGGGCCCACCGACGGCCCACCGCGACCGCGGTGTGCCGCCCCGCCCGAGGTGCCAACCGGTGTCCCTCCAAGATCGCGTCCAGACCGACATCGCCGCCGCCATGCGTGCGGGCGAGTCGCTGCGTCGTGACGTCCTGCGGATGGTCGTGAGTGCGGCCTACAACGTCGAGAAACGCCAAGGCCGTCCCCTGACCGACGACGAGTACCTGGCCGTCCTCAGCCGTGAGGTCAAGACCCGCCGCGAGTCGGTCGAGGCCTTCCGTGCCGGCGGCCGCGACGACCTGGTGGCCAAGGAGGAGGCCGAGATCGCGATCATCGGCGGATACCTCCCCGCGGCGCTGACCGAGGACGAGATCGGTGCGCTCGTGCGCGAGGGGATCGCGGCGACCGGGGCGTCGTCCGCGCGCGATATGGGGGCGGTCATGGGCTGGCTCGCGTCGAGGACACGCGGTCGCGCAGACGGGAAGCACGTCAGCGAGCTCGTCGTCCAGGCGCTCACCGGCGCCGATCTGGCCGCCCACGACGTCGGATCCCACTGAGCACGACCCGGGGATGACCGACCGATGCTGACCCAGCGGATCGACACGCCGACGCGGTTCACGCGCCGGGACGTGCCACGCGCGGCCATCGCGGCGGGGATCCTGATCCTTGCGCTGGCCGCGATCCTGGGCGCCGACATCCTGCCGGACCAGCCGCTCGATGCGGCGGAAGGGAAGCTGGCGACGCGCGACATCGTGGCGCCCAGGGCGATCGAGTTCGAGAGCAAGGTCCAGACCGACCAGGCGCGAACCGCCGCCAGTGCCGCCGTGCCGTTCCAGTACAGCTTCACGACCGAGAACGCGATCGCGATCGCCGCGGCCCAGCAACTGGCCCTCGAGACGCGCGTCGTCGGCATCGACACGACGTTCGCAGTCGATGTCTCCGAGGCGGGCAAGAAGTCGCTGCTCGAGACCGCGGTCCCGGATCTGACCGAGCCGGCGCAGAAGACGCTCATCGGTCTCGACGCCGCCCGCTGGGCGGTGGTCCGCACCGAGGCGGCGCGCGTCCTCGACGCGACCGAGCGGACCGAGCTGCGCGACACCGAGGTCGACGAGACGAAGACGCGCCTGGCCGGCCGGATGGCCGGCGGACTCGACGAGGCAGAACGGATACTCGCGGCCGAGCTCATCGCGCCGCTGGTGGTCCCCAACTCCTCGCTCAGCCTGCCGCTCACCACGACCGCACGGGCGGCCGCGGCCGCGGAGGTGCCCCCCGTTCTGGTCACGATCCGACCGGGCGAGGTCATCGTGCGCAACGGGTCGCCATTCACGGCCACCGACATCGAGAAGATCGACGCGCTGGGCCTGCGCCAGACGCTGCCCGATTTCTCGAGCTTCGATGGCTGGTTCCTGCTCGCGGTCCTGGTGGTCGGGATGCTGCTGGCCTGGATCTGGCGCTTCCGGCCCGGCCTGTGGCACCGCGACAATGTCCTGATCCTCATCGGGTTGCTCCTCGTCGGGGCGACCCTCGCGCTCAAGATCACGGCCGGCCGGCTGACGCTCCCGTTCTTCCTGCCGACGGCGGCCATCGCGATGCTCCTCGCGATCCTGCTCGACGCGTCGATCGCGACGATCGTGATCGCCATCGTGGCGCTGATCGGCGGCGCCGTGAACGGCGGGTCGCTCGAATTCACCGCCTACATCTTCCTGGGCGGGCTGGCCGGCGTGGTCACGGTCCGCCGCGGTGACCGGCTGCAGGTCTTCGTCCAGGCGTCGCTGGCGGTCTTTGCCGTCAATGCCCTGGTCGTATCGGTCTTCTCGCTGCTCGGTGCCCGCGACCTGCGGGGCATCCTCGAGCTGTGGTTCGCCTCGGCGGCGTCGGCCGCCGGATCGGGCATCGCCACGGTCGGGACATTCGCCGTGCTCGGCTCGGTGTTCGGCATCCTGACCGTCTTCCAGCTGCTCGAGCTGGCGAACCCGTCACAGCCCCTGCTGCGGCGGCTTCTCGTCGAGACGCCCGGGACCTACCACCACTCGCTGATGGTCGGCAACCTGGCCGAGCGCGCCGCCGAAGCGATCGGCGCCGACCCGCTGGTGACCCGCGTGGCAGCGTATTACCACGATGTCGGCAAGCTGGCGAACCCGCTGGCGTTCATCGAGAACCAGGCCGGTGGGGACAACATCCACGACCAGCTCGACCCCGAGGTGAGCGCCGGGATCCTCAAGCAGCACGTCGCCGACGGCATCGATCTCGCCTACAAGTCGCGCCTGCCGAAGGCGCTCATCGCCTACATCCCGCAGCACCATGGGACCGCGATCATGAGCTATTTCTACGCTCGGGCGAAGGAGCTGGCCGGGCCGGGTGTCGTCGTCGACGAGCGCAAATTCCGCCACGCCGGGCCGAAGCCGCAGTCGCGCGAAGCGGCACTGATCATGCTCGCCGATGGCGTCGAGGCATCGGTCCGCTCGCTGTCGGCGCGCGACGAGCCGGCCATCCGGGCGATGGTCACGCGGATCATCGAGGAACGCACCACCGACGGCCAGTTCGACGAATGCGACCTCACGCTGCGCGACCTCGAGCGGATCCGCGAGGCGTACGTCGGCCAGCTGCTCGGCATGTACCACACACGCGTGGCCTATCCGCAGAACACCGTCGTCGAGCTCGAATCGCGGCGGGCGGCGGCCGGCGGCGGTGGCGGGAGCGTGACCGGCAGCGGAGGGAGTGGCCCGGCGTCGTGACCCGGGCGCTGTACCTCGGTCCGTGGCGGATCGACGTCACGATCCGCGACGGCGTGGTCGTGCCAATCTCGTCCGCCGCCCTCGCCCGGGCGATCGCCGCGGCCCTCGACGCTGCCCGTGCCCCGTCGCCGGCATCGATCGGGCTGATCCTGTCCGACGATCGCGAGCTTGCCGAGCTCAACGCGATCCACCTCGGCAAGACCGGGGCGACCGACGTCCTGTCGTTCCCGCTGCTGCCGCCGTCGTCGTTCCCGCCGCACCAGGGTGTCGCGCATCCGGCGCCCGCCGCCCCGGGCGCGGGCGCCGACTTCGCGGTGCCGCCCGGCCGGCGGCCGCACCTCGGCGACCTCGTCGTCTCCGTCCAGCGCGCGATCGAACAGGCGGAGACCGGGGGCGGCGGTCAGACCGGCGACGTCGCGTGGTCAGCGGCCGATGAGCTCCGGCTCCTTGCCACCCACGGTGCCCTCCACGTCTGCGGCTGGGACCACGCCGATCCCGCCGAGGAGACCGCGATGCGCGCCCTCGAACTGCGCCTCCTCGGACAGTCGCACCAGGCGGCTCGGACTTCCGCCGCAGGCGACTGATACCATCGCCGCGGGCCCTCCCAGACTGGGATCGGGCCCTGTCGTGCTGTCCGCGGAGGGATGGTTGAAGGTCATCGTCGGTCTCGGGAACCCCGGCTCGCAGTACGCCGGCACGCGCCATAACGTCGGCTGGCTGGTCATGGACCGGATCGCTGAACGTGCCAGCTGGACGGGCAAGGGCCGGCAGCGGGACGCGTCCAACGTCGCCACCGGCCGTTTCCGCGGCCTGGACCTCACCCTGGTGAAGCCCCTGACCTACATGAACGACTCCGGGCTGGCGGTCCGCAAGGTCCTCGCCCGCGAGCACGCCCCGCTGGCCGACCTGCTCGTCGTCGCCGATGACTTCGCCCTGCCCTTCGGCAAGCTGCGGTTCCGCGAGGGCGGTGGCCCTGGCGGCCACAACGGGCTCCGTTCGATCATCGACGAGCTGGGGACCGAGAAGTTCAGCCGGCTGCGGGTCGGGATCGGCGAGCCCGACCGCAACGCCGTGGATCACGTGCTGACGCGCTTCGCCCCCGACGAGCACCAGCGCCTCGACGAGTTGCTCGATGCCGCGGCGGACGCCGTCGAGGCATGGGCGCGCGAAGGGACGAACAAGGCCGCCAACCGCTTCAACATGTTCGAGCTTCGACCCGCCGACACGACGAGGCTGGCCGGCCCCGGCGAGGTCGACGGCCCGCCCGACGCCGACGGGATCCGCCGGACGCGGACCGGCTGGCGCCGGATCCGCCCGCCCAGGCCGGAAGCCTGACCATGCCGGACACCCCGATGCGCGGCCGGCGCGGCAGGGACCGCCGCATCGCCGAGCGGGTCGCGACCGACTTCGCGGCGCGCCATACCCCGCCGGCCGCGGACGATGCGATCGACTTCGACGTCGCAGCGGTCGACGCCGAGGTCGAGGATGCCCGCCGGGTCGCGGCGACCGCCCGGCCGCCGGCGAAGCCCGCGCGAACGGCCGCGGCACCCGCTCGCAAGGGCGGCGGGCAGCGGATCCCGGATCTGTCCGCGCTCCCGCCGCTCCTCGCCGCGACCGGCACCTTCGCGACCCTCCGCGAGCGACTGGGACGTGCCGCGGACGACCCGAGGCGCGCCGGCCGGCATGTCGGTCTCGTGGCCGTCCCGCACGGGGCCAAGAGCTACCTCGCCGCTACCCTGGCCCTCGCCGCCGAAGGGGAGCGTCTCGTCTGGATCGCCCGCGACGCGGAGATCGGCGACCGCGTTGCCGAGGAGCTGGGGGCGTGGCTCGGCGATCCCGACGCGGTGGCCGTGCTCGAGCCGCGGACCTCGCTCGCCTACGAGCGAAGCGAGCTGATCGCCGACGAGACTGCCGCCCGGGTGGCGGCCCTCGCGGCATGGCGGAGCGGTCGGGCCAGCGTGCTGGTCGCGAGCGTCCAGGCGCTCCTCCAGCACACGATCGATGCGGCCGACCTGCCGGCCGCGCCCCGCGAGCTGCGTCTCGGGGCGCGGATCCACCAGGACGCCCTGCTGCGCGAGCTCTTCGAGCTCGGGTATGTGCCCGTCACCGAGGTCGCCGGGCGCGGTGAGTCGGCGCGACGCGGCGGGATCGTCGACGTCTTCCCACCATCGATGCCGCTCCCGATCCGGATCGAGTTCTTCGGCGACGAGATCGATTCCATGCGCTCGTTCGATCCGACCGACCAGCGTACCGTCGGCACGATCGATCGTGCCATCCTCCTGCCGGCGACCGAGTTCCTGTTGCCGGCCGGCGGTGCCGCCGCGATCCGCGAGCGCCTCGGTCGTGCAGCCGCGCGACTCCCCGAGCGCCTGGCGGCCGATCTCGCCCGGTTCGATGCGGAGCCGCTCGCCGCGAGCCACGCCGGCCCGACGGCAATGCCGCCGCCCGACGCGACCCGGGCCCTGGCCGTCGGCGACGCCGCGGAGGTGTGGGCCGCCCACCTCGCCCCGTCGACCGGTCTCGACCACATCGATCCGGGCACGCTCCTCGTGCTCGACGAGCCGGGCGACATCGCCGAGTCCGCCGAGTTCCTGTGGCGCCAGGCCGACGAACGGCGCGCGGAGCTCGTGGATGCCGGCGAGCTGCCCAGGGACTGGCCGACCACCTACCTCCCGCCGCGCGACTGGAAGGGCCGGCTCGCCGGTTCGCGGACGCTGGAGCTCACCTGGGAATCCGTCCCGCCCGAGGACGTCGCGATGGCCCGTGGTGGGCTGTCGTCGGGCGACCCGTTCGGCTGGCGCGAGCCGGTCCTGCCCGCGGGCCGTGCCGCGCGCCTCGCCGAGGCGGTCGAGGCGTGGCGCGTCGACGGCGCGCGGGTCGTGCTCGCCTCGGACCAGGCCCCACGACTGGCCGACCTGCTCGGTGAGGCCGGCCACCCCGTCGCGGTCGTCGGTCGGGTGGGGGAGGCGCCACCGCCGGGCGCCATCGCGCTCGTCGATCGGAGCCTCAACGGCGGATTTATCGGTGGCCCCGACGGCCTCGCATTCGTCACCGATCGCGAGCTGTTCGGGACCGTCCGGGTCCGCCGCCCGCGGGCGCTGCGGCGCATCGTCCCGCGCGACATCCTCGAACGGCTGACGCCGGGCGACCTTGTCGTCCACATCGATCACGGGGTCGCCCGCTACGAGGGGATGCTGCGGCGCGGCGGGTCCGGCGAGGATCGCGACTACCTGGAGCTGTCGTTCGCCGGGGGCGACCGGATCTTCGTCCCGGTCGAACAGATCGGACGGGTCAGCCGCTACGCCGGCGGCGAGCGTCCGGCGCTGTCGCGTCTGGGCGGGACCGAATGGCTGCGTGCCAAGCAGCGGGTCCGCAAGGCCGTCGACGACCTCGCCGAGGAGCTCCTGGCGCTGTACGCCTCGCGTGCCGACGCCCGCGGCCACTCGTTCGCGCCGGATTCGCCGTGGCAGGCCGAGATGGAGGCGTCGTTCCCGTACGAGGAGACGATCGACCAGCTGCGGGCGTCGGCCGAGGTCAAGGCCGACATGGAGCTGGTCCGGCCGATGGATCGGCTCGTGGTCGGGGACGTCGGCTACGGCAAGACCGAGGTCGCGCTGCGTGCCGCGTTCAAGGCGACGCAGGACGGCAAGCAGGTCGCGGTGCTCGTGCCGACGACCGTCCTCGCGGCGCAGCACGAGGCGACGTTCTCGCAGCGCTTCGCGGCCTTCCCGCTCGAGGTCCGCCTGCTGTCGCGCTTCGTGACCCCGGCCGCCCAGGCCGCGACCGTCGACGCTCTCGCCGACGGTCGGGTGGACATCGTCATCGGCACCCATCGGCTGCTCAGCAAGGACGTCCGCTTCCGCGACCTCGGGCTGGTCGTCGTCGACGAGGAGCAGCGTTTCGGCGTGGCGGCCAAGGAGCGGCTCAAGCAGCTCCGTCGTCAAGTGGACGTCCTGACCCTCTCGGCGACGCCCATCCCGCGGACGCTCAACCTCGCCCTCGCCGGCATCCGCGACCTCAGCGTCATCGAGACGCCGCCGGAGGACCGGCTGCCGATCCAGACGCGGGTCGCCGAGGCGTCCGCCGGGCTCGTCCGCGACGCCATCCTGCGCGAGCTGGACCGTGGCGGCCAGGTGTTCTACGTCCACAACCGCGTCGAGACCATCGAGGCGCAGGCCGACCAGCTCCGCCGGCTGCTGCCCGGCGTCCGCTTCGTCGTCGGCCACGGCCAGATGGCGGAAGGCGCCCTCGAGAAGGTCATGATCGCGTTCGCCGACGGCGCTGCCGACGTCCTGGTCTGCACCACGATCATCGAGTCGGGGCTCGACATCCCCAACGCCAACACGATCGTGATCGATCGCGCCGACACGCTCGGCCTCGCCCAGCTCTACCAGCTCCGTGGGCGCGTCGGGCGCTCCTCGCGGCGGGCGTACGCGTACCTCCTCTATCGGCGACGCGAACGGCTGTCGGACGAGGCTCGCAAGCGGTTGCAGGCGATCTTCAACGCGTCGGAGCTCGGCGCCGGCTTCCAGATCGCGCTGTCCGACCTCGAGATCCGCGGCGCGGGCAACATCCTCGGCGGCGAGCAGTCGGGCCACATGGCGGCGGTCGGGTTCGACCTCTACTCGCGCCTGCTGGCCGAGGCGGTCGAGTCGCGCAAGGCGTCGATGGAGGGCCGCGCCCCGATCGTCGAGGCGCCACAGGCGGTCGTCGACCTGCCGGTCGAGGCGCACCTCCCCGACGACTACGTTCCGGACGAGGCCCAGAAGCTCGAGCTCTACCGCCGGCTGGCACGAGCGCGCTCGACCGGCGACCTGGCCGCCTTCCGCCAGGAGGTGCTCGATCGGTACGGGCCGATGCCCGACCCGGTCGCCCGCCTGATCGAGGTCGCCGAGCTGCGCCTGACGGCCGAGGCGGCGGGCGTGGCGTCGATCTCGCGCGAGGAGGGCTGGCTGGTCGTCCGCTTCGGCGCCGGGCTGACGCGCGCGACGGCGATGCGGCTCCTCGCCGGCCAGCCGCTGCCGGGCCTCCGACCGAGCGACGTGACGTTCGCCAGCAACCAGGTCAGGATGCGCCTGCCCGCGGACCCGCGCAAGGGTTGGACGCTGACCCAGGCGGCCGTCGCGCGACTGTCGGCAGCCACCGGCTGACGGTGGCCATCCGCGCTTGCCATCCGGGCGTACCGTCATGAACAAGGACCGCACACGCCAAGGAGGTGTCCCATGCGTTCCTATCTGGTGGTCGGCAACCAGACGCTGGCCGGACCCGAGCTCGCGGCGGTGATCGAGGAGCTGATGGCGGCGGACCGGGAGACCGAGTTCCACGTGGTCGTGCCGGCGACGCCGGTCCAGCGCGGGTTCACCTGGGACGAGGGCGAGGCGCGGGCCGAGGCTCGCCGCCGTCTCGAGGCATTCATGGATCGCCTCCGGGCGATGGGCGCGGAGGCGTCGGGCGAGATCGGGTCGCGCGATCCGATCGAGGCGGTGCAGGACGCCCTGCGCGGCCATCCGGTCGACGAGATCATCCTCTCGACCCTGCCACCCGGGATCTCGCGCTGGCTCGGCCAGGACGTCCCGACGCGGCTACGCGGATCGGTGCTCCTGCCGGTGATCGTCGTCACGGCCGCGCGCGAATTGGTCAAGTCGGGGACCTGAACGGCCCGTGGCGTCCGTCCGGCGTTCGTGGCGTGACCCAGAGTGGCGCCGCCGCCGGTGAGCCTGGGAGGAGGAGGAGCGGCCCTGAACCTGCGTCAGGCGGTCGGGTCGGTGAGCCCGTGCAGGTCGCCCGATCCGTGTAGTTCGACCAGCGTCTCGCGCCGCCCGCCGGCCCCGACCTGCCGGTCCGCGACGAAGGCGTATCCGGACAGCGATCGACCATCGGCCGTGCGCCCGGTCAGCTCACCTTCGTCGAGCGCCGGACCGACGCGCGTCACGATCCGCGCGCTCCATTGGCTGTGACCCTCGCTGTCGTCCCAGCAGTCGACGGTCGCACCGGGCAGGCTCACGCCGCCGAAGGTCACGTCGAGGAGCGCGAAACGTCGATGCCGGCTCGTCACGTTCCCACGGTACCAGCCCGGACCGAAGTCGCTTGGCAGCCGCGCCGCGCGTACCATCCGATGACCGGCTGATCGAGCCACCCGAGGCGAAGACGATGGCAGACCGAACCAACGAGGAGGTCATCCGCGCGTACCTCCAGGCGACGGTCGACAACGATGCGCAGGCGCTCGGCGCGCTACGCGATCCGGACTGGTTCGTGGACTACCCGCAGTCCGGGGAGCGGATCCGTGGCCATGCCAGCGAGCGCGCCATCGCCGACAACTATCCCGGTGGCCTCCCGGAGGTCGATCCGCGACGGATCGCGGGCAGCGAGGACCGCTGGGTCGTGACCCCGAGCTTTACCTACGAGCGAGTGGCCGGCAGCGGCGACACGTGGTGGAGTGAAGGGACCGCGCGCTACCCGGACGGCTCGCTGTGGCACGTCGCGAGCATGTACCGCCTGCGCGGCGTCCGGATCCTGCGCGAGATCACCTACTGGAGCCTGCCCTTCGATCCGCCGGCCTGGCGGGCGCAGTGGGTGGAGGCGATCACCCCGGACTGACGCCGGGTCGCGGCCGACCCGCGAATGGTCGCGACGAACGTCGCTCACGGCATGCGACGGACGGCGGTGGCAGACCCGCGCCAGGAACGCCATCCTTGGAACATGAACCTGCCCAGGCGCGACCCGGCGGACAGCCTCTGGCGCGCGGATCGGCGCGCCCTGACCCTCGGCCTCGTCCTGACCATCACGCTCGTCGGCTTCGAGGCGCTGGCCATCTCGACGGTGATGCCGATCGTCGCCCGCGAGCTCGGCGGGCTCGAGCTGTACGGCTGGGTCTTCTCCGCGTTCTTCCTCGGGTCGCTCATCGGGATCGTGGTCGTCGGCGGCGCGATCGACCGCGGCGGGCTGGCGATCCCGTTCGCGACCGGGCTCGGGCTGTTCGCGATCGGGCTCCTGGCGGGTGGGCTGGCGCCGTCGATGCCGATCCTGGTCGGTGCCCGCTTCGTGCAGGGCCTGGGCGCCGGCGCGATCCAGCCGATCGCCTATGTGGCCATCGGGCGGACCCTGCCCGAGTCGCTCCGACCGAGGATGTTCGCGACGCTGTCGACCGCCTGGATCCTGCCCGGCGTCGTCGGCCCTGCCATCGCGGGGGCCGTCGGCGAGTCGATCGGCTGGCGGTTCGTCTTCCTGGGCCTGCTCCCCCTCATCGCGCTCGCCGGGGCGTTGACCCTCGGAGCGCTCCACGCGGTCGCCGTGCCGGCCGGCGTCGACGAGCATCGGGCGGCCGCGGCCAACCGAAGCCGTCTCCCGCTCGCGCTGACCGTCGCGTTGGGCGCCGGGTTGCTGACGGTCGGGCTGACGAGCGGCCAGCCGATCCCCACGGTCGCGCTCGGCTTGGCCGGCATCGTCATCGGGCTCGTCGCGCTCCGCCGGCTGACGCCGGAGGGGACGCTCCGCGCCCGCCCCGTCCTGCCGGCCGCGATCCTGCTCCGCGGGATCCTCACCTGCGCGTTCTTCGGCGTGGACGCGTTCGTGTCGCTGACGCTCGTCGGCTGGCGCGGGCTGTCCGCCACGCAGGCGGGGATCGCGCTCACGGCCGCGACCATCGCCTGGACCGCCGGCGCCTGGATCCAGGCTCGCGGTGCCGGCCGCTGGCCGACACGGCATTTCATCCGGGTCGGGTTCGCGGTCACGATCGGCGGGCTCGCCGGGATGCTCCTCGTCCTGCGCCCCGAGGTCCCCTGGATGGTCGGGATCGCATCGTTCGGCGTCGCCGGCCTCGGCATGGGGCTCGCCTATTCGCCGCTCGCGCTGATCGTCCTGCGCGAGTCGTCGCCCGAGACCCAGGGCGCGGCCACGAGCTCGCTGTCGCTGACCGACTCGCTCGGCACCGCCCTCGGGACGGGGCTGACGGGGGCCATGGTGGCGGCCAGCGTCCGCGCCAGCGGAGACCCGGCGAGCGGCCTGACCGCGGGGTTCCTCATCGCCATCGCCATCGGGTTCGGTGGGCTGCTGCTCACCGGGCGCTTGCGACCGCGACCGGCACCGTCCGCCGCGCTCGCCCTGTCGCCCGCGGCACCGCCGTCGTAGGTCCCCGCGGGCGTGGACGGACGGGACGCCTGCGGTAGACTTCGCACTCTCATGCGGCAGCCCGGCGACGCCGCGATCCGACGACTGGAGGCCTCGATATCGTGTCTGCGGAGGAGCTGCGCGCGAAGATCCGTGAGGTCCCCGACTTCCCGAAGCCCGGGATCCTGTTCTACGACATCACCACCCTGCTCAAGGACGCGACGGCCTACAAGGAGTCCATCGACCTGATGCTCGAGCCCTACACGGGCGAACGGATCGACATCGTGGTCGGGATGGAATCGCGGGGCTTCATCTTCAGTGCCCCGATGGCGTACCAGCTGGGCGCCGGCCTCGTCCCGGTGCGCAAGCTGGGGAAGCTGCCGGCCGAGACCATCACCGTCGAGTACGCCCTCGAATATGGCTCGAACACGCTCGAGATCCATCGCGACGCGATCGGCCCCGGTCAGCGCGTCCTCATCGTCGACGACCTGCTGGCGACCGGCGGCACGGTCCAGGGCACGATCGAGCTGGTCGAGCGCCTCAAGGGCGAGGTCGTCGGTCTCGGGTTCCTCGTCGAGCTCGACTTCCTCAAGGGACGCGACCGGCTCGAAGGCCGGCGCGTCACGAGCGTCGTCAAGTACTGACCGCCGGTCCGCACGGGAACCCCAGATTGGCCGATCCGCCCATCGCCCCGAACAGCCCACCGGAGCCGCCCGAGGCGGCCGGGGCGCCGGCGTCCGCGCCGGTCGACATGGGGCGCCGGCGGTTCTTCCGGGCGTTCGCCGGGGAGATCATCCAGACTGCGGCGACCGTGGCCGGCGCCGCGCAGGCACTCCAGCAGGCGTCGGCCGAGGCGGCCAGCGTCATCCTCAACCCGGAGGGTGCGGCCGGTCTACTCGGACCCGCGGGCGACGCGACGATCCAGACACCCAGCGGCCCGACCGGGTTCCGAACCCCGTTCCGCGAGGACGACGGCGTGCTCTACCTCATCGACCAGCGTCGCCTGCCCGACGCACTCGTGGAGTACGCCTGCCGCTCGGCCGGGGAGGTGTCGTACGCCATCCGGGAGATGATCGTGCGCGGCGCCCCGGCGATCGGGCAGGTCGCGGCGATCGGCCTGGCGATCAGCGCCGAGGCGCAGCGGGACGGCCTGCCATATGCGCGCAAGGCCATCATCCGCGGCTCCGCCAACGCGTTGATCAACGCCCGTCCCACGGCGGTCAACCTGCGCTGGGCGGTCGACCGCGTCCTCGCCCGGTACGCCGAGGTGGGCGAGCTCAACGACGACGGCGGCGCGATCGCCGACGCGATGCGTGCCGAGGCCGATGCCATCGTGTTCGAGGCCACCACCGACCACGGCCGCCTGGCCGGCTTCGGCCTTGGCATCCTCCCCGCCACGGACGGGCGCCCGGTCCGCATCCTCACCCACTGCAACACAGGGCCGCTGGCCTGCGGCCAGTACGGGACCGCGCTGGGCGTCGTCCAGGCCGCGCACCATGCCGGTCGCGAGGTGCACGTCCTGGTCGACGAGACCAGACCGTACCTGCAGGGTGCCCGGCTGACGACCTGGGAGCTGGCCCAGGCCGGCGTCCCGCACTCGCTGCTCCCCGACGTGGCCGCCGGGCACCTCATGGCCACCGGTGAGGTGGACATCGTGCTCGTCGGTGCCGACCGCGTCGCGGCCAACGGCGACACGGCCAACAAGGTCGGGACGTACCCGCTGGCCGTCCTGGCCGCCCGCCACGGCATCCCGTTCTACGTGTGTGCCCCGACCAGCTCGGTCGACCTCGCGACACTCGACGGCTCGGCGATCCCGATCGAGGAGCGCAACCCCGACGAGGTCCTCGAGTTCCGCGGCGTCCGCGCCGCGCCGGCCGGCACCGAGGTTCACAATCCCGCCTTCGATGTCACCCCGGCCGAGCTCATCACCGGCTTCGTGACCGAGGAGGGGATCGTGACCGCCCCGTTCGAGACGGGTCTGCGCGAGGCGTCGGACGGCGCCCGCGCACGGTGGGCGGCGATGCCCGGGTTCAAGGCCGTCCGGCCGCCGGCGACCGACACGCCCGAGACCGCAGACACGTCCGCGGGGGCGGGCTGATGGCGACCGTCGCGGTCGGCCGGCGCGGCGCGATCGTCGCCCGCGCGACGACGGACAAGAGGATCCTCCGCTCGTTCCTCGAGCGCGACCGGCTGTACGCCGCCTACGCGATCTGCGACCTCGAGGAGCGCGAGTTCGCCCGGACCCGCTGGGGCGTGGCCTGGGACGGCGACGCGCCGATCGCGCTCGTCCTCGAATACAACGGCCCGACGCCCCAGCCACTCTTCGCGATGGGTCGCGAGGACGGCATCTCTGTCGTCCTGCGCGACCTGATCCGGCCGCGGGTCGCCTACGTCGCGGCGCCGGTGGCGGTCCTGCCGGCCATCGAGACCGCCTACCGGGTGGACCCGGGTCCGTCGATGGTCCGGATGTGGGTCGACCGGGCGAGCTTCCGGCCGTACCCGGCCACCGTGGAGCGGCTGCTGCCCGTCGAGATCGGGGAGCTGAACCGGCTGTACCAGCTCGGCTTCGCCTCATGGCTGCCGGCCAGCGCGATCGCCGACGGCGTGTACTACGGCCTGCGAGTCAACGGCCAGCTGGTGGCGGCCGCCGGCACCCACGTCGTCAGCCCCGGAGCGCGGCTGGCGGTCGTCGGCAACGTCCTCACCCATATCGATTACCGTGGTCGTGGGTTCGCGACCGCCGTGACCGGCGCCGTGACCGCCGAGCTGCTCCGGGTCTGCGATCAGGTCGTGCTCAACGTCCGGTCGGACAACCCGCCGGCCCTGAACGCCTACCGCCGGCTCGGGTACATGGAGCACCTGCGCTTCGAGGAACGGCTCGTGCACCGGCTCGGGTCGCCGTGGCCGGATCTTGCCAGCCCCCTTCGACGCCTCTTCCACCGCAAGGAGATCGACCCCCAATGACGACCGCCCGCACGTCCCCGGCCCACGATGTGACCGACCTCGGCCTCGCCGCCGAGGGTGTCCGGCGCATCGAATGGGCGGAGCGCGAGATGCCCGTCCTGCGCCTGATCCGCGAGCGATTCGAGCGCGACCGGCCGCTCGACGGCTTGCGCATCGGCGCGTGCCTCCATGTCACGACCGAGACCGCCAACCTGATGCGCACGCTCAAGGCCGGCGGCGCGGAGGTCATCCTCGCCGCGAGCAACCCGTTGTCGACCAAGGACGACGTGGCCGCCGCGCTCGTGGCCGAGTACGGCATCGCGGTGTATGCGCGGCGCGGCGAGGACCGCGACACGTACTACGCCCACCTCGAGGCCGTCGCCGACGCGCACCCGCAGCTGACGATGGACGACGGCTGCGATCTCGTGTCGCTGATCCACAGCACCCGGCCCGACCAGGTAGCCGAGGTCCTCGCCGGGACCGAGGAGACGACGACCGGCGTCATCAGGCTGCGCGCGATGGCCGCCGACGGCGCCCTCGGCTTCCCGGTCATCGCGGTCAACGAGGCCCAGACCAAGCATCTCTTCGACAACCGCTACGGCACGGGACAGAGCACGCTGGACGGGATCCTGCGCGCCACGAACATCCTCATCGCCGGGCGCAAGGTCGTGGTCGCCGGCTATGGCTGGGTCGGCAAGGGGATCACCTCGCGGATGTCCGGCCACGGCGCGCACGTCGCGGTCGTCGAGGTCGATCCGGTCCGCGCGCTCGAGGCCCTGATGGACGGTTTCAGCGTGATGACCGCCGGCCAGGCCGCCGCCTGGGGCGAGCTGTTCATCACCGCGACCGGCAACATCAACGTCTTCCGGCGCGAGCACTTCGAGGCCATGTCGGACGGCGCGATCATGGCCAACTCGGGCCACTTCGACGCCGAGCTCGATCTTGCCGCGCTGCGGGCGCTGGCCGAGGGCCACGTCCGCGACGTGCGCGAGAACGTCCAGGAGTTCGACCTCGGCGGCAAGAAGCTCAACCTCATCGCCGAAGGGCGCCTGGTCAACCTCGGGGCCGCCGAGGGCCACCCGGCCGCTGTCATGGACATGAGCTTCGCCAACCAGGCGCTGTCGGCGGAGTACGTCGCCGGGCACCATGCCGAGCTGGAGGCTCGGGTCTACGTCGTCCCCGAGGCGATCGACGCGGAGGTGGCGCGACTCAAGCTCGCCGCGCTGGGCATCACGCTCGAGCCGCTGACGCCCGAACAGGCCGACTACGTCGCATCCTGGCGCCACGGCACCTGACCGGATGCCCGATCCCGGCGTCGCTCCGTACGGGGCGTGGCCGTCCATGGTCCGGATCGAGGATGTCGTCGGCGACGTCATCGTGCTCGGCGAGCCATGGGTCGACGGCGACGACGTCTACTGGCTCGAAGGCCGACCGACCGAGGGCGGCCGACGCGTCCTCGTCCGGTCCGCGGCCGATGGCTCGACCGCGGACCTGACCCCGCCGCCGTTCAACGTGCGGACCCGCGCCCACGAGTACGGCGGCGGCTCCTATGTCGTGGCCGGCGGCATCGTGGTGTTCTCGGAGTTCGGCGACGGCCGGCTGTACCGCCTGGACCCGGGTGCCACCGAGCCCGTGCCGATCACGCCGCCCGGACCGTGGCGCTACGCCGACCTCCGCCCCGACCTCGCACGCCGACGGTTCTATGCCGTGCGTGAGGACCACGCCGCAGCGGGCGGGGCCCCCGAGGCCGTCGTCGACACCATCGTCGCGATCCCGCTCGATGGCGGCGATCCGGCCGTCCTCGTCTCGGGACCCGACTTCGTGGCCTCGCCGCGCCTCTCGCCGGACGGATCGCGCCTGTGCTGGCTGGAATGGGACCACCCGGACATGCCCTGGGACGCCACCCGGCTGCGGGTCGCCACCATCGACCCCAGCGGCGCCCTCGGCGAGTCGACGCTGGCCGCCGGCGGGCCGGACGAGTCGATCGTCCAGCCCGAGTGGGGACCCGACGGGACGCTTCACCTGATCAGCGACCGGAGCGGGTGGTGGAACCTCTATCGCCTCGTCGAAGGCCCGCGGCTCGAGCCGCTGGCGCCGCTGGAGGCCGAGTTCGCCGATCCGTCCTGGATCTTCGATCGCTCGTCGTACGCCTTCCTGCCCGATGGCTCGATCGTCGCCATCGGCCGTCTCGCCGGGTCCGATCACCTGTTCCATGTCGCACCCGGTGAGCTCATCGGCGAGGTCGAGATCCCGTTCACGGAGCTTGACGCCGTGCGCGTCGGCGCACCCGGCATCGTCGCGCTGGCGGGCGACCCGAGCGACCCATCGGTCGTTGCGCGGTTCGATCCCGAGACACTCGCGGTGTCCGGCGTCCTGCGCCGGGCGAGCACCGTGACGCTCGATCCGGCAACCATCTCGCGACCGGAGTCGATCGAGTTCCCGACGACCGGCGAGCGCATGGCGCACGCGCTCTACTACCCGCCGACCAACCCGGATGCCATGGGCCCGGACGGCGAGCTGCCACCGCTCGTCGTACTGTCGCACGGCGGTCCGACCTCGAACGCGCTGACCACGTTCGATCTCACCAAACAGTTCCTGACCAGCCGTGGGATCGCCATCGTCGATGTGGACTACGGGGGGAGCACCGGCTACGGCCGGGACTACCGCCGTCGCCTCGACGGACAGTGGGGCATCGTGGACGTCGACGACTGCGTCGCCGCGGCGCGGTACCTGGTGGAGCGTGGCGACGTGGATCCGGACCGTCTCGTCGTCGAGGGCGGCAGCGCGGGCGGCTTCACGACGCTCGCCGCCCTGGCCTTCCGTGACGTGTTCGCGGCCGGCATCAGCCACTACGGCGTCGGCGATCTGGAGCTGCTGACCCGCGATACCCACAAGTTCGAGCTGCACTACGAGCACCGGATGGTCGCCCCGTATCCGGAAGGGGCCGCCATCTATCGCGAGCGCTCGCCGATCCATGCCGTCGCCGACATCCGCTCCCCCGTGCTCGTCACCCAGGGCCTCGACGACCGGGTCGTGCCGTCCGAGCACGCCGAGGGAATCGTCGCAGCGCTGACCGCCAACGGCATCCCGCACGCCTATCTCGCGTTCGAGGGCGAAGGCCACGGCTTCCGCGGCGCGCCCGCGATCCGGCGGACGCTCGAGGCGAGGCTCTCGTTCCTCGGGCAGGTCTTCGGGTTCGACCCGGTCGACGCGCTCGAGCCACTTGACATGCCCGGGCTCGCGGACTGGCGCCGGCGCCGGGCCGCGTCCGGCGCGGCCGCAGGCGAGGGCACGCCCGCCGACTGATGTCGCCGCCCGGGGCGACAGGTCATGCCGGAGCGGGGTCGGGCCGTGCTAGGCTGTCGTCCATGAGCATCGTCGACGCCGCCCAGTACCTGTTCACCTCCGAATCAGTCACCGAAGGCCATCCGGACAAGATGTGCGACCAGGTCTCGGACGCCATCCTCGACGCGATCATCCGCGAGGATCCCGATGCCCGGGTCGCCTGCGAGACGGCCACGACGACGGGCCTGGTGATGGTCCTCGGCGAGATCTCGACCTCCACCTATGTCGACTTCCAGGCGGTCGTCCGCGACACGGTCCGCGACATCGGCTACACCCGGGCCGACTACGGCTTCGACTACCTGACCTGCGGGACTCTCGTCTCGGTCAAGGAGCAGTCGCCGGACATCGCCCAGGGGGTCGATGCCGCACTCGAGATCCGCGACGATGCCGCGTCCGCGTTCGAGCTGGGCGCCGGCGACCAGGGGATGATGTTCGGGTTCGCCTGCCGCGAGACACCCGAGCTCATGCCGCTGCCGATCGCGCTCGCTCATCGGATGGCTCGGCGCCTGGCCGAGGTCCGCAAGTCCGGCCAGCTGCCGTATCTCCGCCCGGATGGCAAGACGCAGGTGACGATCGAGTACGAACGGGGCATCCCCAAGCGGGTGCGCACCGTCGTCGTCTCCGCCCAGCACGACCCGGACGTGCGCGCCGAGCGTCTGCGCTCGGAGATCGTCGACGCGGTCATCCTGCCGACGATCCCGAAAGACCTGCGTGAGACGGACCCGATCATGCACGTCAACCCGACCGGCCGGTTCGTGACCGGCGGGCCGATGGGCGACGCCGGGCTGACCGGCCGCAAGATCATCGTCGACAGCTACGGCGGGATGGCCCGTCACGGCGGTGGCGCCTTCTCGGGCAAGGACCCGACCAAGGTCGACCGCTCGGCTGCGTACGCCGCCCGCTGGGTCGCCAAGAACGTCGTCGCCGCCGGTCTCGCCGATCGCTTCGAGGTCGAGGTCGCCTACGGGATCGGCATCGCCCGGCCGATCAGCTTCAGCGTCGACTCGTTCGGGACGGGCCGGATCGACGACGGCGCGATCCAGCTGCTGATCGAGCGGCATTTCGACCTGCGCCCGGCGTCGATCATCGCCGCGCTCGACCTGCGCCGGCCGATCTACCGCCAGACGGCCGCCTACGGTCACTTCGGCCGGCCGGACCTGGACCTGCCCTGGGAGCGCACCGACAAGGCGTCGATCCTCGCCGCCGACGCCGGGCTGCCCGAGCCGCAGCCGCTGACCATCGCCTCCTGACCGTCGCCTCCTGACCGTCGTCGCCCGACGGCGGTGCGCGTCGGGTCGTCGCCGCGCCGGGCTTCTGGCGGGCGCTCCGGCCCCTAGACTAGGGCGGCATGTACATCGTGATCCTGGCGGGTGGCGGTGGGACTCGCCTCCATCCCCTGAGCCGCGCCGAACGCCCAAAGCCCTTCCTGCCACTGCTCGATGCGCGCTCGCTCCTGACGGCGACGTACGACCGCGTCCGGGACCTGACCGCGGACATCACGGTGGTCACCGACCGCAGGTATGAGCGGCTCGTCCGCGAACAGGTCCCCGACGCGCCGCTGGTGCTCGAACCGATGGGTCGCAACACGGCCGCGGCCATCGCCCTCGCCGTCCTCGCGATCGACCGGCACGAGGATGACGTCATGCTCGTGCTGCCCGCCGACGCGTATATCGATCCCCTCCGGGAAGGCCTGTATCGCGACATCCTCCGAAAGGCCGCGAACCTCGCGACATTCGCCGCGGGGGTAGAGGACCCCCTGGTCACGCTCGGAACGCAGATCACCCGCCCGGCCACCGAATACGGGTACCTCATCCCGAAGGTGGCCGAACGTGAGGAGATCGACGGCCTGATGGCCTACCCGCTGGCCGCATTCGAGGAAAAGCCGAAACCGGCGAGAGCCGAGGAGCTCTTCACCCAGGTCGAGGGCGCGGCCTGGAACGCCGGCATGTTCCTCTGGCGACGCCGCGCGATCCGCGCCGCGCTCGAGCGCTACACCGGCCTCCTCCAGTCGCTCGGCCCGATGGTCGCCACGCCGTCGATGCTCGAGCGCGCCTACGAGGCGATCCAGCGCCCGGTCTCGATCGATTTCGCCGTGATGGAGGGCGCCGCCCAGAGCGGACAGGTCGTGATGGGTTCGATGGACGTCGGCTGGTCGGACCTCGGCTCCTGGTCGGCGCTGCTGGAGGCGCTCGGGGCGCGCGGGACGGGGGCCGTCGTCCAGCCCGGCGAGCGCGTCGAGGTCGAACACGAGGATCTCATCGTCCGCCGCGTCGGCGGGCGGCTGGGGGTCATCGCACCGCCGGAGCGCGGCAGGATGACCGCCACGCAGCCGATCGCGATCCTGCGTGGCACGGGACCGGATCGCGCGCTCGTCGAGGACCTCCTCGAGCGCTGCTCCGACCGGGAGGATTGACGTGACCCTCCGAGGTGTCGCACCGGCGCCGACGACGATCGTGTTCGGGACCGACGGCTGGCGGGCACGGATCGCCGACGAGTTCACCTTCGAGAACGTGCGGCGCTGCGCGGACGGTGTGGCCCGCTACGTGGTCGAGCGCGGCGAGACCGCGCGGGGCGTGGTCGTCGCCTACGACCGCCGCTTCGCGTCCGAGCACTTCGCGACGGCCGCCGCCGAAGTGCTGCTGGCGCACGACATCCCCGTCGCGGTGGCGGTCCACGCGGTCCCGACCCAGATGAGCTCGTTCGAAGTGATCCAGCGGGGCGCGGCGGCCGGGATCGTCATCACCGCCAGCCACAACCCGTGGGTCGACAACGGCTTCAAGGTCAAGGCCCCGACCGGTGCGGCGGCCGGCGCGGACATCCTCGGTGTGATCGAGGCGCAGCTCGGGGTCAACGGCGGCATCGGGATCGACCGCCGGCCGTTCGCCGATGCCGAGGCGGCCGGGCTGGTCGAGCGCTTCGACCCGTACGAGGGCTATGAGCGCTTCGTGCGGACCACGCTCGATCTCGACGCGCTCAAGGCCGTCGACATGTCCATCCTGGTGGACCCGATGTGGGGGGCGGGCAGCGGCTGGATCTCGAGGCTCCTCGACGGGGGCCGGATCCGGGTCAACGAGATCCACCGCGAGCGCAATCCCTATTTCGGTGGCGTCAACCCGGAACCGATCCGGCCGAACGTCGACGAGGCGCTGTCGATCCTGGCCGGCGGCGGCTACGATCTCGGGCTGCTCCTCGACGGCGACGCGGACCGGGCCGGTGCCGCCGACGAGCGCGGCACGTTCGTCCACCAGCTGCAGGTGACCGGCCTGCTCATGTACTACCTGGCGGAGCATCGCGGCCTGCGCGACCCGGTCGTCGTGAGCATCAACAACACCTCGATGGCGGCGCGCCTCGGCGAGCGCTACGGCATCGAAACCTTCGAGACCCCGGTCGGGTTCAAGTTCATCGGCCCGAGGATGATCGAGACCGGAGCGATGATGGGTGCCGAGGAGTCGGGCGGGTTCGGCTTCGGGATGCACCTGCCGGAGCGCGACGGCGTGTACGCTGACCTGATGCTGCTGGACCTCTTCCTGCACGAGAAGGCTGTCGGTCGCTGGCCGGTGTCGCGTGCGATCGAGCACTTCCACGAGATCGCCGGACCATCGTGGTATCGGCGCATCGACGTCCACTTCGAGCGGGCGGCGTATGCCAGGGCCAAGCGTCACCTGCTCGTCGAGCTGCGCGAGCAGGCACCGACCGAGCTGGCCGGGGCGCCCGTCGTCCGGACGCTGCCGCTCGACACGAACGACGGGTACAAGTTCTGGCTGGCGGACGGCTCGTGGCTTCTCGTCCGGGCGTCGGGAACGGAGCCGCTCGTGCGCGTCTACACGGAAGCGACCACCGAGTCGATCCAGGACGCGATGCTGGTCGCCGGCGAACGACTGGTCCGCGGCGAATGAGCGCCGAGCGGGGCGGGACGGCGAGGCGGGTCGACAAGCCGTGGGGTCACGAGCTGATCTGGGCCCACACCGACCACTACGTCGGCAAGATCCTGGTCATCGAGGCCGGCCATCGGCTGTCGCTGCAGCGCCACCTGGTCAAGGACGAATCGATCTTCGTGACGTCCGGCCGGTTGCGCCTGTATCTCGAGGACGACAGCGGCGAGGTCCGAATCGAGGAGCTCGTCGCCGGGGATCATCGCCACGTGCCGACCGGACGGATCCACCGCTATGAAGCCATCGAGCGGACCGAGCTGATGGAGGTCTCCACGCCCGAGCTCGACGACGTCGTCCGGCTCGAGGACGATTTCGGACGCGAAGGGACGAATGCGCCGTAGGTCCTGCGACGATTTGAGGGGTGTGCCGCGAGGACCCGGCGGGTGTACCCTTCCCTCAACGCGACCGCCATCACCGGTCGAGGTGCATGACCGGACGGCGGCCCCGCGAGCGCCCGAGTGGGCGACGGAGGTAGCACCGCGATGCACAGCTCCCTGATCGGCAAGGTCGAGAAGGCGAATCGCTACGCGCGAGAGCTCGATCGCATCACGATCGACCGGCTCTCGCTCACGTTCCGTGGCGACAACGACACCCATCACGTCTCGCTCGATGCCGGTCAGTGGCGATGCACCTGCCACTACTTCGAAAGCTGGGCATCGTGCGCCCACCTTCTCGCCCTCCAGAAGGTGTTCGGCGTCATGCTTCCCGAGGACGCCCAAGTCTCCATCTTTGCGGCGGAACCTGTGACTGCCTGAGGCAGTCACGTTGGCGCGGCGCGGGACGGCGCGGGCCCGCGTTGCGGCCTGCGCTCCTCGCTCACGCACCTTGGGCGCGCTCTCTCCGGTGCTCGGACCGCGCCTTGGCCGGCACCGTCGCGCGCCGCAATTCTCGGTTCGGCACGACGCGGGCGCTTCGACTAGCGCATCCAGGCGACCACGGCGCCGGTGGCGGCGTCTATCCTGGGCTGGGCCACGCGGCGCCAATCCGATCGACCGTCGTGGACGGCGATGCTCACGGAGCCGTCCTTGGCGGCCCACGCGACGGCCAGCCGCTGACCAGTCGTGTCGAGGGCGAACGCGATGGCGGTCGTGGATCCGGCCGGCGGCGCGATCGACCCGATCTGCGATCCGTCGCCGCTGAGCCAGCCCGCCGTGTCGCGGATGACGATCGGGGCGCCCTGTTCCGCCATCGTCGCGATGCGATGGCCGTTCAGCGATGTCGCCAGCAACCGGGCGCCGGCCGGTCCGTCGGCAGCCTGGCCCGTCGTCGTGTCGACGATGGCCGAGGTCGGTGCGCCGGCATCGCCGGTGACGATGACGACGCGGTCGGGGTCGATCCAGACGGGCGGCGCGGCGACGACGGCACCATCGAGCGCGATCTCGAACGCCGTCTCGTCCGACGGGTCGACGAGGACCATGCGGATCGCGTCACCGGCGAGGAGATCGCCCGCGAGCGTCGCGAACCGGCCACCCTCCGGGTCCCACGTTGCGAAATAGTCGGGGCCGGCCGGGGTGGCGCCGTTCGGCACCACCGCCTTGACCGGTCGCCAGGCGAGCGTCTTGCCGAGGTGCACGGGATCGCTGGTCTGGGTCTTGCCCGAGGCCAGGGTGGCTGCCAGGACGTTGGCCCGTCCGGCCGAGACCCAGACGGTCTCGCCCTGCGGCAGCTTGATCGGCGTGCCGTCGTCGCCCGTCGCGTCCCAGCCGGTCAGGGTGGTTCCGTTCTTGCCGGCCACGAGCGCGAGCAGGCCGGCCGGTGCAGTGCTCTGGGTCGGTGCCGGGCTCGAGCAAGCCGTCAGGGCGAAGGCGCAGACCGCGAGCAGGACGACGCCGAAACGGCGCGGTGGGCTCGGCGAGCGGCGTGGCCACGGTCGGGTCGGCATCGGCGTGGGGAAGTGTGCCACGCCGATGCCATGTCTCAGCGCACCGTGAGCTGCCAGTAATACGTCGCCGAGCCCAGATCGTTCCCGAACCGGACGACGACCTGGGCGGACCAGTTACCGGGAGCGGGTGCGACGAAGGTCACCGGCGGCCCGCCGCCGGCCCCGAGTGAGACGGCTCCGCTGCCATCGGTCGCTCCGGCACTGGCGCGACGCACGGACCAGTCCGTGACGGCGACACCACCGCCGATCGCGACCGTGAGTGGCTCCGCAGCGCCTACCGAGATCGGGGCCCCGGGCAGCCACGGGCTGTCGGAGCCGCCGCCGAGCCATGTGTACGAACCGAGCTGGCCGACGACCGCGTCGCCACCTTCGGCCGCCAGCGTTGCCGGAGGTGGCTGTCCCGCCGGCGCCGAGGCGTCGGCGGTGGCCGTGGCAGCCGGCTTCGCGGTCGGGTCCGCGGAGTCCGGAACGCTCGTGGCCACCTCCGGACTCACCGACGGGTCGGCCGACCCGCTGGCAGGTCCGGTCTCACCGGTGACGGCACAGCCGGCCGCGAGCCATGCGACGACCACGATCGCCAGGGTTCCCGGTCCCCTGCCTCGAGGCAGGCGAAGCGCCATGGATCGGTCCTCCTTCCGGTTCACACGCACGGGGCGTCGAGGTCGCGAACCGCGCCACCCGGGGCCCCGCAGTCGCGGTACACAGACACGCGCACCGTCGGCGAGGTGTCGCCGTTGATCCCTTCAGCCGACGGGGTCGTGAAGACCGCCCGATAGTCCGTGTGTGCCACGGGGGACAGCGTCGTCACGTACGACCCTCCGGCCCAGCCCGGCGGCATCGTGCCGAGGCTGACCCAGGTCGTCGCGCCCGGTGCCCGCCCCTGGAGCGTGACCGTCCGGCCCGTGACCGGGTTGCCGCCCAGCCGCCGGTACGAGTCGTAGTCAACGACCGTGAGCGTCGCGGTGAGGGTGGTCGAAGCGCCGATCGCGACCGCGGTGGACGACGCGCTGAGGGCAAGGTCGGTGGCGAGGTCCATGCACGTCGAGTACCTGGCGCTCCACGTCTGCATGTCGTACTGGAGCTGGAGCGATGCGACGTCGCAGCGCCCGAACGCGTGCATGTTCCAGCCGGCCGATGGCTTCGTCCGCGAGTACGTCTGGACGACCGCATCGAGATAGTCCGAGTCGTTGGCGTAGTTGCCGTGGTGGTTCAGACCTTCGACGTGACCGAATTCGTCGAGGGCGATGGTCTGCGCGTCATAGCAGCCGTTTGGCGGCGAGGTGTACGCCTGGCACCACTTGAGCGTCCCCCAGTCGAAGACATGACCCTGCTCGCGCAGCCACATGGTGAAGCTCGAAGGCGCGCTCCGCGTGAAGCATGCGAGCCCGTTCACGCCGCAGGTCGCTCCCGACCCGTAGCCGATCGGGTTGGCGCCACCCGCCGCGTAGGTGAAGGTCGCCGCCTTCGACGCCCGCGTCGCGTTCGCGGCGGACGCGGCGGCCTTGATCGCCGTCTGGATGGCCGCCGTGGGTACCGACCCGGCTCGCCAGCGGAAACGGAGGTCCTGGTTCTGGGCAAAGAGGCCGCCGCCAAGCATCGGGTCCGGCCCATGCGCCGCGGTGTCGCCGACCGTGATCGGGATGCAGGCGATCGCCGCCACCAAGGTGGCAAGCCGGAGGATCGTGCGTGCCCTCGCCGAACGCCGCGTGATGGTCGTCATCGGATCGCCTCATCGAGCGGGACGGCCATGCCGTCCGGGATGCGGCGGAGCTGGCCGACCGGCACGCGGTCGGCGGAGAAGGATCCCGGGGCGAGGAGGACCCAGCCGGGCGGCAAACGCGTCCCGGCGCCGGCGCCCGCCGCGCCGAGTCGCAGGCCCAGATCGGCGGGGATCGGCCCGACGTCCGACGCGGCCGCGCCGTCGAGGGCGACCGATCGCAGGACGCGACCCGTGGCCGCACCGGCCTCGTGCACGAGACGGGCACCGTCCGGCGATGGGACGATCGTCGCCGGGCCGCCGTTCGCCTCGAGCACGCGACGAGCCCCGGTCGCGACATCGGTCGAGATGATCGGACAGGGCCATCCGCGACACGCGCCGTAGGTCACGACGCGATCCCTGTCGAAACCGACCAGCACGCCGAGATCCGGTGCCTCCAGGTCCGCGGCAAGGTCGCCATTCCGCGTGACGATCCTGGTCCGGCAGGCGACCTCGCCACAGGACTGGATGGCGAGTCGACCATCGTCGGCGTCCCACGTGAACTCGGTCGCGAACGTGCGTCCGAAGTGCTCGTCGCGGGGAAGCGGATCGAGGATCCGTCGGGCGGCTCCCTCGTCGAGCGGGCGCCGCCAGACGCCGAGGTCCGCACGGCTCGCTCGATCGACGCGCGTCTCGTAGATCGCCCCATCGACCGGGTCGACGGTCGCCCGTCGGATGACATCGCGTTCGGTCGCGAGCGTCCAGGCGCAGCCGGTCGCGACGTCGAGAGCCTGCAGGCGGGAAGCGGTGCCGTCGTCCGTGCCGACCAGCACGATGCGACCGAAGGGCCCGGCCGCGAACGATTCCGGCGGCAGCTCCGATGGGGGAGCGACGCGGCCGTCACCGACGCCGACCGCCAGCCGCTGCCCGCGGAGCGCTCCATCGGGATCGAGCAGCGGATCCAGTCGGAACCAGGCTTCGTGACGCAGGTCCTCCGGTCGGAGCGGGAGGGGCTCCCCGGCGGCGGCGGCGAGCGCGCCCGGCGGGCCGGCGCAGGCGCGTGGCGCCCACGGCCGACCCCCGGCGCCAAGGGTCGTGGATGCGATGAGACCGACCGCCCCCAGGGCGACGAGGCCGGGCCCGATCCAACGCAGCCATCGTGACTCCACCATGACGGTTTGACCTCCTCCGGCGGTTGGGACAGCTGGCGGGAGGAGGGCGAGGCTGCCATGGTGCCGGTCGGCCCTTATCCGGCACTTATCGGGTCATCCCTCGCGAGCCGTGGTACGGTGCCACGATCAAGTCAGGCCGTTTGGTCGCGAAGCCGGTGAGATCCCGGCACAGTCCCGCTACGGTGTGCGCCCCTCACGAGGGCGCGAGTCCGGTCGCCGACCTCACGGTGCATGCTCGAACCTTCGAGAGAAAGGTAGGCAGGACCGTGCACCCCACCGGCTGAGGCCCCTCCTTCGGCATCCCCCGAAGCGAGGGGTTTCGCGTGCCAGGCGCGACCCCTCCGATCGATCCATCCGCCCTCGGAGGTCTCCATCCGTGTTCCGGCCCATGTCCGCCCATCGCGCATCGTCGCCCGGCCCCTTCGCGGCCGGGCTCGCGGCGCTCGTCCTGATCCTCGCTGCCTGCAGCGGCAGCGCCGCCAGCCTGTCGCCGGCGCCGACCAGCTCGACGACCGTCGCGACGGCCGTCCCGACCGCCACGCCGCTCGCGACCCCCAGCCCGACACCGGTCCCCGCCTTCCCGGCGAAGCTGACCGATGACGAGAAGAACGCGGTCACGATCCCGGCGGAGCCCAAGAAGATCGTGTCGCTCACCCCGGCCGCGACCGAGATCCTGTTCGCGCTCGGTGCCGGCCCACGGGTCGTCGCCGGGACCGCGTTCGACGACTATCCGCCGGCCGCAGTCGCCCTCCCCGACGTGGCGACCTTCACGTCGGTCGACGTCGAGAAGATCGTCGGCATGGAGGCCGACCTCGTCATCGCGGGGGGCAACTCGTTCAATCCGCCCGAGGCGATCAAGCAGCTGCGCGGCCTCGGCGTCCCGGTCGTCGTCGTCTACGCCCCGAACCTCGCCGGCGTGCTCGGTGACATCAAGCTCATCGGCAGCGCCGTCGGACTCAGCGAGAAGGCCGACGAAATGACCGCGACGATGCAGACCGGCTTCGACGCGGTCGGTGCCGCGACGGCCGGTCTGGTCAAGCCCAAGACGTTCTACGAGCTCGATACCTCGACCGGGCCGATCTACACCGTCGCCGACGGCTCGGCGTACGTCGAGACGATCGACAAGGCGGGCGGCACTCCGATCACGACCGGGAGCACGACCGACTTCGCGATCCCGCTCGAGAAGCTGATCGCCGCCGACCCGGAGCTGATCCTCCTCGGCGACGCCGCCTACGGTGTGACGGCGGCCCAGGTGAAGGCCCGGCCCGGTTGGAAGGTCATGACCGCGGTCAAGGCCGACGCCATCCGGCCGGTCGACGACATCATCATCACCCGGCCCGGACCCCGGATCGTCGAGGGTCTGCGAGCGCTGGCGATGGCCATCCACCCGGACCTCGTGCTGCCTTCGGCGGCCCCGATCCCGCCGGTGCCCTGAGCCAGGCGATGGCGACGCGCGGCGAGACGCTTTCGACCGCCCGACCGCGGGTCGGGCGGCTCGAGGGCGTTCGCGACCGGCCTGTCCTGCTGGTCGCGTTCGGGTTCGTCGCGCTGCTCGTCGCGCTCATCCTCGGGGTCGGGGTCGGGACGGTCGCCATCAACCCTGCCGACACCATCGCGATCCTCGGTCACCGGTTCCTCGGTCTCGATATCCCGAAGACGTGGAGCGACGCGACCGAGACGATCGTCGTCGACCTCCGCCTGCCGCGGGTGCTGACGGCGATGCTGGTCGGTTGTGCGCTGGCCGTGGCCGGGACCACGTTCCAGGGCCTGCTGCGCAACCCGCTTGCCGATCCGTACGTGCTCGGTACGGCGTCGGGCGCCGCGCTGGGGGCCGCCATCGCGGTGCTCATCCCGGTCCGCTTCGTGATCCTCGAGTTCGGGCTCATCCAGGGCCTCGCGTTCGTCGGCGCGCTGGCGTCGATCACGGTCGTCTACAGGCTCTCGAGGCACAACGGACTCGCGCCGCTGACGAGCCTGTTACTGACCGGCTACGCGGTCGGCTCGTTGCTGGCGGCCGGGTTGGCCATGGCGATGTACGTGTCGGGCGCGGCGCTGCGCCAGATCTTCACCTACCTGCTCGGCAGCTTCGATGCGGCGACGTGGCCGCAATTCCTGGCGACCCTGCCGATCATCCTCATCGCGAGCGTCGCGATCATGCTCCGCGCCCGGTCGCTCAACGGCCTGCTGCTCGGCGAGCAGGCCGCTGCCCACCTCGGCATCGACGTCCGGCGCGAGCGGCGGATCCTGCTCGCGCTCGCCTCGCTCGTCACCGCGGCCGCGGTCGCCATCAGCGGGCTCATCGGGTTCGTCGGGCTCGTCGTGCCACACGTCGTGCGCTTGATCGTCGGGCCGTCGGCGCGGCTGGTCCTGCCGCTGTCGGCGATCGGCGGGGCCGCGCTGCTGGCCTACGCGGACATCATCGCGCGGCTAGCCGGGGGGATCCCGGTCGGGGTGGTGACCGCGATCCTGGGTGCGCCGTTCTTCCTGGTCATCCTGCGCCGGGCCCGGACGGGGTACGAGGTGTGATCGCCCCGATCGTGGAGCTCGACGCGGTCACCGTCGCATATCGCGAGCGGACGGTCCTGCACGACATCACGCTCTCGATCGCGGCGGGAGAGCGGGTCGCGCTGGTCGGCCCCAACGGCGCCGGCAAGTCCACGCTCCTGTCGGTCGCGACGGGCCTGCTGCGGCCGGCCGTCGGAAGTGTCCGGCTGGCCGGCGAGCCCGTCGAGGGGCTCGATCGCCTCGAGGTGGCGCGCCGCCTCGCGGTCGTCCCGGGCGCCGCGAGCCTCCCGTTCGCGACGCGGGTGGAGGAGGTCGTGGCACTCGGCCGGCTGCCCCACGAGGACCCGTTCCGTGGGGCGCGGCCCGCCGATCGGGCCGCCGTCGCGGCCGCCATCGAACGCGTCGGCGTCGGTCACCTGCTGGGTCGCGACGCGCGCGAGCTCTCCCTCGGCGAGCGCCAGCTCGTGCTCATCGCGCTGGCGGTCGCGCAGGCGGCCCCGGTCCTCGTCCTCGACGAACCGACCGTCCACCTCGACCTGCGCCACCAGGTCGGCGCGATGGACCTGCTCGTCGACCTCAACGAACGGGACGGCACGACGATCGTCGCGGTGCTCCATGACCTGGCCCTGGCCGCGCATTTCTTCCCGCGACTGGTCCTGCTCCATGCAGGACGGATCGTGGCGGATGGGCGGCCGGCCGACGTCCTGAGCCCGGACCGGATCCGGGACGTGTTCGGGGTCGACCCGGGGTTCGTGCGATTGCCCGTCGAGGTCTGACCGGCCGGTTCACCCGTCCGCGAAGGCCGCCTCCACGAGACGGGTCGCCGCGTCAAAGGTTCGGCCGCCGTCGCCGTCCGCGAAGTTGAGCGTCGTGGCGCCGTAGCCGACGACCGGTATGGCTGCCGCCAGCATGCGGACGACCTCCAGCGTGGTCGCCAGCGGAAGACCGGCCGGCTCCGGCATCGTGACCGACCAGGCCGCTTCGTCGGCATCGAGGACATCCTGGTCGACGGCGACGTAGAGGCCGTCCACCTCGCGGCCGACCGAGGTGGCCCACGCGCCGAGCCCCGCGCTGCCAGCCGGCGTGCCGAGCATCCCGGCCCCGAAATGCGCGATCCGCGACGCCGAGATCGATCGGGACTCGGCCTCGTCGAGGACCTGGCCACCGATGAGCGTCGCATGCCGGTCATCGACCGTGGGGCCATCGCAGGCGCCGACGAGGTCCTCCGCACCCCGCCCGCAGAGCATCGCGAAGGGCATCCCCCAGACGTTGCCCGAAGGGGTCGACTCGGGCGTGTTGAAGTCGCCGTGGGCGTCGAACCAGGCGATGGCGAGGCGTCGCTCAGGGCGTGCCCGGCGCAGGCCGGCCAGCGCACCGGCATGGGCGCAGCAGTCACCGCCCAGGATCAGCAGCCGCTCACCATCTGCCACGGCCTCGGCGACCATGGCGGCCTGGCGTGGCAGGAAGTCGACGATCTGGGCCCGGTTCCTGGCGCGGGGATCCGGGTCCGCCCGGAAGCGCGGTTCGATCGCGAGGTCGCCGTCGTCGCGGAGGTCGAGTCCACCCAGCCGCAGCCGGTCGAGGAGGCCGCGGCGCCGAAGCTCCGTGGGCGCCTCGGCCATGCCGTGGTGGCGGCCGCCTGGAAGATCGCCGCCGAGCGCGGTCGGGATCCCGACGACGGCGATCGAGCGAGTCATGGCCGGAATGGTGCCCCATCATGGGTCTATGCGCATCGCCGACTTCGCCCTCGAGCGCTATTTCGCGCGCTGGGAGTTCGCCGCGAAGCATCTGCTGTGCGCCTCGGACGTCCAGGCCTTCCCGATGGCCGAGCTCCTCGCCCTGGCCGACGACGAGACGCGCGCGCTGTGGGACGGGCTCCACCTCGGCTACACCGAATCGACCGGCCACCCGATCCTCCGTCGCGAGATCGCCGCGCTGTACGAGACCATCGAGGCCGACGAGGTCCTGACCTTCGCCGGGGCCGAAGAGGCGGTCTTCTGCCTGATGAACGTGCTGTGTCGGGGCGGGCGACCATGTCATCGTCACCTGGCCCGGCTACCAGAGCCTGCACGAGGTGGCGCGCGCCGCCGGCGCGGACGTGACGCTCCACGAGCTACACGAGACCCACGGCTGGGCACTCGACCTCGACCTGCTGCGCCGCCAGGTGACGCCGGCGACTCGGCTGATCGTGGTCAACCTGCCCCACAACCCGACCGGGATGCTGCCCGACCGCGCGACGTACGACGCCCTCCTGGCCATCGCCGACGAGGCCGGGGCGTACCTCCTCGTCGATGAGGTCTACCGAGGCCTCGAGATCGATGAGACCGACCGCCTGCCGACCGGCGCCGACAGCGCCGCGCACGGCATCTCGCTTGGCGTGATGTCGAAGGCGTATGCCCTGGCCGGCCTGCGCATCGGCTGGCTGGCCACGCACGACAGGGACCTGCTCGACCGGGTCGCGGCGTTCAAGGACTACACCACGATCTGCTCCTCGGCGCCGTCGGAGATCCTCGCGATCATCGCGCTGCGTGCCCGCGACCGCGTCCTGGCCCGCTCCCGCGCGATCGTCGCCGCGAACCTCGACCTCCTCGACGCCTTCTTCGAGGAGTGGCTGGACCGCTTCAGCTGGGTCCGCCCGCGCGGCGGGTCGATCGGCTACCCGAGGCTGACCGTGCCGGGCGTCCGGATCGACGATTGGGCGGCCGAGCTCGTCGAGGCCGAGGGCGTGCTGCTCCTGCCCGGCTCGCAGTTCGGCGACGCCGGCAACCATTTCCGGCTCGGCTTCGGCCGGACCGACCTGCCCGAGGCGCTCGCCCGCCTCGAGGCCTTCGCGGGGAGGACCCTCAGATGACCATCCCGGCACGACTCGGCATCGTCACCCTCGGCGTCGCCGACCTCCCGCGCTCGGTCTCGTTCTACGAGGCGCTCGGCTGGGAGCGCTGCGCGTCGTCGAGCGATGCGATCGCCTGGTTCCGGACGGCCGATACCCACATCGGCCTGTTCCCGTGGCACGAGCTTGCCGAGGACGCGCGCCTCCCGGCCGAGCCTCGCGCGCCGTTCGGTGGGATCACGCTGGCGATCAACGTCGACGCCGCCGAGGACGTGGCGGCCTTCCTCGCCGCGGTCGTCGCGGCCGGCGGCTCGCTGCTCAAGCCGGCGACCGTGATGGACTGGGGCGGGACCTCGGGCTACGCCGCCGACCCCGACGGCCACCCCTGGGAGATCGCCCACAACCCGCATTTCCCGATCGACGCCGAGGGCCGCCTGCACATCCCCTGAGGCACGGCCAGAGTCGGAGGCTCGGCCCGCCGGCCGATCAGTTCGCCCGACGAACCGCCCAGCCCACCGCCGCCCCGACGGCCGCGAACCCGAGGGCGAGGATCGAGCCGGCGTTCCCGGTCCGGGCGACGTCGAGGACCGGCGTCGGCAACCCGACCAGGAGCGCCCACAGCCACGGCCGATCGCGAGCCACGGCGGCGAACACTGCCGCCGCGATCAACAGCGAACCGGCTGTGATCCCGGTCGAATCCCAGCCGGGGCTCGAATCCGCGAGCCCGATCGCGACGCCGGCGACGAGCGCCAACGCCATCAGGGAGATACGACCCGCCTTCTCGCCGCTCCCGGGCGATGTGCGGCCGCGCAAGCGCCTCAGGCGCGCTTGCGCGACAGGTCGAGGAACGGCAGCTCGACGACGCTCGCGGCCACGCGGCCGCGACGCCCCTCGACCGTCCACTCGACGGCCAGGTTCGTCCCGAGCGCCTCGAACTGCGGCCCGACCGACGCGAGCGCGATCGCCTGCTTGAGGATCGGGCTCCAGCCGTGGCTCGTCGCGCGGCCGACCTGACGGCCGCCGGCGGAGACGGGGACCGGCGAGCGGTCGACGGTGGGACTGATCGCGGGGGGGAGCCCCTGTGCGTCGTACAGCCCTTCGATGTCGTACCAGTCGAGCTGCAGCCCGACGAGCCGCCGCGCCGGGCCGCCCGCCCTGGCCTCGCGCTCGAGCGCGAGACGACCGACGAAATCGCCCTTGTCGAAGCTGACCAGCCGCCCGAGCCCGATCTCGCTCGGCGAATAGTGCTGCTCGGGGTTCATCGCGTGCCGGGCCGACGTGTAGTCAACCTCGAGCAGGATGAGCCCGGCCTCGAGCCGGACGACATCGAGCGCGAGCATACCGGCGGGACGGATGCCGTAGCCCTTGCCGGCGCTCATCAGCGCGTCCCAGACCTTGACCGCGCCCGCCGTCGGGATCCACAGCTCGTAGCCGAGGTCGCCGGTGTAGCCCGTCCGCGACACGTCGACGGCGATCTTGCCGACCTTCGACGGCCTGCGTCGGAAGTAGCGCAGGTCGGCGAACGACTCGCCGGTCGCCGCCTCGAGCACGTCGCGCGATAGCGGACCCTGCAGGGCGAGCGCCGCCGTCGCCTCGGTCTCCTCGGTGATCGTGACGTCGAGGCCCGAGCTGTTCTGGCGCAGCCAGCGAAGCTGTGGATCGGCCGCCGTCCAGCGGTAGCGGCGGTCGTCGAGCCGATGGACCGTGCCGTCGTCGACGACCTTGCCTTGCTCGTCACACCACGGCGTATAGAGCACACCGCCGACCGACAGCTTCGTCGCATCGCGGGTGATGACGCGGTCGACGAGGCGCAGCGCGTCGGGGCCGGAGACGAGGTACTTGTAGAGCGGCGAGACGTCGATGAGCGCCGCCGCTTCGCGGATCGCGTTGTACTCGATGTCGTGGGCGTCCGCATAGACGCTGGACGCGAAGTAGCCCGACCACTCGCGCCACTGCATCTTGCGATTGAGCGGTGACGTCCGCGGATGGAATGCGGTCCCGATGCTCACGTGCTGGCCGGCCTCCTGCTGGACGGCGTCAGTATGCAGGTTTCGTATGCAGACTGGATGGCCGCGGGCCAGAATCCGCCGGGCCTGCCCGCGCCGCGTTCCGCCATTCAGGCATACTCCGGCGATGCGCACCGTGACCGGCCGGCACGTCTCGGAGACGGACGTCGGCTAACTCCTCAGCCTGGCACGCCGGCACCGCCGCGTCGTCATCGATCTGGGCACCGGCGACGGTCGGGCGGTCCTCGCCGCCGCGGCCGCGGAGCCGGATGCATTCGTCCTCGGGATCGACGCCGACGCACGCGCGATGGCCGAGGCATCGCGCCGAGTCGCACGCAGCTCGACACCCGACGCTGGTCCGAACGCCTGGTTCGTCGCGTGCGGCGTGGAGCTGCTCCCCACCGAGCTGACGAGGATCGCCGACCTGGTCACCGTCCGGTTCCCGTGGGGTTCGCTGCTGCGAGGCGCCCTGGGCGTCGATCGCGACGTCGCCGGAACGATCGCCCGGCTCGTGGCCCGGGGCGGCCGGCTCGAGATCACGCTGTCGCTGGTCGGGCGCGACCGCGGAGACCCGCACGGCGACGCATTCGGCGCCGCCGACCTCGCCCGCATGACCGCGGCATTCGGCGCGCTCGGCATGGCATGCGTCGAGGCGCGGGAGCTGCCGCGGAGCGAGGTCCTGACACAGCCATCGAGCTGGGCCCGACGGCTCCGGGCCGGCGACCCGCGGACCGAACGGCCGGTCTGGTGGGTGGCCTTCGACCGCGCTCGACTACACCCTCAGCGAGTCTGCAACGGTCGATCCGTCGGCGCGCATCCGGGTGAGCCCCTGACGGTGGAGAACGTCGCTCGACGCGGCGCGCTCCGCTAGACTTGCATCAAACGTATGCAGTCTGGATAGTCTCGGAGGGGCACCCCTTGGCCCAGTCCTACGACGCGGTCGTCATCGGTGGCGGCCACAACGGCCTGGTGAGCGCGGCCTACCTCGCCCGCGCCGGGATGAAGACCCTCGTCCTCGAGAAGCGCCACGTGCTCGGCGGCGCGGCCGTCACCGAGGAGATCTTCCCGGGCTTCCGCTTCTCGGTCTTCAGCTATGTGGTGAGCCTGCTCCGCCCGGAGATCATCCGCGACCTGCAGCTGCCGAAGCACGGCCTCGACATCCTGCCGCTCGACGGGACGTTCACACCGCTGCGCAAGGGTGACGGCCCTGCGGCCGGTGGTGGCGACTACCTGTGGCGGGTCAACGACCACGGGCGGACCATCCGAGAGCTGCGCCGCTGGTCGGCGAGCGACGCGGAAGCGTACGAGGAATACGGCCAGCTCATGGTCGAGATGGCCCGCTTCATCAAACCCATCCTGGCCATCACACCGCCCGACATCACGAGCCTCGACCCGCGCCCGATGATGCCGCTGGCCGGGCTGGCGCGACGGTTCCAGCAGCTCCCGCAGGGGCAGCAGGCCGTCTTCGTGCAGCTCATGACGATGAGCGCGTCGGAGTTCCTCGACCAGTGGTTCGAGACCGACCCGCTCAAGGCCACGATGTCCGCGTCGGGCATCATCGGCACGTACCAGGGGGTCAAGAGTCCCGGGACCGCGTACGTGCTCCTCCACCACTACATGGGCGAGATCGACGGCGCGTTCCGGGCGTGGGGCATCCCCAAGGGCGGTACGGGCGGCGTCAGCAACGCGATCGGGTCGGCGGCGCGCGCGCTCGGCGCCGAGATCCGGACCGAGGCGCCGGTCGCGAACGTGATCCTCAAGGGCGGCCGTGCCGTCGGGGTGGCGCTCGAATCGGGCGAGGAGATCCACGCCGACTCGGTCCTGTCGTCGCTCGACTCGAGCCGGACGTTCCTCGGGCTGCTCGAACCGGGCACGCTCGACCCGTCGTTCGAGGACGAGGTCCGCCGCTTCAAGTTCCGCGGCTCGTCCGGGAAGGTCAACCTCGCGGTCGACAAGCTGCCGGACTTCAGCTGCCTCCCCGGCGTGGGCGAGCACCTTCGCGGGGCGATCAGCTTCAGCCCGTCGATCGACGAGATGGAGCAGGCCTACGACGACGCGAAGTACGACCGCTTCAGCCGGGCGCCATACATCGACATGATCATCCCGACCCTGGTCGACCCATCGATGGCGCCGCCCGGCAAGCACGTCATCAGCTGCTTCGTGCAGTACGCGCCGTACAAGCTCGCGCCCGAGCTCGGGACCTGGGACGACCAGCGCGACGCGTTCGGCGACGCGGTCATCGACCGGATCGCCGAGTTCGCCCCGAACATCCGCGACGTCATCCTCCATCGCAACGTCCAGACGCCGCTCGACATCGAGCGGACGACCGGGCTGACCGAGGGCAACATCTTCCAGGGCGAGCTGTCGCTCGAGCAGCTGTTCTTCAACCGGCCCATTCCCGGCTACGCCCGGTTCAGGACCCCGGTCCGCGATCTGTGGCTGTGCGGCTCGGCTACCCACCCGGGCGGCGGGATCATGGGCGCCAACGGGCGGATCGCGGCACTCGAGGTCCTTCGCGCGCGCGGCCGCAAGGCGGCGTAGGCCGTGACCACCAACGGCACGAACAGCTACGACGCGATCGTCATCGGCGGCGGTCACAACGGCCTGGTGACGGCCGCGTACCTCGGCAAGGCCGGCTTGCGCACGGTGGTCCTCGAGCGCCGCGAGACGCTCGGCGGCGCGACCGCCACGTCCGAGCTGGCCCCGGGCATCCGGGTTCCCACCCTCGCCCATACGGTCGGCCGTCTCCGACCGTCGGTGGTCCGCGACCTCGACCTCAAGCGTCACGGGCTGTCGCTCGTCGGCCCGGACGTGCGCGCCTTCGCGCCGAGCCTGGACGGCGAGGCGATCGTGCTGTGGGGTGACGCGGCACGCACGGCCGACGGACTCCGCGCCAGGTCGGCCGCCGACTCGGATCGCTACGCGACGTTCGACGGGCTCGTCCGCTCGCTGGCGCGCTTCCTCGGCGAGATCGCCGGGCAGACGCCGCCGGACATCGAATCGCCCGGCCTGACCGATGCGCTGGCCGGCCTCAGGCTCGGCCGGACGTTCCGCGGGCTCGGGCGTCAGGACGGCCGGACGATCACCCGTGTCCTGCCGATGGCCGTTGCCGACTTCGTCGCCGAATCGTTCGAAATCGGCGCACTCCGGGCCGCCATCGCCTGGCGCGGCATCCAGTACACCGCGATGGGCCCGTGGTCGGCCGGCACGACCGCCGTCCTCCTCGCCGACTCGGCCGGCAACGACGGCGGGGCGGCCGGCCAGACGGTCTTCGCTCGGGGCGGGCCGGGCGCGCTGGTCGCCGCACTCGAGTCGGCAGCCCGCGAGGCGGGCGTCGAGATCCGGACCGGAGCACAGGTCGTGGCGATCAGCTCGGACGATGGCCGTGCGACCGGCGTCGTCCTCGCCGACGGGGACGAGCTCAGTGGCCGGGCCGTGGTCGCCGGGATCGACCCGAAGCGCACCTTGACCAAGCTGGTCGATCCGGTGGCGATCGGGCCCAACCTGCTGTGGCGTGCCGGCAACATCCGGACGCCGGGCACGGTCTCCAAGGTCAACCTCGCCCTCGCCGGCCTGCCGGCATTCACCTCGGCCGGTGGCGATCCCCGTCTCGTGCGCGGCAGGATCCTCATCGCCCCTGGCATCGATGTCATGGAGCGCGCCCACGACGACGCAAAATACGGCCGGTTGTCGGACGCGCCGATCATGGAGGCGACGATCCCGTCCCTCGCCGACCCATCGCTCGTCGATGGCGCACCGGACGGCAGCCACGTCATGAGCGTCATCGTCGGGGCGACGCCGCACACGCTGCGCGATGGCACGTGGGATGAGCGTCGGGAGGTCCTCGGCAACCGGGTCGTCGCGACGCTCGACGCCCATGCGCCGGGCCTGGCGGGTCTCGTCACCGCGCGGCAGGTCATCACGCCGCTCGACCTCGAGCGTGACTTCGGCCTGACCGGCGGCCACCCGATGCACGGCGAGCACGGCCTCGACCAGTTCTTCCTGTGGCGGCCGCTGCTCGGCCACGCCCGCTACCGCCTGGGGCTCGACGGCCTCTATCTCGCCGGCGCCGGGGCGCATCCAGGGGGCGGTGTCAGCGGGCAGAACGGGCACAACGCGGCGCGCGAGATCGCCGGGGACCTCAAGCGCCGCCGCCGCTGAGCGACGGCGTCCCGATCAGAGCGAGCCGACCGGCAGCGGGCCACCCTGGGCGAACCCGTCGGCCAGTCCACGCAGCCCGCGACGGAGGGTTTGACCGGGCCAGCGGGGGCTCTGCCGCGCGACCCGCTCGGGCCTCACGATGCGGGGTTGCGGTCGAGCCCGTCGGCGTGACATCGGCTCACCATCGGGTCGACGGCCCGGCTCCTCGATCGAGATCGACGGCGCCCCGGCGAGCCGCAGGCCGTGGGGCGTCGTCCGGCCGTGCCAGCCGAGGAAGTCCGCGGGCACGATGCGGATGACCTGGGAGTACGTCGCGACGTAGTCCTCGGGCGTGATCCCGATGGCGTCGAGCTGCGCTGCGTACTTGGCCAGGTGTCCGGCGGGGAGGACCTCGCACGTCGGGCGGTCCAGCAGCTCGGCCCGGCCCTCGACGAGCCCGACATCGAAATCGTCCTCCGCGTCCCCGAGCGCCAGCATCACCGACGGATTGGCGCGCAGGTTGCGGACCTTCTGGGCGTCCGGCTTGGAGAACACGAGCAGCGCCTCGCCGTCCCACCAGAACCAGATCGGGATCAGGTGAGGCGTGCCATCGGGACGCACGGTGGACACCCAGACGATCGGCTCCGATTCGAGGAACCGGCGGATGCGAGTGGCGGCGAGGGTGGAGGTGATGGCGTCCATGGGTGCAGGATGCGTGGTGCCACACCCGGCCTCCACGGACCGGGGACGACGGCAGCCATGGACATCCGACGGTCACCCAGCCCGGCGTTCCGACGGCGGTCGACAGCGCTCGGCGCCGATGGGCAGAATGCCGCCATGAGCTCGGCCGATCAGCCAGACGCGCCGGCGAGCGACGAGCACCGCCTCTTCGCGTTCACGCTCGAGCGCATCGTCTTCTTCTCCGACGCGGTGTTCGCCATCGCGATCACCCTGCTCGCGATCGAGCTGCGCGCCCCGGACCTGCCCGCGGGCCAGACCGACGCCACGTTCCTGGCTGCCCTGGCCGACGTCCTGCCGTCGCTCTTCGCGTTCGTCCTCAGCTTCACCGTCATCGCGGCCTTCTGGGTCGGCCACTACCGGACCTTCCGCTACGTCGTCGATGCCGACGGCCGCCTGGTGGCGATCAACTTCGCGTTCCTGTTCTGCATCGCGATCCTGCCGTTCCCGACCTCGATCATGGCCCGCCAGGGCGACCTGTCGAGCGCGGCGATCATCTACGCGGTCTTCGGGGTCGCGACCGGCTCGCTGTCCACCCTGCTGTGGGTCTATCCGTCGCGGATCGCCCACCTCGCAGCGCCGACGGTCACGCCGTCGATCGCACGCTACATCACCTACCGCGCGGCGGTCATCCCGATCGTGTTTGCGCTGTCGATCCCGGCGGCGCTCGTCAATCCGACGCTGGCCTGGGCCATGTGGTTCGCGGCCGCACCGATCCAGGCGATCGTCACCCGCCGATACAAGCTCGGCGCCGGCGCGATCGGGCTGCGCCCGTCCGACTCAGCGGCCCTTCCCGCCGAGGACGTCGCCGACATCCGGCGACCCTGAGCCGGACCCGCTGGCGAGGCCACCGAGCAGCCCGCCGAGATCCGGCAACGAGTCGGCGGCGCCGTTGAGGCCACCCGACGGCAGCCGGCCGCCCAGGGCGAGCGGGTTGAAACCGTCAGCCGCCGGCGCCCTCGGCGGCTGCGGCATCGGTCGCCGCAACGGCCTCGGCCGGTTCGACCGCGTCCGGGAGTGCCCAGTCCCAGGTCCGCAGGCGCCGCAGCAGCCGTCGTCCGGTCAAGTCGAGGTGGATCGGGGTGACCGCGATCCGCCGGTTGACGACCGCGTGGAAATCGGTGCCCTCGACCGCGAGACCGGACGGTGGCGGACCACCGATCCAGAAGTAGGGGATGCCGCGCGGATCGACTCGCTCGATGAGCTGGTCCTGGTAGACGCGCTTGCCGAGGCGCGTCACCTCGACCCCGTCGAATTCGGCGAGTGGGACCGCCGGCACGTTGACGTTGATGAGCTCGCCGGCCGACAGACCGTGCTCGAGGATGTTGCGCGCGACCGCCGTGGCGGCCCGGCCGGCAAGCGAGAAATCGGGGTGGGCGTAGTACTCCTGCGAGATCGCGAACGCAGGGCAGTTGTTGATGACCGCCTCCATCGCCGCGCTCACGGTTCCCGAGTAGGTGATGTCGTCGCCGAGGTTCGCGCCGTAGTTGATGCCGGCGGCCACGAGGTCGAACCCGTGTCCGAAGTAGCCGAGGAAGGCGAGGCTCACCGCGTCGGTCGGGGAGCCGTCGACCGAATACGCGAGCGAGCCGTCGCCCAGGACGCGCTCGCGGACGCGCAACGGCCGCATCAGCGTCTTCTGGTGCCCGACCGCGCTCTGGTTCGTGTCGGGTGCCACGACCGTCACGTCGCCGATCCCATCGAGCGCCCGCTTGAGCGCGAGCAGACCGCGCGATTCGACGCCGTCGTCGTTGGTGACCAGGATCCGCGGACGGCCCGACGACGGCCCGGCCGAGCGGCCGCCCTTCCCGAGCGCGCGCGGGCCCGCGCGGGCGCTCCCGCCGGCCACCGGCTCGCCGCGCTCCTTGTCGACGTCGCGACGTTCGGTGCGGGCCCGCTCGCGAGTCATGTCCATCGTGTCGCCCGGTGGCTCGTCGCCCGGGGGCCGGCCGTCGCTCATGTCGGCGCGCCGGCCCCGTCCGGCTCCCCGAGGTCCGGCGTGCCGGCATCCGGCTCGTCGATGTCGGTCGCGCTGCCGGGCGTCGGCTCGCGCGGGATGCGAACCGGGCGGCCGTCACGCTCCTCCAGACGGCGCGCGGCCCGACCGGCGACCGAGCGGTCCCCGGAGGTCCGCTGCAGGAACTCCAGCACGAACGCGGACACGACCGCAGCGAACGGGATCCCGAAGATTGCGCCCGGGATGCCCGCAATCCGGCCGCCGATGAGCACGGAGCCGAGCACGACGATGGGGTGGATGCCGACGGCGCCCTGCATGATCCGTGGCTGGAGGACGTTCATCACCACGATCCAACCGGCGCCCATCAGGATGATCGTCGGGACCACCGACTCCGGCTGGAGGACGAGCGCGACGATGACGGGCGGGGCCCAGGACACGAACGGGCCGAAGAACGGGATCATCTGGAGCAGGCCGGCGGCCACGGAGGTGAGCGCGGCGAGCGGCAGTCCAAGCAGCACGTTCGTCCCGAACGCGATGAGGAAGTAGACGAAGCCCATCAGCGCCTGGCCGCGCAGGAACCCGCCGAACGAACGCGAGACGGACGTCTCGAGCAGGCGCGCCTCCTCCGAGTAGCTCGGCGGGACGATGCGGAACAGGAAGGCCAGGACGACGTCGCGGTCGAGGACCAGGTAGATCGACAGGAAGAACACGATCAGCATCGTGCCGATCACGCTCAGGCTGGCCACGGCGATCTGCTGGAGCGGCGCGACAAGCGCAGCCGCGATCTGGTCGAGGTTCGCGAGCGCGGTCTCCGCCTGCGCCACGAGGTCTACCTGCCCGAGACCGAAAGAGTCCAGCCATGCCTGCCACGGCGCGAGGATCTGCGGCAGATGGGCCTTGATGTCCGGGAGCTGCTTCGCGAAGTCGGCGATGGACGTCGCCAGCGCCCCGGCGGCCACGACCACGAGGACCACGAGGACGATCACGACCGCGCTGTAGACGAGGATCGTCGCGACGGCCCGCGGCAGCCTCGGGATGACGTCGACGATCCGCGTGACGATCGGGCTGATGATGAACGCGAGGAGCCAGGCGAGGAAGAATGTGAGGAGGATGTCCCCGAAGTAGAAGAACAGCCCGGTGAGCTGCTGGACGATGTAGAACGTGACCGCGACGACGCCGAGGATGAGCAGCGCGCTCAGCAGGCGGCGATCCCGGGGTCCGGGCTGGACGTTCAGCATGGCATCAGCGCAGGCCCATCTTCTCCCGGACCTCGGTCATCGTCGCCTCGGCGATCGGCCGGATGCGCTCCGCTCCGGAGGCCAGGATCTCGTCCACGAGCGCAGGATCCGCCATCAGCTCGCGGTATCGCTCGCGGGCCTCAGCGTAGCGGGCGACGATCCGCCCGGCGAGGACCTTCTTCATGTCGACGCAGCCGGTGCGGGCCGTGCGCTCGCCGTCCCACAGGTCTTCGTAGTCGTCCCCGAAGTGCCGCTGGAGCTGGCACACGTTGCACACCTCCGGGCGACCGGGATCGGTGCGCAGGATCCGCTTCGTGTCGGTGACCATCGACATGACCTGCTTGCGGATGACGTCCTCCGAGGCGAGGATGTCGATCGTATTGCCGACCGACTTGCTCATCTTGCGGACGCCGTCCGTGCCGAGGACGATGGGCGCCTCGGTGTAGACCGCCTGCGGCTCGGGGAATGTGTCGCCGTAGCGGCCGTTGAAGGCGCGGACGATCTCGCGCGACAGCTCCAGGTGCGCCGCCTGGTCCTTGCCGACGGGGACGAGCGACGCCTTGTAGATGACGATGTCGGCCGCCTGCAGGACCGGGTAGGTGAGCAGCCCGTGGTTGATGTCGTCGGGCTGGCTCGCCTTCTTCTCCTTGTACGTCGGCGTCCGCTCCAGCCAGCTGACGGGCGTGACCGTGGCGAGCAGCCAGGCGAGCTCGGTGACCTCCGGGCGGTGGCTCTGGACGAACAGCGTGCAGCGCTCCGGGTCGAGCCCGAGGGCCAGCAGCGAGGCGGCCATCTCGCGCGTGCGCGTCCGCAGGATGTCCTGGTCGTGCGTGCTGGTGAGGGCGTGGTAGTCGACGATGCAGTAGATCGCCTGGTAGTCGGACTGCAGCCGGACGTAGTTCCGGATGGCGCCGAGGTCGTTGCCGAGATGGACGACGCCGGACGGCTGGATCCCGGAGAAGATCCGCGGCCGCGCGACGGGCGCCTCGAGCGGCACGGCGGCGGGGGCCAGGTCGATCGTCATGGCTCGCGAGTGTAGCCGACGGCGCTCTCCCGGCGACCGCTCCGACCGGTCGGCTACCATTCGGCCGATGTCGCCACCCGCCCGCACTCCGTCATGAGCGGCGCCCGGTTGCGCGTGGGCGTGCTCGGCGTGGGGACCGTCGGGCGCGAGGTGGTCCGCGCGCTGACCGATCGGCCCGACGAGCTCCGTCCGGCCGATGGCGCCGCGCTGGAGCTCGTGGCGGTCGCCGTGCGGGACGTGCCCAGGGCGATCGCCTCCGGGATCCCGGAGGCGATCGCCTCCGATGCGCCGGCCCACCTCGTCGCCGCCGACGACATCGACGTCATCGTCGAGCTGATGGGCGGCGACGAACCGGCGCACACGCTCATCGCCGCCGCGCTGTCGATGGGCAAGGCGGTGGTCACCGCCAACAAGCACGTCATCGCCCGTCACGGGCCGGAGCTGGAGGCGATCGCCCGTCGGACCGGCGTGAGCCTCCGCTTCGAGGGCGCGGTCGGCGGCGGCATCCCGGTCCTCGGGCCGCTGGCGTCGGACCTGGCCGCCAACCGCGTCGAGCGGGTCCGCGGCATCGTCAACGGGACGACCAACTTCATCCTGAGCTCGATGACCGACGAGACCGCACCGCTCGACTACGCGGCGGCGCTGGCCGAGGCGCAGCGGCTCGGCTATGCGGAGACGGATCCGGCCGGCGACGTCGAGGGTCTCGACGCGGTCAACAAGCTCGTGATCCTGGCCCGGCTGGCGTTCGATCGGTGGCTGGACCCAGCGGCCGTCGCCACCCGCCCGGACGGGGCGGACGGCCCGGCCGGACCGGGGATCACGACGGTCAGCCTGGCCGACCAGGCGGACGCCCGCCAGGCCGGCCGGATCATCCGGCTGCTCGCCAGCGCGTCGATGAACATCGACGGCAGTCTCAGCGCGACGGTCCTGCCGACCGCGCTGCCGCGCGACGTCGGCGCTGGGGCGGACGGCCGGTGTCCGCAACCGGGTCGAGATCGACGCCGTCCCGGTCGGCCGCATCGGGTTCGACGGTCCGGGCGCCGGGGGCGCGGCCACCTCGTCGGCGGTCCTCGGCGATCTCATCGCGATCGCGCGCGGGGGCGGATCGACCTGGGGACCTCGAGCCGCCGCGACGATGGCCGACGGGGACGTCGGCCGCGCCGCCGGCGAGGTCCTCCACGCGACGAGCGGCATCGGGTACCCGATCGATGACTGAACGCATCGCCGGCAGGCCGGCGGCCCGACCCCGCCTGGTCGAGCGCTATCGCCGCTTCCTGCCGGTCACCGACGCGACACCGCCGCTCACCCTTGGCGAGGGGTTCACGCCGCTGGTCCGGGCCGAACGACTGGGCGCGGCCCTGGGCCTGCACGACCTGTACCTGAAGGTCGAGGGCCAGAACCCGACGGGCTCGTTCAAGGACCGCGGGATGGTCCTCGCGGTGGCCAAGGCAGCGGAGGACGGCGCGCGGGCGATCGTGTGCGCCTCGACCGGCAACACCTCCGCGTCGGCGGCCGCGTACGGTGCCGCAGCCGGGCTCGAGGTCATCGTCGTCCTGCCCAGGGGCCAGATCGCCGTCGGCAAGCTGCTCCAGGCGCTCATCACCGGCGCGCGGGTCGTCGCCGTCGACGGCAATTTCGACCAGGCGCTCGGGATCGTCAGGGCGCTCGCGGAGCAGGACGATCATCCCGTGACCCTGGTCAACTCGGTCAACCCGTTCCGCCTCGAGGGCCAGAAGACGGCCGCCTTCGAGATCTGCGACGACCTCGGTCGCGCACCCGACGTGCTCGCCATCCCGGTCGGCAATGCCGGCAACATCAGCGCCTACTGGGCCGGGTTCGTCGACTACGCCTCGGCCGGGCTGATCGGCCACACGCCGCGGATGTGGGGGTTCCAGGCGGCCGGTGCGGCGCCGATCGTGGTCGGCCACCGGATCGACCATCCGGAGACCATCGCGACGGCGATCCGGATCGGCGACCCGGCGTCGTGGACCAAGGCGGTCGAGGCGCGCGATGCCTCGTCGGGCCGCATCACCGCCGTCACCGACGACGAGATCCTGGCGGCCTACCGGGCCCTCGCCCGCTACGAGGGCGTGTTCTGCGAGCCGGCCTCCGCGGCCAGCGTGGCTGGCATCAGCAAGGCGTCCGCGGCCGGTGAGCTGGACCCCGAGGCGACCATCGTGTGCGTGCTGACCGGGCACGGCCTCAAAGACCCGACGACCGCGGAGCGCCAGGTGCCGGCCTTCCTCGAGGCCGACGCGACCATCGGTGCCGTCGCCGTGGCGCTGGGCTGGTAGGGCGACGATGGCCGGCCACTGGCTCGCGGAGCTCGACGGCAGCAAGGTCACGGTCGAGGTGCCCGCCTCGTCGGCGAACCTTGGCGCCGGCTACGACTGTCTCGGGGTCGCGCTCGCGATCACCGATCGGATCGAGCTGGAGGTCCGCGTCTGGAGTCGCGGCGAGATCGAGCTGACGGTCGACGGCGAGGGCCGCAACGAGCTCGCCGAGGACCGCGACAACCGGTTCGTGCGCGGTCTCGAGGGCGCGCTGCGCGCCGCGCGCGGGGAGATCCCGGATGGCGTCGGGTGGCGGATCGCGATGCACAACAAGATCCCGCTGGCGCGCGGTCTGGGCTCGTCGGCGGCGGCGACCGTCGGCGGCATCCTGGTCGGCAACCGCCTGGCCGGCGAGGCCCTGTCGATGGCCGAGATGCTGGTCCTCGCGTGCGAGATCGAGGGCCATCCCGACAATGCCGCGGCCGCGCTGCTCGGCGGGTTCGTCGTGTCCGCCCGGGACGGTGGCGGAGTGGAGGCGATCCGCTTCGACTCGCCGCGCGACCTGCGGGCGGTCCTGTTCATCCCGGAGCTGCGCCTGCCCACGGACGAGATGCGCGCTGCGCTCCCCACGGCGGTCCCCCTGGCCGACGCGGTCGCCAACCTCGGGGCGGTCGCGGTCGGAGTCGCGGGCCTGGCGACCGGTCGCTACGACCTCCTGGCGCGACTGACCGTGGATCGCCTCCACGAGCCGTACCGCGCGGCGGTCTATCCGCAGCTGCCACGGATGATCGAGGCGGCCCGTGAGGCCGGCGCGCTCGGTGCGTGCCTGTCGGGCGCCGGCTCGACGATCCTGGCCTTCGTCGACTCGATGGCCGGGATCACCCGGATCGAGGCGGCCTTCTTCGCGGCCGCCGGCGACCTCGACCTGCCCGGCCGGGTGCTCGTCGTCGAGCCACGCAACGTCGGGGCCCACATCGTGGGGCGGGCCTGACACCTCGTCGTTGCGATCGTTGCCATCGTCGGCTGGAACTTCGTGACACGCTGACCAGCGGCCGGCTGCCGGCGGTCGTGCCGTCTCGACGGGTCAGGGCAGGCTGAACGGCACTCGACCGGCATTAGCCAACGGCTGAAGCTCAGCGTGACCGGTTGCGTCCGCCGGCCCGCGCCGGAGGTCCAGTGCCGTGGCCATCGCACCCCCGCCGATCGCGCCCATGCCGGGCAGCGTCCCCGAACCGTCGCGTGAGCCATCGGCCAGCCCTCCGACGCTCGCCAACCCGGCCGCAGCGGCGGCCTCACCGACGCCCGTTCTGGCGTGCACCGGCCTGCGGAAACGGTTCGGCGACCGGCAAGCGGTCGACGGCGTCGGGTTCGCGATCGCCCCCGGCGAGACGTACGGCCTCCTCGGACCGAACGGCGCGGGCAAGACCACGACGATCTCCATGGTCTGCGGGATCCTGCAACGCGACGCGGGCGAGGTCTTCATCGGCGGCCGGCCATTCGATCCCACGACGACCGCGCTCAAGGCCGAGATCGGGTACGTCCCCCAGGACCTGGCGATCTATCCGGACCTGAGTGCTCGCGAGAACCTGCGGTTCTTCGGCCGGCTGTACGGGCTGAAGGGGGCGGACCTGAAGACGCGGGTCGAGGAGGTCCTCGCGGTCGTCGACCTGACCGAGCGCGCCAACGAGCGCACGAGTCAGTACTCCGGCGGGATGAAACGCCGCCTCAACATCGCCATCGGGCTGATCCATCGGCCGAGCCTGCTGGTCCTCGACGAACCGACCGTGGGGGTCGACCCGCAGAGCCGCAACGCGATCCTGACGAGCGTCGAGGCGCTCAGCGCGGCCGGCATGGGCATCCTCTACACGACGCACTACATGGAGGAGGCCGAGCGGCTGTGCGATCGGGTCGGCATCGTCGACGATGGCCGGATCATCGCCGAGGGAACGCGCCGCGAGCTCGTGGCGCTGGTCGGCGGGCTTGACCGGGTGACCCTTGCCGCCAGCGGTGATCTCGCCGCGGCGGCGGTCGCGGCCCGTGCCCTGCCGGGTGTTCGAGAGGCCAGTACGCAGGACGGCCGGATCGACCTCCTCGTCGAGGACGCCCGACGGCTGCTGCCGGGGCTGCTCGAGACCATCTCTCGCGACGGCGTGACCGTCCGCTCCGTCGAGGTCGTCGAGCCGGACCTCGAGAGCGTCTTCCTCCACCTGACCGGCAAGGCGCTGCGAGACTAGGTCGAAGCGATGCGTGCCGCGCTGGTCATCGCCCGGCGGATCCTGCGCCAGCGGCTGCGGGACCGATCGGCGATCCTGTTCGCGGTCCTCACCCCGCTCGGCCTCGCCGTGGCCTTCGCGGCGGTCATCCCTGACTTCAGCCCGACCTTCCACACGACGATCCTCGTCGTCGACCAGGACGGGGGCGCGGTGGCGGACGCATTTCGGAACGAGGTCGTCCCCGGCATCGTCCGGACCGGGATCGCCGACGTCGTGCCGGTCGCCGATGAGGCGGCGGCGGCGAGCGAGATCGAAGCCGACCGGGCCGGCGTCGCGATCGTCATCCCGGCCGGTCTCAGCGAGGCCGTGTCGGCGGGCAAGCCCGCCGAGCTCAGGATCCTCGCGGGCGGCAACGTCACCGCACGCGAAGTCGGGCGTGCCGTCGCGTCGAGCTTCGCCGCCGACATCGGGACCGTCCAGCTCGCGGTCCGGACGATCTCCGCCGGTGGCGGCCAGATCGACCAGGCCACGATCGACGGGGCGATGGCAGCGGTGCACGGGACGCCCCCGATCGCGATCGCGGAGCTCGCCGCGGGTGCGCGCCAGGCGTCGCTGGCGACGTTCTACGGAGCCGCGATGGCCATCATGTTCGTCTTCTTCGCGACCCAGTACGGGGCGCTCGCCCTGCTCGGCGAGCGGCGGGACGGGACGCTCGAGCCGGCTGCTCGCGGCGCCGGTCTCGCCGGCGGCGATCGTGCTCGGTGGGTCGCTCGCCGGGATGGTCCTCGGGCTCGTGGCGATGACGACCCTCGTCCTCGCGACGACCGTGCTCGTCCATGCCAGCTGGGGTCCGCCGGTCGCTGCTCGCCGTGCTGTTGCTCGCGGCCGTCGTCGCTGCGACCGGGATCTCCACGCTGGTCGCGACGATGGCCCGGACGGTCGAGCAGGCGGGTGGGCTCAACGCGATCGTGGCCCTGTCGCATGGCGGCCGTCGGTGGCGTCTTCATCCCCCTCAGCCAGGCGCCCGAACTGCTCGGGCGGATCGCCCTGATCACGCCGCACGCCTGGTTCCTGCGGGCGATCGACACGATGTCCGTCGCCGAGCGTCGCCCTGGCCGAGATCCTGCCATCGGTCGTGGTGCTCGTCGCGATGGGCCTCGTCACCGGCGCGATCGGCCTCGCCCGCGCGCGACGCTCGCTGATGCCGGCATGAAGGCGCTCGAGATCGCCCGGGTCAACATGGTCCGGACGTTCCGTGACCGGATGAGCCTGTTCTTCATCCTCGTCCTGCCGATGATCCTCATCGTCGTGCTCGGGCATGACCTACGGCGGCATGAGCGCGGCCCGGGTCGGCGTCGCCGACGAGGACGGCGGCCCGCTCGCGGCCGACCTGGCCGACGGCGCTGACGCGACCGCGATGCGCTCGATGTCCGCCGGTTCGACACGAGCGGACCAGCTGCGGGACGCGGTCGAGCGCGGCTTCGTCGAGCTCGGGCATCGTCATCCATCACGGCTACGACGCGGCGGTCCGTGGCGGCGGCACGGGGTCGGTCGAGATCGTCGCGCAACCTCGGAGCTACGCCAGCGCGATCCGGACCGCCGTCGACGCCGCCATCGCCGACCAGGCCGCGCTCGTCGGCGCCGCCCGATCCGCGTCGAGCGCGAACGGCGTCCCCTTCGACGCAGGCCCTCGCCACGGCGCGCGGTCAGGCCACGACCGTCGCCGGCGTCGGACGTGACGGTCACGGATGTCGTCGACGCCACCGAGAACCCGAGCGGCTTCGCGGTCGGTGCCGAGAGCCAGGTCATCCTGTTCATGTTCCTGACCTCGATGACCGGCGCGGTCGCGCTCATCACCACTCGGCTGCTACGGGATCTCGCGACGCGAGTTCTCGACGCCGACCGGGCGCGGGACGATCGTCCTCGGCGAGACGCTCGGCCGGTTCGCCTTCGCCCTGTTCCAGGGCGCCTTCATCGTCGGTCGCATCGGCGCTCCTGTTCGGCGTCGACTGGATCGACCCGCTGGCGACCGGCGCCATCATCGTCCTGTTCGCGCTCGTCGCGTCGGGCGCCGCCATGCTCCTCGCCACGGTCGTCTCGCAACGAGCACCAGCTGAGCGCGCTCGGGCCGGCGCTCGGGATGATCCTGGCGCTGCTCGGCGGGGCGATGGTCCCGATCGAGGTCTTCCCGCCGATCATGCAGACGCTGTCGCATCTCGACGCCCGCACGCCTGGGCGCTCGACGCGTTCCACCGACTGCTGCTCGACGGTGGCGGCGTCGACGACGATCGCTGCCGCAGCTCGTGGTGCTGCTCGCCTTCGCGGCCGGGCTGCTGGCCTCGCGACGTTCCGGTTCCGCCGCCAGGTCACCGGCGGCTCGGCCTGATCGTTCGTCGGCCGCTGGTGCGTCGGAGGCGCGGTCGACTACGCCGTCCGTGCCCGGATGAAGGTGAGGACCTCCGACCAGGCGGCCGCGCTCGCGTCGGCGAACTCGGTGGCCTTGCGGTCGAAGAAGCTGTGGGGCGCACCCTGGTAGGTCACCAGTCGGTGATCGACGCCGGCGGCGTTCAGCGCCGCGTCGAACCCGCGACGAGTCGGCCGTGATGTTCGCATCGGCGCCGCCGAACAGCCGAGGATGCGCCCGCCATCGCCCCGTCACGTCGATCGGTGCCGGGGAGCCCGCTGTAATGCGTTCCGCTCGGCCGACCATAGAAGCCGATCGCGCCGGCGAGCTGCAGGTCGAGGGTCGCACTCACGAAGGCGAGCCGTCCGCCGAAACAGAAGCCGACCTGAACAGGGTCGCGGACCGGCCCGGTGCCGCGACCGGAGCTCCGCTGCAGCGGCCCGGACGTCGTCGACAGGCCGCCCAGGTCGTCCGATCGACGTGGGCGCATTACCGAAGTAGTCGTCCCGCGGCTGTCCGTGCCGCCCGTCCGCCCGAAGTAGTCGATGGCGACCGCGTCGACCCCCGGTCTCCGCGAAGCGCAGCGCAAGCTCCTCGAAGAACGGGTGCAACCCGCGGACGTCGGGCAGGATGACGATGCCGGCGCCGGTCGGCTCGGCGGCCCGTGCCCGGAACGCCAGGAAGCGGTTGCCGTCCGAGACGGTCAGGACGAGGCGCTCCGAATCGAGCGCGCCACCGGCGATGGGCGCGATCGGCGGACGGCTGTCGAGATCGAAGCACATGGGTCGGCCTCTCGGCTGCGGAAGGTCCCTCATCGTACGGCGCAACCGCCGAGTCGCTGTCCTGGCGCTCTACGAGCACGGCGAGACCCGCACGGTAGAATGCCTCGGCGATGCCTGCCCCCCTCGTCGTCCAGAAGTTCGGCGGCTCGTCCGTCGCCGACGCCGACCGCATCAAGCGCGTCGCGCGGCGGATCGCGCGGGAACGCGCCGCCGGTAACGACCTCGTCGTCGTCGTGTCCGCGATGGGCGACACGACCGACGAGCTGCTCGGGCTGGCCGCCGCCATCACCGACGATCCGGATCCGCGCGAGCTGGACGTCCTCCTCGCGACCGGCGAGCATCAGAGCGCGACCCTGCTGTCGATGGCGCTCCACGGCCTGGGCGTCGGCGCCATCAGCCTGACCGGGCCACAGGCGGGCATCACCACGGACGGGCGCTACGGCCGGGCTCGCATCGCCGGCATCGAGCCGCGCCGCGTCCGTGCCGAGCTGGCAGGCCGGCAAGGTCGTCATCGTGGCCGGGTTCCAGGGCCAGAGCGCGACGGGCCTCGATGACGCCGAGATCACCACGCTCGGTGCGCGGCGGGAGCGATACCACCGCGGTCGCCCTCGCCGCCAGCCTCGGGGCCGACCGCTGCCAGGTCTTCACCGACGTGAAGGGCATCTACACGGCAGACCCGCGTCTCGTCGCGAAGGCCCGCCAGCTCCCGGTCATCGGCTACGAGGAGATGCTCGAGCTCGCGCACCAGGGCGCCCAGGTCATGCAGGTCCGGGCCGTCGAGCTCGGCTGGGTCAACGGCGTCGTCATCGAGGTCCTCAGCTCGTTCGAGGACGCCCCCGGCACGCTCATCAAGGAGGACCCGCTCGTGGAGCAGCGCAACAAGGTCCGCGGGCTCGCCCACGACCGGAACGTGGCCAAGGTCACGATCGTCGCCGTGCCCGACCGGCCGGGCGTCGCGCGGTCGATCTTCGATCCGCTCGCCGAGGCCGCGATCAACGTCGACATGATCGTGCAGAACGTCGGCCACGGCGGCGCGACGGACCTGTCATTCACGGTCCCCCGTGTAGAGCTGGCCGCCGCCAAGAAGACGCTCGATCCGGTCGTCCGCGAGATGGGCGCCCGCGAGCTGACGACCGATGCGTCGGTGGCGAAGGTATCGATCGTCGGCGCCGGGCTGCACAACGCGCCGGGCTATGCCGCCCGGATGTTCGGGACGCTGGCCGACGCCGGAGTCAACATCGAGATGATCTCGACGTCCGAGGTCCGGATCACCTGCATGATCGCCGAGGCCGATCTCGAGACGGCCCTGCGCGCGCTGCACGATGCCTTCGAGCTCGAGCGTCCCGAGACGATCGACGCCGGCTCGGCGGCCGCCGGTTGAGCCTCCCGTGGCGATGACGCCGTTCCTCGCTCGCCGCGAACGGTTCGCGCGGGTCGGCTCGACCAACGACGTCGTCCGCGGCTGGCTGGCGGACGGGACACCCGAGGTCTGTCTCGCGGTCGCCGGCGAACAGACCACCGGTCGCGGGCGGGATGGTCGTCGCTGGGTCGCGCCGCCGGGCGCCGCGCTCCTCGCCTCGCTCGGCTTCCGACCGTCGTGGCTCGACCCCGCCGACGCGTGGCGGCTCGCCGCGATCGCGTCGCTGGCGATGGCCGAGGCGGGCGAATCGGTCCTCCGGCTGCCGCCCGGGACGATCGGCCTGAAGTGGCCGAACGACCTCATGGTCGGGACCGGCGGCGCGTACCGGAAGATGGCCGGCGTCCTGGGCGAGACCGAGGGCCTCGGCACGGGCGACCCGCGCGTCGTCGTCGGGATCGGCGTCAACGTCGACTGGCCGGCGGTCGACTTCCCGCCCGACCTCGCCACGTCGATGACCTCGCTACGCGAGGCAGGCGGCGGTCGGCGGGTCGATGCGGGTGGGCTCCTCGACGCGTTCGTCGTGCGGCTGGAAGCCCGCGTCGAAACGCTCCGGACCGGGACGTTCGATGGCGTCGCGTGGGAAGCCCGCCAGATCACGACCGGGCGAATGGTGCGGTTGGAGACGCCGGGCGGCGACGAGCTGGTCGTCGCCCTCGGCGTCGACAGCGCGACCGGGGCGCTCGTCGTCGCAGATCCGGCAACGGCGACGGGCCGGACCGGCGGGCGCCGCGTCCTCGTCGGTGAGATCCGTCACGTCCGGCTCGACGAGCCGATCTCGGCGGCGGTGTAACGGCCATGTCCCGTCCGGCATTCTGGAAGGTGGACCGTCCGGAGGAGGGGGGTCCGCGCCTTGCCCATCTCGATCGCGACCGGCGTCTCGTCGAGGCGGCCCAGGCGGACCCGGCCCGCTTCGAGGCCCTCTATCGGAAGTACCTCGCCCAGGTGTACAGCTACGCCTTCTACGAACTGCACGACCATCACGAGGCGGAGGATGCGACCGCGCGCACCTTCCTCAACGCGCTCGCGAACCTCGGGCGCTTCGAGGAACGGGCCCGACCCGCCGATGGCGAGGGTGCATCCACGTTCCGGGTGTGGCTCTTCCAGATCGCCCGCAATGCGGTGGCCGAACGCCGCCGGCAGCGGCGCCGCCGGCCGGAGGCACCGCTCGACGCCGCGGCGACCGTCGCCACGAGCGACGACCTCGAACGCGACGCGGGGCTCCGCGACGATGCCGCCGAGGCCTGGCGCGCGGTCGCGCGCCTGCCCGGCGACCGTCGACGGGCGCTGATCCTGCGCTTCGTGGACGAGATGTCAACGGCCGAGATCGCCGGCGTCCTGGGTCGCTCGGAGGGCGCGGTCCGCGTCCTCATCCATCGCGCGCTGCGAACGGTCGCGCGAGACCTCGGCGACCCGCGCCGGTGACCCAGGCATCGCCGGATCGGGACAGCTACGAGGTCGACGCGCTCATCACCGACGGCTATCTCGACGCGATCCTCGCCGCGCATGCTCGTGGCGCCGACCATGGACCGGCCGCCGCCAGCCCGAGCACGGCGGTCCGTCGGGCCGCGGACCGGCTGGCCGGCGACCTGCCGAGGCTCCATCCGTCGTTCCGTTTCGAGGAGGCCCTCGCAGCGCGCCTCGCCGAGGCCGCTGCGCGGATGGGCCTCCCGGTGGCCGCTGGGGCTGAGGGGCTGACGGTGCCGCTTGCCCGACGTCCCCGCCCGCTCGACGACGCGGATCGCCCGCCCGACGGAGACCTCGATGACCCCGATGCGTCGAGGCAGGGGATCGGTCGACCACTCCTGATCGGTGGCGCGCTGACGTCCGCGGCCTTGTCGATCGCCGGCGCGGCCTACGTCGCCTGGCGCCTGAACCGGCCGCCGACGAGTGCCATGGTCCGGGCCGCTCGCGCGGTCGCGCGGACGAGGCCGGTCTGATGCCGCTCAAGCTGCCCTCGTTCCGGGCGCGCCGCGACGTCTACCCGCCGGACCTGTGGACGAAGTGCCCGTCGTGCGAAACGATGCTGTTCAACAAGCAGCTCGACAAGGCGATGCGGGTCTGCCCGACCTGCGGGCACCACTTCCGGCTGTCCGCTGCGGCCCGCCTCGGGCAGCTCATCGATCCGGGGACGTGGGCCGAGCGCGATGCCGGGCTGCAGTCGGTGGACACGCTCGGCTTCGTCGACCAGAAGCCGTATCCGGATCGGCTCGCGGCGGCCCAGACCGCCACCGGCATGCGCGACGCGGCGGTCTGGGGGACCGGGTCGATCGGCGGCGTCGCGGTCGCGATCTGCGTCATGGACTTCGGGTTCATGGGCGGCTCGATGGGCGCAGTGGTCGGCGAGAAGGTCACGCGCGCGGCCGAGCACGCCCTTGCGGTGCGCGTCCCGCTCGTCGTCGTCAGCGCATCGGGCGGCGCCCGGATGCAGGAGGGAACGCTGGCGCTCATGCAGCTCGCCAAGACACTGGCGGCGCTCGAACGGCTCCGCGACGCGGGCGTCCCGTTCCTGTCGGTCCTGTCCGACCCGACGACCGGCGGCGTGTTCGCCTCGTTCGCGGCCGTCGGCGACGTCAACGTCGCGGAGCCGGACGCACTCATCGGCTTCGCCGGCTCGCGCGTCTCGGCCGGGACCATCGCCCAGGAGCTGCCCGATGGCTTCCAGCGCGCAGAGTTCCTGTTCGACCACGGGTTCATCGACCGGGTCGTGCCCCGCCCCGAGCTTCGGGCCGAGCTGACCGGCCTGCTCCGCCTGCTGTCCGTCCGCCACAACGGCGCGCCGCTCCCCGGGCCGTCGGAGAGCGGCTCGGCTGGCTTCCGGCCGCTGTCGTTCCTGAGCACCCTGGTGGAACGCGTCGGCGACCTCGCGGAACGCGACGGCACGCCCGCGGGCCCACCGGCCGAACTCGACGGCGATCCGCGCGACGCCGTCTGGGCGCGCGTCCAGCTGGCACGCAACCTGCACCGGCCGAGGACGCTCGAGTTCGTGGCCGCGATGACCGACGACTTCATCGAGCTCCACGGCGACCGCCTGTTCGGGGACGACGCCGCGATGGTGACCGGGCTGGCCCGCCTCGATGGCCGGCGGGTCGTGGTCGTCGGGCAGCAGAAGGGTGACGACACCGACGAGAACATCCGCCGCAACTTCGGGATGCCGCACCCCGAGGGGTATCGCAAGGGGATGCGGGTCATGGAGCTCGCCGAGCGCTTCGGACTCCCGGTGATCACCTTCGTCGACGTCCCCGGCGCGCATCCGGGAGCCGACTCCGAGGAACGCGGCATCGCCGAGGCGATCGCCCGCTCGATCGGGCTGATGAGCCGCCTGCGCACGCCGATCGTCTCGGTCATCACCGGCGAGGGCGGTTCGGGCGGGGCGCTGGCGATCGCCGTCGGTGACGTCGTGATCGCCCTCGAGAACTCGGTCTACTCGGTCATCTCGCCGGAGGGCTGCGCGTCGATCCTGTGGCGGACCGCGGACGAGGCCCAGACGGCGGCGCTGGCGATGAAGATGACCGCCGCCGACCAGGCCGCGCTCGGCGTCGTCGACATCGTCGTGCCCGAGCCCGGCGACGGCGCGCACACCGAACCGGCCGAGACCGCGCGCCGCCTCAAGGCGATCGTCCTCGATCGCCTTGAGGCACTCGACGCGCTGGGGATCGACCAGCTTCTCGAGGCGCGCTATCGCCGCTACCGGACGCTCGGGTCCTACACTGAGGCGGAGACGCCGGAGATCGAAGCCCCGGCCGGTCGCGGACTCGGGGAACGCCTGCGCGACCTGCTCGATCCGGGGCGGCGTGCCGTCGGCGCGGCGGTCCCGGCGTGGTCGCGCGACGAGCCGCCCGCCCGTGAGGAGGTCTAGCGAGTGCCCGAACCGGTCGAGCCGGAAGCACGCAACCCGGAGCGGTCGGCCGCCGAGCGGGCGGCCGACCATGCCGCCATCGACCGCCTGAGCGGCGAGCTCCTGCCGGCGCTCATCGCCAAGCTGGGTGCGACGGGGCTCGGCGAGCTCGAGGTCCACGAGGGCGCCTGGCGTGTCCGTCTGCGCCGTCCCGGAGACGAGTCGGGCGCATCCGCGTCGCGCGACCGGCGACCGGCCGACCGCGAGCGTGCTGCGCGTGGGGCGGGGGGTACCTCCGCCGGGGCGGCGCATGCGCACGCCGGCCTGACCCCGGTCGGCCCCGGTCGCGACGGTCGCGATGGGGAGCGCGACGGCCGTGACGGCCGCGACGGCTCGGGTCGTGACGGGGGTCGCATCGTGGCGACCTCGCCGGCGGTCGGGGTGTTCAAGCCGCGCCCGGAGGCACGTGCCGGCACCAAGGTCCGCGCCGGCGATCGGCTCGGGTCGGTCGACATGCTCGGCATCCCCCAGGAGGTCGTCGCCCCGGCCGACGGGGTCGTGGGTGCCAGCCTGGTCGAAGCGGGCGACGCGGTCGAGTACGGCCAGGAGCTCATCCTCATCGAGTTCGCCTCGCCGTCGATGGACGCCTGAACGTGTTCCGCAAAGTCCTCATCGCCAATCGCGGCGAGATCGCGCTGCGGATCCTGCGCGGCTGTCAGGCCCTCGGCGTGGAGGCGGTCGTCGCCTACAGCGAGGCGGATCGCGAGTCGCTGCCGGTCCAGCTCGCGGACGAGGCGATCTGCATCGGACCGGCGGACGCGCGGCGGTCGTACCTGTCGGCGCCGGCGGTCATCTCGGCCGCGCTCGTGACCGGCTGCGAAGCCATCCATCCGGGTTACGGCTTCCTGTCCGAGGACGAGGGCTTTGCCGAGGTGGTGGCGGCCCACGACCTGACGTTCATCGGCCCGCCGGCCGCCGTGCTCGAGCGCTTCGGGAGCAAGGCCGGAACCCGCGCGCTGCTCGCGGCGCACGGCCTGCCGACGATCCCCGGTTCCGATGGGATGCTGCGCGACGAGCTCCACGCGCTCGGCGAGGCCGAGCGGATCGGCTACCCGGTCCTGATCAAGCCGTCGGCGGGCGGTGGCGGCAAGGGGATGCGCATGGTTCGCACCCCGCGCGAGCTCGAGGCGGCGCTCCGTGTCTGTCGATCGGAGGCGAAGGCGGCCTTCGGGGACGATTCGCTCTATCTCGAGCGCTGGCTCGACGAGAACCGCCACGTCGAGGTCCAGGTCGCCATCGACCGCTACGGCCACGGCGTCCACATGGGCGAACGCGACTGCTCCGTGCAGCGACGCCACCAGAAGATCCTCGAGGAGGCGCCGACACCGGCGCTGTCCGACGCCGCGCGCGCCGACCTCGCCGAGCGCGCCGTGCGCGCGGTCGTGGCCGCCGGGTACGAGAACATCGGCACGCTCGAGTTCCTGGTGGACGCGTCTGGGGCGTTCTACTTCATCGAGATCAACTGCCGGATCCAGGTCGAGCATCCGGTGACCGAGATGCTCACCGGCATCGACATGGTGACCACCCAGATCCGGATCGCGGCGGGCGAGCCGCTCGGCTTCAGCCAGGCCGACGTGACGATGCGTGGCCACGCCATCGAGTTCCGGATCAATGCCGAGGACCCCGCCCACGAGTTCCGGCCCGGCGCCGGGCGGATCGACCGCTACCACGCTCCCGGCGGTCCCGGGGTCCGCATGGATTCGCACCTGTTCAGCGGGTACGAAGTGCCGCCGTTCTACGATTCGCTCGTCGGCAAGCTCATCGTCTGGGGTCCGGACCGGGCGACCGCCATCGCCCGCGGACGGGTCGCGCTCGACGAGCTCGTCGTCGACGGGCTGGTCACGAACGTGGCGATCCACCAGGCGCTGCTGGCCAACGAGACCTTCCTCGAGGGCCGCATGACGACGAACCTGCTCGACCGCGTCGGGAGCGCGGCATTCCTCGCCGCGGCGGCGCGAGCGTGAACCCGGCTCGTGTCTGGCCTGCGCCGGCGTCCACCCGCCCGGCGCGCCAGGCGAGCACCTCCTCGCGATGCAGACCTGCACAGACCGCGCCGCGTGCTCCCGGCCCGACGCGGCACACTGACCGTCAACCGCCCTGGAGTCGCCCGTGACCGAGACCATCCACACGACCCGCGAGATCGAGTCGCTCATCCCGCACCGCTGGCCGTTCCTGCTGGTCGACCGCATCGTCGAGTACGACGCGGAGGCCAGGCGGATCGTCGGGATCAAGGGCGTCACCGCGGGCGAGTGGTACTTCCAGGGCCATTTCCCGGGGCTGCCGGTGATGCCCGGCGTCATCCAGGTGGAGGCCCTGGCCCAGACGATGGCCGTCTATGTCGCCAAGCAACCGGGGTTCGGGGAACGCATCGGGCTCTTCGCCGGCGTCGACGACTGCCGCTTCAAGCGCGTCGTCAACCCGGGCGACATCCTCCGCCTGGAAGTCACGATGGAGAAGCTCGGCAGTCGCTTCGGACGGGGCCGGGGGGTCGCCAGCGTGGACGGCGAGACCGCCTGCCAGGCCACGCTCAGCTTCATCATCCCCGGCGACGGTGTCCTCCGATGACGTCGACCGCTCGCCATGACGGCACATCGCCGCGTTGTCGCCTCCGCTCGCTCGCTCACGCACCTTGGGGTGCGCTCGATCCCGTGCTCGGCTCCGCCTTGCGCTGCACCATCCTGACGAGCGGATTCTCGGTTCGATGACCCGGTTGATCGTGCTGTCCGACGTGCACGGCAATGCGGTCGCGCTCGAGGCAGTCCGTGCCGCGATCCGGACCGAGCGCCCGGACCTCGTCGCCATCGCCGGCGACCTCGCGCTGAACGGACCCGACCCGGCGGGCGCCGTCGACCTGCTGCGCGAGATGGAAGCGGACGGCGCGGCCATCGTGAGCGGCAACACGGACGTGGCGGTGGCCGACTTCGACTACGCGGCGGCCTTCCCGTGGATGACCGACGGCGTCCCCGACACCTTCCGGGCCGCCGCCGAGTGGGCCCACGACGAGCTCGGTGACGAGCGGATCGCCTGGCTCCGGCGGCTGCCCGCCGAGCGCCGGCTGGGCGCCGAGGACGGGACGATGATCCTCGTCTGCCATGCCTCGCCCGGTTCGCAGACGGCCGGGTTCGACCAGTCGCTCGATCCCAACGTCATCATCGAGCGCGTCGCGCGGACCGACGCCCGGATCATCGCCTGCGGTCATACCCACCTCCCGGAGGTGCGCGATCTCGGCTGGAAGCTCATCGTCAACGATGGCTCGGCCGGCTACGTGTTCGACGGCGAGCCGACCGCGTCGTGGGCCCGGATCGACGTCGCGGACGGCGGGATCCAGGCGGAGATCCGGCGCACCGACTTCGATGCGCTCGCGGTCGCCAACGCCATCTCGGCGCGAGGGCTCCCAGGCGACGTCTATCGGGCAGCGACGGTCCGAACTGGAAAACTGGTCCGATGACGCCGGCCGCCCGCCATGACGGCACATCGCCGCGTTGTCGCCTCCGCGCGGTCGCTCACGCACCTTGGGGTGCGCTCGCTCCTGTGCTCGGCTCCGCCTTGCGCTGCACCATCCTGGCGAACGGATCCTCGGTTCGATCGGAGATCCGATGACCGATCGGCGGCGGGTCGTGGTGACCGGGATGGGCCTGGTCACCGCGCTCGGGAACGACGTCGCGACGACTTGGGCCGGACTCCTCGCCGGCCGTTCCGGCGTGCGCACCATCGAGGCGTTCGACCCGTCGCGGCTGAGCGTGCGCATCGCCGCCGAGGTGCGCGACTTCGACGCGAGCGGCCTGCTCGACCGCAAGGAGCTGCGGCGCACCGACCGCTGTGTCCAGTTCGGGCTGGTGGCCACCCGCGAGGCCCTCGACCAGGCCGGACTGCCGGGACGGTTCGAGGGTGTGCTGGCCGAGCGGACCGGGGTGATCCTCGGGACCGGCCTGGGTGGCGTCGGGACGCTGATCGACGGCTTCACCACGAACGCGCTGCGCGGACCCGACCGCATCAGCCCGTTCCTCATCCCGATGGGCATCCCCAACATCGGCGCCGGCCAGGTCGCCATCCAGTTCGGCATGACCGGTCCGAACTTCACGACCGTGTCGGCCTGCGCCACGGGCGGGCACGCGCTCGGCGAGGCCAGCGAGATCATCCGCCGCGGTGATGCCGACGTGATGATCGCCGGCGGGACCGAGGCGGGGATCTACGAGGCGATCGTCGGTGGCTTCGCGGCGATGCGCGCGCTGTCGACCCGGAACGACGATCCGGCCACGGCCTCGCGGCCGTTCGATACCGGCCGTGACGGCTTCGTCATCGGCGAGGGCGCGGGAGTCGTCGTCCTTGAGGCGCTCGAGCACGCCGAGGTGCGCGGTGCCGGCATCCTCGCCGAGCTCGTCGGCTATGGCGCGACGGCCGATGCGTCGCATATCACGCTGCCGGCACCCGGCGGCATCGGTGCGGTCCGCGCGGCTCGGCGGGCGCTCGAGAAGGCCGGGATGACGCCCGACGACATCGATCACGTGAACGCCCACGCGACCTCCACGCCCGAAGGCGACAAGGCCGAGCTGCAGGCGATCCGCACGATCTTCGGCGCTGGGGTCGACCGCATCTCGGTGACGGCCAACAAGTCGATGCTCGGCCACACGCTCGGAGCCGCCGGTGCGATCGAGGCGATCGTGTCGATCCTGACCGTCCGCGAGTCGTGCGTCCCGCCGACGATGAACCTGACCGACCCGGACCCCGAAGCGGCCGGCATCGACCTCACGCCGGGGACCGCGATCGGTCGGCCGAGCCGGGCCGCGCTGAGCAACTCCTTCGGGTTCGGTGGCCAGAACACCGCGATCGTGCTGACGGTGCCGCAGGCATGACCGACGACGCGACGGCCACCGGACCACCCGAGCCGCGCGATGCCGGCGACGTCGAGCTGCTCGCCCTGATCGACCGCCTCGCCGATCTCCTCGAGCGCTCCGACCTGACCGAGCTCGAGGTCGCCTCGGGCGGGACGGGGCTCATCCTGCGCAAGCCGGTCGTGGTCGCACCGGTCGCCGCGGCGGCCGCCCTCACCGGCGCGACGCCCCAGGGACACGACACCCAGGCCGCCGCCGGCGAGCCGTCGACGGCGGGCCGCGACCCGGCAGCCACGGCGAAGCCATCGGTCAAGGCGCCGCTCACCGGCATCTTCTACGCCTCGCCGGCCCCCGGGACCGCGCCGTACGTCCAGGCCGGGGGCGAGGTCGCGGTCGGCCAGGTCATCGGCCTGATCGAGGCCATGAAGCTGTTCAACGAGATCAAGTCAGACCTCGCCGGCCGCGTCGTCCGGGTCGTCCCCGACAGCGGCGCCCTGGTCAAGGCGAAGCAACCGCTCATCGAGGTGGAGCCGCTGTGAGCACGCGACCGCGCCATGCCCACGTCACCGGCTGGGGGCGCTACGCGCCGGCCCAGGTCCTGACCAATGCCGACATCGAACGGATGGTGGACACGTCCGACGAATGGATCGTGTCGCGCACCGGCATCCGCGAGCGCCGAGTGGCGGCAGCCCACGAGACGACCGCGTCGATGGCGGCGGTCGCCGCGATGCGCGCGATCCGGACGGCCGGCATCGAGCCCGACGAGGTCGACCTCATCCTGCTCGCGACGCTGACCCCCGATTACTGGATGCCCTCCACGGCCGCGCTCGTCAAGGAGGCCATCGGCAACACGCGCGCCGCGGCGATGGACGTCGCGGCGGCCTGTTCGGGCTTCGTCTACGCGTACGCCACCGCGCACGCCTACATCACCAGCGGGATGGCGAAGCACGTCCTCGTCATCGGGGCAGAGCTGCTCACACGCTTCCTCGACTACACCGATCGGAACACCTGCATCCTGTTCGGCGACGGTGCCGGCGCGGTCGTGCTGTCTGCCTCGGACGAGCCGGGCGGCGGACTCGGGATCGAATTGACGACCGAGCCGCAGGGTGCCTACATGATCTGGCTGCCCGCCGGCGGGGCGAAGAGCCCGCCGTCGGCGGAGACCGTCGCCCGCGGCGAGCACTACGTCCGGATGGAGGGCAAGGAGACGTACCGCTTCGCCACCCGGACGCTCGCCACGACCGCGCTCGCGTCGATCCAGCGGGCCGGCCTCGACCCGGCGGACATCGACCTGTTCATCCCGCACCAGGCCAACATCCGGATCATCGAGGCGGTCGCCAAGGGCCTCGACCTGCCGATGGAGCGGATGTTCGTCAACCTCGACAAGTACGGGAACACGTCCGCCGCGTCCGTGCCGATCGCGCTGGCCGAGGCGGTCAACGAGGGCCGGGTCGAGGTCGGCGACCGGATCGTCATCGTGGCCTTCGGGGCGGGCTTCACGTCGGGCGCCGTGACCATCGAATGGACCGCCGACCCGGCACGCGGGATCGCCGGCGACGCCGCGGTCGACTCCGCGGACATCGCCGTCCGGTTGCCGGTCGACTGGGACTCGGTCGACCCGATCCCCGATGCGCTCGCGGAGCTCATGCGCCGGCCGGGGCCGGTCGACGTGCCGCTCGACGACGTCGTCCCCGGCGAGCCGGCACCAAGGCACGAGGAGGTCCGGGCATGATCGATCTCTCCGGCAAGACCGCACTCGTGACCGGCGGATCGCGCGGGATCGGCCGGGCGATCGTCCAGCGCCTGGCCACCCAGGGCGCGGACGTGGCATTCACTTACAAGGGCAACTCGGCCGCCGCGGCGGTGTGCAGCGGCGCGGTCGAGACGCTCGGGAGACGGGCGCTGGCGATCCAGGGCGATGCGCGGGCACCCGAATTGGCGGAGGCCGTCGTCAAGCAGGTCATCGAGGCGTTCGGCAAGATCGACATCCTGGTCAACAACGCCGGCATCACGCGCGACGACCTCATCATGCGGATGACCGAGGAAACCTGGCGCGAGGTCCTCGAGACCAACCTGTTCGGGGCGTTCTTCATGACCAAGGCGGTGACCCGCCCGATGCTCAAGGCCAAGGCCGGCCGGATCATCAACATCACGTCGGTCTCCGGCCAGGCCGGGCAGACCGGTCAGGCCAACTACTCCTCCGCGAAGGCGGGGCTGATCGGCCTGACCAAGGCGACCGCCCGCGAGCTGGCGAGCCGCACGATCACGGTCAACGCGATCGCCCCCGGGTTCGTGCTGACCGAGCTCACGCAGGACCTGCCCCAGGCGCTCAAGGACGAGATCGTCGTGCGGACACCACTCGGCCGCTTCGGCGAGACCGACGAGATCGCGGCCGCGGTCGCGTTCCTGGCCAGTGACGAGGCCGCCTTCATCACCGGGCAGGTGCTCGCGGTCGACGGCGGCCTGGTGATGATGTAGGTGTTGAGGTAGAGATAACGGCCGATCTGGAACCGTGGGAGCCCGTGGAGGGGGCGTGCGGCCATGCCCGGAACTGACCCGGACGTCGAGGGTCTTGTCCACTCGTTCGCGTCGGGCGAGATCATGGCCGATATGCCATCCGTCGTTGATGTGTTCACCTCTCCGCCACTCAATCCACCTACGTCCATCCAGATCGCCTTCGTGGGGGCCCAGCAGTTGGAGGCTTTCGCGGAGGCCGCAAGCTTCGTCCGGGTCGCGGATCAATGGTCGATGAGGCACCCGACGGCACAGCCTCAAGACCGCTTCACACATCGTGGATTTCGGCAGTGGATGGGGTCGGACATCCAGGTTCCTGCTTGCATACGTTCCGCCGACCGTCGTGTATGCGCTCGACGTCGACGTCCAGATGACCGCTCTCGTTGAGTCCACACTCCCGGGCGTGAACGCGCTGACGGTCCGCCTCTCCCACCGACCGTCCTAGGCGACCGTGTGACAGAAGCAGTCCTCGCGTTCAGTGTCTTCTCTCACCTCTCACCCGCGGCCCACACCGCTTGGGCACTTGAGTTCGGGCGGATCATCTCGCCCGGCGGGATGGCGTTCGTCACACTCCTTGACGGCGCGTTCTTCGACCAATTGGCTCGCGCCACGGCGGCCGTGGCCGAAGGCGACACAACGACGTTCTCGAACGCGCTGGCGACCCCTTTTCCGAACCTCGGCGACACGCGTGCCAAGTTCGACCGACGCGAGCCCGTGTATGCCGCATCTGGCGGCGGGGGTGTCCGCACGGGCGACTTTTACGGATGGGCGGCGATCCCTGTCGAATTCATGCGCCGCGTCTGGGACGCGGCCGGCTTCGACATCGTCGAGTGGGTGCCGTCCGGCGTCTTGTTCGCTCAGGTGATGGTCGGGCTGCGTCGGCGCGACCTCGGTTAGCTGTCGGCCGGGTGTGCAGCCCGGTTTCAATGGGCGCCACTTGGGACCTCGTCGACGAGCCTGTGCGAAGCGCATGGCGGTGCGAGATGACGAACACGCCGGGCGTGGGCGCCCGCGGCCGGTCTGAGCAGACGCCGGCGTGGTCCGGAGGGGTCCTGAGCGGACCGGTGACGTTTGGGGGATGGGCGCGTCACCATGGTGCGGCGACCCTCCAATCCGGATCGGCGCGAACGATCGCCGTCCGCCTTGGAGGATCCGATGTCGCCTCGGCGCTCTCTCGCATCCGGCATCTGCGCATGTCTCGTCGCGGGCCTGACGCTGGCCGCTTGCGGCAGCACGCCACCCACGCCCAGCGCGGCCGCACCGGTCGCCGTCGCCGGATCGCCGACCCCGGCCACGACGCCCGCCGCCGTCGGCGCGCCAACGCTCGCCCCGTCGCCGACCCCGAGCCCGACTCCGTCGGCCGTACCCCCGGCCCCACTCGTGCCGACGACGGCCGACCTGACCGGTGTCACCACCGATGCCGCTAGGGCGCATCGGCTGCCGATCGCGGTGATGCTCGACGACAACCGGATCGCCCGGCCGCAGTCCGGGTTCAACCAGGCCTCGATCGTCTACCAGGCCCCGGCCGATGGCGGCGAGGATCGCTACATGTTGGTGTTCCAGGAGGGCGACAGTGCCGAGATCGGCCCGGTCCGGAGTGCGCGTGTCTACTTCGTCCACTGGGTCTCCGAGATGAAGGCGGCGATCGCTCACTACGGCGGCGACCTGCGGAGTCGCCAGCAACTGGATGCGTTCAACCGGGTTCGCTTCACCAACGTCGACGCCCTGGGTGGCGCCGGGAAGGCGTTCCACCGGATCGCCAGCCGCAAGGCACCGCACAACGGGTACACCTCGACGGCCGCGCTCAGGGCGATCGCCGCCAAGCTCGGTGGTCCAGCGTCCATGCCCGAAGAGCTCTACCGCCGGACGTTCATCGCCCCGGCCGCGGTGGCGGCGCGTGCGGCGTCGGAACGCATCCGGATCCCGTACCAGACGGGCCTGATCGAGTACCGCTTCGACCGCGCCTCGGACCTGTACCGGCGCTTCATCGATGGCAAGGCCCAGGTCGATCCGGCCGATCGAAACGCGGTCACGACCCGCAACGTGGTCGTCATGTTCATGTCGTACAAGACCGACACGAAGATCGAACCGGGACATTCGCGCCCGGTGATCGGTTGCATCGGAACGGGGCGCGCGATCATCTTCCGCGAAGGCCGTGCGGTCGAGGCGACGTGGTCCAAGGCGGACGAGGCGGCCCCCACCCGGCTACTCGATGCGACCGGGCAGGAGATCCCCCTGGTGACCGGCCGAACATACTTCCAGATCGTTCCCATCGGCGCGAAGGTGGGCCACGGATCCTGAGTGACGCGCGCCGCCATGGGCCCGGACGGCATCGCGAGGGCCCGGACGGTCATGTCCCGGACGCGTGATAGACTGCCCGCGCTTTGAACCCTGGGACACCGACTGGGTCGCCACTCGAACGAGGATCGCCGTCCGTCGCCGCGTTCCTGTCCTTCCTATGGCCGGGTCTGGGCCAGTGGTATTCGCGCCGCCCCCGTGCAGCGCTGGCATTTGCCCTCCCGGTCCTCGCGGTCCTCCTGGTCCTGGCCGTCCAGCTCAGCGGCGGACTCGGGCAGCTTGCCTCGCTGCTCCTCACGCCGTCGTCGACCTTCACGATCCTCATCACCATCGTGGTCCTTGGCGTGTGGCGCGAGGTCGCCGTCATCGATGCGGCCAGCCGGACCGGACCGCGAGGGGCGTGGCGGCGGGGACGATCTCTCGTCGTGGTCGTCCTCGTGACCGCGATCATCGGAGCCACGCACATCTGGGCAGGTTCCGTCGCCTGGGCCGCCTACGATGCGTCAAACCGGATCTTCGTTCGCGTCGAGGCCACGGCCCCGGTCGAGGCCACGGCCCCGGTCGGCGCCAGCTCGTCCGCAACGCCGACCGCACCGGGACAGACGCCTGACCCAGAGGACGACTACGTAGCGGCGCCGTTCGCCACGCCCCCAACGAGTACCGAGCGGATCAATGTCCTGTTGACCGGTATCGATTCCGCCGAGAACCGCGACCACGCCCTGACCGACACGCTCATGGTCGCGAGCATCGACCCCGTCACCCATGACGTGGCGCTCGTCAGCTTCCCCCGGGACATCTCCGACTTCCCGATGGTCGACGGCCGAACGTTCGGGGGCAAGATCAATGGCTTCATGACCTACGTCACCAATCACCCCAAGGAGTTCAAGGACAAGCCGCTCGTCGAGCTCGCCAAGGAGCTGAGCCTGCTGATCGGCGTCCCGATCCAGTACTACGCCGCGGTCGACCTGGCCGGCTTCCGGAAGCTCATCGACACCGCCGGCGGCGTGACCGTGACGGTCGCCGAGGCGCTGAACGACCCGCTCTACGACTGGCTCGACGGCCACCAGGGCTTCAAGCTGTCGGCCGGTACGCATACGCTCGATGGCAAGTACGCCCTCGCTTATGTCCGCTCACGCCAGGGCATCGGCGACAGCGATTTCGGCCGGGCGCGCCGCCAGCAGCAGGTCCTCCTGGCCCTCGCCAAGAAACTCACGACGCCCGAGATGCTACCCCGCCTGTCGCAACTCATCGAGGTCGCCGGCGACACGATCCGCACGAACTTCCCGTCGGACCGTGTCGGCGAGATGCTCCAACTGGCGCAGGGCATCGATGGCGCGAAGATCACGAAGGTCGTGCTCGGACCGCCCTACTCGTACCATCCGCCGAGCGGCCAGACGGGAGGGATCTACGTCCTCCGTCTCCACATGGACAAGCTCGCGGCGCTGTCGATCAAGATCTTTGGAAGCGAGAGCAGATACGCCAAACCCTGACGCCGGCGGATGAGGCGCCGATCCGGCAAACCCCTCAGGTGCCGCCCTCGATCAGATCCAACCGGTTGAATCTCTGGACCCGCTACAGCACTGTCTGGAATGCCCTTCAGAGGTTCGCGATGCTATGGCGACACCGGTCCTGGTCTAGCTCTAGCGTTCACCTCGAGTTGCCAACCTGGCGGGATCGCGACTGAACACACGGCGTTTGTCTTGTCGACGCATGTCGCGAATGGGGCCCAATCGACGCGCGTCAAGGCGTCGAGACGGTAACCGCTGAGGATTCCAGCCGCGAGCAACAGGCATGCGACCCCGAGCGCGATGCGGGCCAGACTGCCGCCGGGCTCCCACAGCAGCAGGAGCAGGTAGAACACCGCGGTAGGAGCAACGAAGTATCGGGTCGCCGCTCCCGGCCAGAACAGCATGTCCAGATCCAAGCCGGGCAGTGTCAGCGCCCACAACGCCAGGAACCAGCCTCCCAGGAACGTCACGCCCAGTGCACCGGCCTCGAGGCGCGTGTCGTCGTTTCGTATCGCTCGAATCCAGACGACGCCCAGCGCCCCTGCCAGGGCGATCCCGAGGAACCCGACACGCCAACCAATCGATCCGGCCGGGGACAATGCTGCGAGGTTCGTCGGCCCGACAATGTCGGTCACGAGGATTCTCTTTACAAGCACCAACACCGCCGTGGCCGGTCGCGTGACGATCTCGTCGATGTTCCCATGCCGGTTCGAGGCAAGCATGGTGGAGACTTGGACCAACAGACCTGAGGTCGCCACGACGAGGATGGCAATGGAGTGTGGTGACCGATTTCGGATGGCGCGGACGCCCAGCATTGGGAGCCCATACAGAGCCGCGAACCCGGATAGGCTGGCGACAATAGTGAATGCCACCTCGCCAGTCTTCGAGAGGCGGCCCGGGGGATCAGCCAGCATACCGAGCAGAAGTAATCCGATCGCTAGCCACCAGTGAGCGTTTGTGAGCGTTGCGAATGAGTCATCGACCTGCGGGGAGCACAACAAGGCAAGAAGGCAGACGAATCGGACGGTCAACGGAACCGGTCGTCGCCAGCGCGAGGAGAGGAGGATTGCAGCCGACGCCAGCGCCGCAAGGATCGAAGATGCCGCATATAACGCCGGCTGATATAGCGTTGGGAGAGGGGCAACCAGGAACGCTACGCCCCGCTGGAACAGAAAGAGCTGCCCAGCATATGGTTCGAGAATCGCTCGCCAGCCCGCCTCGATCGCCCCCTTGAAGAAGACGGTGCCGTCCTCCGCCCACATCAATGGCGACTCGACGCTTGTGGGTCGCCGCAACACGAACAGCCAAGCAGCCACAGCGAGCATGCTGAGAGCCAACCAGCGATAGCGGCGCGGTTGTTCGGTCTTTTCGCCGCCCCGGGCCTCCGGCCCAGCCGGCGCGCTCGGTTCGATGTTCACGATTGCTGCGCCATGGCGAGTTGCAAGGCTACAGAGAACCCTTCGTGTCGGGCCTGGCACTGTCCAGCATGTGTTGCCGATCCATCGCCCGATTCGACGTAATCCTATGTTCATGCACAGGTGAACCGGGAGTCGTCGGTGGGCAAGAGGAAGACTTCGAGCATAGGCAGGTGTTCATGATGACGCCCAGGGGTCAGGCGGAGGATGTCGGGGACGGGAGCCTCCCGTTGGCGCGCAATTGAGAGTCGCGTTTGTGGGGACGCGCGGCGTTCCGGCTCGATATGGCGGCTTTGAGACCGCTGCCGAGGAGATCGGGGCGCGCATGGCGGCCGACGGTCACGACGTGATCGTCTATTGTCGGAATCCCGGGCAACGCCGGACGACATACCGCGGCATGCGGTTGGTCAACCTGCCCGCGATCCGGGCCAAGACGCTTGAAACCATCTCTCATACCGGGGTGTCTACCGTTCACGCAGCCATCCGAAGCCGGCCTGCGATCGTGGTGATGTTCAACCCGGCGAACGGGCCGTTCGTCCCGCTCTTGCGGCTTGCGGGTATCCGAACTGTCGTCCACTTTGACGGACTCGATTCGAAGCGGGCCAAGTGGAATTGGTTCGGACGAACGTACTACCGCTTCGCCTCGCGCTTGAGCATGCGCCTTGCCGATGACGTCATTGCGGACTCGAGGGCTATCGCGGACCACATCCTCCAGACATACCGCCGTCAAGCGACGTACATCCCGTACGGGGCTCCGATCGTCTCACCGGCCACTGACCGACTGACCGGCCTCGGGCTCTCATCGGGGGAGTTTCACCTCGTGGTGTCGCGGTTCGAGCCTGAGAACAACCTCGACGTCATCGTCGACGGGTATGCGCAGAGCCGATCGCCAAAGCCCCTGATCGTCGTCGGCGCTGCGCGCTATGCCGATGGCTATCAGGCCGATGTCGTCCGCGCGGCGAGCGATTCGGTCAGGTTCGTTGGTTCCGTCTGGGACCAGCAGCTTCTCGACCAGCTCTACGGCCACTGTGCGTCCTATCTCCACGGGCACTCCGTCGGGGGGACCAACCCCTCGTTGCTCCGCGCCATGGGGGCAGGCGCGCCGGTGATCGCCTATGACGTCGTGTTCAACCGCGAGACGGCCGGCTCGGCGGCGCGCTACTTCCGGGACGCTGCGGACGTCGCGTCGGCGATCGTTGCGGATGAGTCGGATCCGAGCGGGGCGGTCCTGCGGACGGTTGAGGGCCGACGCCGGGTCGCCGAACTGTACGTCTGGGACGATGTGGCGCGCGCCTACGAGGCGTTGTGCCGACGCGCGCTCGAGGGAGCGAACGGATGAGCCGCGCAGGCCGACCTCAACCGAACGCCACATCACGGACTGCGAGGAGAAACGTCGACCCGAACCGGTCGCTCGGTTCCAGCACAGCGCCTTCCGCCCATTCGTTCCAGGCGTTGATGAACACGATCCGGTGGTCGGGATCCCGGTGTGCGACCGCGGCCACGGCCGCGGCCAGCCACCGCCTGAACGTGAACGGGTTCGATCCGAACCAGATGTCCGGCGATTCCTGACGCCTCGCCGTGTTGTCGAAGGCGACCATGACGCCCGGGTAGGCGTCGTTGGGGAGACCCGCCCGGAATTTGCGGATCGAGTCCTCGACCAGCGATCTGTAACTCAGGATGTTGCCCCCAAATCCGGGCCCGGCACCGACATGCTGGTACGGCAGCCAGTCCCACAGGCCGTTGTGTGGAGGGAATCCGAGGCTTCCATCGAGGCCGATGTCAGTCGGCCCATGCTGCAATCCGTGGAATCCCCGCGCCACGTCGACCGTCATGACGAACAGGTCGCCGACCCCGGCCTTCCGCGCGGTTTCGCGCCACGCCTCAACGGTTCCTGCGACATCAGGGATCTGCCCAGGTCGGTAGATCGCGATGACCGGGCGTCCGTCGATACGCATGTACCGCGGATCGCACAGGATCGGGAGGACGTCATCGATGAACCCGGACGCCGGGACCTCCTCGTATCGTTGGCCCATCAGCACGTCCGACTCGCGCCCATCCCATCGTCGGGTCCAGTTCTCGTTGGCCCACATCAAGCAGAACGGCAGCTCGATGTCATCCACCAGCCGGGCGTGGATCGGGTCCGCGAGCAGCTCGACGCCGGCGAACCAGTAGTGGTAGTACATGAACCCGTCGATGCCGGCGGCTTCAGCGAGCCCCGCCTGGAGCTCGACGGTCTCACGCAACCGCAGATCGTAGAAGCCCGTGTCGACCGGCAGCTTGGGCTGATGGTGGCCGAGGTACGCGGGCTGCGCCCCAGCGACGTTGGTCCACTCGGTGAAGCCGCGACCCCACCACCGGTCGTTCTGCGGGATCGGATGGAACTGCGGCAGGTAGAAGGGGACCAGCCGGGCCCGGGGACGCACCGCGCGATCAGGATCCAGGCGCTTCCAGGCATCCCCGATCGGGGAGGGCGGCAACGCGGACCGCTCGATCGCGGTCAGGCCCGACTCGGCGACGACGATCCCGATGAGGCGCTCGATGGCGTGCGCGGTGGTGGCGTTGACCTGACCGGCCTCGCGCTCGAAGTCCTGCGCCGTCAAGTTGAAGGCGCGCAGGCCCTGGAGGACGAACCCGCGGATCCAGTACATCGATCCCGCGGCGAAGGTCAGGTCATCCACTCGAAGGTCGAGTTCGAGCCGGCGGAGCAGTCCCGCGGTGACAGCCTGGTTGTCGCCCCAGAACTCGGGACCGAGGAGACTCCCGTCGGCCGTGACGAGGCCGAGGTCGGGTGTCGTCGCGAAGGCCTCGATGATCGATCGGACGTTGGTCTCGGCGCCGAGCAGGTCGGAGAGCAGATGGCCTCGCCATTCCGCGCCGGTGCCCGGGAGGTCGGCGATGATCCTCGCGCCAGGCGCTGCGCTTGGTGTGGACCTTGAGGATGAGCTGATACGGGTCGAGCAGACCGGCGTTGACCAGGCTGACCAGGGGCAGGATGTCCCGGCCGCGGTTCTCGACGTCGAGGACGACCACTGCACCGACCCGCGGCAGCCGCCCACGATCGATGACCAGCGGTCGCCCGCTCGAGTTCGTGACGATCAGGTCGAACGGCACCGGGATCGAGGCGAGCCGATGCACGACCTCGTCGACGAGCTCGAGATGGTGGGCGTGGAGCACGACGCCGACCCGCGCGGGAGCGGCGATCGGGATCCCGTCGAGGGTCCGCCACCCGTCGGGGTAGCCGGGAATTCGGCGGCTCCGCTCGGCCCACGCCGCGAAGTCGGCGGGCGAACTTGTCCGCCCGGAGAACGCGTCAGGGTTGACGACGAGCACTGCATGGTGCGCTCGCGTGCGCAGGCTCGCGCGGACACGGGAGCCGAGCGAACGCAGGCGCGACCGGCTCAGCCGGCGGGGCATGCGGGACCGACCCTTGACGGGGCGACGGCTCGAGCGAGCCTCACAGCCATTCGTCGACGTCCACGCCGAACCGACGCTGCAGCTCTCCGCGCACCTCCGCGGCATCGGGGGCGACATGTGGGCGGAGGAGCAGTTCGCGCTTGACGAACGGGAAGCCGCGGTCCAGGAGGCCGCGCCAGCCAAGGATCGTCGGGTTCTGGCCATCGGCGACGACGCGGCCATACGGGATCGCGACGTCGGTCACGAACCGTTCGCGTCGAAGGAGTCGACTCAGGCCGATCTCATTCCTCCAGATCACATCGTCCTTCGTCCGCTCGACACGAATATCTCGGAAGAATCGCCGGAGGGGCGGCTCGCGCAGGCTGCGCCCGAGGAATCCCAGGACATAGCTCTGGAGGTGGTAGCCGAACTGCGTCGTGTCGGTGAGCGCCCACACGTCGGCCCGGCACCCATGGAACCTGGCCAGAAGATCGTCGATGGACGAGAACGGTCCGACCAGGCTGTCGTTCAGCAGCAGGACACGGTCGGCATCGCCGATGGATGGGTAGCGATCGAGCGCGGTCGCCCACGAACCGAAGTCGTAGCCGAGGTTGGGGCGCCGCAGGACGGTCACGCCCGTCGGCCTGCGATCGAGCCAGTCGAGCGGCGCAGGGTCCTCGGATGTGCTGACGACGACGACCCGGTAGCCGGCATCGACGAGCACCGCGACGATGGTTCTGACGGACCTGCTGAGCCGCCTCGTGGCCGCCCAGTGGGCCAGCACCGCGACCCGCGCGTCCGGGCCCGACGCCGCCAGCTCGTCCCCTTCGATCGTCACGTCCGAGCGGTTTGCCTCGAGGACGCGGCGTCCGCGGCTCCGTGGGAGACGCAGGAACCGCCTCATCGGCGTCGGATGATCGACTTCGCCGCGCGCAACGGTCCGGTGAGCTGCCAGGAGCGGCTCTGGCGCATCTCGCGGATGATCTCCCAGCTCCCGAGGAGCTTGTTGCTCGTGTCGTCGAGTTCCTCACGAGTCAGGTCGAGCTCGGTCCGCATTCGAGCAGTCTGCTGGCCAGCGGCCATCAGTTCCGCACGCAGGATCCGCAGCTCGTCATCCGATGCCTGGGCCGCCTCGTTCGCGCGGGTGGTGAGCTCGTCGACCTGCGACTCGGCCGAGCTGAGCCGGTCGAGCGCTGCCTGCCTCGTGGCCAGCAGCTCGATGTTGGCTGCGCTGGCCTCCCGGTCGACGTTGATGTAGTCGCTCGTGCCGCTGACTTCGCTGAAGGGGGCGTCGCGGCGCGCCTTGTCGAAGACGATCAGGCTGTCGTATGCGTGGATCGCGGCAAGGTCCGTCTGCCACGGCTGCTCGAGATCGAGTTCGGTCGAGTGGTGGTAGGCATGCAGGTCGTCGATCCGGTCCTTGGTCCAGGCGATGAACGTCGAGCCGGGATCGGCAGGGTCGCTGTACTCGCGCCAGTACGAAGTGTGCGTGTCCTCGACGATATAGACGCCGCCGTCGGCCAGGCGGGGAAACAAGGTCTCGATGGATCGGATCTGCTGGTCCATCGTGTGGCCGCCATCGTCGATGACGATATCGAAAGGCCCGTGCCGCTCCGCGACGTCCTCGAGGAATTCGCGATCCGCCTGGTCGCCGATCTCGACGGGGTGGCGATCGGACACGGTCCGTGCTGATTCGTCGTCGATCGATCCCGACAATCCGTGCGTCCGGGCCGAGATGGTGGCGGAACAAGTCGAGCCCCCCACCGCGGTAGACCCCGATCTCGAGGAGCCGTGCCGCCGAGCCTCGGAAAGGCGCGAGGTGGCGTTCGTAGATCGGGAAGTAATGGACCCATTTGTCGAGCGGGGTGCCGCTCCGGTTGGCGGCGAAGTAGGCGAACAGCGGATTGTCGCTCATCGACGGCCAGCGATCGCCCGAGTAGAAGGCGGATCGGTAGGCCTCGTTGACGGATGGACGGGGAGCTCCGAGCGAGCGGAGGGCATCGCCGAACCGGCGCGCCTGCTCGGCCCGATCGTCGGTCGCCGTCAGCGCGGCCCACAGGACCGCCCGCTCATCCTCGTCGAGCTCTGCCGACATCGCGACGACGTTGACGGCCCGGTCCGGGAACCCGGTGGCAAGCGCATAGAGGACGACCCTGATCGCGTCAGCGCTCAGCACGTTCGACCCTACCTCTTTCCGGGTTGTCGGACCCTGTCCCATCGATGACCGGCCCCAGCCACGTGCCGGGCATCCGTGTCAGGCCGGGCTCCAACTCGCCCGTCGACCTGACGCGGACATCGAATTCGCGGTCAGCGTAGTCGTAGGTGTGACCCCGGTCGACGATGGCGGTGCTGACCTGGTATGTGGCCGGTTGGAGCAGGAGCTCCGGGACTGCGAAATCGACGTACCCATCGCCCTTCTCGACGCGCCGCGGTCCCGTCCGACCCGAGTTCGGGCCTGCGACGTTCGCCCCCGATTCGTGCAGGAAGCCGATCCCGAAGATGGCCCGATCGACGGCCGTCGCGGCGGAGTAGTGGAGTCGGAAGACACACGGTGAGCCGGCCATCAGCATCGGCACGGGGTTCCCCTCGGCGTCGAGCGTCTCGAGACGCCGGATCCGGACTTCGCCGCTCCCGAGCCGAGCCGCGGTGCCGCCCGTCGGGGTCGCGGCCGCTTCCTCTTCGTTGGCCATGGCCTCGCGCTCGTTGACGTCGCGGAGATAGCTGTCGACGATGTCGCGAGCCGGGCCAAGGTCGCGGATCCGACCATGATCGAGCCAGGCGGCCTGGTCGCACAGGTCCCCGATCAGACCGAGCGCGTGGGAAACGAGCACGATCGTGGTCCCGCGTTTCCGCAGGTCGAAGAGGTGGTCGAAACACTTGCGCTGGAACTCCTCGTCGCCGACCGCGATGACCTCGTCCACGATGAGGATGTCCGGATCGAGTGAGACCGCGATCGCGAACCCGAGCCGCACGAACATCCCGCTCGAGTAGACCTTGACCGGTGAGTCGATGAACTCGCCAAGGTCCGAGAACTCGACGATCCCGTCCATCGCGGCATCGATCTGACGTCCGGACATCCCGAGGATGGCGCCATTGAGGCGGATGTTCTCGCGTCCCGTGAGCTCGCCGTGGAACCCGGCCCCGAGCTCGAGCAGCGCCGAGACGCGGCCGCTGACGACGACCGTCCCGCTGGTCGGCCGGTAGATGCCCGGCCAGCACCTTGAGCGCGGTCGACTTGCCGGACCCGTTGGGGCCGACCAGGCCGAACGTGCTGCCGCGCTCGATGCTGAAGGTGGCGTCGCGCAGTGCCCAGAATTCGCGCGCCTTCGGCGGCCGCCCCCGGACGAGGCGCTCCTTGAGGCTCGTCCGCCGCTCGGTGTGCAGCCAGAAGCGCTTGGACAGCTGATCGGCCTGGATGGCCACCGACGTCATATCGTCTCGCCGATGTCCTGGCCGCGCCGACGGTAGACCACGGCCGCCGCGGCCACCGCCGCGACCGTCCATGCGGACATCAGGAGCCAATGGTTCCCGTCCGGCAACCGGAGGCCGTACACCAGCGAGCGGAGCGATTCGATGTACTGCGTGAGGGGGTTGGCTTCGACGATCGCCCGGAGAGGCACGCCGTGCCAGTCCTCCGGGACGAACGTGATGGGATAGATGATCGGCGTCAGGAAGAACATGAGCTGGAGGACGACGGCGGTGATATGGGCCAGGTCACGGGCATACACGTTCAGGATCGCAAGCGACGTCGCGACGCCGTTCACGAAGAGGACGAACAGCGCGAGCCAGAACGGGAACAACAGCCACGTCGGTCCGACCTGGCCGAAGACGACCAGCACGATCGCGAGGATCCCGAACTCGATCATCGTCTGGACGAGGATGGCGAGCGTCGCTCCGAGGACGGGCGCGAACGCCGGGAAGTAGATCTTCTGCAACAGCGGGCCGTTGGCCAGCAGCGTCGGGATGGCGATATTGATGGCGATCAGGAAGAAGGACCACGGGACCAGGCCCACCATGAGCCAGACGGTGAAGTTGCCGGGGCGGCCGTCCGCGAACTCGGGCGGAGCCGCCCGGAAGATCACCGAGAAGACGATGCTGTAGGTGATCAGGGTCGCCAGCGGGACGAGCAGCGACCAGGCCCAACCGAAGGCCGTCCCCTTGAAGCGCGACTTCAGGTCCCGTTGCGCGAAATTCCAGATCAACGAGCGCTGCGACCAGACGCTGGCGCGTGGGCGGGTATCGGCCGCAGCCCGGGACCGGTTCACGCTCGGTGACGCCCCATGACCATCTGTCCGTGCCATCGCCGCCCTGGCCAGCGCCGCCCATGAGAGCTCGTCGCGAACGCTTGGGTCGGTCACCAGCGGCCGGATCCGACCGACCACGTCGCCCGCGCGGGCCATGGCCTCGATCGGGGACGCGCCGCGGCGGAGGATCTGGCGCCAGCGCCTCCCACTCCGACCCGGCTCGGCCTGTCGGTCCCCGACGACCTGTTCTGGATGGATCCGATATCGGATGACGGCGTCGGGCTGGAGCAGCAGCCCATCCTGCGAAGCCGCAACCAGCGTCGCCCACCGATCGAACAACCAGCGCGGCGGCAGCGGTGTCATCAGTGGGATGAGCCGTCGACGCATGGCGCACGTCGCGCCGGTCACGAACGGGTGACGGATCGCTGCACGAACGCGGTCGGCCGGACTCAGGCGGTCCCAGTGCTCCGGCACGGGAAAGCGATCCCGCAACGTGCCGCCGATCGGCTGTCCGTCGACGTCGATCAGTACCCCGTCGCCGGCGACCAGGAGCGCGTCGGGTCGCTCGGCGAGCATTCCGCGCTGGCCGGCGAGTCGGTCCGGCAGCCACTCGTCGTCCTGGTCGGACAGGAGCGCGTACTCGAACCCGGCGACCGCCTCGAGGCCGACCATGAATGTCGCGGCAACGCGCGTCTTCACATCGCCGTGCACCGACCCGTCGATGGCGATGAGCCGGACGGGGATGGGCGCCCTGGCGGCGACAGCGCGGATGAGGTCCCTCGATCCGTCCCGCGAGTCGTCGTCGACGATCGCGATGACGGCGGGCAGCACGGACTGGTCCAGGATCGAGCCGAGTTGCCGCGCCAGGTGTCGCTCACCGTCGCGAGTGGCCATGACGACGGCGGTGTCCGAGGCGACCTGCATGTCCTGCGAGCATACAGTGTCGGGCGCCCGGAAGACCCCGATCGCCAGGGTGTGGTCTCGTCACCGGCTGCGCATGACGCGACGAAGGTCACGTAGCGGCTTCGTGATCCGCCACGACTTCGATCCAGTCACCGTGGTCAACGTCTGTTCGCTGGCCCGCAGCGCGTTGTTCAGGCGCTCGATCTCTGCGGCGGATGCCGCCTCGGCCGACCGCCAAGCCGCGGGATCGTGGGACCCTCGGTACGAGACGAAGACCTCGCGAAAGGCACCGAGCACCCCATGGGCGCGGCTCTCGATCCTGAACACGATCGTCGACAGCGAGGACGCCGCCTCGACGCGCGCCGGCAAATCCTGGCCCCAATCGAAGGTCACGAGTGCCCCGTCCGCGCATACCGGATCAAGGTGGTATTCGGCGGGCGCGAGGTACTCCAGACCAGCCGGACCGCGGCGCACCCGGGCCCGCGAGGCAGGTAGGCCCGGATCCTGCGGAGTCGTCCACACATGGATCCCGTCGGGAGCGAGCACCCGCGCCACCTGGGCCATCGCGGAATCGACGTCGACGATGTGCTCGAAGACGTCCGAGGAGACGATCACGTCGATCAATTCGTCGGGCAGCGACGGCCGCTCGAGGTCTTCGCATCGAATGCCGTCGACTGCGCTGCCCGAGGGCACGCCGGGCCAATAATGGGTCCCGAGGTAGGCACTGGCTTCACGCTGCAGCTTGTCGCTGCCCGGTCCCGATGGTGCGATGTCCCAGATCCGTGCCATTGGCCAATCGGGTCTGACCTTGGACAGCACGAGGATCAGGGCACGCTGACGGGGGAGCGATCCGCATCGGGTGCAGACGAGTTGATCGCGATACCACGGCCCGTACGCATGGAACACGACCTGTTCCTCGCAGATCGGGCAACGGCCGGGCCAGTCCTCTTCGGTCGCCGCACCGGCGACCGCCTGCGGTCCTCCGGGTCCGGGCTCGTTCATCGTGGCGACAGCGGGATGCGATGGATCACGCCGGCCGCCTCGCTCAATGGCCCTGGCGGCTCAGGACGGCGGGGATCGTCCGCAGCATGATCTGCATGTCGAGCCACAACGACCAGCGGTCGATGTATTCGAGGTCGGCGACGACCCAACGATCGAAGTCCGGTTCGCGACGCGCCGAGACCTGCCACAGCCCGGTCATCCCGGGCCGCATCGAGAGGCGCCGACGGTGCCACACGTCGTAGCCGGCCACCTCGGCAGGCAGCGGCGGCCGAGGACCGACCAGGCTCATCTCGCCACGCAACACGTTGAGCAGCTGTGGCAGCTCGTCGAGCGAGGCGCGGCGCAGCCAGCCGCCGGCGCGCGTCACCCGCGGGTCGCTCGCGATCTTGAAGGCGTTCCCGCGGATCTCGTTCTGGTCGCGCAGTTCCTCGAGGTGCTCCTCCGCGTCGGCGACCATCGTCCTGAACTTCCACACCTCGAACCGGCGGCCGTGCAGGCCGACCCGCGTCTGACGGAACGTGACCGGACCCGGCGTGTCGAGCCTGATCCAGACAGCGATCGCCAGCATCAGCGGCGTCATGACGATCGCCAGGATCGTCGCCCCCATCACGTCGAGGACGCGTTTGGCGAGCAGGCCCATCAACCGGTCGGGTCCGGCCAGGATCGAATAGATCGGGATGCCGTCGAACTCCTCGGCCATGCCGGTGGAGACCGCGTGGCCGATGAGGTACATCGGGATCCGGACGATCTTGCCCTCGTCCTCGCACAGGCGGACGATCTCGTCGATCTGCGCCGATGCGGTCTCGGGGAGGCAGATGGCCACCTCGTCGACGACCTGACTGTGGAGAACGTCCTCGATCTGGTCGAGGGTCCCCAACGTCGGCCGCGTGACGAGCGCGGGCTGACTCTCCGCCTCGCTCAGGTGCCCGATGACCCGCAGGCCAAGGGTCGGATGCGCCTCGACCATGTCGGCGAACACTTGGCTTTGCGGGGTCGTGCCGAGGACGAGCATGAACCGCGTGGTCCGGCCTTTCATCCGAAGGACCGTCAGCATCCAGCGGAGCAGCAGACGCGTCGCGAGCGCGCTGATCCCCAGCAGCGGGAGCAGGATGATCAACACGAAGCGACTGGTGCCCGCGCTCTGGGACACGAACAGGAGGCTGAGGAGCAGCGCCGCGAAGATCGCCACGGCACGTACGACGTCTCCAAACTCGGCCCGGATCGTCCAGCGAGCACGGTGGCGGTACAGCCCCTGCGTCCACAGCACGAACGGCCACAGACCCGCATAGACGGCGACGGCGACCCACGGCTGATCGAATGAGAACTCGATCGGCTCTGAGATCGATGTCGTCCCGAACCGGACGACGATGGCCAGGAAAAGAAGCGCGACCGCAGCAAGCGAATCGATCAGCGCCTGCAGCACTCGGAATGCCATCCCGTAGCGTCGGATCATGGTTGCGTCCCAATCGGTGAGTCAGGATGGGGGCAGCAAACGATCGCGGCGCGGCCCCCCCGTGGAGCCCCGAGGACCGTGACGGCACCGTTCGTTCGACCCATCCCGCCAGAGAGTACCAGCCACACGCCATGAGACGCGGTGACAAACAGGGTGTGGCAACCAGGTCCGGTGTAGGCTCGCTCGGTGCGCCTCACCCAGTACCGGATCGAAGGACTCGGCCACCTAAGCACGCTCGTGGCGGACGAGGACGCCGGCGTGGCCGCCGTCATCGATCCGCGCCGCGACGTCGATGTCTACCTTGACGCGGCCCGCGACTCGGACCTGCGCATCAGCCACGTGTTCGAGACCCACCTCCACAACGACTACGTGTCCGGCGGACGCGAGCTCGCGTCGCTGACCGGCGCGACCCACGTCATCGGGGCCGGCGCCGAGCTGCGCCACCCATACCGCCCGGCGCGCGACGGCGACACCTTCGATGTCGGGTCCATCCGGTTCACGACCCTCGACACGCCCGGGCACACGCCCGAGCACGTCAGCTACGCGGTGGCCGACACGGCACGCGCGGACGAGCCGTTCCTGCTGCTGACCGGTGGGTCGTTGCTCGTCGGAGCGGTCGGCCGGACGGACCTGCTCGGCGCGGACAACGCGCGGCCGTTCGCCGCCGCGATGTACCGCTCGATCCACGACGTCCTGCTGCGCCACGAGGACTCGGTCGCGGTCTACCCGACCCATGGGGCCGGGTCGCTGTGCTCGACCGGGATCGCCTCCACCTCGTGGTCGACGATCGGCTACGAGCGTCGCCACGACCCGTTGCTCGGCCCGCTCGATGTGGAGGCGTTCGCCCGGGCGCTGCTCGCCGGCCAGCCGACCATCCCGCGCTATTTCGCCCGGATGCGTCCGACCAACCAGGCCGGACCTCGACTGTTCGGCGCCTCCGTGCCCTCGATCGAGCCGCTCGACGGCGACGACCTCGACGCCGCGCTGCGCGACGGCGCGCTGGTCATCGACACGCGCACCCCGGAGGCCCATGCCCTCCAGCACATCCCGGGCTCGCTGTCGATCCCGGCCGGCTCCTCGTTCGCGACGTGGCTGGGCTGGGTGGTCGATGCCGATCGTCCGGTGGTCCTGCTCGTCAACGACGACGCCGATCTCGACGACCTCGCCCGGCAGGCGTTGCGCATCGGCTTCGAGTCGATCGTCGGCTCCGTCGGTGGCGGGCTGCGTTCCTGGCGCGGCTCGGGACGGACCGTCCAGGCGGGCGCCTGGTTCGACGTCGACCGGCTGGCGGCGCGGCTCTCGACAGGCGGGCCGGAGGCGCCCGTCGTCATCGACGTCCGGCAGGCATCCGAGTTCGAGGCGGGTCACGTGCCCGGCTCGGTCCACATCGGAGCCGGCGAGCTGCCCGACACGCTCGACCGATTGCCGCACGACCGTCCGATCGCCACGATCTGCGCCAGCGGCTACCGCTCGAGCGTCGCCGCCTCGCTGCTCCGGGCTGCCGGCTTCGATCGCGTCGTCGCCGTCAGCGGCGGGCTTCCGGACTGGCAGGCGCGCGGCCATTCCGTCGAATACGGCGTGGCCGACGTCGCGTGGCCGGGCGAGGCGGTAGGGACCGGCGAGGGGCATCCGCACTAGGCGCTGGTCTGCCAGACGATCCCATGGATCCAGCCATCGGACCCGAACCTGGATCGCCGAGGCATGGAATCGATGAGATCGACGACTCGACGGACCCGGATCGGAAAGCCGAGCGCGGCTCTGTCCTTCTGCGAAGAAACGAGAGCGGCCAGGGCCCGGGTCATCCCGTCAGGCGACGTGAACGCCGACCGCCCCGAGCGCCGCGACCCCGATCAGCACCGCATCGAGCGCGATGACCAGACCCACCGCCGACCAGGCGAGGACGTTGCCGACTCGACCGTTGCGATGGTCGCCCATCAACCGCCGGTCGTTGGCGAGCAGGACCATGAACACCAGGACGACCGGCAGCAACAGGCCCTGCAGGTTCTGGGAGGCGAGGATGAGCGGGAGCAGGTCCAGCCCGGGCAGCAGCACGATCAAGGCGCCCGCGACCAGGACGAACGTGTAGATCGAGAAGAACGCGCGAGCGTCCGCGAAGCGCTTGTCGACGCCGGATTCCCAGCCGAAGGCCTCGCAGATGACGAACGCGGTCGAGATCGGCATGATCGTCGCCGCGAGCACGCTGGCGCCGAACAGCCCGACCGCGAAGAGCGCCTCGGCCAGCCGCCCGGCGACGGGCTCGAGCGCGCGGGCGGCGTCGGCGGCCGAGGTGATCGTCCCGCTGGCGACGCCGATCGTGCTGGCGGCCGCGACGACGATGAAGATCGCGATGACGTTGGTCCACACGGAGCCGCCGATCGCGTCGGCCTGCTCGAGCCCGAGCTCGTCGACGCCGATGCCCTTCTCCGCTACGGCGCTCGTCAGGTAGAACTGCATGTAGGGCGTGATCGTGGTACCGACGACCGCGACCATGAGCAGCAGCACGGCGGGCGTGAGATCGAGCGACGGGGTCACGAGCGCCCGCCCGACCTCGCCCCAGTCGGGGTTCGACAGGAGCGCCGACAGGATGTACGCGAAGAACACGACGATGACGGTCAGGAAGACCCGTTCGACCGTCCGGTAGCTGGCCTTGATCACGAGCGCCCAGATGGCGACGCCCACGATCGGCACCACGAGATAGCGGGAGATGCCGAAGATCTCGAGCGCGGCCGCCGCGCCGGAGAACTCGGCCACCGTGTTGGCGACGTTGGCCACGAGCAGGACGATCATGGCGAACGCCGTCGGCCTGACCCCGAACCGGTCGCGGATCAGGTCGGACAGGCCCTGTCCGGTCACGACCCCGAGGCGGGCGGCCATCTCCTGGACGATCGCCAGGATGACGATCGTGACCGGGAACAGCCACAGCAGCGACAGCCCGGTCGTGGCGCCCATGACGCTGTAGGTCGTGATGCCGCCCGCGTCGTTGCCGGCGATCCCGGCGATGAGCCCGGGGCCCATGACCGCGAGGAAGGCCAGCAGTCCCCGGCGGCCGCGGAACCGGCCGCGCAGCCGCACCGGGCGACGGGCGGCGAAGCGATCGCGGATCCGCCCGAACGCGAGCAGCACGGCCTAGCTCCGCGCCCCGGCGCGCGGCACGCGCCGGCGCCAGCTGGCGGGCAGGATCGTGTCGATGGCGTCGTCCACGGTCACGATCCCGACCAGCCCGCCATCGCCGTCGACGACCGGGACGGCGAGGAGGTTGTAGCGCGCGACCACGCTCGCGACGTCGTCGCGATCGGCGCTGACCTCGACCGCGACGGGCTCGTCGATCATCACCTCCCCGATCGGCGTATCCGGCCGCGCGACGATGAGGTCCCGCAGCGAGAGAACGCCGACGAGCCGCCTGTCGGCGTCGACGACGTAGACGTAGTAGATGGTCTCGGCATCGGGCTCGAGCTCACGCAACCGGTCGATCGTCTGACTTGCGGTGAGCTCGGCCGGGACGGCCACGAACTCGGTCGTCATCATCCCGCCGGCGGTGTCCTCCGGGTACGCGAGCAGGCCGCCGAGCTCCTCCGCCTCGTCGCGTTCCATCAGGGCGAGGAGCTCCGTGCGCGTCTCGTCCGACAGATCGGCCACCAGGTCCGCGGCGTCGTCGGGCGACATTTCCTCGAGGATGTCCGCGGCGCGTTCGGGCGCCAGGCCTTCGAGGACCTCGACCTGCGTGTCGGGCTCCATCTCCTCGATCGCGTCCGCGGCCGCCTCATCGTCGAGCGCGGCGAGCACGCCGGCCCGATCGCGCGGTGAGAGCTGGTCGATGATCGTGGCCAGGTCGGCGGGGTGGAGCTCGGTCAGCCCGGCATGCGGGATCCGCAGCTTGATCGAGGCGATGCTCGTCTCGACCGGGTCGACGTCCTCCCAGTCGATGTACCGCTCGGGGGTCGGCAGGTGCAGGTTGCGGGCCAGGATCCGGTAGGCGCCCTCGATCCCGAGCCTGCGGAGCAGCCCGGCCGCGCCGACGTCGACCGCGACCAGGTGCAGCCGGCCGTCGACGTCGTCGAGGCGCAGGTCGTTGACGCGCACGACCTTGCGGCCGTCGATGTCCACGATCTGCTTGTCGAGGAGATCGGCGCGGAGCTGGATCTCGTTCTCGCGACCCTGGAACCTGGTGATGTCGATCCTGTCGGTCGACAGCCGGGCACCCGACGAATCGAAGCGCGCGACCTGCGTCCACGGGATGAAGATGCGTCGCTTGTCGGTCGCCACGACGAGGCCGGTGACCGGCGGGTAGCGATCGCCGACGGCGACGATGAGATCGTCGACCTTGCCGAGCGGCTCGCCGTTGGCATCGAGCACGGGGCGGCCGATGGCCTGGCTCAGATAGAGCATGGTTGCCACCTCACGGGCGGGACGTCCCGCCGCTCCGGTGGCGCGACCACGTGGTCGCGGTCAGCCGTCAGGAGGCGGGACGAACCGTTTCCTCGGTGATGCCGGCGCGCTCGGCGCCGGCGGGACTGGGACCGTCGTCCACGGGTTGTGTGCTGACCTCGAGTGCGACATGGAACCGCCCGGGCGCGAGGCCCGCGGCGCGTCTTGGAGTCTAGTCCCGGGCTTGCGACGCGGTCAACGACAGCCAAAGGTCACGACAGCCAAAGGTCAGCCCCGTGCCCAGGACTCATGGCGGCTCCTTGGCGAGGTCCCGCGGTGGGACCATCGGACCGTGCGCGTTCGACCTGGTCTCGGGGACTACCCGCCGGCTCCGGCGGGATCGCCGACGTCCGCGCCGACTACCCACGGCCCGGGTGCCACGGCGTCGGGATCCATCTTCCGGCGCATCGTCGGGACGGATCGTGCCGCGATCCCGGAGACCTACCTCGCGCGACCCGAGACGTTCGGCATGGGTCTCGAGGCGGAGCTCGCCGAACGGCTGGACACCGTCCTCGGGATCGCCGGACGGCTGGCGGCCTCGCACGACCGGCGGGAGCTGCTGCGGATGATCGTCGACGAGACGAAGCGGGTCCTGCGAGCGGACGCCACGACGATCCGGACCGTCCGCGACGATCGGCTCGAACTCACGGCGTGGGCCGGGATCCCGGACGACATGGCGAGGCACCTGCCGGATCTCGGGCGCGACGAGGGCTGGGTCGGTGAGGCCCTGCGGACCGGCCAGGTCCTTGCCCTTCCGGACGTCCGCGAGGATGGCGACAACGGCATCGAGCGCTACGACGGGATCTTCGAGGTCGCCGGCCACCTCAGCGCGCCGCTGATGTACCACGACGGGGTCATCGGGGCGCTGTCTGCCGTGACACGCGAGCCGCGATCGTGGACGAGCGGCGACGTCGCGTTCATCTCGACACTCGCGACGCATGCCGCGATCGCCCTCGCGAATGCCGATCTGTTCGAGCAGACCGTGGCGCGGGCCGCACAGCTCGAGGTCCTGCAGAATGCGTCGGCGCGGTTGAGCCGCGCGGTGTCCATCGACGAGATCGGCCGGACCATCGTCGAGGAGACGGGCGGGATCATCGACTACCACAACGCCCGGGTCTACCTCATCGAGGGGTCGGACGTGGTCCCGATCGCGTTCGAGGGACGCGTGGGCGCCTACGACATCGTCGACATGGCGCTCCTCACCTGCAAGCTCGGCGAAGGCTTCACCGGCTGGGTCGCCGAGCACGGGGAGCCGATCCTCGTCAACGACGCGAACCGTGACCCGCGCGGCGTCACCATCGCCGGGACCGACGACATCGACGAATCCATGCTGGTCGTCCCGATGCGCTACGACGACGTCACGATCGGGGTCATCACGCTCTCCAAGCTGGGACTCGACGGCTTCGGCTCGGACGACCTTCGCCTGCTGACGATCCTCGCCGACCGGGCGGCGACCGCGGTCGGATCGGCGCGCCTGCTGACGAGGACCCAGGATCTCGCCGGCGAGCTGCGGCGCCTGCTCGACATGAGCGCCGAACTGTCGGGCAGCCTCGATCCGCGCCAGGTCGCGGACCTCATGGCCCGCCACCTGGTCCGCGCCACCGGTGTCGACGAGTGCCTCATCAGCTACTGGGACCGGGCCGCCGGCCGCGTCGAGTCGCTCGGGTACTTCCCGAGCGAGCGGCGTGGCGAGCTCGAGCCGTTCTTCCTGGTCGCCGGCTATCCGGAGACGCTGCGCGTGCTCGAACGACAGGAGACGGTCATCGTCGACGCCGAGGATCCGGCCGCCGACCGCGCCGAAGTCGCGCTGATGGCCCAGGACGGCAGTCGCCTCCTGGCCATGCTGCCGCTGGTCGCCAAGGGACAATCGATCGGCCTGGTCGAGCTGATCTCCAAAGGCCCGATGACCTGGAACGACGAACGCCTCGGGCTCGCCAGGACGATGGCCAACGAGGCGGCCATGGCGCTGGAGAACGCGCGCCTCTACGAGGATGCCCGGAACCTCGCCGACCGCGACCCGCTGACCGGGTTCTACAGCCACCGGTTCCTCCACGAGCGGCTCGGCGAGGAGGTCGTCCGCTCGCAACGGGCGCGCCGGCCGATGAGCGTGCTGATGCTCGACCTCGACGACTTCAAGCTCGTCAACGACACGTTCGGGCATCTGTTCGGCGACCGCGTCCTGACCTGGACCGCGGAGCTGATCCGCTCGACGCTGCGCGCGTCGGATGTCCCGGCCCGCTATGGCGGCGACGAATTCGCGATCATCCTGCCCGAGACGGACGCGGACGAAGCGCGCTCGGCCGCCGAACGGATCGTCGCGGCCTTCCGGGACAAGGCCTTCGTCGGGGAGCAGCGCGGTCCGGTCCCGATCGGCGCGTCGATCGGCGCCGCCACGTTCCCGACCGACGGCCGGACCGCCACCGAGCTCATCGTCGCCGCCGATCTTGCGCTGTATCGGGTAAAGCGCGACGGTGGGAACGACTTCGCGGGCGCGCGGGCCACCGGCGCCGCGGATCCGGTCGAGCGCGTCTCCTAGTACGAAAGTACCGCCCGCCGGGAGCCCACGGAGTACCACCGAAGGGGATGGACGCGACGGTCCCGGACCGCCATCCTCTATCCCTGACGTGAGCGAACCCACCCACCCGCCGGCTCGACCCGAGGAGCCCACGGATCGTCGGATCCGACGAGCCTGGTGGATCTTCGTCGTCTCGTTCTTCAGCTTGTGCCTGATCGCCGTCCTTCGGCTCGCGCTGGACACGCGGCCGATCGACGTGGTCCTGGTCGGCCTCATCGTCCTTGTCGGCTACGCGGCGATCCGCCATCGTCAGGCCGTCGCCGCGCTCGAGGTCGGCCGTCGCGAGGAGGCCGAGTCGTTCGCCAGGATCCTGTCGAGTCTGTCGCGCTCCGTGTCGCCTGACGCGATCCTGGGGGCCATCGTCGACGAGCTGGCCGAGGCGACCGGCGCCGACCACATCGTCATCGCGCGCCGGCGACCGGACGCCCGCGTCCTCGAGGCGACCCTGGTCAGCGCTCGGCCCGGCGTGTCCGACTCCACGACACTCCTGCCGATCGGCGATCTCGAGGACCCCGTCGCCGGTGACGCCGAGCTCGCCGACCGCGAGCCGGTGGCGATCCCGGTCGGCGCGGACGCGCCGCAGGCGGTGGCCGCCGTCGCCCTGCGGACGCGGATCGACGGCTTGACCGCGAGGATCGCGTCGGCCGGCCCGACGCCGGGCATCGTGGCGTCCGTGGACACCGCCACCGTCAGCCATCAGGCCGTCGCCGACCGCATCGCGCGACGGGCTCGGCAGGCGTACGGGCTGAGCGACACGCTCGCCGCGCCGCTGACCTCGCAGGGTGGCGTGATCGGGGCGATCGTCCTGTCGCAACGAACGGCGGGCGCCTGGTCGGCGACGACGCGACGGATCCTGAACGGCGCCGCGCTGGAGGCGTCGTCCGCCCTGTCGCGGGCGTACTCGTTGCGCGCGGCCGAGGCGCAGGCCTCGACCGACGCCCTGACCGGCCTGCCGAACCGTCGCTACTTCGACGAGTTCTGCGGCCTGCTCGCGCGTCGCCGTCGAGCGGACGACGCGGTGGGCGTGCTGATGATCGACATCGACCGGTTCAAGGTCCTCAACGACACCCATGGGCACGCGACCGGCGACGAGGTCCTGCGGGCGGTCGGCGGAGCGATCGTCGCGGCCGTCCGCGAGGACGACGTCCCGGCCCGCTACGGGGGCGAGGAGTTCGTCGTCCTGCTGCGAAACCCGAGCCTGGAGATCGCCCTCGAGGTCGGCGAGCGCGTCCGCGCGTCGGTCGGTGGGCTAGACCTCCGTCGGCTCGGCGTCGACGCCGTCAGCGCGTCCGTTGGGGTGGCCGTCGCGGACTACGCCGACCAGCCGATCGACGACCTGATCGCCAACGCGGACCGGGCGCTCTACCGGGCCAAGCGTGGTGGCCGCGACCGGGTCGTCGCCGCCTGACGGCCGGCAGGGCGCGTCGTCGGTGGCCGACGGCTACCATCGGCTGAGTGACCAACGACCCGGCCGACCTCACCAACGGCGACCTCGCCCGGATCTTCCACGAGATCGGGGACATGCTCGAGCTCAAGGGCGAGCTCGTGTTCAAGACCGTCGCCTACCACCGCGCCGCCGAGGCGATCGGGCGCAGCCCGGTCGATATCGTGTCGGCGTACCGGGCGGGGACGCCACCGCAGATCCCGGGCGTCGGCAAGGCCATCAGCGACAAGCTTGCCGAGCTCGCCGCGACCGGCCACCTCGCGTTCTACGAGCGGCTCCGGGCGGAGGTGCCGCCCTCGCTGGTCGAGCTCCTGCGGATCCCCGGTCTCGGACCGAAGACCGTCCGCCAGCTCAACGCGGAGCTCGGCATCGAGACCGTGGACGACCTCCGGCAGGCTGCGGAATCCGGTCAGCTGCGGGGCGTCCGCGGAATGTCGGCGAGGACCGAGACCCTGGTCCTCGAGGGCATCGCCAAGCTCGACGATCAATTCGACCGGATGCTCCTCGGCCGCGCCGAGGAGCTGACCGGGGCCCTCATCGGCCTCCTGTCGCCGACGGAGGGGGTCCGTTCGATCGAGCCGGCCGGCTCGTTGCGTCGCCGTCGGGAGTCGATCGGCGACCTCGACCTGCTGGCCGAGACCGACCGGCCGGCGGCGCTGATCGACGCGTTCACGTCGTTCGGGCTCGTCGATTCGGTCATCAACCGGGGCGGCCACAAGGCGGCGGTCCGGCTCATGCGCGGACCACAAGTGGACCTGATGGTGGTGCCGCCAGGGGAGGCGGGCACGTATCGCATCCATTTCACCGGCTCCAAGGAGCACAACGTCCGGCTTCGGGCGATGGCCCGCGATCGCGGCTGGAGCCTGTCGGAGAAGGGCTTCCTGCGCATCGGCGACGATGGCGAGCCGCTGACCGGCGATGCCGCCGAGCTGCGGACCTTCCCGACGGAGGCCGAGGCGTATGCCTTCCTGGGCCTCCCGTTCATCGAGCCCGAGCTGCGCGAGGACGCGGGCGAGATCGAGGCAGCGCTCGCCGGCCGGCTCCCGGCGCTCGTCGAGCAGAGCGATCTGCGCGGCGATCTCCACAGCCATTCTGACTGGTCCGACGGGCACCAGTCGATCGAGGTCATGGCGCAGGCCGTCCGCCGGCGCGGGTACGCCTACCAGGTGCTGACCGATCACACACAGTCGCTCTCGATCGCCCGCGGCCTGACCCCGGATCGCGTTGCCGAACAGGTCGAGATCATCGCCGCGCTCAATGCCCGGTTCGCCGCGGAGGAGGCCGCCGGGACGGCGCCGCCCGGGACCCCTGCCGAGGGGTTCCGCCTGCTGCACGGCTGTGAGCTCGAGGTCCGCGCCGATGGCCGGCTCGACTTCGATGACGACCTGCTGGTTCGCTTCGACCTCGTCGTCGCGTCGGTGCACGTGTCGCGCCGCCAGACGCGGGCCGAGCTGACCCAGCGCACGCTCAACGCCATCCGCAACCCGCATGTCGATGTCATCGCCCACCCGTCGGGGCGGAAGATCGGTCAGCGTGACGACCTCGATCTCGACTGGGACGCGATCTACAGCGAGGCGGCGCGGACCGGGACCGCGCTCGAGATGAACGGCTCGCCACCCCGCCTCGACCTCGCCGTCGAACGGGCCCGGCGCGCCGTCGGCCTCGGCTGCCTGCTCGCCATCGATTCCGATGCCCACGACCTCGACGAGCTCGACTTCGTCCGCTGGGGGATCAGCCAGGCGCGCCGCGCGTGGGTCACGGCGGACGACGTGGTCAACACCCGATCGCGGGCCGATCTGCTGGCCTGGTCGGCCGGCAAGGCGGGGCGAATGTGAGCGGCTCGCGTACCATCGCGGCGATGGACGACCGCTCGGCGCGCCGCGACCTGGCCCTCGTCGCGGTCACCGTCGTAGGCCTGTCCCGCCTGCTCGAGCCGCCGCTCATCTGGCTGTGCGCGGCCGCGCTGCTCGGCGCCATGCTCCTCGGGACCCTGCAGGTCCTCGCCGACGAGGCAGCCCCGGCCCAGGCATGGTTCGGGGTGGCGATCGAATCGCTCATCCTGCCGTCGGTCGCCGCCGTCGCTTGCCTGGGCGCGATCCGGCTGGTGCCGTTCGGGCTGTGGCTTGTGCCCGCGCTCGGGGTGACCTGGCTGATCGTCATCCGGACGCTGTCGCTCGAGGCCCGCATCAACCACGGGCTGACGGGTCCCGCCGAGGACGACCGGACGGCCCTGCTGGTCACGATCCTGCTCGTGGCCTTCCTCGGCTTCACCGGCGTCGCGGCGATGGTGCCGGGCGGTTTCGTCCAGACCGGTGGCGCGATCGACGAGAGCAACCTCCTGGTCCTCGCCGCCGGCGACGCGCTCATCGCCGGGCTGCTCGGCTATCGGGCGGTCGCGCTGCGCGTGACCAGCGTGCGCGAGGCGCTGTGGCCCGCGCTCACCTATGCCGCGGCCATCGCGATCGGTGCCGCTGCGATCCGGGCGATGGAGATCCCGCGACTCGTCGGGCCGGCCCTGTTGACGCTCGCGTTCTACCTGTGGGACGCGTTCATCGGCTCGGTCCCGATGCGTCGTCGCGATCGCCGCTGGATCGGCCAGATCGCCGTGCTCGCCGCACTCGGCATCGTGGTCGCGGTCTGGAACCTGCTCCTGCGCTCCTGATGCCTTCGGGCTCGGGCGCGGCGCGACGCACCCCCGTTTGACGTGCCGCCCGGACGGTGCTAGAAAGCATGTCCGCCATGCGCACCGTGTGCCCGCGCGCCCGGCACCCCGCCCGTGCACCCGCTACCAGCCGCGCCCCGAAAGGACGACCGCCTCGTGACCTTCCCCGATGTCGAGACCACCGCGCCCAGCCCTGTCAATCTGACCCGTCAGAAGCGGCAGCTGGCCGACCAGGCGATCGCCCAGGCGACCGCCGCCCAGTGGGCCGAAGCCGCCACGACGAACCGTCGCCTCCTCGAGCTCGGCCCCGACGCGGAGTCGGAGAACCGGCTGGCCAAGGCGCTGTGGGAGATGGGCGAGCTCGGCTCCGCTCGCGAGCACTACCAGACCGCACTGGCGCTCGACCCGACCAACCGCATCGCCGAGCGCAATATCGACCGGCTCAAGATGCTCCTCGTCGCGGCCGGCGAGAAGACCGTCCCGGCGCAGGAGGGCAGCAAGGCCCCGGTCAGCATCTTCGTCGAGGAGACCGGCAAGACCGGCTTCGCGTTCCTCACCGATCTCGCCGATCCGCGCCAGCTCGCGCAGGTCAACCCGGGCGACGCGGTCGAGCTGACGCCCGAGGGCAACCGGCTGATCGCGCACAGCAACGGCGTCCGGATCGGCGTCGTCGAGCCGCGCGTGGCCGCCCGCCTGCTCAAGCTCATGGCCGACGGCAACAAGTACGCCGCCGGTGTCACCTCGCTCGGCGACAAGGACGTCCGGATCATCCTTCGCGAGATCTTCCAGGACCCGGCCAACTACGGCAAGGTCAGCTTCCCGACGGCGGCCAAGTCGACCGACCTCAGGCCGTACACCAAGGGCACGCTCGTCCGCGAGGAGATGGATCTCGAGGAGGACCTCGAGGACGACGAGGAGGACGACGAGATCGAGGACCTCGATCGCGTCCTGCCGCCGGAGTCGACGACGGACGAGGCCTTCGAGGACGAGCCGGACGAGCTCGACGAGCCGTAGGTCGCCGAGCCGCGTCCCGCGGGGCCGATCGCAGCTGTCTCGAAGCCCGTTCGGCCCCCGGACATAACTCGGATGCCTGGGAGTCCTATCCGGCTGGTATGGGGGCCGGTATCCGGAGCCGCTGGCGCACATCCTCTGGCGCCGGCCGCGGTCGGCCGACGCCAGCCACCAGCCGCCGACCGCAGGCCACCAGCCACCGACCGCCGGCCCGGTCAGCCGCCGTCAGCTGCCGCCCGCACCCTGGCCGCGGTCGCCGCGGCATCGGTCAGGGCCGCGCCAAGGATCCCGACCGCGCTCGTTCCGTCAGACAGCGGCCGCCCCAGCTCGTCGTGCGACCGCCCGACGAGCACTGCCTCGAGCCGCCCATACGTCGCGAGGATGAGCCGCACGAGCCGCTCGACCTCGGACGGCCGATGCCCGAGCATCGCCAGGGTCTTTTCGACCTGGACCGTGTGCTCGCGGATATGCGAGCCGTACCGCCCGAGCCGGAAGTCGATGGTCACCGGCAGGCCAGACCACCTGGCGCTGACGCGCATCGCCCCCGCGTCGAGGCCGGCGGTCGCCGCGAGATTCGCGTCGACCACGTCGTCGAACCGTGCCAGGACGGTCGCCGGCGTGCCGAGCGCCTCTTCCTCCTCGGTCGGCTCGGGCGGCATGACGTCATCGGATGGTCGGACGACCTCAGCGCCGACGACTCCCTCCTTGAGGTACCAGGCGTTGTACCAGCCGTACGACCGCTGGCTCCCGACGATGTGCCCGACGGTCCGGCGGACCGTCCACTCACCGCCACCCGGCTCGGCGTCCCAGGCCTCGGGGTCGAGCGGCGATAGCGCCCCACGGAGCTCCCACCGCGCCGCGGCCATCGCGGCCAGAGGCGGAACGGCAGGTCCGATCGGCTCGCCCCGGCCGGTCGCCACCCGGCCGACCTCGATCGCCCCGATCGCGGCCTCGAGTCGCTCGTGGATCCGATACACGCCATAGCGCAGCTCGACGTCGTCCACGTCGGACGGTCGCCATCGCCACGCATCCTCGAGAGCCTCGTCCGGGACGGCCAACAGGTCGGACACGACACGCCCGATGGGTTGCCGAGCGGCGATGACCGCCGGGTGCACCGGGATGGGTGGGATCGTGGCGAACGCGATCAACGGGTCATCCATCGGCCAAGCGTAGCGCGGGTCGGCTAGCATCTGCCGCGTGACCGGACGCGGACCTGCCAACGCCCAACCGGGTTACTCGCTTCCCGTCTTCGACCGGCTCGCGCCCGCGCCGCCGCCGTCGGTCGTGGCGGCGCGGATCGAGCTTCACACCGGACCGGGCGACGTCGTGGTCGACCTGTTCGGCCGTGGGGCATGGGTCGCCCGGGCGGCGGTGGATCGCCAGCGCCGCGCGGTCTCGCTCGAATCGAGCCCGCTGACGAGGATGCTCGCCGAGGTCGTCCTCCGGCCGCCCGACGTCCGCCATCTCGACGCCGCGTTCCAGGGACTGGCTGCCTCGCCGCGTCGCGAGTCGAGCCTGAAGGTGTCGATCGGCGACCTGTTCGCCACGCGCTGCGCGACGTGCGGCCGGACGCTGGTGATCGACGAGGTCGTCTGGTCGGTGGACGACGAGGCCGGCGTGGCAGGTCGGGCACGGCCGGTCGCCCGGCATTACCGATGCACGGTCTGTCGCGACCAGCAAGGCGGCTCCGAGCAGCGCCAGGCACCGCTCGATCCCGACGACCTGCGCCGCGCGACGAGCGACGTCGGCGCCGAGGCGATGCGCGTTTCGTTGCGATCCCGCTTCCCCGCTATCGACGGCGCGGAGACCCTCACCGACGAGCTGCTCGACCTCCATACGCCGCGCCAGCTGGTGGGGCTCGGCGCGATCCTCGAGCGGATCGAGGCCGACCTGCGCGCCGCCCCCGTGCTCGCGGCACTCCGCCTCGCCCTGCTCCACTCGATCCTGCCCGCCAGCCGGCTCGCGACCGGGCCCGGTCGTGCCGCCGCCCTGCGCGTGTCGGCGGGGCATGTCCGGCCGCAGAGCGGGATCCAGTTCCGAGAGCGCAACCCGTGGCTGGCGTTCGAGGACGCGTTCCGCGGCGTCCGCGGCTTCATCCAGCGCCTCGAGACTGGCACGGCAGGCCCGATCCAGGCCCGGCTCGGCGAGGACCTGCGAAGCCTCGGGGAAGGGACCGCGACCGCCGTGCTCGGGCTCGCCAGCGCGAGCGGGCTGCTGCTCCTCCGCGACGACCCGACCGCCTATGGGCGGACCGCTCCAACGCCAAGGGTCCGCCTCGTCCTCGGCCAGCCGCCGATGCGCCCGAACCTGGATCGGCTCGCCGGTGCGTACCACGCCACATCCTGGGTCCTCGGGCGCGAGGCGGCGAGCCTGCTGCCGGTCGACGCGCTGACGGGTCCGTCGCTCCGGCCGCCGTGGAGCTGGCAGGCTGCCGCGATCGGGCATGCGCTCGAGGCGATCGAGCCCTCGATGGCCCGTGACGGCCGGGTGATCCAGCTCGTCGACGGCGGCCCGGAGGCGATCGTTGCGGCGGTCATGGGCGGCGCGACGGCCGGCTACCGGCTCCTCGGCGCGAGGATGTCCGACCCGGACGAGGATGCCGCAGCCATCGTCGAGTCGCTGCCACCGGGCGGGCTCCTGCCACCCGGACCCCGGACGCGCGCGAACGTCGGGCTCGAGCCGGTCCCGGGCGGGGCGGGCGATCCCGACCTCGTCCCGGCGAAGGGCCTGTTCGCAGCGCCGGAGCAATTCGACCAGCGTCCGTTCTCGACGGCCGACGCGGCGCGGACCGTGACGGAGACCGCGGTCGAGACGCTGCGCGCGAGGGGTGAGCCCGCGCGCTTCGAGCGGCTGCTCGGCGAGATCCTGGTCGGGCTGGATCGGGCGGGCCAGCTCCGTCGGTTGGCGACTGCGACGCTGTCGCCGGCCGGTGCGACCGGATCGCCCGACGATCCGGGCCTCGACGACGGGCCTCCGGACGACGATCGCGCCGGCGACCCGGCCACCGAGGAGCCCGCGGAGGGTGGGCGCGCGAGCGGCGAGCCGACCGGCGAGCCGACCGGCGCGACCTCGGCCGCTGGCGGCGCGACGCCGTCCTCGCCGCCACCGGGGATCACGACGCGGTCCCGCCGGGCGACGTCGGACCGGGAGGCCGATGCGGATCCGGTCGAGCGCCTGCTCGGCCTCATCCGCAACGAGCTCGGTCGCGCGACGCAGCATCGCCTGACCGAGATCGAGCCCGGCCGCTGGTGGCTGGCCGATCCGGAGGACCTCGAGAGTGCGGCCGTGCCCCTCGCCGACCGCGTCGAATGGGCCGTCTTCAGCCTCCTCTCGACCGCCGGCCCCATCGCCGAGACCGCGTTCTTCGAGCGGATCGCGACGATGTTCGGCGGCCACGACCTGCCCGACGAGGGCCTCGTCCGGGCGTGCCTCGACAGCTACCGAAGCCTCGCCAGCACGCCGGAACGCGTGATCACGGCCGACGACCTGCTGCGCCGCAGCCAGGAACACACGGACCTCCTGGCGACCATCGCCGGGGGCGGCCACCGGCTTGGCATGCGCGTCTGGATCGGTCGCCGCGAGCAGACGCGTCGGCTCGGCGATGGCCTGCTCGGCGACCTGCTCGGTCCGGGCGAGCAGCGGGCCTACCTCGGCGGGATCAGCCATGCGGCCGACGAGCTCGCGGAGGTCGACGCGATCTGGTACGTCCGGGGCAAGGTCGCATTCCTGTTCGAGGTCGAGTGGACGGCGATGCTCAACGAGCCCGTGCTGCGCCGCCACACGCGCATCCCCGCCGACGAGTCGCACATCAGGTTCCTCGTGATCGCCCCCGAGCGGACCGAGCTCGTGCGCTACAAGCTCGCCCGCTCGCCGCTGCTGCGCGAGGCCCTCGAGGCCGCGAACTGGCACATCATCAAGTCGGTCCACCTGCGGACGTTCCTCGGGCGCGACCCGCTCGATCTGGCCGATCTGGAGCCGTACCTCGGGCTCGACCCGCCGATCGAGCGGAGCGGCGAGCAGATGCCACTGTTCGGCGGCTGAGGCCGCCCGGCGGCAGGTCGTCAGCGGCAGTACGCTTGCCGCAACGAACCCGACCCTCGACCACGATGCCGATCGCGCGTCGCGAACAGGAGCCAAGCGTGACCCTGCCCGACCCCGCCCTGACGCCAGTCAACGACCTCGCCGAGCGCTTCTGGGAGGCCGTCCTGGAGCTCAACCCGACGACCGCGACGCTGTACGGCGACGAGCGTTATGCCGACCGACTCGAGGATCCCTCGGCCACCGGTCGGGCACGCGCCCGAGCCCTCATGGAGCGGACGGGCGCGGAGGCCGCCGCCATCGATACCGACGGGCTCCCGACCGAGGACCGGATCACGCGGGACATGCTCAAGGTCATCGCCGATCTCCAGATCGAGGAGGACGACCAGCACCTGTACCAGCTCCGGGTCGTCGACCAGATGGCCGGCCCGCAGCAGCTCCTGCCGCAGCTGACCCAGTTCCAGCCGGCCGACACCCCCGACCGACTCGACGCGTTCCTGACCCGGCTCCATGCCTATCCGGCGTTCATGGAGGCCAACATCGAGATCCTGCGCGACGCCCTGGCGTCCGGGCTGACCGCGCCGCGGATAGTTGCGGAGCGGACCATCGCCCAGATCGGGCGGTTGCTCGAGGTCCCGATCGAGGCGGCGGTCATCCCCTCGATGGTCAAGGTCGCCAAGGACGCCGACCGCGAGCGGGTGCGCGACGTCGTGCGCGACCAGGTGTATCCGGCCGACCTGGCGTTCCTCGAGGCGCTCCGGGGCGACTACCTCGCGGCGACCCGCGAGGATCCCGGGCTGTGGTCGGCACCGAACGGCGAGGAGCTCTATCGGACGGCGATCCGCAGCTGGACGACGCTCGATCTCGACCCCGAGGAGGTCCACCGGGTCGGGCTCGACGAGCTCGACGCGATCGAGCTCGAGCGACGGGAGATCTCGCGCAGCGCCGGCTTCGAGGACGACACGACCGCCTATCGCGCCTCGCTCGACGCCGATCCGGCGAACACCCCGGGCACCAAGGACGAGCTGGTCGTCCGCGCGCACGAGGACATCGAGCGAGCGATGTCGATCGCACCACGCTACTTCGGCGTCCTGCCGCGCGCCGCCTGCGAGGTCCGCGCGGTCGAGGAATACAAGGAGCGGGACGCACCGTTCGCCTACTACTACCCGCCGTCCCCGGACGGAGCGCGGCCCGGCATCTACTATGCGAACGGCTACGACCTGCCCAGTCGCAAGTACACCAAGCTCGCCACGACGACCTATCACGAGGCCGCCCCCGGGCACCATTTCCAGATCGCGCTCGAGATGGAGAACCCGCACCTCATCACGTTCCGGCGGCTCGGCGCGCGGATGGTCGGTGGGGCCTACGTGGAAGGCTGGGGACTGTACAGCGAGCGCCTGGCCGACGAGATGGGACTCTTCCGGACCGAGGCCGAGCGCTTCGGGATGCTCGATGCGCAGGCCTGGCGCGCCGCCCGGCTCGTCGTCGACACGGGGCTGCACGCACTCCGCTGGCCGCGCCAGCGATCGGTCGACTTCCTCAGGGAGGCCGGGCTGTCGGAGACCGACGCCGTCATCGAGACCGACCGCTACATCTGCTGGCCGGGCCAGGCCCTGACCTACAAGATCGGCCAGCGGGAGATCGAGCGGCTGCGCGCCGAGCTCGCCGCGCGGGACGGGTCGCGCTTCGACCTGCGGGCCTTCCATGACGCGGTCCTGGGCCATGGCTCGCTGCCGCTGGCGACGCTCAGCCGCGAGCTCCCGAACTGGCTGGCCAGCCCGGTCTGAGAAACCGAGAATCGCCACGCCAGCTTGTGCGCCACTTCAAGAGTCGAAGCCGATCCCGAGCGCGTCGAGCGTCCGGAGCAGCACCGACCGCCGGCCGTTGTCGCGATCCGCTCGATCGAGCTCGTGGCGGACGAGGTTGACCGCCAGCGAGCGCAGCGGCTCGGGCGGGAAGGGGACCGGCGGACTCCCCACGATCCGCAGCCGGAGCCGGTCCTCGTCGGGGCGGAGGATGAAGTCGCGCACGACGCCGCCGGCCCAGCGGCTCGCGCCGACGCCCAGCCCCGTGTAGCCGAGGGCGTAGGTCAGCCGTCCGCCCATGGCCTGGCCGAAGGTGACCGTGAAACGCGTCGTCGTGTCGATCGCCCCACCCCAGCGATACGGGAAGCGAAGCCCCTCGAGTTGCGGGAACGCGCGCGCGAACTGGGCCCCCAGCTTGCGATACGTCGCCGGCCGGTCATCGAGCTCCGGCCCGACGCGGCCTCCGAAGTAGTGGATCGCGTCGTAGCCACCCCACAGGATCCGGTCGTCGGCGGTCAGCCGGAAGTAGTGGAACTGGTTGTTGGCGTCCGACAGGCCCTGGCGCCGCTTCCAGCCGACGGCCTCGCGCTCGTCCGGCGTCAGCGGCTCCGACACGATGACGTAGTCGTAGACCGGGACGAACAGGCCGCCGAGCCGCCGCAGCCATCCCGAGTAGGCGGAGGTGGCGACCACGACGTGGGCCGCCCGGAACCTGACGCCGACGGCCGTGGCGACCAGCACGCCACCGGCGACCCGCTCCAGCCCGGTCACGCGCGTCAGCTCGTGGATCCGGATGCCGCGCTCGCGCGCCACGCGCGCGAGACCGCGACACAGCGCCGCCGGATCGAGCAGCGCATCGCGCCCGGGCGGCCGATGGAGCCCGGCCTGCCACAGCGGGGAGTGGACTTCGGCCTGGACGGTCGCACGGTCCATGAACTCGAGGTGCTCGCCATGCGCCGCCGCCTGGTCCAGCCAGGCGCGGAACTCGTCCACCTGGAAAGCCTGGTCGGCCACGCGCAGCGTCCCGGTCTCCTCCAGGTCGCATTCGATCGCGTGATCGCGGGTGAACGCGATGAGCTCGTGCAGGTTGTCCAGCCCCTCGGCCTCCAGCCGGTCCAGCTCGTCGTCGAAGTGACGGATGCCATTGGCCAGGCCGTGCGTCAATGAAGCCTCGGTGAAGCCACCGTTCCGCCCGCTCGCGCCGAAGGCGACCGACTCCGCCTCGAGGACCACCACCCGCAGTCCGGGGTCCGTGTCGGTCAGGGCCAGCGCCGACCACAGCCCGGTGAACCCGGCACCGATGACGACGACGTCACAGGCACCGTCCTCGACCGGTGGCGGATCCATGGCCGGCGTGTCGCCGCGCAGCCAGAACGAGGTAGCCATGACACCATGGTGACACCGACGTGACCGCGCATCCCGCACCTCTACGGTGCGGGCCCTACGTGATTCGCACGTTGCCTCCCGACGAGTCGCGAGAATCGCGTTGACGGCGTCAGCCGGCCGTGGCAGGATGGGCGCGGCCCCGTGTCCCGCCACGCGCAACGACCGTCCCGCAGACCGGGTCGCCAACCCCCCACCGAGGAACTTCATGGCCACCGAGCCCGCCGCCCGCTCGACCCCCTCCCTCCGCCGCGAGGCGCAGACCGCGATGTACCAGCGTGCGCGCGGCACCCTCCCTGGCGGCACGGATTCGAACTTCCGCGCCTGGGGCGACGACACGGTCTACGTCGACCGCGGCAAGGGCGGCATGGTCTGGGACATCGACGGCAACGAGTACATCGACCTGCGGATGGGCTATGGCCCGGTCATCCTCGGCCACGCGGACGAGCGCGTCGACGACTACGTCAACGAGCGGATGCGCAAGGGCGTCTCCTTCTCGCTGACCTCGGAGGACGAGGTCGTCGCGATGGAGCTGGTCAGGGAGCTGACCGGCTGGGTCGACAAGGTCCGGATGACCGTGTCCGGGACCGAGGCGACGATGCACGCGATGCGCGTGGCGCGAGCCTATACCGGCCGCGACAAGATCGTGAAGTTCGAGGGCCAGTACCACGGGGTCCACGACTACGCGCTGATCAGCGTCTCGCCCGACGACATGTCCGACCTGGGTGATGCGGATGCGCCGGTGCGGCTGGCGTGGGGCCGGGGCATCCCCGACGCGGTGGCCGACACGATCATCCCGGCCCGCTACAACGACATCGAGCGCCTGCGGCGCCTGTTCGAGGAGCGTGGCGAGGAGATCGCGGCGATCATCGTCGAGCCGGTCCTGGGCAACGCCCAGGCCATCCTGCCCAGGCCGGGCTTCCACCAGGCGATGCGCGCGCTGACCGAGGAGTTCGGGATCCTGCTCATCTTCGACGAGGTCAAGACCGGCTTCCGCTTCGCCCGCGGTGGCGCGGCGGAATTCTTCGGGGTCACACCGGACCTGGCGACGTACGCGAAGGCGATGGGCAACGGCTACCCGGCCGCGGCCTTCGGCGGCCGTGAGGAGGTCATGAGCGTCCTCCCCGACAAGGTCAGCCACGGGGGGACGTACGCCGGCAATCGGGTCGCGGCGGCCGCCGCGGTCAAGACGCTGACGATCCTCAAGGAGACGAACGCGCTCGAGACCGTCCACGAGACCGGTCGGCGCCTCCAGGCCGGCCTTCGCCAGGTCCTCGATCCGAAGGGCCTGCCGTACGTGTTCACCGGCCATCCGTGCATGTTCGGGATCATGTTCACCGACGTGGACCCGAGCGAATACCGGGACTGGGCGAACACCGACCACGAGCTGTACGACGCGATCGCGGTCGGGATGCATGCCCGCGGGGCGATGCCCGAGCCCGACTCGCGCGAACCGTGGTTCATGTGCGAGGCGCACGCCGGCGGCGACACCATCGATCGCGTGATCTCGATCTTCTCCGATTCACTGGACGCGGCCCTCGACGCTCGCGCCGGGGGCCAGTCGATCGAGACGCCACACGTCGGCTTCGGCGCCGTGGACGGCTCCCACTGAAAGGCCCGGGCGATATGGTCCTCGACGGCAACGCGGTCCGATCCGTCGATCGAGCGGCGGCGCTCCTCCTCGCCCTCGGCGAGAGCCAGGGTGAGGCCGGGGTCACCGAGCTCGCCCGTCGGCTGGGCCTCCACAAGTCGACCGCATCGCGTCTCCTCGCGACCCTCCAGAGACGGGGACTGGTCGAACAGGACGGGGAGACCGGCAAGTACCGCCTCGGGCTCGTCGTGATCCGGCTGGCCGAGCGGGCCGAGCGGACGCTGGACCTGCGAGGCATCGCACTGCCCGAGCTCGAACGGCTCGCCCGCCTGACCCACGAGACGACCGGGCTCGGCATCCTCGACGGCGACTCGATGCTAGCGGTCGCCCAGGTCGACGGCCCGAACCTCATCGCCGTCGGTGACTGGACCGGCCGGGCGACGCCGCTCCATTGCGTCGCGTCGGGCAAGGTCCTCCTCTCGTCGCTCGCCGAACGCGAGGTGCTGCGCGTCGTCCGACGCGGCCTCGTCAGCTTCACCGAACGGACGATCGTCGAGCTCGAGCCGCTCCTCGAGGAGCTGGCGCGCATCCGCCGGCGTGGGTACGCCACGGCGATCGGGGAATACGAGCTCGGGCTCAACGCGGTCGCGGCGCCCGTCCACGACGCGCGCGGCAACGTGATCGCCGCGGTCGACATCTGGGGCCCGGCCTTCCGGCTGACCCCACGGCGCATCCCCGAGCTGGCGGCCCAGGCGCGCGAGGCGGCGGCGGCCATCTCGGTCCGGCTCGGCGGGGCCGCCGCCTGACGCTCCGGTCGGCGCGCTAGGCTGTGCCGCGATGCCCGACCTCGCCAAGTCACCCTGGAGCGACATCGCCGACTTCGTGCGCCACGAGGTGCTGCCGGTCCTCCTGATCATCGTCGCGGCCTACGTGGCGCTGCGTCTCGCCCGGCTGTTCGTCCACGGTGTCGTGAAGACGCTGCTCGACCGCGAAGCGGCCGAGGGCACCGCCCAGGAGCTGAGCGCGGTCGAGCTCAAGAAGCGGATGGACACACTCGACTCGCTCGGTGCCAACGCGCTCCAGTTCTTCATCGTGGTCATCGCGTTCCTGATGATCCTGGGCCAGGTCGGGCTCGACATCGGGCCCGCCGTCGCGGGCCTCGGCATCGTCGGGATCGCGGTCGGGTTCGGTGCGCAGTTCCTCGTCCGCGACTACCTCAGCGGCTCGCTCATCCTCATCGAGAACCAGTTCTCGCGCGGCGACGTCGTCCGCCTTGCCGGGGTTGAGGGCACGGTCGAGGATTTCACGCTGCGGCGGACGACCCTGCGCGACCTCGACGGCGTGGTCCACACCGTCCCCAACGGCGAGATCAAGGTGGCGTCGAACCTGACTCGCGTCTGGTCGCGGATCAACCAGGACGTGACGGTCGCCCACGGCACCGATATCGAGCGCGCGATCGAGGTCGTCGACGAGGTCGGCCGGACGATGGCTGCGGATCCCGTCTGGCGCCGCCGCGTCCTCGATGCCCCGCGAGTCGAGCGCATCGCCGACCTTGCCGAGGCGGGCGTCACGATGAAGATCCTGGGGACCGTCCGGGCGGCCGACCAGTGGTCCGCCGCGAGCGACTTCCGGCGTCGCCTGCTCGACGCGTTCCGGACGAACGGCATCGAGATCGCCCGGCCGTTGGGCGACCTGGCCGTCCCCGATCCGGCCCCGGCGCGACCCGCCCCGGCACCTGACGACGACGACCTGGCCCAGGACACCGACTGACCGTCAAATCGAGGTCTCGGCGCCTCGGCGCCGACCGAACTGTTCGCCGCACACCTGGACGAGCGTACCGGTCGCGCCTGCCCATGCGGCGCGGTACGATGCTCGGGCCAGTCGGCCCACGAACACGAGGAGACCGGTGAGCGTCGAGCAGCCTCTTCCGTCCCCCGAGATCGAGAACCTCCTCGCGGAATCCCGGACCTACCCGCCGGATCCCGAGTTCGCCGCCCAGGCGAATGCGACGCCAGACCTGTACGCGGAGGCCGAGGCGGACTTCGAGGCGTTCTGGGCCAAGCGTGCGCGCGAGCGGATCGACTGGTCGACGCCCTTCACCAGGACGCTCGAATGGGATCTGCCGTTCGCCAGGTGGTTCACCGGAGGGCAGCTCAACGTCGCCTACAACTGCGTCGACCGGCATGTCGAGCGGGGCCTCGGCGACAAGGTCGCCTACCACTGGATCGGTGAGCCCGGCGACACACGGACGCTCACGTTCCGCGACCTCCAGCGCGAAGTCAGCAAGGCCGCCAACGCGCTCAAGGAGCTCGGCGTCGAGACCGGCGACCGGGTCGCGATCTACATGCCGATGATCCCCGAGCTGCCCATCGCGATGCTCGCCTGCGCCCGGATCGGAGCCCCGCACACGGTCGTCTTCGGCGGCTTCTCGGCGGAAGCGCTGTCGGGCCGGATCAACGACTGCGGTGCGAAGGTCCTCATCACCGCGGACGGCGGGTACCGGCGCGGCAAGGAGGTCGGCCTCAAGCATCATGCCGACGAGGCGCTGTCCACCACGCCGACGCTCGAGGCGACCATCGTCGTCAGGCGGCTCGGCCACGACGTCCACATGGTCCCCGGTCGGGATCACTGGTGGCACGACATCGTCGAGCGCCAATCGGACGACTGTCCGCCGGTCGCGGTCGATTCGGAGCACATGCTCTACCTGCTCTACACCTCGGGCACGACGGCCAAGCCGAAGGGCATCCTGCACACGACCGCCGGGTACCTGCTTGGTACCTCGTTCAGCCATTGGGCGATCTTCGACGTCAAGCCCGATGACGTGTACTGGTGCGCGGCGGACATCGGCTGGGTGACGGGGCACAGCTACATCGTCTACGGCCCGCTGGCGAACGCGACGACCGGGATCCTGTACGAGGGCGCCCCGGACACCCCGTCGTGGGATCGCTGGTGGCAGATCGTCGAGGATTACAAGGTCTCGATCCTGTACTGCGCTCCGACCGCTATCCGGGCATTCATGAAGCAGGGCGAGGCGTGGCCCGCGAAGCACGACCTGTCGACGCTCCGCGTGCTCGGGTCCGTGGGCGAGCCGATCAACCCCGAGGCCTGGATCTGGTATCGCGAGCAGATCGGCGGCGACCGCGCGCCGGTCGTCGACACCTGGTGGCAGACCGAGACGGGGCAGATCCTCATCACGCCGCTGCCCGGGGTCACGACCACGAAACCCGGCTCGGCGACCTTCCCGTTCCCGGGCATCGCGGCCGACGTCGTCGACGCCGACGGCAACTCGGTGCCGCTCGGCGGCGGCGGCTACCTGGTCCTCAAGCGCCCGTGGCCGGCCATGCTGCGCGGCATCTACGGCGACCCGGACCGCTATCGCGAGACGTACTGGAGCCGCTTCCCGGGGACGTACTTCGCGGGCGACGGCGCCAAGCGCGATGCGGACGGCTACCTGTGGCTGCTCGGCCGGGTCGACGACGTCATGAACGTCGCCGGCCACCGGATCTCGACGACCGAGGTCGAATCCGCGCTCGTCGACCACAAGTCGGTGGCCGAGGCCGCCGTCGTCGGCAAGAAGGACGAGATCTCGGGCCAGGCGATCTTCGCGTTCGTGATCCTGAAGGCCGACCAGGAGCCGTCGGACGCGCTGGGGATCCAGCTCCGCGAGCACGTCGCCTACGTCATCGGCCCGATCGCCCGGCCGAAGTTCCTGATGTTCGTCCCCGACCTGCCAAAGACGCGTTCGGGCAAGATCATGCGCCGGCTGCTGCGCGACATCGCCGAGGGTCGCGCGCTCGGCGACACGACGACGCTGGCCGACGCCGCGATCGCCGACACCATCCGCGAGAACTCCGGCACGGCGGAGGAGTGACGTGCCGTTCGATTTCCTGAAGCGGCGGAAGACCCCGCCGGTCGGGGCCGACGCCTCGCCGGAGGTGCCCAAGAGCGGCCGGACGGGCATCCCGTTCGACGGGATGACCGAGGACTGGCGCCTGGTCGGGCGGATGATGATCGACGGGCGCCTGTCGGACGCCCTCAACAAGCGCGAGCCGATCGACATCGAGGACGTCACCTGGGCGCCCGCCGACGGGACGCAGGCGATGGCGCCCGCGCCCGGGCTCAAGTCGGTGGACCCGTACGACCTCGTCCTGGTGTTGACCGGCGACGATTCGCTGCCCGAGGCGAACGCCGACGAGCGCAGCGCGCACAAGGTCCACAAGGTGTCCTACGAAGTGGCCCTCGAGGCGCCGCCCTACCGGGTCATCGGCACCGTCTATCTCTATCCGGGCTCGGAGCCCGATTCGCTGCTCCAGCGCTCATCGGACATGTTCGTGCCCATCGTCGATGCCACGGCGCTGCTCGGTCAGACCCAGATCGGCACGGCCACCTATCCGACCGTCCTCGTCAATCGCCAGTACCTGCGCGGGGTGGAGCAGGTCGACGTCCGGACGGGGGAGCGCCACGAGAAGCTGCCCGGGTCATCGATGGGCGGCGTCAACTGGACCGACCGGTCCCGCTGACACGGGCCTGACCGCGGGTCAGGCGCGCGCAGCCTCCTTGACCCGGGGCAGGACCCGGAAGCCGGCCTTCGCCGCCGGCGTCGGCTTGGGCGTGCCGAGCACGCGGTCCGCGAGCGTGTCGAACTCGCTGGTGATCTTCTCGCGCGGGAACATCTCGATGACCGTGCGGCCCTCGTTGGCGGCGCGCACGAAGAGCAGCCCGCCGGACCGGATGAGCGCGAGGGCCGGCATCCCGACCGTGGTCTCCATGTCCTCGACCGACACGCCGCTGTTGGCGCGGTTGACGACCATCGCAAGGCGCTCGCGGCAACCCAGCCCGCGGGCGACGTCGCGCAGCTGGACGGCGGCGCGGATGGCCGGGACGTCCGGGGTGACGGGCACCAGGATGCGGTCCGCCTCGCTGAAGATCGCCTGGTTCAGGGAGCTGTACGACGGGTGCAGGTCGACGACGATGACGTCGACCCGGGCGCGAGCGGTCTTGATCGCGGCCGCCATCCGCGCTGGATCGAGCACGTCGGTATGGAGCGGCGAGTCGGTCAGGGCGATGACACGCATCCCCGATCCGTGTGCCGCGGCCATGTCGTAGAGCGCCTCGGAAGGCCCGCCCTCGGCCTCGTCGCGCCAGTTGTCGGCCACGGTCCGGACGCCGTCGATCCCGAGCGACGAGGTCACATGACCGGTGACCGTGTCGGCGTCGATGAGCAGGACCGACTTGCCCTTCCGCATCTGGAGCGCGGCGGCCAGGTTGGTGGCGACCGTGGTCTTGCCGACGCCACCCTTCGGGTTGAAGACCGCGATGGTCGTCGCCTTCCCGCCCCAGGTCCCGGCCCCGAAGTCGCCGCCCTGGAGGATGGGTCCGCTGCCGTCGTCGACGGTCTCGCGCCGGATGCACATCGCCTCGACGCGCCAGCGGATCGAATCGGCCGAATACGGCCTGGTGAAGTATTCGTTCAGGGTGTCGTCGCCGGTATCGAGCGCGGTCAGGCGCTCGAGGGCGCGTTGCGAGACGACCGTCAGTGCGGCGATCGGACGGCCGGCGTCGCGCAGGGCCGCCTCGTAGGCGCGCGCCTCATCGGGGTCGCCCTCGCCGTCGAGGATGGCCAGCGCGACGTCCTGCCGGACCTCGAGCGCCTCCTCGAGGGCACGGGGATCCTCGACTTCCATGACCTCGAAGCCGGCCATGAGCAGCTCCGTCGAGACCGGGATGGCCTCGTTGGGAGGAAGGGCGACGATGACGGCAGGACGGGCCACGGGTCGACTCCTCGGGGACGGTGGGGTCAGTCGCCGGCGTCGGGGTCGTGTGCGGCGACCTCGAGGCCGTCGGGCGTCTCAGCGGTGATCTTGGCGTCGAAGCCGGGCAGGGCGCCGATGGCCTCGCCCAGGGCGAGCCCGGAGTCGTGGCTGACGGTGAACACGAACTCGCCGTCGGGTCCGGACGCGACACCGATGGCCGAGACCCCCGACACACGGCCGAGGCTGCGCTTGAAGGTCGCGATGCTGGCCACGCTGACGAGGCCGAGCACGACCACCCGGGTCGTGACGCGGTCGCCGGCGTGGCGTCCCGCCGGACTCGGGGCCGGGGCGTCCTCGACGGGCGTATCGCCGTGGTCGGCGCCGAGCGACGTCAGGCCGTCGTCGTTGTCGAGGTCACCGCTGAGCGCGGCGGCTTCGGCCTCCGCGGCGGCGAAGTCGGGATCGGTCGTGGTCGTCGCCTCGGGTTCGACGCCGGCGGCGTCGACGACGGGCGTCTCGTCCCCGGCGGGGGCCGCCCCGGCCTCGGCCTCAGCCAGTGGCTCGGTCTCGGCCGCGGTCTCGCCCGCGATCTCGACGGCGCTCTCGGCATCCGGCGAAGCCTCGGGCTCCATCGACTGCGGTTCCGGGGTCGGGACCGGTCGCGGCGCGGCCTCGGTCACCGTCGCCGCGATCGCCGCCAGGTCGGGCGGATCCGGCATGGCCTGCGCCATCGTCGCGATGCGGGTCGGGTCCTGCTCCGCGAGCAGGCGCTCGAAGAAGTCGGACATCTCGGCTTCGAACTCGGTGACGGTCGCGTTGACCCGCTCGACGCGCGCCTCGACGATCGCCGCGAATGCATCCATCTCGCCGTCGAGCGCCGACTTGCGGGCCACGATCCGCGCGTCGGTCTCCTCGCGGATGCGGGCGATCTCGGCCTTGGACCACTCGCGCACCGCGGCAACGTCGTCGTCGGCGCGGCGGCGGAGCGCGGCGGCCTCGTCGGCCGAGCCGGTGCGGATCTCTTCGACCGCGACCTTCGCCTCGGCCGCGAAGCGGGTCATGGTCTCGTCGCGCGAGGACTCAGCCGCGGTCTGCATCGCCCGGCTGAGATCGGCCATGAACTTGGTCGGCCGGCGGGCTGCGGAGATGGCGGTCGCATCGGTCATGTCGGGCGTCACGTGCTCCTCGGCAAGGGTGGGATCGTCCACGGCGACAGGCTCCTCGGTCGGCTCTCCGGTCGACTCGGCGGCCGGCTCTGCGGTCTGCTCCACGGCAGGCTCTCCGGACGGCGCGTCACCGGGCGTCTGGCCCGGCTGGCCGGAATCACTCCGCTCCGCCGTCCATGGAAGCCTGAAGCCAGGTCGCGTGTCGGTCTGGGACATGGGTCTTCGATCCTCGTAGTGGGGACGTCAGGCGGGTCGATCCGACGTCCACGGCTGAGCGCATCGTGGCAGCGGGGGTCGGTGAGGTGCAGTTGACTAGTGGTACCAGAGGACTGCGCCGGTGGTACCGCCGTGCGTGTCCGCGATGCACCACGCCGGCCATCCGCGCGGTTCGGTCTACCATGGGTCCGATGGGAGCTGACACGACCTTCGACGGACGCGCGGGCCCGACCGATACCCTCGGTCGAGCCATGCGCGACCTGCGCATCTCGGTGACCGACCGCTGCAACTTCCGCTGCACGTATTGCATGCCCAGGGAAGTGTTCGGCCGTGACTACGTCTTCCTGCCGCACGACCAGGTCCTGACCTTCGAGGAGATCGCGCGGGCCGCCCGGTCGTTCGTCTCGCTCGGCGTCGAGAAGCTGCGGATCACCGGGGGCGAGCCGCTCGTCCGGCGCGACCTGCCGAGCCTCATCGCGATGCTCGCCGACATCCGCCGTCCCGATGGCGGCGAGATCGACCTGACCCTCACGACCAATGGATCCGCGCTGCGCCCGCTCGCTGGCGCTCTCGCGGCGGCCGGCCTGCAGCGCGTCACGGTCAGCCTCGACTCGCTCGACGACGCGGTCTTCGGTGCGATGAACGGGATCGAATTCCCGGTCGCCCGGGTGCTTGACGGGATCGACGCGGCGCTCGAGGCGGGTCTCGCGCCGGTCAAGGTCAACATGGTCGTCCGGCGCGGGATCAACGAGGAGAGCGTCCTGCCGATGGCACGCTGGGCCCGCGACAAGGGCGTGATCCTGCGGTTCATCGAGTACATGGACGTGGGTCACTCGAACGGCTGGCGGCTCGACGAGGTCGTCCCCGCCGCGGACCTCATCGACACGATCGCCGCGGCGTGGCCGATCGAGCCGGCCGAACCGTCGTACCGCGGCGAGGTCGCCGGCCGCTGGCGCTATCTGGACGGCGCCGGGGAGTTCGGGGTCATCTCGTCTGTGACCCAGCCGTTCTGTCGCGACTGCACGCGCGCGAGGATCTCGGCCGAGGGCAAGCTCTACACGTGTCTCTTCGCGGTCGAGGGTCACGATCTGCGCTCGGTACTGCGCTCGGGAGCGAGTGACGACGAGTTGACCGCCGCCATCGAGTCGATCTGGGTCGCGCGTGGCGATCGCTATTCCGAGCTGCGCTCGGCGGCGACCTCGACCCTGCCCAGGATCGAGATGTTCGCGATGGGCGGCTGAGAGATCGGGGAACTGGCGCCGAGGGCGGAGGGACCGCAGCCGGTCTTCTCCACAGCCTGTCAACAGCCGTCCACAACTCGTGGATGGCTCCGGCCGACACCCGCGGGACTTCGTGGATAACCGCGTTGACCCACCGGACCGGCCGCCCGTACCGTAGGTCTTGCCCGAAGGGGCCGACAGGATCGAAGGACCCCGAGATCACATCAAGGACCCTTCGCTCCGCCGCCGGTCGCTTCGGGCGCTTCGTTGCCCATGTGGTCGCCGTCTCACCACGGTGCGCTCGCGTGGACGAGCCCGACGGGACGTGATCGGCATCCCGGTGTCGATACTTCCGTCGGGCACGAAGCCCCCGCGGCCTCGACCGTCGAACTCCCCGAATCGCTGTGGAGGCCGCCGCATGTCCGACATGACGTCCCGCGTCGACCCGATGCGCCCGATCCCGCCGGTCGACCAACCCCCACGCCTGGCCGCGCTCGAGGCCGCCGTGCGTGCCCGGACCGCGCTGCTGCCTGAGGTCGGGATCGTCCTCGGGTCGGGTCTCGGCAGCCTCGCCGACGACCTCCTCGACCCGGTCGCGATCCCGTTCGACGAGCTGCCCGGCTGGCCGGCGGCGACCGCGCCGGGTCACGTCGGTCGGCTGCTCCTGGGGAGCCTCGGCGGCAGGCGCGTAGTCATGCTCCAGGGCCGCTTCCACCTGTACGAGGGCAACGACCCGGGCCTCGTCATCCAGCCGGTCCTGCTGTTCCGCCGGCTCGGCGCGCGGATCGTGGTGCTGACCAATGCGGCGGGTGGTCTGGATCCGACGTTCGGCCCGGGGACGCTCATGGTCATGCGCGACCACATCAACCTGACCGGGCGCAGCCCGCTCATCGGCCAGAACGCAGACGAGCTCGGGCCACGCTTCCCGGACCTGACCGAGGCCTGGAGTCCCCGTCTGCGGGAGCGCCTGCACGCGGCCGCGGCGGCCGAGGGGATCGACCTCGCCGAAGGCGTCTACGTCGGGCTGACCGGCCCCACCTACGAGACCCCGGCGGAGGTCCGCTGGCTGGCGTCGATCGGCGGCCATGCGGTCGGGATGTCCACCGTGCTGGAATGTATCGCCGCGCGGTGGGTCGGCCTCGAGGTCTGTGGCGTGTCGCTCGTGACGAACGCCGGCGCCGGGTACACCGGCGAGCCGTTGACGCACGAAGAGGTCCTCGCGGCGGGCCAGGTCGCGGGACCGCGGCTGGCACGCGTCATCGCCCGGTTCGTCGCCGAGCTGCCGCCCGGTTGATGGCATCGCCCGGTCGCGGCCGGGTGGTCGGCGGGCCACGGTCGCACCAACCCGGCACGTTTCGTCGCCTGCCAGGCGACATCTCGGGGGCGCGGAGCTCGATCGTGACCCCATCGGGCGCGCCTCGTCGCCCGTCAGAGGACAGTTTCGGCCCGGCCAACGGAACCCGGCAAACGGAACCCGGCGGTGGACCCCGGCGGTGACCCGCCGAGCCGAGTGCCGCGACGCGACCGCCCGTACCCCCGCTTCGACCGCATGCAGGGGTGCCGGACGGCCTGCCGGCGGATGACCTTCGCCACTCGGTCGAGACTGGAGGCCGGCCCACACTCGGGCGATCACCGGCCCGTGTGGACCGGACGACGCACACCGATCGGAGGCGTGACATGACGCGCGTCCTCGTCGTCCATCACGACCTCGACCTCGCAGGGCAGGAGGTCGATTCGCTTCGTCGGTTCGGCTACGACGTGGTCGAGTGCGGTGGACCCAGTCGCAATCGTTGTCCGGTCCTGGCCGGACGGGCCTGCGATCTCGCCGAACGGGCCGATGTGCTGGTCTACGACGTGTGGGCCAGCGGCGACGCCGAGGGGTCCCGAACCCTCATCGAGAACATCCGCGACATCCATCCCGACACGCCGGTCGTGCTGACTTCGCCCGGGCTGGCGCTCAGCTGGGAGGAGGCGAGCGGGTCCCATGGCGTGACGATCCTGCTCGGACAGCCGACGGGCGCGCGGCTGGACGCGGCGATCCGCGATGCGCTCGAGGGTGTCGCGGCGACGGACACCTAGGCCTGCGTCCCGGGCGACCCGCTCCCGAGGCGACCTGCGCTTCGGACGGCCGGTGCCCCGCGCCGCAGGGGACCGCGTCTGAGGGGACCGCGCCTCGGGCGACCCGAACTTCAGGAAACCGGCAGCTCGCGACCGGCGGCCTTCGCGGCGGCCGCCTTCTCCGCCCAGGCCGCGAGGACCTGGTCCTTGTGCGGCCGGATCGGGCAATGGCCGTCGCGGTTGTTGAACTCGTCGCAGTAGCCGAGCGGCACGCACTTCGGGGCGAGGAACGAGCCGAGGAACGGCGAGACCGCGAAGATCTCGTGGCGGATGAGCTGGAAGAGCCGCCGGATCTCCCATTGGGCCATCGTGCACAGGCGCAGGCCGGACATGTGGATGAGCGCCCGCAGGTTGGTGGTCATGACCAGGTTCGTCCGGGTCGCGTTGGGGAACACGAAACGGGCGTCCTCGCCGGGCACGCCGGCGCCCAGCAGCTCGCCGTACAGCCCCAGCGCCCCGTCCACCTGCTCCTCGTAGCGCCCGCGCAGGTCGGGGTCGCCCTCGGCGATGGAATGGGGGAGCATCGTCGCCGCGCCCTTGAATTTTACGTAGCGCTGGCTCTGCTGGTCGAACGCCACGCCGGCGCGGTGCCGGACGAGCTGGTGCGACAGCGTCCGCGACACGCCGCTGATGGCGAACGTGAAGACGACGTGCTCGATGGTCGAGCCGTGGCCCGATTCGATGACCGACCCGATCAGCTTCTGCATCTTGAGCGGGTCGAACTCGCCCTCGACCGCGCGCCGGAAGATCTCGTCCGGGTCCTGCTCCGAATAGCAGGTCCGGCAGGCGGTGTAGATGATCGGGACGTAGTAGCGGTCGACGATCTCGCGGTTCGGGAAGACCAGGGTCGCCCGCATCCCGAGGTCACGCCGCCCGGGGTTCCTGGGGATCCCGGTCTTGTCGCGTGCCGGATCGGGCGGCGTCTGGGTCGTCATCGGACGCCAGTCTAGCCGAGTCGGACCAGTCCGACCCCCGACCGGGCCGAGCGGTCAGGCGCGCTCGGCGAGGATCTCGGCGAGGTCGTCCAGGTAGCCGCTCCAGTACGCCTCGTGGTCGTCCCTGGCGACCGAATCCGCACCCGCTTCGGCCCAGCCGTCGTGGACGAGCGTGATCCGCCCGCCGCCGTTGGGCAGCGGCTCGACGGTCCAGGCGACGACCGTCTCCTGTGTCGGGGACGCGTCGGTCCAGATCCAGCTGTGGACGAAGCGGCGTCCGGGCTCGATCTCGCGGATGACGCCCTCGACGACGCTGCCATCCCCGAAATCGAGGCGATAGCGATCGCCGACGGCGCCCACCGGCGTCGCATCGGTCAGCCATTCGGCGACGAGGTCGGGCTCGGTCAGGGCGGCCCACGCCGCGTCCGCCGAGGCGGGTGTCTCGATCTCGAGGACGATCGGGGGAAGGGTCTCGATCATGGTGTGTCCCGCTGGCCGGTGGCCGTCAGTAGTAGTCCGAGCACGACAGGAAGCAGCCGCAGCGACGGATCAGCTTGCACTTCCGTTCGTCCGTCCGGGCGATCGCCACGTCCATCGATTCCCTGGTCACGCCCAGCATGCTACGCCACGTCCCCGTCGTCCGCGACGTGGTCGGCGACACCCTCGAGGGCAAACGCGACGGCCTCGTCGAGCGTCATGGCCGCGCCCTCGTCCCCATAGCGCACGAGGTCCGCCTCGGACATGTGGGAGCGGACACCAGGCCGGACGCCCGCCTCGAACGAGTCCTCGACGAACCCCGCCAGGCCGGCCCCGGTCTCCGTGGTGAGGTTGCGCGCCGCGCCGCGCAGCCGGGCGGCACGAGGGAGGTCGCCCTCCGCCACGGCGACCGCCGACAGGTCGTCCAGGGTCAGCGTCAGGCCCGCGGCATCGCCGGCGGCGTAGAAGTGCCGGACGGCGTGCGCGATGTGGACCTTGGCCTCGACCGGATCGCCGGCGCGGAGGAGACCCGTCCCGAGCATGTGGAGGGCCCACGCCTCCATCGTCCGGTCGCCGACCTCGCGGAAGATCTCGAGCGACTGCCGGTTCTCCTCGATGCCGAACCCCTCGTGCATGCGGAAATAGCGGTAGTTGCCGAGCCCCCACAGCGCGTTCGCCTCGCCACGCCGGTCGCCGATCCGGTGGTACGTGTCGCGCGCGTTCTCGAGGTAGGTGAGCCCGAGACCATCCGGGTCGGCGTAGAGATCGCCCTGGGAGAGCAGGCCGTCCGCGGCGACCGAGTACTTGAAGGACGCGTTGTAGTAGGCGTTTGCGATCTCGGCGTCGTCGCCGATGGCGAGCCACAGCTCGAGCGCCTCGTCGTAGCAGCGGCCCATGGGTTCGAGCTGGCCCTGCCACCAGCAGGTGCCGCCGAGGGCCTCCATCAGCTTCGCGCGGAGGCGGGGGTCGTCGTGCGACCACCGTGCGGCGGCCATGGCATCGAGACGCATCCGGGCCTCGGCGAGATGGCCGTGCTTCTGCCAGAAGCGCCACATCGAGAATGCCAGGCCGATCGCCACCGGCGGGTCCTGGGCCGCGACCGCCCGGTCGAGGACCGCCCGGATGTCGTCGTGCTCGAGCTCGAGGCGGTCGAGCCAGCGCCGCTGGTCGGCGCCCGACAGCTCGGCCGCGGCCTGCGTCGCGAGGGCCACGTACCAGTCTCGATGGCGCCCCTGGACGAGGGCGGTCTCGCCACGCACCTCGAGGTGCTCGGCGGCGTATTCGCGGATGGTGTCGAGGAGCCGGAAACGCGACTCGCCCAGGGCCGTCTCCTCCGGCTTGACCAGGCTCTGGTCGAGGAGGGCCATCACGCCATCGACGATGTCGCCGCCGATCTCCGATGACGGGCCGCTGATCGCATCGGCCGAGGCGAGGTCGAACCCGCTGGCGAAGACCGACAGGCGATCGAGCAGCCGCTTCGCCCCGTCGTCGAGGATGTCGTAGCTCCAGGCGATCGCGGCGCGCAACGTCTGCTGGCGGGGCGGCAAGTCGCGCGCGCCCGCCGCGAGGAGGTCGAGCTGGTGTTCGAGCCGGCCGAGGATGGCCTCGGGTGACAGCAACTTGATCCGCGCCGCCGCCAGCTCGATGGCGAGCGGCATGCCCTGGAGCCGGGCGCAGATGCCAGCGACCGCCGGCGCGTTCTCGTTGGTGACCATGAAACCGGGCTTGACCGCCACCGCGCGCTCGATGAACAGGCGGACGGCGGCGTATTGCTCGAGCGTGGCCGGGTCGATCGCCCGCGTCCCACCGGGCATGGCCAGCCGCTCGAGCCCGCTGAGATGGCTGGGATCGGGCGGGATGGGTAGCCCCGGGACCGGGTACTCCTGCTCACCCGAGACGTGGAGCGCAGCGCGGCTGGTGACGATCATCTTGATCGCCGGTGCGGCACGGAGCAGGTCGGCGACCATCGGCGCAGCCGCGACGACCTGCTCGAAGTTGTCGAGCACGAGCAGCGTCGTCCTGTCGCGGAGCCAGTCCGCGAGCGAGTCGGCGATCGGCCGGGCGCCGCCCTCGGTGACGCCGACCGTGCCGGCGATCCTCGGCGCGACCAGCATCGGGTCGCGGATGGGCTCGAGCGGGACGAAGAAGACGCCGTCCCGGAAGTCGTCCGACACGCGGGCGGCGAGCTGCAGCGACAGCCGCGTCTTCCCGGTGCCGCCCGGACCGGTCAGGGTCAGGAGTCGAGTCGTGCCGAGCAGCGCCGCCGCCTCGGCCAGCTCCGCGTCGCGACCGACGAACGTCGTCAGCTGGGTCGGGAGGTTGTTGGGGTGGGCGTCGGGCGTCCGTGGGGCCGGGAACTCGCTCGGCAGGCCGTCGACGATGACCTGGACGAGATGGACCGGCGCCAGGAGGTCCTTGAGGCGGAACGCGCCAAGGTCGCGCAGGCTGACTTCGCCGGGCAGGTGGGTGGTCAGGAGCCCACGGGTGGACTCGGACATCAGGATCTGGCCGCCGTGGGCGACCGCCGCGATGCGCGCTGCCTGGTTGATGTCGATGCCGACCATGCCGCCGCCTCCGCCGGCGGCGCCGATGCGCTCCGATTCGCCGGTGTGGAGCCCCATCCGGACCCGGACATCGACACCGTCCGGCCAGGCCGCGGCGCGCAACGCGCGTTGCCCGGCGATCGCCGCGGCCAGCGCCGAGGTCGCGCGCGCGAAGGTGACGAAGAACGAATCGCCTTCGGTGCCCTGTTCGACGCCGGCGTTGGCCGCCCACGCCTCGCGCAGCAGCGCCCGGTGGCGTTCGAGGACCTCGGCGTAGCGCTCCGTGCCGAGACGCTGCTCCAGCTGCGTCGAGCCTTCGATGTCGGTGAAGAGGAAGGTGACGGTGCCGCCCGGCGCCGGCTGCGACTCGGTCATCGAGGGCGAGGTCGGTCGCGGGTCAGTGATGGGATTGGTCGGTCAGGTCGCGCAGGCGCGTCGCGAGCCCGCGCAGGATCGCAAGGGCGACGCGCGGCTCGGCGAGCAGGACGGCCTCGAAGTCCCACGACGCGAGCCCGAGGCAGGTCGTGGGCCCGACGGCGACGACCTGGGCGTTCCGCGGCTTGCCGTCCAGGACTGACAGCTCGCCGAAGAAGTCGCCGGGGCCGAGGGTCGCGATGGTCTCGCCGTCGCGGACCACCCGGGTGGCGCCGTCGACGACGATGAAGAACCCCGTCCCGATCTCACCCTGGCGCGCGATCACATGATGGGCCGGGAAGTCGACCTGGACCGCCACGGCCGCGATCCGGTCCATCCCGGCGGCGTCGACGCCATCGAACAGCCGAGCGGCCGACAGCAGCTCCGCCTTGCGGTCGAGGGTCAGGGTCATGCACTACCTCCGGGTGGCTTCCCAGCCATGCTGCGCTGCGCGACGCGGCGCCGTCAACCGCGCCAGCGGCACCCGCTCTCCTCCGCTATCTGGCACCATGCGGACATGGCCGGACGCGAGGAGCTGATCGATACCATCGCCTCGTTCGCGCTGTTCGCCGACCTGCCGAACCCCCGTCTCGAAGGGATCGTCCACCTGTTCGAGGAAGTGGTCTTCGGCGAGGGTGAGAAGGTCCTTCGCCAGGGCCTGACCGGATCGGGCTTCTACGTGATCCTCGATGGTGAGGCGGCGGTGGTCGTCGACGGGACGGAGCGGGCCCGGCTCGGGCGCGGCGAGTTCTTCGGCGAGGTTTCGATCATCCTCGGCGAGTCGCCGATCGCCGACGTCGTGGCCCTCCGCGAATTGCGCTGCCTCGTCCTCGCCGGACCGCGGGTCGAGCCGTTCCTCGTCGATCACCCGAGGGTCATGTGGCGGATGCTCCAGGCGCAGGCCCGCCGGCTGCGGGCCGCGAACCGATGGCGGAGCTGAGCGGCTCGTTCCCGCCGGGCGAGTACCCGGTCGTCGTCGTCGGCAGTGGCCCCGGCGCCCTCCAGGTGTCGTACTCGTTGCGCCGGCTGGGCGTCGGTCACGCGGTCATCTCGGCCGACCCGTCGCCGGGTGGCATGTTCCGGCGCTGGCCGTTCTTCCAGCGGCTCCTGTCGTGGACGAAGCCGCACGCCCCGGCCAGGCGGGGCACGCCCGCTTACGAGCGCTACGACTGGAACAGCCTGCTCGGCGACGAGCCGGACACGTGTGCCCTCCAGCCGACGCTCATGGACGGGACGTCGTACTTCCCGTCGCGGCCGGAGATGGAGGCCAACCTGGCGCTGTTCGCGGACCGCGCCGGCGTGGCCGTCCGGTACGGCACTCGCTGGACGGGAACGCGCCGGGTGTCGACTCCCGATGGCGAGCGGTTCGAGCTCGAGACGACCGACGGGACGTACAACGCCCGCGTCCTCGTGGCCGCGGTCGGCGTGGCCGAGCCGTTCACACCGCCCGGCGTCGGGATGGAGTACACCCATCACTACGCCGATGTCCGGCCGGTCCAGGACTACGCCGATCACCGCGTGCTCATCATCGGCAAGCAGAACTCCGGGTTCGAGCTGGCCACCGGGCTGCTGCCGTGGGCGCGCCAGCTGGTCGTCGCCTCGCCCTCGCGGGTTCGCCTGTCGGTCGACACCAAGACGCTCGTCGGTGTTCGTGCCCGATACGTCCAACCGTACGAGGACCACGTGCTCGGTGGCGGGGTCAGCGTGCTCGACGCGGCGATCGACCGGATCGAGCGGATGGCGGACGGCCGGTTGACCGTTCACCTGCGGCGCACCGACGGCGGCGCGGACCTCGCCATCGAGGTCGACGACGCGATCTCGGCGACCGGCTTCGTGACGCCGCTCGTGGACCTCCCCGAGCTGGGGGTCACGACTTTCGGGGCGAGCCGCCTGCCGGTCCAGACGCCGTGGTGGGAGAGCGCGAGCGTGCCGGGCATCTTCTTCGCCGGGACGATAGGCCAGGGTTCCAAGGGCCTCCAGAAGCACGGCGTGCCCTCGAACTCAGGGGCGGTCCACGGCGCGCGCTACAACGCACGCGTGCTCGCCGGACACATCGCGCGGACGTATTTCGGGATCGATCCGGAACGCCAGGTCGTCGCACAGGAGGCGGTGCCCGGCATCGTCGCCGCCGAGCTGGCCGAATCGCCGGTGCTCTTCCATCAGCGTGGGTATCTCGCCCACGTGCTCACCGCCGACCCGGCCGGCGGTCTGCGCGACGACGGCATCCAGCCGCTGGCTCACGTGCTCGACGCCGGCGGGCCGGACGCGCTGGCCACGACACTCGAGGCCGACGGCTCGGGGGCGATCTATCCGGTCCTCTACACGAGGATCGCCGGACGGATCGTCGAACAGGCCATCGAAACCGATCCGCTGATGCACTTCGACTCGGCCGATGCCCGGCGGATGATCGCGGACATGGCCGGGCGGCTCAGGCCTACCTAGCGGCGGTCACGCCCGGACCGCGAGGCGAGCCAGCCGGTCCGCTGCCGCCCGCAGCGTGTCGGTCCGCTTGGGAAACGCGAAGCGGAGCTTGGAGCGGCCGAGCTCGGGTCGCGAGAAGAACGACGATCCGGGGACGGCCGCGATGCCCGGGTCGGCGATGATCCGAAGCGCGAACGCCACGTCGTCCTCGCCGGTCTCAGCCAGGTCGGCGATGTCGGTCATCACGTAGTAGGCGCCGGCCGGCTCGTGGATACGGAAGCCGGCCGACCGCAGGGCGGGCAGCAGGAGGTCGCGCCGGGCGCGATAGCCGGCGACCAGCTCGTCGTAGTACGAGTCCGGGAAGCCGAGGGCCACGACCGCCGCGGCCTGCAGCGGAGCGGCAGCGCCCACGGTCAGGAAGTCGTGGACGCGCCGGATGCCGACCGACAGATCCGGTGGCGCGATGGTCCAGCCGATCCGCCAGCCGGTGACCGAGTACGACTTCGACATCGAGTGGATCGACACGGTCCGCTCGGCCATGCCACGGAGCGTCGCCATCGGGATGTGCTCGCCCTCGAACACGATGTGCTCGTAGATGTCGTCGGTGAAGGCGATTGCATCGAACTCGACGCAAAGGCCCGCGATCAGCTCGAGCTCATCTCGGCGGAAGACCTTGCCGGTCGGGTTGTGCGGGGAGTTGACGACGATGCCACGCGTGCGCGACCCGAACGCGGCCCGCAGCTCGTCCGGTTCGATCGACCAGTCCGGCTCATGGAGCGTGACGTAGCGCGGGACCGCGCCGGTCAGGATCGCGTCGGGTCCGTAGTTCTCGTAGTACGGCTCGAACACCACGATCTCGTCGCCCGGATCGAGCAGGCCGAGCATCGCTGCGACCATCGCCTCGGTCGCGCCGCAGGTGACCGTGACCTGCGTCTCGGGGTCGATCTCGCCCCAGCCCTGGAAGTGGGCGACGGTGGATCGTGCGATCGCGTCGCGCAGGGGCTTGCTGCCCCACGTGATCGCGTACTGGTTGATGTCGTCGTGGACGGCGGCCGCCGCAGCGGCCTTGAGCTCCGGTGGGCAGGCGAAGTCGGGGAACCCCTGGGCCAGGCTGACCGCGCCGGCCGCGACCGCGAGCCGGTTCATCTCGCGGATGACCGACTCGGTGAAGCGCTCGGCCTTGGCCGAGATCCGGGGACGTGGCATGGGCGCCAGTCTACGACCGGCGACGGCTCACACGAGCCGCCGCTCGATCGCCTCGTCCCAGGTTCGACGGAAGAACGGCTCGCCGTCGAGGTCGACCTCGAGCCGAGTACAGCCGGCGCCCATCGGGCAATGCTCGGTAGCGGTCGGAGCCGGCCTCCGCCAGCGGGCCCCCGGCGAGAACGCCCGCAGCTTCGCCCGTGCCGGCCTCCTCGACGAGCCTACCGACGAGCGGCCGCGGGCTGGGCGCGGGCAACCACGAGGTGCGACCATGGCTCGATGGAGGATGAACACTCGACGGATGGGCCGCCGATCGCCAACGGTCCGTGGTTCCGGCGCTCGCGGCGGGTCGCCTACGAGAATGCCTGGGTCACCATCTGGCACGACGAGGTGACCCGCCCCGACGGCAGTCCAGGGATCTACGGGGTCGTCCATTTCGCCAACCAGGCGGCGGGCGTGCTGGCCATCGACGAACGCGACCGCGTCGTGCTCGTCGGGCAGCACCGCTACACCCTCGACGCGTACTCCTGGGAGATCCCGGAGGGCGGCGTGCCGGACGGCGAGACCGCGCTCGAGGGCGCCCGGCGCGAGCTGCGCGAGGAGACCGGGGTCGAGGCCGGGACGTGGCGCGAGCTCGCCAGACTCCACCTCTCGAACTCGGTCTCGGACGAGCTAGCGGTGCTCTTCCTCGCGACCGACCTCCGGCAGGCAGCCGCGACGCCGGATGCGACCGAGGCGCTCGAGGTCCGCTGGCTGCCGTTCGACGACGTCCTGGCGATGACCCTCGACGGCCAGATCACCGATGCGATGACGGTCGTCGCCATCGAGCGCCTCGCGCTGATCCGGAGGCTCGCCTCGCTCGAGGGCTGAGCCCCGGCGTCGCGGCCAGCGGGCTGACCCGGACGCCGGCAGCGGCCGCACGTGGCATCGGGCCGTGAACGAGACGCGCCGCGACTGGGACGCCTGCGTCATGATCCGGCTGTAAGGATCAGGTCGCCGGCTCGTCGCCGGTCATCTCCATCGCCCTGAAGATCCCCCAGCCGATGATCCCCCCGACGGTCGGTCCGACGAGGTAGATCCACAGGCCGGTCAGGTCACCGCCGACGAGGGCGGAGCCGATCGAGCGCGCGGGGTTGACCGACGATCCGGTCACGTTCGCGATGGCGAAGTGGATCGCGACGAGCGTGAGCGCGATGGCCAGTCCGGCGAAGTCCCCGGCGCGCTTCGAGGCGGTCAGGATGACGATCAGGAAGATCGCCGTGAACACGGTCTCGAGGACCAGCGCGCTGACGTCGCTGATGCCGGCTCCGGGCTTGGTGATGCCGGCCGTCACCGCGGCCTGGCTCACGGTCACGTAGATGACGGCGGCGGCGGCGATCGCGCCGATGATCTGGGCGACGATGTAGCCGACCGCGTCGATCGGTGCGGTGCGCTTATCGAGGACCATCGCCACCGTCACCGCCGGGTTGAAATGCCCACCCGAGACGTGGCCGAAGGCGTAGATCGCCGCCAACAGGCCAAGGCCGAACGAGAAGGGGACGACGAGGATCCCCGGGATCGCCGGCTGGGCGAGACCGAAGTTCGCCACCGACGCGTAGCCGGCCATCATGAACAGGAACGTGCCGAGCAGCTCGGCCAGGTACTTCCTCGCGTTCATCATCTCTCCGACTCTATGGAACTGGGCGCGTCCACGATACCCACATCGGCTCTCGCCGCGCGAATCAGGAGCGCGTCGCGCCACGTCCGGCACAGGACCTCGACGAGCTCGAGACGATCGACGGCGTGGGCCGGATCGCGCCCGACTGCCACTGCGCCGTGCCGTTCGAGGAGGACGGCGGAGGCGGCCGGCTCCGGCGGATCCGAGAGGGCTGCCGCGATGCGGCCGGCGAGCTCCTGGCTGCCCATCTCCCCGAAGACGAGGAACGGGAGTCGGGGCAGATGGAACGCGGTCTCCGGCAGCGCCGCCGGGTCCGGTATCTCGCCCGCCAGCGTCAGGCTCATCAACGCCGGGAGGTGGGCGTGGGCGACGGCACCGATGTCCGGTCGCGCAGCATGCACGGCGAGATGGATGGCAAGGTCCGAGGATGGACCGTGCCCGCTCGGCGAAACCGCCTCTCGGTCGGGATGGCCGAGCCAGACAACGACGAGGTCGTCGGCGCCGAGCTCATCCTTGCGCAGCCCGGTCGGGGTCATCAGCAGCCGGTCGGCATCGAGGCGGACCGACAGGTTGCCCTCTCCGGCCGAGATCAGGCCCCGCGCACCGAGACGGCGACCGGCCGCGATCAACCCATCGGCGGCGGCACGGCGATCCACCGCGTCATCGTACGCGGCGAGACGGGTCGCTCGCGACGGGGACCGGCAACCCGGGGCGCTCGCCCGCCCCGTGCGAAGCGTCACGGGGAGCGCGACGGGTGCGTCCCTCAGGCTGCGCGGGCGACCGGCTCGCTCACGGGCTCCGGCGCGATGTCGATCCGGACGGCGCACCCCGTGCACTCGAACGCACCGGCCGGGCCGGCCTCGACGGTCGCCGGCCCGGCGCACCATGGACACTCGACATGCATCATCCGCGTGTGCCTCCACTCCAGAAGGTTGCTCTGACCCGAACCCTGGCGGGGCCTCGTGACAGCTAGCGTGTCAAACCCCGTCATCGCGCTCGAGGGGGTGGTCAAGACCTATGGCCGGACGACTGCCCTGGCCGGCCTGGACCTGACCGTGGGGCGTGGCGAGATCGTCGGGCTGCTCGGTCCGAACGGCGCCGGCAAGACGACCACGATCAAGCTCCTGCTCGGCCTGGCGCGACCGACCTCGGGCTCGGGCCGCGTCCTTGGCGCGGCGCTCGGCGACCGGGCGGCGCGAGCGCGGATCGGCTACCTCCCCGAGCTCTTCCGCTACCAGCCATGGCTGCACGCGCGCGAGGTGCTTGCCCTCCACGCGGGTCTCGCCCATCTCCCCGGCCGGGACCACCGGCGCGCCGTCGACGACGCGCTCGACCGCGTCGGTCTCGCGGATAGAGGCGACGACTCGGTCAGCGGCTTCTCGAAGGGGATGCAGCAGCGGCTCGGGCTCGGCGTCGCGCTGCTCGGCGATCCCGAGCTCGTCCTGCTCGACGAGCCGACGTCCGCGCTCGACCCGCTCGGCCGGACAGACGTCCGGTCCATCGTCCGTGCGGCTCGCGATCGCGGGGCGACGGTCATCCTCAATTCGCACCTCCTGACCGAGGTCGAGCAGGTGTGCGATCGGGTGGTCATCCTGCACCACGGCCGGTCGATCGCCGCCGGCCCGCTTGACGAGGTCGTTGCCGTCGACGGGGTCCGCCTGCGGGTGACGAACGTCGCCGACACGGGCCGGGCGATCGCCGCTCCGTTCGGCCCGGCCGCCGTCGACGGCGAGTGGCTGTCCGTCAGGCCGTTCGCCGCGGACCGGATCCCCGAACTCGTCGCCGCGATCGTCGCCGGCGGCGGCCGGGTCCACGCCGTCGAGCCCGGACGGGGCTCGCTCGAATCGCGCTTCCTCGAGCTCCTCGGGGACCCGGACGACGCGCCGTGATCGCCATCGCGCGGCTGACCGTCCGCGAGCTCGTCCGCCGCCGCGTCGTGTGGGTCCTCGCCGCGCTGACCGTAGTCTCGATCGCGCTCGTCGCCTGGGGCCTCGACCGGCTCATCGTCCTCGCGCGCGAGGGCGGGTCCACGGCCGTGGACATCCAGATCGGCGTCTCGCAGGTCCTCATCCTCATCGCCTTCATGTTCAGCTTCGTGCTGGCGATGACGGCCGCGTTCATCGGGGCGCCGGCGATCGGCGGCGACCTCGAGAGTGGCGTCGCCTACGCGATCCTCGCCCGGCCCCTGCGGCGAGCGGATGTCCTGGTGGGGCGCTGGCTGGGCAGCGCGCTCGTGGTGACGGTCTACGCCGCGGCGTCGGGGCTGCTGGCCGTCGCGGTCGCTGTCATCATCTCGGGCTTCGGGCCGCCCCACCCGGAGCTGGCGGTGGCCTTCCTGGCCGGCCAGGCGCTCGTCCTGCTCACGCTGACGCTCGCGCTCGGATCGGTGCTGCCGTCGATCGCCGCCGGTTCGATCGCGGTCGTCGCATTCGGGCTTGGCTGGATGGCCGGCGTGCTGGCCGGTGTCGCCACCGCCCTGGGTGTGTCCGGACTTGGCCCGGTCGCCGAGCTGAGCCGCTGGCTGTTCCCGAGCGACGGCCTGTGGCGTGGCGTCATCTACGGGCTCGAACCGCCGCTCGTGGTGCTCATCGCGGCCGGACGCGCGCCCGGCCTCATCGAGGCGAACCCGTTCTACGCCGCGAACCCGCCGTCGCTCGCCTTCGTCGGCTGGTCGGCGCTGTGGATCGCGCTGGTGCTCGGTGGCGCGACCTGGTGGTTCGAGCGTCGCGACCTCTGAACGCGATGGTCAGCCCCGGTAGCGGAAGCAGCCAGGGACGTGATCGTCGACGAGCCCGACGCTCTGCATGAACGCGTAGACGATCGTCGAGCCGACGAACCGGAAGCCCCGACCGCGGAGATCCTTCGACAGCGCGTCCGAGACGGGCGTGGTGGCGGGGATGCCCCCCGGCATCGCCGCCGCCGGCAACGGGACGGGCGGTCCGGGCACGATCGACGCGAGGTACCGGTCGAACGACCCGAACGCCGCGCTCGTCACCAGGAGGGCGGCCGCATTAGCGACCGTCGCATCGATCTTCGCGCCGTTCCGGACGATGCCCGCGTCGGCCATCAGGCGCGCCCGGTCGGCCTCGTCGAAGGCGGCCACCCGGTGCGGATCGAAGCCCGCGAACGCGGCCCGGAAGGCCTCGCGCTTGCGCAGGATCGTCGACCACGACAGCCCGGCCTGGAACGACTCGAGCGCGAGCCGCTCGAACAGCTCGACGTCATCGTGGACGGGCGTGCCCCACTCGTCGTCGTGGTAGGCGACCATCAGCGGATCGGGGCTCGGGCCGTCGGTGCCGGCCCATGTGCAGCGGGGTCGTGGCTCCACCATGGCCGCCACGATAGCGGCTCAGGGGATGGGTGCGGTGGCGACCAGCGTGCTGCGCATCATCGGGTCGTCCGGCGGTCGCCGGGCGTCGAAGGCCGAACGGAAGACCTTGCTGGAGACCTTCCGGCTGCCCGCACTGCCGATGAGGGTCACGCCGCGGCGCAGCCGGCGGGCGGCGTACGAGCGCGCGGCGATCGCCTGCGCCTTCGGTGCCGGCCCCGGCCAGGTCGACGGCATCTCCACCGGGACGACGCCGCGCAGGTAGGTCTCGAGCGAGAGCTCGTTGACGACGTTGATCGTGGGGGTCTTGGCGGCCAGGATCCGGAGCACGCCGCGGTACTGGTCGTACGCCGACGGCTTCGACCACAGTTGGAGCCGGCTGTCGGCGGCTGTGCCGCGGACGACGAGGCATCCGCAGGACGACCCTCGGGCGACCCACGAGCGGGCTACCCTGTCGTCGTGAGCGTGCGCTGCTTCCTGGGTCATGGCGCCAGCGGAACGTCGGCCAGCATGGCGCCGTTCGTCGAAGGCCTGCGCGCTCGCGGGGTCGCGGCCACCGCCATCGACCTGCCGCGGCGGAAGGCGGAGGACGCGCTGCCGGCCTTCCACCTGGCCGTACCCTCGGAGCGCGACGTCGCGGTCGGCGGCCATTCGTTCGGCGGACGCGTGGCCAGCCTTGCCGCCGCCGAACCCGACGCTCCATATCTCGCGCTGATCTGCTTCAGCTACCCGCTCCACCCACCCGGCGCTCCGGAACGCACCGATGCGCGGATCGCCCACTGGCCGGCCATCCGCTGCCCGGTGCTGCTCCTCTCCGGGGAGTCGGATCCGTTCGCCCGGATCGACCTGTTGCGGGCGCACGTCGCGCTCCTGGCACGGGGCGAGCTGGTGACGTACCCGCGCCTCGGGCACACGCTCAAGCCCGTCCTCGACGACGCGCTGGATCGCGCCGCAGCCTTCCTCCATGCGGCGGCCCCGGCGAGCTGATCGCGCTCACTCGACGGGATAAGGCGAATCACCGGGGTTGCCTTCGGTCCGGGCGGCTCGTATCGTGTCGCTCCCCAGCGTACGGGTGACGCTCACGTTGCCCGGACCAGCGAATCGATGTTGCGGTCGCGACGACCCCGGCCCGACCCCAGTCGGGCCCCGGTCGCGCCGCAACCCGGCCGACGCTCGGCGCGCTCACCGCGCCGTCCCGGCAGGAAGGAGCTCCATTGCGAGTGCTGTCGGGCCGCCTCAAGGCGGTCGTCGTCGCCCTGTTCGCGGCGAGCCTCATCTTCGGCGTGCGTGGACCGGCGACCACGCTCGCGAGCGATCCCGCCGGCATGTCGCGCTTCATGGATGCCCTGGGCCGCGCGGAATCCGGGGGCGACTACGCCGCACGGAACCGACTGTCCGGCGCGTATGGCAAGTACCAGATCATGCCGTCCAGCTGGCGCGCCTGGGCGGACCGCTACCTCGGCGACCCGAACGCCATCCCGACGCCGGCCAACCAGGAGCTCGTGGCGAGGGCCAAGGTCCGATCGCTGTACAGCGGTCTCGGAAGCTGGCCGCGCGTCGCCTACTGGTGGCTGACGGGGTCGGGCGTAACCACGGGCCGGTCGGCCTACGCGACACGCTATGTCGCCAAGCTCATGGGCTACTACGCCAATGCCGCGCCGCCCGACGTCGCCTCCGTCGCGCCCGTCGCCTCCGTCGCCTCCGTCGCTCCCGTCGCCCCCGTCGCCCCATCGCCGCGCTCCTACTCGGAGCGGAGCACGAGCATCAGCTACCGCGGGACGTGGCCATCGGCGACCCATGCCGGCTACGCCGGTGGCGCGGTGCGCTACGCGACGAGGGCGGGCGCAACCGCGACGTTCACGTTCAGCGGCAGCAGCGTCACGTGGTACGGACCCGTCGGACCGACGCGTGGCCGGGCGCGGGTGTCCGTCGACGGGAAGCTGGTCAGGACGGTCGACCTCCGCAGCAGTTCGTTCACCGCGCGCAAGGCCGTGTTCAGCCAGACCTGGACGGCGGCCGCCAAGCACACGCTCGTCATCGAGGTCGTCGGCACGGCGCGCCACCCGTATGTGGCCATCGACGAGCTCGCCGTCGGCGGGTGAGCCGCTCCGGTCAGCGCGCGGCGGTGACCTCGATCTCGACCCGGTAGTCCGCGGCCAGGGCGGTCACGCCGACCGTCGCCCTGGCCGGGGCGTCCGCCGGGAAGTACGTGCGGTAGACCGCGTTCATCGCCGCGAAGTCGGCGAAGTCGCGCAGGTAGACCGTGCAGCGCACCACGTCGCGATGGTCGAGCCCGACGATCCGCAGCAACCGCCCGACGTTGTCGAGCATCGCCCGGGTCTCGGCCTCGATACCGCCCGGGACCGCCCCGTGGACGCCGGGCACATCGCCGACCTGCCCGGAAAGGAACACGAAGCCGTTCGCCTCCACGACCTTGGAGAACGGGAGGTCGCCCGGCTCGAGGCCGGGCAGGTTCGGGACGGTCTTTGGCATCGGGTCCTCCAGCGAACGGGTCGGCGCCTAGAGTAGCCTTCGGTCGATGGCGGCGATCGCGACCTCCGGGCTGACGAAGACCTATGGCCGCTCGATGCCGATCCACCCGCCCGGCCGTCCGCACGCTGCGCCCGTGCGCGCGCTCCAGGACCTCACGATCGAGGTCGGCGACGGGGAGATCTTCGGGTTCCTAGGGCCGAACGGCGCGGGCAAGAGCACGACCATCCGGCTGTTGCTCGGCTTCCTCCATCCGACCGCCGGCGGGGCATCGGTGCTCGGCCGCGACGCGGTCCGCAATTCGGTCGCCATCCGGTCGCGGGTCGGCTATCTGCCCGGCGGGATCGCGTTCTGGGACGGGCTCACCGGCGAGCGGCTGCTCGACGATCTGGCGGCGATGTCGGGACGGCCGCCGACCCGCCGTGTCGAGCTGCTCGATCGCCTGGAGCTCTCGGCGCTGACCATGCGGCGTACGGTCCGCGACTACTCGCGCGGGATGCGCCAGAAGCTCGGCGTCATCCAGGCGCTCCAGCACGACCCGGAGCTGGCGATCCTCGACGAACCGACCGAGGGCCTCGATCCGCTCATGCAGTACGCCTTCTACTCGATCCTCGAGGACCTGCGCCGGGCGGGCCGGACGATCTTCTTCTCATCGCACATCCTGTCCGAGGTCGAGCGCGTGTGCGATCGCGTCGCGATCGTCCGACAGGGGAGGCTGGTCGCGCTCGAGGACATCCCGACCCTGCTGGCCCGGCGCAAGCGGAACGTCGAGATGCGCCTCGACGACGGAGCGGCGCCGCCGCAGCTGGCCGGCGTGCCGGGCGTGTCGGACGTGCGCATCGCGGACGGCCGGCTGCGCTGTCGGCTGGAGGGCGACGTGGCGCCGTTCCTCGCAGCGATCGCGGGGATGACCATCCACGACCTGACCATCGAGCCGGCGCGTCTCGAGGAGGCCTTTCTCGAGTTCTATGCCAGCGACGTCATCGACGAAGGGGACGCGACGGGTGGGGCGACGGTCGACGGCACGCCCCCGCCGGCGGCGACCCCGTGAACCTCGCGCTGTTCGCCCATACCTGGCGAGCGAACCGGACACGGGTACTCATCGTGGCGGTCGCGCTCGCGGTGTGGGGCACGTTCCTGCCGATCATCTACGACTCGTTCGGGTCGGCGTTCAAGGACATCTTTGCCAGCGGGGCCTTCCCGCCGCAGTTCGCCCAGTTCGGGGGCGGCGACATCTTCTCGCTGAGCGGCTCGGTCGCGATCGGCTTCATCCACCCCATCGCGGTCGGGCTGAACCTCGTCTTCGCGGTCGGCTTCGCGACCGCGGCCATCGCCGGCGAGCGCCAGCGCGGCACACTCGAGGTGATGCTGTCGCGACCGATCTCGCGGCGGATGGTCTACACGACGCTGGCGATCTCGGGCGCGCTGTTCGTCGGGATCGCGGTCCTCGGGTCGATCGTCGGGTCGCTCATCGGGGCCAGCCTGACCGGTCGCACCGCAGAGCTCGGGGTCGGCCAGTTGCCGCTCCTGTGGCTCAACGGCGCACTGCTGTACTGGGCGATCGGCTCGATCGCCCTGTTGGCGTCGGCGTCGTTCGACCGGCTGTCGCAGGCGCTCGGCCTGACCCTCGCCTTCGTCGCGGTGTCGTACTTCCTCGACGTCCTCGGGTCGCTGTGGCCCGATGCGCAGGGCCTCCAGCCGTACTCGGTCTTCCACTACCTCGACCCGAAGGCCATCCTCGCGGGCTTCCCCGATGCAACCGATCTCCTCGTGCTCGGTGGCGTGACCGCCGTCGCCGTGCTGGCAGCCCTCGTGCTCTTCCCGCGCCGGGACCTCGCCGCGCCGAGCTGACCCGCGGATCGGCTACAGCCGGCGACCGGCGGCGTCGACTGCCCGATCGCACCACCAGGCGAGGTCGTCCGTTGCGTCGACACCCGAACCGAGGGTGGCGCCGGCTTCGGCGTCGAGGCCCTTGCGCCAGCCGCGCAACAGCAGCCCGACGATCAAGGCCAGATCGACCTGTGCCGCCCAGTCACCGAGGACCTCGTCCGGGGATCTGAAGCGCGAGGGCCGCGGGTCGCCAAGGACCGCCGCGAGCGCATCGGGCGGGTACGCCCGGCGCGGGTCGAACGGCGTACCGGCCGCCGCCGTCTCACCGGCCGCGGCGGCGACGGCCCGCCGGTATGCCTCGAGGACCGTCTCCGGCCGGTCGGGCAGGACCCCGGAGTTGCCGACGAGGAGCCAGCCGAGCTCGACCGCGACCGGGGCGAGCATCGTCATCTGCCAGTCGATGAGCGCGATCCGACCGTCGGGGAGGGGCGCCACGTTGCCGAGCTTGAGATCGCCGTGCAGTCCGGTCGAGGGCAGCCGGTGGAGCACCGATAGCAGCGGGCTCGGGTCGGCGTCGAGCGCCCGGACGAGGCCGACGGCGGTGCCCGGGGCGCGTCGCTCGAACGCGCTCCAGCCGTCGACGAACCGGCGACCCGCCGCGACGCCGGCGGCCGCCAGCCTCGCCGCCGACCGAGGTGCGAGCAGCAGTAGTCGTTCGGCGATGGGCGCCGTCGGCCAGGCATGACCGGCATCGGGCGTCCCCGCCACCGGCCACGGGGCTGCGTGGAGGCGGGCGACCGCGTCGATGACGCGCGCGAGCACGTGGCCGTCCGCCGGGGTCTCGCCGAGCTCCCACCCGAGCAACCGATCGCTGAGGTCCGGCATGAGGATGGCCACCGAGGTTCCCTCGGACGCTGCCCCGAGATACGGGGCAACCAGCGGCTCGGGCAGCGGCAACGGCATGGCCGCGACGAACCCCTCCCGGAGTGCGTGGTCGCGCGTCGAGCGGGCGATCCAGTCGACCGCCCAGGAGGTGCGCTTGAGGACGAACGCGGTCCCGTCCGACGGGCGGACGAGCCGTGTCAGCGACGCTCCCGACCATCCGTCGTTGGCGAAGGCAGACTCCGCGACGCCGGTCAGGCCGTTCTCGGCGAGGAGGTCGGGGAGTGCCCGCTCGTCCCAGTGTCTCAGCACGGGGCGGGGACGTCGGTCGCGCCGTCCGGCCCACCGTCGAGGTAGACGACGTGCGAATCCGGGCAGTTGCGGGTCAGCACGACGACGAGCGGATCGAGGTCCGACGCGTTGGCCTCGACGTGGACCTCGCCGGCGGGGATGTAGATGAAGTCGCCGGCGGCCGCCTCGAACCCGTGCTCCACGCCGGTCGGACCGTACGTGTAGCTTGCGTCGCCCGACACGATGTAGATGGACGTCTCGCACTCGCCGTGGTGGTGGATCCGGGTCCGGTCGCCCGGCGCGGTCGAGACGACCGACGAATACAGTCGCGACGAGCCGACCGTCGAGGCCGAGATCGCGATCGAGCGCTCCATCCCGGGATGCTGCCCGACCGTCGTCTGCCGGTCGGCCGGCGTGATGCGGGTGGCCATCGACCGATGATACGGGCCGGGTACCATCGGCCGCGTGGCCAGCTGGACCCCGGACCCGACCCGTTTCCCGAGGTTCCCGCTGCTCGACGGCCCGTCGCCGCTGGCGCCGCTCCCGCGTCTCGGAAGCGCGCTCGGCGGGCGCGCGGAGCTGTGGATCAAGCGCGAGGACCTGTTGCCGCTCGCCTTCGGCGGCAACAAGCTGCGCAACCTGGAGTTCCTCGTCGGCGCGGCCCTTGCCGCGGGCGCCGACAGCCTCGTCACCGCCGGCCGGCGCTGGTCGAACCACGCCCGGCTGACCGCGGCGGCCGGCGCCCGCGCCGGCCTCGAGGTGCATCTCGTGCTGTCAGGGCCGCCGACCGATCCACCCAACCCGGGCCTCCGCCTCGCCGAGCTGCTCGGGGCGACGGTCCACCGCGCGGCGACCGGCGAGCGAGCCGAGCGCGAGGCGCTCGTCGCGGGGGTCATGGCCGATCTGGCGGACGCCGGTCGCCGTCCGTATCTCGTCGAGGTCGGTGGGTCCGGCGTCGTCGGGACCGTCGGGCAGGTCCTCGCCGGGATCGAGCTGGCCGATGACGCGGCGCGCCGCGGGTTCGTGCCCGACGAGGTCGTCGTTCCGGCTGCCACGGGTGGCACCCAGGCGGGCCTGCTCGTCGGCCTGCGCACGGCCGGCGCCCCGACCGCGGTCCACGGCATCGCCGTGACGCCGCGCGACGAGCTGCGCCGTGCCGTGGTTGCGATGGTCGGCGGCCTGGGGGCGCTCGACGGGCTCGCCTCCGTCGGGGACGGCGAGATCGTGCTCGACGACGATCAGTACGGGGCGGGCTATGGCCATCGCAGCGCGGCCGCCGAGGAGGCGACCCGCCTGCTCGCCCGGAGCGAGGGCATCCTGGTCGATCCGATCTACACCGCGAAGGCCCTGGCCGGCCTCGTGGCCCGGGTCAGGGCCGGTGCGTTCGACGGCCGGCGGGTCGTGTTCTGGCATGCCGGGGGACTGCCCGGGCTGTTCGAGCCGCTGGATCCCGCCGAGGGGTGAGCCGGGATGCCCGGCGGAAGGTGGGCCTCAGCCCGCGGTCACTCCCCGGCCGACCGCCACGCATCGCGGATCTTCATCCGCCCGCCGACCTGGAGCACGGCCCCCGAGTAGACCCGCGCTCCGATCGCGAACAGGACCCAGATCCCGGCGATCGTGATGATCGCCGAGAGCCCGACCTGCCAGGCCGGGATCGCATCGAATGCGGCCCGCAACGGGACGACGAAGGGTGCCGACGGTGGCAGGAACGTCGCGATCGTGGCGACCGTGCCGCTCGGGTCTTCGATGACCGCGAAGATCGCCACGAAGTAGCTGATCATCGCCACCATCGTGACCGGCGTGGAGGCGTTCGAGGCCTCCTCCATCCGCGACGCGAGCGCGCCGAGGAAGCCCAGGGCAGTCGAGTACAGCAGGTAGCCGAGGACGAACCACAGTGCCAGGAGGGCCACGGCGCCCGGCGTCGTGGTCGGCAGGGTGAGCCGGTTCGTGACGAGCGCGGCGACCATCGCGGCGACGACGAAGACGAGCAGCTGGACCAGGCCGAGGACGCCGATGCCGAGGACCTTGCCCATCAGCAGGTCGCGGGCGCGGACCGTCGAGAGCACGACCTCGACGACGCGGCTCTGCTTCTCCTCGACGACGCCGGTCAGCACGGCGAACCCGAAGCTGAAGATCCCGACGAGGATCAGGACGGCGCCGATGTTGGCCACGAGGAACCTCGCCTGGTCGTCCTCGGTCTGCGGCTGGCGAGCACCGACCGCTGGCGGCTGCTGCGCGGCAGACAGGGCACCCAGGTCGACGTTGCTCGCGCCGAGGACCGATTGGACGCGGAGGCCGGTCATCGCCGCCGACACGATCTGGGCCGTCGCCTGATCGGGCCGTTTGTCGAACCGGATGTCACCTGGCCCGGAGAGGTCGGGTGGCATCGCAACCACGACATCGACCTTGCCGTCGGCCAGCGCGGCATCCGCGGCGGCCGCGTCCGGGTAGGTCCTGATGGCGACCTCCTGGTCGAACCGCTGCGCGGTCGACTCGATCGCGGTCGACAGTCCCGCCGGCGCGGGCTCGACGACGCCGACCTTCGTCGCCTTGTCCTCGCCGAAGAGGATCGCCGGGACGAGGAACGAGCCGACGACGACGAGCGTCGTGAAGGCCACGCTCAGGATGAACCCGCGGCTCCGGCCGCGCTCGAGGATCTCGCGCCGGGCGACCAGCCAGATGCTCCGCCAGCGCGGCATCACGCCGCCTCCGCGGGTGTGGCGTCGGGCGCCACCGCTTCCATGAACAGCTCGGACAGCCTGGGCGGCTGGTAGGCGAACATGCGGACCTCCCCGGCCCCGCGCGCCTGCGCCAGCAGGCCGTCGAGGTCGACCGACCGGTCGACCAGCAGCTTGACCCGGTCGCCGACGCGCTCGAGGACCGTCAGGCCGCGTCGGCCGTCCAGCCAGGCACCGCGGGACCCGACGACCTCGACCTCGAGATGCTGACGGCCCGAAGCGGTCTTGAGCTCCTCGATCGGTCCCGAGGCCACGACCCGGCCGCGCGCGATGATGACGACGTCCTCGCAGACGTCCTCGACCAGATCGAGCTGATGGCTCGAGAAGACGACGCCGACGCCCGCCGACGCGCGCTCACGGACGACCTCGGTCATCGTGGCGATCCCGATCGGGTCGAGGCCGGAGAACGGCTCGTCGAGGACGAGCAGCTCAGGGTCATGGACGAGTGCCGTCGCGAGCTGGACCCGCTGCTGGTTGCCGTGCGACAGCTCCTCGAGCTTCGAGCGGGCGCGGTCCTCGAGCCCCATCCGGGCGAGCCAGCGCAGCGCGGCCGCGTTGGCCGGCTTGCCCGGCATCCCGTGCTGCTGGGCAAAATAGCTGAGCTGCTCGGCGACGCGCATCCTCGGATACAGCCCGCGCTGCTCGGGCATGTAGCCGAACCGCAGGCGGTCGTCGCGGTCGACGACGGTGCCCTCCCAGCGCACCTCGCCGCGGTCGGGCCTGGCCAGCCCGAAGACGCAGCGCATGGTCGTCGTCTTGCCGGCTCCGTTGGGGCCCAGGAAGCCGACGATCCGCCCCGGACGGGCCGTGAACGACGCGCCGTCGAGGGCCACGACGGACCCGTAGCGCTTGGCGAGGTCGACGATCTCGAGCATGGTTCGATGCTACCGAGGTTCCCCGGCCGGTGCCTTGCGCGCCACCAGCGCCTCGACGCCGAGTGGCCCGAACGGGTCGAGCGAGAAGACCGCCTCGACCGGCAGCTCGAACAGCCGGGCGATGCGCATCGCCAGGTGAAGGCTCGGCGAGTACTCGCAGCGCTCGATGTAGCCGACCGTCTGGTAGTGGATGCCGAGCGCCTCGGCCAGCTGGCCGCGCGACAGCCCGCGGTCGGCCCGCAGCAGCGGAATGCGGTTGAAGACGACCTCCCGCTCCGGGGCGGGGGAGGGATCGGCCACGTCAGGCCTCGTCGTCGACCGGCGCGTCCGGTTCGACCCAGGCCATCGCCGCGAATGGCAGCATCGGGAGGTACAGACCGGCCGCGATGAGCCACGGCGCGAGGGCGTCCATGTGGATCTCGATGGTCTGGAACGAGGCCGCCACGGCGAGGATGCCGAGGGCCACCGAGACGACGGTGGCGAGGACCCCATAGCTCACGACGAGGGCTTGGTCGACCATCTGGCGCTGTCGCTCGTCGAGGCGGGCGCGGCGGTCCATGCGGCCCTGGCCGTAGCCGTACAGCGCCACCGCACCGACCAGCGTCAGCGAGAAGAGGACGATGGCGATGGGTGCCCAGAGCACTGTCGACAGCCGTCCCGGCGCGACCAGCAGGTCGTAGCCGACGATCAGTGCCGGATAGCCGAGGAACGCGGCCGCGACGGCCAGGCGGCGGTCCCGGCGCTTGAGCGCCGGGGCTCGGCGATAGAGAGTGAGCCAGGGTGTTTCCATGCGAGTCCGCTCCATCTCGTTGAGTTGTCGCGACGAAATATAGCAATACTGCTATGAAGTGTCAAGATGCAACAACAACCTGATCCGCCGTGGAAACGCCGAAGCCCCGGCCGGAGCCGGGGCTTCGATCTCGCGGAATGGACCGATCACTGGACGGTGATCGTGCCCTTCATGTCGGGATGGACTTCGCAGATGAAGGTGTATGTGCCGGCGGCCAGGGCCTGGACCTGGTAGGTGACCTTCGTGCTCGACACGATGTCGCCCTTGAAGACCTTCTTGCCGGACGCGTCGGAGACGGCGATGTTGTGCGGGGCGCCGTCCTGGTTGTCGAAGTCGATGGCGAACGCCTTGTCGGCCTTGACGGTGACGGCCGGGGTGACGAACTTGATGTCCTTGGCCACCACGGCGACGCTGTCGCCGCTGGGGTTGCCGGCCGGGGTGGTCGGCTTCTCCCCCTGAGCCGCCGACGCGCCGGAACAGGCGGCCAGCACGGCGGCCAGCGCGAGCAGGCCGAAGGTGAGGGTCAGGCGCTTCATGTCGGTGACTCCTGTCTCGTGCGGTCGGGCGGGATCAGGCGCCGGCGGCGGCGGTGCCGCGGCGGGTGACGAGGCTCGTGAAGGCCGCGAGCTCGCGACGGACGACCGCGACCGGGTTGCCGTCGTGGCGGGCGAAGTCGACCGCGAGGAGGACGATCAGCGCGACTTCGATGGCCTTGGCGATGTAGGCGGTGCTGTAGTACGGACCCTGGATGGCCCACATGAGGATCGCGGTCGCGGCATAGCCCATGAGGCCGATGCGGATGACCCAGCGGAACCGGACGGCAAGCGCGAGCGGGACGACCATCGCGAAGGCGGCGACGGCGTAGCCGACGGCGTTCAGCGTGAACAGCAGGCCGCCGAGCGTCGAGTGGATGTAGCCGGTCGCCAGCGCGAGGGCGACGATCGCGGCGCGGACGACGATGTCGGACGTTCGGAGCGAGGTGCGGGAGGCGAACATCGGGCGGTGGACCTCTCTGGATGCTCAGGCCGGGCGGGTCGCCGGCGTCAGGCCGCATCGTCGGCGCGGGCGATGCAGATGGCGGTGGGCAAGCGACCGCGATTCGCGGCGGTCGGACGTCCGCGCAGCGGCTCGTCGCGCGACGATCGTGGCATCGGCCGGATGACGTAGCCGCCATCGGCGAACGGCGATGCCTGTCCTGGCGGTGGCGTCGTATCCTCGGGCGGTGACCAGCCCGACGCGCGCGCCGCGCGCCCGCCGCCCGACGACCGCCACAGCCCCGACCGCCCCGCCGGCGACGGAGCCGCTCGAGGCCGCCGCACACGCCGCGACCGACGACGCCAACGGCGCCTCGAACGGATCCGCGACCCCGGACCCGGCCCAGGCCGCGAGCCCCGCTACCGCGACGCGCCGCCGGGGGAGCCGCGACGGCCGCCGGCTCGGGCGCGATCCGGATGGCGGCGCCGGCGACGTCCACGAGCTCCTGACCGCGGCCGTCGACGAGGCCGCGCGGCTGCTCGACGCCGACGGCGCGATGGTTTACGTGATCGATCCGGCGACCGGCCACCTGCGGTTCGCGCACGATGCCGGGATCCGCAGCCGGCGGAGCCGGGCGTGGGTCCGCTCGATCGACCTGCCGGTCGGGATCGGGATGTTCGGTCGTGCCGTCGCCGAGCGCGCAGTCGTCCTGACCAACGACTACCTCGCGGACACCGCGTTCATCCACGCCGAGGACACCGACCGGGTCGTTCGCGACATCGGGATCCGCTCGATGGTCGTCGCCCCGCTCGTGGCCGGCGACGAGGTGTACGGCGCGCTCGGCACGTTCTCCTCGCGACCCGAGGCGTTCAGCCCGGCCCAGATCGGTCTGGTCCGAGCCCTCGCCGACCACGCGGCCGCGGCGATGAGCAACGCCCGGCTCATCGAGGCGCTCGACGGCTCGCGCGGCGAGCTGGCCAAGCTGGCCGACATCGAGCGCACGCTGCGCCAGATCGGGGCGCGCATCAGCGCGGCGAGCGATCTGCCAGCCGTGCTCCAGCTGAGCGTCGACGAGGCCGCCCGGCTGATGGACGCGGACGGCGCACGGATCGACCTCATCGATCCCGCCGTCGGGCTCCTGCGCGGGGCCTATGCGTCGGGCGCGCTCGAGCCCCAGATGCCACTGCCGGCAGACCCCAACGAGATGCTCGACCAGGGCGTGGCCGGGCAGGCCGTCGTGGGTGGGCGGCCGTTCTGGACGGGCGATTACCTGGGCGACCCACGCTTCACCCATCTGCCCGACATCGACCGGTTCATCGAGGCGTCGGGGATCCGCTCCGTGATGGCCGTCCCGTTGACCGACGAGGACGGCTCGATCGGAGCCCTGCTGGTGTCCAGCGGCCGGCCCGATGCCTGGGGCGAGGCCGACGCGGCAGTGCTCACCACGATCGCCGACCAGGCCTCGATCACGATCCGGACCACCCGCCTGATCGCCGAGCTCGATCGCTCTCGCGACGCGCTCAGGCGACGGGCAGAGGCCGAACAGGGCCTGCGCGAGATCGCCGCCAGGATCACGGTCCTGCGCGAGCCGGGCGAGATCCTCAAGGACGTCGTGAAGCAGGCCGGTCGGCTGGTCCGTGCCGACGGCGTCATCCTCGACCTGCTCGACCCCGCGACGGGAAACCTGAACTGGGCGCTCGACGACGGCCTGTCCGAGGAGTTCACGCCGGAGGAACGCGCCAGCCTGTGGATCTCGGTGGGCGTCGGCGCCACGGGGACCGCTGTCGCCGAGGATCGCGTCGTCGTCGCCGACGACGACCTCGCGTCACTCTTCCCGCCGTCGGCGGAGTCGACCGAGTTCTACGAACGGACCGGGTTCCACTCGATGATCGCCGCGCCGATCACCGGCGAATCCGGCCCGCTCGGGGTCATCGAGGTCTATTCGACGCAGCGAGCCGCGTTCAACGACACGGACGCCGCACTCGTCGGGGCCCTCGCCAGCCAGGCCGCGATCGCGATCACCAACGCCCGGCTGATCGAGGAGCTGGCGCGGTCCCGCGGCGAGCTCACCCGGACCGCCGACGCCGAGCGGACGCTGCGCGAGATCGCCGGCCGTGTCAGCGCGACGCACGACCAGGACGAGATCCTCCAGGCGGTCATCGACGCCTCGGTCCGCCTCCTCGGCGCGACCGGTGCGATGATCGACCTGCTGGGCGCGACCGGGACCGCCGAGGCCTGGTCGAGCCGGGAGGCCGGCATCCGGGCGTCGTCCAACATCTCGCTCCTGGGCGACACCGTGCTCGCGCGCCGACGCCGGCGTTTCCGGCCGCTCGCTGCGCACCCATCGGGTGGAATGGACCGGCTCGTACCTCGATGACGACCGCTTCGAGCACACGCCGGAGCGTGACGCGTTCGTGCGCGAGTCGGGGATCCGGTCGGTCATCGCCGCGCCGCTCATCCACCGCGACGTGGTCGTCGGGGCGATCACGGTCTATGGCGATCGACCGGACGCGTTCGGCGAGGCCGATGCCGGCCTCCTCTCGGCGCTGGCCGACCAGGCCGCCGTCGCGATCGCCAATGCCCGCCTCATCGACGAGCTCGAGCGGTCACGGACCGAGATCGCCCGGCGCGCCGACTCGGAGCAGACGCTGCGCGAGATCGCCGCCCGCGTGTCGGCCATCCTCGAGCCCGCCGAGGTGCTCCAGCAGATCGTCGACGAGACGACTCGCCTGCTCGAATCGGACGGCGCCCGGATCGACCTGTGGGATCCGTCGATCGAGGCGCTGCGCTGGTCGTACGCGGCCGGGGAGACGATGGCGGTCGTCCCCGACTGGGCGAGGGTCGGCGGCCTCAGGCCCGGGCAGGCCGTGGCCGGGACCGCGTTCGCCGAGCAGCGCGCGGTGCGCACCGACGACTACCTCGACGACGACCGGTTCGTGCGCGACGACGCGGCCCGCGCCTTCGTCGAGTCCACCGGGATCCGCTCGGTCGTCGCGGTCCCGCTGCCGGGCGACGCCGGGCCGATCGGCACGCTGTCGGTCGTGTCGCGCCAGGTCGCGGCCTACGACGACGCCGACGGCGAGGTGCTGACCGCCCTGGCGACCCAGGCCTCGGTGGCCATCCGCAATGCCCGGCTGATCGAGGAGCTCGCCCGCTCGCGGGCGGTCATCGAGCGTCGCGCCGAGGCGGAACGCGCGCTGCGCGAGATCACCGCGCGGATCACGGCGATCCGCCAGCCGGGCGACCTGCTCCAGCGCATCGTGGACGAGGCACGCCGGCTGCTGCGGGCGGACGGCGCGGTCATCGACGAGTACGACGATGTCGAGGGCGTGCTGGTCACGGCCTATGACGCGGGCCTGAGCCAGGAGCAGCGCGACACGGTCCGGGCGACGCGGCTGCGCACCGGCGAGGGCCTGTCCGGTCGCGCGATGGCCGAGGGCAAGGTCATCGCGGCGGGCGACTACCTTGCCGGCGAGTTCCATCACGTCGAGCGCACCGACGATCTGGCCAGGCGGACCGGGATCGGCGATCTCATCGTCGCGCCGATCATCGGCGACGAGGGCCCGCTCGGCGCGATCGAGGTCTATCGCCGCGAGACGCACGCGTTCGACGAGATCGACGCCGCGGTCCTCGGCGGGCTTGCCGACCAGGCGGCGATCGCGATCACGAACGCCCGCCTCATCGAGGAGCTCGAGCGGTCGCAGGCGGCGGTCGCCAGGCGGGCCGACACGGAGCGCGCGTTGCGCGACATCACCGCCCGGATCGCCGCGCTGCGCGAGCCGGAGGTCATCCTCGAGCGGGTCGTCGAGGAGGCGCAGCGGCTGCTGGGCACCGACGGTGCCCACCTCACCAGGATGAGCGACGACGGCACCTACCTCGTGCCGGTCGTGGTGGCCGGGGCGACCGACCCGGAGACCCAGTCGTGGCTGCTGGGGATGCACTTCCCGCTCGATGGCGGGATCAACGGTCTCGCCGCGAGCCAGGGCGAAGCCGTCTGGACGAGCGACTACGGCACCGACCCGCGGATCCCGCACGAGCCGGACGACGTCGCGGTCGCCCAGCGCCTGAACCTGTGCGGGATGGCGGCCGCCCCGCTGCGCGCCCCTGGCGGTGAGGTCATCGGCACGCTCGCGATCTCGTCGGCGTTGCCGCGGATGTTCGCCGCGGAGGAGCTGGATCTCCTCCAGGGCCTGGCCGACCAGGCGGCCATCGCGATCACCAACTCGACGCTCCTGACGCGCCTGACCGAATCGGAGGAGCGCTACCGGTACCTGGTCGAGAACGCGCCGGACATCGTCTGGTCGATCGGGGCCGACACGCGCCTCACCTTCGTGTCCGACGCCGTCGAGCGACTCACCGGCTTCCGCCCGGATGAGCTCATCGGCGAGCCGTTCGCGGCGCTCGTCCACGGATCGTCGCAGGAGGTCGCTGACTTCGACTGGTCGGTCGGGATGAGCGTAGGCGCGCAGGAGGTCCGGGGTAGGGTCAACCTCCTCGGTCGGGATGGCTCGCCGATCCCCGCCGAGTTCATCGCGACGGCGCGGCTCGACGAGGCCGGCCGGTTCATCGGCGCCAACGGTTCGGTCCGCGACATGCGCGACCGCGATCGCCTCGAGCGCGAGCTCCAGGAGTCGGAGGCTCGCTTCCGCCAGCTGGTCCAGACGACGCCGGACGTCATCTACCGCTGCGACGCCGACGGACGCTTCCTGTTCGTGGCGGAGGGCTCGGAACCGCTCTTCGGGTTGACACCGGCGCAGATCGTCGGCATGTCGTTCGCCGACCTGACCGGCGAGGCGTCGCTCGCCGAGGCGCTCGCGAATTTCGAGGCGCAGCGCCACGAGCACGACGTCGTCCGTCGCTTCCGCTACATGGTCAAGTACCGCGACGGGACGACGTTCCCCGCCGAGATCACCTCGGTCTCGGTCTGGGAGGAAGGTCGGTTCGCCGGCGTCCAGGGCACCGTCCGCGACGTCACCCAGCAGGAGCGGCTCGAGCGCGAGCTGCGCGACTCGCAGGAGCGCTACCGCTTCCTCGTCGAGAACTCGCCCGACGTCGTGTTCTCGACGGACGCGGAGGGCCGCTTCACCTTCATGTCCGAGTCGATGGAGCGGATGAGCGGCTGGCCGCCCGACGAGGTCACCGGCGAGCATTTCAGCGTCGTCGTCGACGAGGCCAGCCATCCGGAGGCGATGACCCGCTGGATCGCGCTCGCGGCCGATCCGTCCACCGAACAGGTGGCGCACATCAAGCTCAAGAGCCCGGAGGGCCGGCTCGTCCCGGTCGAGGTCAGCGCCATCGGGATGCTCGATGCCGACGGGCAGTTCGCGGGCATCCATGGCTCGACCCGCGACATCAGCGAGCGCGATCGCCTCGAACGCGAGCTGCGTGAGTCAGAGGAGCGCTATCGCTACCTCGTCGCGTCGTCGCCCGATCTCGTCTGGTTGACCGATGCCGAGGGGACGCTGACGTTCATCAGCGACGCGGCGCGCTCGATGCTCGGCTTCGAGCCGACCGAGCTGATGGGTCGCCCGTACGCCGAGATCTTCGCCCCTGCGGCACGCCGCGACGCGACGATCCGCTTCCGCTGGCTGGCCCGCCACCCCACGGCGGTCCACCGGATGCGTCTCCCGTTCCGGCACGCCGACGGACACGACGTGCTCGTCGAGATCAACGGCACGGGGATGACCGCCGATGGCCGGTTCATCGGGGCGCACGGCGCGGCGCGCGATGTCAGCGAGCGCGACCGGCTCGAGCGCGACCTCCGCCGTCAGGCCGGCGAGCTCGCCGCCGGTGAGGAACGCGCGCATCTGGCCCGCGAGCTCCACAATTCGGTCACCCAGGCGCTGTTCTCGATGACCCTCGTCTCGAAGTCGGTGGAGATGCTGCTCGACCGGGACCGCGACGCCGCGAAGGCCCAGCTGGCACAGCTGCGCGACCTCCAGCGCGAGGCGTTGGCCGAGATGCGCGCGCTCATCTTCGAGCTCCGTCCCGGCAACCTCGAACAGGATGGTCTGAGTCGCGCGCTGCGCACGCACACCGCCGCGCTCCAGGGCCGGATCGGGCTCCCGGTGGTCGTCGAGAGCACCATCGACGAGCGGCTCCCGCTCCAGGTCGAGGAGGTCCTCTACCGGATCGCCCAGGAGGCTCTGCACAACGTCGTCAAGCACGCCAACGCCCGCCAGGTGCGTGTCGAGATCGGCCGGATCGCCAAGGGCGTCCGCCTGCGCATCAGCGACGACGGCCGGGGGTTCGACCCGGAGCGCGTCCCGGACGGACATCTCGGCCTGGCCGGGATGCGCGCCCGGACCGCCAAGATCGGGGCGCGCTTCTCGTGCCGCAGCGTGCCCGGCGAGGGGACGACCGTCGAGATCGTCGTCCCCGACACGGCGATCGCCGCGCTCGGCGCCCCGCCGCCGCCCGCCGAGCCTGCATCGATCCGCGACGGATGACGTAGGCGGGTTCGTCGTTCGGCCGATGGCCGACATGGGCGAAGGTCGATTCCGCCGGAGTGCGCCGGCGCGGCAGGATGGACGCGATGCACCCCGATCCGGGCTCGCCCTCGCCGCTCCGCGTCGTGGTGGTCGATGCCGATGACCGGGTCCGGGAGAGCCTGACCCGCCTGCTCGGGATCGGCGACCGCCTCTACATCGTGGGCAGTGCCGGCGAAGCCGAGCCGGCGCTCGAGATCGTCAGGGCGACCGAGCCGGACGTCGTCGTCGTGGATCCGCGCCTGCCCGAGGTCGATGGCGGTCTCGAGTTCATCCGCCGCCTCCGTGCGCTGGTCCCGGGTGTCCGGGTCGTGGTCATGGGTGGGTCGGACATGCCGCAGATCGCCGACCTGACATCGGCCGCCGATTGCGTCTGCCGCAAGACGTTCCGCGCAGGCGACCTGCTCACCGCGATCCTGGCGGCGTGCCTGCTCGTCGTGCTTTGATGTCCCCGGGCACGGTCGTTTGCTAGACTCGACGCCGTCCCGCGCGTCCATAGACCTGCACCAGGGCGCCCTCGCCCCAGGAGCCGACGTGACCGATCAGCCCACCATCCGCGTCCTCATCGTCGACGACCACTCGGTCGTCCGGATGGGCCTGCGCATGTTCTTCGAGCTGCAGCCCGACATCGAGGTGGTCGGGGAGGCGACCGACGGGTCGGAGGGCGTGGCCATGGCCCGCCGGCTCGAACCCGACGTGGTGCTGATGGACCTGCTCATGCCGAACATGGACGGCGTGACCGCCATCGGCCGGATCAAGGCCGAGCGGCCGGAGACCGAGATCGTGACGATGACCTCGTTCATCGAGGAGGAGCAGGTCACCGCGGCACTCGAGGCCGGTGCCTCCGGCTACGTCCTCAAGGACGCCGACGCGGATGAGGTCGCCGCGGCGGTGCGCGCCGCGTATCACGGCGAGGTCCACCTCGACCCGGCCGTCGCCCGCCTGCTCGCCCAGCGGATGCGCAACCGCAAGGCCCCCAACGACAGTCTCGTCGAGCCATTGACCGACCGCGAGAAGGACGTCCTCAACCTGCTCGGCCAGGGGATGAGCAACAAGGAGATCGGCACCGCGCTGTTCATCACCGAGCGGACGGCGCGGACCTACGTCTCGAACATCCTCGGCAAGCTCGGCCTGGCGTCGCGGACGCAGGCCGCCCTCTACGCGGTCGAGCACAAGCTGGTCGAACCGCCGAGGTAGGGCGGGGCGAGGCCGCGACCTCCCCTACCTATGCGATGTCGACGATCCGGTAGCGGGCCTCGCCGGCAGGCGTCTGCACGACCACGTAGTCGCCCGCGTCGCGCCCGACGAGGGCCCGCCCGACGGGCGACGAGGACGAGATCCGACCGCGGACAGGATCGGATTCGTCGGCCCCGACGATCGTGTAGACCACCGACTCCCCGTCGTCGTCGAGCGTCACGACCGAGCCGAGACCGACCCGCGACCCGGCAGCGGGTGCCTCGACGATCACGGCCGACCGCAGTCGAGCCTCGATCGCCTGGACCCGACCCTCGAGGAACGACTGCTCCTCGCGAGCCGCGTGATACTCGGCGTTCTCCTTGAGGTCGCCGTGCTCCTTGGCCGTCCGGATCCGGGCGATGATCTGCGGCCGGCGGACGTGGGTGAGCTCGTGGAGCTCGGCCCTCAGACGGGCATCCCCCTCGGTCGTGAGCGCCTCGGGTGCGGGCATCGCGCCGGGCGGCGGGCTGACGGCCGACGTCGCCGTGCTGCCCGTGCCCGCGCCCGCAGCGGGCCCGCCCGCCCCGGCCGCGGCCACGGCGCCACGCGTCGATCGCGGAGTTGCCGTCCGGCGCTTCGGCTCGGGTGGCTCGCCGCGGGCACCCTCGGCGTCGCCGTCGGGGACGACGACGACACGGGTCGGCGGCGGTGGTGCCTCGACCGGCTCGGCGACCAGCGACCCGCTCAGACCGGTCGCCTTGCGATCGCCGGTGACCGTCCGGAGGTTCGCCCATGGGAGCACGACCGTGCGATCCGGGAGTCCCTCGAGGTCGGCCTGCGGCACACCCTCGGCGAATGAAGTCAGGAGGGCGTCCTCGTACTCCTCGGTAGCCGTGGTCGGCGCCCACCAGACCCGGACGCCATCGAGCGACCGGAGCGTCTTGAGCCAGTGCGCGCCGGAGTGGGGTCGACGATCGCCAAGCTCCGTGGCGCCGATCGCCGCGACCCGCCGGCCGATCGAGTGCGCCGTGGCCCCGACATAGAGGACCTGCTGCGATGGCAGCCAGAACGACGCCAGGCGCGCGGCCAAAGCGCGCGAGCTCGGCCGTTCGCCATCGAGGCGAAGGGTCTCGACGCGCTCGATCCATTTCCCAACGCGGGTGAGCTCGACATGCGCGGTCGGGGTCGGCGCGGCGAGCTCGATGACGAACACGCCCGGACCCTGCACGGCGACCGGTCTCCCCCAGACCACCGGGCCGTCGGCGAGCAGGCCGACCGAACGAAGGAGCGATGGGGCACCGGGGTCCCGGGTCATCGGTCGATGGTACAGGTGGGCGCGTCGCGTTATGGTGCGAGTCACATGTCGTGGCAACCACACCCATCGATCGCCTCGTGATCCGGCGTCTCGTCGCGCTGGTCATCGCCAGTCTCTCGGTCGCCGGCAGCCTGGCGGCATCGCCCACGGCGGGGCCAGAGGCGGTGCCGGTGGCCGTCACCGTCCCCGGCGCCGCGGCGCAGCCGACGCCGGATCCGCGACCGAGCGCGGTGCCCGCCGCGACCGTCCGGCCGACGCCGACCACCGAGACGCCGCCGGCCCCCCTGCCGGGCCGGCCCGCGGGCAGCGGCGTGCCGTACCCGGGCGCGCCGAGCGCCACGTCCACGCTGATCGCCGAGCTCGACGCCCAGCTCGACCGGCTGCGGGCGACCTATGGGATCCCGGGTGCCGCCGTCGCGATCGTATTCGCCGACGGATCGGTGTGGCACGGGGAGTCGGGCCTGGCCGACATCGCGGCCGGTCGCGCCGTGACGGCCGACACCGCGTTCTCGGTGGCGAGCGTCTCGAAGACGTTCACCTCGGCGCTGATCATGCGTCTCGTCGAGGACGGCCGGATCCGCCTGGACTCGACCGCGAAGAGCTATCTGCCCGGTCTCGCCATCGATCCCGCGATCACCGTCCGCCAGCTGCTCGATCACACCAGCGGCCTGCGCGACTTCTATCTCAGCAAGGGCATCGACAAGGCCTTGCTCGCCCGGCGCAGCCAGGTGTGGGACCCGGCGCGATCGCTCGGCTATGTCGGCAAGCCGTTCTCCAGGCCCGGGCAGTCGTGGCACTACTCGAACACGAACTACCTTGTCCTCGGGCTGGTCGCGGCGGCGGTCGGGCACGCACCCGTCGCCGACCAGCTCCGCCAGCGGTTCTTCGAGCCGCTGGGGCTCGACCACACCTGGTACCAGGTGGTCGAACGCCCGCGGGCGCCTGTCGCGCACGGGTACCGCTTCGCCGGCAAGAGTCCGAAGCTCCCGGCGATCGACCTGTCGGACGGCTCGGGCGTCGTGCCCTTCACCTCGGTCATCAGCGCATCTGGCGGGGCCGGCTCGATCGCCAGCTCGGCGACCGATCTGGCGCAGTGGGCGAGGGCCCTCTATGGCGGGACGATCCTAGACGACGCTTCACGCGGCGCGATGGTCGCGGACATGGCGCGGACCGCGCGCCTCAAGGCGACGATCCCGTACGGGCTGGGCGTCCAGGGGATCCCGGTCGCCGGCCGGCCGGCGCTGGGCCATTCCGGCCGGTTCCTCGGCTCGCGCGCCGTCATGCGCTGGATCCCCGGCGAGCGGATGGCCATCGCCGTCCTGACCAACCAGAGCCGGACCGATCCCGGTCTTCTCCTCGCCGATCTGGCCGCGCTCGTCCTCCGACCGCCGGCGTCCTGCGTCACCTGCACGCCGGCGCCCTGAGCGGCGGTGCTTCGAGGAACCTCCGAACGCAGGCACCGGTACCAGTGCCGGTCAAGACCGGTACCGACGGGTCTTGGCGAGAGGCCCCAGGCGGGTCAGACTGGGACCACGCCGGGGAAGGACGACTATGGCGATCCGTGTCGATGCCTACACGAGTCGGGGTATGGCGAGCGGCGTGCTGGCCAGACCCGGACCGCTGCGTGACACGCTCGAGACCGACGGCGCGCTCCCACTCGACCGGGCGGCCTGGCAGGCACTCGACGACGCCACGGCACGGGTCGCCGGATCGATGACGATCCCGAGCGACGACGTCCTCATCGCGGTCGCCGACGATGACCCAGGCATCCCGGTCCACGCCGCCTGGCATCGCGTCCAGCTCGAGTCGGGCCCGTACACCGTGGAGGGCGACCTGGCGACGATGCCTGGCTTCGACCCCGGTCGCGCCCTGACCCGTCCCTCGGGCGAGTTCGTGCTGCTGCGCGACATCCGTCTGTCGGTGCGCTCGAACCCGGACGCGGGCGTCGCGCTCGGCGACCACGCCCTCGTCAATCGCTACGCGGTGGATCGGATGCGGGCCGACTTGATGCTCGGCTTCTTCTTCCCGGGCGCCGTCGTCGATCCGATCGGCACCGTCGGCGGGGTCGCCTGAAGCAACGCCCCGGGGCACACGGCGCGACCGAGCGGCCGGCACCACCGACCCGCTGTCCGGGATCAGCCCCCGCTGCCACTCCCGGCACCGGCGCGCCGGCGGACCGGCTTCCGATGGGCGTGATGCTCGCTGGTCGTGCGGGCATGACCGGCCCGCGCGCCGAGCGGCCGTGGCTCCGCATCGCGGTCGGGGATGAAGCCTTCCTCGACGGTCCACGGGATGGCCTGCCGAAGCATGCGCTGGACGCCGCGCAGGAGGTCCGTCTCGTCGATGCACACGAGCGAGATCGCCTCGCCGGTGGCGCCCGCCCGGCCGGTCCGCCCGATCCGGTGGATGTAGTCCTGCGGGTTCCACGGCAATTCGAAGTTGACGACGACCGGCAGGTCCTCGATGTCGAGACCGCGCGCCGCGACATCGGTCGCGACGAGGACCCGGATCTCGCCGGACTTGAAGCCTTCGAGGGCGCGCGTCCGCTCGGGCTGCGAGCGATCCGAGTGGATGGCGACGGCATCGAGACCTTCGCGATCGAGGCGCGTGGCGAGCCGGCTGGCGGCGAGCTTGGTCCGCGTGAAGACGAGGACCTGGCGCAGGTCGTCCTTGCGGATGAGATGGGCGAGCAGGGCTTCCTTGCGGTCGCGGTCGACCGGGTAGACGAGCTGGTGGATCGCCTCGAGCGTCGTGTTGCGCGGCGCCACCTCGACCGTCGCAGGGTCGCGCAGGATCCCGCCGGACAGCCGCCGGATGTCGTCCGAGAAGGTCGCCGAGAACATCAGGTTCTGGCGCCTGGCGGGGAGCAGCGCGATGATCTTCTGGATGTCCGGCAGGAAGCCCATGTCGAGCATCCGGTCGGCCTCGTCGAGCACGAGGACCTCCACCTGCCCGAGGTTCGCGACCTTCTGGCCGACGAGGTCGAGCAGCCGCCCCGGCGTCGCGACCAGGATCTCGATGCCGCCGCGCAGGGCCTTGATCTGCGGGTCCATCGGGATCCCGCCGTAGACGACGGTGGACCGCAGGGGCACCGTCCGGCCATACGTCCGGACGCTCTCGTCGACCTGCATCGCGAGCTCCCGCGTGGGGACGAGGATGAGGACCCGCACCGGATGGCGAGCCGGCGAGAAGCTGGTGTTGGCGTGGGCCCGGAGGCGGTCGAGGATGGGCAGCACGAAGGCCGCCGTCTTGCCGGTCCCGGTCTGTGCCGCGGCGAGGACGTCGCGGCCCTCGAGCACCAGTGGGATGGCCGCCTCCTGGACGGGGGTCGGGGTCTCATACCCCTCCTCGGCGACCATGCGCACGAGGTCGGCCGACAGGCCGAGTGAATCGAAGGTCAAGCGTGGCTCCTGTGTGGTCCCGTCGCGGGCACCGTACCGGAGCGCGACGGCGGCCCGCTGCCCCGGCGTCGATGGACGCGGGCCGTGACGAACCGTCGCGAGCATAGCCGAAATGGCTACGATCGGGCCGTGACCGCCGCCGCGACGCCTGCGATCGAGCTCCTCCGCCGCGCCGGCATCGAGCACCATGTCCACGCGTACGAGTCGCCAGCGCGCCATGCGCGCGACCGGGACCGCCGTCCGACCTACGGCACCGATGCCGCGACGGCGCTCGGCGTCGACCCCGGCCGGGTCTTCAAGACGCTCGTCGCCATCGTCGACGAGCGGGTCGTCCTGGCCGTCGTCCCGGTCGACCGCGAGCTCGATCTCAAGCGCCTCGCCGCGGCCCGCGCCGCCCGCAAGGCGACCCTCGCGGATCCCGCTGCGGCGGAGCGGGCGACCGGCGGGGTCATCGGCGGGATCAGTCCACTCGGCTCGCGACGGTCGCTCCCGGTCGTCATCGACACCTCGGCCGGGGCCCACGCGACGGTCTTCGTGTCGGCTGGACGTCGTGGCCTCCAGCTGGAGCTCGCGCCGGCCGACCTGGTGCGTCTGTGCAGCGCGCTTTCGGCACCGCTCACGCGGGACCATGGTCCGGGATGACACGACCTTGCCACGGCTGGCATACTGACCCCGGTCCCAGGCAAGCACCGTAGACAGGCTTAAACAGAAGAACGCCGCCCCCCAACGGCAGAACCCTGTCAAGCGTCGGGTGTCCCCCTTGGTCACCCCTGGATCGTTCCAAGCGATCCTCCCCCGGATTCGACGCGTGCCGAACGCGCCGTCCGACGACGACCATCACGGTCGCCACCTCCTGCCGCCGGCGGCATCACCCACCGTCACCACGTGCCACCACGCGGTGTTCCGGCGGAGAGGAGGCAAGGATCTTGCGAGTACCCGAAAGCGGCGCCCAGCGGGCGTCCTCCAGTCGGCCAGTTCGGCTGGCCGTGCTCAGCATCGCGTTCGCGCTCGTCACTGCTCTCAGCGTCGCTAGCCCTTCGCCCGCGTCGGCAGCGGGGATGAAAGTCGTCATCATCGTCGGCCCGGTCGGGCCGAGCACCGCGAACTACATCGACAACGCCAGGCGATACGCGTCGCAGGCACGCTCCTACGGAGCAACCGTAGTCGAGATCTACAGCCCGAATGCGACGTGGGACCGGGTCAAGGCGGCGGCCCAGGGGGCCAAGGTCCTCATCTACCTCGGTCACGGCAACGGCTCGCCCAGCCCGCACAGCGCCTGGAGCAGGTACACCAAGGACGGCCTCGGCCTCAACAAGACGGCCGGTGCCGGGAACTCCAACACGAAATATTGGGGCGAGTACTACATGCAGACGTATCTCAAGCTCGCGCCCAACGCCGTCGTGATCCTCAACCGGTTGTGCTACGCGTCGGGCAATTCGGAGTGGGGTACGGCGAACCCGTCGCTGTCCGTGGCCAAGCAGCGGATCGACAACTACGGCGCCGGCTTCCTGCGCACTGGCGCGAAGGCCGTCTTCGCCGACGGGATCACCAACGCTTCGTACGTCCTGTACGGGATCTTCAAGACCGGCCGCTCGATCGGCGCGATCTTCCAGAGCTCCCCGAGCTGGAGCGGCGCTAGGGACTTCCAGTTCCAGTCGGTCCGCAACAACCAGTTCCGGGCGTGGTCGGATCCTTACGCAGCGAATCGCTACTACCGATCGGTCATCGGCAATCTCAGCCTCAGCGCCGCGACGATCAGGGGTACCTGAACCCGGCGCGCGTTCTGCCCCGGGCTATCCAGAAAGCCCCGGTCCCTGAGGGTCCCCAACCTCGGGCCGGGGCTTTCGCATGCCCGCCGGCGGGCGCGCGGAGGCCCCGGTCCGGGAATGGTGGATCCCGTCCGGGGCCGGAGGATGCGAGGCGGCAGGCTCGTCAGGCCGTTGCGACGTTGGCGATGACCCCGAGCATGGCCAGGATCGTCATCAGGACGACCAGTGCCGCGGGAACGGCGCCGAACATGTCTGCCTGGAGGACGTTGATCTGGGTGGACATCGACACGGCTCCTTTCCTGCTGTCCGATCCTGGGCGGGCCTGCGCGGCCAGCGAATGTCCGAAGTCTGACCGACCCTGGCCGGGCGTTCCGCCGACGAGCGTGGTCTCCTGCCTCGTCGGAATGACGCCGACATGCCATGGACCGATGACGAGGTTGAAGGTGTGTGACGCACAAAGTGAATGCATTTGTTGACAAACGTGAATCGTATTTGCTATAACATGACTCACACGACCACAACACGAACAAAGGGACGTGCGTCATGTTCCACCTGCAACTCGCCCACCTCGATCACGACGCTCGCGAGCGCGATCTCGAGGCCGATCTCCGCCGGCGTCAGCTCCTGAAGGCGGGCGCCGACGCCGGATCGCTCCGCCCGGTCCGTTCGACACACTCGCCGGACCCGCGGACGGCGGCTGCTCGCGTCCCCGCGACCCAGCGCTGAGCGAGGCACCCGATGTCGCACGACGTCATCTCCACCTGCCCGGTCTGCTCGAACGAGCTGGCCGTGACGCGCCTGCACTGCCGCAGCCTGCGGCACGACGCTCGAAGGCGATTTCAGCGTCGGGCGCTTCGGGCGCCTGAACCGCGACCAGCTGGCCCTCCTCGAGAGCTTCCTGCGCTCGCGCGGGAACCTGCGCGAGATGGAGCGCGAGCTCGGGATCAGCTACCCGACCGTGCGGTCGCGCGTCGAGGCCCTCGTCCGGGCGCTCGGCTTCGGGCCCCGGGCTGACACCGCCGACCTGGACGAGGCCGCCGCCGACCCCGCCGTCCCCGCCCGGACCCGCGAGGACATCCTCCAGGCCCTGGCACGACACGAGATCAGCGCGGACGACGCGGCCATCGCGATCCGGGCGCTCGGGAGGACCGCATCATGACCGCGACGACGACCGGCGCCCAACTCGAGCACAGGCTCGGCGCCGACGGGCTCTTCTCGATGCAGCTGCTCGACGGCGGCGCCCGGATCCGGGCGGTCGACACCGAATTGGTCACGGTCCGCGACCTCGATGGTCACGACCTCTCGGAGATGTTCGCGGTCGGACTCGGGGACGGGAGCGTCTCGCTGCGCGCGAACCGGGGCCCGGACCTCGCGGGCCGGGGCGGCCGCGCGCCGACGCCGAACCTCGAGATCGAGCTGCCGCGCCGCGCGACGATCGTGGTCGAGACGGCGAACGCGGACCTCGAGATCGACGGCCTCGCCGGCGACCAGCGTTACCGGACGGCTTCTGGCGACATGGACCTTCGGGCCGTGACGGGCAGGATCGCCATCGAGGGCGTCTCGGGCGACATCGACATCGTCGCCAGCGGCGAAGCGGACGTCACGCTGCGGACGGTGTCCGGTGACGTCGAGCTGCGCGCGGCGACCCTTCGGTCGCTCGAGGCGACCACCACCAGCGGCGATCTCAAGGTCGCCGGCCGTCTCGCCGGCCCGGGTCCGTTCAGCATCGTCACAGTCAGCGGGGATGCGCTCCTCGCGCCGGCCGGAGACCTCAGGATCGAGATGGCCACGATGAGTGGCGACCTGCACTCCGAGCTCGATGCGCGATCGGAGAGCCGTCGCGGACGGCGAACGCTGACGGTCGGTAGCGGTGAGCCCCTGGTGAGCTTCCGCTCGATGTCCGGCGACCTCAGCGTCGTCCGGCCGACCCCGGTGGCCGCGCCTCGGTCGGCGATCCCGGAGCCATCCGACCCGATTGCGCCGTCGCCCAACGGCGCCATCGCGGCGGCCTACGAGGACGCGCGGCTGCGCATCCTGCGCTCGCTCGAACGCGGCGAGATCGACGTCGCGGAGGCCGGTCTTCGCCTGGACGCCCTCGACAGTGGCCCGGGCGGATCGGATGCGTCGAGGGTCGGGTCGGATGCCTGATCCGGCGGGGCTCGACCAGGTCCTGCGCCTCGTGGCCGAGGGTCGGCTGACGGCCGAGGAGGCCGGACCGATCCTCGACGCGCTCGACCGGGCGGCGCGCGAGACCGACGATGTGCTGGGCGATCGTCCCGCTCAGGCCGACGGCGCCCCCGCGCGAGCGATCAGGATCGAAGTCACCGAGGCCGGCCGGGCGATCATCAACCTGCGGATCCCGCTGTCCCTCGGGCGCGCCGCCATCACCCAGGTCCCGGGCATCTCCGAGGCGACCTCGGATCGGATCCGCGAGGCGATCGCGGCGGGCATCAAAGGCCCCATCGTCGAGGTCGATGACGGCGGCGACGGCGTCCGCATATCGATCGAATGAACGCGTTCGGGGCCGTCGCCCGCCCGATCGCGCGGGCCGCCCGCCTGCCGCTGCTGGCACCGCTCGTCGGTCGGGACTTCCGTCTCGTCTGGTTCGGCGAGAGCGTGTCGCTGCTCGGCGACCAGTTCCACGTGATCGCGCTCTCGTGGCTGGTGCTGGGGATGACCGGCTCCGGGTTTGCTCTCGGGGCGATCCTCATCGCCGCGGCCATCCCGCGCGGCCTGTTCATGCTCCTCGGCGGCGTGCTCTCGGATCGCTTCCCGCCGCGGAACCTGGCGCTCGCCTCGAACATCGTCCGGGCGGCGCTGACCACGATCGTCGCCGCGCTGGTCCTCGGCGCGCAGGTCCAGCTCTGGCAGCTCGCCCTGGTCGGCGTGCTGTTCGGGACCGTGGACGCGGTCTTCCTGCCGGCGATCAATACGCTGGTCCCGCGCCTCGTCCCGGCCGACCGTCTGGCGGCAGCGAATGCCGTGATGCAGGGCACGGCCCAGCTGGTCGGCACCGTCGGCCCCGCGATCGCGGGCTTCGCGGTGGCGCTCATCGGGGTCGGAGCGGCCTTCGCCATCGACGCGCTGTCCTTCGCCATCGCGGCCGGCGCGCTCTGGCTGGTCCGCTCCGGGGCACAGCCGGGTCACGCCATCGACCCGGCCGAGCCCGCCGTCGGCGGAACGGTCCGGCGTGCCGCCGACCGGCCCACGCCCGGCGTGGACGGCGCCCCCCGGCCGTCGCTGACCCACGCCCTCATCGCCGGCGCCCGCGAGGTCCTCGGCGACCCGGTCATGCGCTCGATCGTCATCGTGTCGACCGCGGCGAACCTGGCCTTCACCGGGCCGACCGTCGTCGGGCTGCCATGGCTCGTCCTGGTGCATTTCGGTTCGAACGCGTTCGCGCTCGGCCTCCTGTTCGCGGCCTACGGCGCCGGCTCGTTGGGGGGTGTCCTCGTGGCCGGGTCGATGCGCCGCCCGCGGCGCTTCGGGTCGGTCGTGCTCGCGCTCGTCCTGGCCATGGGCTTCGGGCTGGCCGCCATCGGGCTGGCCGGGAGCCTGCCGATCGTCGCGCTCATCGCGCTCTGCGTCGGCGCGATGAACGGGTACATCGACGTCGTCATCATCGCCTGGGTCCAGGGCCGCACGGATCCGGCGATGCTCGGCCGGACGATGAGCTTCCTGATGCTCGGCTCGGTGGTCGCCGCGCCGCTGTCGCTCTCGCTCGCGGCGATCGTCGTCGACACGCACGCCACCGCGATGTTCGTGGCGGCCGGCCTCCTCGTGGTCGGTGCCGGCCTCGTTGCGATCGCCAGCGGCCTCCAGCGCCGGATGGTCTAGCCGGGACGCCGGCTACGACCGACCGTCGGCCGCGACCGCGAACCTCGACCGACCGTCAGGCGCGACCGCGCACCGCGAGGTCGCGGACTACCATGGATCGATGACCAACCCGACGTCGCTCCCGTTCACCGGCGACCCCGACGCCGACCGCCTTCTCGCCGACGATCCCCTGGCCCTGTTGATCGGATTCGCGCTCGACCAGCAGGTCACGGTCCAGAAGGCGTTCAGCGGTCCGCTCGAGCTCAAGCGCCGGCTCGGCCAGCTCGATGCCGCGCGGATCGCGGCGATGGATCCCGGCGACCTCGTGGAGGTCTTCCGCGAGCGACCGGCCCTGCATCGCTTCCCGGGGTCAATGGCGACCAAGGTCCAGGCGCTCTGCGCGGCGATCGCGACCGGGTATGCGAACGACGCCGGGCAGGTCTGGCGTGAGGCGACCGACGGCCAGGATCTCGAGCGACGCCTGCTCGGGCTGCCGGGGATCGGCGAGATGAAGGCCAAGTCGCTCATCGCGGTGCTCGGCAAGCGGTTCGGCGTCCGCCCGCCGGGCTACGACGCGGTCGCGCCGACGTGGCCGACCCTCGGCGACGTGGACTCGGCCGAGGCACTCGCCTCGTACCAGGCCGGCAAGCGCGCCCACAAGGCGGCCCTGCGGGCCGCCGCGGACGGCTGACCGGGGCGCGCCGTCCAGATTCGCGTATGATGTAGTTGCAACAGCAACTACACGGAGCCAGCACATGGACGACCAGATCCGCCGATCGTTGCGGCACGGTCACCTCATCGACATCACCACGACCGGGCGACGGACCGGCGCCGCGCGCCGGATCGAGATCGTGTTCCACAACTTCGGTGACCGGTTGTACATCACCGGCATGCCACGCGCCGATCGAACGCGGGCGTGGCTGCGCAACCTCGAAGCGGATCCGCACTTCACGTTCCACCTCAAGGGCTCGCCGACGGCCGATCTCGCCGCGACCGCCCGGGTCATCACCGACGAGGCCGAACGGCGGGCCGTCTTCGCCGAGGTCGTCAAGGTCTGGAAGGGTCAGGACATCGAGACGATGACCCGCCATAGCCCGCTCATCGAAGTCACGCTCGACGACCTGGCCGCCTGACCTACGGGCGGGCGCTAGACCTGGTGCTCGTGCCCGACCCGAACGACCCAGCGCTGCCGAACCCGCCGCCAACGCCGCCGCCGCCGCGCCGACGCCTGCTGATCGAGCCGACCGACGGTCCGGTCGCGACCGAGGCGGATCGCATCGCTTGCGCGGTGGCGGCCGCCATCCGGGCCGAGGCCCGCGAAACCGATCGTGCGGTCCGCCTCGGCGCGGTCAGCTTCCGGCTGCTGCTGCCGGAGACCGGCGGTCGGGCCGCCCAGGCCGTCGCCGAGCGTCTGGACCGCACCCTCCTGGCCATCGACGAGGCGCGGGCGCTCGGTGCCGGTCTGACGATGGCGGTCTCCACCGCGCAGGACCACGGGACGCTCGAGGACGCCCTCGCCGAGGCGGAGCGCCGGCTCGCCCTGAGGGCTGCCGAAGGCTAGTCGACGAGGGCCGCTATCAGATGATCGAGCTCCGCCGCCGGGTCGTCGCACAGACCGCTGTGGACCTCGGACGGCTGGATCATCGTGCTCGACGGCGAGACGAGCCAGTGGAACCGTTCCGCCTGGCCGAGCCGGGCGATGGGTCCGGCGGCGGGATCGCCCGCGGCGATCCGTTCGATGGCGTCGAGGTGCGGCCGGATCGTACCCGGCTCGAGATCGGGCGCCAGGGCGGCGAGCCGATGCTCGTCGAGCGCGATGCGTGCCGCGAGGTAGTGGCGCGAGCGGCACAGCAGGACGACGCCCACGTTGAGACACTCCCCGCGTTCGACGCGGGGCAGGACGCGCACGATCGCGTACTGGAACGCGTTACGCGGCGGCTCGGGCACGGTCGGCCTCCTCCACGAATCCGCGCGGTGCCTCGAGCCGCTGAGTGAGGTAGCGGACATAGGCCCGACGCTGCGCCGCCGCGTCCCCGGTCGTCGGATCGTCGGGCAGCCACTGGTCCGGAAGCGCGCTCACCACGCGGTCCAGCACGGCCTCGTCGATGCGCGCGGCATGCCGCTCGTCCGCCGCCGCGATCGGGCCGGCGTACGGCAGCAGGACGTGGTCGGCGATGCGCTCGAACGGACGCCTCGCGTGGGCGTCCGGATCGCGCCAGGTGTGATGGATGTACAGCGCGGCGCCGTGGTCGATGAGCCACGGCCGACCGTGCCACACCAGCAGGTTCGGGTTCTGCGCGGTGCGATCCGGATTCGTCACCAGCGCGTCGAGCCAGACGACGTCCGCCGCGAACTCCGGACCGATGACCTCGCGCGCGGTCGCGGCGGCCGGGTTGAACGACAGCGCGCCGGGCAGGAAATCCATCCCCAGGTTCAGCCCGCCGCTGGCGCCCACGAGGTCGTGGATCTCCTCGTCCGGTTCCGAATCGCCCAGCGCCGGGTCGACCTCGACGCCCACCAGGTCGGGGACGGGCAGGCCGATCGCCCGGGCCAGCTCGCCGGCCAGCCACTCGGCGACGAGCGCCCGCGGACCCTGTCCCGCGCCCCGGAACTTGACCACGTACAGGCCGTCGTCATCGGCCTCGACCAGACCGGGCAGCGACCCGCCCTCGCGCAGGGGCGTCACGTATCGCGTCGCCGCCACGGTCCGCATCACGCCCGAGAGGGTAGCCGAGTCAGCTGCGCGACGGCTCGCGCGTCCCGCGCTCGCGTACCCACGCGACGGCGCCCGTGCAGGCGCGCACACGTCCCACGCTCTCATCCGCGGCCTTCGCACTACCCTTCGACGATGACCGACTATGACCAGCGCGCCCTCCTCACCGAACTCGAGCCTGAAGCCGGACGACTGTACGACCGCCACGCCGCCGTCGCCCAGGAATGGTTCCCACACGACTACATCCCCTATCGACTCGGCCGTGACTTCGACAAGGAGCCGTGGACCCCGGACCAGCCGCGCCTGACCGGTGTCGCCCAGACCGCGTTCGAGATCGGCCTCCTGACCGAGGACAACCTGCCGAGCTACCACCGGCTCATCCACGGCATGTTCGGGCACGGCGACGGGGCGTGGATCAACTGGGTGGGCCGCTGGACGGCCGAGGAAGGCCGTCACGCGATCGTCCTGCGCGACTACCTGACGGTCACCCGGAACATCGATCCGGTCGCGCTCGAGCGCGGCCGGATGACCCAGCTCCAGCATGGCTACGAGCACGAGTCGCCCGACACGCTCCGCGGGCTGGCCTATGTGACGTTCCAGGAGCTCGCGACCCGGATCGCGCATCGCAACACCGGGCGCTACTCGGACGACCCGGTCGCCGACAGGATCATGATCCGCATCGCCGCGGACGAGAACCTGCACATGGTCTTCTACCGCGACGTCCTCGCGGCGGCGCTCGTCCTCGAGCCGTCGGCGGCAGTGCGCGCCATCGTCGACGAGGTCCTCGCCTTCCAGATGCCGGGCGCCGGGATCCCCGGGTTCGTGCGCAAGGCGGCACAGATCGCGAAGGCCGGGATCTACGACATCCGGGTCCATCGCGACGAGGTCCTGCTGCCGATCCTGCGACACTGGCGGATCTTCGAGCTGACGAACGTCGATGCCGCGGCCGAGGCCGCGCGGGCGCGACTCGCCGACCACCTCGCCAAGCTCGACGACGCCGCGCGGCGGTTCGAGGAACGGATGGCCAGCTCGTCCGTGCCCCGGATCTCGGCCTCGGGGGGCTGATCTCTGCTCCGGGAGCATTCCTGACAGCTTCTGGCAGGTATCGCCGCTACGGTATAGGGACGCGATCGACCCGATCGCGACGCCAGCGCCGAGGTTGCCGCGATGGACCTTGCCCTCTCCACGATGTCCCTGATGGAGCGCCGCCAGCTTCGTGAAACGCACCGCCGCGCGGACGTGCTGGCCGCCATGCTGCGCGGCGCGGCCCTCGACGCTCGCGCGGGCGGCGACGTATCAGCCGAGATCGCCGGCGTACCGCGCGGCGACCGCCCGGGCCGTGTCGGCCACGCTTGCCCGGATCTCCTTCGGATCCAGCACCTCCACCCAACGGCCGGCCGAGAGCAGGCGGCGCGCTGCCTCGTCGGGCCAGTCCAGGCGAACCCGGAGCCGTAGCCAGCCCTCCGGATCGGGATCGGCGAGGTAATCGGCGGCATCGACCACGCCGTGGCCGACCGCCGACCGGAGCCGATCGAGTCGATCCGGCCGGACGCGGACGACGACGTCGACGCGCGGTACGTCGCGCTCGAAGGCGGCCGCGGATTCGGCCCAGTAGCCCGCGAGGTCGAAGCCGGACGGACGCTCGAACGGCTCGCCGGCCGGGTCGACCGCACGCACCCTCGCGACGCGATACGTGCGGACGTTGTCCTCGACCCATGCGACCACGTACCAGATGCCGGCCTTCAGGACGAGGCCCAGCGGCTCCAGCTCGCGACGCACGTCGATGCCGTCGCGGTCGTACTGGATGGCGATCCGCCTGGCCTCCCAGACCGCCTCCGACAGGGCGGCGAGGTGGGGGACCGGCTGGCTCGCCCGGAACCATTCACCGGCATCGAGATGGAAGCGTTCGACCAGGCGCGACGCCCGGGCTCGCAGCTCCGGTGGCAGCGACGCGAGGATCTTGAGCTGGGCCGCCGCGACGACCGTGCCCAGGCCCAGCTCCGCCGCCGGTCCCGGGATCCCGGCCAGGAAGAGGGCCTCGGCCTCGTCCGCGGTCATGCCGGTGAGCCGCGTGCGATAGCCGTCGACGAGGCGGATGCCGCCATGTGTGCCGCGTTCCGCGTAGATCGGCACTCCGGACGCGCTGAGCGCCTCGACATCGCGATGGATGGTCCGCTCCGAGACCTCCAGCTCGCGCGCGATCTCGCCGGCGGTCATCGGCCCGCGGGCCTGGAGGAGCAGCAGCATCGACACGAGGCGCGAGGCTCGCATCCCGGTACGATACCGTATTCCTGCCAGGTTCTGTCATGTTTCGGGCACCGCCCGGTGGTGTCGGTCAGATCGCCCGGTTGAACGTGTCGCAAGCGGACGGATCCCCGGTCTGGTAGCCGGTCGAGAACCAGTGCCTGCGCTGGTCGGACGAGCCGTGCGTCCAGGTATCGGGGTTCACCTCGCCGGACGACGCCTGCTGGATGCGGTCGTCGCCGACGGCTGACGCGGCATCGAGCGCGTCCGCGATCTGGGCATCGGTCAGCGGCTCGAGGAACCTGGTGCCGGCCGCGTGATTGGCCCACACGCCGGCGAAGCAGTCGGCCTGCAGCTCGGTCCGCACGGATCGACCCTGGGCGCCCTGGCCGCCACCGCCCGAATCGAGCGCCCCGAGCAGGTCCTGGACGTGGTGGCCGTACTCGTGGGCAAGGACGTAGCCCTGGGCGAGCGAGCCGCCCTGCGCACCGAACCGCGTGCGCAGCTCCTTGAAGAAGTCGAGGTCGAGGTAGACGAGCTTGTCGCGCGGGCAATAGAACGGACCTGTCGCCGCGCTCGCGGTGCCGCAGCCGCTCGAGGTCGTGCCCGAGAACAGGATCGTGTCGACCGGCTGGTAGCGCTTGCCGGACGCCGTGAACGTGTCGGTCCAGTACGCCTGGATGCTGTTGACATAGCCGAGGATCCGGCAGTCGTCGCGCGAGTTGGCGTCCTGGCCGGTCTTGCAGTCCGTCGCGATCGCCGAGCCGCCGGGACCGGTCACGGCGCCGGGCTCGAGTAGCGGACCGAGGCTGCTCGGGTCGCCGCCGAGCAGGACATAGGCGAGGAACAGCACCAGGCCGATGCCACCGCCGCCGATGGCGAGGCCGCCGCGTCCGCCCATGCCGCGGCGATCGGTGATCTGTCCCGGGTCGAGACGGGCGTTGGGGTCGAAGGTCATCGGGGCCCTCGTACTGGGACAAGAGATGCGCATCGTGGCGACCGCCCGTCGCGGGCGGGTTTCACGACCATGGTGCACCTTCTCGCAAGCGCGTTGCGAACCACGTCCGCCCGTCCGGGTCGACATCCGTCCATTCGAAGTCGTAACGAATGGCAGGTCCGTGATCGGCGACCTCCGACCTATCGTCCGGTCATCGCGAACGGACCGCCGGACATCGAGACCATCGCCCGGCGGCGCGTCGACCCTCCGGCGGGATGCCGGGCGGCGGCGGAGCCGGCAAACCTGCCTCAGCGGCGGTCCGTCGACGATCCCCTCAGTTCGGCAGGCCGCCCGGCGCGCCTCCGCCCGGGGCGCCCTGGTCGCGCAGGAACCGCTCGATGTCGGAGATGAGGTCGTCGCCCGACGGCAGTCGTTGCTCGTCGTACATCGACTCGAGACGCTCGACATAGCCGCGGGTCGTCTCGTCGAGGCCGGCCGCGGTATCGAGCCTGGCACGAAGCTCGCGTGACTCCTCGGCGAGCTCGTGAGCCGGGATCTCCGCCCCGAGGTGGGTGCCGAGCGCGCGCAACAGCTCGAGCGCGGCGGTCGCATACGGGCCCGAGACGTAATGTGGCACCTGGGCGAAGTAGCCGAGCGCCGGGACGCCGGCACCGGCGATCTCGATCTCGAGCGCCGACACGAGCGCCGACGGCACCCGCAGCGTCCCTTCCGGGCCGGCGATGACCTTGCCGCGGAGCAGGCCAGGCGTGGCCTCGGTGCCGATGATCGGAACCGGCCGGGTGTGCGGGACGGCCGCCGGGATGGCGCCCAGGCTGATCCACTCGACGACCCCCAGCCGCCCGGCGAGCTCGACCATGTCCGCGGTGAAGGCCCGCCAGCGGTAGTCCGGCTCAGGCCCGACGAGGACGAGCAGGTCGCGTTCGTCGAGACGCGTCCGGCGCAGGACGAGCTCCGGCCAGGTGAGCGTCGTGAGTCGCCCGTCGACGATCTCGAGCGGCGGACGGCGCGCCCGATAGTCGAACAGCTGATCCGCGTCGAAGCTCGCGACGACCTCGCCGTCGTCGGCCAGGATCGCCAGCGCTGTCGTCGCCGCCGAGCCCGCATCGACCCAGCCGTCGAACGCGGCGAGCAGGGTTGGCTCGATGAGGTCGTGGCCACCGACCAGCGTGTACAGGCTCACCGTCGAAGCATAGGCGACCGACAGTCCGGCGGTCCCGTGGCCGACCTCGGGTACACTCGTCCGACGCACCCCGTGTCGGTGCACCCGAAAGGACGGATCGTGGCGAGGCATTCCAAGTTCGAGCGCGAGCGGCGCAGCGCCGAGACCGAGCGGGTCAGGCAGATCGAGGCGGCCTGGCTGGGCAGCCTGCCGACGGCCACCGCCAAGGCGTTCGCCGAGTCCGTCGCCGCGGCCCGCGCCCGTGGCCCGGAGGAGAAGCGGCCGGACATGGCGCCCGGGACCGCCCCGCGCCCGCCCCGCCCCGGCCACGAGCCGCGACCGCCCAAGGACGAGCGACCCCGCCGCTCCAACCGCGACTGACCCGACCGGGCCGTCCCAGCGGATCCCTTGCCGTGGCTGCCAACGACTACCACTTCGTGACGACGTGGCGGATCGCGGCGACGCCCGCCGAGATCACCGAGGTCCTCGGCGACGCTCCGGCGCTGGCCCGCTGGTGGCCGTCGGTCTACCTCGAGGTCCGCCAGGCGGCGCCCGGTGACGAGCGCGGCGTGGGCAAGGTCGTGGAGCTGTGGACCAAGGGGTTCCTGCCATACACGCTCCGGTGGCAGTTCACCGTCACCGAATCCGATCCACCATCCGGGTTCCGGCTCGATGCGACCGGCGATTTCGTCGGGCGTGGGATCTGGACACTTCGCGAGGCGCTCGGCGCCGGCGAGCCCGGCGGACCGCTCACGACGGTGACCTACGATTGGCTCATCGTCGCCGAGAAGGGCATCCTCAGGCGCCTGTCGCCGGTCATGAAGCCGATCTTCGCAGCCAACCATCGCTGGGCGATGGGTCGCGGCGAGGCGAGCCTCAAGCTCGAGCTGGCGCGCCGCCATGCCATCGCCGACGCGACGATCCTGGCCGCCATCCCGGCGCCACCGGGCCCGACCTTCCCGCACAACCTTCGCCTCCTGCGCCGGCCGAGGCTCGGCCGGGAGTAGTGCGCTCGCCGGCCGTCATCGCCGGTGGACCGGCTCGCCGCGTAAGTCTCAGCCGCGAGCGAGGATCTCGCCGTGGAGCACGGTGAACCAGCCGTCGGGTTCGTCCGCCCAGGCACGCCACGCAGCGGCGATCCGGTCAAGCTCCGTTGGATCGCTGGCACCGCTCTCGACCGCCTGCTCGGCGAACGCCGACGACGTGACTCGATCGGCCCACAGGCCGCCCCACCAGGCGCGGTCCGTAGGGGTCGCGAAGCACCAGACCGAGGCCGACGCGACGACATCCGCGAACCCCGCGGCGCGACCCCACGCCAGCAGTCGCCGACCCGCATCCGGCTCGCCGCCATTGGCTCGGGCGAGGTCGTGGTAGAGGGCCTGCCAGCGGTCGAGCAGGGGAGAGGCGGGGAACCAGGCCATCGCCGCGTAGTCGCTGTCGCGGGCGGCGACCACGCCACCGCGCCGGCAGACCCGGCGCATCTCGGCCAAGGACGCGACCGGGTCGCGCAGGTGCTGGAGCAGCTGATGGGCGTGGACGACGTCGAAGCTGTCATCCGCGAACCGGAGCGCGTAGGCGTCACCGACCTCGAGGTCGACGTCGACCCCCGCCGCCGCGGCGTCGTCCCGTGCCGGACCAAGGGGTGCCTCGGCCCGGTCGAGACCGACCACCCGACCCGGCGCAACGAGCCGGGCGAGGTCGATCGTGATGGTGCCCGGTCCGCATCCGACGTCGAGGAGATCCTGGCCGGCCTCCAGGTGCGGGAGCAGGTAGGCCGCGGAGTTCGCCGCAGTCCGCCAGCGATGGGAGCGCAGGACGCTCTCGTGGTGCCCGTGCGTATACGTCTCGGTCGGCCCGGGCACCGCCGTCAGCTCGGGCTCGCCGACGGCTGCGCGGTCCGCGACGGGGCCGCGGAATTCGGCGCCCCGGACGGGGATCCGCCCGACGGGATGGCCCCGGGCTTCGGGAGCGCCGCCAGCGCCGCGGTCGCGAGCGCTTCGTCGGTCGTCTCGATATCGAAGACGTCGTCACCCTGCACGTACAGGTAGCTGGCGATGGCGTCCTGCCCGAAGTCCACCTTCGTGACCTGCTTGCCGCCGAGCGTCAAGGTCGTGACCTTGAGATCCGGGTAGTCGCCCTTCCAGGCCGTGATGAGGGCATCCCGGATGGTCGTCCCCTTGACCCCGGGCACGCTGTAGGCGGTGATGGTCGCGTCCAGTCCCTGGGTCGGGTCGTAGGCCTGGCCGACGCGCAGGTCCTGCGAGGTCTTGCCCGCATCGGTGAGGAACTTGTTCATCGCCGTGCTGAACGTGTCGTCGCCGAGGATGGTGTCACCGGTCCAGCTCTGGTGCTGGAGCGCGGTGCCCGACAGCTGCGTCGGCAGGAGGACCTCCATCCCCGGGGCATCGTGCGTGTCGGCGAGCGGCGGCACCGAGGAGTCGTCGGACCCAGCGGGCTCATCCGTGTCGGCGGCGCTGGCCCGGGCGACGGCGCCCGGCGTGTCGCGCAACGCGAGAACCCCCACGGTCGTCCAGCCCGCGGTCGCCGCGATGATCGCAACGATCGCGATCGCCTGCCAGGCATTGCCCCTCGACGGTGCGGGCGGCATGTTCCGGCCGGCCGGCGCGACCCCGCCAGACCGGGCTCGGCGTGATTGGATGCCTCGTTCGCGCACGATTCCTCCTGACCGGGCAGCGTCCGTTCGTTGCGCGGGTCCGTCGACGACCAACGGGCGGCTTGCGACTCTTCGGTGCATTCTCCCCCAACCACCGGCGTTCCGCAGCGGACGGGTCCAGACACCCACCCGACGCGTCCGCCCTGGACCCGATCGACGCTCAGAACCCCCCGGGCGGTCAGGGACGAACGGGCCATGCGGGCGCCGAGGGTGGATGGGTCGGGAGCTCGTCCCAGTCCGCGCGCGTCGGGGCGAAGACGTCGATCACGACCGCGCCGGCCGGCCCGACGCTGACCTGATGAGGCGTCATCGACGGAATCCGCCAGGTGCCGCCCGGACCGATGGCCCGCGTCTCGTCACCGATCGTGAACGTGATGTCGCCGGTGACGACCATGCCCAGCTGCTCGTTCTCGTGGCGATGCTCGGGCACGATCGAATCCGCGGCCAGCTCGACGAGCGCCAAGGTGATCCGTTCGCCCTCGATGCGCCGGGCGCGCACGGTCTCGCCCCACACGTCGATCACGGGCACGGTCTCGATGTCGTTCAGGCTGCTCATGGCTCCTCCTCGGGCTGGACGGGCATCATCGGTTGATTCGGGACGGTGCGCTGAGAGGTTGGCCTTGCCGAGGATGACCGCGCCGGCGGCCCGCAGGCGCGCCACGATCCGGGCATCGCGCGGGACCCGGCTGCCGACCAGGGCGAGCGATCCCGCCGTCGTCTCCATCGCGTCGTTGGTGGCGATGTTGTCCTTGACCAGGATCGGGATCCCGTGCAGCGGTCCGCGGGCCCGACCGGCGCGACGTTCCCGGTCGCGACGTTCAGCGATGCCCGGCGCCTCCGGGTTCGTCTCGATGACCGAGTGGAGCAGGGGATCGGGACGGGCGATCCGCTGCAGGTACGCCTCGGTCAGCTCGACGCTGCTCAGCGAGCCCGACGCCATGAGCGCCCCGAGCTCGGGGACCGAGGCTTCGAACCACGGCGCGCCCTCGTCCGCGTCCCGCCCTGACGTCAGCTGACCGTCGATCTCCGCATGGTAGCGACCCGGGGATCGACGGTCGGCGCCCGGCGGATCGCGGTCAGCGCACGACGACGAACGGGTTCTGGAGTGGATGGTTCCCGGCTCGCCCGACCCAGATCCGCCCGACCGGCAGCTTCACCCCGGCCATCCGGCCCTTGAACCCGAGCCGGCTGGCGCACGCGGTCCGGACGTCGAGGCCGTCGATCCGGCCGTGGTTCACGAAGCGATAGGTGAGGGTCCTGTGGTCGGCGCTCAACGAAAGGCTGTCGCCGGCCTCGAGTCGGTAGCCCTTCACCGACAGCGCGGCATTCGAGACGATCGTACCGGCGAAGATGACCCGCGTCGTGCCCGGGTGGGTGAACCGCAGGTGCCAGCCATTCGCGTCGTGCCACACGTAGTCGCCGGCGCGGGCGCCGGCAGCGAACGTCGTCGGCTGGCCCTGGACACGTGCCGGCCAGCGACCCTCGTCACAGGTCGTCGTGGCGGCGAACGTGCCGGCCGGCACGACGAAGGTGAGGGTGAGGGCAAGCAGGGCGAGCGACGCGCTCAGGAACACGCGTGGGCTTCGGCTTCGCATCTCGGGTCTCCTGTGGGGAATGATCGATGCGAGACACGTTGGCCGGCAGCTGTGAAGAGCGGGTTAAGGCAGGTCCCGCGCACCCGGATCGGATGGTCCCGGACATGGAACGACCCGGGTCGACTGACGGCCCGGGTCGCGGATCACGCTGGTTCGGCGGGCCGTTGGTCGGCCCGCACCGAGAGGACTAGTTCAGCCGCCGCGCTGGCTGCGGAAACAATCGCTGCAATAGACCGGCTTGCCGCTGGTCGGGCGGAACGGGACCTGGGCTTCCTTGCCGCAGGATGAGCATGTCGCGGAGAACATCTCGCGGGGTCCGCGATCGTATCCGCCGCCACCACCACCGCCGCCGTAGCTGCCGGCGCCGCTCGAATAGCCGCCGCCTGAGCTGTAGCCGCCGCCGGAGCTGTACGAGCTACCACCACCGTCCGCGTTGCGGGCAGCCTTGCGGCTGGCGCGACAGGACGGGCAGCGGCGAGGCTCGGTGAAGCCACGCTGTGAGTAGAAATCCTGCTCGGACGCGGTGAACACGAATTCCTGTCCACAGTCCGCGCAGGTCAGATTCTTGTCGTTGTACACGAAAACGAAAACTCCTCTCGATAGCCAACGCGATCCGTTCGGGTTCTCGCGTCAGTCGTGAGAGGAGTCCGAGAATGTGCGTCGAGCTAAGTTCCTGGCCACGGACGATTCCATGGCCCTTACCTATCACATGGTACGGCAGTGCATCCGATCTGCATAGCCCCCGGCTCGTACACTGCCGGTAACGACGGAGGAGTCCGCGCGATGCCGCTCATGGATGACTATCTGGCCCGCACGCCGCGGTCACGCGAGCTGTTCGAGCGCGCCACCGGGTCGCTGCCCGGCGGGTCGACACGAACGACCGTCTACACGGCGCCGTACCCGCCGTACATCGCCGCCGGATCAGGGCTCCAGGTCCGGGACGTGGACGGCAACATGTACCGCGACTTCCTCGGCAACTACACCTCGCTGATCCTCGGGCACGCGCATCCCGCGGTCGTCGCGGCCGTGGAGGCGCAGGTCCGTCGCGGGTCGGCCTTCGCGGCGCCGACCGAGACCGAGGTGGAGCTCGCCGAGGAGATCCGGCGCCGTGTCCCGTCCGTCGAGCGACTGCGCTTCACCAGCTCCGGCACGGAGGCGACGATGTTCGCCATCCGGGCAGCGCGGGCATACACCGGCCGCCCGCTCATCGCCAAGTTCGAGCGCTCGTACCACGGCACGCACGACGGCGTGATGGCCGGGACGGCCGGCGTTCCCGAGGTCATGTCGGGACTGGTCGTCGAGCTTCCGTGGGGCGACGCCGATGCGGTCGAGGCCGCGCTGCGGGGTCGTGAACGCGACCTGGCCGCGATCATCATCGAGCCCGTCCAGGGTGCCGGCGGGGTCCGGGCGCCGGAGCCGGGCTTCCTCCAGGCCCTGCGCGCCCACACCCAGCGGCACGGCGCCCTGCTGATCTTCGACGAGATCATCTCGTTCCGGGTCGCCCCCGGTGGCGCACAGGAACGCTTCGGCGTCGTCCCCGACCTGACCACGCTGGGCAAGATCATCGGCGGCGGCTACCCGCTCGCGGCATTCGGTGGTCGCGCGGACGTGATGGCCATCTTCGACGCCCGGCGGCCCGGTGCCGTGAGCCACGGCGGGACGTTCAACGGCAGCCCGGTCGCCGCCGCGGCGGGCCTCGCGACCCTCCGCGAACTGACGCCCGAGACGTACGCGAGGCTCGACGCGCTGGGTGCACGGCTGGGGGCCGCGATCGCGAGCGGGATCGCTCGCGACGGGATCGATGCGCGCGTCGTGGTCGTCGGGTCGCTCTTCCAGGTCTTCCGGGGGACCGGCGTGACGGCCTTCGCGACCGGTGTGGCGAGCGGGCCGACCCTCTTCCTCGGCCTGCTGCTCGAGGGCTTCTACCTTGCCCCGCGGGGCATGGGCGCGATCGCCGCGATCGCCACCGAGGCCGACGTCGATGCCCTGGCGGCGGCCGTGGGCCGGACCCTGGTCGCGCTCGAGCCGGCTCGCTCGCACGTGACCGCGGGCGCCTGACGGGCGGCTGCGACGCTCGAGATCTCGGCGGTCACCGCGCGTCGCTACGTCATGGGCCGGCAGGGCCTGTGGCCGGGCCGGCGCTGGCGAGGGCTCGAGGGCACGGCGACCGCCATGCGCGCGATGGAGGACCTCCAGCTCGATCCACTCGTGGTGGTCGCGCGGGCGCACGACCTGATGCTCCACAGCCGGGTCGTCGGCTACGGCATCGACGACTGGGCGGTTCTCACCTACGAGCGACGCGAGTTCTTCGAGTGGGGCGGCTGGCTGGCCGTCCGGCCGATGGAGGAGCTGCCGTATTTTCGGGTCCTCATGCGCCGCGAGCGCGAGCAGCCCCATTGGATCGAGGTCGAACGCGACCACCACGATGCGATCGAGGAGATGCGCGCCTTGTTGCGTGCCGGGCGCGAGGTCAGCAACCGCTCGTTCGAGATGAGCGACCGCACGCGGATCGACCACTACCGCGGGCGCAAGGACAGCGCCCTGGCCCTCCATTACCTGTGGCGGGTCGGGGAGGCGATGGTCATCCGCCGAGACCGGTTCGAACGGGTCTATGCCCTGACCGAGGCGGTCGCCCCTCCGGCGGCCCTGCACGTCGTCGACGAGGCCGAAGCGGACGACGTCCTGGCGCGCAAGGCGGTCGCCGCCGCGGGCCTGACGCGGCTGAACGGGATCAATTCCGTGTACGTATACGGGCACAAGGCGGGCGCCGCCGAGCTCGCCGACTGGCGCAGTCGCTGGCTGACGGACGGCTCCCTGATCGAGGTCCGGGTCGAGGGCTGGCGGGCGATCCAGGTCGCGCTCGGTGCCGACGCGGGGCTCCTGGCAGAACTCGAGTCGGGCCGGGTCCCGTTCGGCTGGGCGCCGCTCGAGACGACGACCGACGAGGAGGCGACGTTCCTCTCACCGCTCGACCCGGTCAGCGCGCGCGGACGGGCAAAGCCGCTGTTCGGCTTCGACTATGTCTGGGAGGTGTACAAGCCGGCCGATCAGCGCAGGTTCGGCTACTACACGATGCCGATCCTGTGGGGCGACCGGCTGGTGGGACGGTTCGATCCGAAGCTCGACCGGTCGACCGGCACGCTCGTGATCAACGGCCTGTGGCTGGACGAGCCGTCGCTCGCGCGGGACGGCGCGTTCGGGGAGGCGCTCGTCCTGGGCATGACCCGGTTCGTCCGGTTCCTGGGCGCCGGGCGCCTCGACGCGACGGCCGTTCCCCAGCCAGCCCTCCGGCGTCGGTTGGCGGCCGCGTCTCCTCGGCGGCGTCGGTAAGGCAGGGCGGCGACGTCGACTGAGAGATCGCCACGTCCGCGACCACGTGAACGGCTGGTCGGCGGCGCTGTGTGTCGCCGGTCCGCGACGCGCGGTCGGCGCTCGGACGAGGTGAGCCGGCAGAGCGGCCCCACGGATGGCATACTCGGTCGACGGATCGGCACTGGACGACTGCCACGTCGGGCATCGGCCGATCCGGGCCACCTCGCCCCTGGAGCCGGAGGAACCCACCGTGGACCTGCAGCGCGACGCCGCGAGGCTCGCAACCATCGCCACCGTCTTCGTGTGGGTCGGCTGGCTTGCAGTGCTGTACGCCTTCATCGCCGGGATCCTGTGGTGGATCGATCTGGCGGGTCGGCCGGCGTTCAACTTCATCGAGGCGTTCGCGATCTCGGCCGCGGCGATCGGTGGCCCGCTCTTCCTTGCGCTCATCGTGGCCGGCCTCGGGCACACGCTGCGGCTGTTCGCGCTGTACGTCGCCGGCAAGTCCCAATAGTCCGCCGCGGTCCAGCGATGAAGATCGGCCGGTCCCTCGCGCTCCTCGCGGTCGTCCTGTCCCTGGCGGCCTGCTCGGCGGGTGCGGCTGCCGATGAGACGGCCGACGGCTCGGGTGGCGAGCTCCAGGCGACGACCTGGGTGCTGCGCTCGTACAGCGTCTCCGGGGCACTCACGCTCGTCGCCGACGACCAGTACGCCGACGCCGATTTCCGGTCGCAGCGCGTCCGCGGGTACGCGGGCTGCAACGACTTCGACGCCGTCTACCGGTCCGCCGGGCGCATGCTTCTCGTCGGGCCATCGGCATTGACGATGATGTCGTGCGGCGAGGCGGCCGACGCGTTCCAGACGACCTACCTGTCCCTCCTCCAGCAGAGCCGCTTCTACAGCATCCGCTTCGACTCGCTCACGATCCGCGGGCCGGACCTCGCCATCCTGCTGGTGTTCGATGCCGCTCCGGCGAACCCGCTCCTCGGGTCCTGGGTCGTCGGGTCGTATGCCTCGGTACCCAATACCCAGTCTGCCCCGCTCCCCGGCACGGAGCTGACCGCCGTGTTCCGACTGAACAAGGTCGCCGGCTCGGCCGGCTGCAACACGTACCAGGGGCCATACACCACGAACGGTTCGGTGGCCGCCATCGGGCCGCTGGCGTCGACCCGGATCGCCTGTCCCGACGACGTGATGACCCAGGAGACCGCCTTCCTCGCCGCACTGCAAGGCGTCGGCCGGGTCGAGAACCGTGGTAACCAGCTCAATCTGACCGACATCAAGGGCAGCCTGCTCGTCGCGCTGATCCGGCCCTCGGCGCTCGAGCCGTCGCCGAGCCCGAGCGCCAGCGTGGCCCCGTCGGCGACGCCCAGGGCGACGGCGACCGCCACGCCGACCCCGAGCGCAACCCCGACCGCCACCCCGACCTCGACGCCGACCTCGACACCCGCCCCGACCCCGACCCCGACCTCCACGGCCGCGCCGACCGCGGTCGCGAGCGGCACGCCGGCACCGACCGTGGCGCCGCCCGCCTCCGTGCCGCCGACGGCGACGTGCACGCTGACCGTCCCGCCGAGCACGTCGGCCGGGACCATCGTCTACCCGGCGGCCTGGTTCACCGTCACCCAGCCGGCGACCGTCGCCTGCCGCTATTTTGACCCTGCCCCGATCACCGTTCCCGCGGATCCGACGACGCTCACGACGGCGGTCATGGTCAAGGGCGATCCTGCAACGTCATACGAGGCCGCCCTGGCCGCAGCGACCAACCCGACCGCGTGGAACGTCATCACGAACCAGCCCGTGACCGTTTCGGGGCTCCCCGCCACGCGCATCCAGGCGACCTCGTCGGCCGGCAGCCCGGGCTACCCGATCGGCGTCACGCGCTACGGCTACCTCATCAACGCGGGTGGCCGCGCCGTGTGGATGGAGACGTCAGGGACGATCGGGAGCGCGGCCTATACGACGAACATGTCGGTCGTGGACCTCATGGCATCGAAGTCGACGATCACGGCCGCGGTCCCGGCCTGACGGCCGCCTCGGGCGCGGCGCCGGGGGATGACCGTCGCGCGCGACCGCGGGTAGGCTTAGTCACGTGACACCCGCCCGCACGGGCGCGGCCGCGTTCAAGCCGACGCCCGCGCCCGACCTCGATCCGACCCATGACCCCGGCGTTGACGGAGCCGCCCGCCGCGCCGAGGCGCTCCCCGGGGACGTGGCCGCCGACCCGATCGCGACGCCGTCCGGGGGCCTGATCCGGGTCGGGACCGCGTCGTGGACGGACCCGACGATGACGGCCAGGGGCGTCTTCTATCCCGACGGGGCGGACACCGCCGAGGAGCGCCTGGCCTACTACGCCAGCCGGTTCCCGATCGTCGAGGTCGACGCCACGTATTACGCGCTGCCGGCCAGGCGGACGGCGGAGCTGTGGGTCGAGCGGACGCCGCCCGACTTCACCTTCGACATCAAGGCGCACGCGCTCATGACCGGCCAGCCGACGGAGGTCAAGCGGCTGCCCAGGGATCTCCGCGAGGCGCTCCCCCCGGAGATCGCCGCGAAGGCCCGGATCTACGCCAGGGACCTGCCCGACGAGCTTCGCGACGAGGTGTGGGCGCGCTTCGCCGACTTGCTCGAACCGCTCGCCGAGGCCGGCCAGCTCGGGTCGATCCTGCTGCAGTATCCGCGCTGGTTCTTCACGAGTTCGGAGAACCGCGACACGATCGAGGAGGCGACCGGTCGGTTGCGCGCGGCCGGGCTGGTCGGCGCCGTCGAGTTCCGGAGCGCGAGCTGGTTCAACGAGAAGAACATCGAACGCACCCTCCGCTTCCTCGGCGACCGGGCGATCCCGCTCGTCGTCGTGGACGGGCCGCAGGGCTTCAAGTCGAGCGTGCCGCCGGTCGTGGCCGCGCCGTCGCCGGACCTCGCGATCGTCCGGTTCCACGGGCGGCGCAGCGCGACCTGGGAGGCGACCGGGATCCAGGCGGTCGAACGGTTCCGCTACCTGTACGACGAGGGCGAGCTGGCCGACTGGGCACCGCGCGTCCGCGAGATCGCGGCCCAGGCGAAGGACACGCACGTGCTGTTCAACAACTGCTACGCCAACTACGGATCGACCAACGCGCTCGAGCTCGCCCGCCTGCTCGAGGACCTCCAGGATGCCGGCATCGCAGCCGTCGGATCCGAGTAGGCCATCCGGATGGACGCCTGCGGCTGCGACGGGTTCTCGTCGATCTTCGACCGGCGCACCGCCGAACGGGACCGCGACCGGTATCACCGCAAGGGTCCCGATCGGACGACGCGGATGCTCCTCGATCTCCTCGCACCGTATCGGGCCACCGGCTCCGATCTCCTCGATGTCGGCGGCGGGATCGGCATCATCGATCAGGAGCTGCTCCGCGCCGGCGCCGGGCACGCGGTGCTCGTCGACGGGTCGCCCGCCTACCTCGACGTGGCGCGGCAGGAAGCCCGCCGTTCGAACCTGCTCGACCGCATCGAGTTCATCGAGGGCGACTTCACGCGGCGTGCCGATGCCATCGAGCCGGCCGACATCGTCACCCTCGACCGGGTCATCTGCTGCTACCCGGACGCCGAGGCGCTCGTCGGCCTCTCCTCGGCGCGGGCGAGGACCGTGTACGGCATCGTCCTGCCGCGGGACCGCCGCATCACCCGCCTCGTCATTGGCCTGATCAACCTCTCCTACCGGCTGCGGCGGAAGGCGTATCGCGCCTACGTCCACTCGACGACCCGGGTCGACGAGATCGTGGCCGCGAACGGTCTCCAGGCGCGGGCCGAACGCGGGACGTTCGTCTGGCGTGTCGTCGTCTACGACCGGGCCGAGCGGTCGGGCTAAGGGGCGCTCAGGCGCCGGCCGCTGACCGCTCGATGGCGGCGAGCGCCTCCGTCCTGGTGCGAGCGACGAGCAGGAGGACGATCCCGCACACGAACACGAGCACCGCTGCGCCGATCATCGCCGCCCCCAGCCCGATCCCGACCGAGACGAAGCCCATGACCGGCGGATAGAGGATCGCGCCGATGACGGCGAACCCCGACAGGAACCCGCTGACCGCGGCCGAGCGGGTCGGGTACAGATCACCACCGACGGCCATGATGAGCGGGTAGACCGGGCCGAACGCGAACCCGACGGCACCGAACAGGACGATCGAGGCGGGCAGCGACGGCACGATCGCCGCGGCAACCAGCGCCGCGGCCGAGGCGAGCGCCGCGATCGCCGCGAAGCGGGCATGGTCGAAGCGGTCGCTCCAGCGCGCACTGGCCAGCCGGCCGAGTGCGAGGCAGCCCCAGAACAGGGCGAGCGCCGAGGTCGCCAGGCCGAGCGTCGCCGACTCGAGGAACCGGACAAGCCAGTTCGAGACACCGACTTCCGAGCCGACGTAACAGGCGATGGCCACCGCGAGCGCGATGATCGGCCAGGCGAGCCCGACCCGGACGCGGGGCCCGTCGAGTCGCGCGTGCCGGCCCGACGGCAGATCGGCCAGCGCGAGGAGGACCGCCACCGGCAACGAGGCCGCCGCGGTGCCGAGGAGCACGCCCTGCCACGGCACGCCGGCCTCGACCAGCCGCCCGACGACGAGCGGCGAGGCGAGCGCTCCGAGGCTGAAGAACAGGTGGAGCAGGTTGAGTGCCCGACCGCGACTGGTCGGGTACAGGTCGAGGACCAGCCCGTTGGTCCCGCCGTCGATGGCGCCGCCGCCGAGGCCGAACGGGATCGCCGTCGCGAGGAAGAGCCCCCACGTCGGTACGGTGGCCATGCCCACCAGGCCCAGCGCGACGAGCACGACCGCGAGCGGCAGCACCACACGCCGCCCGAGACGCTCGGTCAGGTAGCCGCCGCCGAGGGAACCGGTGACGTACGCGAGCGCGTCGACGAAGAAGTAGACGCCGATCCCGGCGTCGGTCTGGCCGAACGCAGGCTCGATGGAGCGGATGAGCGAGGGCACGAGCAGGCCCGCCCAGCCGTCGAGCAGCAACGCGGCGCAGGCCAGGACGGCGGCGGCGTCCGTGCGCCGGACCGGTGCGGGTGGCATGCCACAGATGCTAGCGGGCGGATGATGGCCATCGCGGCCGTCCCGTGAGGAGCGACGGGTCCCGGGCGCGGCCGGCGTGTATGGTCGGCGCATGCCACGACCGACGACGGCGCCCCGCCCGAGCGGCGTCCTGTTCTTCGTCCACGGCGCCAATGAGACGTCCGAGGGCCTCGTCGAGAACCTGGCCCGGATCGAGGACCAGGTGCGCGCGCGAGGCTGGGATGTCACGGTCGTCGCCCCGGAGTGGCGCCGCCGGTCGGACCTGCGGCTCGGGGCATGGCAGAAGGCGATCCACCGTCGGGGTCGTCCGTCGCCGATGCCGGTCCCGGTCCTGAGGGCGGGCCTGCGCAGGGACGTCGTGATGAAGATCGCGACGAACTACTTCGAGGATCGCCGCGAGGCGCTCATCGACACGCTCGGCGCCCAGATGCTCGCCGATGTCATCGGCTACGGGACGCACCGGGCGTCGATCCAGCGGATCCTGACCGCGGAGCTGACCGCGGCGGCGAGGGCCGCCCGTGGCCGGCCGGTGCTCCCGGTCGGACTGAGCCTCGGCGGGATCGCGTTGGTCGATCTCCTCGCGATCTGGCCGGACGCGCCGGTGGAGGCGTGCGTCACGGTCGGGTCGCAGGCGCCGTTGCTGTACACGTTCGATGCGATCCCGTCGATGCCGTACGACGAGGCGGACCCGCCGCACCTGCCGGTCCCATGGCTGAACATCTACGACACGCGCGACTTCCTGTCGTTCCTCGCGGAGCCGCTGTTCCGGCGGACGGATGGGCTCGCCAGCGTCGTCGACCTGCGCGTCCAGTCGGGCAAGGACTTCCCGAGGTCGCACAGCTCGTACTGGGAGCTCGACGCGGTGTGGGACGCCATCGCGACGGCGTTCACCTGGCGGCGCGTCGAGCCGCTCACGGTTCGTGAAGCACGTCGCCTCGGGTTCGAGGCACGGAAGGCGCCCATCCCGAGAGGATGAGGTGCGGCCGCCGGATGCGCACGTGTGGTCCGGCGGCCGCGAGTCCCCTCAGCGGTAGAGGCTCGCTGCTGCCGTGAGCAGCACGGCGACGACCGCGCCGAGGGTCAGGGCCGCATGCGCGATCAGCCGCGCACGCGGGTAGTTCCGGACCTCCAAGGTCCACCTCCTTTTCGGCAGCCCGGCTACCTGCGTGAGGCCCGTGGCTTTGCGTCCCCGCCTCGCGACGGGTTTGCCATTGTCGATCGATCGCGGCCAGGGGTGGCGTTGACCGATGGCACCAGCCTACGGCCCCCGCCCGCCCCGGCGCGAGAGGCCTAGTCGGGCTAGCAGTGGGCCGTACCTACGTCGGCGACCGGGCAGGACCCGGGCTGACGGCCGCCGAGGACACGGCCGCGGTCGGCGAGCACGGGTTGGCCACCCGCTTCGGCGACATCGCTCCGGCAGCGGTGCCGCAGGAGGTCGCGGGCTGAACGAGCGTTCCGGACGCCGGCGACCCAGCCGTCAGGCGAGCTCGACGCCGGCCGCCCGCGCGTCCTCGGCCAGCGCTTCGAGCGCGTCGTCGGTCCGCGCGGTCGCGCGGTCGAGACCCATCACCCGGCTGACGCCCGCTTCGCGATAGCCGGCGAGGAGATCGATCCGCGCCGCCCCACCCACCGTGAACTGCTCGGACCAGACGTGGACCGACACGGCCAGGCTGGCCGGGTCGCGGTCGATCTCCTCGCACCGGCTGGCGATGGTCGGCAGCGCGTCCGTCACCTCGGCCGGGGTCATGCCGTCGAGATTCAGCTCGTCGGCGTGGCGGGCGGCCAGGCGCCAGGTCACGTTCGGCCCGTTGCCGCCGACCATGATCGGGACGCGTGGCTGCTGGATCGGCTTGGGGACGTTGATCGCGTCACGGACCCCGGCGAGGCGGCCCTCGTACGTCGCGTGCTGGTGCCTGTCACCGGCCAGCATCGCCGCGATGACCCCGAGATCGTCGCCCAGCCGCGCCAGCCGCTCCGCCGTCTCCGGGAAGCCGTAGCCATAGGCGAGCCACTCGTCGCGCTTCCAGCCGGCGCCGATCCCGAGCTCCATCCGGCCGCCGCTGATCGAATCCATCGTCGAGATCATCTTGGCCGTCAGCGCCGGGTTGCGGAACGCGGTGCAGATGACGATGTGGCCGAGTCGGACGCGGTCGGTCAGCGCCGCCAGGGCCGCGAGCGAGGTGAACGACTCGAAGGTGATCTCGTCGGTCGGTCGCGGGACCGTGTGGAAATGGTCGAACAGCCAGACAGACTCGAACCCGAGACGTTCCCCGTGGCGCACGACGTGGACGGTTCGCCGCCAGGCGTCAAGCGAGTCCCATCCGTCGTATTCGCCGACCCAGCCCTGCGGCGCGATCAATCCGAGCCTCATCCGTACGCCTCCTTCGTGTTGGTGCCGTTCTTCGGCTTCACGCTTTCCGGGCAGGTCCTCAGGCGCCGCCCGCCAGCCGGCCGATGTGGTCGCGGACCGCCGGATCCAGCGGAGGCAGCGAGGCAGCCCGGACGTTCGCTTCGACGTGGTCCGGTCGCGCGGTCGCGGGGATGACGACGGTGACGCGCGGATCCGCGAGCGTCCAGCGCAGGAGCGCCTCCGGCCAGCCGGTCAGGCCCGCCTGCTCCAGCTCCGCCGGGAACGGCCGGCGCAGGAGCCCGCCCTCCGCGAACGGTCGCATCGCGATGACCCCGATCCCAAGGTCCGCGGCCAGCGGGATGATTCGTGCCTCGGCATCGTGCTCGCGTGGGTTGAGCGGCACCTGGATGGCATGGATGCGGCCCGTGCGCATGACCCGCTCAAGGACGTCGAATGTGGACGGCTGGAATGTCGTCGCACCGAGCCAGCGGACGTTGCCGACGCCCCGCTCGCGCTCCATCCATTCAAGGTGCTCGCGCCACGCGACGAGGTTGTGGACCTGGAGCAGGTCGACGCGCCCGGCGTACCACCCGAGCTGGCGTGTGAAATGCCGACGGCCGTCGGCGACCGAGCTCGTCCAGACCTTTGTCGCGACGAACGCGTCCCGCCGCCGCTCGCCGAGCGCGGCCGACAGGACGGCCTCCGCACGGCCGTACATCGGCGAGCTGTCGACCACCGTCGCGCCGGCGTCGAGCGCGGTCGCCACCACGGCGTCGGCAGTGGGCTGGGAAGCCGGCTGCAGGTCGAACACCCGCCAGGTGCCGAGGCCGACCACCGGGAGGTCGATGCCGGTCCGACCGAACGGTCGCGCGTCCATCGCGACACCCTAGCCGGGCCGCCTGCCGTCGGTCCAGTTTCGGGCACGGGCTGGTGGCGGCCGGCCGGGACTCATCGAGATCCACGCCAAGGACGGCCGGCCGATCGTCGTGTATCCCAAGCCGGACCACAAGCCGGCCGTCTTCGCGGTCCTCGACTTCCCCGTCGACCACGTCGACCAGGCGGTGGACGAGCCGACCGCGGCCGGCGTGCGGTTCGAGCGCTACGACACCGACTCGATCAAGACCGATGCCAAGGGCATCGCCCGGGGTAACGGCCCGTCGATCGCGTGGTTCCGTGACCCGGCCGGGAACATCCTGTCGGTGATGAGTCGCTCGCAGCGGTTCGTTCCGCTGCATAGCGCGAACGCACCGCGGCCCGCGCTCGCGACCGGTACGGTACGCAGGTGGAAACCGTTCGATCCCGGGACGGGACGACCATCGCATTCGATCGGAGCGGGCGCGGGCCGTCGCTCATCGTCGTCGGCGGCGCGCTGTCCGACCGCGGGGCCGTTCCCGACCTCGCCTCGCACCTGGCCGACAAGCTGACGGTCATCGCCTTCGACCGCCGCGGGCGCGGCGGCAGCACGGACACACCGCCGTACGCGGTCGAGCGCGAGATCGAGGACCTCGCCGCGCTGGTCGACGCGGCCGGCGGCTCCTCGTTCGTGTTCGGCCATTCCTCGGGCGCGGTGCTTGCATTACGGGCGGCCGAGGCCGGCGTGCCGATCTCGAGGCTTGCCCTCTACGAGCCACCGCTCTCGGTCGACGACACCCGCCCGCCGATCCCCGATGACTACGTGTCGCACCTCGACGAGCTGGTCGCGGCCGGCCGACGCGGCGAGGCCGTCTCGTACTTCCTGACTACGGGACCGCTCGTCCCGCCACCGGTCATCGATCAGGCGAGGGAGTCGCCCGGCTGGCCGCCGATGGAGGCGATGGCCCACACGATCCCGTACGACGCTCGGATCATGGACGGCCTGATGACCGGCAGCCCGGCCCCGCTCGTGAGATGGGCGTCGCTCGTGACACCGATCCTGGTCCTCGACGGTGGCGCAAGCCCGCCGTGGATCCGCCACGGCGCGAGTGCCCTGACGGAGGTTCTGCCGAACGCGTCGGCAGCGACGTTGGAGGGGCAGAGCCACGGCCCGGCATCGGACGTCCTCGCCCGGGTGCTCCTTCGGTTCTTCGTGGACGCGGGCTGACCGGCCCGATCGGACGTGGAGCTCGAAGCCGCGCGGGTGAGCTAGTTCGACCCGGTCTCCAGCCCGAGGCGGACCACCGTCTCGCCGCCAAACGCCATCGCGTCACCGATCTGGTACGTGTCGGCGATCGCGTTCCACGCCTGGAACCCGGGGTGTTCGTCGTGGGCGTGATGGCCCTCGCCCGTCGCGAAGATCGCCACCACCATGTACTGTCGTGCCCCGTCGACCGGTCGCGACGAGATGTCCAGCCGGTTCAGCGTCGCCGCGACGAGCTCGCCGCGACCGGCGAGGTCCTGCCACACCGGCAGCTCGCGCTCGCGGAACCCGGCCTCGAACTGGTCGACGCTCTCATGCCTGACGTTGAGGATGACCGCCACCGTCTCCATGCCCGCACCTCCCCGGCGCCGCTGGGCGCGTCCCGTCCCCTGAATGCCGTCCGCGCTCAGAGCGTGGCCGGCAGGCCGAACTGCGGGAAGAGCTCCGGCCCGAACGTGGTGATCTCGGCGATCCGACCGTCCACGACCCGCAGGACATCGAACTTGAACGGGCGATGGATCGTGTCGCCCGGTGCGCGGAGATAGCTCGCGGCCGTCGGCATCCGGTTGGCCACGGTGGGCAGCAAGCGCCAGTCGCCGTCGGACATGGCGCGCTCCAGCAGCGGCGCGATGGTCTCGAGGCCCTCGAACAGCATCGGGTACGGCGGCATCGTGATCCGCAGGTCCTGCGCGGCGATCGACACCGCGAGCGCGGCATCGCCCCGCTCGTGCGCGTCGATGAAGTTCGCAAGCAGCCTCCGTTCCTCGTCGCTCGGTTCGCCCGCCGACCACTCCGACCGTCGCGCGGGGAGGTGCGCCCCCATCGTCGCGCGCGCCCGCTGCAGGGCGCTGTTCACGGCGGGCACGCTGGTGTCGAGCGCGGACGCCGTCTCGGTCGCTGGCCAGCCGAGGACGTCGCGCGCGATGAGCGTCGCGCGCTGGCGCGGCGGCAGGACCTGGAGCGCGGCGAGGAACGCGATCTCGATCGTCTCGCGGGTCACCACCACGGCCTCCGGCTCCTCGTCGCTCGGTGCGACCTCGTCGAGCAGGCGATCCGGGTAGGGCGTGATCCACGGCACCTCGGCGAACGTGTGCATTGAGGTCAGCCGGCGCGCGCTGCGCCGGAGCGCGTCGAGGCAGACATTCGTCGCGATCCTGTACAGCCAGGCGCGCACCATCGCGCTGCCATCGAACGACTCGCGCGCTCGCCACGCCCGCAGGAACGTCTCCTGGACGGCGTCCTCGGCCTCGTCGAACGAGGCCAGCATCCGGTAGCAATGGACGTGCAGCTCGCGCCGGTATCGCTCGGTGAGGGCCGCGAACGCGGACTCCCCACCGGCGAGCCCGGCGACCGCCTGATCGGTCACGCGGCGACCTCGTCGCGCTTGACCTGCCTGAGGACCCAGTCGCGCTTCACTTCCTGGATGAGCCAGGTGTTGCCGTCGGGATCGTGCAGGGTCACGAAGGTCGCGTAACTGCGTCGCTCCGGGTCGAGCCCGGGCGTCTGGCCGCCTTCGCCGAAGTGGAACGGCTCGCTGGCGTCGACGCCGCGCCCGACCAGTTCGGCTCGGGCGGCCTCGATGTCGTCGACGCACAGGTGCAGGCCGTGCAGCGTGCCCGGCGCCATCTCGCTGATGCCGGTCCCGATGGCGATCGAGCAGGCCGAACCCTTCGGCGTCAGCTGCACGACGCGGAACTCCGGACCCATCGTCGTGTCGACCTCCAGGTCGAAGCCCAGCTGGTCGACATAGAACGCCTTGGCCCGGTCGACGTCGCTGACGGGGACGACCATCAGTTCGAGCGTGTAGTCCATGGTTGGAGCCTCCTCTGTCCGTGATCGGTCGGGATGGCCGATCAGGAGGTGTAACGTCGCCACCCCCGATCACTCATCGGTCCGCCGATGGTACGGTCGAAAGGGCTTTCGTGGGACACCCGTCGAACGGGGAGGGGAGCGCTTGCGGCCGGAGCGCTGGTCGTTGTCAGCTCGCCCCGCGACGCAAGACCAGGGGGCGTGCGCTAGAGGCCGCGATCGACCTGCCGCGCCCTGGAGATCCGCTGGGCTCTCTCCCGAGCGTGATACGCCACGACCCCGGTCGTCGTCAGGACGATGGCCAACGCTGGGACGATCCAGTTGCCCGAGATCAGATGGAGTATCGCGTCGATCGCGAAGCTCACCCACAGGAGCGTGCCGAGTGCGAGTACCAAGTTGCGGGACATGTCGCCACCTTAGCCGATAGTCCCGGGCATACAAGACCCGATAGTCCTATGTGGTTCCCGCAGGCAACGGTTCGTCGTGTGTCGATTTGGCGGCGCTGCGATCCCACAAGCTGTACGTGGCAGACATGAACGGCCGGATCCTGCGTCTCGGCACCGGTAAGCACGCCGCCGAGCCCGAGCTTTTCTCGCAGGTCCCGGCGTCATCCGGGTTGGCCGGTGACTGGATGCTGTCGATGTGGAACGATCTCGTGTTCGACAAGGCAGGCAATCTCTACGTTCCAGACGACAAGCCGCGGATCTGGCGGGTCGGTCCTGATGGGATCGCGTCCATCTGGTTCACCGATCCGCGGCTGACGGGCTTCTTCGGGTTCGCCGGCGGACCGCTCGGCGGCCGCATCGACCCGACGGGTCGGTGGCTCTATGTGTCGATCACGGTGTCGCTCGATCATCCCCTGGCTTCGTTGATCTATCGTGTCCGGCTGGTCGACCATCCGACGGCGGCAGACCTCGAGCTCGTGCACGCCTTCCCGTTCGACCCAGCGGCCGCCGCGCCGCCGCAGGCGACGGACCTCGCGTTCGCGAAGTCCGGCAACCTGTACGTCAGCCTGATCGGCCCGAACCAGATCGCGGTCCTGGACCCCGCGGGCAACGAGATGCTGCGCATCTCGAGCCCGCTCTTCCACTCGCCGTGGGGACTCGCCTTCAGCGGGAAGTCGCTGCTGGTCACGAACGGCGATCTGGAACCCGCCGACAACCCGGCCGCCTGGAAGATCTTCAAGGTCTACGTCGGCGAGACCGGTCTGCCGCTCAACCGGCCGAAGAGATAGGACCACTCGGACCGCGCCGACCGATGTCTCGTCCGGTCGCGCGCGGTCGTCTGGGTTACAGCGCCTTGCCCATGACCTGGATCGTCAGATCGCTGCCGTCGCGAAGGGGATGCCGCTCGCCGATGTCGGCATAGCCCATCCGCTCGTAGAACCGGATGGCTGACGGGTTCGTCAACGTGACCCCGAGGCGGATCGAGCCGTGGCCTACATGCCGCGCCCAGCCCTCGACCGCTTCGATCAATGCGGCACCGACCCCATGCCGGCGCGCATCCGGTACCACCCACATGCCGAAAAGACCGGCCGTCGTCTCCTGTTCCGCAATGGGCGCACCCACCGCCATCCCGACGAACCGGCCGTCGTCCGCCACCGCCACGAAGAAGCCTCGTTCCGGCGAGCCGATCCATTCGCGCCAACCCGCATCCGATTGGGCTGATGCCGCCTCGAGCGTCATGCCGAATGCATCCGGATCGCCGGCGAGGGCGCGCAGGCGCAGTTCTCGAAGCGCCTCCCACGCTTCGAGGCCGATGCGGCGGATCTCCATCGATCGAGTGTACCGAGGCGTCTCGCCAGCGAGACCGGGCCGTCCGTCAGGCCGGCCCCGTCGCCGACCCCTCGCCCAACAACCCCGCCATCGAGAGTTGCTCGCCCGCGACGACATCCCCGGCCGTCGGCCGCAGCGGGTGCCGGCGGCGGTCGGCGACGCCGTGGGTCCGGGCGAGCTCGCGGACCTGGCGCCGCACCGGCTCGACGACGTCCCTGGTCACGTAGGCGCGGCCCGCGTACAGCCGCTCGTACAGGGCAGAGTGTAGAACATCCGTTCTATTCGGTACCCATGTGCCTCCCCTGCGGGACGGGTTGGCGCCGATGGCGCACGATTGGGCCGACAGCCCAGCCAGCCGAGGGACCCGATGCCCGATATCGACATCCGCACCGACACGGACGCGCTGCGCGACCAGTTGACCACCCTGCTCGACGGCGTCGGCGCGCGAATGCCCTTCGACGCCGCCGTAGCCGACTTCCCCGCCGAGGCGATCAACCGCCGGCCGCCGAACGTCGAGTACACGCCATGGCACCTGCTCGAGCACATCCGGCTCACCCAGGCCGACATCCTCGACTACATCGTGAACCGCGGCTATGTCGAGATGGATTGGCCGGCCGACTATTGGCCGGCGCGCGATGCGATCGCGACCCCGGGGCAGTTCGCCGCGACGATCGAGGCGTTCCGGGCGGACCTGGCGGCGCTTCGCGCGATCGTGGCCGACCCGACGACTGACCTCTTCGCCACGATCCCGAACACGCCGGGGCACACGATCCTGCGCGAGATCCGGATCGTCGGCGACCACAACGCATACCATCTCGGCGAGTTCGCGATCCTCCGCCAGGTGATGGGGACGTGGCCATCGGATCGTTCGGACTAGCCTTCATGCCTGGCCCTGTCCGAAGCCGGTCGACTGTTCGGTTCGTGCTCGCCACGGCGCTCGCCGTCGTGCTCGTCGCGGCCCGGCTGGTCGTTCCCGGCACGGACGCCGCGGCGCTGTCGCGCTGGACCGGCGGTATCGACCTGTATCGCTCGGGCGTGTTCACGACCCAGAAGACGTGGCTGTGGTGCACCGCCGCGGACGTGCAGATCATCCGCAACATCGCCGATGGCGCGACCGACCATTCGCGGTCGAGCCAGAGCCGCTACTTCGACTACATGCGAGCGCATGACCGGTACGCTATCCCCGTGTCCGACGGCACCGATCCGGGGGGCTGGACGGCCGGGCTGCGGCATTTCGTGGACGGCCGGTACCAGCTCTACCAGAGCAGCAGCTTCGACTCGGCGCTCCGCTCGGCGGTCACGAATCTGCGCAAGACGAACCTGCCGGTCGCGATCACCGTGTCGCACGGCAACCACGCCTGGGTCATCACCGGCTTCACCGCCACCGCCGACCCGGCCGTCACGACCGGGTTCTCGGTCACCAGCGTGCGCGTGGTCGGACCATTGTGGGGTCTCCAGAGCCGGAGCTACGGCTACGACATGCGGCCGGACACGAAGCTCACGCCGGCCCAGCTCAAGGGCTTCTTCACGCCATGGCACTACGCCGGGGTCCGGATGGCCTGGGAAGGGCTGTGGGTGTCAGTCCAGCCCGTCGCGAAGGAGACGACCACGGCGGCGGCACCGAAGCCGACCGCAAGACCGACGCCGCGGCCGACGCCGAAGGCAACGCCCGAACCGGCGGCGACTCCAGTGGCGAGTCCCTACGACGCCGCTTCCGCGACCCCGTCCGCGTCGGCGTCGGCGTCGGCCTCGGCCCCCGACCTGCTGGTCGCCCGAGCGGAGCCGATCGCGACCGCAACCTTCCTCGAGGATCCGGCCGCCTCGACACCGGAAGTGCCGACCGGCGAGGCGGCGCCTGTGGGCGTCCTTGCCGGCGTGGGGCTGATCCTCGTCTCGATCCTGGTCGTGGCCGGCGGCGCGGCGCTGAGGGTTCGCTCACGCCGCTAGCGGACGGGCCCGCTACGCTGTGACCCGATCCGCTCGATCCTCGAAAGGACGGACGCAATGGACTGGACCCTCGAAGTCGTCATCCTGCCCGTCAGCGACATCGACGCCGCGGTCGCCTTCTACCGCGACAAGGTCGGCTTCGAGCTCGACCACGACACGACGAACGAGTTCATGCACGTCGTGCAGCTGACGCCGCGCGGATCGGGTTGCTCGATCGTCATCGGCGACCTGCCATCGCAGAGCGAGATGGCGCCCGGCTCGATGCGCGGCCTCCAGCTGGTGGTCGCGGATGCGGCGGTCGCGCGGCAGGAACTGACCGATCGCGGCGTCGAGTGCAGCGAGATCACGGTCTTCGACGAGCGCGACGGCGGCACGTTCTTCGGGTTCAGCGACCCGGACGGCAACACCTGGTCGGTCCAGCAGATCAAGGCCCGTGCCGAGAAGCCGTTGATCCCGGTCGACTACCGCAGCCGGTTCGGCGAGGGCATCGAGCTCTAGGATCCGGCGACCAATCTCGACTTGGCGAAGGCCAGCGCGATCAGGTAAGCGCCGCGGCGTCTCGTGCGGTGATGCCAACGGTCGCGTCGCCGCCGGATCGGACGCCGGCCGCGACCTCGCCCCAGAATTCGACGGCGGCGCGTTCGTAGAGCAGCCCGATCCTGAGCGTGACCCCGCGCCAGTGCTGCACGGTGCGGCTGATGCCCTGCCCACCGTCGAGCCGCCCTTCGAGCTGCTGGTCGGCCTCGTAACCCGCCAGCTGTCGCTGGTGCAGCGCCAGCTGCTCCTCGGCGATGGCGAGCGTGGCGGCGGTCGACTCGAGGTCGGCGAAGAACAGCTGGAGCAGTGCGAGGTCGCGCAGCTCGGTCGGGTGCCGTGCCGGGTGGCTGAGCCACTGTCGGAGGGCCTGCCGGCCGGCGGGCGTGATGGTGAACAACCGCCGCCGCCGCCCGTCGAGCTCGCGCTCCTCGGTCAACAGCCCGAGGCCGACCAGCCGGGCGGGCTCCTTGTACAGGAGCGCATGCGGGAAGGACCAGAAGTGGCCGATCGTCGCCGCGACATGGCGCTTCAGCTCGTACGGCGTCGATGGGCCCTCCCGGGCCAACAGGCCGAGGACGAGGTACGACGTCGGGGTGAGTGCCGTGGCCAAGGGCCCTGCTCGTTCCATTGACATCGTCTACAATATACCATACGATGGTGACGGTCTCACAGAAATGATTGCCAGGTCGGCGGTGTGGTCTGCGACACCTCGGAAGGACTGCACCCCATATGGGAATCATCGCCTGGATCGTGCTCGGTGCGATCGCCGGTTTCATCGCCAACCAGATCATGGGCATCGCGTGAGGGCCTCGTGATGATGGTCGTGCTCGGCATCGTCGGCGCCGTCGTCGGCGGCTTCATCGCCGGCACCGTGCTCCATGTCGCCGATGTCACCGGCCTCAACCTCCAGAGCCTCGTCGTCGCCGTCTTCGGTGCCGTCATCGTGGTCTTCGTTGCCCAGCGCCTGGGCTCGGGCCGAGGCAAGAGCGTCGGCATCTGACGCTGATCAACCCGCAGCCTGAGTGCGGGGCGAGCGTCGGCCCGCACCTCACTCGACTGGAGACGACCCCATGGCCATCGAAGAACGAACCACCTTGACCAGCACGACGGCGCCGACCCGTGACGAGACCGCACGTCGCGTCGTGATCTTCATCTTTGGCATCGTGCAGGCCGTCATCCTGCTGCGGATCGTGTTCCTGCTGCTTGACGCCCGCGAGTCGAACGTCCTGGTCTCCGCGGTCATGGACATCAGCCAGGTCTTCGTCGTGCCGTTCGAAGGCATCCTGCATACGAACGCGCTGACCGCCGGCGGCTCGATGCTCGACATCGCCGCGATCGTCGCGCTCATCGGCTGGACGGTCGTCGAGCTCCTGGTCATCGCCGCGATCGGCATCTTCCGCCGCGAGCCGGCCCGTGCCTGACGTCGGCGACGACCCATTCCTGGGGCAGAGCCGCCCCGCCACGGTGCTCGACTCCAGGCGCCTGGTGAGCTCGGTCCCAGCACACCCCGTCGTCCACCAGTTCAACCAGCCCTTCGCATACGGGACAGCGATCGTCGCGGTCTCGCGCTTCCGTACCCCACCGGTCGAGACGAAGCCGGTTCCTCCAATCCATTAGAAGGAGATCGCATGACGATCACTGAAGCCAAGGACTCGGCCGTCGAAACGGCCACCGACCTGACCGATCGCGTCGACGACGCCGGCTCGGAGATGGTCGAGCAGAGCCGCTCATCGGTCAGCCAGATCCGCCTGGCCGTGGGCGACGCGATCGATCGCGTGCCCGACGTGCTGGAGGCCGCTCGCAGCGGCGTCGAGCAGGTCGCCGAGCAGATGCCGGCCGCCGTCGAGCGAACCCGGGTCGGTGCCCAGCGGACCACGACTTCGCTGCAGGCGATGCCAGCCACAACGCTGCGCCTGATCGCCGGCGTGTCGATCGGCCTCGCGGCCGGCTTGACGCTGGCCGGTGCCCCGCGGCTCGTCTCACTGGCCGCGCTCGTGCCGGCGATCTTCGTCGGCGGCGCCGAGGCCACCCGCCAGGGGACCCATCAGCCGTCGAGCTGATCCGATCGAACGGCGCCGTCACGGCGCCATGAACGGAGCCCCGGTCTCGTCTCGAGACCGGGGCTTCTCGAATCGCGGCCCATGGAACGGTCAGTCGACCGCTCTGAAGTAGTGCTTGTTGACCCACAGCGAGACCTTCTTGCCGAGCGCGAGCGCGGCTTCCTGATCTGCCCGTGGGCCCCCGACGAGTTCGAACCCTGCCCGGTCGGTCTCGGCGGGCGCGCGACGGCGAACCGGTTCACGATCACGGGTCCGGCTGGCCGACTGTCCGGCTACGAGCTGTCGGCGCACCTCATCCGCCACCACGCCTTCTTCGGCGGTCCCGTGACTCGCTCCGGCTGGAGCCCGAGTACGGTCGCACGCGCGCTGGGGCTGTTGCCGGGAACGTGACCTGCGCCGGCACCTAGACTGCGGGCGTGTCTGCACTCGACGACGCGCCGCAGGTCCGGGCCGACGATCGCGCCACGTGGCGGGCCTGGCTCGAGGCCAACCACGCGACCACGGCCGGCGCCTGGCTCGTGACGTGGCGGGCGAGCTCCGGCCGGGTCGGGCTCGACTACGAGGCCGCGGTCCAGGAGGCGCTCTGTTTCGGCTGGATTGACAGCACGGGCGGCTACGTGGACGACGAGCTCAGCAAGCTCTACTTCGCGCGGCGAAAGAAGCGCAGCCCGTGGGCCGCGACCAACAAGGCCCGCGTCGAGCGACTGATCGCCGAGGGGCGGATGGCTCCGGCCGGGCTCGCCGCCATCGAGCAGGCGAAGGCGAACGGGTCGTGGGAGGTCTACGACAGCGTCGAGCGGCTGGAGGTCCCGGAGGACCTGGCGGCGGCGCTCGAGGCGCACCCGCCGGCTGCCGTGAACTTCGCGGCGTTCGCGCCGTCGGCTCGCAAGATGCAGCTTGGCTGGGTCGCACTCGCGCAGCGCCCGGAGACGCGCGCGGCACGGGTCACGAAGGTCGCGGAAGCGGCCGCGCGAAACGAGCGCGCTCGAAGCTGAAGGGCGACGATGAACCCTCGGGTCGCGGTGCGGACGCTTCCAGCTGGTTGCCGCTCGAGATCAGATGGCGGCGGCCCCCGGGAATGCGCGAGGAGGACCGACGGTGGTCTGAAGCTCGTCGCGGTGGAATACGTCGTCCCGGGCGCCAACTCGAACCCGCCCGGCGTGTCCTCGCCACCGAGCGTGCTCGGGATCCAGATGCACATCCTGGTCCCGGCCGTGGGCTTCTACATCCAGCGCTTCTGGGTCTGGGCCCACGACCCGCCTGGCATGTTCGTGGACTGGAATCCAGCGCTCACCTGTCCGTGACGGTCTACTCCGCTCGCGTCGCGCGACGCGACCAAAGCATCGCCGCAGGCCGGCTCGGAACGTTACGGGTCGGCCTTCCGCGATATCGTCGCCCCGCGGCGCCCGGTGGTGCCGCGGCTCATCCCCTGGTCGTGGTGAATGTCACCCGAAGCATGATGTCGGCGCAGGCTCCCGCCTCTACGCTATCGAGCGTGACCAGCGGCGTGCGCACGCGGCGGAACCTTGTTCCCTGGCTCGTCGACGCGACGATCGCCCTGGGACTGTCGGCCCTTTCGTTGCTCACGGTCGCCAGCGGCGCCACCGCAGCGGGCCAGAGCGATCCACTCAGCGTCACGCTCATGCTGCTCGAGACGATGCCACTCATCGTCCGCCGCCGATGGCCGATCCCGGTCCTGGCGGTCACGCTCACGGCGACCGTCCTGCACGCCAACCTGGTTCAGGGACAGGTCGTCAACGAGAGTCTCGGGGCGCTGGTGGCGCTCTTCACGGTCGCTGAGCGCTATGAGCGGCGCGTGTCGATCGCCGCCGCACTGGTCCTGGCCGCGGCGTTCGCCGGGGTCATCGTCTTCAAGTCTGCCGGCTCGCAGATCGCCGTGGCCGGGTTCATCCAGACCATGCTGGCCGTCGTGATCGTGCTGGCTCTGGGCGACTGGGCACGGACCCGACGTCACTACGCCGCAGCGATCGAGGAGAACGCCCGACTCCAGGAGGCCGAGCGCGAGGACCGATCGCGACGGGCCGTCGAGGCGGAGCGCGACCGGATCGCCCGCGAGCTGCATGACATCGTCACCCACCACGTCAGCGTCATCGTCATCCAGGCGGGGGCCGGCCTGACCGCGCTCGATCGGCGGCCGGAGCGGGCGCGGACGGCGCTGGAGGCCATCGACCAGACCAGCCGCGAGGCGCTGACGGACATGCGCCGGATGCTGGGCATCCTGGGTGGGGCGGGCGGCTCGGACACCTCGACCGATGACGCCCGCAATCCGATGCCGGGTCTCGACCGGCTGGGCGAACTCATCGAGCAAGTCAGGGCCGCCGGGCTGCCGGTCGAGTTCTCGATGGATGGGGTCCGCCGCCCGCTCGATGCCGGCATGGAGCTGTCCGCGTACCGGATCGTCCAGGAGGCGCTCACCAACGCGCTCAAGCATGCGCGCGGGGCTCGATCCCGCGTGCGCCTGGCCTACGAACCGTGGGCCATCGAGATCGAGGTGACCGACCAGGGTGGCGTGGGAGAGCGAGACCTGGGCGAGACCGGCGGCGGTGGACGCGGCCTGATCGGGATGCGCGAGCGAGTCGCGCTCTACGGGGGCGAGTTCGAAGCCGGCCGGACGTCGACGGGCTTCCGGGTTCGCGCCAGGCTGCCCATCGACTCCGAACCTGAGGTCGTGGCATGAGCCGCCTAATCCGGGTGATCCTGGTCGACGATCAGGCGCTCGTGCGCGCCGGGTTCCGGATGATCCTGGAGGACCAGCCGGACATCGAGGTGATCGGCGAGGCTGCCGATGGCAAGCAGGGCGTCGAGCTTGTCGAGCGCGTCCATCCCGATGTCGTCGTCATGGACATCCGGATGCCCGTCCTCGACGGCATCGGCGCGACTCGCCGGATCGTCCGCGACGGTGTGGGCCCGACCGCCCGCGTCCTCATCCTGACCACCTTCGATGCCGACGAGAACGTCGTCGAAGCACTACGAGCGGGCGCCAGCGGGTTCCTGCTCAAGGACGTGACCCCGGCCGATTTCGTGGCCGCCATCAAGACCATCGCGGATGGCGACGCACTCCTGGCGCCGGCCGTCACACGGCGCCTGCTCGACCGATATGCGGACCACCTGCCGCCGGTCAACGAGGAACGAAACGTGGCCCTTCGGAACCTCACCGAGCGCGAGATCGAGGTCCTCAAGCTGGTCGCTCGCGGACTGTCGAATCGCGAGATCGCCGACCGCCTGGTCCTGGCCGAACCGACGGTCAAGACCCACGTCTCACACCTGTTCGACAAGCTCGACCTGCGAGATCGGGCGCAGGCGGTCGTGCTCGCCTACGAGGTCGGGCTCATCCGGCCCGGCTCGGTGGACGCCTGACGGCCGGCGGATCGCCGGCGGGATGAGCCGCTCGTCATACCACGGGATGAGCTGACCAGCCGACCCGACCCGAACGGCGCCCGAAGTTCGAGACCCGGGACCGACGACGCCAGCGAGGCACCACGCGAACCTGATGTCAGCGCGAACGGCCCGTTCGCATGACACAGGAGACACACGATGACCATCGACTCGGCCATCTCCATGGCCGGACTCACCAAGCACTATCCGGGCGTGGCGGCACTGACCGACCTCAGCCTGGAGGTGCCGGCGGGGTCCATCTACGGCTTCCTCGGCCCCAACGGCGCCGGCAAGTCGACCACCATCAAGGTGCTGGCCGGGCTGTCCCGGCCGACCAGCGGCAGCGCCGCGGTCATGGGCATCCCCGTGGCCGCCGGTCCCGGCTACCGACGCGAAGTCGGTTACCTCGCCCAGGAGCCCCGGTTCTACGACTGGATGACCGGTCGGGAGACCCTCCGCTTCGTCGCCTCGCTCTATCCCGAGACGGACAGGGCGGATGCCGAGCGGGTGACCGCCGTGCTCAGCCGAGTCGGCCTGGCCGACGCCGCCGAACGACGGACGTCGACCTATTCCGGCGGGATGCGCCAGCGTCTCGGCATCGCTCAGGCCCTCATCGGTTCGCCCTCGGTCCTGCTCCTGGACGAGCCGGTCAGCGCGCTCGATCCCATCGGTCGTCACGAAGTCCTCGACCTGATGCGCGAGCTCCGGGGCGAGGTCACCGTCTTCTACTCCACGCACATCCTCGACGACGTCGAACGCGTCAGCGATCACGTCGCCATCCTCGACGGGGGTCGGCTTGTCCGTTCCGCCCCGACCGCCGAACTCCTCGCCAGCTTCCATCAGGACCAGTTGCGCGTCGTCATCGGTGGCGCCGATGACACGACGGCGATCGCCATCGCCTCGATCCCCGGCGTCGTCTCCGTGGAGCCGGCCGAGCGCGATGCCGACCTTCGAAGCTACCTCGTCCGGGTCGCACCGGACGCCAGCACCGCCGTCCAGGCGGAGATCACCCGGTTCGCCGCCGATCACGGACAGACCGTCACCGAGAACCATCTCGTCCGCGTCGGGCTGGAAGACGTCTTCCTTCGCCTCGTCGACACAAAGGAGCATGCGGCATGACCGCCTCGATCACAGTTCCCGCCCGGACCGCCGGGCGAGTCCCCGCCGACCGTCTATTCGGCTTCGGACCGCTGTTCCGCAAGGAGCTGCGTGAGTGGGCCCACAGCAAGCGCATCTGGGTGATCCTCGCGGTCACCACCGTGTTCATGATCCTGACCTCGGCCAACGCGGCGATCAACTCGTGGATCGTCGCCAATGTCCCCGACGTCACCGTGTCGGACCGTCCGATCTCGCTGGATCCGACGACGAATTTCCTGGCGGCGGTCTCGACCCAGATCTTCGTGATCGTCGCGATCTTCGCCGCCATGAGCCTGCTCATCGGCGAGCGTGACCGCGGGACGCTCTCGTGGGTCGCCTCCAAGCCGGTATCGCGGAGCGCGATCTGGATGTCCAAGTGGGCGGCGGCTGCGATCGTCGTATCCATCGTCGCGGGCATCATCCCGATGGCGGCGACGTTCGGGCTGGTCGCCGTGCTCTACGGCTCGGCCGGGTTCGCGGCCTTCCTGTTCGCGGCCGTCGGGGTCGCGGCATCGATCACGTTCATGGTCGCGGTCGTCCTGGCGGCTTCGGTCGTCATCCCGAACCAGGCGGCCGTCGCGGCCATCGGGTTCGCCGTGTTCTTCCTCCCGCAGATCCTCGTGACGCTGCTGCCGGTCGACATCTCGCCGTTGCTGCCGCTGTCGATCACGGCCTGGGCCATGGGCCCGGTCCTCGGGGCGGACATGGGGTTCATAACGCCGATCGCATGGGCGGTCTCGATCCTCGCGCTGGCCTGGTTCGCCTCGTGGCGGATGGAGCGCCTGGAGTTCTAGTCGCGGGGCTCGCGGCCCTCCGACGTCACGGCGCCCGATCGACCTCGTTCGATCGGGCGTTTGGCAGCTCAGCCCTTGGCGAGGCCCTCTTCCTCGGAATCGAACGCGATCGTCGAGATGACCCGCCTTAAGATCTGCTCGCGCGCGACCTTCATCGAGTTGTCGACGCCACCGAAGTCCGTCGGCTTGACGAATTAGCCGCCCGACGAGGCCTGCTGCGAAAGGGTCCGAGGGCAGTGTCAGTGCTTCCACGGATCTCGTTGACGTCGTCTCCTCGCTCGTCTAGCTTGGACGCTCGACCTCGGGTCGAACGGGGAGGGGCGTCACATCGATGATGCCAGGGGAAACGCTCGAAGGCTCGTTCAGCGGCGACGGCTTCGACGCGGGAGCGGCGCCGGCGGGTGGGTCCCCGAGACGGGGAAAGGGCCGCTGCCGGTGAGGGCGATCCGTCGGCACGATATCGCGTGGCGGTGCCTGGCGGCGCTCGTCCTGGCCGCCGGCTGGGGAGTTCTGCTCGCGACCCCGGTGGCGGCCGCCGGGGGTTGCCGATACACCATCGACGGGCAGGATCTCGATGCAGCCAACTCCCCCGAGCGCGCCATCAGGGTGTCGAACGACCGAACCATCGTGGTGACAGCTCGTGGTCCTGGACCGCTTGGTCAGATCCACGTCGCCGCGTGGTTCTGGCCCACCAGCGTGGAGGTGCCGCAGCCGGCCTTCACCGCCGACAGTACCTGGACCGGGACCGTCGATCTCGCCGAACAGCCAGTGGCCGTCCAGGGCCTGTACCAGATCGAGATCAGCAAGGACCCAGCGGACTGTCCTCCGACCACCGGCTGGCTCCAGATCTCGGGAGGCAGCCCGTTCACGACCGTGCCGGGTGCGATCGGGACGGGGATGGCGGTCGTCGGCTCGATCGCGTTCGTCGTGGGGCTGCGCGGGGCCCTCGCCGGCCGCGGTGGTACCGCGCTCGGTGCGATCGGTGGCGCCCTGATCGGGCTCGGGGCGCTGGTGGTGGCACAGCAGGCCGGAGCGGCGCCGGCCGATGCCAGATCCGCCACGGTCTGGACTGTGCTACCGGGTGCCGTCGGCGCGACTGTGACACGGACCGTCGGAAGGATCTTTGGGCGGAGCGCGCCCAGCGCCGAGCCGCCGAGCTACCAACCGCCACCGCCGACCAGCGCCGCCGAGCCACGGCCGACCGCCGCCGCCGAAGCGCCGCCGGCCGCCAGCGCCGATCCACCCCGCGTCTCCTACGCTCACCTCGTCGCTCCGGACGCCGTGGTGGCCGCGACGCCGTTCGACCTCGATGTCGGGCTTGCCGCCGCGCCGGATGCCGACGTCGACGCGGCCCCGATCGTCCGACCGGCCTGGAGCCGTGGGGCGTATACCTTGACGATCCAGTTGCTGGCCGACGGCTTCGAACGACTCGACCCCGGTCCGGATCCGTGGCGGATCGACCTGGACGTCACCGCCGAGAAGCCGCATCCAACGGCGGTCGTGCGGCTCCGCGCTGCTGCAGCTGACAGACCCATACGCGGCCGCCAGATCCGCGCCACCTATTCGGTCGAGGGCCAGGTCATGGGCGTGGCCACCCGGCAGATCGCGGTGGTCGACGATGCCGCGCGCCTCGCCGCGCTCGAGCCGGCCGAGCCACGCGCTCCGGCGACGCTGTCGACACCGCGGGGTGAGGAAGCGCCCGACCTGACGGTGACGATCGAGCACCAGGAGGACGAATCCGGCGGGTCGTTCTGGTTGCAGCTGCTGACGCGCGACGGGATCGGCGTCCGGCCGGATTCGACCGCACTGCCGATCGACCTCGGCAGCGGCGCCCAGGAGTTCCTGCAGGGCGTCATCACGTCAATTCGAGCCAATGAAGGCAAGGCGTCGATGCGACCCGCGCTGGTGGGCATCGGGCACCAGATCGCCCGCCAGCTGCCGCATCGGTTCTGGGAGGTCTTCGGCCAGGTCGCGGCGGCCGTCGCACCGCGGCCGCCATCCATCCAGATCCTGTCGGCAGAGGCGCACATCCCGTGGGAGCTCGCGGTCCTGCCCGATGAGGTCGCTCTGGTGGACCCGAATGCACCCCGGTTCCTGGGGGCGCAGGCCAATGTCGGTCGCTGGGTCATCGGCGAGCCACCCCCGCGGGTTCCGCCCCCGGCCCGTCTCGGCGTGGCGACTATCGCCGTCATCTCGGGCGTCTTCACCGGACCCGCCACGCTCGCGGAGGCCGAGGCCGAGGCCGACGCCATGGAGGCGACGTTCGACGCCGACCCGATCCAGGCCGTGGATGAGGCCGTGCTCGAGTGCCTCTCACGCGCGCCGGCCTATGACGTCATCCACTTCGCGGTGCACGGCTCGTACACCGAACCCGGCACCAGCGGCACCATCCAACCCCGGATCCTCCTCGCCGATGGCACGTTCCTCGACGAGAACACGGTCATCGGTCTCGAACCACTGCCCGGGACGCCCCTCATATTCCTGAACGCATGCCAGGTCGGCAGTGGCCGCCAGGTGCTGGGCGATTACGCAGGCATGGCCGCCGCGTTCCTCTACGCTGGCGCGGCCGCCGTCATCGCCCCGTTGTGGTCGATCGACGACGCGGCCGCCAGGGACATCGGCCTGCGCTTCTACGAGCGGGTGTTCGCGGGCGCCTCGCCGGCGGAAGCGCTGCGCCTGGAGCGGGCATCGTTCCTGACGTCCCCGGAGACCGCGTCGTCGACGTTCCTCGCCTACCAGTACTACGGCCATCCGTCCCTGAAAGTCGGCGCACCGCCTGAGATGACCCATCGGTCAGGACCTGATAGCCAAGGGGATCGGGCTGCACATCGGGCTCAACTCGGTCGATCCCGGCCAGTACGCCGGCTGGGACGGCACGCTGATGGCGTGCGAGGCGGATGCGAAGGACATGCGCGCGATCACTTCCGCTCGCGGGTTCACCTCGTCGATGCTCCTGACCCGCAAGGCCACGGCGGCGGCGGTCACGGCCGGCATCCGTGACGCGGCGCGCAAGCTCGATACGGGCGATCTGTTCGTCCTGACCTACTCCGGCCACGGCGGGCAGGTCAGGGATCCCAGCGGTGAAGAGCTCGACTTCCAGGACGAGACGTGGGTCCTGTGGGACCGTCAGCTCCTCGACGACGAGCTGTACGCGCTCTGGGCAGCGTTCAAACGTGGCGTGCGCATCCTTGTGCTGTCGGACAGCTGCCATAGCGGCACGGTCGTGCGCGACCTGTTCTACGACGCCTCGCCGGCCAATGCCGACACGTCGGATCGCTTCAAGTTCATCCCGAGGGATGTCCAGGACCGGACCTACGCGGCGCATCGCGACGAATACGACGCCCTCCAGCGAACGTTCGCGAAGGGCGACAAGGCGACGGTCGAGGCGGCCGTCGTGCTGATCTCCGGGTGCCAGGACAGCCAGTACTCGCGCGACGGCGACCGCAACGGCCTGTTCACCCAGCGGCTCCGCGAGGTCTGGGCCGACGGAGCGTTCGCCAAGGGGCATCGGGCTTTCTACCGGGCGATCTGCGAGCTGATGCCGCCGGACCAGACGCCGAACTACTTCCGCGTCGGACGGACCGCGACCAGCTTCGAACGGATGGTGCCGTTCACGATCTGAAGTCTCAACTACGACTGATTTCGCACGGTCGTTGTGAATACCCCCTGCCAGCCGGTGTCGAAATCGACTTTCGCGCTCCAGTCGGGGAAGTCGACGAACGGGTTCCGATTGCCTTGGATTCTCATGATCTCTGCGTTTCGGTGGAGCTCATGGTCGGTGGGCGCACTTGCCCTGTTCCACGTGCGCAAGGAATCCATTCGCTCTGCTGGGAACAACGATCGATCAACCGAACCTGGGTACCGAACCAGGAAGTAGAACGTCGCGCGCGCGACCATTCCCTTGGATCGGTGAGGCTCGATCCTCGTCGCTCGCGTTTGCCGCAGCGGTCTCGGACGACAGCCGGATAATCCGGGTATTCCGCATACGGGAAGTTCCCGCGGAAGCTATTGCAAGACACCTCGCACGTGAACAGGTGGTGGAGGTCGCCCCGCATCGGTTCTTCGTGGTCGAACCATGATTGAGGGACTGCATGCTCGCAGTTATACGGATAGAGCTCCTCGATCGAGGACTCGTTCAGGCCTCCCCAGCCAGATCGAAACGAGCATGACCAAGCGCGACAGCATCCTCGATGAGGGTCCGAGGATCATACGCGTCGCCCGTATAGACGCTCCTGAGCACCAGATCGGGTTGCAGGTCAACACACGGGTACAGCCACACTGCTGGGTTGTACTGAGGCTGAGTGGTGTGGGTGTCCTTGATCAATCCATGAAGGTCCTCGAAGCTTGGCGCCTCCGTCGCGGACCCGAGGCCGGCGTAGTACTCGCGCCTCGCCAAGGCCTCCGCCTCCCGATCGAGATAGACGTCGCTCAAGCACCGAGCGAGCGTCGCCTCACTGACCTCTACCATCGGATGCGAACCTTCACCTTGGCTCCGCCCGTCAGCCCTTGACCGAGATCCAGACCGTCTTCTTCTCGGTGTACTGGTCGAAGGCCTCGAGGCCCTTGTCGCGACCGCCGAAGCCCGACTCCTTGTAGCCGCCGAACGGCGTGGTGATGTCGCCCTCGGAGTAGGCGTTGACCGAGACCGTCCCGGCACGCAACGTGCGCGCGGCACGGATCGCGGTGTCGAGGTCGTTGGTGTAGACCGCGGCGTGCAGTCCGTAGTTCGTGTCGTCGGCGATCGCGAGGCCTTCGTCCTCGCTGTCGAACGCGATCGTCGAGATGACCGGCCCGAAGATCTCCTCTCGCGCGATCTTCATCGAGTTGTCGACGCCATCGAAGACCGTCGGCTCGACGAAGTAGCCGCCGCTCTCCGGCAACGCCCGTCGACCACCGACCACGACGCGCGCGCCCTGCTCGCGACCGGACTCGATGTAGCCGAGCACCTTGTCGAGGTGCGGCGCCTCGATCATCGGGCCGATCCGCGTCGCCGGGTCCTGCGGGTCGCCGACCGTCCAGTCGGCCGTCTTCGCGACGATCCGCTCGAGCAGCTCGTCGCGCACACTGCGGTGGACGATCAGCCGCGAGCCGCAGGTGCAGTTCTCGCCCATGTTCGCGAAGCCGGCGAGGACGACGTTGTCGGCGACCAGGTCGAGGTCGGCGGCGTCGGCCATCACGACCTGCGGGCTCTTGCCACCGCATTCGAGGACGATCCGCTTGAGGTTGCTCTCCGACGAGTAGCGGAGGAACAGCCGACCGACCTCCGTCGAGCCCGTGAACGAAACCATGTCGACGGCCATGTGCCGGCCGAGCGCCTGGCCGGCGGTCTCGCCGAGACCCGGCACGACGTTGAAGACGCCGTCGGGGATCCCGGCCTCCGAGGCCAGCTCGGCGAGGCGGATGGTGCTGAGCGAGGTGAGTTCGGCCGGCTTGATGATCAGGCTGTTGCCGGCTGCGAGCGCCGGGGCCGCCTTCCAAGCCGCCATCATGATCGGGAAGTTCCACGGCAGGACCGCACCGACGACCCCGATCGGTTCGCGGATGATCATCCCCAGCGCATCCCGCCCCGTCGGCGCGATCGAGTCATACAGCTTGTCGGCCGCCTCCGCGAACCAGCGGAACGCCTTGACTGTCTCCGGCAGGTCCGCCTCGCGACAATCCGTGATCGGCTTGCCCGCCTCGAGCGAATCGAGCAGTGCAAGTTCCTCCGCGTTCGCCTCGATCAGGTCGGCCAGGCGGAGCAGGGTGGCCTTGCGTTCGGCCGGGGAGCGGCGTGACCAGCGGCCATCGTCGAAGGCGCGGCGGGCGGCGGTCACCGCGAGGTCGATGTCGGCGGCGTCGCCGGCGGCGATGTTGGTCAGGAGCTGTCCGGTGGCGGGATTCTCGGTGGTGAAATGTTCACCGCTGGCGGCCGATCGGAAAGCACCATCGATGAACGCATCGGTGCGAAACGTCGGAGTTGCCGCGATCGCCATACCTCGCCTCCCCTCGTCCGGACGACGGATCCACGGACAAGGATAGAGCCCGACCGATGGCCGGGCTCTTTGGACTGGGGACGCGTTGCGTCAGCTGCAGCCGCTGGTGCTCCCGCAGTTGAGGCACTTGTAGCAGCTGCCGTTGCGGACCATGATCGAGCCGCATTCGGCGCAGCTGGGGGCGTCGGCCTGGGTCTGGAAGCTCACCTTGGTGTTGCCGAAGTTGAGGGTCACTGGTGAGGACCCGCCGTTCCCGTTGCCGGCCTTGCCGTTGCCACTGGCTGTTGCGTGCCCGTTGCCGAGTGAGCCGTTGGTGGCGATGACGGCCAGTGGCTCGGAGGCGGGCTGGGCCGACACCTTGGGTTCGGCAGCGACGGCAGTGGCGCTGGGTGGCGCTTCGGTATTCGCGGCCTCCGGGGGTGCGACCGACGCCGACGGGGGGGACGCCGGCGTCGGCGCGTGGACTGCTGGAATGGCCGAGCCGGCCGCCTCGGCGGAGGGGTTCGTGGCGGAGCCCGGGGAGGACGCCGGGACATCCGCCACGACCGCGGTGCGATCGATGAGACCGAGATTGACCTTGTCTTCGGGCGTCAGGAAGCGCGAGCCGAGCCAGCGGAAGATGTAGTCCACGATCGACTTGGCGATCGGAATCTCCTGGTTGCCGGTGAAGCCCGACGGCTCGAACCGCACATGGGCGAACTTGTTGACGAGGTCCTTGAGCGGCACGCCGTATTGGAGCGCCACCGACACGGTCGTCGCGAAGGTGTCCATCAGGCCCGACACGGTCGAGCCCTCCTTGGCCATCTTGAGGAAGATCTCGCCGGGCTGGCCGTCCGGGTAGAGCCCGACCGTGATGTAGCCCTCGTGGCCGGCGATGTCGAACTTGTGGGTGACCGCCGAGCGCTCGGCCGGCAGCCGGCGTCGATGGGGGAGCCCGGCCTCGACCTGGGCCTTGGCGAGCTGCTTGCGCAGCTTCTCGACCTCTTCGGAGTCGACGCTGTCGGCGCCCGCGTCGCCGGTCTTCTTGCCGGTCGACAGCGGCTGGCTGCGCTTCGAGTTGTCGCGGTAGATCGCGATCGCCTTGAGGCCGAGCTTCCAGCCCTCCATGTAGACGCGCTCGATCTCCTCGGCCGTGGCGGCCTCCGGCATGTTGACGGTCTTGCTGATCGCGCCACTGAGGAACGGCTGGACCGCGCCCATCATCCGGACGTGGCCCATGTAGTGGATGGACCGCTCGCCGTTGGCGGGCTTGAACGCGCAGTCGAAGACCGGCAGGTGCTGCGGCTTCAGGTGCGGCGCCCCCTCGATGGTCTCGTGCTCCATGAGGTAGGCGAGGATCTCGTCGACCTCTTCGGCGCCATAGCCGAGCTTGCGCAGCGCGGCTGGGACGGTCTGGTTGACGATCTTGAGGAATCCCTCGCCGACGAGCTTCTTGTACTTGATGAGCGCGATATCGGGCTCGATGCCGGTCGTGTCGCAGTCCATCATGAAGGCGATGGTTCCCGTGGGCGCGAGCAGGCTTATCTGCGCGTTGCGATAGCCGTGCTCCCGGCCGAGCTCGAGCGCCTCGTCAAACAGGCGACGAGACGCCTCGAGCACATCGGTCGGGACACCATCCTTCGGGATCTGATAGGCGGCATCGCGATGCATCCCGATGACGCGCAGGAACGGTTCCTCGTTCTTGCGATATTCGTGGAACGGTCCGCCGTGGTCGCGAGCGATGATCGCGCTCTGGCGGTATGCCTCACCGGTCATGATCGCCGTCAGGGCGGCGGCGAAGTTGCGGCCACGATCGCCGTCGTAGGCGAGGCCGCGGCTCATCAGCAGCGCGCCGAGGTTGGCGTAGCCGAGGCCGAGCGGCCGGAACTTGTGCGAGTTCTCCTCGATCCGTGGTGTCGGGTAGGACGCGTTGTCGACAAGGATCTCCTGGGCCGTGATCGTCACCTGGCAGGCGTATCGATAGTCGTCGACGTCGAATTCCCCGTCATCACGCACGAATTTCATGAGATTGACACTTGCCAGGTTGCAGCTGGTGTCATTCAAGAACGAGAATTCGCTGCAGGGGTTTGTGGCGTACTGCCGCGCGCTGTTCGAAACAGGGTTCCACTCGTTGATCGTCGTGTCGTACTGGATGCCCGGGTCGCCGCACAGGTGGGCGGCGTCGGCCATGCGCCGGAAGATGTCGCGGGCGCGATAGGTGTCCATCGGCTCGTGCGGGGCGACGACGGCGTGGGTCGTCCACTCCTGGTCGTCCACGACGGCCTGCATGAACGCGTCGGTCACGCGGACCGAGTGGTTGGCGTTCTGGAAGAAGACCGAGCCGTAGGCCTCGCCGGTGAACGACGGGTCGTAGCCGGCCTCGATGAGCGCCCAGGCCTTCTGCTCCTCGTGCGCCTTCGAATCGATGAACTCGAGGACGTCCGGGTGACCGGCGTCGAGGATGACCATCTTGGCCGCGCGGCGGGTCTTGCCGCCCGACTTGACGACGCCGGCGAAGGCGTCATAGCCCTTCATGAAGGAGACGGGGCCGGAGGCGGTGCCACCCCCGGCCATCTTCTCCTTCGACGAGCGGATCGTCGACAGGTTGGAGCCGGCGCCGGAGCCGAACTTGAACAGCATCGCCTCCGTCTTGGCGAGGTCCATGATCGAGGACATCGTGTCCTCGACCGAGTTGATGAAGCAGGCGCTGCACTGCGGCTTCTGCTCGATCCCGACGTTGAACCAGACCGGCGAGTTGAAGCTCATCTTCTGGTGGACGAGGAGGTGGGTCAGCTCCGCCTTGAATGTCTGGAGGTCCGTGTCGGTCGCGAAGTAGCGCTGGGTCTCCGCCCAGGCCGTGATCGTGTTGACGACGCGATCGATGAGCTGGCGGACGGAGGTCTCGCGCTCCGGCGTCCCGAGGTGACCGCGGAAGTACTTGCTGACCACGACGTTGGTGGCGAGCTGGCTCCAGAAGTCGGGGACCTCGACGTCCTTCTGCTCGAAGACGCTATTGCCCAATTCGTTGGCGATCCCGGCGGTCCGGTACTCCCAGGTGATCTCGTCGTAGGGGTGGACGCCCGGGGTGGTCCAGCGACGCTCGAAGGTCAGGCCGCGGGTCCCCTCGCCGGTGAAGCTGGCACCGTACGGGCCCGCGAGGCCGGGGGTGGGGGCTGGGGTCTGGGCGGCGGTCGCGTCGACGCTTTGGGCGACGCTCTGGGCGGCCGTCCTGGCCTTCGCTGTGCGGTCCTGGCCTGCGACCGTTGTCCCGTTCCCTCGAGCCATCTGGTCTCTCCTCGTCCTTCCCGATGCGGCTGGCGCGGTAGCTGCCGCATCCCGGTTGTGTCGCTGCTGCCGAATGGTCCTGGGGACCGTTCCGGACCGGCGGATGGGGCCGGCGGGAACGTGATTGGGCGTCTCGGTGCGATCAGTCGACCCCTCGAACGATACGCCGTCCGGGGATGGGAGTCAACCCCGAAACCACAAGATGTAGTGGTCGATCGGGCCAAGGGAGCGCTACATGTGGTGGTTTGGCGGATCCACGCTCGGTTCGCGTTCGTCCACGCTCGGGGCTGGTTCGTCCACACGCGCGGGCGGGTTGTCCACCGGCGTATGCACGGGTTCGAGGTGGTTGTCCACGAGCCGCGTAACGTCATGGATGGTACATCCGTTCTATTCACGGAGGCTTCCATTGACGCCCGCGCGCGGCGGGCGGACGATGTGACCAGGCAAGGCGGGGATCGCGATGCATGACGTGCAGCGAGATGGGCCCGAATCGGGGAGTCCCTTCGAGCCGACCACGGCCGGCGAACGGCTTGGGGTGCGGCCCGAGCGAGTGGTGCCCATCGTCGGCGTGCCGGTGTTCGACGGGCGCCACGGCCGCGACGACGTCGTCCGTGATGGCGGCGATGGCCGCGACACGCCCACCGAGATGGCCGACCTGGACTCGGCCGTGCCGAGCCACGGCCCCAAGTCGGAGGTGCCGTGGGCGAGCGTCCGCGACCTGCCGAAGCGTGTCGTGATCCTCGCCGGCGGGGTTGCCGCGGCGGTGGCCGCCTGGCTCCTGTCCGGTGATGCCGGAGACGCGCTCCTCAGCGGGGTCGTGGCGCTCTTCCTCGTCGCGTTGCAAGTCGTCGATCGGCGGGTCCCGTTCTCGTTTGGCCAAGGCTTCGTCGGGTATCGGCCGGACATGGACTGGCCACAGGGGGTCCAGGAGGAGGACGACGTCCGCTGGGACTGGCGGCCACATGGCGTGCCCCCAGGCGAGGCACGCCGCCAGTGAGGCCGCTGGGGGGACGGGTCGCGATCATGTGGGTCCTCGTTGTCGTGTTCGTGACCGCCTGCGCATCGGTCGGCCCCTCGGGATCGGAATCCGAGGTGCTGGACGCATCGGACGCCCCCGACACGAGCTCGGCGGCCTCGCCGTCGCCGGCCATCGCGTCGGCCTCGGCCGGGACGGGCGCCCGTCCCAGCCCGACCACGTCGGCGCCCGCCTCCGCCTCGCCGTCCGCGTCGGTCGTGCCGTTTCGCCTGACCTCACGCGCCTTCATCGAGGGCGGCGCCATCCCGCGCGAGTACACCTGTGACGGGGACGACGCGTCGCCCGCACTGAGCTGGTCCGGGGTGCCGGCCGACGCCGCGTCGCTTGTGCTGATCGTCTCGGACCAGGACGCAAAGGACTTCGTGCACTGGATCGTGCTGGACATGCCGCCGGCGCCGACCGGCGTCCTGCCGCGCGCGCTCGAGGGCGTGGCGACACCACCCCGACAGGGTCGCAACGACTTCGGGGACGTCGGCTGGGGCGGCCCATGCCCGCCGTCGGGCACCCACCACTACCTGTTCACGCTCTATGCGCTGGCGGCTCGGCTCGGCGTGGCGACGACCACAGACGGCAAGGCCGTTCGCGCGGCGCTCGCGAACGCGACGATCGTCGGCCAGGCGACGCTCGAGGTGACCTACCGGCGCACCTGACCGATGCCGATATCGTTGGCTGGCGGTCCGACGGCGGTCACGAGCGTTCGATTGACGCGATGTGCGCACGGGTCGACCATGCGGGGCATGCGGACAGGCAGTCGCTCGGTCGGGGCCGGACCAGCCGCGGTGGTCTGGTTCGTGGCAGCCGGGTTGGTCGTCTCCTGTGCGCCCGCGGTCGGCTCGGCGGGCCGATCGGTCGTCACGCCGGAGGCCTCGGGGACGAGCGGCGGCGCGAGCCCTGGCCCGACCGTGACGGCAGCCCCTGATCGACCCACGCCCGGTCCGAGTCTGGCGGCGGCGACACCAACGGCGCGCGCGTCCGCACGCGCCTCGGCGGCGACCGAGCCCTTCCGACTGTCGGCCGCCGCGTTCGTCGCGGGCGGCGCGATCCCGCGGGCGTACACGTGCGACGGCGCCGATGAATCGCCGGCACTGGCGTGGTCGGGGGCGCCGGCCGGCACCGCGGCGCTCGTCCTCCTCGTCGAGGACCCCGACGCTCGCAACTTCGTCCACTGGATCGTGCTCGACCTGCCGGGCGCGGCGGCCGGTTCGCTGCCGCGCGCGGTCGCAAGCGGTGCCGCCACCCCTCGACAGGGTCGCAACGACTTCGGGCGCGTGGGGTGGGGTGGACCGTGCCCGCCGTCCGGCACGCATCACTACCGGTTCACGCTGTCGGCGCTTGGCGCGCCGCTCGGTTTGTCGGGCCATCCGAACGGGACCGAGGTTCGCGCGGCGCTGGGGAAGGCGTCGGTCCTCGGCCGGGCGATCCTGGAGGCGACCTACAAACGAGGCTAGGGCTCGTAGGGCCGATGCGCGCGGCCGCTGGCGTTCTTGCGGCTACACGCGGTGCTGCGTCCCGCGGCCGCCCTGGGTCCGCGCGTAGTCGAGGAAACGCTTGACCGCGGTGACGACCTCCGCGTTCGACAGGGCGCTGTCGACCGGATGGCCTCCGTGGTCGAGCCGTCTGTAGTCGGGATGCTCGGCGGCGACGGTCGCATCGAGCGCGCCGGCGGCATCGCGATAGATCTCGAGCGCCCGGTCGGTGCACAGGAACGACGTCACCGAGGCGCTCTTGTCGCTGAACCCGGGCTCGCGATAGAACGGCGCCTTCGCCACCCCCTTCGCGAAGTCGATGTTCGCCGCGTTGAGCTGGTCGTACCACTCGAACTCGAAGTCGGAGCCCGGGATCGGGCGCGGCGCACCGGATCCCTTGGCGCCGCTCCCGCCGCGCGTCGCTCGATACATCAGGTTGCCGATGAGGTACTGACCCTGGTCGTACTGGAGGTAGACGATCTCGCGGACGTTGGCAAGGGCCATGATCCCGGAGCACTGGGCGCACGACTCGAGCGACGTGTAGATCGTCACGTCGGCGAGCAGCGAGCCGTACCCCTGTCGCGCGGACCCGGCGGCCAGCCCGGCCGCGTCCGACGCGTCCGGCCGGGCGGTGAACAGGAACGTCCGGGGCGCCAAGGACGGCTCGATGGCACCGCCGCCACCTGCGCCCGAACCGGCCCCGGCTCCGGCGCCGGCCTCCGCCGCGGCCCGCCACTGCCGCCACGGATCGAAGATCTGGGCGAGGCTGAACACCCGACGCACGAGCCTCGACTCGGCGTGCTCGACCGAGCTGTTGAAGAGCTCGTTGTGGTTGAAGTCGTAGTCGACGACATTGCCCCGCGCGTCGACGGCAAGCGCCGCGATGTTGTGACCGAGGTAGGTGCCGCCGGCGTAGGTCCGCGCCTTCCCGGCGACGCCCGGCTCCAGTTGGCCGGCTCGCCAGGCGCCGTAGTCGCCGCGATCGCCGTGCTTGTTGCCGTTGAACTGCGCTGCGACGATGGCCATCGTCAGCAGCGAGTACAGCCGGTGGCGCTCGCGGAGCGCGGGCTCGATCGGTTCGGCTGGCAACGTCGCGAAGTCGCGCAGTGGCGACGTCCAGAACGAGGTCAGCCCCGGCGGCGTCGGACGCGGCGATGGATCGTCGGGCAACCGCGTGCCCTCCCGGTGTCGAGGTCCGGGTCGCCCGGACCGCTTCGCCGACGATCATCGCAGACGAGGGAAGCCCGGGTCCCGGTCGTCGGTTGACGGGCCCAAAGTCGACGGCTATACCGGACGACAGCAGGCGCCGGCCCGTTTCGGCCGGCAGCGCGGGGTCTGCGGACCAGGTTGCGAGCGGGGAGGGGACGCCATGTCTCGAGTGATCGGCCAGGATCTGCAGGCCAGCGGCGTGGCGCAGGTGATCGTGGTGCTGAAGCGGCCACCGCAGGTCGGCCCACCAGCCGGCGCGGCGGCGATGGCAGCCCTGGGCGGACCGATGATGGACGTCCCGCTGCACGGCATCGAGCGCCACTTCCGCCACTCGGAGCTGAGCCAGGATTCCGCGCTGGCGGCCTCGGACCTGACCGCGGCCAGCGCCACTGAGCCATCCGTCCGCTACTACCCGAACCTGGGGGTCGCGCTCGGGACCGTTGACCGTGTCGGTCTCGCGAGCCTGCGGGCGGACCCGGCGGTGGCCTCCGTCCAGGGCGCCCCGAAGCTCAGCCTGATCGCCCCGGAACGGATCGCCGACGCGAAGCTGACGGTCAACCGTACCTGGGGCCTGACCGCGCTCAAGGCGCCGGACCTGTGGGCCAAGGGGTTCACCGGCAAGGGCGTCCTCGTCGGCCACCTCGACACCGGGGTCGACGGCAGGCACCCGGCGTTGAAGGACGCCATCGGCCACTACGCCGAGTTCGACATGCTCGGCTTCGAGCTGACCCCGACGCCGGCGCCGCGCGACAGCGGCGAGCACGGGACGCACACCGCAGCGACGATCGCGGGCCGACCGGTCCAGGGCCGGAACGTCGGGATGGCGCCCGACGCCAAGCTCGCCTCGGCGATGGTCATCGAGGGCGGCAACGCGGTCGCGCGCGTCCTCGGCGGGATGGACTGGGCGGTCGGCCTCCAGGTCAACGTGCTGAGCATGTCACTCGGGTTCCGCGGCTGGTGGGAGGACTTCATCCCGATCGCGAGGATCCTGCGCCGCCACCAGGTCCTGCCGGTCTTCGCGGTCGGCAACGAGGGCCCGGGCACCAGCCGGTCGCCCGGCAACTACCCGCAGGCGCTGTCGGTCGGGGCGATGGGCAAGGACCATTCGGTCGCGTTCTTCTCCTCGAGCCAACGCTTCCAGCGGCGGAGCGACCCGCTCGTGCCGGACGTCATCGGCCCGGGCATGGGCATCACCTCGGCCAAGCCCGGCGGCGGCTGGCAGGACATGGACGGGACGTCGATGGCGACGCCGCACATCGCGGGGCTCGCCGCACTGCTCATGTCGGCGAAGCCGAAGGCGTCGGTCGGCCGGATCGAACGGGCGATCTTCGAGTCGTGCGCGCTGGGTCCGTCGATGCCCCGCGATCGCGCGAACCGCGGCATGCCCGACGGACTCAAGGCACTCGCGCTGCTGTCGACATGACCCCGCGATGACCGCCAAGCGCACGCCGACGAAGGTCGACCCGGAGCTGACCAGCCAGCTCGTCGCCGCCGACCCCGAGGACCGCCCGGTCCAGGCGGTCGTCTACCTGCGGTCGGGGAGCAAGGGCGGTCCGGAGGCGGTTACCAAGCGGGCCGGCCAGGTCATCGAGTCGGCGAAGACGAAGGCGGGCACCGAACCGTCGCGGGTCAACGTGATGCGCTACCTCGGGACGGTGGCGATCGAAGCCCCGGCGTCCTTCGTCAGGGCGTTGCTCGACGAGGACGACGTCGAATTGGCGCTCGCCAACGTCCATCCGGAGGGCGACGATCCGGGGCTCGGGACGCCGAGCGCCGCCCAACCGGAGTCGTCAGGTTCGTCCGAGTCGTCCGCCCGCGAGTCGTCGAAGCGCGAGTCGTCGGACTCCTAGACGTCGAGCGTCGCGATCGCGTCGCGGATCGGCTTCGGGATGTTGGTCTGCTCGACGAGCCGGGCCCAGTAGCCAGCCTCGTCGGCCACGGTGAGCGGGTCGAGCGTCATCGGTTCGAGGAGCTCGGACAGCGGCTTGCTGGCGAGCGCCAGCGGCATCTCGACCCGGCCGGTCTGCTCGCCGTCGGGCCCGGGCAGATGCGGCCGGATGGCGACGCCGGCCGGCTCGTCATGGTCGAGCTCGAGGAACCACTGCGGCGTCGGGTCGGTCAGCGCGGCCAGCGCGGCGCCCGGCGGCGGGTCCTCAAGGAGCTTCGCGAGCGCCGCCAGGTTCCCGAGCGCATTGGTCAGCCCGGATCGCGCCGCGCCGAGCGTCAGCCCGCCGACGACCGGGTCGGCATCCGCCTCGACGAGGTTGAGCCGCCGCTGCAGTCCGCCGATCTTGACGGTCTCGAAGCTGGCGCCCGGCTGGACGGCCTCGATCAGCGACGGGCGCCCAAATCGCGCCACGCCATCGATGACGACGAGGGCGATGTCGCGCTCCGACGCGGTCAGGAGGTGGTCGTAGGGATCGCCGTCGGTGCCGGCGACGATGAGCAGGTCGGCGAGATGGCCGTCGGCCAGCGACCCGAGCGTATCGCCCCAGCCGAGCATCGTCGCCGGGTTGCGCGTCGCCATCGCCACGAGGTCGCGATCCTCGAACGGGCTTGGCGAGAGGCTCGCGTTGACGATCCGGGCGATCTTGAGCTCGGCCAGCAGGTTGCGGCTGCCGCTCGGCGACCAGTCGGACCCGAGCGCGACTGGGACGTGGTTGGCCGCGGCCGCGGCCACGTTCGACGTCCCGCCATAGAGCAGCAGGTTGCTGAGCGGCGACCAGACGATCCCGACGCCGTGCTCAGCGAGGACCTCGAAGTCGCCGCCCTCGAGTCCGTTGGCGTGGATGGCCACGAGCGACGGGGCGAGCGCCCAGGTCCCGTCGGCCAGGTGGAGCGCGGTGAAGTGGACGCGGGCGGTCGGGCCGAGGCCCTCGGCCAGGTGGAGGATCAGCTTGTGCGTCTTCTTGAGCCGGGTGAGGAAGTCCTTGGCCTTGGTCGCCTCGACGTCGGCGATCTTGGTCAGCGCGTCCTCGAGGTCGACCTCGCGGGTGTCCTCGACGTTGCGGATGTTGCCGCGGTAGAACTTCTGGATCCCGTTGTTGCTGTAGAGCGCGATCCCCTGCGACGTCGTCACGCCCGCGACGAGGCACTTGCACTCGACATAGCGGACGACCGCCTGCGGCAGGCCGAGGGTCTTGCCGAGGACCGTCATCGGGCCGCTGACCGACTTGCGGTAGGGCTCGATGCCGGCCCACTGGCCGCGATTCTCGTACACCTTCAGCGGCGGCCAGAGCGGGAGCGCGTTGTAGCTCAGGTGGTTGTGGAGCTCGATGAGGCCGGGGTAGATGGTGCCCTTCGTCGCGATCCGGGGCGCGTCGTCGAAGTCGGGCGGCGGGTCGGCGTCGGCAGCCCCGACGCGCACGATCCGGTCGTCGGCGATGTACAGGGCACCCTCGGTGTGGACGGTCCAGGCATCGTCCACGGTGACGATTCGACCGGTGAGGACGTAGCGGGTCGTCATCAGGGGTTGACCGGGGTGGCCGCGGTGGCCGCCGAGTGCGGGGCGCGCCATTCGATGGTGAAGACGTCTGGGCGGTCGACGCTGGTGTGGCCGTTGGTCGCCCGGACCCACGCGTCGTCGCCGACGAACGACGGGACTCCGAACGGGAGGTCACCGCGCGGGATCGGTGCGTAGTCCGATTCGTCGAACGTCGCGCCGTAGTTGGGGAGGTTCGCCGGCGCGTCCGGGTCGGGCGTCACCTGGCCACGAAGCTCGGTCACCGCGGCTCGCCAGGCGTCGAGGAGCGCCGGCTCCGAGTGGCTCGACGGGTGGGGGAGCCGGTGGATCGGGACGGCCGGCGCGGTCGGCCAGTGGTCGATGGCATACGCGGCGTAGATACCGAACGCGACGATCGCCTGGAGGTTCGGACCGGCCAGCGCGTCGTAGAGCCGGTTCCGCCAGGTCAACTGCTCCGGGTCCCGCAGGACCTTCTTCGCCGACGCCCCGTGGCTCGGGATGAAGCTGTAGGGAAAGGCATTCGCCGCGGCGTACGAGTGATCGAGCCCGATCTTCGCGAAGAACCCCTGGACCCGCTGCCCGGCGTCGCCGACCAGCGTGCGGCCGACGAGGCGCTCCGTGGCGCCCGGGTCGGAGGCGATCGCGAGGACGCGGGCGGAGCCATCGAGCCGGCCGCGATAGAAGACCGGGCCCCAGTCGAACCAGAAGTGTTCGCGGAAGGCGGTCGGTGGTGGGCACGCCGCAAACAGCGTCTCGAACTTGGACGGCGGTCCGGGGTCGTACTGGCGGGCGCTCATCGGCGGACTCAGCTAGGGCGTGCTGACGCTGTCGGCAGACCGGCCCGAGAACGCGCGATCGGGCTGACTGGCTCTCGGTGAGTGTACTGCCCGCGTCCAGCGCGGCGGGTGTCAGGCGGGTGTCAGCGCGGCGGGTGTCATGGTCCCAGAGCCTCCTGCGCGTGATGCCGCTCGAGAAGACTCAGTCGGGCAAGGAGTCGCCCCCTCCCCTTGGGCCCGGGAAGGGGGCGACTCCAGCGTTCGCTTGGGTGGCGGCTAGACCTCGCGCCGGTCTTGAAACAGTACTGACACTACAGAGTGTATGGTACTTTACGGATTATGTCCACCGAGCGACTGACCCCGACCTCCTATCTCGTCCTGGGCTTGCTGGCGCGGGAGGGCCCATCGACCCCGTATTCGCTCGAGCGACACGTTGCGGCCACGCTCGGGCACTTCTGGTCGTTCCCCCACACGCTCCTCTACAGCGAGCCGCCGCGGCTCGAGGCCCTCGGGCTCGTGACCGAGACGCGCGAGGCCGCTGGCCGCCGGCGGCGCATGTTCGCGATCACCCCGGCGGGGCTGGAGGCGCTGGATGCCTGGCTCCAGCGGCCGGCCGACGTGCCCACCGAGCTGCGCGACCGAGGCCTGCTCCAGCTCTTCTTCATGGACCTGGCCACCAGGGAAGCCCGAGTGCGACTCGCACACAAGCAACTCGCGATCCACCGTTCGAAGTTGTCGGCGTATGAGAGCGATGCTCGTCTCGAGCGCGGCAGTGGCCGGTCGGCTCCTGGGCTCCGCACCGCCGAGCACTGGCGCGGCGCGACCCTGCCGATGGGTCTGTTGTACGAACGTGCCGCCGTGGCGTTCTGGACCAGCGTCGCGGACGATGCCGCCGCGCCCGATGAAGCCGACGGGGCCGACGTGGCGGCCACAGCGGAGTCGCCATAGGCCCCTCGCGCCCCCGTCGAGACGGCGAGCGGCGGCTTGATGCTTGATCTCAGGCTTTGCAGCGCGGCCTGTCTCCTTGATGCCAATTGATGGCATACGCCTGGGCGCCGGCGGAGAGGATTCGCAGACGCCAGGTCGGGCCGGACGGGGGCGTCCACGCGGTTCCGACAGCGAGCTGATGCCCCCGATTGGCATCAAGCAGGGAGGGGCCTTCGAACGGCCGAGGATCAAGCATCAGGGGCCTGGAGGGGTCGGGGTGCCGCCCGGGGCTCGCTGGGGCGCCCCACGGAAGCGCGCTACAGACCGCTGTACGCGTGCAGGCCGCTGAACCAGAGCGATCCGGAGTAGGTGACCAGCACCATCCCGAAGCCGACCACGAGCAACAGAGCCGCCGGGCGTCCCGCCCACGAGCGCTGGTTGCGGGCGTGGAGGTAGATGGCGTAGGTCAGCCAGGTCACGAGCGCGGCGGTCTCCTTCGGGTCCCAACCCCAGTAGCGCGACCAGGCGATCGATGCCCACCACGACCCGAGGATGATCATCGTCGCGAAGATCGGGAAGCCGATGATGACCGCGCGGTAGGCGACCTCGTCGAGGACCTTGTGCGACGGCAGCCACGAGAATCGGTCGTTGGTGCCCTGGGCGAGGTAGGCCACGCCGGCCGCGAAGCTCGTCGCGAAGATCCCGTAGCTCAGCACGGCCATCCCGACGTGGATGGTCAGGAGCGGCGCGTTCTGGAGCGCCGGGACGAGGGGCGCGATCTCGGACGGCAGGCTCGCCGCGTAGAGCAGCAGGACGAGTGCCACGCCGGTCGGGATGAAGCCGATGGACCGGATCGGGTAGCGTCGCTGCAGGAAGAGGTAGCCGCCGATCATCGAGAACGCGAAGGCGACGCTGAACTCGAACAGGTTGCCCCACGGCCCGCGCCCGACCACCAGCCCGCGCATGAGGACCGACGCGCCGAGCGCCACGAACGCCGCGAATGCCAACCCGACGGCCGCCCGCGACAGGGGGCTCGGCGATGCGTACGTATCGAGGCCGAGCTCCATGGCCCGCTGGCGCTCGCTCACGAACGACCCGGTCACGACTCCTGCGTAGGCCGGCTGCTGCGCGGTCGACCGGGCCGCGGCGAAGCTGGGCAGCCGGCGCCCGTTGGCGAGCATCACGGCATGGCCGACGTGCGCCGCGAACCCGAGCGCGACGAGGATGACGCCGAGGGAGAAGAGGTTGGACGACAGGACGGCCATGCCCGGTTACGCAGCCATGCCGGGTTACGCAGCGGCCGCGCCGCCGGGCTTCGGCCCGGAGGTCGTGCGGACGGCGATGGCGCGGGGCACGACCTTGAGCACGAGCCCGCAGTTGGTGCACGTGTCGATGAGCGCCGACCGCCCCAGCGAGCACATCGGGCAGACGACCGCCAGCTCGTCGTGACAGCGCTCGCAGCGCAGCGTCCCGGACGGGTAGACCAGGCCGTCGCGGCGGCAGTGGGGAAGACCGACCGGGAACACCGGCTCGCCGCCGGGCCCGATCTCCGCGACCCGCGGGCCCTCTTCGAACGTCATCGGGACCCGTGGCTTGGTCACGAGGTACACCACCGTCCCGATCATCAGCCCCGTCAGGAACGGCCCGACCAGGCCGAGCAGGATGAGGACCGGCAGGAGCGAGATGATGAAGCTCCAGTCGGGCGTGACAAAGAGGGCCGTGACATCCAGGATCTGGGTCCAGATCTGGTTGAGCACGTCGATGATGTTCACCGCGGCATCCTATCAGTCCCACCGCCCTTGGGAGCCCGTCGCGGGTTGCCTCGCTTGGTCGTCGCACCGCGGCCCGGCTTCCATACCGGACGGTCCATCTCGGTCGGATCGCCATCGTGCTGGTTGCTCGAGCTTGCCGGCGGACCGCCCCGCGCGGCCCGCGGATTCCCGACCGACGGCGAGGTCAGGCGGCGCGCCTCGAGACGGCCGAGGAGCCAGGCGGAGCCGGCAGTCCGCGCGCCGCGCAGCCGCGACCCATGGCGCAGGTCGCGGTCGTCGGTCACCACCAGCAGCGCCGCCGTCCCGTCTGCGCCGCCGAGCAGCCGGACGTCGTCGATGAGCCCGAGGATGACCGCGTCGCCGGTTCGCGGCCCGCTGTAGCGCACGGTCAGCCCGGACGCGATCCGCTCGTTGCGAAGGCCGCGCTCGGGCGGGCCGTCGAAGACGAGCTCGATGGCGGTCGAGGCCGGGATCACCCCCCGCAGCCGACCGATGAGCGCCGCCTGCGGCGCCGCCCCCGACGTACGCGACAGGGCGTGGAGCAGGTTCGACCCATCGATGAGCAGGCGCCGGGTCGCGGCGAGCGGGTCGCGGTCGGGCTGGGGCATCCCCGCCATCGTACGCGTCACTCGGCCCGCGGCTACGATCGGGTCGATGGGCCTCCTCCTGCTGGTCGACCTCGATGGTGTCGTGTACCGCGGCAGCGACCCTGTTCCAGGCGTCGCGGCGGTCCTTGCCGATCGCGCGGCCCGTGGCGACGACGTCGTGTACGTCACCAACAACTCGATGCACTACCGGCTCGACTACCAGACCCGCCTGGCGGCCATGGGCGCACCCGTCTCGCCGAACACGGTCGTGTCATCGGCCCGGGCCACGGCGGCCTACCTGCGCGAGCACGACCCGAGGATCCGGCGCGTCCTCGTCCTCGGCGGCAACGGCCTCGAGCGCGAGCTCCGCGACGTGGGCTACGACGTGGTCACGGCGGCCGTGGCCGCGACCCGGATGAGCCAGGAACCGATCGACGGCTTCGCGGCGGCCGGCAACCCCGATGCCGTCGTCGTCGGCCTCGATCCGAACCTGACCTACGCCCGTCTCGCCGCGGCGTCCGACTGCATTCGCGCCGGGGCGCATTTCATCGCCACGAACCGCGACCCGGTCTACCCGACCGAGCGTGGCCTCCGTCCCGGTGCCGGCTCGCTGGTCATCGCCCTCGAGGCCGCCACCGGCGTCGTCCCGGTCTCGATCGGCAAGCCCGCGCCGTACCTGCTCGAGGCGGCCGCCCACGCGGTGGGTCGCGAGCCGGCCGAGGCGATCATAATCGGCGACGGGATCCCGACCGACCTGGCCGCGGCCCGGGCGGTCGGCGCGCGGTGCGTGCTCATGCTGACCGGCGTGGCCACGCGCGCCGAGGTCGACGCCCTGCCGGCCGATGAGCAACCGACCGCCATCGCCGCCGACGCGGCCGAGCTGGCGTCGATCCTCGCGGGACTCGGAACCGGTCGACCGCCGGGGCCGTCAGTCTGAGATGGCGGGGGTCGTGCGGCGGAGACGCCGGGTCAGCGCGGTCAGGATCCCGAGCCGCACGGCAGGGTAGTCGTTCATCAGCCGATCGAACCCGTCGCACCGGACGACGAGGGCGTGGATGGGCTCGACGGCGATGACCGTCGCGCTCCGCGGCCGGTGATCGATGAGCGAGATCTCGCCGAGGAAGTCTCCGCCGGACATCTCGGCGATCGGCTCCCCGCCGCGGTCAACGGTCGCCCGTCCATCGACGATCACGATGAACGTGTCGCCGGGGTCGCCCTCGCGCACGAGGATGGCGCCCGCCGGGTAATCGGTCTCGGCGGCAAGTGCGGCGATCTCGTCCACGGATCGATCGGTCATGCCCTCGAAGAGCGGAACGGCGCGCAGGACATCGGATCGGCTGGTCATCGGCGGTCCTCGACTGGTGGTAGCCAGCCGGAACCCTACGATCCCCGGATCAACGTCGTGTTAACGGCCGGCAACGGCCGCCGGCCCCGCGTGCAGGTCGTGGGCGATGGCACTGGCCCAGGCCTCGATCTCCGGCCAATCACGGAAGTCGCCCGCCGGGATCGCGTCGCGGGCGGCCGGCATCAGCCGCATGAACCGCATGCCAAGGCCCTCGACCATCCCGATCGGCTTCTGATCGGGATCGTAGGCGCCGAAGAACACGTGGTGGTCCCGCGCGCCGACTGCCGCGATGAGCTCCGGCGCCTCCTTCGGGATGGCGGCGACCTTCTGGTCGACCCCGTTCCTGTCGACGGGCTCAGGCCCGATCGGGCCACTGCTGAACAGCCAGACGGGATGGGACGCCAGCACCGCCCGGTTCCGATCGACGAAAGCCCGGGCGTCCTTCATCCAGTGCTGCATGTAGGCGGCGCTGCCGACGACGAACGCGTCGTAGGCTGAGGCGTCCTTGACCGATGCCGCCGGCCGGGTGTCCGCCTCGAGCCCGTTGGCCCGCAGCGTCTCGCCGATGCGTTCGGCGATCCCCTGGGTCGCGCCGTGGCGGCTCGCATAGGTGACGAGGATGTGCATGGGAATCTCCTCCTCGCGTGCCGCTCCATGCTGTCTTGTCGCCCCTCCGGCGACGACTGCCGTCGGTCACCTGTGTGGGTGCCCACCGGCCGTTGGCGCGGCGCATCCAGGCGACCAGGATGAGGCTGCACATACCCGCCCACGAAGGGGTCCGCCGATGACGATGCACGCCAGCCCGACCGTCCCATCCCAAACGTCCCACGGCGTCTTCGGGCGCGCCGGCGGGATCGTCCTGAGCCTGCTGCTGATCGGGGTCTTCGCCGTCCTGTGGGCCGGCCTCGCCGGCGCGGCCCTGTCCGACGGCCGGTTCCTCACCGACTTCTGGACGTGGATCACGGGCCTCCCGCTGATCGTCGCGCTGGTCGCGTGGGTCGTGCTCCTGCCCATCGCCGTCGGGGCGTGGGCCTGGACCGCCGACCTCGAGCCGGTCGCGATGGGCGTGGTCCTCGTCGGATTGGCGGCGTGGACGGGTCTCGCCCTGGCCGGGACGCTGAAGTCGCTTCGCGGTCGCTGAGCCGCGGTCGTCCGCCGCCTCAGTCGGTCGGAGCCAGCGCCGCGGCTTCGGCCTCGGCGAATGCGGCGCGCAACGGCGCCACCACCCGCTCGTCGGCGAACGCCACCTCGAGGGCGTGACGGTCGATCGTCCACAGCTCGGGGAGCGACAGGCCGATGACCTCGACCGCCCGGACGTACTCGTCTGTCAGCGACAGGTCGCTGACCGTGGTGTCGTCCGTGCTGAGCGTGACGGGGACGCCGGCGCGATGGAGTCGCGCCAACGGATGCGCCGCCAGCGACGGGACGATGCCCGCCTGCCAGTTCGAGGTCGGGCACAGGTCGAGCGTCACGTGACGCGCGATGAGCTGCGCGCACAGCTCCGGGTCGTCGGCCGCACCGGGGCCGTGGGCGATCCGCTCGGGGTCGAGGGCGAGCGTCCGCTGCACCTGCCCGGCTCCGCCCCACTCCCCGGCGTGCAGCGTGATCCGCAGGCCGCCGGCGCGCGCCACCTCGAACGCCGTCGCGTGCAGGGTCGGATCCGGGAAGGCCGCCTCCGGTCCGGCCAGGTCCCATCCGACCAGCCCCTCGGCCCGGAACCGGACCGCGGTCTCGGCCAGGGCCACGTTGGCCGCCGGCTCGTGCGAGCGGAGCGCGGTGCAGATCAGCCGGACGACCGTCCCGGTCCGCGCCTCGCCGGTCCGCGCGCCCGCGCACACCGCGGCGATCCCGTCCGCGAGCGACAGCCCACCCGCGACGTGGAGGAGCGGCCCCCAACGGATCTCGACGTAGCGGACCCCGTCCGCGGCCTTCGTCTCGACCAGCTCCATCGCGATCCGCTCGAGCGCCTCGGCATCCTGCATCAGCGCGATCGGCAAGTCGAACGCGCGGAGGAGCTCGGCCTGGTCGACGCACGGCATCGGTGCGATGAGCGCGGCCGCCATCCCGGTCGCGTCGGTCGGCGCATCGATGCCGCGCGTCCGCGCGAGATCGAGCGCGGTGTCGACCCGGAGCGAGCCATCGAGGTGGAGGTGCAGCTCGGCCTTCGGCATGGCCTCCACGGCGCGACGCAGGTCGGCGCCGGCGGGCGAGGCCGTCGCGGGATCGTTCACGCCGTCGATGCTACCCTCCCGCCATGTCGACCATCCTCGTGACCGGGGCCAGCGGGTTCGTCGGGAGCCACGTCGTGCCGGCCCTGCTCGCCGCCGGCCACCGCGTGGTCGCACTGGCGCGGACGCCGACCGCGGGTGAGATCGTGGTCGGCCGCCTGCCGGCCGCGCGCCGCGCCGACGTCGAGATCCGCATCGGCGACGTCACCCGCCCCGACTCGCTCGCCCCGGCCATGGCCGGCGTGGACGTCGTGGTCCACCTCGTCGCGATCCCGCGCGACTTCCGCGGCGGCGCCGACCTCCGCCTGGTCAACACCGAGGGGACGCGGGCGGTCGTGGCCGCGATGTGGAAGGCCGGTGTCAAGCGCCTCGTCCACATGGGGGCGATGGGCGTCGAGGACGACCCCGCGCTGCACTACGCCAGCTCGAAGGCCAGGGCCGAGACGCTCGTCCGCGACTCCGGCCTGGACTGGACGATCCTCAAGCCGTCGCTCCAGTTCGGCGAGGGCGACGGGTTCTTCAACATCATCGCCGGCCTCGTCCGCATCTCGCCCGGGATCGTCCCCGTGCCGGGCGATGGTTCGGCGCGGTTCCAGCCGGTCCACGTGGCCGATATCGCCGCGGTCACAGTGCGCGCCCTCGCCGACCAGTCGACCGTCGGCGAGACCTTCGAGCTCGGGGGGCCCCGCTACTGGACGTACAGGGAGATCACCCGGGAGGTGCTCACCGCGCTCGGCAAGCGGCGGGCAATCGTGCCGATGCCGGTCGTGCTCATCCGTCTCGTGGCCGGGACCGCGGAGCTGATCCACCTCCCGTTCCCGGTCGCGACCGACCAGCTGCGCCAGCTTCGCCTCGACAACATCGGGCCACTCGACGTCATCCCGACGCGCTTCGGATTCGCGCCGCGCCCGATGGAGGGAGCCCTCGGCTATCTTCGGGCGAAGCGACGCGATCAGCTCGCCGGCGCGGCGTGAGGGTGGCGGCGCGACTCGCGTGAAGGGACGCCTCGGCCGGCTCCTCGGCGCGCTCGCCTGGATCGCCATCGTGTTCGTCATCGCGCTGGGCGGCGCGGGTCTCGTGGTCGGTCTCGATCATTGGCCCGGCTCGGCCGGCCGGCCGGACGTGACGGCGACGGGCGACGCGGTGGTCGTCCCACTGCTCGACCACGCGGAGGCCGACCTCGGCGATCTGGCCGACCAGGTCGAGGCGCTCGGGACCCAGGCGCGGGGTGCGCTGGCGGCCCTCAATGGTGCCGACCCGACGATCAGCGCCGCGGCCATCGCCGAGGGCGACCGGCTCGTCAAGGACGTCATCAGCAGGACGGTCGCCATCCGGCTGGCCCTCGCCGACGTGCCCTTCATCGGGACGCCGGAGGCGGGGCTGTACGTGTCCGACCCGGTCGTGGCGCGGCATGCGGCCCTCGTGGCCGCGCTCGACGCGACCGACGGGCTGGACCGCTCGTGGGAGCGGCTGTCGGTCGGCTCCGTGGCGGCGACGAACATGAGCGTCGCGCTGGCCGAGCACGATCGGCTCATCGGCCTGGCCATCGCGCAGGGCCGGTTGGCGAAGTACAGCGACGCGATCAAGCTCATCGGGCCGGCCGAGGCGGAGCTCGCGACCGCGCGGGCGATCCGCGACCAGCTGGTCAACACCGTCGACGTCAGCGTCCTCGACGACTGGATCAAGCGCAACGCCGACTACGACGTCGCGCTGCGCAAGCTCTACGAGGCGATCGGGACGGTCGGAGGCAAGGTGACGCCGGCGACGCGAGCCGCGGTCAAGGCGGAGGCCGACGCGCGGGCCAGCCTGCCGCCCGACACCCGCGGGCTGGTCGTCATCATGGCCGAGATCGGACGGGGCGGGATGAATGGCGCGGTCATCGCCATCGAGCAGGCACGGGCCAAGCTGACCGACGCGATCGACCGCGAGACGGCCGCCCCCGCCGACCAGCCGGAGTCGAGCGGGAGCCCCTGAGAAGCGGGAGCCCCTGACGCCCGGCCGGGTGGCTACACTGGCAGCCCTATCCAATCCGCCGAGCGATGCCGACGCGGCCCCGGCGGTCTCGCTTCCGGGAGGACCGACACCCGTGCAACTCCGTGTCGTCACCGATCAGCCGTGGGACGTGCCGGCCGACGTCCTGGTCGTGCCCGTCGCCGCGAAGCCGGCCTTCGAGGGACCGCTTGGCGAGCTCGACCGGCGGGCCGGCGGCGAGCTCCAGTCACTCGTGGCGTTCGGCGAGCTGACCGGGAAGCGCTACGCGACGGCCCTCGCGACCGGGGGTGAGACGTCGGCGGGACGGCTGCTCGTCATCGGCCTGGGCGACGCTTCGACCCTCGATCGCGAGACCGTCGTGCGGGTCGCGGCATCGGCCGAGCGGCGTCTCGGCGGCCGGACCGTCAAGCGGCTTGCGATCTGGCTCGCCCCTCTCGCCGATCGTCTCGCCGGGGGCGCCGCCGCCGCGGCCGAGCTGGTCGCGCGCGGCGTGGTCGAGGGCAGCTACGACCCGCGCACGATCTACCGCGACGAGGTGGAGACGACCCCACCGGTCCTCGACGAGCTGATCCTGGTCGCACCGGGCGGGGACGTGACCGCCCTCACCAGGGCCGCCGAGCGCGGGAGCGTCATCGCCGAGGGAGCGAACTTCGCACGGACACTCTCGAACCGGGCCTCGAACGACGTCAGCCCGGCCGTCCTTGCCGACGAGGCGCGGGCCGTGGCCGAACAGCACGGCCTGTGGATCGACGTCATCGAACCCGAACGCGCCGCCGAGCTCGGGATGGGCATGTTCATGGCCGTCGGGCGCGGGAGCGACAACCCGCCGCGGATGATCGTCCTGCGCTCGGGTGGGGAAGGGGAGCGCGACGCCCTCGATCGGCACCTCGCGCTGGTGGGCAAGGGCGTCTGCTTCGACTCGGGCGGGATCAGCATCAAGCCCGCCGCCCGGATGGAAGAGATGAAGATGGACAAGACCGGTGCCTGCACCGTGATCGCGGCCATCGCCACCGTCGCCCGGCTGGCACCCGGCACACCGCTCCTCGCGGTCGCGCCGGCGGTCGAGAACATGCCCGGACCGCACTCGACCCGGCCGGGCGACGTCGTCACGGCGCTCAACGGCAAGACGGTCGACGTGACCAACACCGACGCCGAGGGTCGGCTCATCCTCGGCGATGCGCTGACCTACGCCGAGCGGCTCGGGGCGACCCACCTCGTCGACGTGGCGACCCTGACCGGCGCGGTGTCGCGCGCGCTCGGCCACCTCGTCAGCGGGGCGTTCGGCAAGCCGCAGTCGTTCTACGACGAGGTCATGGCCGCCGCCGACCGAGCCGGCGAGCGCTACTGGCAGCTCCCGCTGATCGACGACTACCGGCGCGACATGGACAGCTGGTACGCAGACCTCCAGAACTCCGGCTCGGCCGAGGGATCGCTGGTCAAGAGCGGCCTCTTCATCGCCGAGTTCGTGACCAGGCCGTGGGTCCATCTCGACATCGCCGGGACCGCCTACTACCACAAGACGACGCCGTTCTCGCCCAAGGGCGCGACCGGTGTGTCGCACGCGACGCTGGTCGAGCTCGCGCTCGCCGGCGCGCGCGCCGCCTGAGCGCCGGCCGGCTCGCAGCCTCCACCGACGAGGCAGGCCGATGGAGCCGCTGGCGGGACTGCTCGGTGCCGCGGGGTTCGCGCTCGGCGTGGCGGCCGACCGCTTCGCCACGCGCTGGCCGGAACACGACGAGGAGCACCCGCCGGGACGGGCGGTCGACTGGCGGACGGCGGTCGTGGCCGTGGTCGGCGCGCTCGCGCTGGGGCTGCTGGTCGTCCGCTTCGGTGGCGACACGCTCGCGGTCGTCATCTTCGGGGCGTGGTTCATCACGCTCGTCATCGGGCTGGCCACGGACCTCGACCAGCGGCTGCTGCCGGACGCCCTGACGTTGCCGGTCATCCCGGTCGCGCTGGTGTATGCGATCAGCGGCACCAACCCGCTCGTCGGGTCCCAGGTCCTGCTGGCCGTGGTCGCCGCGCTGGCCATCCCGGCCGTCCTGTACCTGCCGTCCATCCCGTTCGGTGCCGGCGCGTTCGGGTTGGGCGACGTGAAGCTGCTCATCGGCGTCGGGCTGCTGGCCGGCGGGGAACGGGCCCTCGGGAGCGTGGTCTTCGCGCTCGTCCTGGCCGGTGTCGTCCTGCTCGTCCTGCTCGCCACGCGCCGGATCGGGCGGAAGTCATACGTGCCATTCGGGCCGTTCTTCATCCTCGGGGCGCTGTGGGCCGTACTGCTGCGACCGGGATGAGGTCCCGGTCCGGGCAGGACCATCGGGCCGGGCGCCGGACGACGCGGCGCTGTCTAGACTGGAACGCGTATGATGGCCCCCAAGCCGGAGTCGTCCTGGGTGGTGCCTGCTCGGACGGCGACTCACCGGCGGGCGTTCGCCGTCAGACGCCCTCGACCGAAAGGTCGGGGCCACCACGGAGCAAAGCTCGCACGATGACCTCGCCTACGTGAAACGCCACGAGACCGATCGGGTGGTCGCTCCACTCGCCCCTGGATGGAGCTCGACCGCCGGATCGGCCACCAAACGCCGACGGTTCAGCCGCCGTCTCGGCACCGTCATCCTCCTGGTCCCACTCGTCGTGGGTCTGTTCGGCGCGCCAGTCCTGCCCGGCTCGTTCACGTCACCCCAGTCGGCCCGTGGTGACGAGCTGTCCGACGCCAAGGCGCGGCAGGCCCAGATCAAGAAGGACATGGCCGCGCAGCAGGAGATGGTCGCCAAGCTGACGGCCTTGCAGGGCGACCTCGCGCAGGAGATCAAGAACACCGCGGGCGTGCTCAAGGGCATCAACGCCGACCTTGCCGCGGTCAAGGTCAAGATCACGACGATGGAAGGCAAGATCGCCGTCATCAGGGCCGACTACGACGCTCTCGTCAACAAGCTCGGGACGCTCGACGCCGAGCTGGCCGTCATCGAGGCCCAGGAGGTCGCCAAGAAGGCAGACCTGGCCGACCGCAAGCAGCTCCTCGCCGAGCGACTGCGGAGCGCCTACGACTCCGATCGGACGTCGCTCCTCGAGACCTTCCTCTCGGGCAGCACGTTCACCGACATGCTCGCCGAGATGAGCTACTACATCGACGTCGGCGAGCAGGACAAGGCGCTCGCCGGCGAGATCGCCCAGGACCAGGCGACGCTCGCCGCGCTCCACCAGGCGACCGAGGACACGCGGGCCCAGACGAACGACCTGCGCCAGGCGACCGCGGCCCAGAAGCGCGCCCTCGACCAGAGCCTACGCGAGCTCAACGCGAGCAAGGAGGCGCTCAAGCAGCTCGAGAAGCGGACGGCGCTCGCGCTCGCCGCGCAGAAGCGGACCTATGCCGAGATCGCCCGCAACAAGGCCGCGGCGGAGAAGGCCCTGGCCAAGGCCGCCGCCGCCCAGAAGCAGCTGAAGGACCAGATCGCCGCGCTCATCCGCAAGCAGATGCAGGGCGGCAACATCCCCTCGGCCTACAACGGGACGCTGACCTGGCCGATGAGCGGTGACGTGACGCAGAACTTCGGGTGCACCGGGTTCTCGTGGGAACCGCCGTTGGGCTCGTGCGCCCACTTCCACCAGGGCATCGACATCGTCGCCCCCGAAGGCACGCCGGTGAAGGCGTCGGGCGATGGGACGGTCGTCTACATCGGCTGGAACTACGCCGATGGCCCTGACCCCGCCTGGATCGTGATCATCGCCCACAGCGATTCGCTCCAGACGTGGTACGCCCACATGCAGCCGCGCTACCCGGTCCGGGCGGGGGATGGGGTCAGCGCCGGCCAGGTCATCGGCTACGAGGGCAACACCGGCCACTCGACCGGCGCGCACCTCCACTGGGCGGTCATGTTCCACGGCGACTTCGCCAATCCGCGCCTGTTCCTGTAACGAGGCTGGCGACACGGCTGGGCCGCACCATGGCCGCGTTGCCGGCTGCGCTCCTCACTCACGCACCTGCAGGTGCGCTCGCTTCGGTGCTCCCCGGCGCCTTGCCCTGGCACGGCCGAGCCGCGTCTCTGCCTGGGGCTGGGCGGCATCAAACGTTGACGGGTCGGCGATGTCGCGTTGATCCTCACCGGCCTCGCGCCGTGCTAGCATCGAGTCCGTGAAACGGACGATGGCGGTGATCCTCGCGGGCGGCGAGGGCGAACGCCTCTCGATCCTCTCCCAGGAGCGGGCCAAACCGGCGGTGCCGTTCGGCGGCAAGTACCGGATCATCGATTTCACGCTGTCGAACTGTGTCAATTCGGACATCGACGACGTCGTCGTGCTGACCCAGTACAACCCGCGGTCCCTCAACGACCACATCGGCCTCGGCCGGCCGTGGGACCTCGACCGCAACCGGGGCGGGGTCAAGCTCCTCCAGCCGTACATCGAGCGCGGCAAGCTCGCCGAGTGGTACCGCGGGACGGCCGATGCCGTGCTGCGCAACATCAACGTCATCGAGCACAACCCGGCCGACACCGTCCTCGTGCTCGCCGGCGACCACATCTACAAGATGGACTACCAGCCATTCGTGGCCGCCCACCGCCGCCATCGCGCGGACGTGACCATCGCCGTCCGGCGCGTGCCGCTGGCCGAGGCGACGCGGATGGGCATCCTCGCGCTCGACGAGAACGACCGGGTCATCGAGTGGCAGGAGAAGCCCAAGCAGCCCAAGAGCGATCTCGCATCGATGGGCGTCTACGTCTTCTCCAAGAAGTCGCTCCGCCGCTGGCTGTCCGACGACCGCGTCGACTTTGGGGCGAACGTCATCCCGGCGATGCTCGCCGCCGACGCCCGCGTGTTCGGCTATCGCTACAACGGCTACTGGCAGGACGTCGGGACGATCCAGTCGTTCTGGGAGGCCAACATGCGCCTCCTCGACGACGACCCGGACCTCGACCTGTACGACCAGGACTGGGTGATCCACACCCGATCCGAGGAACGCGCCCCGGCCAGGGTCGGCCCGACCGCCCAGGTCCACAAGAGCCTCATCAGCCACGGCTGCGAGATCGCCGGGACCGTCGTCAACTCAGTGCTGTCGCCGGGCGTTCGCGTGGACGTCGGCGCCGTCGTGCGCGACTCGATCGTCATGTTCGACTCGGTCATCCGCTCCGGGGCCGTCGTCGATCGCGCGATCCTCGACAAGGAGGTCGTCGTCGGTCAGGGCGCGATCGTCGGCGAGGGGCCGTTCGACGACCGTCCCAACAAGCAGGAGCCGGGCCGCCTCAACACCGGCATCACCGTCGTCGGGAAGCGCGCGGTCATCCCTCGCGGCGTGCGCATCGGGCGGAACGTGAAGGTCGCCGCGGACGTCCGCTCGTCCGACTTCTCCGGGCGCGTCGTCCGCAGCGGCGAGTCGATCGAGATCCGGCGTCCGAGCCGCGCGAAGCCCGCGCCGACGACGACCGCGCAGCCCGCCGCGGGCGAGGGCGACCGACCGTCGGTCGCGGTCGTGGTCAACGCGGCGCCGGGCCGCGGCAAGCGGGCGGTCAACGATGACTGACCGGCTGGAGGTCGTCCCGGGCGATCTCGGCTAGACTCCGCGGGCCATGTCACCCGCCGATACGGGCGCCCGCAGCGTGCGCCCGGCCGATGTCGAAGGCTGGTTCACGGACCTGGGCCTGACCCCCACCGAACGAGCCGACCGCGACGGGATCGCCGCCTGGGATCTCGTCCTCGACGGACGCCGCCGCTTCGACCTCCGCGTGACCGTGATCCTCGATCCCGCCCTCGGGCTGATCTGCTGGGGACATTACGCGCCGCCCATCAGCGACATGTTCCGCAAGTCGTATCGCCGGCTCCTGCGCTGGAACGACGAGTTCCCGTTCGCGAAGTTCTCCGTCGCCGATGATGAGCGGCCGGTCCTCGCCGTCGAGATCCAGGCCGGGGCCATGGACGCCGACGCGCTGGGCCTCGCGCTGGCGCGCATCCTCGGCATCGCCGACCGGCTCCTCGACGAGTCGAAGGACTGGCTGTGGATCGGCGGCCGGATGCCCGACCCGGGCGACCGCAGGTCGGCCAACGCCGCGCTCCTCGACCGCTACACGGCCCGACTGCCCGAGCTGCTCGAGCCGTGAGCCGCCGTCTGGCGGGCCTGCTGCTCGCCGTCATCGCCGCGACCGGTCTGCTCGTCGCCCCCGCGAGCGCGACCGACGTCCGTGCGGCGACGCCGGGCCTGACGATCGTCAGCGACGCCCGCTACGAGGTGCAGCCGGATCAGCACCGCGTCCACGTGACGCTCGACCTGTCCCTGGTGAACCGGCTCAGCGACACACGGACCAAGCGCTACTACTTCGACCGCGCGTTCATCTCGGTGCTGCCCGGGACGTCGGGATACAAGCTGAGCTGGTCCGGCGGCGGCGCGCCGAAGGCGGTCGTCTCCAAGCGCACCGCCGCCTCGACGCTCCTCCAGCTCGATCTCGGGGCGCGCATCTACAGCGGCAAGTCGGCGACCTACCGGCTCGCCTTCGACATCGTCGACAGCGGTGGGGCGGCCGGCCGCGACGTGCGCATCGGCTCGTCGCTGGTGTCCTTCCCGGTGTGGGCCTTCGCGACCGACTCGACCCCGGGCAGCACGGTCCGGGTCGTCTTCCCGGCCGGCTACGAGGTGCAGGTCGAATCCGGCGACATCCCGGCCTCGACCACGGATCCGGACGGCACGGTCGTCTTCCAGACCGGCAAGCTGGCCAAGCCGCTGTCGTTCTTCGCCTACCTCGTCGCGGACCGCCCGGCCGGTTACACCGACCGGGTGGTCACCGTCGACGTCGGTCAGGCGCCTGTCGCGCTGACGATCCGGTCGTGGGCCGATGACACGGCATGGTCCAACCGCGTCGGCGGACTCGCCGCCAAGGCGCTGCCGCTGCTGTCCGAGCGGATCGGCCTGCCGTGGCCGCGCGACGGCGGGCTGATCATCCACGAGGCGGTCAGCCGCTCGACCGGTGGCTATGCCGGGCTGTTCGATCCGACCGGTGGCCAGATCGAGGTGGCGTACTACGCCGACGACGCCGTGGTCCTCCACGAATCGGCGCATGCCTGGTTCAACGGGACACTGCTCGCGGATCGCTGGGCGAACGAGGCATTCGCGTCCTATTACGGTCTCGAGGTCGCGAACGCGCTCAAGGTGAAGGCGGCCGGCGCCGTGCTGACGCCGGCGCTCGAGGCCGCGCGCATCCCGCTCAACGCCTGGGGTCCGGTCGGCGGGGAGGATGCCACGACCGAGTCGTACGCCTACGCCGCGACACTGGCCCTGGCTCGCCAGATCGCCGAGCGCGCCGGCGAGGACGGTCTGCAGGCAGCGTGGGCCGATGCGGCCGCGCGGATCGGGGCGTATCAGCCGCCGGTGCCGGCCGGGGGCGCGACGTCGGCGGTCGGCGGCGGGGCGGGCGAGCCGGAGAAGGTGGCGGCGGCAGCCGATTGGCGCGGTCTGCTCGACCTGCTCGAGGCGCACTCGGCGAAGTCGATCGACGACCTGTGGCGGACGTGGGTCGCCCGCGACACGGACCTCGCACTGCTCGATGCCCGCTCGGCCGCCAGGGCGCAGTACGACGCGGTCGTCGCGGCCGCGGGGGACTGGCGGCTGCCACGCGCCGTGCGCGACGCGATGCGTGCCTGGCAGTTCGACCAGGCGACGAGGTTGCTCACCAGCGCGCGTTCGATCCTCGATCAGCGAGCTGTCATCGCCACGGCCGCGGCGGCGTCCGGACTGACCCTGCCGTCGACGCTGCGAACGGCGTTCGAGAGTCCGGATGGCTTCGCCAGCGCGACGCTCGAGGCGACGGCCGAGCTCGAGGCCATCCACCGCTATGACGCGGCCGCCGCGGCGCGCCCGGACGAGTCCGACCCGCTCGTCCGCGTCGGCCTGTTGGGGACCGACCCGGAGGTCGAGCTGGCCAGTGCGCGAACCCTCTTCGCGACCGGCGACCTGACCGGTTCCGCGACGGCGTCCGGCTCCGCCCTGTCCACGTGGGGCGGCGCGCACGACGCCGGCCAGGGGCGCGTGGTGACCCTGGCCGTGCTGGCCGTCGCGTTCGTCCTGTGCGTGGTCCTCGCGGTCGCATGGATGCGCGGGCGGCGGCGCCGAGGTCGTGTCACGATGACGGCGGGGGACACCGGCATCTGATCGACGGGATCCCGGGAGGAGGGATCGGGATGGCGCTGCCGCTCCGGAGCCGTACGCTACACTCGCCGCCACCCCGGACCCGCTGGAGGGAGAGACGAGATCGGAGTGGAAGCGGACTGATGGGCCTGTCGCGCTCGCGGCCGTCGCACGAGATCCTCTCGGGCGACTCGGCCGACGTCTACTTCAAGCGTGCCGAGAGCATCCTGGCCAAGGAAGGCCGCGATCCGCTCGTCACCATGGAGGTCTTCTCGAGGGAAGAAGCCGTCCTGTGCGGCATCGATGAAGCGCGCAACCTGCTCGGTCATGTCCTCGCCAGCGCGGACCCTGCCGAGACGCGGGTCGAGGCATTGTCGGACGGCGACACGATCGAGCCCAAGGAGATCGTCCTCCGGATCCGCGCGCGCTATCGACGCTTCGGGTTGTACGAGACGGCCTTCCTGGGGATGCTCGCGCAGTCGACCGGCTGGGCGACCGCGGCGCGCGCCTGCGTCGAGGTCGCGGCGCCGGATCCGGTCATCAGCTTCGGGGCGCGCCACGTCCACCCGGACATCACCGACGTGCTCGACTACGCCGCGATCGTCGGTGGTTGCGTCGGTGCCTCGACGCCGGCCGGAGCCCGGTTGGCAGGCCTTGCCCCGACCGGCACGATGCCGCACTCCCTCGTCCTCATCTTCGGCGACACCGTGGAGGCTGCCCTCGCCTTCGACCGGCACGTCCCGCCGGAGGTGCCACGGATCGTGCTCGTCGACACGTTCAAGGACGAGGCGGAGGAGGCGCTGCGCGTGGCCCACGCCCTGGGCGACCGGCTCTACGGGGTCAGGCTCGATACGCCGTCCGAGCGCGGCCGGGTGACCGCCGAGCTCGTCCACGAGGTCCGCGCGCGGCTCGACCAGGCCGGCTTCCGGCACGTCCTGATCACCGTGTCGGGCGGGCTCACGCCCGACCGCATCCGCTACTTCAAGGATGCCGGGGCACCGGTCGATTCGTATGCCGTCGGATCGTTCATCAGCGGCGCCGCGCCGATCGACTTCACCGGCGACATCAAGGAGATCGACGGCCAGGCGATCGCCAAGCGGGGCCGCATCCCGGGCCCGACCGAATCACCGCGGCTGCAGCCGGTGGACCTCGCCACATACCGCGAGGCGTAGGCGGGCTGCGCTCACGCTGCGCACGCCGGGCTTCCGTGCGACCATCGCCCGATGGAGGACCGTTCCGAGCCCGACCAGACCGCACGCGAGTCCGCCTACGACCTGCTGCAGCGAGGCCAGGCGCTCCTCGACGCGCGTCATTTTGCCCAGGCGGCGATCGTGCTCGAGCGGGCCGATCGGCTCGAGCCGGGCAAGGGCTCCATCCTCGAGGCGCTCGGTCGCGCCTACTTCAACTCGGGCCAGGCGGAGCGCTCGCGCGAGACATTCGAGGCGCTGCTCGAGGTCGACCCATCCTCGCACTACGGGCACTACGCGCTGGGGCAAAGCCTGAAGCGCCTTGGCCGGCGCAGCGAAGCGGGCACCCACCTTCGCCTGGCGGTCGCGCTCAGCCCGGGTACGACCCTCTATCGCGACGCCCTGAACCGTTTGGGCTGACGCCGCGCCGGGCGGCCGATGCCCGCGTTGGCGCCTGCGCTTCTCGCTCACGCACCTTGGGGTGCGCTCGCTCCGATGCTCGGACGCCGCCTTGGCCTCGACCACCCGGCGCGGCGTGCCGCGGGGCGGGGCGGCCCGATGCCCGCGTTGGCGCCTACCCTCCCTCGCGCAGCCGCGCCAGCCAGAGCAGGCCGACGATGGTCTTGCCGTCACGGAGCTCGCCGCGCTCGGCGGCCGCGACGGCCTCCCGCCACGGCATGCGCTCGAGGAGCAGGTGCTCGTCGTCGTCGGGGGCCAGGCGCTCCCCATCGGCCGGTCGGAGGTCGGTGGCGAGGTAGAGGTGCATGAGCTCCGAAGCGAACCCTGGCGCGGTGAAGAAGCTCGCGATCCGCCGCCAGGACCCGGCGCGCATCCCGGTCTCCTCTTCGAGCTCGCGCGGCGCGGCCAGCTCCGGGTCCTCGATCGAGCCGTCGTCGGCGACGTCGAGCGTCCCCGCCGGGATCTCCAGCAGCGCCTCGCCGACGGCGACGCGGTACTGGCGGACGAGCAGCACCCGGTCGTCGGCGTCGACCGCCAGGATCGCGACCGCGCCGGGATGACCGGCGATCTCGCGGGTCCCGCGCGACCCGTCGGCCCGTTCGATCGTGTCGACGCGGAACGTCAGGTAGCGGCCGCGATGCACGATCCGTGTGTCGACGACGCGCTCGGTGAGATCCTCCCGGAGCGCGTCGTCGTTCGCCGCCGGGTCGTCGCTCAGGCGACGACCGCGATGTCCGGTGCCAGAGTCAGGCCGCTCTCGCCGTCGAACAGGTGCAGCTTTTCGAGCGGGAGCACCAGACTGACGATGTCACCCGGCCGCACGCGGTGCTCCGATCCGACGATCGCGACGATGTCCTGGTCGGCGGCGCTGATGTGCAGCAGCTCCTCGTTGCCGAGGTACTCGACGACGTCCGCGCGTGCCCGGAACGAGCCCACGCCCGGTCCGGCCTCGCCGATGTCAAGGTGCTCGGGGCGGAACCCGGCGACGAGCGTCTTGCCGACCTTCGGCGTCGCTGCTTCGCGGTAGCGGGGCGGGATCGGGATCCACCAGTCGGCAGGTCCGACCAGCCGGGCGCCCTCGCCGGTCCCGTCCATGTGGACCTCGACGAAGTTCATCGACGGGCTGCCGATGAATCCCGCGACGAAGCGGTTGATCGGCGTGTCGTAGAGGACCTGCGGCGAGCCGACCTGCTGGAGCAGGCCCTCGTTCATGACCGCGATCCGCGTACCCATCGTCATCGCCTCGATCTGGTCGTGGGTGACGTAGACCATCGTCGTCCCCAGGCGCTGGTGTAGGCGGGCGATCTCGGCACGCGTCTGCACGCGCAGCTTGGCGTCGAGGTTGGACAGCGGCTCGTCCATCAGGAACACGGCCGGCTCACGCACGATGGCTCGCCCGAGCGCGACGCGCTGACGCTGGCCGCCGGACAGCTCCTTCGGCTTGCGGTCGAGGAGCTTCTGGAGCTGGATGGTCTCCGCTGCCTCGTTGACCCGGCGCTCGATCTCCGGCTTGGAGACCTTGCGCAGCTTGAGGCCGAAGGCGAGGTTATCGCGGACGGACATGTGTGGATAGAGCGCGTAGCTCTGGAACACCATGGCGATGTCGCGATCCTTGGGCGGGACGTCGTTGACGACCCGATCGCCGATCCGCAACGTCCCGCTCGTGATCTCCTCGAGCCCGGCGATCATCCGCAGGCTGGTCGTCTTGCCGCAGCCCGATGGTCCGACGAGGACCATGAACTCGCCGTCGCCGATCTCCAGGTTGAGGTCCTTCACCGCCTGGAAATCGCCGTAGATCTTGTTGACGTTGTCGAACGTCACGGTGGCCATGGCGCAACCTCCGTCCCAGCGGTCCATCGCGGGCCCATGCATCCAGCCACCGCGAAGGTGGACGTGGACGGGCCCCGTACGAGGGCTGCTCGGGGTGGTCGCATCGTAGGCGTGCCGCAACCGCGACGCAAGGTCGCGTCGCGATTTCGGAACCCAGCCGCGACGCGCCGACCCTTGGGGCCGGGCGTCGAACGGGAGGGACGGGGCGGTCAGGCGCGCCCGCGCACGAGGTCGATGAGCCGACCCACGACCCGTTCGCCGTCAGCGCGCAGGCCGTTGTGCACGAACTCGTCGGTGATCCACGGACGGAGGCCGCGGATCGCGGCGGCCGTCTCCTCGGCGAACGCCCGATCCACGAACAGGTCGTCGACGTAGATCGTGGCCGCCACCGGCACCTCGTTCGCAGCGAGCCGGGCCGCGTCGAACAGGCGCGGCCATTCGTGGTCGGCCAGGATCCCGGCGGCGGCCTTGTGCCCGGCGAGGGCCCGGTAGTCATCGAACATCCAGGGAAAGACATGCTCCGCGGTGAACGCCACGCCGTCGCGGATCTCGTCCGGCAACAGCCGATCGGCCGACCAGCGGGTGGCGACACCGTCCGCATAGGACGACTCGTGGAGCGTCGCGTAGAGCGGGTTGCGTGCGAACCGGGTGGCGCCCGCCACGTCATGGCGGAACGCCGGCGAGTCCATCGGCAGCTCGATCACGTGATGGAGCAGCTCCCAGCCGGCGCTGTCGCCGAGCCACAACCCGAGCTGCCGGAACCGACGAGCCGTCAGGCGCTCGCCGGTCGCGAGCAGGAACGCCTCGTTAGCGAGGCGCCGGTGGATGTCGGTGACGCGCGCACGATCCTGCGGATAGCGCTCGAAGTAGCGCTCGTTCACGTCGATGACGCGTCGGTACGTCGTCCGGTAGACGTCGTCGACCGAGCGTCCGATGGGCGCCAGGCCACCGGTGATCAGTGCCTCGCGAAGGCCTTCCGGGGCGATCGACAGGTACGTCATCGTGGTGAAGCCGCCGAAGCTCTGACCCAGCACGCTCCAGCGATCGACGCCGAGCTCGCGCCGGATCGCCTCGGCGTCGCGGACGATCGAATTGGCTCTGAAGTGGGTCAGGTACGCGGCCTGGGCCTCTGGCGTGTCGCCGGGGATCGTCGCCCCGACCGGGGTCGATCGCCCGGTCCCGCGCTGGTCGAGCAACAGGACGCGGTAGTCGCGCAGCGCGCGCGCCATCCAGCCGCTGGGCGGCGCGGTCGGCCGGGTCGCCTCGATGCCGGGCCCGCCCTGGAGGAAGACGAGGTATGGCCGGTCGACGCCGTCGGGATCGGCGACCTCGCGGGTGAAGACGCTGATCGTGCCGCGGTCGGGGTTCGCGTGATCGAGTGGGACGACGTGCTCCCGTTCGGTGAGGATCGCCCCCGGGACGCGGGTCGTGAAGCTCATGGCCCGATCGTAGCGGCGCGATCGGGTCGGCACGCGTCGACGGTCGCTGATCGCTCGACCCATACTTGTCGGGGGTGCGCCGCAGGACGGCCCCGACCGGCGCGGCGCGACGACGAGGAGGGCGAGATGACAGCCACGGACCGTGCCGCCGACGCGGCATCGATCGACGCCGGGCCCCTGTCGCCCGACGAGCTCGAGCGCATCGACGCGTGGTGGCGCGCCGCGAACTACCTGTCGGTCGGCCAGATCTACCTGCTCGCCAATCCACTGCTGCGCGAGCCGCTGGCGCCGGAGCACGTCAAGCCGCGGTTGCTCGGCCACTGGGGCACGACCCCCGGGCTGAACCTCGTCTACGCCCATCTGAACCGGGCGATCGTCGCGCGCGATCTCGATGCGATCTTCGTGACCGGGCCGGGCCACGGGGGGCCGGGGCTCGTCGCGAACAGCTACCTCGAGGGTTCGTACACCGAGACCTATCCGAGCATCACGCGCGACGAGGATGGTCTGCGCCGCCTGTTCCGCCAGTTCAGCTTCCCGGGCGGGATCCCGAGTCACGTCGCGCCCGACACCCCCGGATCGATCCACGAGGGCGGCGAACTCGGGTACGCGCTGGCCCATGCCTACGGGGCCGCCTTCGACGCCCCCGAGCTCGTCGTCTGCTGCGTCGTCGGCGATGGCGAGGCCGAGACGGGACCCCTCGCCGCGAGCTGGCACTCGAACAAGTTCCTCGACCCGGTGCGCGACGGCGCCGTGCTGCCGATCCTCCATCTCAACGGCTACAAGATCGCCAACCCGACCGTCCTCGCGCGCATCCCCGACGGCGAGCTGCGCGCGCTGTTCGAGGGCTACGGGCACACCGTCCACGTCGTCGAGGGCGACGATCCCGCACTCGTCCACCAGTCCATGGCCCGCACGCTCGATACCTGTCTCGACGAGATCGCCGCCATCCAGCGGACCGCCCGGGCGGACCGCGCGGAGCCGGCCGCTCCACGCCCGCGCTGGCCGATGATCGTGCTGCGAACCCCCAAGGGCTGGACCGGGCCGAGGACCGTCGACGGGCTGCCGTCCGAGGGCACCTGGCGCGCCCACCAGGTGCCGCTCACCGAGGTCCGGACGAACGCGGCGCATCGCGCCCAGCTCGAGGCCTGGCTGCGGAGCTACCGGCCGGACGAGCTGTTCGACTCCTCGGGCGCCGTCCGCCCGGAGATCGGCGGTCTGGCCCCACGAGGCGACCGCCGGATGAGCGCGAACCCGCGGACGAACGGCGGGGAGCTGCTGCGCGACCTGCGCCTGCCCGACTTCCGCGACTACGCGGTGGCCGTGGCGAACCCGGGCGCGACGACGAGCGAAGCCACCCGGGTCCTCGGCACGTTCCTCCGAGACGTGATCCGCGACAACCCGGACACGTTCCGCCTGTTCGGTCCGGACGAGACGGCGTCGAACCGGCTTGGCGCGGTGTTCGAGGTGACCGACCGGGCATGGGTGGCCGAGACGCTCCCGGGCGACGACCACCTGGCGCACGACGGACGGGTCATGGAGGTCCTCTCGGAGCATCTCTGTCAGGGCTGGCTGGAGGGCTACCTGCTGACCGGCCGGCACGGCCTGTTCGACTGCTACGAGGCGTTCATCCACATCGTCGACTCGATGTTCAACCAGCACGCCAAGTGGCTGAAGGCGACGAGCGAGATCCCCTGGCGCCGCCCGATCGCGTCGCTCAACTACCTGCTGAGCAGCCACGTCTGGCGCCAGGACCACAACGGCTTCAGCCACCAGGACCCCGGGTTCATCGACCACGTCGTCAACAAGAAGGCCGAGATCATCCGGGTCTACCTGCCGCCCGACGCCAACACGCTGCTGTCGGTGGCCGACCACTGCCTGCGCAGCCGCAACTACGTCAACGTCATCGTGGCCGGCAAGCAGCCGTCGCCCGACTGGCTGTCGATGGACGCCGCCATCCGCCATTGCACGCGCGGTCTGGGCATCTGGGACTGGGCGAGCTCGGATGACGGTGCCGAGCCGGACGTCGTCCTGGCCTGCGCCGGTGACGTGCCGACGCTCGAGACCCTGGCGGCGGCCGACCTGCTGCGGACCCACCTGCCGGATCTCCGGGTCCGCGTCGTCAACGTCGTCGACCTGATGCGGCTGGTCGACGAGCGCGAGCACCCCCACGGCCTGTCCGACCCGGAGTTCGACGCGCTGTTCACGACCGACAGGCCGATCGTGTTCGCCTACCACGGCTACCCGTGGCTCATCCACCGCCTGACCTACCGTCGGCGGAACCACGCCAACCTCCACGTCCGCGGCTACAAGGAGGAGGGGACGACGACGACGCCGTTCGACATGGTGATGCTCAACGACCTCGACCGGTTCCACCTCGTCGTCGACGTCATCGACCGGGTGCCGGGGCTGGCCGCGCGCGCCGGTCACGTGCGCGAGCTGATGCTCGACCGCCGGCTCGAGGCGCGGGCCTACACGCGCGAGGTCGGCGACGACCTGCCGGAGATCAGGGACTGGACCTGGCCGGGCGCGGCCGGCTGACCACTGCACGTCGGCCGATCGTGCGCGTCCTCGTCCTCAACACCGGCTCGAGCACGCTCAAGACGTCGATCGTCGAGATCGAGCCGGTCGGGCGCGCAGCCGGGCCTCCGCTGGCCGCCGTCACCATCTCGCTCGGCGACGACGCGAGTCGCGGGGCCACGATGGCGGCCGCGCTGGACGCCGCCCTCAAGAGCCTCGGCGAGACCGGCGCGCGACCAGACGATGTCATCGCGGTGGCGCACCGCGTGGTCCACGGGGGCGCGACGTACACATCGCCGACGCTCATCGACGACACCGTCCTCGCCGGGATCGACGCACTCGCCCCGCTGGCGCCGCTGCACGATCCGGTCGCGGCCGCCGGGATCCGCGCAGCCCGATCACGCCTGCCCGGACTGGCTCACGTGGCCGTGTTCGACACCGCCTTCCATGCGACGCTGCCGGCATCCGCCCGCCGCTACCCGTTGCCGACGGCATGGGATGCCTGGGGCATCCGGCGCTACGGCTTCCACGGGCTGTCGGTCAGCTGGTCGGTCGAGCGCGCCGGCCAGCTCCTCGACCGGCCGTCCGTCGAGCTCGACCTGGTCGTCGCCCACCTCGGGAACGGCTGCTCGGTCACCGCGGTGAGCGGTGGTCGGTCGGTCGCGACGTCGATGGGCATGACGCCGCTCGAGGGGTTGATGATGGGGACGCGGGCCGGGTCGGTCGATCCGGGCATCCTGCTGGCCGTGTTGCGCGACGGTCGGCTGACCGTCGACGAGTTGGCGGACGTCCTCGACCACGGGTCCGGGTTGCTCGGCGTGTCCGGGTCGAGCGGCGACATGCGCACGCTCGAGGCGTCGGCAGGCAGCGGCGACGCGGCCGCCGCGCTCGCGATCGAGATGTTCGTCGAGCGGGCGGCGGCGGGCATCGCGGCGGCCGCGACGTCGCTTCGCCGCCTCGACGGAGTCGTCTTCACCGGAGGCATCGGCGAGCGAGCCGGTCGCGTCCGGGCCGCCATCGTCGACCGATTGGCGGTCCTCAGTGTGGCCCCGATCGAGCCCGTCGAGGCCGGAGCCGACCGGATCCTCGCCGGCGGCGGCGGCTCCCCGGTCGTCATGCGGATCGAGGCCCGCGAGGACGTCGTCGCGGCGCGCGCCGCCGCCGCCCTCGTCGCGGCGCGACCCGGCGACACGGCCTGAGCCGCGGTCGGCGTCGATCCCGCCGACAACCGAGCCGGCCGACCGCGCACATCGATCGGGGCCGGGGCGCTGGGCCCCGGCCCCGATCCGGTCGGATGGTTCGGACCGCTCAGGCGGAGGCGGATCCGGAGTGCGACAGGATGTTGCGTGCCTTGGCCGGGTCGCTGGTCACGAACGCCACCATGACGTCGTCACCCTGCATCCCCGTGGGCATCAGCGCCTCGATGTTCACGCCACCTTCGGCCAGGCGCCGACACGCCCTGGCGAGGGCGCCGGGGACGTTGCGGATGGCCGTCTCGGTCGCCTCGATCTCCCGGAAGGAGCAGCGGACGTCCTGGAGCGCCGTGCGTGTGGCGGCCTCGTCGGCCGTCATGAGCGCCACGCTGCCGGTCGTGTCACAGGTCGAGCCCGTCACCGCGGTGATGTTCACGCCCCTGGCCGCGATCGCTTCCGTGATCCGAGCCAACTCGCCGACCTTGTTCTCGAGATCGATCAGGAACGCGTTCATCGACACCTCCTCGAGGTCGCGTTCCGGCCCGTCCGAGGGGCTGAAGGAGTCCCGCTCGTGGGCGGGTCGGGGAGGCCTTCGATTGTACGCCAACGTTCAAGGTAAGCCGGTGGCGAGTGTCGTTGGCCCGTGAAACTGTCAGTGCCAACTGATCAGTGAATTCCTTCAGTCTCCCCGGTATGAGGGAGACGACACCATCCGCTCCTTGGCATCGGCGAGCCCATGTGAGCCCCGTGAGCCCTCAGGTGACCGTCAGGACGGAGACCCGATGATCGCTGCGACGGTCGCTCTTCCGAACTTCGCAGGCGATGCATCGTGTCGGCGTCCCGCCTACCGGAGGGGGCCCGGCATGTGATCGCCCCCGGAGCTAGCTGTTGGCCCTTGAGATCAGGTCGGCGACATTGGCCCATGAGACGGGCGACCCCGGGTCACTACCAACGTGATCGCGATAGCCGCCAAACCCCCGATCAGGCCACCGAGCAGCGACTCGTCGAATGCGAGGCCGTCGACGATCGGCTGGAGCTCCTCTTCGGTTGTAGTGCCGAACAGGACTTCACTGGCGAACAGCCCACCAATGAACCAACCGGTTGCCGCGATGAGCCAGAGCCAGTGCGTGTGGGTGAGCCCACCGCCCACCAGTTGAGCAAGCGCCCCAAAGGCCAGGGAGACGATGACCAGGATCCCGAGACCCTGGAGTCCAAGATCGAACTGCATCGTGCATACCTCCTTCCGCCGACGCGGCAGGTTCCGCAGATCCACATCGTGCGGCATGACGGGACTCCGTCGATAGAGCCGCGCGGCCTTAAGTCGCAGGACATGACGCGGGGCGCGTCGCCGGCTCGACGATACGGGCAACCTATGCAGCTTCGGTGCCGGTCCGTGCCGGTCGTTCGTGAGTGAGTTGGGGTGGCCTACGGGGCTCGAACCCGTAACCTTCGGAGCCACAATCCGATGCTCTGCCATTGAGCTAAGGCCACCGCGGTGCTCGTGCGTGGCGGACCCGCGCCTCGTGGCGGGACGAGCGACGGGAGTATAGCGGGACTGCCGGTCGGTGGCGCCAGCGGAGCCAGGTCGGGCCACGACGTCGAACGACGGCGGATGGCGTCCCGGGACCGACCGCACAGGACCGCACCTCACCGCGTATCACGTCCCCGGACGGGCCCGGACCCGCCGGTACCTGGGAGCCCCATGTCCCGGGACCATCGCGCCGAGGACACCCAGCCATCCCCAACCTACCGTCACTGCAACACCCGGTCCACCCCGACCGGTCCCGCCGCGGAGGCGCCTGATCGCATGTCCGTTCCGACCCACTCCCCGCTTCGCCGCCTGCGCCGATCGGCCATGGCGATCGGACTGCTGTTCGGGGTGGCGTCGGTCTTCACCCTCGCAGCCCCGGGCGCGACCCTCGCCTGGGACAGCGGTTCGTTCAGTTCCACGTCCGAATTCTCAGCTCGTCACCCTGACCAACCGGGCACGAGCAAGCGCCGGGCTCAAGGCGCTCAACGTCGACTCGACCCTCCACTCGGTGGCGCGCTGGCGCAGCAAGGACATGATCGACCGCAACTACTTCAGCCACGACATCCCGGGCTACGGCAAGGTCTGGGACAGGCTCAACGCCATCGGCTACTGCTACAAAGTCGCCGGCGAGAACATCGGCTGGAACAACTACCCCGATGACCTCGCGACCGCGGCCGTCCAGCAGGCGTTCATGGACTCGGCCGGCCACCGGGCGAACATCATGGGCAAGACCTGGGACGTCATCGGCATCGGCGCCTACAAGGGCCCGACCGGCAAGAAGATGTGGACCGTCCTCTTCGCCGACAAGTGCGGTTCGACGGCGACACCGAAGCCGACCGCCAAGCCGACGCCCAAGCCGGCCAGGGCCACCCCGCGACCGACGCCGAAGCCGGCCCCCAAGGCGACCGCGCGACCGACCGCGCGACCGACCGCGCGAGCCGACCCCGGTCCCGGCGGTCGCGGCCACGCCGCAACTCACCGCCGGCGCGACGCCCGCGCTCAGCCCGGACGCGACCCCGCCACGGTCGAGCGATGACGTCATCGTGCCCGACGACAGAGCTTCACCCGACGCCTCGAACGCCACGCCATCGGACACGCCGGCTCCCCTCGCGGTCGGATCCGACGGAGCGCGTCGGGCTGCGCGTCGTCGATCGCGACACCTCGGACGGATTGCTCGGAACGATCGTCGGCGGAGTGGCCGGCTTCTTCTTCGGAGGTTGATCATGGCCATCGCCACGCGCGCCACGCGTCCCGCCTCGCCCGATCCGGCCCGACCGGCGCACGCCGGGGATCCCACGCCAACGGAGGCGACCCCGCCCATGCCGGTCATCCTCGAGGCCCACGACCTCACGAAGTCGTACCCGCTCGGTGCGACCGTCGTGGAGGCGCTCCGCGGCGTCTCGCTGACGGTCCAGGCCGGTGAGTTCGTCGCCCTGATGGGCCCGTCGGGCTCGGGCAAGTCGACCCTGCTCCAGGTCCTCGGCGGTCTGGACCGCCCGACGACCGGCGAGGTGATCCTCGAGGGCGAGACGATCAGCGAGCTGTCCGACGACCGCGCCACGCGGCTGCGCCGTGACCGGACCGGGTTCGTGTTCCAGTCCTTCAACCTGATCCCCCTGCTCGACGCGTCCGAGAACGTCGGACTGCCGTTCATCATCGCCGGCGAGGATCCGACCCGGGGCGAGCTGGCCGAGCGCGTCCGCGACGCGATCGGGCTCGTCGACCTGGCCGGCAAGGAGCATCACAAGCCCGACCAGCTGTCGGCGGGCGAGCAGCAGCGCGTCGCCATCGCGCGGGCGCTCGTGACCCGGCCGGCACTCCTGTTCGCCGACGAGCCGACCGGCAACCTCGACTACACGACCGGCACGGAGATCCTCGATGCGCTGTGGCGCTCGTGCGTCGAGCGCGGCCAGACGGTCGTCCTGGTGACCCACGATTCGAAGGCCGCGGCCTACGCCGATCGCGTCCTCGTCATCGGCGACGGGCGCATCCGCGAGACGATCGAGCTCGGACGCCGCGAGTCGCACGATGCCACGCCGCTTATCGCCCGACTCGCCCGGCTCGGTCTGTAGGACCCGGACCGATGTCGCTCAACCGGCTTGCCTTCCGCAGCCTGCGCGCCCGCCCCCTGCGCGCGACGCTGAGCGCGCTCGGGGTCGCCCTCGGGGTCGCCGTGCTGTTCGCCGGCCTGGCCACCAACGCGGGCGTCGAGACGTCCGTCCAGGGCACGGTCCGCGATCTCGTCGGCCGCGCGGACCTGCGCGTCGCCGCCTTCGGCGAGACGGGCCTGTCGCCCGAGACGGTCGCGGCCATCGCCACGACGCCGGGCGTCGACGTTGCCGCGCCGGCCCTCGAACAGCGCACCTACCTCGGGACGGGCCTCGCGTCCGGGGACGCGCTCCCGCCGCCGGTCACCGTCCTCGGCATCGACCCGACGGTGGACGGCCGGCTGCACGACCTGGCCATCGTGGACGGCTCACCGCTGCTCGACCCGACCGAGCACAGCGCGCTCATCACCGAGCGACTCGCGACCCAGGACGGGCTGACCGTCGGATCGCCGCTCACGATGGAGGGCGCCGGCGCGGCGGTCAGCTACCGCGTCGTCGGGATCGTCCGCGGCGACGGGCCGCTGACCGGGGCGTTCGGCCGCACGGTCGTCGTCCCGTTGCGCACCGCGCAGGAGGTCTTCGGCGAGACCGGCGTCACCCGCGTCGACATCGGACTGACCGGCTATGCCAATCTCGCGGCTGTCTCCGCCGCGCTCGAGTCGCGGCTCGTGACCCAGCCCTACGTGCTGTCCTCGCCCCAGGACCTGGCCGCGACCCTGCGGTCGTCGACCACGGACTTCCAGGCGACGACCGCGCTCATCGCCGCGATCGCGCTGTTCGCCGGCGCGTTCCTCATCTTCAACACGCTGTCGATGACCGTCGACCGAGCGCATCCGCGAAGTCGGGCTGCTGCGTGCCGCCGGCGCGGGCCGTGGCCAGGTCATGTCGTTCATGCTCACCCAGGCCCTCGCCCTCGGCGTCATCGGTTCGCTGCTGGGTCTGCGTCCTCGGGTTCGTCCTCGCCGTCGCCATGGTCGCGTTCGTGCGGACGGTCGGGCTCGGTCACGCTCGAGCGCCCGGCCATGCCGCTCGACGCGATCGTCGTCGCGCTGGTCGGTCGGCATCGGCGTCACCCTCGCCGCCGCCCTCGAGCCGGCGCGCCGTGCCAGCCGCATCCAGCCGGTCGAGGCGCTCAAGGCCCGACTCGACCTGCCGGAGGCGCGCAACGCGCGTCTCCGCTGGCTGGCGGTCGTATTCGTCGTGGTCGCCCTCGTCGGGGTCGTCATCCTGCCGCCGTGCCGGGAGCGGCGGCGTTGTCCAGGCGCTCGCCGTGTACGCGGTCCTGCTGGTCGCCACCCTGCTCATCCCGTTCGTGCTGCCAGCGGTCGCCCGGATCGCCGGCGCACCGTTCGCGCTCCTCCTGCGTTTCGAGGAGCGGCTGGCGCGCAGCTCGGTCGTGCGCGACCGCAGCCGGACGGCGCTGACCCTCGGCGGCGCTGACCATCGGGCTGGCCATGATCGTCGCGCTCGGCGGCGTCGGGCAGCACGCGCGCGCGGCCGCGGCCGGCTGGATCGCCGACGTCATCCCGGGCGATCTCGTGATCACCTCGATCCGCCCGGTCGCCGAGGACGAAGGGGTCGAGGCCGATCTGACCGGCGACGTTCCCGGGATCGCGCGGATCAGCCCGATCGCCGCGTTCGACGTGGCCCTCGACGGGACGCGCACCGATGCGGCCGCCGTGGTCGGTCGCGACATGGCCGACGACGGTCGCCTCCGGTTCGTCGCGGGCGACCGTGACGATGCGCTCGCCGCGCTCGACGACGGCGGCGCCACGATCGTGCCGGCCAGCCTGGCCGACCGGCTGGGCCTGACCGTCGGCCAGATCCTGAGCGTGCCCACCGCGGACGGCCGCCAGCTCGACCTGCGCGTCGCCGGCATCGTCGAACGGTCCATCCCGGGTCGCACCGGCGAGTCGATGCTCGTCGGCTGGGACGACGCGACGACGAGCCTCGGGGTCGCCGGCGCCGACGTCTTCGCCGTCCGCTTCGCGCCCGACGCCCCTGCCACGGCACGCGACACGCTGCGTGTCGCGGCCGCGCCAGCTGGCCCTCGAGGTCGTGCCGCTCGACCGCATCCAGGGCGCCATCAGCGATGCGCTCGGGCGGATCTTCGGGTTGTTCGACGCGCTGGCCGCGGTGGCGGTCCTGATCGCCGCGCTGGGCATCGTCAACACGCTGACGATGAACGTCATCGAGCGCGTGCGCGAGATCGGCATCCTGCGCGCCGCCGGGATGACCCGCGACCAGGTCTGGCGCTCGGTCGTCGTGGAGGCCGGCGTGCTGGGGCTCGCCGGAGCGCTCCTCGGGATCGTCCTCGGGCTCGTGGTCGGTGGGCTGATGGTCGTCCTGGCCGGTGGCCGGGTCGACGTCGCGGGCGGGATCCCGTGGCCGATCATCGGGGTCGCCCTCGTCCTGGGCGTGGTCGTGGCGATGCTCGCGGCCGCCTATCCGGCCCGTCTGGCGAGCCGGTTGTCGATCGTCAGGGCCGTCCAATACGAGTGACACGATGCTAGACTCGGGGGTGTCGGTCACCGCTGCGTGACCCCCGCAGCGGAGCCTTGATGACCATCGCCCTCCCGCGACTCGACCGGACGACGGCCGCGGAACGAGGCCTCACGATCGCCGACTTCCTGGTTCCGATCGGCATCGGGGAGCGCATCGACACGCGCGTCCGCCATATCGTCCTGATCGTGGCCGGCGCGCTGTTCATCCTCCTGACCGCCCAGGTCTACATCGCCCGCGAACCCGTCCCACTGACCGGGCAGACGTTCGGCGTGCTGGTCGCGGCCGGGGCGCTCGGGGCCCGGCGCGGGTTCGCCGCGGTCGCGTTGTACATCGTGCTGGGCCTCGTCGGCCTGCCGTTCTTCGCCGAGGGCAAGGGCGGGCCGAGCGTGCTGGTCGGCGCGTCCGGTGGCTATCTCGTCGGCTTCCTCATCGCCGGCATCCTCGTCGGCCGGCTCGCCGAGCTGGGCTGGGATCGCCATCTCGGCGGGGCCATCGCGATGATGCTCGGCGGCTCGGTCGTGATCTACGCGATCGGGTTGCCGTGGCTCAAGGCCGTGACCGGCATGGACGTCGGTGCCACGATCGCCAACGGCCTGACGCCGTTCATCGCCTGGGACGCGGCCAAGCTTTCCGTCGCCGCGGCGCTCTTCCCGATCGCCTGGTGGCTGGTCGGCCGCCGTCCGGACGACCGCTAGGGAGCCGAGACCGGCTCGGCGGGCTGCGGCTACGCGGGCAGCGACCCGGCGGGCAGCGGCCCCGCGCCGTCCGCGCCGTCCACGGGTTCAGCGGGCGAGGAGATCCCGGCCTTCAGGTTGCGGTACGAGGCGCGCAGGAGATGGGCCACCTCCGGCCAGTAGGCGGCCCCGGCACCGCGCGGCCCGTCGGGATCGTCGGTCGCGCCGCGATCGCGCACCTCGGCCGCGACGCCGCGCAACCGTCCCGCCTCGGCGACCCGCTCGCGCGGCACGTCGTACAGGGTGGCGTACAGGTCGGTGATCGATTCGCCGGCCGCAGTCCCGGCCGCGAGCCCGATCTCACGGCGCACGACCCACCAGCGCAACTCGTGGCGCGCGACGGCGTCGGCGTCGACGTGGGCGGGGAGACCGAGCATCCGATAGGCACGCCCGATGTCCGGCGCGAATCGCTCGTAGTCGCCGGTCGACCGCGCGAAGCCGGCCGCCGCGCGGGTCAGCAACAGGCTGGCGCCGAGTGCGCGCGGCCACGAGACGCGCGCCTGCGCCCGGAGCGCCGTCGACGAGGGTGACGAACAGCCGAGCCGGCTGGCGCCGGTAGTACGCCTTCCACATCCGGGTCTCGAGCGCGGCCAGATGATCGGGGTCGAAGTCCGTCCCCCAGCGCGTCGAATCCGTCATCCGCGGCGTCCCTCCATGCCGTCCGATATGGTGCCCCGATGGATACGCGCATGTCGCCCGGGCGGATGACCGCCGACGATCCGCCCACGCCGCGCGCCGGCGACCGCCGCATTCCCGCGGCGCCGGGCGCCGACCCGGGCCTGTACGGCCCGGCATCCGAGGCGTGGCGGCTCAACCGCGAAGCGATGTTGCTGCTGGGTGCCGGGCCGCGCGCCCTGTTGCTCCAGCTGGCGCATCCCGGCGTCGCCGCAGGCGTCGCCGACCACTCCGACTTCCGGTCGGACCCGTGGCGCCGGCTGGCCGGGACGCTGCGCAGCTTCCTGACCATCGTGTACGGGAGCACGGGCGCGGCACGGGCGGAGATCCGCCGCCTCAACACGCTCCATCGCGGGATCACCGGGCCGGGCTACGCGGCGCGCGATCCGGAGCTCGCGTTGTGGGTCCACGCCACGCTCGTCGACTCGACGATCGCCGTCGCCGACGCCTGGCTCGAACCGCTGCCGATGGCTCGTCGGGCGGCCTTCTACGCCGAGACCAGACCGGTCGGGCGAGCGTTCGGCGTGTCCGACGCGATGCTGCCCGTGGACGTCGAAGCGTTCGACCGCTACGTGGCGGACATGCTCGGCCCGACCGGTCCCGTCCGCGTGTCGGCGGTCGCCCGCGAGTTGGCGGCGGTCGTGCTGCGACCGCCGCTCGGACCATTGGCGCCGTGGCTCGCCGCGGTCCCGCCCGTCGCCTACGCGTGGACGCTGTGGCCGTCAGTCGGGCTGTTGCCGGCGTCGGTGCGCGAGGAGTACGGCCTCGACTGGGGTCCGCGCCAGCGACTCGCGTCGGCCTGGCTCGTCGGTGGCTGGCGTGCCTGGCGGCCGATCCTGCCGCGGTCGTTCCGCCAGATGCCGCAGGCACTCGCCGCCGATCGGCGGATGCGGGGCGCCGCGGACCGTGGCACCCGGGCCCGGGCCGCGATCACCCGACCCTAGTACAGCCGCGGGAAGCGCGGCGCGAACAGCGTGTGGCCGAGGTCGAGCGGCGTCGCCGCGTCGAGGGCGGACAGCAGCGACGAGGTCGATGCGACCGCGCTGCGATGCGCGGCGATGTAGCCGCGGAGGGCCGCCCAGAAGGCGGTCGAGCCCATCCGCCGGCGCGCCTCGTCGAGCAGGTTGCCGCCCTGGATGTAGATCCGCTCGTAGTAGCACGTCGACGAGTACTGGTAGATCGACAGGTCGAGGCGGCCGGTCGAGCAGCGGCTGGCGCGCTTGAGCCCGAGGATGTTGCGGGCCACGAAGTCCGCGGCGGCTTCGTCGGTGAACGGTTCGAGCGCCTGGTCGTTGCCGACGATCCCGTAGAACCATTGGTGGGCGGTCTCGTGCGCCGCCAGATAGCGCAGGTTCGCCGACGACTGCCCGGTCGGGATCCAGATGAGACCGGGCGATTCCATCCCGTATCCGCCGGCCGACTGGACGACCTTGAGGTGCGGATGCGGATAGGGCCCGAGCCGCGAGCGGAGCGCGACGAAGGCGTCCGCCGCGGCATCGAGCATCGCCGCACCGGGCGCTCCCGGTCGGTACTAGACGCGCACGGTCGTGCCCCCGACCACGCGCGACCGGGTGCGGTAGTCGGGCGCGGCGGTGACCGTGAGATCGCGCACGTCGATCGCCGCGGAACGTCTGGGTCAGCCCGTCGGCACTGACCCCGGTCCGGTCGCCGCTCGTCACCAGGACGAGCTTCCGGCTCGTCGTGACCTTCAGCCTCACGAGGCGGCTGGTCGGCGTCTCGAACGGGTCGCCGTGGTTCGGCCGGTCGAAGGCGATGCGCCGGCTGACCCACGGCAGCCAGCGGTACAGGTCGAGGATGCCGTTGGTCCGGGTGAACATCCAGTTCGAGCCGGACAGGCTGGTCCGGACGTTCGCCCCGTAGCGGATCCGCACGCTTGTCACGCCGTCGACCGGGAGGACCCCGCCGAGTGGCACCACGATGGTCTGGTCGCTGATGGTGGCCGGCACGACCGACCCGTCCACGGTGACCGGCTGGAGGCGGATGGCGCCGAGCCGCGTGGCGATCGTGTTGAACTCGATCCGGTCGATCGGCCCGCCCGAGGTGTTGCGGATCGTCGCCGTCGAATCGACCCAGATCGAGTTGGGCCCCCATGAGATCCGGAGGTAGGTGTCGTACACGGCATCGAGCGCCAGGCTCGAGCGATCGACCGATCCAGGGACGATGTCGCTGCCGGCGAGGAGCGGCAGATCCGCGTCCGGGAGCGCGGTCGTGCCCGCCACCGGGTCCGCCTCCGGGATGGCCGCCGCCGCGCTCGGCACGACCGCGGAGGGGATGGCGAACCCGCCGACCGCGAGGATCGCGGCCACGATGAGCGATGTGCGCCTGATCATCGCGGCCATCCTACGCCCGGGCTCGACGCGAGTCCGCCAGACGATGGTCCCGGTCCGGGCCATCGCCCGGACTCCCCCCGCCGCGTAGACTGCGCCGCGTGACGACGCACCATCGAGCCACGGAGGCCGCGGACGCCGCGGGCGGGACGCCGGCCGGCGACGCGCTGTCGGACGCGATCGAAGCCGCCTGCCCGACGTCCGCCTGCTGACCGACGCGCTCGACCGCGAGGGCTACCGGCTCGACGAGACCGCCTATCTCCATGCCGGCCTGCCACGGGCCGTCGCCTTCCCGACCACGACGGCGCATGTCGTCGAGCTCGTCAGGATCGCCGCCGAGCTTCGTGTTCCGATCGTGCCACGCGGCGCCGGGACGGGGCTGTCGGGCGGCGCAGCCGGGATCGAGGGCGGTCTGACCGTCGCGTTCACGGCGATGGACCGGATCCTCGAGATCGACCACGAGAATCTCGTGGCGGTCGTCCAGCCGGGGATCATCAATGCGCGGCTCAAGGCGGCGGTCGCCGCCGAAGGGCTGTTCTACGCGCCCGACCCGGCCAGCTTCGAGATGTGCTCGATCGGGGGCAACCTCGGGACGAACGCCGGCGGCCTGTGCTGCGTCAAGTACGGCCAGACGCGCGACGCGGTCATGTCGCTCGAGGTCGTGATGGCCGACGGGGCGGTCATCCGGACCGGGGGCCGCAACGTGAAGGACGTCGCGGGCTATTCGCTGACCCACCTCTTCGTCGGCAGCCAGGGCACGCTCGCGATCACGACGGAGGCGACGCTGCGGCTCCGGCCGGCCCCGCCGCCACGCTCGACGATGCTCGCCTTCTTCCCGACCCTCGACGGTGCCGGGCAGGCGGTCGCCGGGATCGCCGCGGCGGGCCTGGTGCCGGTCACACTCGAGCTCATGGACCGCTTCACGATCGCGGCCGTCGACGACATGAACAACCTCGGCCTGGACCGGACGGCGGCCGCCATGCTCATGGTCGAATCGGACATGCCGGGAGTCGCCGCGACCGATGAGCTCGAGCGCGCCGAGGCCGCCTGCCGCGTGGCCGGCGCGACCGACGTGGTCCGCGCCGCCGACGCGCAGGAAGCCGACTGGCTGCGCCAGGCGCGGCGGGCCGCCCACTACGCGCTGGAGCGGCTCGGCGACGTCCGGATGGAGGACGTCGGGGTGCCACGCTCGCGCGTGCCGGAGATGCTCCGCGAGATCGAGCGGATCGGGATCAGGCACGACGTCCGGATCGGGACGTTCGGGCACGCCGGCGACGGCAATCTGCATCCCGATCTCGTGTTCGACCGCGGCGACCCGCTGGCCGAGGCCAAGACCGAGGCGGTCAAGACCGACCTGTACCGGGCCGCGCTCGCGCTCGGGGGCACGGTCACCGGCGAGCACGGCATCGGCTCGGCGCGACGCGAGTGGCTCGAGATCCAGCGCGGCGCCGACGCGGTCCGCGTGATGCGCGCCATCAAGACCGCGCTCGACCCGCTCGGCATCCTGAACCCGGGACGCGTGATCTAGGGTCGCCGGTCGCTCCGCGCTCATCCAGGCGCCGGCGACGACCGTATGCTCGTCATGACCTGGACGCGGCGTGTCGCTCTGCCCCTCGTGCTGGCAGCGGTCTGCGCCGGTTGCGCCGCTCCGCCGCCGGGCTCCGGCGTCCCAGCGGCGACGCGGTCCCCGGTGACAGCGCCAGACACGGATCCGATCCCGTCCGTCGCGCCGGCCGGCCCACAGCGATCCGCACCGCCGCTGAGCGGTTCGGCTGGGCAGCCACCGACGGTCCGCGAGATCGCGCGGCTGCAGACCGTCGTGACCGCCGACCCGAACGATGCCGCGGGGCAACGCGACCTCGGGCTCGCGCTGCTCCAGCGGATCCGCGAGACGGCCGATCCAGCGCTCTACGCTCCCGCGACCGCGGCCCTCGAGACCGCGCGGCAGCTGGCGCCGGACGACGCGCTCGTGCTCGTCGGGATCGGCGGCATCGAGCTCGGCAAACACCAGTTCGCGGGTGCGCTCGTGACAGGCCGAGCTGCGGTCAAGCTCTCTCCCGACCTGGCGTCCGCCCATGCCGTGATGGTCGACGCTCTCGTCGAGCTCGGGCGCTACGACGAGGCGGACGCCGCCGCAAGTGAGATGCTCGGGATCTCCGCCGACCTGTCCACGCTGACCAGAGTCTCCTATCTGGCGGAGTTGCACGGCCACCTCGACGCCGCCTTGCAGGCGATGAACGAGGCGGCCGATTCGCATAGCGCCGCCGCCGAGAACCTCGCCTTCGCCAACGCCCTGCTCGGCAATCTGCTCGTCTACACCGGCGATCCCCGGGCTGCCGCCGATGCCTACATTCATGCCCTGGCGCTCGTGCCCGCCCATGCGCCGTCGTTGGCCGGGGAAGCGCGCCTGGCGGTCGGCGCCGGGCATCTCGACGAGGCGATCGCCCTGTATCAGCGCGCCGCGGACATCCTGCCCCTGCCCGAATACGTCATCGGTCTTGCCGATACCCAGTTCGCGGCCGGTCTGACCGACGCCGCGACGCGCAACATCAAGCTGGCGGGTGCGGAGATCGCGCTCTTCAAGGCGGCTGGGGTGGTCGTCGATCTCGATCTGGCGCTGTTCGACGCCGATCATGGGGACCCGAACGAAGCATTGGGATATGCGCAGGCGGCCTACGACGCGACACCGACCGTCAGGGCTGCCGACGCGCTCGGCTGGGCTCTCCACCGCCTCGGCCGGGATCGGGAGGCGAGCGTGCGGTCACGCGAGACGCTGCGGCTCGGATCCCGCGATGCGCTGTTCCGCTACCACGCGGGTGCCATCGCGGCCGCCCTCGGAGACGTGCAGGGCGCCCGGCGCGACCTCCAGCTGGCGCTCCAGACCGACCCCGGATTCTCGGCGACGGGCGCGGCGGAGGCACGCCGGATCCTGGCCTCACTGCCGGACTGACGTCCCGGACCGCCGGGGTCATCCATCCGTCCTGGTCCTGCGCACCAAGGACGACAGCATCGGACGGTGGTCGCGACCCGCCCCGGCGCTGCGCATCGGCCCAGGCAGGCCCCAGGAAGGTCGGGGGCACTGCGCGTTCTATCGGAGGAGGTCAGATCACTGTGACCACACGTTCGAAGGCCGTCGGCGTCGCCGGCGCCCTGCTCATCGCGGCGACGTCGGTCAGCGGCGTCTTCGCGTCCAGCCACCGGGAGGCGCCGCTCATCGCCGGCGATCCCGCCGCGGACAACACGGACCTCTATGCGTTCGTCAGTCCGACCGATCCCAACAAGCTCACGATCATCGCCAACTACGTGCCACTCGAGGAGCCCGCCGGCGGCCCGAACTTCTTCCCGTTCGACCCCGCCGTCCGCTACGAGATCCACATCGACAACAATGGCGATGGCAAGGGCGATATCAACTACAGCTTCAGGTTCCACACCCAGCGCCAGGCGACCAACTTCGCCGGCATCCCGACATTCCTCTACAACGATGGCCGGATCACGAGCCTGACCGACCCGAACCTGCTCGTTCGGCAGACCTACGACGTCTGGCGGAACGACAGGAAGATCGCCTCGAACATCAAGACGCCACCGGTCAACATCGGGCCGCGCTCGACCCCGGACTATGCCGCCCTGGCCGCCTCCGCGGTCTCCACCCTCGGCAACGGGACGAAGCTCTTCGCCGGCCAGCGCGACGACGCGTTCTTCGTCGATCTCGGCTCGATCTTCGATCTGGCCGGGCTCCGCCCGTTCAATCCACTCCACGCCATCCCGCTGCCCGCCGCCCCCGGCATCGACGACGTGGACGGCTTCAACACCAACTCGATCGCGATCGAGATCCCGATCCAGACGTTGACCAAGGATCACGCGCTTCCCACCGGACCGAACGACCCGGACGCCGTCCTCGGCGTATGGGCCGCCTCCAGCCGGCAGAAGTATCGGACCCTCAACTCGAATGGCACGATGTCGGCCTGGGGCCCGTGGCAGCAGGTGTCGAGACTCGGCAACCCGCTGGTCAACGAGGTCGTCATCCCGACGACCAGGAAGGACTACTGGAACAGCCAGAAGCCGAACAAGGACTCGCAATTCGCGAAGTACTACCTGGCCCCGGAGGTCACAGCGGTCGCCAACGTGCTGTACGACGCGCTCGAGACCCCGAACACGTCGAACCGCGGTGACCTGGTGGCCATCCTGCTGACCGGTCTGAACATCCCGAATTCGGCGATCGTCCCCGGAGGACTCCAGTACACCCGGACTGGTTCGACCCAGGCCGACATGCTGCGCGTCAACACGGGGATCAAGCCGAACGCCGCAGGCGCCTGCGTCTTCGGTGTGACCGGTGGCGGCACGCCAAGCCGGCTGGGCGCCCTCGACGGCGACCTGTGCGGCTTCCCGAACGGCCGTCGACTCCTCGACGACGTGACCGACATCGAGCTCCGAGCCCTCGTCGAGGGCTACGGCGCGACCCTCAACGCGGTCCTCGGCGTGCCGAACCGCTCCCCGAACAACCTGCTCGGCGACGGCGTCGATGCGAACGACATGCCCTTCCTGTCGGTCTTCCCGTTCATCGGGACGCCGCACCAGGGCTACGAGCATGTCCACGAGCACGGCCCGCTCGAGTAGTCGCGACCCACGCACGGCGCGTCAGCGACGCGCAGCCGAACGAGCCCGGCATCCGATCCCGGGCTCGTTCCGATTCGGTCGGCCCGGGCGGGACCTCGCCGTCGCGGTCGACAACGGTGGCGACGACGGTCCCGGCGGGGGTCGCCTCGAAGTCGGTGTAAGCGAGGCGCGTGCCGCTCGGGTCGAATGCCGGACAGCCGTCCGCGAAGTCGAGCGCCGCGAGGATCGCAAGGCGGTCCGTGAAGGTATGCCGCGTCGCGCCGATTCCTTACACCTCGCGATCGGGTTGACGCCGCCGCCGCGCGCGAGCGATGATGCCGGCAGCATGGCTGCACATCTGCATTGTACAAACGTGCACCGGGCCGGCCCGGGTGGCCCTCGACGGTGAGCGACTTCGAGCAGCTCGTCCGGGCGAGCCGCCTGTACTACGAGCTGGGCGAGACGCAGAACGCGATCGCCGAGCAGCTAGGCGTCACGCGGCCGCAGGTCTCGCGCCTGCTCAAGCGAGCGAGGGCCGAGGGCATCGTCGAGATCCGGGTCAACGATCGGACATCCGTCGAAAGCCCCGCCGCCGAGGCTCTCCGGCGAGCGTTCGGCCTCGATGGCGTCCAGCTCGCGCCGACGATCGCCGGGCCTGACGATCTGACGCGGCGGATGGTCGGCCGGCTCGCGGCGGAGGCCCTGCGTCGGACCCTGCGGCCCGGCGCCATCGTCGGGATCGGCGATGGGGTGTCCGTGGCGGCCACAGCGGCCGCACTCGAGGAGGCCGCCATCCCGGTCGCCGCCACCGTCGTTCCGCTGTGCGGCGGCCACTGGTCGACCGGCACCGAGCGCGAGCCGTATCGCCGCGTCGCCGACGCGATCGACGCCCCGGCGCGCGGGCTGATGGCGCCCGGGCTGGTCGACGACGCGGCCACGCAACGGGCGCTGGTCGCACACGCGGGGGTGCGCGCGATCGTCGACCTGTGGGACCGGCTCGACATCGCCCTGTACGGGATCGGCGGTCCGTCCTGGAGCGCTGCGCTGGTCGGCGACGAGGTCGATCGCGAGCTCGCGGCTGCCGGGGCGGTCGGCGAGGTCCTGGTCGCACCGTTCGACCTCGACGGCCGGTTCGTCTGCCCGGCGCTCCGCGAGCGGGTCATCGCCTTCGACGCGCGACGCCTTGCCGGGGTCCCGGTCTCGATCGGCGTAGCCTCGGGCGAGGCCAAGGTTCGGCCGATCCTCGGCGCGCTGCGGGCCGGCATCGTCCGCACGCTCGTGACCGACGTGCGCACGGCCGAGGCGGTCGTGGCGCTGGACGGGACCCAGGCGGCCGCCGCACGGGCCGGAGCCGCCCGATGAGCGCCCGCCAGCCCGCGGTCCTCGGCCTCGATCTCGGCACGACCGAGGTCAAGGCCGGTCTCGTGACGCTCGACGGGCGCGTCCTCGCGCTCGCCCGCAGCGGCTATGCGCTCGACGTCGGCGGCGGACACGGCTGGGCCGAGCAGGACCCCGGAGCCTGGTGGTCGGCGGTCGTCGGCGCGGTCCGCGCGCTGCGCGCCAGGGACGTGGCGGACATCGTCGCGATCGGGACGGACGGCCACGGACCGACGCTCGTCGCGGTCGACACCCGGGGCGAGGCGACGCGGCCAGCGATCACGTTCCTCGACGGTCGGTCCACCGCCGAGGCCGAGGTCCTCGCGGCCGCGACCGGGGTCCGCGGCTGGTCGCTCGGTGGCCTCCCAGCCGCGCTCTGGGTCGAGCGCCACGAGCCCGAGGTGGCGGCCGCGACGTGCTGGTACCTCTCGACCTGGGAATGGCTCGGCCTCCGGCTGACCGGCGTCGTCGCCGCGCCGCTGGTGCCCGACCAGGCCGTCCCGGACGCGTCCCGCGTGAGCGAGGCCGGGGTGCCCGCCGACCGTCTGCCACCGCCGTCGGCCTGTGGCGAGGTCGTCGGGCGGCTGACGGCCACCGCCGCCGACGCGCTCGGCCTGCGACCCGGGATCCCGGTGGTCGGCGGTCTGGTCGACGCGTTCGCGAGCTATCTCGGCGCGGGCCTCCTGGAGCCCGGCGACGCCTACGATCCGGGCGGGTCCGCCGGCGGCTTCGGGGTCTACTGGGACCGCCCGCTCGAGGTCCCGGGCGCGTTCGTCACGCCGGCGCCGCTGGCCGGCCGGTTCAGCGTCGGGGCGGCGATGGCGACGACCGGCCGGGCGCTCGACTGGTATCGCGACGCGATCCTGGGCGACACGATCTCGACCGAGGCGCTGCTGGCCGAGGCGGCCGCGACGCCACCCGGCGCCGACGGCCTCGTCTTCCTGCCGTATCTCGCCGGCGAGCGCTCGCCGATCTGGGACCCGGAGGCACGCGGCGTGCTCGCCGGGCTCACCCTCGCCCACGGTCGCGGCCACATCGCCCGCGCGATCGTCGAGGCCTCGGCACTCGCCATCCGGCACGTGTCGTCGCCGATGCTCGCGGCGGGCGTGCGCGTCACCGAGATGCGCGTGTGCGGCGGCCCGGCCAAGAGCCGGTTCTGGAATGAGGTCAAGGCGGACGTCACCGGGTTCACGGTCGCGGTGCCGGCCGTGCTGGAGACCGCCGTGCTCGGGTCGGCGATCCTTGCCGCGACCGGGATCGGCACCCACAGCGACCTCTCGGCGGCGATCGCCGCGATGACCCGGATCGAGGCCCGGATCGAGCCGCGGTCCGAGCGGCGCGTCGCCTACGACCGGCTGTTCGACGCCTACCGCGGGCTGTATCCGGCGACCGCGCCGATCCTCCGCCGTCTCGACGGGCTCGAGTCGTGATCCCGGGCGCCGACGGCCGCGGCGGGATCACGTTGCGCGACCTGTCGTTCGCGTTCCACGGGCGCGAAGGGACGCCGCTGCCCGTCCTCGATCACGTCGACCTGCGGGTGCCCGGTGGCGGGATCGTCGCTCTCATCGGGCCCAACGGCTGCGGTAAGTCGACCCTCCTGCGCGTGATCGCCGGCCTGCTCGTGCCGCGCGGCGGCGACGCGCTCCTCGACGAGGTGCCGATCGACGGGCCGGATCCGCGCATCGGGCTCGTCTTCCAGGAGCCACGCCTCCTGCCCTGGCGTTCGGCCGCCGACAACATCACCTACCCGCTCGAGCTGGCAGGCTGGTCCGCGGCGCGGCGCGCCGAGCGGCTCGCCACGCTCATCGACCTCGTCGGCCTCGAGCCGGCGGTAACCTCGTCGCGCCCGTCGGAGCTGTCCGGCGGGACCCGCCAGCGGGTGGCTCTCGCGCGGGCGCTCGCGCTCGAGCCCGAGGTCCTCCTGCTCGACGAGCCGTTCAGCGCCCTCGACGCGCTCACCCGGGAGCGCTTCGATCTCGAGCTGCTCCGGCTGTGGGAGCGCTCGGCGGCGACGATCGTGATGGTCACCCACAGCATCCCCGAGGCGATCCTGATCGCCGATCGCGTCGTCGTGCTCTCGCCGAGACCGGGGCGCGTCGTCGCCGACATCGTCGTCGACTCGTCGCGTCCGCGGTCCATCGCCGACCTCGACGAGGCCGCCGTGTCGCGAACCGCTCGCGAGATCCGGGCATCGCTCGGCGACGGCGACGGCGACCCGGCCGACGAGGCACGGCAGCGCGCCGACCCGCGCCCGACGGCCCAGGCGGAGCTGGCGTCATGAACCGCGCAGCCTGGCTGTCGGTCGCGGCCGCCTTCGCGCTCTTCGTCCTGGTCTGGAAGGCGGTGGTCGTCATCGGTGGCCTGCCGCCCTACATCCTGCCGCCGCCCGAGACCGTCGCGGAACGGTTCGTCAGCTCCTGGGCGAGCGGCATCGTCTGGCCGCACTTCGTGACGACGATGGTCGAGGTGGTCCTCGGCTTCACGGTCGGAGCTGGGCTCGCGCTGGTGGCCGGCTACGGGCTGGCCCGGAGCGCGCTGTTCGAGCGGTTGGCGTCGCCGTACCTCGTCGCCGCCCAGGCGATCCCGATCCTGGTCCTCGCCCCGCTCCTCGTCCTGTGGTTCGGACCGGGCCTCGGCAGCAAGGTCGTGATCTGTGCGCTCATCGTGTTCTTCCCGGTGGCCATCGCGACGATGGTCGGCATCCGATCGGTCGACGCCCGGCTGCTCGAGCTCGGGCGGAGCCTGCGGGCGACGCGCCGCCAGGTCCTGACCACCCTCGAGATCCCCGCTGCCCTGCCGAGCATCTTCGGCGGCATGCGCGTCGGGGTGACGCTCGCGGTCGTCGGCGCGATCGTCGGGGAGTGGGCCGGGGCGAGCAAGGGCCTCGCCGTGCTCATCAATCTCGCGCGGGGGTCGATGTTCGACATCCCGCTGATGTTCGCGACCCTGCTGACGATCGCCCTCATCGGGGTCGCGCTCTATCTCGTCGTCGTCGCCCTCGAGCGGAGGCTCGTCGGTGCTCGCTGACCGTCGCAACCAGCTGGAGGTCCCCGTGTCGCCGAGGCATTCCCGTCCACTCAGGGCGCTCATGGCGCTCGTCGTCGTCGCGCTCGTGAGCGCCTGCACGGCCGGCGCCGCGTCGCTCGCGCCGGCGTCTCCATCGGCCTCGGCATCCGCGTCGCCATCGCCGGCGACCTCCACGTCGGCCGCGCCGAGTGGCTCTGGGAGTGCAGGCGCGACATCGCTCGTCGTCGGCCTCGGCTATATCCCGAGCGTCCAGTTCGCCCAGTTCTACCTCGCGCAGCAGAAGGGCTACTACGCCGAGGCCGGCCTGTCGATCGAGTTCCAGAACAAGATCGACCTCGACCTCATCCCGCTCGTGGGCAAGGGCACGATCGACATCGGGATCGGGGACGGGACGAGCGTCATCCCGGCAGCCAGCAACGACTTCCCGATCCAGTACGTGGCGACGATCTACGGCAAGTTCCCGAACATCGTGTTCGCCAAGGAATCGTCGGGGATAACGACGGCGGCCGACCTCAAGGGCAAGAAGATCGGCACGCCCGGCCGGTACGGCTCGGGCTGGATCATGCTCCAGGCACTGCTCGGATCGGCCGGACTGACGACCGACGATGTCCAGGTCGTCGAATACCCGGACTTCACCCAGCGGGCCGCGGTCGAGAAGGGAGCCGTCGACGCGGCGACGGGGTTCGCCAACAACGAGCCGGTCCAGCTCCAGCTCGACGGCGTCAAGCCGGTCGTCCTCGGCATCGACGACGTCACGCCGCTGCCGGGTCCGGGCCTCATCGTCGGGACGAGCACGCTCGAGGCCAAGCACGACGCAGTCGCCGCCTTCGTGGCGGCCACGCTGCGGGCCATGGAGGAGATCAAGGCGAACCCGACGGTCGGGGTGGATGCCGCGATCGCCGCGGTACCCGAGCTGGCCACGACCCGCGACGCGCAGGCCGCCATCCTGGCCGCGACCATCGCGACCTGGGCGGGGCCGGTGCAGGTCGCGCATGGCCTTGGTGCCATCGACCGTGCTGGGTGGACGACTTCGATCGCCTACCTCGGCAAGCTCGGGCTGGTCAAGAACCCGGTGACGACCGACGGCCTCGTCCGCGAGGACCTCCTGCCGCCGCACGCCTGAATGGATCGTGGTCGGCGGAGATCGGCCGAATTCGGCTATGATGTGTGTTCCCCCGCTCGCGTTTTGCGCGCCCGCAGTCCCCGTATCCGTGCAGGAGTCCGAGTGAACAGTCGCCCACCGGTCAAGCCGACCACCGTCGAGCCGTTCAAGCACGTCATCGACGAGTACAAGCACCAGGCGCAGACGATCACCTGCACCTGCGGCTGGCATGGCAGCTCGGCGACGCTGGATCGCGGCGGCTCCGAGTGGACGGCCCACCTCTTCGAGGTACGCGGCAAGAAGCGCTAGGCGCCCGGCCAGGGCGGCGCATCCGCGCGTTGCCCGCTGCGCGGCTCCCTCACGCTCGCAGGCCGGCGGTCCCGGCCTTCCCCCGTGCTAGCCTCCCCGTCGTGACTGGTCACGACCTGCCGGATCGGGGTCCGTTCGGGCTGCGCGCGCGTCTCGTGACCCCCGTGGCCGGCGGTGGCACGCGACACGAGGCTGACGGCCTGGTCCTCGTCGACGACGCCGGTCGGCTCGCCTTCGTGGGACCCGCGGCAGCGCGCCCGGCCGAGGCCGCGGCGGCACTCGATCTGCGCCCCTGGGTCCTGATGCCCGGGTTGGTCGACCTGCACGCGCATCTTCCGCAGCTACCGAACGCCGGGCTCGGGTTCGCGCTCGACCTGCTGACCTGGCTCGATCGCCTGACCTTCCCGACCGAGCGCTCGTGGGCCGACCCGTCGGTCGCCGAGGGACTCGCGCCCTCGATCTTCGAGGCCTTCGCGGCCGCCGGGACCACCACCGTCGTCGCCTATGGCGTCGTCTACGAGGCCGCGACGGATGCCGCGTTCCGCGCCGCCGAGTCGCATGGGATCCGGGCGATCCTGGGCAAGGTGATGATGGATCGCGGGACGTACGATCCGATCATCGAGCCGTCGACGATCCTCGACCGGTCGCTCCGCGAGTCGGCCGACCTGATCAGCCGCTGGCACGGCGCCGACGACGGGCGGCTGGGCTATGCGGTCACGCCGCGCTTCGCGGTCTCGTGCTCGGCCGAGATGCTGCGCGAATCGGCGTCCCTGGCGCGCTCGACCGGCACGTGGTGGCAGAGCCACGTCTCGGAGGACCCGTTCGAGATCGCCGAGGTGCAGCGCCTGTTCCCCGACGCGCTCGACTACGTCGACGTATACGACCGGGCGGGCGCGCTCGGCGTACGGACGATCCTCGCTCACGCCATCCACCTCTCGCCGCGCGAGGTCGGCCGGCTCGGCGAGACCGGCACGCACGTCGCCCACTGCCCGGCGTCCAACCTGTTCATCGGCGCCGGGGTCATGCCGCTGGCGCGGTGGCGGACGGCGGGCCTGTCCATCGGTCTCGGGACCGACGTGTCGGGCGGGCCCGACGCCTCGCTGTTCTCGGTGATGCGCACGGGTGCCTATGCGCAGATGGCGCGCCGGGCACTCGCCGGCGACGAGGGCGCGATCCTGGACCCGTCCGACTGGCTCCGGATGGGCACGCTCGATGGCGCGCGCGCCCTCGGTCTCGCCGACGTGATCGGCTCGCTCGAGGACGGCAAGGACGCGGATATGATCGCGCTGGACCCGGATCTCGCCGCCGCGCTGCCCGGGGCGATCGACGACTCGCCGGACGACCTGCTGAGCCGGCTCATCTTCCGGGCGCACCCTGACATGGTCCGCGCGGCGTGGGTCCGCGGGCGGCGGCTGGAGGGGCCAGGGGCGCGCGGTTGACGTCGCTGACGCCCGAGGTCGTCGACTGGCTCGCGTCGGTGCTCGGTTCGTATCCGGCCGACGGGGTGGTCACGCGACTGGCGGCGAACACGTCATCGGTCCTCGTCCTCGGAGGCGGCGACATCCTGCGCTGGTACGACGACGGCCGATTCCTCGAGGAGGAGCCTGACGCGATCACCCGGGAGATCGCAGCGCTCACCGCCCTCGCCGGTTCCGGGATCCCGGCACCGCGTCTCATCGCCGCCTCGCAACGGGCGCCCGCCGCGGTGCTGATGACGCGGCTCGCGGGTTCGCCCGATCTCGGCATCCCCGATCCGGCGGCGATCACCGGTCTGCTCGAGGCCATCCATGACGTGCCGCCCGCTGCCTTGGCGCGATGGTCGTACCGTGGCTATCACGAGGATCGCCACCTGGCTCGGCCCTCGTGGTGGCGCGACGTCCGGCTGTGGGAGCGGGCCGTCCGTCAGACGAGCACCGCCCGGCCGACCGGTCCCGCGGTCGTCATCCATCGCGACCTCCACCCGGGCAACCTCCTGTGGACCGGTCGCGAGCTGACGGGCATCGTCGACTGGGTGAACGCCTGCATCGGTCCCGCCGAGGTCGACGTCGCGCATCTGCGCGTCAATCTCGCAGTCCTCGAGGACGTGGCCAATGCCGATCGTGTCGTTGCGGGCGATCCGGCATGGGACGTCGAGGCCGCCCTCGACTTCCTCGACTGGGCGTCCCGGGACGCCGTCGATGCCTGGCCGGGTCCATGGCCGGCGCTCGACGCCGCGACCGCCCGCTCCAGGCTCGAAGGTTTCGTGGCACAAGCACTCGCTCACCTGGGCTGACGGCCGGCCCCCGGTCGGCTAGTGTCGTCGCGTGGCGGACAGTGTCGATCTGATGATCAGCGGCGGCACGATCGTGGATGGGACCGGCACACCCGGTCGCATCGGGCGCGTGGTCGTCGACGGCGAGCGGCTGCGCATCCTGGCGCCGGATGCCGTGCCGCCGGAGCATGTCGGCGCGACGATCGACGCGACCGGCAAGGTCGTCGCGCCCGGCTTCATCGACCTCCACAGCCACGGCGGCCTCGTCATCCTGGCCGACGGCAGGCACGAGCCCAAGGTCCGCCAGGGAGTCACGACCGAGGTCATCGGCGTGGACGGCAACGGGTTCGCGCCGTTCCTCCGGCGCGAGGACCTCGAGGCGTTCGTGAACCTCGATGCCGGCCTCGACGGGCGGCCCGACCTCGACTACGACTGGACGTCCGTGGCGAGCTTCCTCGCGCGCTTCGACGGCGCGGTCAGCCTCAACATCGCCACGCTCGTCGGGAACTCCCAGCTTCGCATCGGGGTGCTCGGCTGGGACGACGTACCCGCCGACGCGCCTGCCCTGGACCGGATGCGCGGGCTGCTCCGCGACGGGATGGCCGACGGCGCGTTCGGCCTGAGCTCCGGTCTCGACTACCCGCCGGGCGGCTATGCCACGACCGCGGAGCTTGCCACCCTCACGGCCGAGGCCGGCCGCCACGGTGGCTTCTATCACACGCACGTCCGGTATCCGCTCGGCGATCGCTACCTGGACCCGATCCGCGAGGCGATCGAGATCGGCCGGCGCGGGTCGTCGCCCGCGCACGTCACCCACTTCTACCATCGCGAGACGCACCCGGGTGGCCCGGGGCCGCTCCTTGCCCTGATCGACGACGCTCGTGCCGAGGGACTCGACGTCACCTTCGATTCCTACCCGTCCGAATGGGCATGCACGCGGCTGCTGATCCAGTTGCCGCAATGGGTCCAGGCGGGCGGACCGCGCCCGCTCAAGGAACGGCTGGCCGACCGTGCCACGCGCGACCGGATGCGGACCGAGCTCGGAGCGCGCGGCGCGTCGTACGCCAGCGGGGCCGGCTGGGCGGACGTGCGCCTTGGCGCGTTCAGCCGGCCGGAGAACGTGCGCTGGGAGAGCCGGACCGTGGCGGACGTCATGGCCGAGACCGGCGACGACGCGCTCGATGTCATCTGCGACCTGCTGCTCGCGGAGGACCTCGGCGTGAGCCAGGTCACCAGCGGTCCGTGGGCGGCGACGATGCCGCCGTTCATCGCGCATCCGGTCGGCATGGTCGGGACCGACAGCACGTTCCTCGGCGAGAAGCCGAGCCCGCGGACGTATGGCAGCTTCCCGCGCATCCTCGGCCAGTTCGTCCGGGACGAGGCCCTGCTGAGCCTGGAGGAGGCCGTTCGCAAGATGACCTCGGCACCGGCCGCGCGGCTCGGGCTGCGCGATCGAGGGGTCATCCGCGATGGAGCGGTCGCGGACCTCGTGGTGTTCGATCCAGCCACGGTCCGTTCGACCGCCACGTACGACGAGCCGCGGTCGTATCCGCTCGGCATCGAGCAGGTGATCGTCGCGGGCAGGCTGGTGGTGGCCGAGGGCGTCCACACCGGCGCGACGCCCGGGCGTGCGCTTCGCCACGGCCGGGACTGACGGCGGCGCCCCGCGTCGCTCGGTGCGGCGCCGGTCTCAGGCGGGTGAGCGAGCCTCTTCGAGGTCGGCCGGCGGGGGCGTCGGCTCGCGGTGGACCTCCGTCGCGCGGCGGGCCCCGCGATGCAGCTCCGCGAACATCCGCTCCTGCGCCTCGTTGAACGCGTCGCCCAGGCTGGCGTCGACGGGCGGGCTCGCCCAGCCGATAGCCAGCCGCAGCGCGATCTGGCCGGATTCGAGCCACAGCTCGCAGACTGCGCGGATCCGCTCGACGTAATTGACGGCCTCGACCTCACCGGTCTCCGGGAGGAGGACGCCGAACCGGCCGGGTCCGAGACGAGCCACGTGATCGGCGCCGCGGGCATGGCGGCTGATCGAATCGGCGACCGCGGGCAGGATCCTGTCACCGGCCGCCTGGCCGAGGGTCGACACCAGGAGATCGAGCCCATCCAGCTCGATGAGCACGACGGTGGCCGGCCGGCCGTAGCGGTGGATCCGGGCACCCTCGTCGGCGAGGATCCGGCCCCACTCGCGGGGCAGGAGCATGCCGGTCAGCGGATCCGTCCGGCTCGAGACCCCGAGCGGTTCGAAGGCATCCACGGCGGGCAGCGACGGGCGGGGCTCCGTCGACTGTCGGGTCGCCTCGGTGGACAGCACGCTGCTCGTCGCGGCGGAGCGGGCCTCGTCGCGCCGACGCTGCCATGCCCGAACGGTAACGAGCGTGATGAGCACGACGTTGGCCGCGACGAGGGCGGTCAGCAGGATGGCGACGTTTTCGGTCATCTCGATCGGCTTGATGAATGCAGCCCCGGCAGAGCACCACGGCGAGCGGACTATAGCGGCGGGACCGGTCGATGGCACGGATTCCGGGAGTGTCCGGGACCACTTCGTGGTGCCGCCCAGCACCGAGGAGTGCGGTCTGTCACGGTCTGGTCGCGACTGGTGCGGAGGGCCGCGGATGAAAGGGCATGCCGCGAATCTCGCCAGATGGCTCGCCGCCGGGTAGAGTCAGCCGCCATGCGGATCCGGCTGCACGAACCGGTCGTCGCGTTGACCGACCTGGCCATCGGCATCGAGGCCGGGGCGTTCGCGATCGCGCTCGCCCGCACCGGCGCGAAGTCCGGCGATGGCTCGCCCGTGACCGACGCGATCCGGCGCTGGTTCGTGGTCTTCTTCGGCGCGACGAGCCTCGCCGCGGTCGCCGGTGCCGCGCTCCACGGGCTGCTCCCGAGCGGCGACGCTCCCGCCCGGCGACGGCTGTGGCGGGTGTCGCTCGGGTCGATCGGCGTCGCCGGTCTGTCGGCGTGGTGTCTCGGTGCCCTGCTGGCCCTGCCGCGCGAGGCCGCCGGGCGCGTCCGCCGCGTCGCGATCGTGGCCCACGCCGGCTACCTCGTGGCGCTCAGCCGGACCCACCCGCCGTACGTCGTCGCCATCGCCACATACCTGCCGGGCGCGCTCGCACTCGGGGCCGGGCTGGTCAGCCGGCTGCGCGATCCGCTCGTGGGCGGGGCCGCCACGATCGCCCTGACCGGCCTCGGCCTGACGTTCGGGGCGGCGGCTGTCCAGGTCCGCCGGATCGCCATCCACCCGCGGCTGTTCGATCACAACGCCACGTACCACACGATCCAGGCCGTGGCCATCGCCTGCTTCTACGCCGCGGCCCGCCGGTTCATTCATGCCGCCGGGCGCAGGTAGCCGCCGAGCACGAAGAGCCACGTCGCGAGGACCACGTGGAACACGATCGGGATCGTCCGACCGGTCCAGCGCGCCTCGGGATGGCGCCACATCCGCGCGGCGTAGCGGACCGGCATCGACAACCCAGATGGCCAGGCGACAGCGAGCAGGGTCGTGCCGAGCACGGGTCGCGGCTCGGTGACGAGCGGCCAACCCACCACGAGTCCGAAGACGATCGCCGTCATCCCGACCGCGATCGTGTCACCAGCGCCGACCTGCCCGACCTGTTCTTCAACCTCCACACCCGCCACGACGAGGCCGGCATGGCCAGCTCGGCGGAGGCCTTCCGGATGCTCATCGACCTGGCCCGCTCGCACGGCGGGTCGTACTACCTGACCTATCACCGCTTCGCCACCGCCGAGCAGCTCGAGGCCTGTCATCCGCGCTTCCGCGAGTCCCTCGCGGCCAGGCACCGGCACGACCCAGACGACCGGTTCACCAGCGACTGGTACCGCTTCTATCGCGGGAGGTTGGGCGACTGACGCGCGTCGCCCGGTGATAGAGTCAGTCGTCATGGAGGATGGCCCGTGCCCGACCTGACGACGCGAACCGAGCCGCCCGGCGCCGTCGTGATCCAGCCGGGGACCATCGCCCCCGGGCGGGCCCGCGGCGTGCCGCCGCTTCGCCGGGAGGGCCTCGCCAAGCTCACCGGCGCCGCGAAGTATGCCGACGACCTCGTCTTTCCGGGCGCCTGGTTCGGGGCGACGATCCGCTCGACCGATGCGCACGCCCGGTTCGACGCGCTCGAGCTCGAGCCGACCTTCGACTGGTCGCAGGTCGTGGTCGTGACCGCCGCCGACATCCCGGGCGACAACATCGTCAGCTCGATCAAGGCCGACCAGCCGATCCTGGTTGCGATCGGGGGTGAGATCCAGCATCATGCCGAGCCGCTGGCCCTGCTCGCCGCGCCCGATCGTGAGACCCTGCGGGCGGCCCGCCGCGCCGCCCGCGCCCGGACGACGCCACTCCCGGCCGTGTTCGATCCCGAGGCATCCGATCACGTCTTCGCGGCCTACGCCCTGGCCACCGGCGACCCGGACGCAGCGTTCGCCGCCGCCGACGTCATCCTCGAGGGCGAGTACCGGGTCGGCCACCAGGAGCAGCTCTACATCGAGAACAACGCGATGATCGCGGTCCCGACCGACGACGGCGGCGTGACCGTCCACGGCTCGCTCCAGTGCCCCTACTACGTCCACGCGGCGTTGCGGCGTGGCCTCGCGATGGACGACGCGCAGGCCAGGGTGGTCCAGGCGGAGACCGGCGGAGGGTTCGGTGGCAAGGAGGAGTACCCGTCGGTGATCGGCCTCCACGCCGCGCTGCTCGCGCTCAAGGCCGGCCGCCCGGTGCGCATGATCTACGACCGTCACGAGGACATCGCCGCGACCACCAAGCGGCATCCGGCGATCGTCCGCCACCGGACCGGCGTGACGCGCGAGGGTCGGCTCGTCGCCCAGGACATCGAGGTCGTGATGGACGGTGGCGCCTACTGCACGCTGACGCCGGTCGTCCTGTCGCGCGGCGCCATCCATGCCGGCGGCCCGTACCGCTGTCCGAACGTGCGGATCCGTGCCCGCGCGACACGCACGAACACGCCGCCCAATGGCGCCTTCCGCGGGTTCGGGGCGCCGCAGGTGCAGTTCGCGGCCGAGACCCATCTCAACCGCCTGGCCGAGTCGCTGGACATCAGCCCGCTCGAGATCCGCCGCCGCAACGTGTACCACGCCGGCGACACGACCCCGACCGGGCAGGTCCTGCGCCACAGCGTCGCCGGCGAGGAGGTCCTCGAACGGGCCGCCGAGGCCGGTGAATTCGAGCACCTTCGAGGCCGCCACGAGGCCGCTCGCGTCCGCCGCGCCGGATCGGGGGCGATCCCCGGCTCACCGCTGCGGACCGGGCGCGATCGGCTGGCGACGGGCGTCGGGCTGGCACTCGGGTGGCACGGCGCCGGGTTCACGGGCTCCGGCGAGGTGAAGCTCGCCTCGGTCGCCTCGCTCGAGCTGACCGGCGACGGCCGGCTGCGGATCCTGACCGCCTCGACCGAGATGGGGCAGGGGACCAAGACGATCTTCCCGCAGCTCGTGGCCGACGCCCTCGGCGTCCCGTACGACGCCGTGGAGCTCGCCCCGCAGGACACCGCGTTCGTGCCCGACTCGGGACCGACCGTCGCCTCGCGGACGGCGATGGTCGTCGGCGGGCTGCTCATCAAGGCCGCCCGTCGCCTGCGCGCCGGCGTGGAGATGACGACCGGCGGGACATTCGGCGGCACCTATCGCGAGTACGCGCGGGCGAACGGCGCGCTCCGCGTCGACCAGCGCTTCGAGCCCTATCCGGGGGTCGGCTTCGACGACACCACGTACCGTGGCGACGCGTACCCCGCCTTCGGCTGGGCGGCCTGCGTGGCGACGGTCGACGTCGACCTCGACACCGGCGAGGTCCACGTGCGCGACGTGGTCGCCGCCGACGACATCGGCCGGGTCATCCACCCGGTGCTCGCCGAGGGCCAGGTCGAGGGCGGCACGCTGCAGGCGGTCGGCTACGCGACGATCGAGGAGATCAAGCTGCGCGACGGGCGCTACCTCAACGACCGCCTGAACACGTACATCATCCCGACCTCGCTCGACGCACCCAGGATCACGACGATCTTCGTCGAGGCGCCGTTCGCCGCGGCCCCGCACGGCGCAAAGGGCGCCGGCGAGCTGCCGATGGATGTCGGGGCTCCGGCCGTCGTCGCGGCGATCGCAGATGCGACCGGGGCCTGGATCGCCGAGCTGCCGGCCAGCCCGGAGCGGATCCTCGCGGCGCTCGCCGGCGTGCCCGCGGTCGCGCCGTTGCCGCCGGGCGCGTCCGAGCCGGCGGCCGTCGGCGGCGGCGGGCGATGAGCCCCTATGCCTTCACGGTCAACGCGGCCTCGGTCGAGGTCGACGTGCCCGGGATGCGCCGACTCCTCGACGTCCTGCGTGAGGACCTCGCCCTGACGGGCACCAAGGAAGGCTGCGGCGAGGGCGAATGCGGTGCGTGCACCGTGCTCCTGGACGGCCTGCCGGTCGATTCGTGCCTGGTGCCGATCTGCCAGGTGGACGGTTCGAGCGTGGCCACGGTGGAGGGCCTGGCACCGGGCGCGGGCGTCCTCGATCCGCTTCAGACCGCGTTCCTCGAACGCGGCGGAGCCCAGTGCGGGATCTGTACGCCGGGCATGCTGATGGCGGCCCGCGCGTACCTCGACGCGGGGGGCGGACCCGACGAGGACGCGATCCGCGACGCCATCGCAGGCAACCTGTGCCGCTGCACGGGGTACACGAAGATCGTCGACGCGATCGCCACCGCAGCGAGTGGAGGCCGGCCATGAGCCAGGAATCGGACCGCATCGCCGTCCCCACCAACGGCCGGGGGCCACACCCGATCCCGGGACCCGTGGCGACCGCGGAGCCCGACCCCGGCACCCCGTCCGCGCAGGAGCTCTCGACGGCGATCTCGCCGAAGCAGCTCGCCATCGGCTTCGGGATCGTCGCCTCGCTCGTCGTCCTCCTCGTCGGGCGCGCCCGACGGAGCCGGTCGGGCGACTGACCCCGATGCCGGTCGAGCCACCCGTCACCAGCCCGCACGAGCTGGCCGAGGCGTACGCGATCCTGGCCGACGGGCCGGCCCGCCCGATCGCCGGCGGGACCGACCTGATGGTCGCGCTGACCGGTGAGCTCGGGGAGCCTCCCGAGCGGATCTTGGACCTGTGGGTTATCGACGCGCTGCGCGGGATCGCCCTCGAGGGCGACGCGGTCAGCCTCGGCGCGCTGACGACCTACACGGAGATCCGTCGCTCGGCGGTCTGCCGCGAGCATCTGCCGGTGCTGGTGGAGGCCGCCGCGACGATCGGCGCGGCGCAGATCCAGAACCGCGGGACGATCGGCGGGAACGTGGTCAACGCCTCGCCGGCGGGCGACACGCTGCCCGTCCTGCTCGCCGCGGACGCGTCGTTCGTCGTCGGCTCCGTGCGCGGCGAACGGGTCGTCGCCGCCGGCGCCTTCTGGCCGGCCTACCGCCGCACCGCGCTCGCCCCCGACGAGCTGCTGCTGCGCATCCGCATCCCGCTCCTCGCCGGCCGCGAGCTGCGCTACCGCAAGGTCGGGACGCGCCGCGCCCAGTCGATCAGCAAGGTCGTGATGGCCGTCGGCTGGCGCGACGGCGGTCCGGCCGCGCCGTGGTCGGATGTCCGCCTGGCGCTCGGGTCCGTCGCCCCGACGCCGATCCGCGCCACCGCGACCGAGGCCGCCCTCGAGGGACGGGCACCGACGCCCGAGACCGCCGACCGGGCCGCCGAGACGCTGGCCGCCGAGCTGGCGCCGATCGACGACGTCCGCTCGACCGCGGAATATCGGCGGCTCGTGGCCGCGCGCGTCCTGCACCGGCTGGTCCGCGAGGCGGGCGGCTGGTGATGACCGCCGACCGCCCGTCGCTCGCCATCGACGACCTCGATGTCGCTGCTCCGGGGGCGTTCGTCGCGGCCGTCGCCCCGTTGTTCGAGGGCGCCCGCGGGTTCCTCGGTCGCATGGCGATGGCCCGCCCGTTCGGGTCGGTCGAGGTCATGTTCGCGCGAGCGCGCGAGATCGCGCATGCGATGCCGCTCGACGAACGCCTCGAGCTCGTCGATGCACACCCGCGACTCGGGGCGCCGCCGGCGACGGTCTCGCCGCTGTCGCACGAGGAGCAGGGTTACGGCACCCGGGCGCCGGCGCCGACCGAGGTCGAGGCCGCCGAAGCCCGCCGCGTCGCGGACGAGCTCGCCCGGCTCAACGAGGCCTACGAGGCGCGCTTCGGGTTCCGCTACTGCGTGTTCGTCGCCGGCCGGTCGCGCGCGGCGCTGCTGCCCGGTCTGGAGGCCGCGCTCGAGGCCGACCGCGACGCCGAAGTCGAGCGGGCGCTGGACGCCGTGGTCGACATCGCGCAGGCCCGCTATGCGACCCTGATCGCCGCACGAGCGGAGGGACCGGCGTGATCGAGCTGGGCGCCAATCGGTACGGCAAGGCGGCCATCCGCCTCGTCCGCGTCGCCCGCGGCGAGGCCGGCGATCGCGTCCGCGACCTGACCGTGGCGATCGCCCTCGAGGGCGACTTCGAGGCCGCCCACACCGATGGCGACAACAGCCTCGTCATCGCCACCGACACGATGAAGAACACGGCCTACGCCTTCGCCAAGGACCATCTCGACGGCCCGATCGAGGACTACGGCCGCGCCCTGGCCGAGCACTTCCTCGAGGCTCCCCAGGTCGATGTGGCGACCGTCAACATCCGGGCGCATCACTGGGCCGCGATCGACGTCGGCGGCGTACCGGCGCGCGACGCGTTCGTCCGCGGGGGCGAGGGAACCCGGGTGGCGACGGTCGCGACGACCCGCGGCGGCACGACCGTCGAGGCCGGGGTCGAGGACCTCGTGGTCATGAAGACGACCCGCTCGGCGTTCAGCGGCTTCCCGCGCGATCGCTACACGACGCTGCCCGAGACGGACGATCGGCTGATGGCGACCAGGATCACCGCCATCTGGCGCTACGGCGCTCCGGACATCGACGCCGACGCGACGTTCGCGGCCGTCCGCCGGAGCCTGCTCGAGGTGTTCGCCGACCACGACAGCCCGTCGGTCCAGACCTCGATCTGGATCATGGCCCGCGCGATCCTCGAGCGCCACGACGAGGTCGAGGCGGTCCGCCTGGTCCTCCCGAACCTCCACCACTGGCTCGTCGACCTGTCGCCGTTCGGGCTGACCAACGACCGCGAGATCTACACGCCGACGACCGAGCCGCACGGCCTCATCGAGGCGACGGTGCGCCGGGGCGAGGGCTGAGGTGGCCGCGCTCCCGGCGGGCGTCGAGCTCCGCCGCGGCGACGTCCCGGGCGCCGATCGGATCCTGACCGCCGATGCGCTCGCGTTCGTCGCCGACCTCCAGCGCCGGTTCGGGCCGGCGCGCCTGGAGCTGCTCCGCCGCCGCGAGGAGCGCCAGGCCGAGCTCGACGCCGGCATCCGCCCGGACTTCCTCGTCGCGACCCGCGACGTGCGAGCGTCGCCGTGGACGGTCGCCCCGGCGCCGCCCGACCTCGACGACCGGCGGGTCGAGATCACCGGCCCGGCCGAGCCGAAGATGATGATCAACGCGTTCAATTCGGGCGCGCGCGTGTTCATGGCCGACCTCGAGGACGCCCTGTCGCCCACCTGGGCGAACGTGGTCGGCGGGCAGGCCGCCGTGGCCGATGCGGTCCGCGGGACGCTGTCCTTCGAATCGCCGGAGGGCAAGGCCTACCGGCTCGGCGAGCGGATCGCGACGCTCGTCGTCCGGCCGCGTGGCTGGCACCTCGTCGAATCGGGGATGCTCGTCGACGGCGTGCCGGTGTCGGCCAGCCTGTTCGACTTCGGGCTGTTCCTGTTCCACGACGGAGCCGAGGCGCTGCGCCGCGGCAGCGGTCCCTACCTCTATCTCGCCAAGCTCGAGAGCCATCACGAGGCGCGCCTCTGGAACGAGGTCTTCGTCCACGGCCAGGTCGCGCTCGGGATCCCGCGCGGCTCGATCCGGGCGACGGTCCTCATCGAGACGATCCTCGCCGCGTTCGAGATGGACGAGATCCTGTACGAGCTCCGCGAGCATGCGGCCGGGCTCAACGCGGGCCGCTGGGACTACCTGTTCAGCGGCATCAAGAAGCTGCGCGCGTGGCCGGAGCTCGCCGTCCCGGATCGCTCGCAGCTGACGATGACCGTGCCGTTCATGCGCGCCTACACGGAGCTCCTGGTGCGGACCTGCCATCGTCGCGGGGCGCACGCCATCGGCGGGATGGCGGCGTTCATCCCCAACCGGCGCGACCCGGCCGTGACCGAGATCGCGCTGGCCAAGGTCCGCGACGACAAGGAGCGCGAATCGGGCGACGGGTTCGACGGCACGTGGGTCGCCCATCCCGACCTCGTCCCGGTCGCCGCCGAGGTCTTCGACCGCGTCCTGGGCGACCGGCCGCACCAGAAGGACCGTCTGCGCGGGGAGGTCGCGGTCACGTCCGCGCAGCTGCTCGACCTGGGCGTGCCCGGCGGCGCCGTCACAGAAGCCGGTCTCCGGGCCAACGTCCGGGTCACGCTCGCCTACCTCGATTCCTGGCTGCGGCGGCGTCGGCGCGGCCGCCATCGACAACCTCATGGAGGATGCCGCGACAGCCGAGATCGCCCGGTCCCAGCTGTGGCTGTGGCGCACCCGGGCCGCATCGCTCGTGGACGGGCGGACGGTCGACGCCGGGCTGTACGGCACCATCCGCGACGAGGAGCTGGCGCGGCTCGGCGGCGCCGCCGAGGGCCGACTGGCCGAGGCGGTCGCGCTCCTCGACCGCCTCGTCCTGGACGACGGATTCGCCGAGTTCCTGACGCTGCGGGCGTACGCGCTGCTCGACTGAGCCGAACCCCTCCGGCCGTCGGGATCGGACCGCATCCGCCTTGGCGCGGATGGCATACTGCCCGGGTCGAGTCGCCAGCGCGAAGCGGCGTGGAGGGCACAGTCACCGGGGAGGTCTACTGTGGGTCGTCCGTCTGGCCAGCGCCGCTCGTTCGTCGCCGCCCTCGTCCTCGTCCTCCTCGCCAGCTTCGGCTTCTGGCCGTCGCGCGCGAGCGCGACGCCGGCGGTGCCCGCCGCGCCGCCGGCACCGGCCGAGGCCGCCCCCGAGCTGGGGGGACAGCTCTTCTCATCGGGCAGCCCGGTCGAGGTCCAGGTGCTGCCGGCGTCGGCCGGCTTCACCAGCGAGCTGTGGTTGTTCGAGCCGGGACCCGCCAGGCGGCTGGCGACCAACCGCGACGTCGGCCTCGTCGTCCCGATCGGGACGTTCCCGGCCGGCGTCGAGCTCGTCTTCGGGATCAAGGTCCTCAACACGGGCGACACGTTCAAGATGGGCCCCGGCGATCGGAACCCGGACGGGATCCCCCACGCGACCGTCGACTTCCTCGAGCCGGGCCGGGCCCAGGTGGGCTTCGAGGACCTGTTCGGCGGCGGCGACCGCGATTACAACGACAACATCTTCGAGTTCCGCGGCGGCATCATCGAGCAGCCGCCGAGCGGCCCGACGGCGAACGCCGGGCCCGACCAGACCGTCGACGAGGGCGCCATCGTCACGCTCGACGGGACCGCCTCGACCGACCCCGACAGCCAGAACCTGACCTACGCGTGGGCCCTGTCCGGCCACGTCGGCCCGCCCATCACGCTGTCCTCGTCGACGGGCGCCAGGCCGACCTTCCAGAGCCTCGACGACGGGTCGTACACCTTCACCCTGACCGTGAGCGACGGCAGCTCGACCGACACGGACGACGTCGTCGTCACGGTGCGCAACAAGGTGCCGGTCCTGTCCGCGCAGGCCGATCCGGCCTACGCCGGTGGCGTCGCCCTGGTCACCACCAGCTTCACCGACGCGGGCATCCTCGACACCCACGCCGGCACCCTCCTGTGGGGTGACGGGAGCGCGCCCCAACCCGTGCCGGTCAGCGCCCAGGGGACCGGCTGGGGCACGCTGGTCGCATCGCACGTCTATGCCGACTCCGGGCGCCTACACGGTCACCATCACGATCACCGACGACGACGGCGGCGCGGCATCCACGACCGTCGCCGGCCTGCAGGTCATCGTCCCCGTCGCGCTGTGGGCCAACAGCAATTCGTCCGACACGGCGATGGAAGCCACCAGCGGCGCCGTGACCGTCGTCGGGCTGACCCACACCAACGACGACTTCCGGATCCGGGGTGGCGCGAAGTCCTTCACGGGCCCGACCGAGTATGTCCGCACGCTCGATGTCGGTGGGGCTGGTGCGACCTTCACGCCGGCGGCCGTCAAGACGGGCATCAAGCCCTTCCCGATCACCTTCCCGATGGTCGACTACCGGCCCGCCGGACGAGCCAGCGTCGAAGCCGGCTCCGCCTATCACAACATGTCCGGCTCGTGCGGCAGCGACGGGTTCTGGCACGTCGTGGGCTCGACCCTCGCGTCGGGCGTCTACTACGCGAGCTGCGGCGTCAAGCTGAACGGGAACCCGCTGGGCGGGACGATCACGGTCGCCGCCGAAGGCGACATCCAGGTCTCGGGCTCGGGCGCCTTCTTCGACCCGTACATCGACGGGCTGCTGTTCATCTCGTACAGCACGTCGGCCAACGCGATCAAGGTCGACGCCAGTAAGTCGACCTTCTTCGGCTACTCGTTCGCCGAGCGCGGCCAGGTGTCCCTGACCGGCTCGACCGACGCGTTCTACTGCGGGATCCTCGCCAACCGGATCGACATCGCCGCCCAGAACCTCAAGGTCAGGGCGTCCGGTTGCACCCGGCCGGCGCGCACGATCGCCCCGCCGACGCTCGTCCCGACGCTGGGCGTCGACGTCGTCGTCGACCGCGCCGACACCCTCCCGGGCCAGGTCCTCACCCATACCGCGACCGTCACCAACGGCGGCGCCACGCTCGTGGTCCCGGGCGTCATCGGCGTCGAGGACCTCGGCACCGCGCAGGTCACCGTGACCGGCCACACGGTGGGCCTCGAATACCTGTCGGCCACCGACCACGCCTGGCACCCGATCCCGGGTGCCGTGACCATCACCGTCCGGCCCAATCCGATCGGCGGCGTGGCCTACCCGACCGGCGCCGAGACCATCGACGGCACGGTCGTCCAGCCCGGCGCCCTCGCCTCGTGGGGGTACGCGGCCGTCGTGCGCCTGACCGCCGCGGACGTCGGGTTCCTGCTCGACCCGACCAGGGTGAGCGCGGTTCGCAACACCTCGACCTTCACGATGAACCCGGCCACGGTCCCGGTCCGACGCCTGTTCCGCTTCGGCGATGACTTCGCCGGGCAGCTCCGCGCGCTCGGTGGGAATGCCACGAACGTCGCGGTCACGATCATCCCGCCGGCCGGCGATCCCCGCGTCTTCAACGCCGCGACGACCCCCGCCCTGGCGACCCTGACGCCCGGCGCGGCGGTGGCCGTGTCGATGACCTCGAACGCGCCGTCACCGGCCGCGCGGGCCGCCGACGAATCCGACGCCGCGTACCTCGCTCGCCTTTCGTCGTTCGACGGCACGCTGCTGGTGGGGACCGCGTTCGCTCGGGGGACCACGGCGATCGGGCCGGTCCTCGCGCCGGCGGACCTCGCGACCACGACCCGTCATCTGCCCGTCGTCGGGCTCGACAAGACCGGCCCGACCACGGTCGAGGCAGGCTCGACGGCCCAGTACGGGCTCGCCCTCCGCAACACCGGCTCGGCCGAGGCGCGCGCGATCGTCGTGAGCGACGCCATCACGGGCGTCGGCGCGCGTCCGGTCAGCGGGGCGCCCACGACCCTCGCCCCCAACGCGACCGCCAGCGCGAGCGCGAGCTACCCGGTCCCGGCCGGCGCCACGCAGAGCATCGTGAATACCGGGACCGTGCGCTGGACGGACGCCGCCGGCACGGCCTACGGCCCCGTCAACGATCCGCTCACGACCACCGTCATCGCGCCGCGCAAGCTCGCCGTCATCAAGACCGACGTCACGACGGCCGCCTCCGGGACGGACGCGACGATCAGCTACGAGATCGCCGTCACCAACCTCGGCGACCAACCGGTCAGCGGCGTCGTCGTGAACGACACGCCGGACGCGCTCACCACGCTCGTGGTGGGCTCGGTCACGACCACCGCCGGCTCGGTCGGCACCGGCAACACCGCCGGCGACACGACCGTCAGCGTCAACCTCGGCACGGTCGCCGGTCGGACCACCCAGGTCGTCGTCCTTCGACGCGACGGTCGGCTTCGTCCCCGACGGGGTCTCGTCCGTCTCGAACCAGGCGACCGTCACGAGCGTCGAGCTGCCGGCGATCCTGTCGGACGACCCCGGCCTGCCCGGCGCCACCGATCCGACGATCACCCCGGTCGGCCCGACCGCGGGCGGCGGTGGTGGCGGTGGCGGCGGGGAGGCCCGGCCGTCGATCGGCGCGCCGACCCCCGTCGACGGCTCGATCGTGACCGCGCCGGTCACGATCTCGGCGGCCATCACTCCGCCCGAGGGGCAGTCGGTCGCCTCGTGGCAGATCACCGCGGGTCAGGCCGGATCCACGAGCCAGACGAACCTCGGCAGCGGCGCCGGCGCCGGCATCGACGAACCGGTCACGGCATCCACCGCCTTCGATCCGACGAAGCTCCCCAACGGCACCTACCTCATCACCATCCGCTCGACCGCGTCGGGCGGCGGCATCCAGACGTCGACCACGAGCCTCGTCGTCGATGGCAACCTCAAGCTCGGCCGCTATGTGACGACCTACCAGGACCTGTCGGTCGGGGTCGCCGGCCTGCCGATGCAGGTGCTGCGCAGGTACGACAGCTTCGACAAGGCAGTCGGCGACTTCGGGGTCGGCTGGAACGTCGAGCTCTCGAACTTCCACGTGTCCGTGAACAAGCCACTCGGCTACGGCGGCTGGGTCCAGGAGACCTTCGGCTGCAGCCTGATCTTCTGCCAGACGCGCTACCACTCGACCACGCCCCACACCGTGACGGTCGTGTGGCCGGACGGGCACCAGGAGATCTTCGATCTCACCCCGGCCAACGGCAGCACCTTCTTCTCGCCCCTGACCGCGGCCGGGTTCACCGGTCGCGCCCGGACGACCTCCACCCTCCAGGACGCGGGCGACAACTCGCTGTCGTACTTCGGCGACGGCAACCTGTACGGCGGCGGCTTCGGTTCGGGCGGGATCTACGACCCGCAGCGGTTCCGGCTCACCGCCAAGGACGGCACCGTCTACGTCCTGGACCGGACCAGCGGGCTCGTGTCCGCGACGGACCGGACGGGCAACACCCTGACGGTGACCGCCGCCGGCATCACCTCGTCGCGCGGGCCGGCGATCACCTTCGACCGCGACAGCGCCGGCCGGATCACCAAGGTCACCGGCCCCTCGGCCGAGACCCTCCTGTACACGTATGACGCCGCCGGCGACCTCAGGACGGTGACCGACCCGGCTGGCCGTGTGCTCACCTACGGCTACGACGCGGCGCACGACCTCATCCTGACCAGGGACCCGCTCAACCGGCCGTTCCAGACACTGACCTATACCGACGGACGGCTCTCGGGCGTCACCGACGCCCTCGGCAACGAGACGGCCGTCGACGTGGACCCGACGGCCCGGACCGAGACCGTGACCGACGCCGCAGGGCGGCTGACCACCATCTCCTCCCTCGACGCGCGCGGCAACGTGCTCCAGCGCAAGGAGCTGTACGACGGCAAGACGGCCACCACGACCTTCACCTACGACGCCTTCGACAACGTCAGGACCCGGACGGACCCGGAGGGTCACACGTGGACCGGCGTCTACGACGAGCAACGCCTACGGTCCTTCACGGACCCGACCGGCAAGACGATCGCCATCGACTACGACGCCTTCGGCTATCCGATCCGCTGGACGCAACCGCGCGGCGGCCAAACCGACTATGGCTGGAATGCGGCGGGTCAGCTCGAGGCGATCACCGACCCGCTCGATCACGCTGAGACCTACACGTACGACGCGGCCGGCAACCGCGAGTCGCGGACCGACCGCGAGGGTCACACCTGGCACTACACGTACTTCCCGGGCGGCCTGCTGAAGACCTCGACGGACCCGCTCGGGCACGTGTCGAGCTACACCTACGACGCGTCCGGGCGGCTCCTGACCGAGACCGACCCGACGAGCCGGGTGACGACCTCCACCTACTGGCCCGACGGCCGCCTCAAGACGAAGACGGCCCCCGGTGGCCTCCTCACCGGCTACACCTACGACGAGCTCGGCCAGCTCAAGACCAGGACCGATCCCGCCGGCAAGGTCACCACTTACCAGTACGACGGCGCGGGCCGCGTCCGCAAGATGATCGACCCGCTCGGCAAGGAGACGCTCTACGCGTACGACGCCGATGGCCGGCTGACGACGACGACAGCTCCTGACGGTGGGGTGACCACGAATGCCTACGACGGTGCGGGTCGAGTCGCCGGCGAGACCGACCCGGTCGGGCGTGCGACGAGCCTCCGCTACGACCTTGCCGGGCGCCTCATGGAGGTGGAGAACCCGGCGGGCGGCGTGACCGCCTACCAGTACGACGCCGCCGGCCGACAGCTCCTCGCCCGCGACCCGCTCGGTCACGAGACGACCAAGGGGTACGACGACGACAGCGACCTCACGACGGTCACCGATCCCCTGAACCACACGACCCACTACGACTACGACCTTGCCGGCCGGCTGTTCAAGACGACCGACGCCGCGGGTGGCGTCACCCAGTTCGGGCACGACGACAACGGCCGGCTCACGACCACGACCAATCCCGAGAACGAGACGACGACCTCGGCGTACGATCCGGCCGGTCGCCTCCAGTCGGTGACCGACGCGCTCGGCCACGCGACCACCTATGGCTACGACGACGCCGGCCGACCCACCGCGACGACCGATGCGCTCGGCCATGCCACGACGGTCGGCTACGATGCGGCCGGCCGCGTCGCTACCCGGACGACGGCGTCCGGCATCTCGACGATGTACACGTACGACCCGCGCGGTCTGGTCGCGACCGCGCGCGACGCGCTCGGTGATACGACGACGTACACCTACGACGACGCGGGCCGCCTCGCCACCGCCCGCGACCCACGCGGGTTCACGACCACCTATGGCTACGACCCGGTCGGCCGGACGAAGACCATCAAGGACCCGAAGAACGCGGTCGTGACCCTGGGCTACGACCTCGCCGGCGAGCAGACGTCGATCACCGATCCGCGCGGCAAGACCTGGGGGGCGACCTACGACCTCCTCGGCGGGGTCAAGACCACGACGGACCCGCTCGGCCGGTCGACCACGCTCGACTACGACGCCGCCGGGCGGCTGATCCGCCAGACGGATGCGCGCGGCGTGATCGTCGGCTACGCCTACGATGCGGGCGGCAACCTGTCCCACGTCACATCGGCACCGGTCTTCTCGATCGACTACACCTACGACGCGCTGAATCGGCGGCGCACCACGGGCAGCACGCTCGGGCCGACGACCTCGTCATACGACGCGGCCGGCCGCCTCACCTCGGTCGCGGCACCGGCCGGGACGGTGGGCTACACCTACGACGATGCCGGGCGGCGGGCGACGATGACCCTGCCGTCGGGCACCGTGTCGTACGGCTACTCCAACGACGACCGGCTCTCGAGCCTGAGCGGGCCGGCCGGCACGTTCACCTTCAGCTACTTCGCGGACGGCCGGCCGCAGACGGTGACGCGCCCGAATGGCGTCTCGACGACCGATGGCTACGATCCGGCGGGCCGACTGACGTCAATCACGCACAAGCAGGGTGCGGCGACGCTCGCCGCCTACGCGTACACCCTCGATGCCAGCGGCAACCGGACATCGCTCACTTCCGCGGCCGGGACCGAGGGCTACACGATCAATGAGCTCAATCAGCTCACGCGGGTCACCCTTCCGGGCGGCACCACCGACTACACCTACGACTCGGCCGGCAACCGATCCACGAAGACGTCCGGTGGGAGCACGACGACCTACACCTACGATGACGCCTCCGAGCTCACCGCGGCCGGGGTGGCGACGTACACCTACGACGCGGCCGGCCATCGCCTCACGGGCGGCGGCTCGACCTTCAGCTGGGACCAGCTCGGGCGTCTCGCAAGCTCGACGTCGGGCGGGTCCACGACCACGTACACGCTCGATGGCGACGGGCGGCGCGTAGGGGCCACCACCGGCGGCACGACCACGCCGTACCTGTGGGACGTCGCCGCGCCGTACGACGAGCTCGTCTCCGACGGGTCGGCCACCTACTTGCACGCCAACGGGACCGCGCTCGTGCAGCAGAGTGCCGCATCGATCGTCTACCCGCTGACCGACGCGCTCGGGTCCGTGCGCGCGCTGACCGACGCCGGCGGTGCCGTGACCGGCACCGCGGCGTACGACGTCTTCGGGGCGACGACGGCTCAGACCGGCGTCGCGAGCCGGTTCGGCTTCACCGGCGAGATGAGCGATCCGGCGGGCATCTACCTGCGGGCGCGCACACTCGATCCCACGACCGGTGCGTTCCTCTCGACCGACCCGATCCGCCCCGGCGCCGCCGGCGTGGTCGGCTACAACCAGTACAGCTACGCCGGCAACAACCCGACGACGTGGACCGACCCGAGTGGCCAGGACCTCGCGTTCTATAGCTTCGCCGTCTCGCGCGCGCTCCTGATCGCGGTCGCCCTGACCGGGCTCGCCCTCGTGGCCACGATCGCTATCACCCAGGTCGCGCTGTGTCTGGCGGGCGTCACCTGCCCACCCATCTTCCATCCCGGTGACTCCACCGATGACCCGACGGGGACCGGCGGCGGGCCCGGCGGGGGCGGGGGTGGCGCCCCATCCATCCCGCTGCCGTGGGCCTCCGAGGCCTGGAGTGCCGCGGTCGCCGCTGCCCTGGCCGCGCTTGGCATCGTGGCCGCCGACCTTGCCCTGCGCGACAATATGCCGATCTATCGTGTGTGGGGCGGCCCGTTCGCCCCAGAGGACGGGCGGTCGTGGACGCCGGTCAATCCGGCCCTGATCGAGACCCTCGGTCCCGGGACGTACCGGAACCTCGCGGGCCTTCCGAACCGCATCACGGGCAACACGGGCGAATACCTGGCGACCGGGTATATCGACCTCCTGACGCTCGTGAGGACCACGGGCACGAGCATCCTGGAGGTGCTCGCCTCCAAACCCCTGGACGGCAACGAAGGGGGACTGCCGGAGATCAGGTTCATCAACCGTGCGGACGTCAGAGCCAATGTCCACAACATCACCTCGTACCCCGCGATCCCGCCGTACTAGACGGATGGCAGTCGAACGCGATCCGGAGCGCAGCCCGGACTTCTACCTCGGCGACAGCGAAGGGTCCCCCCCACATTGGGGTGGGACGCCCCGGATGGCGTTCGTCCTGGCTCATCCGACGCTGGCCACGGGATCGCCGGCGGTCCTCGTGCGTCTGGATCCCCCGCTACCGGCGGTCAACCGCCCGCCATTGGACCAGGCGATCGTGATGCCGCGCTACGCCGGCAGGGCGATCGACCAACTTGGCGACGACTCGATCATCGTCAACGTCCTGCGTGCGGCCGATGGCGTGGACATCCACAAACCCGCGTTCGAAGACGGCGACCTGGTCGTGGAGTACTGGGCGGATGCGGCCGCATCCATCGACGCCCTGCCCCAGCCGATCGATGAGGCCGCGTACTGGGCACGGACCCTCGCCCGCATCCGTCGCTTCATCGACCAGCACGGCAACTCCAACGTGCCAGCCTTCTTCGAGGACGATGAGGGCCGGCTCGACGTTCTCGTGGGCAACCTTCGCTGGCATCACGCCGGCAAGGGCGGCGTCAGCCCAGGGCCGTTTCCCGGGATCGACTACGCGGCCGATCTCGATCGGCTGCCGGGTTGGGAGTGGTGAGCCCGGCGTGGCATTCGGAGGGTCGCTCGACAGGCTAGTCCTGGCGCGTGACCGCCCGGAATCCGACCGACTTCGTCGATCGGTGGCACCAGTGTTGCCGGCCCGGAAGCTCCGACACCGGCTCCCGTAATGGGAGCCCCTGAGCTGGATCGGCTCCTTCGGGTCCTTCCGGCGCCCACGGCACCCGCCGAGGGTCCGAGGGCGGGTGATTGGGGAGCGGTCGAGGCACGCCTCGATCTGGTCCTCCCGTCGGATTACAAGGTCTTCATCGAGCGGTTCGGGTCCGGCGTCATCGATCGTTTCCTGTGGATCCTCGACCCATTCTCGGCCAACGAGAACATCCGCTTTCCCGATGCGAGCGAACGGCAGCACGCCATCCTTCGGTGGCTGCGTGCCCAGGGCACGGAACGATTGCCGTATCCGGTCTACCCGGAACCGGGCGGCGTCGTCCTGTGGGGGGAGACCGCCAACGGGGACTGCTTCTACTGGATCACCTCGGATGGACCACCGGACGACTGGTCGGTCACCGTCAACGAGGCACGAGCCCCGAACTGGCACGACCACCCGGGCCCGATGACGGCCTTCCTGGCCGACCTGCTGGACCGCACCGAGTCGGTCGATTTCTTCCCGGCGGTGTTCCCGTCCGCGCAGCCGTCCTTCGAGCGGTTCTGACGCTGCGCCGGTCATGGCCGGGTCACGCGGCGGACGTGGACGGGTTGCCGTGGTCAGCCGGCGGGCTCGCCTCGCGCGACATACGCCCCGGCACCACGGCGACCGACGAACGCGGCATCGCGGATGACTGCCCGCCCACGAACGAAGACGTCCCGGACCGCCCCGGTCACAACGAAGTCCTCGTATGGCGTGTAGTCGCTGCTGTGGTGGAGGTCGGTCGCGTGCAGCGCGCGCCGAGCCGCCGGGTCGAAGAGGACGAGGTCGGCGTCCCGGCCGACGACGAGCGCACCCTTGGCGACCATCCCGAACCGGGCGGCAGGCGTCGTCGCGATGAGCTCGACCATGCGCTCGACGGTCAGGCGTCCGTTCGACACACCCTCGCTGTAGAGGAGGGTCAGCAACGTCTCGATCCCCGGGGCGCCGTTGCTGATCTCGTTGAACGGGACGCCTCGCGCGGCCTTCACCTTCTCGACCGCGAGCCGATCGGGGACGTGATCGCTGGCGACCATGTCGAGCGATCCGTCCGCGAGACCGGCCCACAGCGCGTCCTGATCCTCACGCGAGCGGAGCGGCGGCGCGACGATGAAACGGGCGCACGACGCGGGGTCCGCGTCCTCGTAGCGCTCTTCGGTCAGGACGAGGTAGTGCGGGCACGTCTCCGCGGTGACCCGGACACCGACGGCCTTCGCGCGGCGGACTTCGTCGAGCGCCGCCTCGGACGTGAGGTGGACGACGTGGACCGGCGCCCCCGACGCACGGCCGAAGGCTATCGCCCGGGCCGTCGCCACCGCCTCGACGTAGCTTGGTCGCGTAGTAGCGTGGTATTGCGGTAACACGTCACCACCCTGCAACGCGTCGGCGACTGCGGCATCGAGGAGAACCGGGTCCTCGCAGTGCACCTGGAGCATGCCTCCGTGGCGACCCATGACGCGCATCGCCTCGAACAGGCGCTCATCGGGCAGCCGGAAGTCGAAGACCATGAACGCCTTCGAGGTCGCCACGCCGGCCTCGATGGTGGCGGGGAGCTCGCCGACCGGGTCGTCGGCGCGACCGCTGATCGCGAGGCTGAGTCCGTAGTCGATGGCGCTGTCGGCGTCGGTCGCGGCCCGCCATTCGCGGATGCCGGTCAGGAGCGATCGCTCGGCCGCCGGCGACGACCCGGTGCCGGGGTTGTTGAATGACAGGAACGTGGTCGTGCCGCCGAACGCGGCCGCGACCGAGTCACCGAAGAAGCGATCCGGTTCGGCATCGGTGGCGACGCGCGTGTGGGTGTGGACGTCGACCGCGCCGGGCAGGACAAGGAGCCCGGTCGCGTCGATCACCTCGTTGGCCCCGGCCGCGAGGCCCGACAGGTCGGCCTCGATCGCGACGATCCGCCCGTCATCGACCGCGAGATCGGCCGTCCGGGAGCCGGCGGCCGTCACGACGGTCCCGCCTCGAACGAGCAGGTCGGTCATCGACTCGCCCCCTGCTGCGAGCACCGCCGGTCCCGGCCTGGAGTCGGGGACACGCAAGACCCGCGGGCGGGCCCGCCCAGATGCTCTCGAGTGGCATCAACGCCGGCGGGTCGGCCTGAGCGAGCCGGATCAGGCATCAGCCGCGACGGCCGCGCGGCGCCGGGCGGCGACCGCCCTCGGCGCCACCCACGGCTCAGTCGACCTCGCGGATCGAGATGCCCTGCGCACCCTCCCACAGGCAGCGCCGGCCCATCTCGCGCAGGCGATCGTCCCAGCCATCGTCGGCCACGACCGTGGCGAAATGGTTCGCGGCCAGCTGGCCGACCTTGGAGGCCGTCGTGCAGCCGCCGTACGGGAAGAAGATCTCGCACTCGCTGATGCCGCCCGGGTAGATCGCCAGCTGCCCCGGGGCGGGGTGCGAGGTGTGGTTCTCGTAGTCGAGGCCGGGGCGGAAATCGCCGAACGGGATCCACGTCGACTCGCCGGTCCAGCGACAGTGGATGAGCTTCGACTCGATCGGCAGCATCCGGCGGATGGCCTCGACCGTGCGCGGCGCGGCCGGCTCCCAGCGAGCGCTAAAGTGGAGGTCACCGACGTCGATCTGCAGCGTTCCCATTCGTGGAGGATAGCGTGGCGCAGGGCGCGAATCACCCGATCCCGACCATCTCGACGCATGTCCTCGACACGGAACGCGGCATTCCCGCGGCCGGCGTCCGGGTGACCCTATTCCGGCTCGCGGACGACGGCCGGCCAGTCCGCCTGACCCAGGCCCTGACCGACGACGACGGGCGGGTGCGCGACCTGCTCGAGCGCCCGCTGACCGCCGGCGACTACCGGCTCGACTTCGGGTTCGGGCGGGGCGGGTTCTTCGAGCGGCTGAGCCTGGACCTGCACGTCACCGACGTGACCAGGAGCTACCACGTGCCGTTGCTCATGAGCGGCTTTTCGCTGACGACCTACCGCGGCAGCTGACCGCCGCCGGGTTTTGCAGGCCCTTACCACGACCGTGACACGAGAGCTGACACGGGCCCGGCGCATCGTCGCTGCATGACCGCCGAACCGCTGCCCCCGCTGACCGTCCTCGACCGGCCCGAGGCGCCGGCCGCGGCGCGGGTCCGGATCGAGGCCGACCGGATCCTCGTCGACCGGCTCGTCGTCCACGACCCTGCCCTCGCGGCGTTCCTCGCCGAGCGCCCGGCCGAGGACCGCGCCGAGCTGCTCGGCCGGGCCGTCCGGATCGGCCTGCTGGCCCTCCAGGACGCCGGCGTGACCGTCAACGTGGACGTCGTCCGGTCCGAGTTCGAGAAGCTCCTGCGCCAGGCCGAGACGGTCAACGACAAGGCCGCGCAGGCGCTCGAACAGACCCTTCGCGCGAACTTCGCCGACGGCGACGGCCGGTTGCCGCGAACGCTGGAGCGCTTCCTCGGCGACCGCGGCGCGCTGCGGGCGATGGTCGACGAGCTGTTCGACGAGTCGAAGCGCGACAGCGCGATCGGTCGCATCGGCTCGATGCTCGAGCGCTACTTCGACGGTGACGCCTCCAAGCTGGCGCTGCTTCTCGACCCGACGCGTCTCAACTCCCCGATGCACCAGTTCCGCCAGGAGATGACCGCCGGGTTCCGTTCGCTCGAGGAGCGGCTCGTGGCGATCGAGGCCGCGGCCGCCGCCCGCGGTGCCGAACGCGCCCGATCGGCGGCCAAGGGCGGCGACTTCGAGGATCTGCTCGAGGCGATGCTCGCCGATCTCGCGCGTGGCGCGGGCGACCTGCTCGACCGCACGGGAACCGATGCGGGTGCCCTGCTGAAGTCGAAGAAGGGCGACTTCGTGCTGACTCTCGACACCCGGCTCGCACGGGGATGCGACGTGCGCGTCGTCATCGAGGCGAAGGACCGGCCGATGTCGATGCGGGCGATCCGCGATGAGCTCCGCGAGGCCCGCGAGAACCGCGGGGCCGCGGTGGCGGTCGTCGTGTTCACGCCGGCCCACGCCCCGTCCGGCGTCGCGCCGTTCAATCTCGTCGGCGACGACGTCTACTGCGTGATCGACCCGGAGGCGCCCGAACCGGCCACGCTCGAGGCGGCGATCCGACTGGCACGGCTCCTGGCGCTCGCGTCGCTCGTCGAGCACGAGGTCGAGGTCGACGCCGCGGCGATCGGGGCGGCGCTGACCGCGATCCGCGAGCAGCTCGAGGTCGTGCGCTCGCTCAAGGCCCAGCTGACGTCGATCTCGACCGCGACGAAGGCCGTCTGGAGCGGCCTCGACACGATGCGCTCGAACATCCTGGCGCGGGTGATCGACGCCGAAACCGAGATCCGCGCTCAGGTAGGATAGGGCTAGACCGACCCCGGACGCACTGCCTAACGCGATTGGGACGATGGGGTCGTATGCACGGAAGGGTGGTCACCCGACCATTTGGCCAATGCGCCGCCGGATCGCACCCTTGTTCCTGGCCGTGCTCGTCGCACTCCCGGTGGTGGCACCGGCGAGCGCCGTCGAGCCATCCGCGCCGCCTGCCGCGGAGCCGACGCCGACCCCGGAGCCGTTGTCGACGCCCCAGCCGACCGCGAGCCCCGAGCCGACGCCGAGCCCCGACCCGGCCGCGAACCCCGACCCGGCCGCGACCCCCGACCCGGCACCGAGCGCCGACCCGGCCGCGACCCCCGACCCGGCACCGAGCGCCGAGCCATCCCCCAGCCCGACGACCGCTCCGGTCATCCCGGATGCCGCCGGTCATTACATCGTCATGCTGCGCAACGGTACCGACACGGCGGCCGCGGTGACCAGGGCGCGGACCCGCAACGGCGTCAAGGCGGACCGTAGCTACACGCGGACGATCCGCGGCTTCGCCGCGAAGCTCGACGGCTCGCAGCGCTCGAAGCTGCTGGCCGATCCGAACGTCGTGGCGGTCGTTCCGGACGGCGTCGTCCAGCTGACCGCCCAGACGGTCCCGACGGGCGTCGCGCGCGTCGGCGGCCGCCTGAGCGATGTCGCCGCCATCGATGGCACCGACCACCGGGTCGATGCGGACGTCGCCATCGTGGACACCGGGATCGCCTACCACCCGGACCTCAACGTCGCGGGCGGCTACAACTGCTCGACGGCGGACCCGACCGCGTGGCGTGACAAGAACCACCACGGGACCCACGTGGCCGGCACGGTCGCTGCCCTCGACAATTCGATCGGTGTCGTGGGCGTCGCCCCGGGTGCCCGCGTGTGGGGCGTGAAGATCCTCAACGACGACGGCTACGGCCTGATCTCGTGGTATGTCTGCGGTCTCGACTGGATCCTCGCCCAGCATGACCCGGTCGACCCGAGCCGGCCGCTGTTCGAGGCCGTCAACATGAGCGTGACCAAACCGGGCTCCGACGACCACAACTGCGGCTCCACCAACAACGACCCCCTGCACCAGGCCATCTGCCGCGTCGTGGCGGGCGGGATCACGGTCGTCGCCGCGGCCGCCAACGACTCGCACAACGCGGCCAACAACATCCCGGCCAGCTACGACGAGGTCATCACGGTGTCGGCGCTCGCCGATACGGATGGCAAACCCGGCGGGCTCGGTGGCCACGCGTGCTACTCCTGGGGCAGCTACGACTGGGACGACACGTTCGCGAACTTCAGCAACTACGGGGCGGACGTGGACCTCATCGCGCCGGGCAAGTGCATCCTGTCGACGGTCCCGGGCGGCTACGGGACGCTGTCTGGCACGTCGATGGCGGCGCCGGCCGTCACCGGCGCCGTCGCGCTGTACAAGGCGAGCCGCCCGAACGCCACGCCGGCGGAAGTCCGCGAGGCCCTGCGCTACCTCGGCAACATGGGGTGGGCGTACTGGACCGAGCCGGATCCGACGCACGAGCCACTCCTCGACGTGTCGAGGATCAGCTCGCTCGGGACGTTCGACTTCGCGCCCGCCGGGCCCACGGTCCAGACCGTCGAGACCGGTACGACCGCATCGATCCCGATCACCCTGACCCGCAGCGCGACCTTCTTCGAACGGGTGCAGCTGTCGATCAGTTCGCTGCCCGCCGGCTGGATCGGGGGACCGGCCCCGGCTAGCCTGCTCGGCTGGAACGCGAACAGCGGCCGGCTGGTCGTGGCGATCCCCGCGGGCACGCCCCTCGGGCGGTACGACATCGGGGTCCGGGCCACGAACCAGGGGCGGACGGCGACGACCACGGTCACGGTCCAGGTCGTCGAGGACGACCCGACGGCGCAGCCACCGACGGCCTCGCTCCGGATGGGCTCGAAGATGATGCTCAACGCCGTGTGGGCCGACATCGCCTGGCCGGCCGCGAGCGACCCGTCCAGCGGCATCGGCGGGTACGAGCTCCAGACGAGCTACAACGGTGGCCCCTGGGGTCCGTCGGTCCAGCTCGGCGCGACGCAGACGAGCACCATCGCCGTGGCCGGCTTCGGGGCGACTTATCGGTTCCGCGTGCGCGCCGTCGATGCGGCCGGGCACTGGAGCCCGTGGGTGGAGGGTGCGCAGGCGTTCGTCGCGCGCGTGTTCGACGACCGGAGCGCCGCCATCGGTCGGTCGGCGGGATGGGCGCGGGCATCGGTCGGCTCAGCGTACCGGTCGACCGAGACGGGCTCGTCCCGTGCCGGGGCCAGCCTGACGATGGCCTTCACCGGGCACGGCGTCGGGGTCGTCGCGCCGCGGGGCACGAAACGGGGCAGCGCCAAGGTCTACATCGATGGCGTCTACATCCGCACGATCTTCCTGTGGTCGTCGACGACGGCCAGTCGTCAATTCGTCTTCACGCGATCGTTCCCGGGCGGCGGCAGCCACCGCATCACCCTGCGCGTCGTCGGCGGCGGGCGGCACCCGCTGTTCCGACTGGATGCGTTCGTCGTCTCGAACTAGTCGCCTGCAACGGTCCCGCTTGCGCGAGTGCGCTATCGTGACCGTCCCGACGTCCCGGGGCCGGGAAATCCCGTTGACGATCGGCACCAACGCAGAGGTCGACCATGGCGCGTGCGATGTGGAAGGGGGCCGTCCAGTTCGGGCTGGTCACGATCCCGGTCAAGCTCTATCTCGCGACCGAGTCCAAGGGCATCAGCTTCAACATGCTCCACAAGGCGGACCTGTCGCGGATCCAGATGAAGGTCTGGTGCCCGGTCGAGGACGAGCCGATCTCCCGCTCCGACACGGTCAAGGGCTATGAATACGCGCCCGGCGAATACGTCGTCATCACCGACGAAGACCTCGAGAACGTGCCGCTCAAGACCGTCCGCTCGATCGAGATCGAGCAGTTCACGAAGGCCGAGCGTGACGACGCAGCGGTCCGCTTCGTCAAGAGCGCCTACTACCTGGAGCCGGACAAGGTCGGGCGCAAGGCGTTCCACCTGCTGAAGTCCGTCCTCGAGGAGGAGGGCCTGACGGCCATCTGCAAGGTCGTCATCAAGGATCGCGAGGCGCTGGCCGCGCTCGACCCGCTCGGCGACACGATGCTCCTGACCACGCTCCACTGGCCCGACGAGATCCGCTCGGTCGACGAGCTCGACCTCGGCGACGAGGCGTACGACTTCAAGCCGGCCGAGCTCAAGATGGCGCAACAGCTGGTCGCGGCGATGACCGCCGAGTTCGACCCGGCCCAGTACAAGGACGAGTACCGCGAGGCGCTCGAAACGATCATCCAGGCCAAGGTCGAGGGCAAGGAGACCGTCGCCGTCGAGGCACCCGAAGAGAGCGGCAAGCTCATCGACCTGATGGCAGCGCTGGAGGCCTCGGTCAATGCCGCCAAGGCGGCGCGCGACTCGAGCGGCGACAAGCCCGTCTCGGTGTCCGACGCCAAGGCCGCCAAGGCGCAGGGCAGGGCGGCCGCGTCCGGCGATGCGGCGGAGGACGAGGCGCCGGCCAAGCCCGCCCGGAAGCGCAAGACGGCCTGACCGGGGGTCCAGCTCGGACCGGTTGCGCGCAGGGCGCCCCGCTGGGCACACTCCACTCGATGCCGCTCGATGACTATCGACGCAAGCGCGATTTCGCCAAGACCCCGGAACCGCCGCCCGGAACGCCCGGGGAAGCCGCCGCGCCGGTCCGTGGTGGGCGCTTCGTCGTCCAGCGCCACCGGGCCACGAGGCTCCACTACGACTTCCGCCTCGAGGTCGGCGGCGTCCTCGTCTCGTGGGCGGTCCCGCGCGGCCCGACGCTGGACTCGACCCAGCGCCGGATGGCGGTCCACGTCGAGGACCACCCGATCGAGTACTTCGACTTCGAGGGCGTGATCCCGGCCAGGCAGTACGGCGCCGGCGACGTCATCGTCTGGGATTGGGGCACCTGGGAGGCGGAGGCACCCACCGTCGACGCCCGCACGGCGATCCCCGACGGCGAGCTCAAGTTCGTCCTCGATGGCCAGAAGCTCAAGGGCCGGTTCACGATCGTCCGTACCAGCGGCCGCAAGCGCAAGGGTGACGATCCAGCGGCCCGCGCGTTCGAGGACGACCAGGGTGAGCAGTGGCTGCTCATCCGCAAGCGGGGCATGGACGACCGGCCCGGGTGGGACGCCGAGGACCATCCGCAGAGCGTCAAGACCGGTCGCACCAACGACGACGTCAAGGCCGACCGTGACGTCATCTGGAATGGCCAGGCGCCCGCCGCCGCGGCGGAGATCGACCTGACCGGCGCCGTCGAGGCGCCCATGCCGCCCTACGTCGAGCCGATGCTCGCCACCCTTGCCTCGACGCCGTTCAGCGACCCCGACTGGCTGTACGAGATCAAGTGGGACGGCTTCCGCGTGCAGGCAGTCGTCGACGGCGGCAAGGTCCGGACCTGGACGCGCGGGCTGAAGGATGCCGAGACCTACTTCCCGCGCCTGCTGTCGCCGGCGACGTGGATCGACGCCAGGCAGGCCATCGTCGATGGCGAGGTCGTGGCCCTCGACGAGGACGGCCGCCCCGATTTCTCGCTCCTCCAGACCAAGCTCGGGCAGCCCGGGGTCGGCGGACTGATCTACCAGCCGTTCGATCTGCTCTATCTCGATGGGCGGCTCCTGCTCAACGTCAAGCTGGAAGATCGCAAGCGGCTGCTGCGAAGCGTGCTCAAGGAGCATCCCCGCGTGCGCTTCGCGGCCCATGTCGAGGCCGAGGGCACGGCCTTCTACGAGGCTGCCAAGGCGAACCGGCTGGAGGGCATCATCGCGAAGCTCCGACGCAGTCGCTACGAGCCGGGCAGACGCTCGAATGCCTGGCTGAAGCTCAAGGTCCGCCCGGAGCAGGAGCTGGTGATCGGCGGCTGGACGCCGGGCGAGGGCAATGCCCGCGACCTGGGCGCGCTGGCCGTGGGCTACTACGAGGACGACTCGCTGCGGTTCGCCGGCAAGGTCGGCTCGGGGTTCACCGGCGCGACGCGCAAGGAGCTGCTCTCGAAGCTGCATCCGCTGGTCGTCCCCGATCCGCCGTTCGACCCTCCGCCGCCAAAGGACTACAAGGGTCGCTGGGGCGGCGATCTGGGCGCCGTGACCTGGGTTCGGCCGGAGCTCGTCATGCGGGCCGAGCTCGGCGGCTGGACCCGCGACGGAGTCGTTCGCCAGGCGGCGTACAAGGGACTCGAGCCGGGTCGCGACGCTACGACCGTCCGGCGCGAGCGGGCGGTCGCCACGGCCAGCGCGTTGCAGGCCGCCGAGGCCGAAACACCGCCGGCCCCCGCCGTCGACGACGATGCCCCCGTGTCCAGGACTTCGAAGGCGTCGACGGGAGCGAAGGGCTCGGGAGCCGGGCCGCGGGCAGGAGCGCCGAAGATCGCCCCGCACGACATCCCCAAGGCGTGGCGCACGACCGATGACGAGCTTGCCGCCCTCGACGCGCTGGGCAAGGAAGGCACCTGGCGCGTCGGCGGCAACGAACTCAAGCTCACGAACCTCGACAAGCCGCTGTTCGAGGCCGATCCGCCGATCACCAAGCGCGAGCTCATCCGCTACTTCGCGCGCATCGCGCCGACGATGCTGGCGCACCTGGAGGACCGGCCCCTCAACCTCCAGCGCTTCCCGAACGGCGCCGGCGCGCCGGGGTTCTGGCAGAAGGACATCCCGGCCACTGCCCCGAGCTGGCTGACGCGCTGGCGCGAGACCGGCCTCGATGGCCGCGAGGACCGTGACGCGAACGACCACCTCATCGCGGACCGGGCCGCCACCCTCGCCTGGCTCGGCAACCAGGCGAGCTTCGAGGTCCACGCCTGGACGGGGCGGCTGCCCGATCCCTGGCGCCCGACCTTCGCCTATATCGACATCGACCCGGGCGAGGCGACGACCTGGGAGGAGACCCTCGTCATCGCACGGCTGTATCGGACGGCGCTCGAGCATCTCGGGGTGCGCGGCTATCCCAAGACGACCGGCAAGCGCGGCATCCAGGTCTGGATCCCGATCGTCCCGCGCTACGGGTTCGACCAGACGAGTGCGTGGGTCGAGCGCGTCTCGCGCGCGGTCGGCTCGACGGTACCCGAGCTCATCTCCTGGGAATGGTCGAAGGGGGCGCGCAAGGGCCGGGCCAGGCTCGATTACACGCAGAACGCGAGCATCAAGACGCTCGTCGCGCCGTATGCGGTCCGTCCGGCACCCGGTGCGCCCGTCTCCGCACCGATCGTGTGGGACGAGCTCGACGACCCGGCCCTGCGACCCGATCGATGGACGATCCGCTCGATGGTCGAACGCGTCGCCGCGCGTGGCGACCTGTTCGCCGCGGCGCAGACCGACGCCCAGGAGCTGCCCAGCGTCTGAGCGGCAGACCCGCCCCGCGGCCGCATGGCAGGATGGGTTCATGCATGACCAGACGATCCGCCTGCGGCAGCCCGACGCCGCCGGCCTGCGGACGTGGTTCCGCACCCTCGAGGCGGCCTTCGCCGATGAGCTGACCGAGGCCGAATTCGAGCACGATCGCTTGCAGTTCGAGGTCGATCGCCTGATCGGAGCGGTCGATGGCGATGCGTGGGTCGGCGCGGGCGGTGCCTTTTCGTTCCGCCTGACCGTGCCGGGAGGCGGCGACGTCGGGGCTGCCGGGATCACTGCGATCGGCGTCGCGCCCAGCCATCGACGGCGCGGGATCCTGCGCCAGATGATGCGCTGGCTGCTCGATCAGGCGCGCGAGCGTGGCGAGCCCGTAGCCATCCTGTGGGCGTCCGAATCGGCCATCTACCAGCGGTTCGGGTACGGGCTGGGCACGCTCCAGGGAACCTTCGACATCGAGCGCACCCGCGTCCAGTTCGTGCGGCCGGCCGAGCCGCTCGGGCGGATCCGGCTGGTGGACCGCGACGAGGGGATGGAGCTCATCCCGCCGGTCTACGAAGCGATGCGGACGCACCTGCCGGGTGCCGTCAGCCGGCACGAGGTGAAGTGGCGCCACGAGCTGCTCGACGACGCCGAGTGGATGCGCCGCGGCAACGGACCCAAGTTCATGGCAGTGCTCGAGGTCGACGGCGACGTGCGCGGCTATGCCCTCTACCGCGTGAAGAACGAATGGGACGAGCGCGGACCGAACAACACGGTCACCACGATGGAGGTCCTCGGGCTCGATCCTGCCGCCGAGCGGATCATCTGGGAGTGGCTGTTCGAGACCGACCTCGTCGGCCATGTCAAGGGCTGGCGGATGCCCGTGCCCCACCCGCTCCTGCTCGAGCTGACCGAACCGCGCCGGCTCGCGATGGTCGTGCGTGACGGCATGTGGCTGCGCATCCTGGACACGCCGGCCGCGCTCGAGGGCCGCGGGTACGACGCGGCGGGGTCGATCGCGTTCGAGGTGAGCGACGAGTTCTGCCCGTGGAACGCGGGTCGCTGGCGGCTGGAGGTGTCGGCCGCGTCCGTGCCGGGAGCCGGTTCAGTGGCCTCGGTCACCCCGTCCACCGACGAGCCCGACCTGATCCTCGACACGAGCGACCTTGCCTCCGTGTACCTCGGGACGGTCCGTTTCGCCGACCTCGCCCGCGCCGGTCGGGTGGGGGAGTGCCGGCCGGGCGCCATCGCGACCGCGGATCGGTTGTTCGCCTCGCCCGTCGCGCCGTGGTGCTCCACGATGTTCTGAACCGAACGCAAGGCCTGATGCGGCCCGGACCTTGGTACGGGTTGCCGCCACGAGGTGTTAGGGCCAACCTGACCGGGCATGGCCGGCCACGATGACAGCCGCCGACTGATCCTCGTCGTCGAGGACGTGCCGGGGCGCTACGCGTCATTGACGCCGTCGCTCGAATCCGCGGGCTACACCGTCCGAACGGTCGCCCTCGGGAGCGCGGCCCTGGCGGCCGTCGCCGTCCGCCAGCCCGAGGCGGTCCTGGTCCGCATCGGCAGCGCGGAGCTCGACGGGATCGAGACGTGTCGCCGGATCCGGGCCGACCCGGCCAACCAGCGGATGCCCGTCATCGCGCTGACCGACGCGCCGCCGAGCGCCAGCGCCCGGGCCTTCGACGCCGTCGCGGCAGGGATCGACGCCGGTGCCGACGACTACGTCGAGCCGCCGTTCGCCGAGCCGCTGCTCCTCGCCGCGATCCGTGACGCCCTGCGGATGCGGCGCGCGCTGGCCGAGATGGACGCGCAGAACGTCGCCGCGATGGCGAGCGCCGGCGACATCGATCTCGATTCGACGGACCCGGTCGGTACGGGGATGGCGGGCCTCGCGCGCCGCCTCGCCCACGCGATGGGCCTCGATGGCACCGAGCTCAAGGGTGCGGTCTTCGGCGCGCTCGTGCACGACATCGGCAACCTCGGCATCCCGGAGGCCATCCTCGCCAAGCCCGGACCGCTGACCGACACCGAACGAGCGGAGATGCGCCGCCATCCCGAGATCGGCGAGGGCATCTGCCGCTCCTTCCCCAGCTCGCGCCGGTTCGCGTCGATCGTCCGGCATCACCACGAGCGCTGGGACGGGTTCGGCTACCCGGACCGTCTGGAAGGCGAGTCGATCCCGATGGGTGCCCGCATCGTCGGGCTCGTCGACGCCTTCGACGCCATGATCCACGACCGTCCGTTCCGCCCCGCGCTGACCGTCGAGGCGGCGTTGGACGAGGTGCGGCGCGAAGCCGGGCGACAGTTCGATCCGGCGCTCGTGGCGCCGTTCGTTCGTCTGGTCGAGCTTACCGGGCAGGTCCCGGTCAGCCGATCCTGAACAGGCCCGACAGCGCTTCACCGGTCGACTGCGCGGGGCCGGTCGCACGCAACGTCAGCGCGACATCGTCGCGCCCCGGCCAGTTCGGGTCGTAGATCCGGAGCGTGACCTCGTCGCCGTCGACCACGTAGGCGTAGCCGATGACCTGGTGGCTGTCGGTCATCCCCCACGGGTTCAACCCATGGTGTCGGACCAGCCCGACCCGGACGAGCCGGCCGGCGTCGATCCCGGCGCGGATGCGGGGCCACTCGACGTCCCGAGCACGCCGCGCCGCGTGCTCGACGCCGATGGCGCCCATCCACCAGTAACGAACGGGCGTCCACAGCCAGTCGAGCGAGCGCACCTGGCGGTTGACGAGCGTTCGGAACAGCGGCGAGCCGTTGGCCGGGGCCTCGCTGTCGGCCGGGATCGGCCGGCGGGCCTCGAACCGCTCGCGGACGTACCAGGCCATCCCGCCACACAGGCCCGCCGCGGCGTCCCCGATGCCGATCCAGCGTGGGTCGATCGGGCCGAAGCGGACGGTCGGGCCCGGCGGGAACCGGTTGGCGAAGCGCAGCCCGCACGTGCTCGGGAGGAAGTCCGGGACCGCGTTCGACTCAGGCATCGGCGCCCAGCGTAGCGGCTACCATCCATCCAGGATGAGTGTCCGAACGAGTGCGGGGATCCTGCTCTATCGACGACGTGCCGCGTCGGGCGACGGCATCGAGGTGCTCCTCGCGCACCCGGGCGGGCCGTACTTCGTGAACCGGGATCTCGGGGATTGGACCATCCCGAAGGGCGAGCCGGACGGCGCCGATGAGCCACTCCCGGCGGTCGCGCGGCGAGAGTTCGAGGAGGAGACCGGGACCGCCCTCGATCCAGGTGCGCCGCTCATGGATCTGGGCTCGATCGTCCAGAAGGGCGGCAAGGTCGTCCATGCCTGGGCCGTCGAAGGCGACCTCGACCCGGCCGCGGCGCAGTCGAACGAGTTCGAGGTGGAGTGGCCGCCGCGCTCGGGGCGTCGTGAGCGGTTCGCCGAGATCGATCGAGTCGACTGGTTCGGCCCGGAGGAGGCACGCCGGCGCATCAAGCCCACCCAGGCGCCGTTCATCGACCGGCTCGAGGCGGGCCTGCGGGGCTGATCGGATCCGGGCCGGCCGGTAGCCCGGCGGCCTGTCAGTTCGTGGGGACGACGGTGACGCGTACGAGGGTCGGGTCCGCCCCGGAGGCGATGAGCGAGCCGCGCTCCGGGGTCACGATGTCGAGGACGAGCAGGTAGTCGCCCACGGCCGTCGGGGCGGACAGCCCGAGGATCGCATCCGCCTTGGTGCCCGGGGCGAGACCGATGGGCAGGTTCGCGTCGGCGCTCTGTGTGGCGGGATCGCCGAGAGCGGCCCCGGCCGACAACGGGGTCCATCGCGCGACCACGGTCGCGGCCTCCGCCGGGGCCTTGGTCGCGCTCCACGGCGTATCGATCGGCCCGTGGCCCCATGTGGTCTTGCCGAGATTGGTCACCCGGATCCCGAGCAGCGCCTCCTGGCCGGCGGTCAGCTGGACCGTTGGAACGACATCGATCGAGGCGTCGAAATCGCCCGTCACGCGCACGCTGAGGGTCGGGATGAGTGACTGCGTCGCGTCGTCATAGACGACGCCGTCGCCATCGTGCAGGGTGATCGTCAGCCGATATCGGCCGGGCGCCGCCGGCAAGGTCACCGGGACGCTCAGCGAGGTCTTGCCGATCTTGACCGCTGTCGGCGCGACGACCTCTCCGGTCGTCTCCGCGACCACGAGGTCCGCGTCGGCGGCCGGCGCGTCGATGAACTCCTTGCGTTGCGGGCCGACGCCGGGCGCGTCCATGGTCACGGGCGATGCCGAAGGCGACGCCGAAGCGGCCGGTGCGGCCGACGGGGTCGTCGCCGGCGCGGCCGACGGAGTCGTCGCCGGTGCGGCCGACGGGGTCGTCGCCGGCGCGGCGGACGGAGTCGTCGCCGGCGCCGCTGTCGTGGCCGACCCTGCCGACGCCGCCGGATCGGCCGGGGCGACCTCCGCGGCCGGATCCACCGGGGTCAGCGCGAGGGCGATGGGATCCCAGCGGGCGCTGGCCTGGATTCCCTTGGGGAGCTGCTTTCGGTCCTTGATCGTGAACGGGACGTCCACGGTGACCTTCGACCCGGCCGTGGTCAGGCCGCTGATGTCCGGGGCCGCGAGCGTCATGCCGCTGCCGGTCAGCGTCGGGGCGGCGGGTGCCACGGGCGCGCCGGCGGACAGGGCGGATCCCGCGGCGCCGGCCAGCACGTCCTTGGGTGCGAGCCCGGTCTTCATCACGATCGACCGTACGAACCCGGACGCGGCGCTGTCGGGATCCATCTGGGCCACATAGCCCGGGCTGCGCTGACTTGCGAAGGCGATGCGGTTGCCGTTCGCGCTGGGGCTCTGCTGCCAGGCAGTCTGGATGGATCGGCCGCCGCCGAGGATCGCGCGCACGAAGTAGGACGGGCTCGACCACGCCTCCGCGATGACGGCCGATGCGCCGGCCCGAATGAAGCCCGCCGCGTAGTTGTCGACGCGCTGGCGCGCCTGGTCGAGCGTGCCCTCCGGCAGCCCCGGCTCCGAGTTGCCACTCGCGTAGCAGAGGTGGTTCAGGAGCACGACCGCGTTCTTCGCCAGCTTCACCTCGGAGCCGACGGCCGCCTCGCCGAAGTACTGGTGCTGCGAGTCGCCGGCGCCAGTGGTCGGGTTGAGGCCGAAGCCGTCCTGGGTGATGGGGTAGAGCGCGTCGCGGTAGCGGCTCGGCCAGCCGTTGCCGTGGCCCATGTAGACGACGAGCGAGGCGCCGGCGAGCGCCTGCTTTACGGCCGTCCACGTGGCGTTGGGCGAGTAGAGCTCGACGACGTCCGGGGTGTACTGGCGCGCGATCGCTGCCGCGCTGCGGGCCTGGGCCCGATACCCGTCCGTGGCCGCACCGGCCGGCCCGACGATGAACACCACTCGCGGCACGGCCGGGTGGGCGGCGGGCGACGCGGCGAACGTGGCCGGCACGGACAGGCCGACGACGAGCAGTGCCGCGATGATGGCCGCGCCGAATCGTCGCACGATAAAGAGCCACCCTCCACGTGGGTACAGAATGCTACTCCGGGATGGTTACGTGCACCATACCTTCCGCGGATCATCTCAGCGTTATCCCGAGCCCGGCGGTGCCTCCGCGCACCGACTCCGCGTACCATCGGGACATGCCCAACCGCCTCGCCGGGGAGACGAGTCCCTATCTCCTCCAGCACGCGAGCAACCCGGTCGACTGGTATCCGTGGGGCCCCGACGCCCTGGCCCGCGCAAGGCTCCTCGACCGGCCGATCTTCCTGAGCATCGGCTACGCGGCCTGTCACTGGTGTCACGTGATGGAACGCGAGTCGTTCGAGCACGAGCCGACCGCTCGCTACCTGAACGACCACTTCGTGTCGATCAAGGTCGACCGCGAGGAGCGACCCGACCTCGACCAGGTGTACATGGCCGCGGTGCAGTCGATGACCGGCGGGGGCGGATGGCCGATGTCGGTGTTCCTGACCCCGGACGGCCGGCCGTTCTACGGCGGGACGTACTTCCCCGACGAGCCGCGCCACGGGATGCCGTCGTTCCACCAGGTCCTCGAAGGGGTCGACCGCGCCTGGCGCGAACAGCGCGCCGAGGTCGAGGCGGCCGGCGGCCGGCTGGTCCAGGGCATGGCCGAGCAGGCCCGGGTCGCCGCCGGGACCGACGAGCCGACCCAGGAGCTGCTCGACGGCGCGACCCTGGCGATCGAGTCCTCGTTCGACGCAGCGAACGGCGGCTGGGGCCAGGCACCCAAGTTCCCGCAGCCGATGACGATCGAGTATCTGCTGCGCCGCCACGTCGCGACCGGCGACTCGCGGCCGCTCGCGGTCGCCCGCCGCTCGCTCGATGCGATGGCCGACGGCGGGCTGCGCGACCAGCTCGGCGGTGGGTTCCATCGCTACTCGACCGACGCCCGCTGGCTCGTGCCGCATTTCGAGCAGATGCTCTACGACAACGCCCAGCTCGCGCGCGCCTACGTCCACGCCTGGGCGCTGACCGGCGACGGGCGGTATCGCGCGGTCGCGACCGGGACCCTCGACTACCTGATCCGCGAGCTGACGACCGAGGACGGTGCGTTCGCCGCCAGCCAGGACGCCGACACCGACGGGATCGAGGGCCTGACGTTCGTGTGGAGCGAGGCCGAGATCCGCGAGGTGATCGGTTCATTCGAGCCGGAGCTCTTCCTGGCCGCGTACGGCGTGACCGAGGGCGGCAACTGGGAAGGCCGCACGATCCTGTCGCGAGTCGCGACTGACCACGAGCTCGCGGCGCGATTCCCGGAGCTCGCCGGGCTGTCGATCGAGGACGTGCTGCAGACCGCCCGGATCCTGCTGCTGGAACGGCGACAGACGCGGCCCCAGCCGGCGCGCGACGACAAGGCGCTCGCCGCCTGGAACGGACTGGCCATCGCCGCCCTGGCCGATGCGGCGATCGCCTTCGATGACCGCGAATATCTCGGTCGCGGCCGAGCGTGCCGCGACGACGATCGTTGGAGGTCTGCTCGGCGCCGACGGATCGCTCGGGCGGTCGTGGAAGGACGGTCGCGCGGTGGGGTCACGGCGTGCTCGAGGACTACACGCATCTCGCCGACGGTCTCCTCGCGCTGTACGAGGCCACCTTCGACGAACGCTGGTTCACGACCGCGCGCGCCTTGATGGATCGGGTGCTGGCACGCTTCACCGACCCGGAGGGTGGCTTCTTCGACACGGCCGACGACCACGAGCGCCTGGTCACGCGCCCGAAGGACGTCCAGGACAATGCGACCCCATCCGGGAACGCGATGGCCGCGCGCGTCCTTCTCCGCCTCGCGGCATGGACCGGCGAGGGCGCCTATCGGAGCGCGGCCGAGCGCGCGCTTCGCTCGGTCGTGCCGTACGTGGGCCGCTACCCGACGGGGTTCGCGCAGTGGCTCGGCGCGATGGACCTCGCGCTCGCGCCCGCGATCGAGATCGCGATCGTCGGCGACCCGGACGACCCCGCGACGCTGGCGTTGCTCGCCGAGGTCCGCGAGGGCTTCCGACCGAACCAGGTCGTCGCGCTCGCGAACGGCGGAGCGGCCGCGGCCAGCGCCATCGCGCTGCTCCGAGACCGGACCGCCGTCGGCGGGTCGCCCGAGCGCCTATGTCTGTCGCGACTTTGCGTGCCGCCTGCCGGTCACGGATCCGGATGGCCTCCGTGCCCAGGTCGCCGCGCTCGTCGATGGCTGACCGGGCGTGACCGACGCCCCGGTCGCGCCCCGGCGCGGCGGCGACCGTCGTCCTCCTGCGCGAGGGTCCGGCCGGCCTCGAGGCGCTCCTGACGCATCGACCGGCGACGATGGCCTTCGCCCCCGACGTGCACGTCTTCCCCGGCGGTCGGGTGGATCCCGCCGATGCGGACTCGAGGCTCGCGGCACGATCGGTCATCACGCCGGCCGAGGCGGCGCTGGCGCTCGGCGGCGATCTCGAGCCGGGCGCCGCGCTGGCGGCCTTCGTCGCGGCGATCCGCGAGCTGTTCGAGGAGGCGGGCGTGCTCCTCGCCGATGCGCGCACGGCCGGCGTTAACCTCACGGGGGCGCGGTCGGCACTGCTGCGCGGCGAGGTGACCCTGGCGGACCTGGCCGCCCGACTCGACCTCCGGCTGCGGACCGATCGCCTCGTCCCGCTGTCGCGCTGGGTGACGCCCGCCGTCGATGTTCCGCCGCTTCGACGCCCGGTTCTTCGCCGCGGCCCTGCCGGCCGGGGCGGACGCGACGCTCGAGGGCGACGAGGTGGTCGCCCACGCCTGGCGGCGCCCGACCGACGCGCTTGAGGCGATGGCCGACGGGCGCCTCGCGATGTGGCTGCCGACGAGCACGACCCTCCAGCAGCTCGAGCATGCCCGCTCGGTCGAGGAGATCCGGGCGCGGTTGGCGCCGGGGACGCTCGGGCCGGTCGAGGTGGAGGAGCCCGTCCCCGGCGTGACGCGGATCGTGATGCCGGCCGGCGGCGGCGTCGCCGGCCAACCGGTGTGCGCATACCTCGCGGGCACCGCCGGTTCGTCCTGGTCGATCCAGGCGATCCGTCCGGGCCGGCGCTAGAGTCGGGCGGTGGAGCTGGTCGTCGTCGCGCGACGGGGCGATCGAGGCCATGGTCCTGACGCACGTCGATCCCGATCATGCCGCCGGGGCCGAGGCCGTCGCGCAGACCCTGGGCATCCCGGTCTTCGTCGGTCCGGGTGGGGGGCGCTCGCTGCCGTATGCCACGCGCGAGCTGACCGACCTCGATGTGCCGGCCGCCGGCGATGTCGCGTTGCAGGTCCTGTCGACACCGGGTCCGCGCCCGGACCACGTCGCTCTCGTCGGCGACGGCGGCCGGTTCGTCGTGGCCGGCGACCTCGACGGGGTGCGCGGCGCCCGGTCGATCCCCGGACCGGTGGATGCGGCGGCTATGGCGGTCTCGGTCGAGCGGGTGCGGGCCGTCGCGCCCGATGCGGTCTGGCTGGCCGGCCATCCCGCCGGACGTGTGCCGAGCGAGGCAGTCTAGGCGGCGGCCGGCGACGGAGCGGCCCGACCGGCGGTCAGGATCGGACGCCATTGGCGGAATCTGTCGTTCGCGGCGCATCCCCGACAATGACCGCGTTTGACATCGCCCGACCGGAACGCGAGCCTTCCCCGATGGACGACACCGGCGACGACGCCGCTGACGAGGCGGGAGGCGTCGTCGAGGCTCGGGGCCTGCACCTGCCCGACATCCTCCGACGCCTGCCATGGCTGGCCTGGCTGTTCGTGGCCCTCGCGATCGCGGATCTCTACTGGATGGTCCAGAACTCGGGCTTCCCGGCCGACGCGTCGATCGGCGACGTCATCGGCTACGTCCTTCGCCTGACGCCGGGCATCGTCGCCATCCTGCTGCCGGCTGCGCTGCTGGCGCGCCATCCGGACGCCGCGCGACGTGTGCCGTCGATCCTGTTCGGGACCATCCTGTTCGCCGCCGTCCAGGGCCTCGTGATCGTGGCCGACCCGCTCCAACCGGTGTTCGAGAGCCTGACCCCGGCGAGCGACGAGCTGCCGTCCCTGGTGCCACTCTCCGTGCTGTTCGACGCGATCGTCGCGCTGGTCTCGGTCCTCGGGATCGCCTACATTGCCGTGGGCCTCTCCCAGGCCCGCCGCTACGCCGACCGACCGGCCGTCCTGGTCAGCCTGTTCGTGCCGGTCGCGGCGATCCTCGCCACGATCGTCGGGGTGCTGTCCGCCTCCCGCTTCGACCTCGGCGACACCCCGCTGTCGCCGCCGCTCGCGCTGTACCTTGCCAGCACGGTCGCGCTCGGGATCCTGCGCGTCGCCGTGTGGGCGTATCTCGCGGCGGTCGCCACCCGCGGCTGGTGGTCCGGCGAGGAACCGATCGCCGGCTGGTGGCTCGCGGTCATGGCGACGGCGCTGGTGCTCGTGGCGCTCGCGCTCGTCAACATGAGCGGCATCCTCGACCCGCAGGACACCACGTTCGTGACGGCCTATGGCTACGTGACCGCGACCGCATACGCGCTCGGGCACGTATGCCTGCTCGTCGCGTTCGCCGTCGGCCTGCCGGCGCTCGACGAGCTCGACGAGGTGGATGCCGACGATCCGCTCGACGCCGGGGAGGAGTGGGACGACTGGGAGGCCGACGGGCCGGCCGACGCTCGCGCCTAGCTTCGGTCGATGGGCAGCGCGGCGACCAGGTTGCGGACGAAGTTGAGACCCTCGTCGACATGCTCGACCGGCGCGTATGGGCCCGGCATCAGGATGCATGGTCGTCCGGCGAGGGCGACCCCCGGCAGGTGACCCCACGACTCGGCGAGGTCGCGTCCCGCCGAGATGGATGCCGCGCGCTTGTAGATGAACACGATCGCGGCCGGTCGCCAGATGGCGATCTTCTGCCACAGCGGCCCGACCCCGGCGGTCAGCGCAGCGTCGGACGCTTCGTCGCGGGCGGTCGGGATCTTGACAAGGTCGGTGATCCCGTGCCCCTCCGCCATCAGCGCATCGTCCGCATCGTCGATGTCGATCCCCGCCGGCAACACGCCGGCCGTCACCAACCGCCGCCAGAACGTCCGCCCGAGGCGGCCCTGGTGGTAGTGGCCGGCGGCGACGCTGACCGGCGAGGGGTTGAGCCCGACGAACAGGAGTCGATCGCGCAGTGGCGGGAGATCGGCCAGCGTCTCGACCGGGACGCCGCCGATCTCGACCGTGACGCGATGCGATCCCGGCCCGGGTCGATGGGTCAGCGCGCTCAGCTCGTCGGGCATCATGGGCGGTCGGGCTCCGGGCCGTCGCGGTCCGCGCTCGGGCGGGTCAGGCCGGGGTGGCTCAGGCCGGGCGGTCGCCGTCGGCGTCGGTCGGGGCGTCGGGGTCGGACGTCCTCGCCCCGATCTCGGCCTGCGCCTTCGTCGCCTCGGTCTTCGCCTCCTTGACGCCGCGGCCGAGCGCCTCACCGAGCTTCGGAAGCGTCTTCGGCCCGCGCCACATCACGACCAGGACGAGGATCACGAGGAGGATGATCAGCAGATCGGGTCCCATCCGCGGATGGTACAGCGCGGGAGGCGCCGCTGGGCCTCCGTGTCAGGCGCGACGTCGGCGGGCACCTTTAGGCGCGGGTCGGATCCGCGCCGAGAGGGCCTCGAGCGGCGAGAGCGCGGCGGGCGTCTCGGCGCCGAGGAGCACGACGTCGGTGTCGGGCTCGGGCCAGCCCTCGGTCAGGTCCGTCGTGCGCTCCTCGAGCAGCGATCGGATGTCGGCGTCGTCGATGTCGATGAGTGCGACGCGCATCCCCGGCCTCACCCAGAGCTTGTCGAGCAGCGGCGTGGTGTAGACGCGTTCCATCGCCGGTATGGTGCCATCATGCTGTTGGTGTTCGGGCCGCGCTCCACGTCGTACGACTTCGGTCCGGGCCACCCGCTCACGCCGCGCCGGTTCGGACCGGGGATCGAGCTGCTGCGAACGATCGGGGCGGAACCCGGCCTCGCGCCGGAGCCCGCGCCCGACGACGAGCTCCTGTGGTGCCACACCCGGCGCTACCTCGAGATCGTGAAGCGATTCTCCGAGCAGCCGTTCGGTGGGGGAGCGGCAGGGATCGGGGAGGGTGGCGACGATCCGCCCTTCGCCGGGATGCACGACGCCGGTGCGGCCGTCGCCGGCGGCTCGATCCGCGCGGTCGAGGCGATCCTGCGCGGGGACGTCGAGCATGCCTTCCATCCGGGCGGCGGCCTCCACCACGCCATGCCCGACCGGGCCTCCGGGTTCTGCATCTACGACGACCCGGCGCTGGCCATCGCCCGAGCCAGGCGCGACGGGCAGCGGGTCCTGTACGTCGATCTCGACGTCCACCACGGCGACGGGGTGCAGGCGATCCACTGGTCGGATCCGGGCGTGCTGACCCTGTCGTTCCACGAGACCGGCCGGTACCTGTTCCCGGGGACGGGTGGGGTGGGGGAGCTCGGGGACGGGGTCGCCGCGGGCACCGCCGTCAACGTGCCGCTGGAACCCGGGACGGGTGAGGGTCCCTGGCTTGCCGCGGTTCGGGCACTGCTCCCCGAGCTGGCTGCCGCGTTCGGGCCCGATCTCATCGTGTCGCAGCATGGGGCGGACTCGCATGCGTGGGATCCGCTCGCCCACCTGCGCGTGACCACGACCGCGATGGGCGAAGCCGCGCGCCTCGTGGACCGAGTCGCCCACCGCCACGCCGGCGGCCGCTGGCTGGCGACCGGTGGCGGCGGCTATGACGTCTACCGGGTCGTGCCACGCTCGTGGAGCCTCGTCTGGCTCGCTGGCGCGCACCGCGAGGTGCCCGGCTCGACGCCCGAGTCGTGGCGGGTGCGCTGGGAGGCGGAGGCGACGCGCTACGGCCAGGCGCCGCTGCCCGCCTCGTTCGTCGACCCGCCGAACGCCGGCGAGCCCGTCGACGCGGACCAGCTGGCGGCCGAGACCCGCTCGGGCGCGATCGCCGGTCTCGTCCGGCGGCTCGTCGTCCCGCGGCTGCTGCGCGAGGCCCGGGATCGGGGATGGTGGGACCCGGTCGAGGGGTTCGCCGGAGCTGGGCCGGGCAGTGTCGAAGCAGCGTCGGCGGCTCGCGCGCTGGGGTCCACCGGCAACGGCTCGCCGATCGTCATCCCCGCGGTGGACCGTGGGACGTGGGACAACCTCACGCTGGCGGGCGGCGTTCTCGCCCCGGCCGATCCGGCCGCCGGCCACGCCCTGGTCGCCGCCGGGCTCGCCGACGGGCTGCGCGTGACGGTGGCCGTCGCGGGCACGACGGTGGTCGGCGCCGCCGCCTCGGATCGGCGACATGGCGCGGCTCGGGGCGAGCTGCTCGCGATCGGCGTGGCCCCGCTGCACCGGCGGCGTGGCCTGGCCACCCGGCTCCTGGCGGCCCATGTCGCGGACGGGGCGCCCGGCGACACCGATCTGGTGACCGAGGTCACCGTCGCCGAACGCGATCCGTTCGACCCGCTCGACGAGGCGCTGCGTCGCGAGATCGCGCGTCGCCTCCTCGGCCCGGCCGGGTTCAGGGTTTCGCCGGCCGAGGGCCCGCTGCGCGCCGCGGACCCGGGAGCCGTCGTCGCGATCCGGACGCCAGCCTCGGTCGGCCGGTGAGTCCCGGGAAGCCCGCGGGCGGCGGCGATGGCAGCCAGCCCGGTGCCCGCGACATCGTCGACGTCCGGCTGCTCGAAGCGATGGGGCTCGGCGGCTGTCCGGTCTGCGCCGTCCGCGCGCGGTCGGAGCGGGCGACGCTCGACGCGATCATCAACGAGCGTGTCCTCGACATCGGCTTCCGCGCCGAGCTCGAGCGGAGCCAGGGGTTCTGCCGCCGGCATGTCGCGGAGCTGCTCTCGACCGATCGCCGCGAGACCGGCGGGATGCTCGGCTCCTCGATGCTCCTCTCCGCGGTCCTCGATCGGCGGACCGGCGACCTCGAGGCGGCGGTCGGGTCGAGGGGCAGAAGCCTGCGTGGTCGTCTCAAGCGCGCTCGCGAGCGGCCGCCGTGCATCGCCTGCACACAGGGCGACATCGCCGTCGAGACCGCGCTCGTCCGGTTGAGCGAGCGCGCAGGGGACGTGGTCTGGCAGGAGTCGCTGGCCACGGCGCCGTTCTGCCTGGACGACTTCCTCGCGCTATGGGCGACGGCCGGCTCCGACGGGGCCTTCGAGCCTGTCGCCCGGCCGCAGCTGGCGCGCTTCGCGGCCCTCCGCCGACGGCTGGACGGGTTCGCCCAGCACTCCAGCCACGATCGGTACCACCTGCTGACCGAGGAGGAGCGGACCGCGGCGGACGAGGCGACCGAGGCCCTCGGCGGCGACCGTCTGCCGGGTGCTTGATCGGGATCCCTGGCGTCCGGGCCGTTACGCCTCGGTCGGTCGGGAGGGTCCGGTAAGGCGATACCCGAGCCCGTATTCGGTGGCGATGTACGAATCGCCGGGTGCGGCGGCATCGAGCTTCAGCCGCAGGTTCCGGATCGTCATCCGGAGGAGGTGGACGTCGACGTCGTAGCCGGCACCCCACACCGCGCCGAGGACCTGGCGGTGGGTGACCAGCTGTCCGGCGTGCTCGACCATGTAGGCGAGCAGGCGGAACTCGGTCGGCGTCAGCCGGACCTCCTGACCGGCCAGCCGCGCCCGGTGGTCGTCGAGGTCGACCACGAGGTCGCGATGCTGGAGCCGTCGCGGGCGGTCCGGGTTGGCCGTGGCGGCCCGCCGGAGGGCCGCCTCCACCCGGGCCGTCAGCTCCGGGAAGCTCAGGGGCTTGGTGATGTAGTCGTCGGCGCCGAGCTTGAGGCCGCGGATCTTGTCCGCCTCGGAGCTCCGAGCGGTGACCATCAGGATCGGGATCCGGCTGAATTCGCGGATGCGCTCGATGATCTGCCAGCCGTCGAGGGCGGGCAGCGACACGTCGAGGATGACGAGGTCCGGATGATCCTCGTAGAACCGGCGCAGGGCATCGGTCCCGGTCGCAGCCACGACGGTCCGGTACCCGGCGCGGCCCATCCACAGCTCTACGAGCGCGGCGAAGTCCGGTTCGTCCTCGACGATCAGGATCGTGTCAGTCACGGTCCGCCACCTCGGCCACGGCCGCGGCCGGGCGTGGGCTGGCGCCGGCGCGGTCTCGCCGGCCCGGGGTGGCCGCCCAGCAGCGGCAGCCCGAAGGCGACCCGGGTGCCGGCCTGGCCATCGGGCCGGTCCTCCAGGCGCAGCCGTCCGCCGTGGGCCTCGACCAGCCGTCGCGAGATGAACAGCCCGAGGCCGGTGCCCGGGATGCGCGACTCACGGACGTTCCAGGCGCGGTGGAAGGGTTCCGTGACGAGCGGCCGTTCCGAGGCCGGGATGCCGACGCCCTCGTCGTCGATCGCCACCTGGAGCCACTCGCCGTCGACGGCTGCCGAGATGGTCACGAGCCCCAGCGGCGGCCCGTACTTGAACGCGTTGCCGACGAGGTTCTCGAGGATCTGGCCGACGCGGGCGCCGTCGACCTCGATCGCGGGCAGGTCGTCGGGCAGGGACACCACCAGCCGGTCGGCGCGACCCGATGCCTCCAGGTCGCCACGCAACCGGGTCACGAGGGCCACGAACAGGACAGGCGCCCGCTCCAGGATGAGGGGATCCGCCTGGAGATGGGTCACGTCGAGGATCTGCCCGACGAGCGCCGACAGGCGGTCGGTCACCTCGTCGATCCGTTCGATGTAGGCCCGTTGCTCGGCGGGCTCGAGCTCGAGGTGGAGGAGTGTCTCGGCGTAGCCACGGATGAGCGACAGGGGCGTTCGGAGCTCGTGGCTGACGGTGGCCACGAAGCCTTCGCGCAGCTCTTCCAGGGCGCGGACGGCGCTGATGTCGCGGACGATCGCGGTCGCGCGGGCGTCGGCACGGCCGCGCCGGGTCCCCGCCGCGCCGAGCAACACCGCCGAATATCCGCCGGCGACCCGGACCGCGCTCCCGTCGGGGCCGCGAACCGCCGTCTCCCGGTACGCCACCGGCTGCCCGGACGCGATGACCTCGGCCAGCGGACAGGCGGCCGGGTCATGGCCGCCCGAGACGGCGCAGCCGAGCACGTCGTCACAGGTCCGCCCGATCGCGTCCGCCGCGCTGACGCCCAGGAGTCGCTCGCCGGCGGGGTTGAGCCTGACCACCCGGCGTTCCGCGTCGACCTGGACGATGAGGTCGGTCGTGCCGTCGACGACCGCGGTCAGCTCGCCGCGTTCCTGCTCGAGCGTCTCGCGGAGGCGCGCACCATGGAATGCGACGGCAAGCTCGTGCCGCGCGAGCTGGGCGATCCTGACGCCGTCGGGGTCCGGCTCCCGACCGTCGGATGCCCACAGGCAGAGCAGGATGGTCGGCGGGTCGTCGGAGAGCACGAGCGCCCGGGCGCCGGGCACGCTCGACGCCCAGGCTCGGCCGGCGTCGAGGTCGGTGAGGGCCGGCGGCGGGACCGCCGACGGGGCAGTGTCGCTCCCGACCGTGGCCAGCAGGTCGAGCCCGGTCCCGTCCTCGTTCCCGAACCAGACGGCACCTCGGTCGACGCCTCCCAGGCGCCCCGCCTCGAGCGCCACGGACCGGCCGAGGCCGTCGAGCGACCCGCCGGAGGCCAGCAGCTGGCTGAGCTGGTACTGGGCGAACAGGGCGTCCGCCTCGCGTTGCGCGTCCTCGAATGCGCGTCGACTCTCCCGTTCCAGCGTCTCGATCCGCTCCAGGAGCGTCGCCCGTTCGTTCACCGGCCTCCCAGCGCGCACAGCAGCAGGAGGCAGGAGGCCGCCCCCGGGTCGCGATGGCCGACCGACCGCTCGCCGAGGCGCATCGCGAGACCGCGCCGGGCGACGAGGTCGCGCGTGGCGCGCATCCCGCTCGCGCCGGCGTCGACCGCGGACCCCCACGCGGCCCCGGGGTCCTCGCCTCGTTCGACGGCTCCCTCGAAGGCGATCGCGGCCGGCCCGAGCGTGTCGAGGATCGTCTTGTCGCCCGGCCGGCAACGGCCGCGGCGGGCGAGGCCATCGGCCGCGGCGCGGAGCATCGCCGCGACGGTCGGTCCGTCCAGGACCGGGGCGTCGCCGGCGACGAACCCGGCCTCGATGCAGGCCGTCCCGTACAGCGGCCCGGAGGCGCCACCGACCGCGGCGACCAGGCGGTGCCCGACCGCTCGCAGGATGTCGCCGGGCTTGGTCTCCGCGGGCAGATCGGCCAGCAGGTCGTCGACCGCGCGGAAGCCGATGACGAGGTTGTCGCCGTGGTCGCCGTCGCCCAACACCGCGTCGAGCCGGGTGAGGCCCGCGGCATGGCGGGCGACGACCGTTCCGCAGCGGGCGAGCCCGGCACGCAACCTCGCGGCGTCGACGGATCGGTCGACGCCGGGGTCGGCGATGGGCGTGGCGCTGGTCGATGGCGACGGCACGTTCGTCCCTCGAGGCGGCTCGGCGGTCGACCGAGTGTAGGCGGCGTCGAACCCGCTCGGCAACGGTCGCCGGCCCCGCGTCGTCACCCGAACGCCACTTCATCGCACCTGCTGATGCGTCCTTGCTGGCATCTTGACGAGTCGGGTCGGAGCATCGTCCCAAACCGTCTTGGCTGGCATCGTCGAGCGTCGAAAGGAGGCGTGATTGGTGGGCTTGGTCCTGATCTCCCACAGCGGTTCGGTAGCCGAAGGCCTGCGCGACATGGTCAACCAGGTCGCCGGGGCCGAAGTGCCCGTCGGGATCGCCGGCGGGACCGATGACGGACGGCTCGGGACGAGCGCACCGCGGATCGCGGCGGCGCTGCGGTCCACGCTCGACGCTGGCCCGGACGGCGTGCTCGTGCTGTTCGACCTCGGCAGTGCGGCGCTCAGCCTGGAGCTGGCGATCGACGATCTCGACCCAGTGGACCGGGACCGGGTCCGTATCAGCGAGGCACCGCTCGTGGAGGGGGCGATCCTCGCCGCCGTCCAGGCGAGCATCGGCGCCGGCATCGACGAGGTCGAGGCGGCCGCCGCCGCGGCATCCACGATGCCCAAGATCCCGAGGGCGTGACCATGCCGGAACTGACCCTGGTCGTTGCCGATCCGTCCGGCCTCCACGCACGACCGGCGGCCCGCTTCGTCCAGGCGGCCGCGCGCTTCCAGAGTCGGATCGTGATCCGCTACGGCGACCGCGAGGCGGACGCCAAGAGTCTCATCGCCCTGCTCGGCCTGACGATCCGCCCGTCATCCGAGATCACCCTGTCGGCCGTCGGTCCCGACGCCGACGCGGCGCTGTCCACGTTGTCGGCGGAACTGTCGCCTTACGTCGGCCAAGCCGGCTGATCGCACGGAGGAAGTCTTCATGTCGTCCCCGACCACTGCCCAGAAGTTCACCGCGGAGGCCATCGGCACGGCCATCCTGGTCTTCATCGGTGCGGGCTCCGTCCCGCTGACGCTCTTCCTGACTGGCAAGAACCCGTTCGGCAGCGCCGAGCTGTCGACGATCTCGTTCGCGTTCGCGTTCGCGATCTTCGCGGCGGTCTACGCCGTCGGCCACATCAGCGGTGCCCACATCAACCCGGCCGTGACGATCGCCCTGCTGGCGACGCGCAAGATCGACTCGAGGACGGCGGGCATCTACATCGTCGCCCAGCTCGTCGGCGCGACCATCGGCGCGGTGCTCACCTACATCATCCTCATCGGCAACAACCCCCAGTCACTGGGCCTCGGTGCCGTCTCGTACAACCCGGACACCTCCGGGGTCGCGGTCGCCGTCGCCGCCGAGACCATCGGCACCGCCATCCTCGTCTTCACCGTCTTCGGCGCGGCCGTCGACGGCCGCGCGCCCCGCGGATTTGCCGGGATCGTCATCGGCTTCATCGTCTACGGCGTGATCATCCTCGTCGGTCCGATCACCGGGGCCGCGCTCAACCCGGCCCGCGAGTTCGGCCCTGACCTGGTCGGATCGATCATCGGCGCCACCGGCGCGGCCGCGACGAAGTGGGAGCAGCTGCCCGTCTACATCGTCGGACCGATCCTGGGCGGCCTGATCGGCGCCTTCACCTACGAATTCGTCGGCCGTCACGAGACCGCCGCGGCCCCGGTCGCCGCGGTCGCCGAGGCCGGTCACGGCGAAGCCGTCCAGGCCTGACCGGGCCGCACCAGCGCCACCCTGAAGGAGGATCGCCATGGCGACCAACGCCCCGACCCGCGTCAAGAAGCTCTACAACGACCTCGACGACATCGTCCCCGAGAGCCTGGCCGGCCTGGCCGAGGCCCACCCGGACATCGTCAGGATCGATCCCGCCCAGAACCTGGTCCTGCGCGCCGGCGGACCCAAGCGCGGAAAGGTCGCGCTGATCTCCGGCGGCGGCTCCGGCCACGAGCCGCTCCACGGCGGGTTCGTGGGGACCGGGATGCTCGATGCAGCCGCCGCCGGTCACGTGTTCACCTCACCGGTGCCGGACCAGATGGAGGCGGCGACACGAGCCGTCGACGGCGGTGCCGGCGTCCTGCACATCGTCAAGAACTACACCGGCGACGTGCTCAACTTCCAGCTCGCGGCAGAGCTCGTGGCGGGCGAGATCGAGGTCTCGACCGTCGTCACCAACGACGACGTCGCAGTCCAGGATTCGCTCTACACGGCCGGTCGTCGCGGGGTCGGCGTGACCGTCCTGCTCGAGAAGATCGCCGGTGCCCATGCAGAGACCGGTGGATCGCTGGCCGACGTGACCGCCACGGCCGTCAAGGTCAACGCCCAGGGCCGCTCGATGGGCCTCGCCCTCACGTCGTGCGTCGTCCCGGCCGCCGGCACCCCTACCTTCGAGCTCGGCGACGACGAGGTCGAAGTCGGGATCGGCATCCACGGCGAGCCGGGGCGCCGTCGGGAGCGGCTCGCGCCGGTCGACGAGATGGCCGAATGGCTCGTCTCGCCGATCGTCTCCGACCTGGGACTGACCAGTGGCGACAAGGTCCTCGCGTTCGTCAACGGCATGGGCGGCACGCCGCTCATCGAGCTGTACATCGCGTTCCACAGCGTTGCCCGGATCCTCGGCAGCCAGGGGATCGCCATCGAGCGGTCGCTGGTCGGCAACTACATCACCAGCCTCGAGATGGCCGGCTTCTCCGTGACGCTCCTGCGTCTCGATGACGAGCTGACCCGGCTGTGGGACGCGCCCGTCCACACGGCTGCCCTCCGCTGGGGCGTCTGACCCCGGCTCGCACGTTCCCGACGCAGCCGTCACGCCCATCCCTCGCGCGTGGCGGCTGCCCACTAGACTCGCTCCGAGCGTTCCCGAGGTGACCAGGCGATGTTCGACATCTTCGAGCGGTGGCTCCGCCTCGGTGCGGCCAGGCTGCACGACGCGGCCGCCGACCTGACCGCCCTCGACCAGGCGATCGGCGATGGCGACCACGGCATCAACATGGACCGCGGCTTCTCCGCCATCGTCGCGCAGCTCGATGCCGGGCGGCCCGATGCCGACGGCGATCGAGCGCTGACCGGCACGGCCGCCAAGGCCGCCGGCCGGACGCTGATCAGCACCGTCGGCGGCGCCGCCGGTCCGCTCTACGGCACGGCCTTCATCCGCGGCGGCACGTCGATCCTGACCGCAGATGCGGACCGCCCGCCGAGCAGCGTCATGGTCGCCGCCATCGAGGCCGCCATCACCGGGATCGCCGGTCTGGGCAAGGCGACGACCGGCGAGAAGACCATGCTCGACGCCCTTGTCCCGGCCCACGCGGCCGGGTTGGCCGCCGTGCAGGCGGGTGGTGGCATCGAAGCTGTCGTGCGGGCCATGGCGGACGCGGCGGAGGCCGGTGCGGCTGCCACCGTCCCCATGCTCGCGACCAAGGGTCGCGCGTCGTATCTCGGCGAGCGGAGCATCGGCCACCAGGACCCCGGCGCCACGTCCGCCGCGCTCCTCATGCGCGCCCTGGCCGATGCCGTCGCCGCGAGCTGACGGACGGGAGTGGGGCCGATGCTCGTGACCCGGGCCGTCCTCAGCGGACGCATCGGTTCGCCCGGTGTCGGTGTCGGCCGGATCCTGCGCGTCGAGCTGCCGGCGGAGGCGCCCGAGATCGCCGCCCCCGTCGGGCCGCCGATCGCCGAACGGGCGCGGCTATCGGCGGCGCTCGAGGCGGCGGCCGCTGAGCTGGAGGCGCTCGCTCGCCAGCTGGCGCAGCGGGCGGGTGATGAGACGGCGGCGATCTTCGAGGCGCAGGCGGTGTTCGCACGCGACCCCGGCATCGTCGACCCCGCCATGCGCGCGGTCGACGATGGCTCGTCCGCGATCGAGGCGATCCTCGCCAGCACGGACGATCAGGCCGCCATCCTGGCCGCCGTCGACGACGAGTATTTCCAGGCGCGCGCGGCCGACGTGCGGGACGTGGGCCGGCGCGTCGCCGGGATCATCTCCGGAGCGTCACGACCGGACCTCTGGCACGCGGACGGCCGGCCGGCGGTCATCGTCGCCGACGACCTCGATCCATCGGCCGTGGCGACGCTGCGACCCGAGCTCGTCGCCGGGATCGCGCTCGCCGGCGGCGCGCCGACCGGTCACGCGTCGATCGTGGCCCGCGGCCTTGGGATCGCCCTCGTCCTTGGTCTCGGCGCCGGCGTGACCGAGGCGGCCGCGGGCGCAGTGGCCCTCGTCGACGCGGGTGACCCACCGATCGGTCGGCTGGTCATCGAACCCGATGCCGCGGATCTCGCGGCGCTCGAGGCGCCGGAGACACCGTCCAACCGCCCGACCGGGTCCGGCCTCGCGTCGGCACCGGCCCGGACGGGCGGCGACGTGGCCGTGACGGTCTCGGCGAATGTCGGTTCCGTGCTCGAGGCGGACGCGGCGCTGGGGGCCGGGGCGTCGGGCATCGGACTCGTCCGGACCGAGCTCCTCTTCCTCGGCCGGCGGACGCCGCCGTCGGTCGCCGAGCAACGCAACGTCTATGCCCGGATCCGCGAACGGATGGGAGGCCGGCCGGTCGTGTTCCGGACCCTCGATGTCGGTGGTGACAAGCCCGCCGCGTGGCAGACGGATCGCGTCGAGGCGAACCCGGCGCTTGGCGTCCGCGGCGTGCGCCTGGGCCTCGCGCGCCCCGAACTCCTCGACGACCAGCTCCGCGCGCTCGTCGACGCGGCGGCCGGGGCCGAAGTCCGGATCATGCTGCCGATGGTCGCCACGGTCGAGGAGGTCGTCGCGGTGCGGGCGCGGCTGGACGCGATCGTCGATGCCGCGGTCGCCCCTCCGTCCGCCGTCCTGCTCGGCGTCATGATCGAGGTCCCGGCCGCTGCCCTGGTGGCCGACGGCCTCGCCGCGGTCGCGGACTTCTTCAGCATCGGGACGAACGACCTCGTGCAGTACACGCTGGCCGCGGACCGGGTCAATCCGGCGCTGGCCGAGCTCGCGACGGCGCTCCAGCCGGCCGTGTTGCGGCTCATCGGCGCGGTGGTCGATTTGGCGCGCGCCCACGGGCGTCACGTCGCGGTCTGCGGTGAGGCGGCCGCGGATCAGGAGATGATCCCGCTCCTGGTCGGGCTGGGGGTCGACGAGCTGAGCGTGGCCCCGAGCTCCGTCGCCGCCGTTGCGGCGAGCCTGGCCGGGCTGCACATGGCCGCCTGCCGGGACCTGGCTCGCGATGCCATCGCCGCGACGACCGTCGCGCAGGTCCGGGAGCGGCTCAGGGCCGCCTCGCTGGGGACCGCTCCGGCCGACTGATCGCCGGGGAATCGAACGCCCCCGGGCCGTGTCGACGACCCGAGGGCGGGGGTTTCGTTCGAGGCGGGCCTGACGCCCGCGGTGGCTCAGCCGGCTGGGGCACCAGCCGGACCGGTCTCCCGACCCTTGATGGCTCCCGGCCGCCACGGCGTGCCCGAGCAGCGGGAGGAGGTAGCGGTCGACGCCGTAGTAGCCGGAGACCTTCCAGGCCAGCATGATGCCGATGGCCAGGGTGAACAGGACCGGGTTGGACGAGGCCGAGCCGGCCAGCAGGAAGGACATGTTCATGAGGGCCCCGAAGAAGGCCGCGAAGCCGGTCAGGCAGCCGACGATCAGGCCGATCCCGACCGCCATCTCACCGAAGGTGATCAGCGGAGCGAACCAGGAATAGGCGCTGTTGTCGAGCAGCGTCTGGATGAAGGTCCGATACCACTCGAACGTGATCGCTGGGCTGCCGGCCCCCTGCGCGGGGATCGCGGCGGCGTGTTCCCAGTAGCCCTTGAGCGCCGCACCGCCGTCCAGCCAGCCGGTGCCGCTGAACTTGTGATAGCCGGCTTCCAGCCAGGTGAACCCGACGAACAGGCGGACCGGCAGCCAGAACAGGCCGGCGCGGGAATTGCCGAACAGGAACCGCGTGAACGCCGGTCCCTCGATGTCGATCGTCTCGCCACCCGGCTCCTTGCGCATCTCGAACAGGACGACGAGGAGCGCGATGAACGAAACCCAGAACACGACGGTGACGATCTGGTCGGCCGTGCTCTTGGGGTCGACTGCGAACCACGGGTTGACGATGAGGAATAGTGCGACCGCCGCGATACCTCCAAGGATCGCCGCGATATTCCGCCTGCTGGCCATCTGCTTTCCTTCCCTTCCAATCCCCTGGGGTCGCACTTTGCGCCCATCGCTGGATTGCGTCAATTGCATTCAACCAACCGGCGTCAAGGCGTCGATATGGCCAAGTGGCGTGCCGGGCAGGCCATTCGGCCCCTGAATCCGGACCGTCCGGCCGGTCGGATGGCCCGGTGCGGCGGCGGCCGCCGTGGGTCGCATTCGAACCGAACATCTGGTCGAAAGTGATCGGCCGCGGTACACTCGCGCACCCGTGGTTGCGCCTCCCGTCGTCGCCGACCCGCTCGCGCTCTTTTCGCCCGCCGTCCGTGACTGGTTCCGGGCCAGCTTCGAGGCGCCGACCGACGCGCAGGCGCGTGGCTGGGCCGCCATCGCGAGCGGCCGGCACACGCTGATCCACGCTCCGACGGGGAGTGGCAAGACCCTCGCTGCCTTCCTATGGTGCCTCGACCGGCTGGCGACCCATCCGCGCCCGGCGGCGACCCGCGAGGCGCCCGGGGCCGTGCGCGTCCTGTACGTATCGCCGCTCAAGGCCCTGACCTACGACATCGAGCGCAACCTCCGGGCGCCGCTGACCGGGATCGCGCTGGCGGCGGCGCGGATGGGCGAGGAGCCACCGCACATCTCGGTCGCGAGCCGGACGGGCGACACGCCGGCCGAGGATCGCCGCCAGATCGCGCGTCATCCGCCCGACATCCTCATCACCACGCCCGAGTCGCTCTACCTCATGCTCACCAGCGCCGCGCGCGACGTCCTGCGTCGGGTCGAGTACGTCATCGTCGACGAGGTCCATGCGATCGCGGGCTCGAAGCGCGGCGCCCATCTCGCGCTCAGCCTCGAGCGGCTCGAGGCGCTCCGAGCCCGGCCTGACTCCCGCGGCAACTCCGGCGTCGGCGTCAGCGACCCCGACACCGACCCCGCCCTGCCGCCGATGCATCGGATCGGGCTGTCTGCCACGCAACGGCCGCTCGAGACGATCGCCGGGTTCCTCGGCGGCATCGGCGCTGACCGCGAGGTCGCCATCGTCGACGCCGGCGCGCGCAAGCCGCTCGAGCTCCAGGTCGTCGTCCCGGTCGACGACTTGGCGGCGATCGGCGAGCTCCTCCCGCCGGAGGACCAGCCGGGCGGCCCGGCCGCGAGCGGCGACATGCGGACGAGCATCTGGCCGGCGATCCACCCGCGCATCCTCGAGCTCATTCGCAGCCACCACAGCACGATCGTCTTCACCAACAGCCGACGCCTGTCCGAGCGACTCGCCCAGCGGCTCAACGAGCTGGCCGGCGAGGAGCTGGTGCGGGCCCACCACGGCAGCATCGCGCGCGAGCAGCGGCTCGAGATCGAGGAGGAGCTGAAGGCCGGCCGGCTCCCCGCGCTCGTCGCCACGTCCAGCCTCGAGCTCGGCATCGACATGGGCGCCGTCGACCTCGTGATCCAGGTCGAAAGCCCGACCAGCGTGGCCCGCGGTCTGCAGCGTATCGGCCGCGCCGGACACCAGGTCGGTGCCCCGTCCAAGGGCGTCATCTTCCCGAAGTACCGCGGCGACCTGCTCGAGTGTGCGGTGGTGACCCGCCGGATGCACGAGGGCGCCATCGAGACGACCACCATCCCGCGCAACCCGCTCGACGTGCTCGCCCAGCAGCTCGTCGCGATGACGGTCATGGATCGCTGGACCGTGGACGAGCTGCTCGCCGTCGTGACCCGGGCCGCGCCGTACGAGACGCTGACCCGCGAGGTCCTCGAGGGCGTCCTGGGCATGCTCGCGGGCGCCTACCCGTCCGACGAGTTCGCCGAGCTCAAGCCGCGCGTCGTCTGGGACCGCGTCGCCGACACGATCGAGGGCCGTCGCGACGCTCGCGTCGTGGCCGTCACCAGCGGCGGCACGATCCCGGACCGCGGCCTGTTCGGGGTGTTCATGGCCGGCGAGGCGGGGACACCCGGTCGGCGCGTGGGCGAGCTCGACGAGGAGATGGTCTACGAGCTGCGAGCCGGGATGCACGGGGACGTCATCATCCTGGGTGCCAGCAGCTGGCGGGTCGACGAGATCGGCCGCGACCGTGTGACGGTGACGCCCGCCCCGGGCGTGCCCGGCAAGCTGCCGTTCTGGAAGGGCGATGCGGTCGGCCGTCCGGTCGAGCTCGGTCGGGCGATGGGTGCGTTCGTCGGCGAGCTGGAGGCCGATCTCGCACGTGGCGAGAAGGGCCGGGCGAATGCCACCGCCCGCTTGCGCGAGACGCACGACCTCGACGAACGGGCCGCGGCCAACCTGCTCGCCTACCTCGACGACGAGCGCGAGGCCGCCGGCGCGCTCCCGACCGACAAACGCATCGTCGTGGAGCGCTTTCGCGACGAGCTCGGCGACTGGCGCCTGTGCCTGTTGACGCCGTTCGGCGGGCGGGTCCATGCGCCGTGGTCGCTCGCGCTCGAGGCGCGGATCGGGGAGCGGCTCGGCATGGAGGTCCAGACGATCTGGTCGGACGACGGGATCGCCATCCGGTTGCCCGAAGGCGATGCGCCGCTCGACGGCATCGAGGCGCTGCTGTTCCCCGAGCCCGACGAGGTCGAAGACCTCGTCGTCGGGACGCTCGCGACGTCGGCCATGTTCGCCAGCCGGTTCCGCGAGAACGCTGCCAGGGCGCTGCTCCTGCCGCGACGCCGGCCGGGCACCCGGACGCCGCTGTGGCAGCAGCGCCAGCGGTCCGCCGACCTGCTCGCGGTCGCCTCGCGCTACGGCTCGTTCCCGATCCTCGTCGAGACGTACCGCGAGTGCCTGTCGGACGTCTTCGACCTCCCGGCGCTGCGCGAGATCCTGGCCGGCGTCGCCCGCCGCGACATCGCCGTGCACGGGGTCGAGACGGTGCGTGCCTCGCCCTTCGCGGCGAGCCTCATGTTCGACTACGTCGCGGCCTACATGTACGACGGCGACACGCCGATCGCCGAGCGCCGAGCCGGCGCGCTGACGCTCGACCGCGATCTGCTCCGCGAGCTGCTCGGCCAGGAGGAGCTGCGCGAGCTGCTCGACCCCGACGCGCTGGCCGACCTCGAGCTCAGCCTCCAGGCGCTGACCGACGACCGGCGGGCGACGACGCTCGACGGCGTCCACGACCTGCTCCGCCGGCTCGGCGACCTGTCGACCGCCGAGGTCGCGGCACGGACCGAGGGCGGACTGGCCGTCGCCGGGCCCTGGCTGGACGACCTGGTCGACGCACGCCGCGCGGTCCGTACCCGGATCGCCGGTGACGACCGGTGGCTCGCCATCGAGGACGTCGCCCGCTATCGCGACGGCGTCGGGATCTCGCCGCCGGTCGGCGTGCCCGCGGCGTTCCTCGGTCCGGCGGCGGGGGCCCTCGACGGGCTGCTCGCGCGCTGGGCCAGGACCCACGGGCCGTTCCTCACGCCCGAACCGGCGCGCCGCTGGGGACTCCCGATCGGGGTCGTCGACGATGCCCTCGAGCGGCTGCTCGGCGCCGGGTCGATGCTTCGCGGCGAGTTCCGGCCCGGTGGCGCCGAGCGCGAATGGTGCGATCCGGAGGTCCTCCGCCTGCTGCGCCGACGCTCGCTGGCCAGGCTGCGTCGCGAGGTCGAGCCGGTCGACCCGGCCGCCCTGGGCCGGTTCCTGCCGGAATGGCAGGGCGTCGCATCGGCCGACGCGACCCGGCCGCCGCTGCGCGGGACGGCCGCCCTGGAGCGCCTCGCCGAGGTGGTCGACCAGCTGGCCGGTCTGCCGATCCCCGCGTCGGTCCTGGAGCGGGACGTGCTGCCGGCGCGGATCCCGGGCTACCAGCCGCGGCTGCTCGACGAGCTCGGCGCGCTCGGTGAGGTCGCCTGGGTGGGGCGCGGGAGCCTCGGTCGCGACGACGGCCGGATCGCACTGGTGCGCCCCGGCCGCGAGGCCCTCCGACCGCCCGGTCCGCCCGACGATGTCGACCCACCGGGGGAGCCCCGACACGTCGCGATCCGCGACCATCTCGCCGCGCGTGGCGCCTCCTTCTATCGCGACCTGTTCGCGGCGGCCCGCGGGACGTCGGACCGCGAGGTGCTGGACGCGCTGTGGGACCTCGTCTGGGCCGGCGAGGTGACCAACGACACCTTCGCCCCGCTGCGTGCGTTGCGCTGGAAGCGGACGGGGAGCGGCGGAGCGCGCCGCGCCGGCGGTCGACCGGGTCGGCTGACGGCGCTCGGGCCACCCGAGGCCGCGGGTCGCTGGTCGCTGGTCGACCCGGTCACGGCGACCCCGACCGAACGGCTCCACGCGCAGAGCCTCGCGCTCCTCGAGCGGCACGGCGTGCTCACTCGCGAGGCGGTCGCGACCGAAGGCGTCGACGGCGGGTTCGCGGCGGTCTATCCGATCCTGCGGGCGATGGAGGACGCGGGCCGGATCAGGCGCGGCTACTTCGTCGACGGGCTCGGGGCCGCCCAGTTCGCCCTGGCCGGGGCACTCGACCGGCTGCGGGCGGCGCGCGAGCCCGCCGATCCGGCGGCGAGCGGCGAGATCCATCTGCTGGCCGCCGCCGATCCGGCGAACCCGTACGGAGCGGCGCTCGCCTGGCCGCGACGCGGCGAGACCGATCGGCGGCCGCTGCAGCGGGCGGCGGGCGCCTACGTCGTCCTCGTGGACGGGATCGCCGCGCTCTACCTGGAACGTGGCGGGTCGACCCTCCAGACGCTGCCCCCCATGGACGACCCTGCCGTCGCAGTCGCGGCGACGCGCGCCCTCGTCGGGCTCGTCGCGGACGGGCGCACCCGCGAGCTCGTCATCCGCAAGGTGGACGGCGCAGATGTCGGGGCGTCGCCGTTCCGCGACCGACTGCTTGAGGCCGGGTTCGTCACCGGCTATCGCGGCCTGGTCCTGCGGTCGCCGCGAACGGGGACCTGAGTGCCCGAGGGCGACACGCTCTTCCGGACCGCGGCGGGTCTCCGACCGTACCTCGTGGGCCGGACCGTCACGGCGGCTCGGACGAACGGCCCGGGTCCGGTCCCGCAGGTCGCCCGGATCGTCGGCCAGCAGGTCACCGCGGTCGAGGCGCTCGGCAAGAACCTCCTCATCCGGTTCGGGAACGGGCTGGAGATCCGGACGCACCTGCGCATGAACGGCTCGTGGCATCGCTATCGGCCGGGCGAGCGCTGGCACCGGCCCCCATCCCGGGCGCGCCTCGTCATCGAGGTCCCGGGCGCGGTCGCGGTCTGCTTCGACGCCCCGGTCGTCGAGCTGCTCGAGCAGCGCGCGGAGACGCAGCACCGGTCGCTCGGACGGCTCGGGCCGGACCTGCTCGCGCCGGCGTTCGACCCTGACGCGGCCATCGGGCGGCTGCGCGATCCATCCCGTGCGGCGACGGCGATCGGCGAGGCCCTCGTCGATCAGCGAGCGCTCGCCGGGATCGGCAACGTCTACAAGAACGAGGTGCTCTGGCTCGAGCGCGTCTCTCCGTTCCAGGCGGTCGAGGACGTCCCCGACGACGCGCTCGCGCACCTGGTCGTGACGGCCCGTCGGCTGCTGCTGGCCAACGTCGCGTCCGGCCGTGGCCCCGAGCGGATCACGACGGCCGGCGACCGGGGCGCGCCGGGGCCGCTGTACGTGTACGGCCGGACCGGCCGGCCGTGTCGACGCTGCCGCTCGCCGATCGCCAGCGCCCGCCAGGGACGGGACATCCCGCGCACGACGTACTGGTGCCCGAACTGCCAGGGAGTGAACTCATGACCGACATCGAGGTCCGGTGTCACGTCGTCATCGACGGCTGGCAGTGTCGGGTCGACGTCTCCGATGCGGGTCGAACGTACGCCTACGACGTCCGCATCGGGGAGCCTGGATCATTCCTGCCCTCGGTCGTGCCGTACCGGGGTTTCACGGACATGGAGCGCCTCGTCCGGGAGACGTTCGTATTCCTCCTCGAACGCGAACCACCGACCGCGATCCTCGATGCATTCGACCTCGACGAGGTGAGCCGCTACTTCCCCGCATACCCGTCCGAGATGCGGGTTCGCCTGGCTCGCTGACGGGCATCGGAGCACGCGACCGTCCGCGTATCATCGCGCCCGATGTGCGAGCACTTCATCGCCCGGGCGGCGGATGCCTTCCGTCTCGACGCCCTGTGGCCGTTCGCGGGGCGTCTCGAGCGGTTCGGCATCGCCGGCTTCGGCTGGGGTGTCAGCTGGGTCGACGCGGCCGGCCGGCTGGCGTCGTACCGCGACGTCCGGGCGTTCCACGACGACCCGGGTCACGACGAGGTCGGTGCGATCGAGACGACCGCGGCCCTCGTCCACCTGCGTCGACCATCGAGACTGTCCACACTCACGCTGCCGGACACGCAGCCGTTCGACGATCCGGCCGGACGCTTCGCGTTCAGCCACAACGGCGACCTGCGCGACTACCGAGCCCTGCGCTCGACCTATCGCGCCCAGGGCCGCATCCACGGACGCGCCGACACGGAGGTCGGCGCGCGCTGGCTCGAGGACGCCTGGCACCCGGACGAGCCCGTCGCGCACCTGCTCGGGGCGCTTCACGACCGGTTCGGTGGGCCGGCCAACCTGGCCGTGCTCGCGGCCGACGGGACGCCGCATCACTACGCGGGCAACGAGGAGAACCCGGTGTTCGCCTTCCGGCTCGGACGGATCGGCGTGGTCTCGACGGGGATCTACTCGCTCGACCGGTCGCTGTTCCGGTTCGTCGCCCCCGCGGCCACCGATCGCCGGATGGTGCCGCTCCATTCGACCCTCAGTCTCGGGCGAGACGGGCGGCCGATGGCCATGCCGTAGCATCGCGGGACGAAGCCGCGCCGGTGGGCGTAACGGATGGGGGCCTCGGGCGTCCTAACGCCGAACCTCCCGCCACGAAGGACATGCCCATGACCGACGAGCCGGAAGCGAGCGCCGAACCCAGCATCGCGAGCGGCCGCCCGACGGCGCACCTGCCGAACCGCGAGCTCGTCCGGATCTCGCTGTACTGGCTCGGGCTGTCGTCGATCTTCGCCGGCCTGAGCTTCATCATGGCCGGCCGGCTGGAGTTCACCGGTCTCGTCGACAAGGCAGGCGCCGGCCGGGCGTTGTTCCTCGTCTCGATCAGCGGTGCGATCATCGCGATCATCGTCCAGCCGACGATCGGCTCGATCTCCGACTACACCATCTCGCGCTGGGGTCGGCGCAAGCCATACATCTTCATCGGTTCAGTGCTCGACCTCGTGTTCCTGGTCGGCATCGCCTCGAGCAACACGCTGGTCGCGATCGCCGCCTTCATCGCGCTGCTCCAGTTCAGCTCGAACTTCGCCCAGGGCCCGTTCCAGGGTTACGTGCCCGATCTCGTGCCGGCGGCGCAGGTCGGGACGGCCAGCGCGCTCGTCGGCCTGATGCAGGTCCTCGGCGTGGTCTCCGGCTACACCATCGGCGCCATCGCGGTGGCGGCCCACCAGTACGAGGTCGGACTCGTTGCCCTCGGCGTCCTCGAGCTGGCGACGATGCTGTCGGTGGTGATCCGCGTCCGCGAGGGGCCCGCACCGAAGTCGCGCGAGGGTCGTCCGTGGCGGGCGATCGCCGCCGAGGCGTGGGGGACGGACATCCTCCGCGAGCGAAGCTTCCTGTGGCTGGTCGCCTCCCGCCTCGCGATCCTGATGGGCGGCTCGGTCCTGACCAGCCTGGCCGTGTTCTACCTCGCCCGGACGATGGGCCTGAGCGAGCACGACACGGGCATCGTGTTCATCCCGCTCGTCGGGCTCGTCGCGCTCGGGACCGTGACCTCGGTCGTGCCGGCCGCGCGCATCTCGGATCGGGTCGGGCGCAAGCGCGTGATCTGGGCGAGCTGCGCGGTCAGTGCCGCGGGCCTGGCGATGGTAGCCGGCGCGCCGAACCTGCCCGTCGCCTTCGTCGGCGCGCTGCTCTACGGCATATCGGCCGGTATGTTCCTCGCGGTCGACTGGGCGCTCATGACCGACATCATCCCGAAGGCGTCGTCGGGGCGCTACATGGGGCTCTCGAACGTCGCCACCGCGTCGGCCGGGGTGCTGGCGATCGCCGTCGGCGGCACGCTGATGGACATCGTGGGTGGCCCCGGCCTCGACGGCTCCGGACCGCGCGCCGCGCTGTGGCTGGCCGTCGCCCTGATGGGCCTCGGGGCGCTCCTGCTCCGGCCGGTCGACGAACGGCGCCGCGAGGACGTCCCCGGCACCGCCCCGACGCCCGCCCCGGTCCCCGCCGCGACCTGACTAGACCCGCGCCAGGCGGGCCCGGGCCGCCGTCAGCCGAGCCCTGGCCGCGGCCGGCCAGCCGCGCCACGTCGCGGGCCGCAGGAAGTCGAACGGATCGGGGCGCCGATAGAGCCATGGGACCGCGGCCCACAGGTAGACGACGTAGTCGAGGCGGACCGGCCGCGCTCCGAACCCGAACAGCGCCTGGAACTGGATGATCGTCAGCGGCAGAGTCAGGATGCTGAGTCCGACCGACACCGCCAACCAGAATAGTCCCCACTGCCTGGCCCGCCCGGGCAGGATCGGCAGGAACACGACCGGCACCCACTTCATCCAGGTCGCGAGCGCCCACAGCAGCCCGCCCAGACGCGGACCAGTGAACTGCGCCGCCCAGAGCATGAGGGTCAGCTGGAGGTTGATGTTGCCGGTGTCGAGGTTGGCCCCGAACGGGAAGGCGAGGACGGCCACGATGACCGCGGTCGTGAGCGGTCGCCGCCGATACGCCCAGTGGATCGTCCAGAGCAGGAGCAGGATCGTCCCGACCCGCCAGACGAACCAGGCGACGTCCCACGGCAGCAGCGCCCATGGCGCGAAGAGCGGCAGCATCCAGGGTGCGTAGACGTACGGCAGGAACGGTCCGGTCGGGTGATACGGGTCTCCGCCGTTGAGCCAGATGCGGACGCCGGCCCAGTACGCCCTGGCATCCGCGCCACCGGCATCGCCGCGGGCGATGAGCCCGGACAGGATCATGGCGAAGACGAAGCTGAGCAACAGCACGGCCGCGATCCGCCGAGGGTCCCGCAGCCGCGACGCCTCGCGTCGGAGTGCCCGCCGGAAGACGCCCGCTCGACGCCTCGTCCCGCGATCGACGACATCCGACAGGTCCACGACGATGCGACCGCGGCCGCGAGCCGTACCCGGGACGGGACGGAGGCCGGCGGGTTCGCCCTGGTCGGTCATGGCGCGGGCATTCTCCCACGCCGGCCCGCGGACTCGAACGGGCGGCTGGCGGGCGATCACTCGGGCCGGGCTCCGGGTCGCGCGTCCGACGACGCCGTTCCGCTATCCTCTCGGGAGCCCGATCGGAGCGTGCATAGTCTGTGGCCGATGGAACCGTCATCATCATCGGCGGTGCGGAGGACAAGGTCCGCGACCGCGTCATCCTGAACCGCTTCGTCACGCTCGCCGGGGGCCCGGACGCGACGATCGCGGTCATCAGCACCGCCTCCTCGCTCGGCCTCGAGGCGGGTGAGCGCTACCGGGCCGTGTTCGGCGAACTGGGGGTCAAGCACGTCCGGCCGCTGCACGCCGTCACCCGGCCGCAGGCCAACGACGAGACGGCGGTCCTCGCCGTGCGGGACGCGACGGGCGTCTTCCTGACCGGTGGCAACCAGCTCCGGCTGTCGTCGACGATCGGCGGGACCCTGCTCGCCGACACGATCCTCGACCGCTTCCAGCACGGCGCGGTCGTGGCCGGTACCTCGGCAGGGGCGTCGGCGATGTCCAGCCACATGATCGCGTTCGGGGCGTCGGGCGCGACGCCCAAGCACCGGATGGCACAGATCGCGGCCGGTCTCGGCGTGCTGCCGGGCGTCATCATCGACCAGCATTTCCAGCAGCGGAACCGGCTCGGCCGGTTGCTCAGCCTGATCGCCCAGAACCCGAGCCTGCTCGGCCTCGGGGTCGACGAGGACACCGCGGGTGTCGTCGGTCCCGACCACGTCATGGAGGTCATCGGGCGCGGCTCGATCACCGTCGTCGACGGCTCCAAGTCGGAGACGGACGCGTGGGAGATCCACGGTCATCGACCGCTCATGATCAGCGGCGTCGTGCTCCATTCGCTGCCGTCCGGCTATCGCTTCGATCTTCGGCGGAGGGAGCGAGTCGCGATGCCCAACCTCCACGCACTCCCCGGCGGCGAGGCCGCCTCCAGCTAACGCCGCCCCGGTCGGCAGCCATCCGGCGAGGAGGAGTCCATTGGCCGAATCCGTGACCCGCGAAGCACCCGCACCGCGCGAGCGGCGCGGATCCCGCCATGCGACCGTGACGCCGACCTCGGGACCCGCGCCGACCCTGCGGATCATCGAAACGCGCGTCCTTCGCGGACCGAACTACTGGGCGCGGGAGCCCGTCATCCGCCTGCTGGTCGACCTCGGCATCCTCGAGCAGTACCCGACCAACACGCTGCCGAACTTCACCGACGCCCTCGTCGCGCTGCTGCCGACGCTCGAGGATCATGCCTGCTCGCTCGGGCGCCGCGGTGGCTTCATCACGCGGCTTCGGGACGGGACCTGGGCCGGCCACGTCGCCGAGCACGTCGCGCTCGAGTTCCAGAACCTGGCCGGCACGGACGTGCGTCACGGCAAGACACGCGGGGCGGGCCCGATCGGCCAGTACAACTGCATCTTCGAGTACCGCGAGGAGGCGGTCGGTCTCGAAGCGGGCAGGATGGCGGTGGCGCTGGTCAACCACCTCGTCGCCCCGGACGATCCGGAGGTCTTCTTCGATTTCGCGCCGGAGATGGAGCGGCTCATCCGGCTGGCGGAGCGGCAGGCGTTCGGCCCGTCCACGCAGGCGCTGATCGACGAGGCGGTCAGCCGCGATATCCCGTTCTTCCGCCTCGACCGCCACTCGCTCGTCCAGTTCGGGCACGGTGTCCACCAGCAGCGGATCCGCGCGACGATGACCTCGCTGACGTCGGCGATCGGGGTCGACGTGGCGTCGGACAAGAGCCTCACCAATCGGCTCCTCGACTCGGCCGGGCTGCCGGTGCCCCGCGCCGACGTGGTCAACACCGAGGACGGCGCGGTGGCCGTCGCGAAGCGGCTCGGCTATCCCTGCGTGGTCAAGCCGCTCGACGGCAACCACGGCCGGGGCGTGCACCTCGACCTGCGGTCCGAGGAGGCCGTCCGGGCGGCGTTCCACGGCGCGCTGGCCCAGAGCCGGGCCGGCGACGTCGTGGTCGAGACGTACGTGGCCGGCAACGACTACCGCTGCCTGGTCATCGGCGGCAAGGTCGCGGCGATCGCCGAGCGGGTGCCCGCATCGGTGACCGGCGACGGCCAGCACACCGTCCGCGAAATGGTCGACATCGCCAACAGCGACCCACGCCGCGGCATCGGTCACGAGAAGGTGCTGACGCGGATCGCGGTCGATCCGGCCGCCGAGGCGCTCGTTCGCGGCCAGGGCTATGCGATGGACGACGTCCTGCCCGCCGGGACCTGGGTCAAGCTCGCGCTGACCGGCAACATGTCCACCGGCGGGACGTCGATCGACCGGACGATCGAGGCTCACCCCGACAATGTCGAGATCGCGGAGACCGCGGCGCAGATCGTGGGGCTCGACATCGCCGGCATCGACTTCATCTGCCCCGACATCGCCACGCCCGTGCGCGAGACCGGCGGTGCCATCGTCGAGGTCAACGCCGCGCCCGGCTTCCGGATGCACACCCACCCGACGGTGGGCGAGCCCCAGTACGTCGCACGGCCGGTCATCGATTCGCTCTTCCCTGCCGGGTCCGGGGCGCGCATCCCGATCATCGCCGTGACCGGGACGAACGGCAAGACGACGACCGTCCGGATGATCGCCCACATCCTCAAGCTCATGGGCCGGCGGGTCGGGATGACCTCGACCGATGGCATCGTGGTCGACGGCCGGCTCATCAAGAAAGGCGACATGTCGGGGCCCAAGTCGGCCCAGATGGTGCTCCAGAACCCGACCGTCGACACGGCCGTGTTCGAGGTGGCGCGCGGTGGGATCCTGCGCGAAGGGCTCGGCTACGACCGCAACGACGTCGCCGTCGTGACCAACGTCACCGGCGACCATCTCGGGCTCGGCGGGATCGATTCGATCGGCCAGCTGGCGAACGTCAAGGGCGTCGTGGTCGAGGCGGTCCCGCGCTCGGGGAGTGCGGTCCTCAACGCCGACGACCACCACGTCTATCGGATGGGCCGGCACTGTGCGGGGCGGGTCGTGCTGTTCAGCATGGCCACGTTCAAGGGCGAGGACGGGTTCGATCGCGTCGAGGGCCACACGAGTCGCGGCAACGCGGCGTTCTGCCTCGAGCCCTCGACCGAGGGCGAGCTCATCGTGCTGCGCCTCGGGTCGCGGACGATGCCGGTGCTCTACACCCACCTCATCCCGGCCACGTTCGGCGGGCGGGCCCGGATGAACGTCGCGAACGCACTGGCCGCCGCCGCCGCGGCCTGGGCCGCGGGTGCCCACCTCCACGACATCCGCCAGGGGCTGCGCACCTTCTCGACGTCGTTCTTCCAGGCACCCGGGCGGCTCAACCTCGTCGACGTCGGCGGCGTGCGCGTGTTCATCGACTACTGCCACAACGTCGACGGGATGCGCCAGCTGGCAGACTTCGTGAACCGGATGATGGTCGAAGCCCCGACGAAGTCGGGTCGGGTCGGCGCGGCGTCGACCGGCAGTCGCAAGGGCCGGGCGATCGCGGTGCTCGGCATCCCGGGCGACCGCCGCGACGACGACCAGCGCCAGTACGGCGCGATCGCGGCGGGGGCGTTCGACGAGATCATCGTCCGCGAGGACGCCAATCGCCGCGGGCGGGCGCCGGGCGAGACGGCGGCCCACGTCATCGAAGGCGTTGACGAAGCACGCGCGTCGGGGACGGCCCGGGCGAGTCGCGCCGAGAAGGTCCTCGACGAGATGAGCGCGGTCCGCGCCGCGCTCCGCCGGGCGATCCCGGGCGACCTCGTGGTGTGCTGTGTCGACGACGCGGTCGGCGTGTACCGCACCGCGATGGCCGCCGCGGGGACGTCGCGAGGCGGGACCGCGTTCGCTGACCCTGGCGAGCTGGAGGCCCCCGAGGGCTGACCGGCGTGTCGATCGGAGGCGACACACCGTGGCTCTTCCGGATGCGCTGGGTCGACCTGCTGTTCGCACACTGGCCGGTGCCGGCCGATGCGCTCCGGGGCCTGCTGCCACCCGGCCTCGAGCTGGACACGTTCGACGGGCGGGCGTGGCTCGGGCTCGTTCCGTTCCGGATGGAGGACGTGGCGCCGCGGTTCCTTCCCGCGCCGCCAGGTCCGGGCGCATTTCCAGAGCTCAACGTGCGGACGTACGTCAAGCGAGGCCGGCGCGGCGGCGTCTGGTTCCTCAGCCTCGATGCCGGGAGTCGCCTCGCCGTCGAGGGTGCTCGCACGGCGTTCCACCTGCCGTACTACCGCGCGCGGATGTCGTCGACGACGGAAGCGGGCTGGGTCGAGTACCGCTCCGAGCGCGAGGATCCGCGCGGCCTGCCGGCGATCTTCGCCGGGCGGTATCGACCGGTCGGTCGGGTTGAGCTCGCGGTGCCCGGCTCGCTGGCCGAGTTCCTCACCGGCCGGTTCGGCCTGTTCGCCATGGACGGCGATGGGCGGCTGTCGTGGACGGCGATCCGCCATGCGCCCTGGCCGCTCCAGCCGGCCGAGGTCGAGATCGAGGGCAACACGATGGCCGCCGCGCAGGGGCTCGAACTGCCGGCCGGCGCCCCGATCCTGCATTTCGCGAAGCGTCTCGAGGTCGTTGTCTGGTGGCCGCGCCGGGTCGGATAGGGGAACGGCCGCGACCGCTCCTGGGGGACCGGCGTGTCGCCGGCGTCCCTGACGATCGCCCACCGGGCGCGCGCCGGTCGCGATCAAGTTCGAAGAACCCTGCGAACGCCCCCGTCCCGTCGGCCGCCACTCTCGCGGCGCCGCCCAGCCACCCCTGACCCTAGCCCTGCCGCGGCCGCCCCTGCAACCGTGGCACGAGCTCAGTCAGCTCCGAGGCGACGTCGACCGGCCGCGCGCCCAGATCCCGCAGCAGGTCGAACACGCCGTCGCGGTCCTCGTGACACATCAGGACGACGACGCGGGCCGCGTCCGACCGGCCACCGTGGGCGCCGGCCCCCGCTGCGCCGTTCAGCTCGGCCTGGAGCGCTTCAGGCTCGGTCGTGTAGATCGGCACGTCGGCCGGGTTCCCGCCGCCGGCCACGATCCCGACCATCAGCTCGCCGACGACAGACTCGGCGGTCCGGCCGCGCAGGTACTTGAGGGTCTGCTTGATGGCCACCCGCTGGGCCCGCTCGGCGGCGATCCGGCCGATGCCGCGGAGCGTGTCGTCGGGCCGGTCGCCGGCGGTGCCGATGATCGCGGTGATCGGGGTGGCGCGACCGGCCGCACCGGCGGCGATCCCCTGCGCGACGTCGAGCACGGCGGCGACCCCGGCCTCGTTGTGGGCGAAGTCCACGATCACCACCCTGGCGCCGAGGCGGTACAGGTTGAGCCGCCCCGGCGATCGTTCGACGTCGGGGGCGAAGTCGGCCAGCCCATCGCGCACCTCGGCGATCGAGGCGCCCAGCCCCCGCGCGCCGCCTGCCGCCGCGAGCGCGTTGGCGACGTTGTGGCGGGCCAGCCCGCCGATCGTGATCGGGACGTCGGCGACGTCGACGATCGCGGTCTCGGTCGCGCCGTCCGCCTCCACCAGCGTGCCATCGCGCACGAGATAGGCACGGCCGCCACGCTCGCGATGGCGCCGCACAGGGTCGGACGCCTCGCCGTCGAGGGTGAACAGCGCGACCCGCGCCCGGACCCGGCGGGCGACGGCCGCCACCAGCGGATCGTCCGCGTTGAGCACCACCCAGCCGTCTGCACGGGTGATCCGACAGATGGTCGACTTGACCTCGGCCAGCTCCGGGAGGGTGTGGATGCCCTGCAGGTCGAGGTGGTCTGACGACACGTTGGTCAGGACGCTGGCGTCGTTCAATTCGTAGCCGACGCCGCGCAGCACGATCCCGCCGCGCGCCGTCTCGAGGACGGCCAGCTGGACATCCCGCCGGGCGAGGATCTGGTGCGCGCCACCCGGGCCGGTCCAGTCCCCGGGGTCCACCATGCGCTCGTCCACCAGCACGCCGTCCGAGGTCGTCGTCCCGACCCTGCGGCCTGCCCGCAGCAGGATGTGGGTGATCAGGCGGGTGACCGTGCTCTTGCCGTTCGTGCCCGAGATCGACACGATCGGGATCGTGCGGTCGCGGTCGCGCACCCACTCTGGCGGGGTCGCCCGTGCCGCGGCGATCCGCTCCGCCCAGCGGGCCACCTGCCGCTCCTGCGCTCCGGTCAGGTGGGCGTGCCGCGACGACGACACGTCGCGCTCGGCGAGCGCCAGCGCCGCCTCGGTCAGGGCCAGCGCCCGCTCGGCGCCGACCCACGGGAAGGTCACGATCCAGTGCCCCGGGTCGGAGGATCGGTGGACCGCCACGCCGCCGCGGCCTTCGCCGTGGTCGAGGCGGAGACGGCGGATCCAGCCGATGGTCGCCGCGACCGGATCCGGCCAGTCGCGGGTGGGCACGGCCGCCCCGAGGTGGACGAGGGCGTGACGCCCGGGATCGCGCTGCCCGTACCATGTCCGGCGCCGCCCGACCGCGACCTCGAGCTTGACCACAGGCTCGAGCCGGTAGACGTTGGGGCCTTCGAGGAGGCGGGACTCGACCAGTCGCACGGTCCGGGCAGGATAGCAAGGTGCCAGCGGCTAGACTGCCCCTCATGACCGCCCCGACCGTGCCGCTCCCGACCCCGACGACTGCCGAGCTCGACGCCCTGCGGTCCGCCATCGCCGCCGACCTGCCGGCCTACCTGGCCGATCTCGAGCGGCTCGTCGACATCGATTGCGGCAGCTACACCCCCGCCGGCGTCGACGAGATCGGCCGCTTCGTGGCGTCGTTCCTCGCGGAGCTCGGCGCCGAGGTCGAGCGCCGGCCGGATCCGGCGAGGCGCCTCGGCGCCACGATCGTGGCCACGTTCAGCGGCCGCCCCGGTTCGCCCCGGGCGCTGCTCATCGGGCACCTCGACACTGTGTTCGATCCCGGGACCGCGGCGGAGCGTCCCTTCCGGATCGATGACGGCACCGCCTTCGGGCCCGGCGTGACCGACATGAAGTCCGGCCTGCTCGCCGGCCTGTACGCGCTCAAGGCGATCATCGCCGCGCGCGGTGGTCTGCCGTTCGAGCGCCTCGTCTTCATCGCCAACCCGGACGAGGAGATCGGCTCGCTGACCTCGACCCCGCACATCCGCGAGAGCGCGGCGGGTGTCGACGTCGTGCTCGTCCTCGAGTGCGCGCGGGCGAACGGCGACATCGTGTCGGCGCGCAAGGGGATCGTCGACCTGCGGATCACCGTCCACGGCCGGGCCGCCCACGCTGGGGTGGAGCCCGAGAAGGGTCGCAACGCGATCCTGGAGGCCGCCCGCATCGTCGAGGACCTGCACGCCCTCAACGGCCGCTGGCCGGACGTGACCGTCAACGTCGGGCTGATCGCCGGCGGGACGCGCCCCAATGTCGTCGCCGAACGATGCACCGTCGAGGTCGACGTGCGCGCGACCGAGCGGCACGCACTCGAGATCGCCGAAGCGGAGATCCGGCGGATCGCCGAGGCGACGGAGGTGCCCGACACGACGGTCGATGTCGAGGAGATGGCGCGCTGGTGGCCGATGGAGAAGCTGGCCCGCAGCGGACGGCTCGTGGAGCACGCGCAGGCGGTCGCGACGGCGCTCGGGTTCGAGGTCAGCGACGCGTCGACCGGTGGGGCATCCGACGCGAACACGACCGCCGGGATGGGCGTGCCGAGCCTCGACGGCCTCGGCCCGATCGGCGGCAACGATCACGCGCCGACCGAATATCTCGAAGTCGATTCGATCGTGCCGCGCACCGCGCTCCTGGCCGGGCTGCTGCTCGCCATCTCGGCCGACCCGGAGGTGCTGGCCTGGCGCCGGGACCGCGACCGCGCGGATGGCGACGCCGGCGGATCGTGACCGAACGGCGCCGGATCAGCTCGGGCGGTCCATGGGAGGCCGTCGCCGGCTACAGCCGCGCCATCGTCGTCGGTGACGGCTGCTGGGTCGCCGGCACGACCGACGCCGGACCTGACGGCCGCTCGCAGCACCCGGGCGACGTCGCGGCGCAGACGCGGGCGACCTTCGAGATCATCGAGCGTGCGCTCGGCGAGGCCGGCTTCGAGCTGGACGACGTCGTCCGGACGCGCATGTTCGTGACCGACATCACGCGCTGGGAGGCGGTCGTCGCGGTCCACGGCGAGCGCTTCGGGGCCATCCGACCGGCGGCGACGCTGGTCGAGGTCAGCGCGCTCATGGATCCGAGCCTGCTCATCGAGATCGAGGCCGAGGCCCGGCGCGGCTGACGCGCCGTGTCGTGCCGTCGGCGTGCCGCCGCGGCGCGCGGGCAGCCGGGCGAGGGGAGCCTCGTCAGCTGGGCAGCGCCGCCAGACCGACCGCCCGGGCGACGACCACTACGGCGATGGCGGCCACCAGCCCGAGGAACAGGTTGCGCCGCCACGCCACGAGGGCCAGGCAGACCAGGACCGCGACCCACTCGATCCCGACGTGGAACGACGCGACGTCGTCGTCGTCGACGACGACCATCACGCTGACCGCGGCGAGCGCGGCGAGGATCGCCGGACCGACGAGCTGGAGATAGTCGAAGGCGACCTTCGGCAGCCGGTCGAGACCGGGCGTCAGCAGGCCCAGGGCTCGCGACGGGTAGGTGACCGCGAACATCAGGATCGCCAGCAGGACCAGGTTCGTGCTCATGGCGGAGGCGACCCGCCGGGCGGCGGCTCCACGAGCGGGTCCGTCTCGGGCGCCGGGGTGACGTGCGAGTCGGGCATCAGGTAGCGCTCCGCCGATGCGAGCGTCCCGGGCGTCGCGGTGTCGGCCGCGATGGCCGACGGGACGAGCAGGCCGACGGCCGGTCCGAGGACGCCGCCGGCGACGATCCCGATGGCCGGGCTCGTCGCCAGCGCCACGACGACCGCGATCCCGGCGCCGACGATGGCCGCCACGAGCTCGCGTCGTCCGGTGATCAGGCCGACCGCGAGGCCGATCATGGCGGCCGGGAAGATGACGTCGATGCCGAGACGCGCCGGGTCCGGGATCTGGGCGCCGAGGGCCACACCGGCCAGCGTCGCGAGGTTCCACGGGATGAACGTCGAGATGAATGCCCCGAACCAGTAGCCGCGCTCGTCGCTGCGACCGATCCGCCGGAAGTGGCTGATGGCCAACGCGAACGCCTCGTCGGTGAGCACATGCGCCATGGCCGCCCGGTGCGAGAACGACGACCGGCGAAGCCACGGGGCGAGTGCCGCGGAGTAGAGCAGGTGCCGGGCGTTGAGGAGCGCGGTGAGCAGGATGATCCCGGGCCAGGCGAGGCCGCTCGCGACATAGCCGACGGCGGCGAACTGCGCGGCCCCGGCGAAGACGATGACGCTCATGGCCATGGCCTCGACGACCGAGAAGCCGGCCTCACGCGCCGACAGCCCGTAGACGAACCCGAACCCGATGGCCGACACCGCGATCCCCGCCGCGTCCGTGGCGAGCCGCCGTCGGCTGGCGGCGACCTCGGGCGTGGCAGCCCCGGCCCCCCCGACCTCGCTCAGCGCAGGAAGGTCTTGCCGCAGGTTCCGTCGCACACGACTACGACCGCATGTCGCTCGGCCGCATAGCCCGCGGTGTGGAGGAGGCCAGGGCAGCCCTTCGTCGGGCACTTCCAGACCCACCAGCGCTCGTTCGCGTCGAGGGGCGTCGCTTCGGCGGCCAGCACGCCCGCCAGGTCCTTGCGGGCGGCGATGAGCCCCGCGATACGAGCCGCTCGCTCCGCCTCGGTCTCGCTCGTGTACGGGTAGTTCTGGCCGACGTTCGAGCTCACGGGACGCTCCGCTGCGCGTGGATCGGAAGACGGGACCGGTGGCGGCGTCGTGTGAGCGCTGCCCGCCACCGGAGGCGCGAGTATCGCACACGGATCCCCGCTGGCAACGTCACCAGGCTGCCGCGAGGCCGTCGCTCCGTGGGTCGGTGACGGCGATGAGCGAGCCGTCAGGGGTCGTCGGGCCGCCATCGACGAGCTCGATCGCGTGCTCCTGTCCGAGCAGGGGATCGAACGCCGCGACCTCGGTCACCGGGTGCCCCATCGCCTCGAGCGCCGCGCGGATGCCCGCTGCGTGGCGGGGTTCGATGCGGACCTCGACCGGTGGCTCGAAGTGCGCCCCGGGCTCCACGAACCAGCGTGGTGCCGCGACCGCGGTCCGCAGGTCCACGCGGCCATCGACGAGTGCCGACACCAGCTGGGCATGGACCTGTGGCTGGGCGTCGCCGCCGGCCGCCCCCGCGACGACCCAGGGCGCCGCGACACCGTCGCGGAACAGCATCCCGGGGAGCAGCGTGTGGAGCGAGCGCTTGCCGGGCGCCAGCGCGTTGGGATGGTCCGGATCCAGGCTGAAATAGCTCCCGCGGTTCTGGTACAGGATCCCGGTGTCGGGGTCGAGCACGCCGGACCCGAAGGTCGAGTAGAGCGACTGGATGAGGCTCACCGCGTTGCCGTCGGCATCGACGACCGCGAGGTAGACCGTGCCGCCGCCGGGCGGGTTCGCGGCGGCGGCCGGTAGCGCCGCGTGACGCGGGTCGATCCGCGTGGCGAGCTCCGCGGCGTAGGCCGCATCGGTCAGCCGCGCGACCGGGATGTCGCGGGTCGCCGGGTCGGTCAGGTGCGCGTCACGATCGGCCATGGCGACCTTGCTCGCCTCGATCCCCAGGTGGATCCAGCGCGGATCCGTGACGCCGTCCGGGCCGAACGCCGCCGGGACGGGAGCCTCGAACCGTCCGAGGATCGCCAGGATCTGGAGCGCCACGATCCCGGAGCTGTTGGGCGGATGCGTCGTGACCCGGACGCCGCGGTAGTCGATCCAGATCGGATCGGTCCAGGTCGACGCATGGTCGCGCAGGTCGTCGACGGCGATCGCGCACCCGGCAGCGGCCAGGCCGCGCGCTCGACGGACGCCGAGATCGCCGCGATCGAACGCGTCGAGCCCGTCGGAGGCGAGGACTCCCAGCGTCGCCGCGAGCGCCCGGTTGCGGACCCGCTCGCCGGGCCGCCAGGCACGACCCTGCGGTCGATAGACGCGCAGGAACGGGGCATCGTCGCCGACGGCCGACGCGATCAGCGGTGCCGCACGCTCGACGCTCTCGATGAATCGCTCGGAGGCCGGGAACCCGTCGGCCGCCAGCTCGATGGCCGGCGCCAGCAGGACCGCGGGCGACAGCCGCCCGAACCGGGCATGGGCATCGGCCCACGAGCGGACCGTGCCAGGAACGGTGATCGCGAGCGGCCCGCGGAGCGGCATCGTCTCGTGGCCCGCGCCCCTCAGCGCCGCGGCGTCCAGGTCGACGGGCGAGCGGCCCGACCCATTGAGCGCCGACTGTCGGCCGGTCGCCGCGTCCCAGATCAGCCAGAACGCGTCACCCCCGATGCCGCAGCTCTGGGGCGCGACGACGCCGAGGACCGCGTTGGTGGCGATCGCCGCATCGACCGCCGAGCCGCCGGCGCGCAGCATCGCCAGACCCGCGGCGCTGGCGAGGTGGTGCGGCGCGACGACCGCCCCGTGGCTACCGCGGGCCGCCGGGACCGGCACCCATGGCCGGCCGTCGGTCACGCCGGCGCCCGCTCGGCGGGTCCGTCCGTACCGGGCATCGTGAGCTCGTGTTCCTGGGCGCGCAACTGCGCGAGCGGGATGACGGCGATGGCCAGGAGGACCAGCGTGGCGATGAACATGCCGTCGATACCCAGCCAGTGGGCCGCGACGCCACCGATGAGCGCGCCGGTGATCTGGCCGAGGGCCAGGAAGACCGAGTAGAGGCCCATGATCGCGCCGCGATCCGACGGGAAGCGCTCGGACATGTCGGCCAGCAGGCCCAAAGCCGCGGGCGTCGCGCCCGCGAGCACGAAGAGGCCGACCGCGGCGAACAGCGCGGCGACGCCCGCCACGATCGGTGCGGTCGCCCACAAGTGGTTCACGACGAGGCCTGCCACCACGAGAACGGCCCCGCCGAGGACCCCATAGCCGATGATCGTCGTCCGGCGGAGGGACTTGAACCGGTTGCCCCAATAGAGCAGCCCCGCTCCGAAGACGGCCGCGATGACGATCGCCCCGATGGTGATCTGGTTCGCGGTGAAGCCGGCCATCAGGGCCTGGTCGGGGAACCGCGGATCGCCCTTCGCGAGCTGGAAGACCGACTGGCTGAGCCACACCCCGATGGCGGCGTTGACCGCGATCCAGGTCGGTGCGAGCAGCCACACGTGCGACGTCCGCACGAGCTCGAGATAGCGACCGACGCGCACATGTTCGCCGGCGACCGCCTCCCGCTCACCGGCCGGATCCTTGACGCCGTACTTGTAGATGGCGAACGAGACGCCGTACATGATGGCGTTGAGGAAGAACGCCGCCGGTCCGACCATCTCGAACAGCTTGACGCCGAGGATCGCCCCGACCCCGAGGCCGGCCAGCGTCGCGCCTTCGAAACGGGCGGCGGTCTTGCCGCGCAGGACCTCGTTGCCGGCGGTCGCGAGCGCGATGAAGCCGAGGATCGACGGGACGCTCGCCGCGCTGGAGGCGCCTTCGAGGACGCGGGTTCCACCCAGCAGGAGCAGGTTCGTGGTCAACCCGGTGAGGATCACCGCGATCGCCCCGAAGATCGGGCCGTAGAGCATCACCCGGTGGTGGCCGAAACGGTCCGACAGGATGCCGAACAGCGGCGACAGGATGAGTTCGGCGAGATAGAACAGGGCCGCATACAGGCCCACGACCGTGGCATCGACGGTCGGACCGCCATGTTCCGGGAGATGCGCGAGGTAGAACGCCAGCATCGATCCGGTGAGGCCCGTGCTGAAGCGGAGCGTGAAGGTGCCGAACAGCACGAACCGGATCGATCGCTCCATGGTCGCATCCTAGTGGCTCGGCCACCGCGCTGGACCCCGCCCGTATCATGCCCCCAACATCCCACGCCCCGTCCGGAGGAGAAGCCCCCGTGAGTCGCGTCGCGATCTTCACCGACTCCGCGTCCGACCTCGATCCGGACGTCGCCGCGGCCACTCGCATCGAGATCGTCCCGCTGCTGGTCTCGTTCGGATCGGAGACGTTCAAGGCCGGTGTCGAGATGTCGACGGCCCAGTTCTGGGAGCGGATGGTGGCGCCCGACGCGCCGTTTCCCAAGACCGCGGCGTCCTCGCCCGGCGAGTTCAAGGCGGCCTACGAGGCGGCGTTCGAGGCCGGCGCCGAGGCGATCGTCTCGGTCCATGTCGCGGGGTCGCTGTCGGGGACGATCAAGAGCGCCCAGATCGCGCGGGACATGCTGCCCGATCGCGAGATCCACGTCGTCGACTCGCTCGGTGCCTCGATGGCCGAGGGCATCCTCTGCGCGATGGCGGTCGAGCTCGCCGCCGACGGCCGACCGGCCGCCGCGATCGCCGAGATCCTCGAGGCCCGCGCACCCGACATGCGGATGTACGTGGCCGTCGAGACCCTCGAGTACCTCAAGAAGGGCGGCCGGATCAGCGGTGCGCAGGCCGCGATCGGGACGCTCCTGTCGGTCAAGCCGATCATCCGCGTCAACGCCGGGGTCGTCGACACGGTCGACCGGGTGCGGACCCGGAGCAAGGCCCGCGAGCGTCTCATCGAGCTCATCTGCGAGCGACCGATCGAACGCCTGGCGATCCTCCACACCATCAGCCCGGACGTCGAGGCGTTCCGCGACGAGGTCTGCGCGCGAGCGCCCGGCGGGCTCGATGCGGCGGACGTCTCGATCAGCCTGGTCGGGGCGTCGGTCGGGCCGCACCTCGGACCCGGATGCGTGGGCGCGGCGATCCTGTACCGGACCTGAGCTGGCCGGCTGCGGCCCTGTCAAGGGCCGGAGCGCCCGGCCCAGGTGCCTCGGGGCCCGCCCCAACGCACGTTGCGACAAGGTTGCGATAACCTTGCCGACCGGTACCATCGAGGAGGCGCGAGTGGGCCGACCGCGGCTATACTCGCGTTGCAGAGAAGACGCGCGCCAGCCACCGATCGGGTCCGTCAGGGCCCGGCAGCGCGCTCCGTGGGGTCGTCCGGAAGACGGCTCGAACCGACCGCGGTCGACTGGCCGCACGACACGTGAGGATCCCATTCCATGACCACCGAGCACGTCACTGCGCGGATCTCCGCCTGGGAAGTCGCTCAGCGACAGTTCGATCTCGCCGCCGACCGCCTGGGAATGGACGAGGGCATGCGCCGCGTCCTGCGTGAGCCCCGTCGTGAGTTGACCGTCCATTTCCCCGTCCACATGGACGACGGGTCGGTCCAGGTCTTCACCGGCTACCGCGTCCAGCACAACCTCGGTCGCGGGCCTGCCAAGGGCGGCATCCGCTACCACCAGGACGTCTCGCTCGACGAGGTCAAGGCCCTCGCCATGTGGATGACCTGGAAGTGCGCGGTCGTCGGGATCCCGTACGGCGGCGGCAAGGGCGGGGTCATCGTCGACCCGAAGCAGCTCAGCCAGAAGGAGCTGGAGGGTCTGACCCGCCGCTTCTTCACCGAGATCGAGGTCCTCGTCGGACCCGAGAAAGACATCCCTGCGCCGGACGTCAACACGAACGCCCAGATCATGGCCTGGATGATGGACACCTATTCCATGCATGCCGGCTACACGGTCCCGGGCGTCGTCACCGGGAAGCCGATCAGCCTCGGCGGCTCCGAGGGTCGCAACGAAGCGACGGCCCGCGGCTGTGTCTACACGATCGTCGAGGCCGCCCGCCACCTCGGGATGGACCTGACCAAGACCCGCGTCGCGGTCCAGGGCTTCGGCAATGCCGGCTCGATCGCCGCCCGGCTGATCTCCGACGAGGGATCGACCGTCGTCGCCGTCTCCGACTCGACCGGCGGCATCCATCGGCCCGCGGGGCTCGACGTCGCCAAGGTCGTCGCCTGGAAGGCCGAGCACGGGACCGTCCAGGGCTTCCCCGGCGCGACCGACGTGACCAACGCCGAGATCCTCGAGGTCGACTGCGACATCCTCATCCCGGCCGCGCTGGAGAACCAGATCACGGAGCGGAACGCCGGCCGCGTCAAGGCCCGGATGGTGGCCGAGGCCGCCAACGGCCCGACCACGCCCGATGCCGACATCATCCTCGCCCGCAACGGCGTGTTCATGGTCCCGGACATCCTGTGCAACGCGGGCGGCGTGACCGTCAGCTACTTCGAGTGGGTCCAGGGCCTGAACCGCGACCACTGGACCGAGTCGATCGTCAACGAGAAGCTCCGGGTCATCATGGTCAAGGCCTTCGGCGAGACGCTCGCCATCGCCAAGCGCGACGACTGCGACATGCGGACCGCGGCCTACCTGCTCGCGGTCGAGCGCGTCGCCGACGCCATGGCGATGCGCGGCCTCTATCCGTAGGCCGACCGTCCCCGACAGCACGAGCCCCGGTCGTCGACCGGGGCTTCGTTCGTGGGGGTCATCGCCGCGAGATCCTGGCCGCCTGACCGGCCCGGGTGGCGGCGGCCCGGCCCGGTGCTACCATCGCCGGCATGCTCGATCACGAAGAGAAGTTCCTGTTCAAGGAGGAGATCCTCCACCTGTCCAACGCCGTGGCCGAGCCGGGCGTGCTCGACAACGTCGAGGACCTGCTGACCGACGTCATCACCAGCCCGCGCTTCGACTCCGAGGTGTTCACCCTCGAGCGCAGCCTCCAGGTGATGCTCGGGCCGCGCGCCGGGACGACGCTGGTCGGGCTGCTGACCGTGGCGCCGGAGGTGTTCGACGAGGTCGCCGAGGTGCGCATCCCGACCGAAGTCCACGAACGGCTGGTGGCCTGGCGCGCGCGCTTCGGGCTGGCCATCGACAACGCCCTGAACTTCCTCAACAACCCGGACGGCATCCAGGGCCACAACTTCGCGACCCAGATCGCGCACGTGGAGGATCGCCGCGTCCTGCAGGGCCGCCTCACGCTGGTCCGCTACAACAACGAGCCGCAGTTCTTCGTGGCCGACGCGAGCGTCTTCCTGAGCCTCGTGGCGGACATCATGGAGCGCCTCGGACCGTATCTCGAGCCGGACGCCGTGGAGGCCGAGACGCTCGCCCGGCTGCGCGACGCGATCCAGCTCATCGAGCGCAAGACCGCCAGTCGCAGCTGAAATCTTCGGGCCGATGGCGTCGCGGAGCTCCGCCCCGGACCTCGGAGCGCGCGTGCTGATCGACCGGGGAGGGTGCCAGTAGATGCGTCACGTGTATCTGGCCGCGACAGGGCAGAACCGGGGCAAGACCACGGTCAGCCTCGGCGTGCTCGACGGGTTCCAGCGGCGCGGGTTGTCGGCGAGCTTCCTGAAGCCGGTCGGCCAGCGCACGATCATCGAGGAAGGGGTCCCGGCCGACGAGGACGCGGTACTGATGAAGCATGTCTTCGGGCTGCGCGAGCCGCTCCGCCAGATGAGCCCGGTCCACATCCCGCGCGGCTTCACCCAGGCGTACATCGAGGGGCATGTCGTCGAGGACCTGCCGGCCCGCATCAGGTCCGCCCACGGGGCCTTCGCGGATCGCGAGATCCTGCTCATCGAGGGCACCGGGCACGCCGGTGTCGGCGGTGTCATCGGTCTCTCGAACGCGGCAGTCGCGGCGATGCTGGGCGCACCGGCGGTCATCGTCTCCGAGGGCGGCGTGGGCCGGCCGATCGACGAGATCGTGCTCAACGCCGCCCTGTTCGAACGCCACGGGGTCAGGGTCGCCGGGGCGATCGTCAACAAGGTCGATCTCGACGCGAAGCCCGGGCTCGCCAGGACGCTGGAGCGTGGCCTGGCCGGCTACGGGATCCCGCTGCTGGGCGTCCTGCCGTACCGCCCGATCCTGTCGAACCCGACGCTGGCGATGGTCCTCGAAGGCGTCCACGGCAAGACCATCCACGCCGGACCTGACCTTGACGGGGTCATTGGCGGCATCGCCATCGGGGCGATGGAGCCCGAGCACATGCTGCAGCGCATCGGGCCGCGCAGCCTGGTCATCGTCCCGGGTGATCGCAACGACGTCATCCGCGCCATCGTCGATGCGCGGAACGACGGATCGGACGGGGGTGAGGGCGCGCTCGGGCTCGTGTTGACGGGCGGCTATCGACCGAACGCCGCCGTCCTCGATGCGATCCGCGCGGCGGACCTGTTCGCCACGATCGTCCCGGAGGACACCTACCGGGTCGCCTCCGAGATCCACGACCTGCTGGTCAAGACGCACCCGGCCGACGCGGGCAAGATCGCCGAGATCAAGGCGCTGCTCTGGGAGTACCTGTCCATCGACCGCGTCCTCGAGGTGGCCGAGGAGGCGCGCTTCGACGAGGTCGGGCGAGCGTGCTGACGCCGCCCTTCGGCCGCCGGCGCCGCCTACGCTGCTGCCACGCGCCGGGTCTCCGGTGATGGCGGTCGCAGCAGGGCGATCGCGAGCATGCCCGTCCCGACCAGCCCGACCGATGCGCAGATCGCGAACAGCCCGGGGATCCCGAGGGCCCCCGCCACCGTCCCCCCGCCGATCGAGCCGAGGATCGTGGCCAGTCCGGCGCTCGCCGAGAACAGGCCCTGCGCGGTCCCCCCGAGCCCGGCCGGAGCGCGCGCCGCGACGACCGTCACGCCGCCGACGAACACGCAGGTGAACCCGATCCCCTCGAGCGGGGCGACCAGGATCAGCGCCACCGGGTCCGCGATGAGCGCCGCCAGCACGCCCCGCAGCGCGAAGGCCAGCGAGCCGATGACGACGAGTCGCTCGGTCCCGAAGCGCGCTCCGATGTGCGGGAACGCATACATGAACGGGACCTCGATGAAGGCCCCGAACGACCACGCGATCCCGACCAGCCCCGGGCTGCCGCCGAGCGCGACGATCTGGATCGAGAAGAACGCGTTCATCGCAGCAAGCGCCGCCCAGACGACGGTGAACCCGCTGAAGAACAGGACCATCCCGGGCCTGGCCAGGAACGCGCCCGCGCCGCGCAGGAGGTTGACCGACCGCGTCGTGCCGCTGCCGCGCCGCGGGATCGCCGCCGTCACCGCGGCCGTCGCCAGCAGGAACGGCAGGTAGACCCAGAACAGCGCCTGCGCGCCCTGGGCGTCGAGCACGAAGCCGACCCCGAGGGTCGCCAGCACGAACGCCAGCGACCCGAACGCGCGGACCTGTCCGAACCGGCCACGGCGCTCCGGTCCGAGCGTCTCGAGCGTCCGGGCGTCGAGCGTCGGGCCGATCCCCGACAGCCCGCCGTAGAGGATGAGCGACCCGGCGAGTACGCCGCTGAAGTCGGCGGCCCGGAACAGGATCGTGGCGCCGGCCGTCGCCACGAGCGCGGCCAGCGGCAGGGTCGCGCGCGACCGGGGGAACCGGTCGGCGAGACCGCCCCAGACCGGGGCCAGGACGAGCTGGACGCCGGCCTGGATCGCGGTCAGGACGCCGATCCGGGTCAGGCCCAGGCCCAGCTCGCGGTAGTAGACCGGCAGGTACGGGAACGACGCGCCGAGTGCCGCGAAGTAGACGAGATAGGCGACGAAGATCCGCCGGCCGGCGATCACCGGCCGTCAACTCGCGGAGGGGCGCGCGCCCAGCGGCTCGTTGTCGATCAGGCGCGTCGTCCCGAAGCGGACCGCCAGCGACAGCAGCGCCGGCCCGTCGACCCGCTCGAGCTCGGCGAGGCTCGTGCCGTCGGCCACCGAGACGTAGTCGACCTCGGCGAGGGGTTCGCGCCCGAGTTCGGCGCGCATGGCCGCCCGGAGTGCCTCGCCCGAGCGTTCGCCGGCCTCCCAGCGCCGGCACGCTGCCATCAGCGCCCGGTGGAGGACCGGGGCCGCGGCGCGCTGCCCGGCCGTCAGGTGGACGTTCCGCGAGGAGAGGGCGAGCCCGTCCGGCTCGCGAACGGTCGGGCAGGCGACGACCTCGGTCGCGATGGCGAGGTCGCGCGCCATCTGGCGGATGACCATCACCTGCTGGGCATCCTTCTGGCCGAAGTAGGCGTGATCGGCGCCGACCAGGTCGAACAGGATCGCGACGACCGTGGCGACGCCGTCGAAATGACCGGGTCGCGCGGCGCCCTCGAGTGGGCGCGCCACGGCCCCCACCGTGACGACGGTGTCGAAGCCGGGCGGATAGATCTCGATGACGTCCGGGACGAAGACGATGTCGGCGTCCTCCGACTCGCAGATGGCGAGGTCGCGCGCCTCCGAGCGCGGGTAGCGGGTGTAGTCCGCCGCGACGTTGAACTGGCGCGGGTTCACGAAGATCGACACGACCGTCATGGCGTCCGAGGCGCGCGCCTGGCGCATCAGCGCGCGGTGGCCCTCATGGAGCCAACCCATCGTCGGCACGAGCCCGACCGGGCGCGGCACCGCGGCGAGGGCGTCGCGAAGCTCGGCGCGGGTTCGGACGACCTGGGTCAAGCGAGCCCGAGGGCTAGAGGTCGCGATCGAGCGGGATGCCCCCGACCGGGATCGACCCGGCGGCCCGGTCGGACGCGCCGCGCCCGAGGACCTCGTCGAGCACCGCGTCGTCCATGCGGACGGTCTGCTCGGGTCCCGGGAACGTCCCGGCGGTGACGTCGGCGAGGTAGGCCGCGGCGGCCTCGCGGATGGATTCCCCGACGTGGAGGTACGGCCTGGCGTGCTTCGGGATGAAGTCGCCCAGGCCGATGAGGTCGGTGACGATCTGGACCTGGCCGCTGCACCCGGCGCCCGCCCCGATCCCGATCGTCGGGATGTGGAGCCGCTCGGTGACCGCCGTCGCCAGCTGCTCCGGCATCAGTTCGAGGACCATGCTGAAGGCGCCCGCTTCCTGGACCGCGAGCGCGTCGGCGATGAGCGAACGCGCCTGGTCACGGGTCTTGCCCTGGACCCGGACCTTGCCGATCCCGTTGATCGACTGCGGCGTCAGTCCGATGTGGCCCATGACCGGGATGCCGGCCCGGACGAGCGCCTCGATGACGCGAGCCGTCCGCACGCCACCCTCGACCTTGACCGCCTGGGCGCCGGCCTCGCGCATGAAGATCCCGGCGTTGTCGATGGCCTCCGCTGGCGTGGCGTACGTCAGGAACGGCATGTCGGCCACGATCAGGGCGCGCGACGTGCCGCGGACGACCGCTTTCGTGTGGTGGACCATCTCGTCCATCGTGACGCGCACGGTCGTCTCGTAGCCGAGGATGACCTGGCCGAGCGAGTCGCCGACGAGGATCATCGGGATCCCGGCCTCGTCGAGCAGGCGCGCGATCGGATAGTCGTACGCGGTCAGCATCGCGATCCGCGTGCCCTCGGCGTACAGCCGGGCGATGTCCGAGATGGTCGTGCGGCGGACGTTGTCTGAGGTGGCGCTCATGCAGGCTCCCGTTGGGGCTCGGTCGTCCCGATAGTCTGCGCGGCGGCATCGCGCGCGTCCAGCGCGACCGCGACCCGATCGAGCAGCCGCTCGGCGACCGCCCGCTTCGACTGGAGCGGGAGGTCTTCGCGCGAGCCGTCGGCGGACAGGATCGAGACCCGGTTCGTGTCCGTGCCGAAGCCCGAGCCGGCCTCGGCGACGTCGTTGGCGACCAGCAGGTCGACGTGCTTGCGGCGGAGCTTCTGCGCGGCGCGCTCGAGCGAACCGGTCTCGGCGGCGAACCCGACAAGGACGGGGAGGGGGCGGATCGGCTCGCGGGTCGGGGCGCCGTCGCTGTCGAGCCCGTGGGCGATCATCGCCATCTCCTCGAGCAGGTCCGGCGTCGATTCGAGCCGGATCGTGAGCGCATCGGCACGGGCCAGCTTGGTCCGAGCGGGCTCCATCGGCCGGAAGTCCGCGACCGCCGCCGCCATCACCAGGGCGTCGAACCCGGCCGACCCGTCGTGCGCCTGGATGACCCGGAGCAGCGCCGCATTGAGGTCGGCCGTCGAGCCGGCCCGCACGACGGTCGCGCCGTCGGGCATCGGTACCTCGACATTCGAGGCGATGAGCGTCACGCGGGCGCCCCGGTCGAGCGCCGCCTCGGCGATCGCGACGCCCATCTTCCCGGTCGAGCGGTTGCCGATGAAGCGCACCGGGTCGATCGCCTCACGCGTGCCGCCGGCGGTGACCACGATGTGGCGGCCGGCAAGGTCGGCATCGCGCGCCGGCGCGACGACCGGTGGTCGCGCCGCCGGGTCCGGCTGGCGGACGGGCCGTCCCCCGAGCGCGGCGACGACGGCGTCCACGATGGCCGGCAGCTCGGCGAGGCGCCCCACGCCGGACTGCCCGGACGCGAGCGCGCCGGTGTCCGGTTCGACGACGGCGTAGCCGTAGGACCGCAGTCGCGTGACATTGGCGACGGTCGCGGGATGGGTCCACATGTGCCCGTCCATCGCCGGGGCGATCACGACCGGCGCCGAGGTGGCGAGGCAGGTGGCGGTCACCACGTCGCCCGCCAGGCCGTTGGCCATGGCGCCCAGCCAGTGCGCGGTCGCGGGCGCGACGACGATGACGTCGGCCGTGTCGCCCAGGACGATGTGGCCGATCCGGCCGTCGGGCAGGAGGTCGAGCAGCTCGGTCTCGACCGGGTGGCGCGACAGCGCCGCGAACGACAGCGGCCCGACGAACCGGGCCGCGCTCGGGGTGAGCATCACGGCCACGTCGGCGCCCTCGGCGCGCAACAGGCGCAGCAGCTCGACGGCCTTGTACGCCGCGATCGAGCCGGTGACCCCCAGCCCGACGAGGCGTCCCGCGAGGCGCTCGCTCACGTCAGGCCCAGTTCGAGCGGCTCGCCACCACCGACCTCGGCATGGAGGATCGCGAGGCCCTTGAGCGTCAGGTCCGGGTCGATCGCGTCGATGCCGTCGAGAGCACGGGCCCACGGCGCGGCCGACAGCCCGCCAGTGAGGATCGCCTTGACGTCGGCCGGCGTGACGCCGCTGGCATCGGCCAGCTCGCGCCGGACCCGCTCGAGCAGGCCGGCGGCGAGTGCCTGGTAGCCGAAGATCGTGCCGGCCTGCATGGCCGTCACGGTGTCCCGCCCGATCGCCCGGTCCGGCGCGCGCAGCTCGATCCGTGGCAGCTTGGAGGTCCGCGCCGCGAGCGCCTCGAGGCCGAGCTCGAGCCCCGGCGCGATGGCCCCGCCGACATACGCCCCGTCGGCGGCGATGCAGTCGAGCGTGGTCGCGGTCCCGAAGTCCACGACGACGGCCGGCGTGCCGTGGAGCCGGCCCGCGGCGAGCGCGTTGACGAGGCGGTCGGCGCCGACGTCGTCGGGCCGGTCGACCCGGATCGCCAGCGGCAGCGTGCCCGGACCGGCCACCATGATGGGACGATCGTGACGCGCGGCGACCGATTCGATCCCGGCCGTCATCGCCGGCACGACCGACGCCAGGGCGATCGCGTCGAGGTCGGCGAGCGCGATCCCGTCGAGGCGCAGCAGGCCGTCGAGCAGCAGCTCCAGCTCGTCGGTCGTCGCGCGCGGGTCCGTGGCCGCGCGCCGCGTGGCGAGGAGCGCGCCGGCGCGGAAGACGCCGATCGAGACGTTCGTGTTGCCGATGTCGAGGGCGAGGAGCATGGGGAGGATGATACGCGGGCGGTCGTGCGGACCAAGTGGGGCGGGCCGCTCGCCGCCGGCCGCCGGCCGCGACCGTTCGGGGGCGTCGATTCGGGGTCCTCGCGGCGGCCGCCGTGCGGTACCATCGCCAGCGTCCGTCCCCCTCCGCCCACCGAGGAGACGCCGGGTGTCCAGCCCGCCCCCCGCCAAGTTCTTCGTCAACCAGGGCGTCGTGACGAGCCGCACGGACATGCTCCACCTGCTCCGGCCCCTGCTCAAGCAGACCGTGTCGTATCGCTACCTGCGCGGTCGCGAGGTGGTCGCCCGCGGGACCGGCTGGATGGAGCGGATCGTCGTCGACAGCGACGACGTATCGACCTACTTCACCCCGCTGGCGATCACCCTCAACATCGACTCGTTCGAGCACCTCGAGTTCGAGACGCGCCCCGACCAGCTGCTCGTCTACGCGCTCGTCCAGGGCGACGAGCGGGTCGTCGTCGAGTTCGCGCCGATCGGCCCTGAAGCCGCCCACGAATCGCCGTTCGCCCCGCGCCAGCTCGCCTTCGACACGAGCGACTTCGTCCAGATGGAGCTGCAGGGCCTCGACGTCAGCGCCGACGAGGACTAGACCCCGCGTTCGCCTCGCACGTACGGCCGGCCGAGGGCGGCCGGCGCGCCGACCCGCTTGCGCACGGCCTCGCGCGAGCCGACGACGACGACCAGGATGACCAGCAGGTAGGGGAGCATCGCGAGGAAGAACGTCGCCGAGCGGCCGGCCTGGAACGGGTTCTCGACGCCGAGGATGATGTCGACGCCCTGGATGTCGAGGATGAACCGGAAGATCGCCCCGAACAGCAGGGCGCCGAACGCGGCGCGGAGCGGGCTCCACTGCGCGAAGATGACGAGCCCGACCGCGATCCAGCCGCGTCCGTTGACCGTCTGGTCGCCGAACCAGCCCGGCGAGATCGCGATCGTGATGGCCGCGCCGGCCAGGCCGGCCAGCATCCCGCCGATGAACACGTACGCGTAGCGCGTGGCATAGACGCCGATACCCTGGGCGTCGGCCGCCGCCGGCGCCTCGCCCACCGCGCGCAGGTGGAGACCCGGTCGCGTCCGGGCGATCCAGATCCAGGCGACCGGCACGAGGATGTACCCGACGTAGCACAGGATGCTCTGGTCGGTCAGGAAGATCGGTCCGAGCAGCGGCACGTCCGACAGGACCGGGATCGTCAGCCGCGGCAGGAGCGTGATCTCGCCCGCGCTGGACAGTCCCTCACCGAGGACCCGGGCTAGCCCGGTGCCGAGGAACGTCAGCGCCAGGCCCGACACGACCTGGTCGGCCCGGAACGTGATCGTCATCACGGCGTGGACCATGCTCAGCAGGCCCCCCGCCAGCATCGCCACCACGACCCCGAGCCACGGATTGCCGGTCGAGGCGGTCACCGAGAAGGCGGCGACCGCGCCGAACAGCATCATCCCTTCGACGCCGAGATTGAGGACGCCGCTCCGCTCGGCGAAGATCTCGCCGATCGCGGCGAAGAGCAGGATCGTGCCGCTCGCGACGCCCGCCGCCAGGATGTTGGTCAGGTCCATCAGGCGGTCGCCAGCCGTCGGCGCTCGAAGCGGACGCGGTAGCGGATGAGCACGTCGCCGCCGATCAGCGAGAACAGGATGATGCCCTGGATCATCGCCGGGACCCCGGACGGCTGGATCTCCCGTCCGGCGAGGATGAGCGCCCCGAACAGGATCGAGGCGATGATGACCCGGAAGGGTCCGAACCGCGCGAGGTAGGCGATGATGATCGCGGTGAACCCGTAGCCAGGCGAGATGTGGTCCTGCAGCCGGTGCACGACCCCGCCGACCTCGCTCATCCCGCCGAGGCCGGCGAGCGCGCCGGAGATCACGAACACGACGACGATCTTGCGCGCGATGTCGATGCCGGCGTAGCGGGCGGCCCTGGGGCTGTCGCCGATGAGCCGGATCTCGTATCCCCAGCGCGTGCGCTCCAGCGCGATCCACATGATCGTGGCCACGACGATGCCGAAGATGAGGCCCAGGTGGACGGTGAGCCCGGCGAGGATCGGGAACGATTCCGAGAAGTCGGTCAGGCGCGGCAGCCACGCCTCGGGCGGGAACGGGTGGGTCTGCTGGAAGCCGCCCTCGCTCCACGGCCCGAAGACCCAGTACTGGACCCAGAACAGGGCCACGTAGTTGAGCATCAGGGTGGTGATGATCTCGCTCACCCCGAGCCGTGCCCGGAGGATCCCGGGGATGAACCCCCACACCCCGCCGGCGGCGGCACCGGCGACCATCATCGCCGGGATCACCACGATCGCCGGCGTTCCGGCCGGCAAGATCGGCACCAGGACGATGGCGCTGGCGCCCCATGCTCCGAGCAGGAACTGGCCCTCGGCGCCGATGTTCCAGAGGTGCATCCGGAACGCGAGCGCGCAGGCCAGGCCGGTCAGGATCAGCGGCGTCGCCTTGACCATCGTGTCGCTGATGACCCCGACGCTGCCGAACGCCGCGACCACGATGTGGGTGAACGAGCGGACCGGGTCGCCGCCGACCAGCCAGATGATGAAGCCGCTCACGAGGAAGGCGAAGACCAGCGCGGCGAGGGTCACGACCGCGGGAAGCCAGCGCGGCACCGTCGTCCGTGGCTCGAGGTGGAGGGTCACGCGTCGGCCGTTCCGGCGGTCGGGGCCTCGGCCGGGGCGGCCTCGCCGGCGGTGGTCACGGACCCGCCGGTCATCAGCAGGCCGATCGTCCCGATGTCGGTCTCCTCGACCGGGAACGAGCCGACGATCCGGCCCTCGAACATGACCACCACGCGATCCGACAGCGACAGGATCTCGTCGAGTTCCTCGGAGATCAGGACGATCGCGACCCCGGCCGCCCGCCGCTCGAGCAGGACCCGATGGACCACCTCGATCCCCCCGACGTCGAGTCCGCGCGTCGGCTGGACAGCGATCATCACGCGCGGTCCCGAATCGATCTCACGCGCGAAGATCAGGCGCTGGAGGTTGCCGCCGGAGAGGAGCCTCGCCTCCGTGTCGATCGACGGCGCGGCGATGTCGTACTCGTCCTTGAGCCCGCTCGCGAGCACGCGTGCCGCCGTGTCGTCGAGGAACCACCCGTGCGCGAGCGGAGGGTGGCTGTAGCGCTTCATGATCAGGTTGTCGACGATCGACAGGTTCGGGGCGGTCCCGACACCGGTCCGGTCCTCCGGTACGAGCGCGATGCCGTGCCGGATGGCATTGCCGACCGGGCGGTTCGCGACCTCGTCGCCGGCGATCAGCACGCTGCCTCGGCACGGCCGCAGGGCCGCGATCACCTGGGCCAGCTCACCCTGCCCGTTGCCGGCCACCGCCGCGATGCCCACGATCTCACCCGCGCGGACGTCGAGCGAGACCCCGCGCAGAGCAGGCAGTCCACGATCGTTGTCGGCGGTCACGTCGCGGACCGAGAGCACGACCTCGCCCGGCTCCTGGGCCGTCCGCTCGACCACCTCGAGGACGTCGCGACCGACCATCCTCCGGGCGAGGTCCGTGGTCGAGGTCTCGCCGGGTGCGAGGGCGGCAGCCGTGACCTTGCCGCGTCGCATGACCGTGATCCGGTCCGCGATGGCCATGACTTCGCCGAGCTTGTGGCTGATGAACACGATGCTGCGGCCGTCGGCGGTCATCGACCGCAGCGTCCGGAACAGGTCGTCGATCTCCTGCGGTGCGAGCACCGCCGTGGGCTCGTCGAGGATGAGGATCCGTGCCTGGCGATACAGCAGCTTGAGGATCTCGACGCGTTGCTGCTCGCCCACGGACAGCTGCCAGATCTTGGCCGACGGATCGACGTGCAGCCCGAACCTCGCGGCGAGCTCGCCGATCTCGGCCTCCCAACGGCCCGGCCGCAGCCAGAAGCGCGGCTGCGCCAGGCCGAGCAGGACGTTCTCGGTGACCGTCTGCGACGGCACCAGTGTGAAGTGCTGGTGGACCATCCCGAGGCCCGCGGCGATCGATTCGCGCGGCGAGCCGAAGGTGACCGGCGTGCCGTCCAGCCGGAGCTCGCCGGCGTCGGGCCGGTACAGCCCGGCCAGGATGTTCATCAGCGTGCTCTTGCCCGCACCGTTCTCGCCGAGCAGCGCGTGGATCTCGCCGGGACGCACGTCGAAGTCGACGTGGTCGTTGGCGACGACGCCCGGGAAGGTCTTGACGATGCCGTGCGCCTCGAGTGCGGGCACAGGCGGCGCTGCGGTCATCCGGTCCCTTCGGAGGTAGGAGCAGGCCCGCGAGCGTCGCTCGCGGGCCTCATCGGATCGCGCTCAGGAGAGCGGTGGCAGGGCGCTCTTGATCCCGTCGTTCCACCAGTACATGCAGACCTTGCAGGCGTTGCCGGGGGCGCCGGGCGGGAACTGGTCGAGGTCCGACTGCTGGAGCTTGGAGCCCGCGGCGAGGAGCTCCTTGCCGGTGTTGTCCTTGATCGGCCCGGCGAAGACGTCGAACCGGCCGAACTGGCCGGCCAGCATCTTGGCCAGGGTGTCCTTGACCTTCTGCAGGTCGGCTGCCGGCAGCTCGGCCACGCCCTTCTGCGGGGTCTGGCCGTCCATGAAGCCGAACAGGCCCATCGCCTTGGAGTCGGCGTCGAAGTACTCGTAGCCGGCCTTGTAGGTCTTGGCCTGGACCTGCTTGGCGATGCGGACGTACTCCGGACCCCAGATCCAGTACGGCGCGGTCAGGCAGGCGTCGTTCTTGCACGAGCTGGGATGGTCGTAGGTGACCGCCCACTTGCCCTTGGCCTTGGCCGAATCCGCGACCGCCGGCGTGTCCGCGCCGGTGAACACGACATCGGCGCCGGCGTCGAACAGCGAGTCGGCGGCGGTCCGCTCTCCCTGCGGGTCGTGCCACGTCTGGATGAACCGCACGTCCATCGTGCAGGTCGGGCAGGTCTGCTTGACGCCGCGCATGATCGCGTTCCCGAGGCGCAGTTCCTCCGGGATCGGGAAGGTCGCCATGTAGCCGATCTTCGGGTTGTTGTCCTTCGTGGCTCGGGATCCCGCAAGCATCCCGGCCAGGTACTTCATGTCCTCGACGGCGCCGAAGAAGTTGCCGAAGTTCGTGCCGTTCGACTTGTAGCCGGTCAGGTGCAGGTAGGTGATGGCCGGGAACTCCTTGGCCACGGTCTCCATCGGATCCATGTAGCCGAACGAGGTCCCGACGATGAAGTTGAAGCCCTTCCGCGACAGGCTCCGGAAGACCTGCTCGGAATCGGCGCCTTCAGGGACGTTCTCGATATAGGCGATGTGCGACCCGGGCATGTTCTGGCACAGGTACTGGAGGCCCTCGTAGTGGGCCTGGCTCCAGCCGCCGTCGTCGTGCGGTCCGATGAGGACCATCGCGACGTTGAACTTGCCCGACTCGACGTCGGGGATCTGGAGGTTCGCGCCTCCCTGGGCGCCGGTCCCGGCACAGCTGGCGGATGCGGCGCCGGAGCCGCTCGACGTCGCCGTCGAGCTGCAGGCACCGAAGATGAGCACGGCTGTCGCCAGCAGCGGCAGCAGTCTGGAGCGCGAGGCGGCCATGGTTGTCTCCTCCTCGACGGACGTCCGAAAGGGGTCGGACGGAGTGACATCAGCGCGCTACGCAGCGCGGGGGGGGCGCGCCGCACGGTTTCCCAAGCGGTCGGCCAAGGATAGCCCGCGCGCGATCGCTCGGTACAGGGACTCTCGGCCCTTTCGCGCTCGCGGCGGGGTGCACCAGCGGCAATCCGGTACCATCGCCTGCGATGTTCCAACGGACCGCGCTGCCTGCCGGGCCCCGCGTGATCAGCGCCCGGCTCCCGTCGGCGCGCTCGGTCTCCATCGCCGCGTACGTGCTGGCCGGCTCGCGCCTGGAGACCGCCGGCCAGATCGGTGTCGCCCACTTCATGGAGCACCTGACCTTCAAGGGCACGACCGCCTATCCGTCGACCCGCTCCATCAGCGAGGCGATCGAGGGCGTCGGCGGCTCGTTCAACGCCGCGACGGACCGCGAATCGACGGTCTACTGGGTCCGTGTCCCGCGACGGGAGACGGCGCGCGCCATGGATGTCGTCGGCGAGCTCATCGTGCGTCCGCGGCTCGATGAGGCCGACATCCAGAGCGAACGCGCGGTCATCATCGAGGAGATCCGCTCCTATCTCGACGACCCGTCGGAGTACTGCCAGATCCTGTTCCAGACCGCGATGTTCGGCGACGGACCGCTCGGCCGCGAGATCTGCGGAGAGGAGGCCGATATCGCCGGGCTGCGGGCGAGCGCGATCCACGAGTTCTGGCGGAGCGCCTACCGCCCGGCCAACACGGTCGTGGCCGTGGTCGGCGACCTGGGGCATGCCGAGGCGACCGCCCTCGCGGCGACCGCATTCGGGACCGGCAACGGTGTCGTTCCAGGGTACGCGCCGGCGCCGACCCTGCCGGCCGGGCCGCGGCTGCGGACCGGACGCCGGGACACGAGCCAGGCGCAGATCTGCCTGGGCGTGCCGGCCCTCCACCGCGACCATCCGGACAGCTGGACGCTGGCCGTCCTCAACGCCGTCCTCGGGGACGGCATGAGCAGCCGTCTCTTCCTGTCGGTGCGCGAGGAGCTCGGGCTGGCCTACGACGTGTCGTCGGGGCTGGTCGACTACGCGGATGCCGGCGCCCTCGAAGTGTCGGCCGGGGTCGATCCGGCGAGTCTTCCGGCCGCGCTCGAGGCGATCCTCGCCGAGCTCGCCAGGCTTCGCGACGTGGCGGTCCCCGAGGCGGAGCTGACCAAGGCGAAGCGCTACCTGTCCGGCGGTCTCGAGTTGCGCATGGACGACACCCGCCATGTCGCGTCGTGGATCGGCGGACAGGAGGCGCTCCACGACCGGGTCCTCACCCTCGAGGAGGCGCTCGCCGCGGTCGAGGCAGTCGATTCGCCGGCCGTCCAGGAGCTGGCGGCCCGGCTGTTCCGCGACGATGTCATGCGACTCGCCGCGGTCGCCCCAGCACGCTACCTGCGCGGCCTCGAGCCGCGTCTGCGGTTGCCGTCGTGACCGCCACGCCGACTCTCGCCAGGCCCGCTCCGAGGCCGGCCCAGACGGTCGAATCGGTCCTCGCCCATGCGCATCTGCGGCTCGGCGCGCTGGCCCTGGCGCGGGTCGAGCTCGAGACGATGGCCGGTCTCGGGTTGCTCGATACGCGCAGCCTCGTGGACCTGGCCGAGGTCCGCTGGCGGACCGGCGACCTGCTCGGGGCGGGCGAGGCGGCGAATGCGGCGCTCCGGGATGAGGACGGCGCCATCGTCGCCCTGGTCATCGCCGCGGAGGCCGCGGCGGCCGTCGGACGCCCGACCGAGGCGAGACGCCTGGCCGCCCGGGTGCTGGCCGCTCTCGGCGCCGGCATCGACATGATCTTCGCGGGGATGCCGCGCTCGAGCGTCTGGCCAGCCGATGGCGCAGAGCCGCCGCCGACCGCCCCGACCCTGTTCGATCGCGAGCCGGAGCTCCCGATGCGTCCGGAGGAGACCGTACCGGCCGGCCACGACCGGGCCGCGCCCGAACGTGTCCGCGAAGCCTCGACCGCGGCGCCGGTCATGCTCGGGTTCTGGGACGGCGAGGCCGCGATCGAGCCGGCGGCCATGCCCGCGCCAGATCCGGCGGCCGAGCTCGACGCGGGTCGGGCCGCGCTCGTGGCAGGGGCCCACGACCAGGCCGCGCTTCATTTCGGGCTCGCCCTGCGCGTCGCGCCGGCCCTCGCGCCGGCGGTGCTCGAGGCCACGGAGGGCGCTCGCAGCGCCAGCCTGTCGATCGTCCGCGGCGATGCCTACCGCCTGGCGGGCCACGAGACGAGCGCGGCGCAGGCGTACGCCGTCGCCGCGCAGGGCGGTCTCCCGGAACGCAGATCCCGGGCGCGCCAGAAGTCGACCGCGCTGGACGAGAATCCGGGTATCCAGAGCGAGGCCGGTCTGGATGGCGACGACCCGACCGGATCCGACGACGCGATCGACACCGAGGCCACGATCGAGACCGACGCCGTCGGCGCGATCGAGACCGACGCCCTCGCCGGGGGCCCGCAACCCGCCGACGATACGGAGCCAACGGACGAATTGGCGCAGACGGCCGCCGTCGCCGACCCGCCAGCCGGGACCGGCGAGACCGGCGTGACCGCGATCGGCTGACCAGACCGGCCCATCCGATACAATCCCGCGCGTCCAGCCCGACCGTACCCAAGGTAGACATGCCAGGCACCGAACGAACCCTCGTCCTCGTCAAGCCCGACGGCGTCCAGCGCCAGCTGGTCGGCCGGATCGTCGCCCGGTATGAGGAACGGGGCCTCAAGCTCGCGGGTCTCAAGCTGATCCGCGTCGACCGCGCTCATGCCGAGCGCCACTACGCCGCCCATCGCGAGAAGCCGTTCTTCGCCGGCCTCGTCGAGTTCATCATCTCCGGGCCGCTCGTCGCGCTCGCCCTCGACGGCCCGAACGCGATCGCGGTCGTGCGCGCGATCAATGGCGCGACGCGGCCCCACGAGGCGGCGCCGGGCACGATCCGTGGCGATTTCGCCCTCGAGACAGCGCAGAACATCGTCCACGCCTCGGACAGCCCGGAGGCGGCCGCATCGGAGCTCGCGCTGTGGTTCGATCCGGCCGAGCTGCTCGACTACGAGCGGGACATCGATCGCTGGGTGCTCGCTCCGAACGAATGAGGACCCGCGGGCCTGTTACGGCGCCCGCGATCCGGGCGGCACGCTCGCCGCGGCGCTTGGCTGGTTGAGCTCGCTCGGCTGCGGTCGACTCGATGGCTGCACGGATGCCGCCGACGCCGCGTCGAACGCACCCGCCGACGTGGCCACGGCGAGGACCGCCAGCAGCGCCGCGATCGTAGCGGTGCTGAAAGCCCGGTTGACGTCCCAGGTCAGCCGCAGCCAGTTCTGCACGGCCGTGATGTCGGGTCGGGTCAGGCGCGGGCGCCAGACGTCCGCGGGCTCCAGCGCGCGGTCGGGCCGAGACACGCCGATGACCAGCAGGCGCCCGTAGTACCCGAGCGGCAGCAGCGTGGCGACGAGCACGGGCAGGGTCAGGCGGGGATCGATCGAGAGGTCCACCAGCGACGCCCGCGCCTCGAAGATCGCCAGTCCCGGGAAGCCGACACTGGCGATCACGGTCAGGATCAGGGCGACCGCCAGGATCGGGGAGCGCAAGGCCCAGCCCCTGAGGTCCGCCACGCGGCCGGTCCAGAAGCCCGCCCGGATGCCGGCCACCCAGGCAGCGAAGGCGCTCCGCGCGAGGACGAACCCGAGGATCCAGATCCGGGCCGGCGCCAATGCCGCCGGGTCGAGGGCCGCGAGCGCGAGGATGACCACGCCCGCGTCGCCGACGATGGAGTACCCAAGCACGTGCTCGATGTCCTCCTGCACGATCGCGGCGACACCCGCCAGGACGATCGATGCCAGCGCGATGGCCAGCACGATCGCTCGTTCCGGGCCGAGATCGACGGCCAGCGGGGCCACCGCTGCGTCGACCCAGGCGAGCGCCACGAGCGCGAGCGACGCGGGCGCCAAGGCCGTCAGGACCGGCAGTGAGGTCTCGGGCACCACGTCGGACAGGCGTGCCGCCCAGAGGTGGAACGGGATCTCCCCGAACCGGATGGCGACCGCCACCCCGAACGCCAGGTAGGCCAGACCGAAGACGGCCGGTTGGGCGGACAGCTGGCTCAGGTCGCGCCCGAACCACGCCGTCGCGGCGATCGCCAGGGCGCCGGACACGACGACAGCCCTCGCCTCGAGGATGCCGACGGTCGCTCCGACCCGGGCGCCGCGCGGAAGGAGCGTCACCAGCACGCCGAACAGCCCACCCGCGGTGGCGGCCAGCACGGCGGCCCGGACATCGACGAGGCCAAGGGTCAGCCCGGTGGCACCGAGGATCGCGAGGGTGACCGCCGGCGCATCGCGGCGCGTGCCGGCCGCCGTCCCGGCGACCGCGAGTGCGAGACCGACCAGCGTGCCCAGGACGAGGAACAGCCGCAGGTAGGCGGACGTCGCCACGCCGGCCTCACCGATCCGGACGACCTGGTCCGGATCGATCGCCAGCGCGGCCACGAGCGCGACGAGGAGGCCCGCCGGGCCGATGATCGTGACCGCCGGCGTCCGCCCCCGGACGGCGATCGCCAGCCCGGCGAACGCGAATGTGACGATGACGAAGACGAGCAGGCTCATGCCGGCGGGTTTGGGTGGGCGTCCGAGCCGTGGCTCGACCGGTGCGGGGTCGACGAGCTCATCGCGAACCCGTCGGGGCCGTCCGCCTGCGCGGCGGCGGCCAGGATCGCGACGGCCCCGCCGAGCGTCGCCACGAGACCGGCGGTCAGGATCTGCTCGAGCTGATCGGGCGTGCCGCCGAGGCTCGTCCGGACGAGCAGGGCCCCGGTCAGCAGGAGGGACAGCCCCATCCCCACGCGCAGGATGTCGCGGCCGGTGACGATGGGCAGGACGGACAGGGCCGCCAGCGCGAACCCGGCTGCGGCGGCGGACGCCGGGCCTCCCGCCGGCGCGCCGAGCCCGTGGCTGCCGTAGCCGACGATCGCGGCCGCCGCGGCGAGGAAGGCATCGGTCGGCCATCCCACGAGCGAGCCGGCGGTGCGGACGTGATGGCCCCGCGCCGCGATCCACAACAGGTAGCCGGCGAGGACCGCCCCGACCAGGCGAGCGGCGAGGGCCAGCGGCGCCGCCGTCGGATCGGCGAGGAGTGGGGCGCCGACCATCGCGATGACCAGTCCGAAGATGGCCGTGCGGGCATTCCTGGCGGACCCGGCCACGACGGCTCCGACCACGACCGCGAGCGCGACCCCCGCAAGGGCCGGGTTCACGGCAGGTCGCTCATTGGGTGGTCGGCGCCAGCTCCGGGTAGGTGGGTGTCGGGAGGATCCCGAACACATTGATCGGCCAGTAGCGCAGCCACGCCCGGCCGATGACCTGGTCGGCCTGGACCGGCCCGAATGTGCGTGAATCGGCCGAGTTCTGGCGATGGTCGCCCATCAGGAAGAGCTCCCCCTCCGCGACGACCCAGCGCTGCTCATCACCGGACACGGTCGTCGGCTGTGCCGGTTCCTCGGGCTGGGCATAGGTGTAGTCCTCGACGAGCTTGGTGCCGTTGATGAACACGCTCCCGTCGTGGATCTCGACCGTGTCCCCGCCCAGGCCGATCACGCGCTTGATGAACGGCGTGTCGTCCTCCTGGAACCCGAAATCGGGCGGCGGCTTGAACACCACGATATCGCCGCGCTTGTACGTGTCGAAGCGCGGCGTGATCTTGTCTACCAGGACGTACTGGTCGGGCTCCAGCGTGTGCTCCATCGATTGCTGCTGGACCTTGTACGGTTGGGCGATGAACGTCTGGATGACAAGGAAGATGATCAGTGTGAGAACGAGTGTCTCGACGATCTCGAAGAGACACCCGAGCATGGGTCGTCGGGTCACAAGACGCGCAGTATAGGGGCTGGGCCCGGGACCCGCCGATGGCCTCGCGGAGGCTGCATATCGCACCCCGCGGGCGAGTTTGACCCGACTTCTCGCGCCTTGTTACACTCGCCGACGGCCTGCAAGGTCCCGCCCCGGAACGCATATCCAGGGATCCCCGCAGGTGCTCCCCGGTCGCCCGCACCCGAGCGGCGCACGCCACGCGCCGGGTCGGAACCCGGTCATCAGCCCAAGGTGGAGGACCCTCTGTCCTGATGGACGCCAGTCAGCTGCAACTGATCATCCTGCCCGCCGGCATCATCGCCATCCTGTTCGCGCTGTATCTCGCCCGGGACGTCCTGGCGCGCGACACCGGGACGGCGGAGATGCAGGACGTGGCGGGCACCATCTACGAAGGGGCGGTCGCCTTCATCCGACGTCAGTACTCGACGATCGCGGTCCTCGCCGTCGTCGGGGCGCTCGTCATCGGCGTCGTCATCGGCATCGTCGAATCCGCGGACGTCGCCGACGTGCCCAAGCTCGCCGGGCTGCCGATCGGCGTCATGACCGGGTTCGCCTTCATCGTCGGCGCGGCCTGCTCGATGGCGTCGGGCATCATCGGCATGCTGATCAGCGTGAAGGCGAACGTCCGCACGGCGTCCGCGGCCCGGCGCAGCCTCGTGGAGGCGGTCCAGGTGGCGATGCGCGGCGGGGCCGTCTCCGGTTTCCTCGTCGTGGCACTCTCGCTCCTCGGCGTGTGGGGCATCTTCACCTTCTACTCGACCTTCATCGGCGAGGTGACCGTCGCCGAGGCGCCGTTCCTGATCGTCGGCTTCGGGTTCGGGGCATCGTTCGTCGCCCTCTTCGCCCAGCTCGGTGGCGGGATCTACACCAAGGCCGCCGACGTCGGATCGGACCTCGTCGGCAAGGTCGAGAAGGGCATCCCGGAGGACGACCCGCGCAACGCCGGGGTCATCGCCGACCTGGTCGGCGACAACGTCGGGGACTGCGCGGGCCGCGGCGCCGACCTGTTCGAATCGACCGCCGCCGAGAACATCGGCGCGATGATCCTCGGCGTCGGGGTGTACGCGATCGCAGTGACGGCCGGCTGGCCGAACCCGCAGGCCTGGATCTTCTTCCCGCTGGTCGTGCGCGCCTTCGGGCTGCTGGCCACGATCGTGGCCATCTTCTTCGTCCGCGGAAGCGAGACCGAGAACCCGATGAACATGCTCAACCGCGGCTACTGGGTCACGACCCTGCTGTCGGTCGTCGGTCTGGCGATCACGACCGCGGTGATGATGAACACGAACGGGGGGACCGGAATCGGCGGCTTCCCGACCTGGACCTACTTCTTCGCGGCGGGGATCGTCGGCCTGGCGACCAGCGTTGCATTCGTGTACATCACCCAGTACTACACGGCGGGCTCGTACCGACCCGTCCGCGAGATCGCCGAGGCGTCGAAGACCGGTCCGGCCACGAACATCATCTCCGGGACCGCAGTCGGCTTCGAGACGACCGCGGTGACCGCCATCACCATCGGCCTGGCGCTGTTCATCAGCCATTGGCTCGGCACCCAGGCAAACCTCAAGTCCGCGACCGGCGTCGACGTCGGCGGCATCTTCGGGACCGCGGTCGCGACGATGGGCATGCTCATGACCACGGCCTACATCCTCGCCATGGACACCTTCGGCCCCATCACCGACAACGCCGGCGGGATCGCCGAGTTCAGCCGGATCGAGGCCGGCGCCCGGGAGATCACCGACCGCCTTGACGCCGTGGGAAACACGACCAAGGCACTGACCAAGGGGTACGCCATCGCATCCGCGTCACTTGCGGCGTTCCTGTTGTTCAGCGCCTACATCGACAAGATCAACCTGATCGAGGGTCGCCGGCTCATCGCCGGCGTCCCAGGCGCCGCGGTGCTCAACTCGGTCAACCTGGCGAATGTCAACGTCTTCATCGCCGCCCTGCTGGCCGCGATGCTCGTCTACTTCTTCAGCTCGCTCGCCATCCGAGCCGTGGGGACGACCGCACAGACGATCATCGTCGAGGTCCGCCGCCAGTTCCGCGAGATGCCCGGGATCATGGACTACACGCAGCGACCCGACTATGCGCGGGTCGTCGACATCACCACCGCGGCAGCCCTCCGCCAGATGATCGCGCCGGGCCTGGTGGCCGTCGGCACCCCGATCGCGATCGGAGTCGTCCTCGGGTTCGAGGCGGTCGCCGGCATGCTGATGGTCGGGACGATCGCCGGCGTCCTGCTCGCGACGGTCCTCAACAACGGCGGCGGCGCGTGGGACAACGCCAAGAAGTACATCGAGTCGGGGCACCTCAAGGACGACGACGGCAACGTCCTCGGGAAGGGCTCGGACGCCCATGCCGCGGCGGTCGTCGGCGACACCGTCGGCGACCCGTTCAAGGACACCGCCGGCCCTTCGCTTCATGTGTTGGTCAAGCTTCTGGCGACCATCTCCCTGGTCCTCGCTCCGTTGTTCATCCGCTAGGTCGAGTCGATCCGAACCGAGAATTGCCGCAGATGACGAGCCGAGGCCAAGGCGCCGGTGAGCACGTGAGCGAGCGCACCCCAAGGTGCGTGAGCGAGCGCGCGCAGCCGGCAACGCCGGCATCGGCCGTCAGGTGCGGCGCCTAGGTGATGGACACGTACGTACAGGCGTTGATCATGGGGATCGTCCAGGGACTCACCGAGTTCCTGCCGATCTCCTCGTCCGGGCACCTGATCATCGTTCCCTTCCTGTTCGGCTGGACCGACCCGTTCATCACGTCGCTGGCGTTCAGCGTGATGCTCCATATCGGGACGCTGGCCGCGCTGCTCGCCTACTTCCGGGCCGACTGGGTCCGCCTGGTGCCGGCCGGGCTCGCGACCGTGCGCGATCGCTCGTTCCGTGCCGACCCGGACCGCCGCCTCGCGTGGCTCCTCGTCGCGGCGACCATCCCGGCGGCGATCGCCGGGTTCCTCCTCAACGACCTGATCGAGACCGCCTTTCGGGACGTCGGCCTGGTCGCGGTCACGCTCGTGGGCGGGGCGGTCATCCTGTGGTTGGCCGACCGTTGGGGTGCGCAGACGAAGGACGTCGGCGACGTCACGTTCCCGGTCTCGATCGGGATCGGTGCCGCCCAGGCGCTCGCGCTGGTGCCCGGCATCAGCCGGTCCGGCGTCAGCATCTCGGCGGCACGCTTCGCGGGCCTGAACCGCGAAGCGGCAGCCCGGTTCTCGTTCCTGATGGCCACCCCGATCACGCTCGGTGCCGCGATCTTCGAGATCCGCAAGCTCGTGTCCGGCGATGCCGGCGTCGCTGTCAGCATCGGGCCGCTCATCGTCGGGATGCTGGCCGCGTTCGGCTCGGGGATGCTCGCGATCGGGTTCCTGCTGCGCTACCTGCGGACGCGCTCGCTCGACATCTTCGTGGCCTACCGACTCGTCCTGGCGGCGGTCGTCGTCGTCGTCTGGCTCAACCGGTAGGGTAGGTCGAGGCGGTCGGTGGAGGTGATGAAGCAGCTCCGGCAGCGGGCGATCCGGGACCTCGTCGAGCAACGCCCGATCCGGACCCAGCAGGAGCTCGCTGCGGCATTGCGCGAACGCGGCTTCCGGACGACACAGGCGACGATCTCACGCGACGTGGCCGAGCTGGGGCTGATCAAGGTCACCCGCGAGGGAACCGCGGCCTACGCGTTGCCACCGCGGCTCATCGAGGCCGAGACCTCCGGCGAGGATCGTCTGCGCAAGCTGATGGGCGACCTGCCGGTCGAGATCCACGAGGCGGGGCTGCTGCTCGTCGTCCGCACGTTGCCGGGCTCCGCCCACGCGATCGCGGCCGCCCTCGACCGGGCGCGCTGGCCCGAGGTGGCCGGCTCCATCGCGGGCGACGACACGCTCTTCGTCGCGATGCCCGACCGCGGTTCGTTGCAGCGGGTCAAGCGACGCCTGCTGCGGCTCACCGAGGGTGTCGCGGGCGGATGAGACGGCGCGTCGCAGGCCCTTTGACACGCTCCCGGCTCGCGGCTACCATTCGCTCCCGGTCGGAACTTCAGGCGCGCGGCTGAGCCGCGGGATGCCTGGAGTTCTTTCCTTTATCCAAGACCGCCCAGCACGGTCTGCCCACATCCGACCACCCGCAGACGGGGGCCTGAGGCCGTGAACAACAAGCCCACCTACCTCTCCAAGGACGGTCTCGAGAAGCTCCGCTCGGAGCTCGACGAGATGGTCTCGGTGAAGCGTCCCGAGGTCGCCAACCGGATCCACGACGCCAAGGAACATGGCGACCTGTCGGAGAACGCCGAGTACGAGGACGCCAAGAACGAGCAGGCGTTCGTCGAGGGCCGGATCCAGACCCTCGAAGCGCTCATCAAGAACGCCACGATCATCGACGAGAACCATTCGACCGACCACGTCCAGATCGGCTCGACCGTCGCGGTCGAGAGCCCGGACGGCCAGGAGCGCTTCACGATCGTCGGGTCGGCCGAGGCCAAGCCGGCCGAGGGCCGGATCTCGAACGAGAGCCCGGTCGGACGCGCCCTGCTCGGCAAGAAGAAGGGCGAGAAGGTCATCGTGAAGGTGCCTGCGGGTGACTTCACCTACAAGATCGTCGGGATCACCTAGGTCGTCGGAGGTCGCATGGACTGGGCGGACGAGCTCGCGTCCAGGGTCAGTGGCCCACAGGTCGTCAACGACTCGAAGACACCATCGGGGACCGTCCACGTGGGCAGCCTCCGCGGTCCGGTCATCCTCGACGTCATCGCCCGCGCCCTGCGCGCCAACGGCCGTGACACGACGCTCCTGTACGGCGTCGACGACATGGACCCGATGGACGCCCAGGCGCTGCTCACGCCCGACGCCATCGAGCGGGAGATGGGCCGCCCGCTCGCATACGTGCCCGACCCGGCGGGCGACTGCCACCCGAGCTACGCCCGCCATTTCGCGGGCCTGTTCATCGACGTCTTCGATCGGCTCGGCATCCATCCCGACCGCTACTACTGGATGAGCGACATCTACCCGACCGGGGCGATGGATCCGTACATCCGCCTCGCGCTCGATCGGGCGCCGCTCGTGCGCGAGATCTACCGTCGTGTGGCCAACGTCCAGCACCCCGACACGTGGCATCCGGTCGGCATCGTCTGCCCGACATGCGGCAAGGTCGGCACCACGATCGTCACCGACTGGGATGGCGACAAGGTCTACTTCGAATGCCGGCCGGCACCTCGTGACCTGGGCCCGCGGCTGCGGGTCGTCGGGCTGGGTCAGCCCGTTCCGCGGCGCCGCCAAGCTGCCGTGGAACCTCGAATGGGCGGCGCAATGGTCGCTCTTCGACGTGACCATCGAGCCCGGCGGCAAGGACCTCTCGACCGCCGGCGGATCGCGCGACCGGAGCGATGCGATCGCCCGCGAGGTGTTCGAGCGCGAGCCGCCGCTCAACGTCGCCTATGAGTTCCTCAACATCGGCGGCAAGAAGATGTCGACCTCCAAGGGCCGCGGGGCCGCCGCCCACACGATCGCCGACGTGATCCCGCCCGAGCAGCTGCGCTTCCTGTTCCTGCGACCCCGCCCGAACCAGGCGATCGAATTCGACCCCGACGGGACGGACGCGGTGCCGCGCCTGTTCGACGAGTTCGACAGGTTCGCGGCGGCGACCGCCGGGCGAGAGGTCAAGGGCGAGATCCCGCCCGGCTACGACGCCACGTTCCGCTACTCGCTGCTCGACCCGAACGCGGACGTGGCCGCCGAGGCGGCCGCCTTCCGGCCGAACCTGGCCCACCTAGCGCTGCTCGTCCAGATCGCGGGCGTCGATGTCCGCGCCAGGGTCGAGGCCGAGAAGGGGAGCCCGTTGACCGATCGGGAGCAGGCGGTCCTCGACGAACGGATGGCGGCCGCCCGCGCCTGGCTCGACGCCTATGCGCCCGAGCGCGCTCGCCTGGCCGTCCGCCTCGACGATCTGCCGGTCGAGGCTGCCGAGCTCGAGCCGGACCAGCGCACCTTCCTCGCGATGCTCGCCGCGACGGCCGCGACCACCCCGCTCGAGGGTGGCGATGCCTGGCAGTCGGCCATCTTCGCGGCCGCCGTCGATGCCGGCGTGCCGGCCGTCCGCGCGTTCGCCGCCGTCTATCTCGCGTTCCTGGGTCGCACCAATGGTCCGCGGGCCGGCTGGCTGCTGGCCACCCTCGACCCACCGTTCGTGATCGAACGACTCGGTCGGGCGGCCGGCGCCACCGACGCGGCGACCGCGAGCGCCGGGGGCGCCGCGTGAGCGTCGGCCTCCAGCGGCTCCGCGAGGAGCCCGACGTCATCCGCGACGGGGCCGACCGGAAGGGCGAGGACCCGGCGCTCGTCGACCGCGCGCTGTCACTCGACGTCGAACGACGTCGCCTCCTCGCCGAGAGCGAGTCGCTCAAGGCCGAACGCAACACGGCCTCGAAGCGGATCGGCGAGGCGATCAAGACCGGCGCCGCGCCCGACGGCCCGGAGGTCGCCGACCTGCGCGCAGCGTCGAGCGCGGCCGGCGCCCGCATCACTGCGCTCGACGCCCAGCTGGCCGAGACCGAGGCCGAGCTCGACGACCTGCTCCTGCGCATCCCCAACCCGCCCGATCCGGACATCCCGGTCGGCGGCGAGGAGGCGAACGTCACGATCCGGACCTGGGGCGAGCTGCTGCCGCACGACCAGCCGGTCATCGGCGAGGTCGGTGCGGACGCCCCGGCCGGCGGCGAGAGCTGGACCCGCCGGCCGCACTGGGAGCTCGGTGAGGCGCTCGGCATCCTGGACCTGGCGCGCGGCGCCAAGATCACTGGGTCGGGCTTCCCGGTCTACAAGGGCGCCGGCTCGGCACTCCAGCGCGGGCTCATCAACTGGTTCCTCGACGTCCACACCCGCGAGAACGGCATGACCGAGGTCTGGCCGCCGGCCGTCGTCAACACGGCGAGCGCGACGGGGACCGGGCAGATCCCGGACAAGGAAGACCAGATGTACGTCGTGACCCGCGACGAGCTGTACCTCGTCCCGACCGCAGAGGTCCCGGTCACGAACCTGCATCGTGACGAGATCCTCGAGGCGACCGACCTCCCGATCCGCTATGCGGCCTACACGCCATGCTTCCGGCGCGAGGCCGGGGCGGCCGGCAAGGACACGCGCGGCATCCTGCGCGTCCACCAGTTCGACAAGGTCGAGATGGTCCTGTTCGAGCGCCCGGAGGCGTCAGCGGAGGCGCTCGAGTGGATGACCGGTCGTGCCGAGGTCCTCCTCCAGCGCCTCGGGCTCGCCTACCGGGTGCTGCTGATGGCCACGCGCGAGATGGGCTTCACGCAGGCGCGCAAGTACGACCTGGAGGTCTGGTCGCCGGGGGTGGAGCGCTGGCTGGAGGTCAGCTCCTGCTCGAACTTCGGTGACTTCCAGTCGCGCCGGATGGCGATCCGCTACCGGCCCGAGCCCGGCGCGAAACCCGAGCTCGTCCACACCCTCAACGGCTCCGGCCTGGCCCTGGCGCGGGTGCTCGCGGCCATCCTCGAGACGCACCAGCGAGCGGACGGCTCGATCGCGATCCCGGCGCCGCTGCGCCCCTATGTAGGACGAGACTCGATCGAGCCGTGACCGACGCGCTACCATCGACGGATCGAGGGAGGGTCGCATGAGTGCAACGCCGCCGCCTACCGTGTCCTGGCAGAACCCCGAGCCACAGGCAGGGCCGGCGCCGGGGGTCGAGTTCGCCCCGCACGGCGGGCGGCTCGTAGCGTACATCCTCGACGGGATCATCATCAGCATCGTGGTCACGATCCTCGCGGTGATCGGCGGGATCGCGATCTGGGCCGGCTCGACGGTCGTGGACAATCGAGTCACCGACATCTCGACCGGCGCCGTGGTCATCGGCGGCTTGTTGTTCCTGCTGGCGATCCTGGTCGGGGTGGCGTACTTCCCGTTCTTCTGGGCCCGCTCCGGGCAGACGCCCGGGATGCGGCCGTTCAATCTCCGCGTCGTGCGTGACAGCGACGGCGGTTCGATCGGGTGGGGGACGGCGATCCTCCGTCTGCTCGGCCTGTGGATCGCCAGTGCCGTGTTCTACCTCGGCTTCATCTGGATCTTCATCGACAAGCGCCGGCGCGGCTGGCAGGACCTCATCGCCGGGACGATCGTGGTCAAGCAGCCATGAGGGGCCGAACGCAGGGAGCAAGCCCATGACCCAACCGTCCGGCTCCTGGCAGGGCGCCGAGTCCGTCAGCGGGCCGGCGCCAGGGATCGAGTTCGCGAGCCCCGGCGCGCGCCTGGTCGGCTACCTCGTCGACCTGCTCATCCAGTTCGTGCTCATCGTCGTGCTCGGGATCCTCACGATCGTCCTTGGCGTGATCTTCTTTCCGCTCGCGATCCTGAGCTCGCTCGCGATCGTGGCGCTGGCGATCGGCTACTTCCCGTACTTCTGGGCGACCAGCGGGCAGACGCCGGGGATGGCGATCATGAAGATCAAGGTCGTCCGCGACGCCGACGGTGGTCCGGTGACCTGGGGCGGCGCGATCCTGCGCTGGATCGGCTTCTACCTCTCGCACTTGATCTTCTACCTCGGATTCATCTGGATCTTCATCGACCATCGCCGCCGCGGCTGGATGGACCTCATCGGCGGGACCGTCGTCGTCGCCGTGCCGCCGCCGACGTATACGTCCTGACTCGGCACGGGCAGCGAGCCCGTGGCGCGATATCCTTGGCCGCGGAGAGGTGGCCGAGCGGTTGATGGCGGCGCTCTTGAAAAGCGCTGAGTCGAAAGACTTCGTGGGTTCGAATCCCACCCTCTCCGCCACCTCGGCGCCCGTGATCATCGACCCGGGAGCGACCGCGTGCCCGTGACCTGCCCACACCAGGCGCTGCCCGGCTGGACCTGGTGAGCGACCCGGTCGGACGCACCGCCCGAGCGGGCCCGGGCTCGTCGCCCGGCCTGTGCGGAGCATGCCGCCATGCGCGGCCGATCAAGACCCGCTCGGGCTCGGTGTTCTGGCTCTGCGACCGCTCCCTCGTCGATCCGGCCTACCCACGCTACCCGGCCCTGCCGATGCTTCGCTGCGCCGGGTTCGAGCGGCGCGAGCCGGCGACGACGGCCGACCGTCCCTGACCCGGGCGCGGCGCGGGCGACCGGCGCGGCGCGGGACCGGGCCCGACGGGTCGGCGGGCGCTGATGGCCTGATGGCTTGACGCCCCGGACGCGACCTGTCCATACTCCGCGGACATCACGAACAACGGGCTGTGAACGGGACGAGTACCCGTCGCACGTCGACCCAGAGATCCGGCGGTTGGTGCGAGCCGGAACGACGCCGACGAGGAATGGACCCGGGAGCCTCCGGACCGAACGCGAGGCGGCGTGAGCCGCGGACGCAAGTAGGCTCCGGCGCAGAGCGCCAGCGATAGCGGGCAGCGCCGATCGGCCGCCGCGGAGACGCGGACCGCCCGTCGGTCAAGAGAGTGCGGCATCGCCGAATGAGGGTGGCACCGCGGAAGGCACGACCTTTCGTCCCGGAGACGAAGGTCGTTCTTGATTCTCCGAGGCCAACCGCGATGACGACAGCCGATCCGATCAGCCTGGCGCAGGCCCAGCGCCTCGCCGCCACCGCCGACACGATCCTCCTGTGCGCCACGCGCCCGGCGGACCTCGAGACCCCGATCGGCGCCTTCCTCCGGCTCGACGACGGGAACCCCGCCTACCTGCTCGAATCGGTCGAGGGCGGGGAACGGCTCGGCCGCTACTCGTTCCTCGGGGTCGGGCCGCGCCGCCTGCTCGAGGTCCGTGACGGCCTGGCCCGGATCCAGACCCGCCCGGTGACCGTACCCGTCTACGCCCCGGACCTGCCGGTCGAGACGATCGAGGTCGCCGACCCGCTGGCGGCCATCCGCGCCTTCGTGCCACGCCGGCGTGTCCAGCCGACAGAGGGGATGCCGCGGTTCACCGGTGGGGCCGTCGGCGCCCTGGCGTACGACGCGGTGTCGTCCTTCGAGCCGACCGTGCCGCTCCCCGAGCGCGATCCGGTCGCGGTCCCGGCGGCCGCCTTCATCGAGACCGATCTCGTCCTCGTGTTCGACCACCTGACCCACACCCTGTCCGCGGTCGCCTCGCTGCACACCGACGTGCCCAGCCTCGAGTCGCGCTATCGGATCGCGGAGGCAGCGATCTTCGAGGCCCTCGAGCGCACGTCGCGGCCGACCGACGCCGAGATGGCCGGGTCGCGGTCGCGTGGCGCGAACGGTGGGCCGGCCGGCCCCGGACCGGTCGCGGCCGAGCTCGGGCGACCCGTGGAGACGAGCCTCGGCCGCGACGACTACATCCACGCCGTCGAGGTCGCCAAGGACGCGATCGCGGCCGGTGAGGCGATCCAGGTCGTGCTCGCGCGTCGCCAGTCGTTCGACCTGCCGACCGACCCGGCGACGGGCGCCGCGCTCGACGGGATCGGGCTGTACCGGGCGCTGCGCCGGGTCAACCCGAGCCCGTACCTGTTCTTCGTCCGGACGCCGTCGTTCGAGGTCGTTGGCGCCTCGCCGGAGCTGCTCCTCCAGGCCGAGGGCGACCGGCTCACGACTCACCCGATCGCCGGGACGCGACCGCGCGGCGCCGACGCCCGCGAGGACGCGCTCCTCGCCGAGGAGCTCCAGCGCGACCCGAAGGAGCGCGCCGAGCACGTCATGCTCGTCGACCTCGGGCGCAACGACCTCGGCCGGGTCGCCCGCGCCGGCACGGTCAGCGTCAGCAAGTACATGGAGGTCGAGCGCTACAGCCACGTCCTCCACCTCGTGTCACACGTCGAGGCGCGGCTCCGGCCGGAGCTCGACGCGCTCGACGCGCTGCGCTCGGTCTTCCCGGCCGGCACGCTGTCCGGCGCCCCGAAGATCCGGGCGATGCAGCTCATCGCGGCGGCCGAGGGCGAGCGCCGCGGGCTGTACGGCGGCGCCGTCGGCTACCTCGGCTACGATGGCAACCTCGACACCGCGATCACGATCCGGAGCGCGGTCCTCAAGGACGGCCAGGCGCATATCCACACGGGCGCAGGCATCGTCGCCGGTTCCGTCCCGGAGAAGGAGTTCGAGGAGACCGAGCACAAGGCGGCCGCGATGCGCCGTGCGATCGAGCTGGCGGCCGGGATTCCCGAGGCCCCGCGCGTGACCCCGGGCGCGGACGCCCCCGATGCTCGCGCGGCGGCGCTCGAGGCCGACGAGGTCGAGGCCCGCACATGATCCTGGTCATCGACAACTACGACAGCTTCACGTTCAACCTGGTCCAGGCGCTCCAGGCCGCCGGCGCCGAGGTCCGGGTCGTGCGCAACGATGCGATGGAGGTCGGTGCGGTCGAGACGCTGGCCGACGACCCTGCCGCGGACCTGCGCGGCATCGTCATCTCGCCCGGGCCCGGCGACCCCGACGACGCCGGGATCTCGGTCGGGGCGGTCCGCGTCGCGGCGGACCGCGGGCTGCCCCTCCTCGGGGTCTGCCTCGGGATGCAATCGATGGCGGTGGCTTTCGGTGGCTCGATCGTTCGCGCGCCGACGCTCGTCCACGGCGAGGCGTCCGAAGTGACCCACGACGGCCAGGGCCTGCTCGAGGGGATGCCGCCGTCGTTCATGGCCGCCCGCTACCACTCGCTGGCGGTCGATCCGGCGACGCTCCCACCCGAGCTGCGAGTGACCGCGATGAGCGAGGTCGACCGGGTGATCATGGGCATCCGCCATGTCGCCCTACCGCTCGAGGGCGTCCAGTTCCACCCCGAGTCGGTGCTGACGCCGCAGGGCCCGCATCTGCTGGCCAACTTCCTGCGCCAGGCCGGCGAGGGCGAGGCGTCGCGTCTCGACGACGCGACGGGCTCGTTCGCGACGGCCGGGCTCGCCGAGGCGGTCGGCGAGGGTGTCCGGTGAGCGAGCTCGTGCGCGGCGCGCTCAACACCATCGTCGACGGCGGGACGCTGTCGATGGACGAGGCGCAGGTGGCGATGGGCGCGGTGATGGACGGCGAGGCTACCCCGGCCCAGCTGGCGGCGCTGCTGATGGGCCTGCGCATGCGCGGCGAGACCGTCGACGAGCTCGCCGGGTTCGCGGCCGCGATGCGCGAGCGCGTGGTTCGTGTCGAGGCGCCCGCCGGCGCGATCGACGTCGTCGGCACCGGCGGCGATGGCAGCGGGACGTTCAACATCTCGACGACCGCGGCCCTTGTCGCGGCCGCGGCCGGTGTCCCGGTCGCCAAGCACGGCAACCGGGCGATGACCTCGAAGTCGGGTTCGGCGGACGTCCTCGATGCGCTCGGCATCCGGATCGACCATGACGCGGCCTCGGCCGGGGCCGCGCTCCGCGAGCACGGTTTCGCGTTCCTGTTCGCCCCGAACTTCCATCCGGCGATGAAGCATGCGGGGCCCACCCGGCGCGAGATCGGGGTCCGGACGGCGTTCAACCTGCTCGGCCCCCTGACCAACCCGGCCGGGACGCGCCGACAGCTGCTGGGCGTCGCCGATCCGGCCCTCGCCGAGCGGATGGCCGAGGTCGTGCGCCGGCTGGGCACGGATCGGACGTTCGTCATCCATGGCGACGGCGTCGACGAGCTTCCGCTCGACGGCAGCGGCGTCGCCTACATCGTGGCAGGCGATGTCATCGAGCGCCACGCCATCGACGCAGCGGCGCTCGGCTTCAAGCGGGCCGCGACCGGGCGCCTGGCAGGCGGGACGCCCGACGAGAACGCCCGGCTGAGCGAAGCCGTCCTGCGCGGCGAGCCGGGCATCCGCCGCGACGTCGTCCTGCTCAACGCTGGGGCCGCGCTGCTGGTGGCCGGCGTCGTCGGGCAGCTGGAGGAGGGGATCGAGCGAGCCGCGCTGACCATCGACGCCGGGCTCGCCGCCGAGCTGCTCGAAACCCTGCGGGCGGAACGGCGCGCGGCCGAGTCCGCGACCGCCGCGGCGTCCGAAGGCGCACCGGCATGACCGTCGTCGATCGGCCGACGCGCGTCCGGGTCGCACGCCGCGATGTCGTGACCGAGATCGCCGTCAGGCGGCGCGAGGACCTCCGGGCGGAGGTCGCAGACACGAGCCGTGCGGCGATCGAGGCCGCGGCCGCCGGCGCACCTGCCCCGCGCCCGATCGCCGAGCGGCTCGCCGCGCCGGGTCTGCATCTCATCGCCGAGATCAAGCGCGCCTCGCCGTCGGCGGGCCGGATCGCCGCTGTCGACGAGGACATCGTCGCCCGTGCCCGGGCCTACGAGGCCGGGGGCGCGACCGCGATCTCCGTGCTGTGCGAGGCCCATTGGTTCGGTGGCTCGGTCGACGACCTGCGCGCGGTGCGGGCGGCGGTCGCCGTCCCGGTCCTCGCCAAGGACTTCGTGGTGGAGGACGTCCAGCTGCCGCTGCTGCGGGCGGCCGGCGCGGACCTCGTCCTCCTCCTCGCCGTCCTCCATCCGGCGAGACGGCTGGGGCATCTCGTCGAGCGGGCGCTGGCGATCGGGCTGGAGCCGCTCGTCGAGGTACACGACGCCCGCGAGCTCGAGCGGGCGCTCGCCAGCGGAGCCCGGCTGATCGGGCTCAACAATCGCGATCTGCGGACACTCGAGGTCGACGTCGAGCGGGCGGCGCGTCTCCGCGACCTCGTCCCGGACGACCGTCTCGTGATCGCCGAATCGGGCGTGCGCGCGCCCGCGACCGTCGCCCGCTGGCGCGCCCTCGGGTTCGACGCGGCGCTCGTCGGCGAGGCGCTCGTCCGCAGCGGCGAGCCGGCCGCGGCGGCCCGTGCCTTCGTTGCCGCCGGCGCCCAGCCCGACGACCCGGCCAACGTCGCCCGTCGCCCGTCGGTGAAGATCTGCGGCGTCACGGACGAGGCCGGCGTCCTGGCGGCGGTGGCCGCCGGTGCGGACGCGATCGGGCTGAACGTGGTGGACGGCACGCCCCGGGCGCTCGAGATGACCGAGGCGGGCGCCCTGGCCCGGTTGGCCAGACAGGCCGGCAGCGGGGACCGCCGCCCGCTCGTCGTGGCGATCACCGCCGATGCGCACCCGGAACGCGTCGCCGCCATGCTGGTGGCCTTCGACCCGGATGTCATCCAGCTCAGCGGGCGCGAGCCGCCCACCGCGGCCACGGAGGTCCCAAGGCGGATCTGGAAGGTCCTCCACCTGCCCGCCACCGAGCCCGAGCACCCGGCATCGGCAGCCGCCGACCTCGTGTCGAGCGGCCGCGCCTACCTCGCCGCGGGTGTCGATCGCCTCCTCCTCGATACGGCCGGTGGGCCGCACCCGGGTGGGACGGGGACGCGTGCCGCGGAACGCGTGGCCGCGGCGATCGCCCGCGAGCTGCCGGTCACGCTGGCCGGCGGCCTCAACGCGGCCAACGTCGCGAGCGCCCTGCGCGCCATCCCGGCCGTCGGCGTCGACGTCGCGTCGGGGGTCGAGCGGCCGTGGGTCGCCGGCGAGCGACCGACCAAGGACCCGTTCCGCGTCGCCCTGTTCGTCAAGCGCGCCCGGACCGCGCGCGACGATCGCCCCAACATCGCCTTCCGCCCGACGCCGGTCCACGCCGGCCTGCTCGATGCCGATGGCGCCGGGCGCTGGGGCATGGAGCGCGACTTCGGTGGCCGCTACGTCCCGGAGACGCTGATGGCCGCGCTCGAGCAGCTCGAGGCCGCCTACGGCGCCCTTCGGGGGGAACCGGTCTTCTGGGCGGAGCTGCGCGAGCTGCTGGAGACGTTTGCCGGTCGCCCGACCGCGCTCTACCGCGCCGACCGGCTCGCCGACGCAGCTCGCGCGGAGGCCGCGCGGCTGGCCGCCGCCGCGGGCTCGCGTGCCGCCATCCCGCGCCTCCGCCTCTACCTCAAGCGCGAGGACCTCGCCCACACGGGCGCGCACAAGATCAACAACGCGCTTGGCCAGGCGCTGCTGACCCGGCGGCTCGGGAAGTCGCGCGTCATCGCCGAGACCGGCGCCGGGCAGCACGGCGTGGCGACCGCGACGGCCTGCGCGCTGCTCGACCTGCCGTGCGTCGTGTACATGGGCGCCGAGGACATCGAGCGCCAGCGCCCCAACGTGCTCCGCATGCGCGCGCTCGGGGCCGAGGTGCGGTCGGTGACGTCGGGCACGGCGACCCTCAAGGACGCGGTCAACGAGGCGATGCGCGACTGGGTCACCAACGTCCGCGACACCCACTACGTGCTCGGCTCGGCGATGGGCCCGCACCCGTATCCAACCATCGTGCGCGACCTCCAGCGCCGGATCGGCGACGAGGCGGCGGCGCAGCTCACCGCGGTCGAGGGACGCCTGCCGGATCTGGCCCTCGCCTGTGTCGGTGGCGGGTCGAACGCGATCGGGCTGCTCGCGCGGTTCATCGGTGAGCCGTCCGTGCGGCTGGCGGTCGTCGAGGCGGCCGGTGACGGCATCGACACCGGACGTCACGCCGCGGCGATCCTCGGGGGCACGCCGGGCATCCTGCACGGCTCGCGCTCGCTCATGCTCCAGGATGCCGACGGCCAGGTGACCGAGGCGCACTCGGCTTCGGCCGGGCTCGACTACCCGGGGATCGGGCCACAGCTGGCCGCGCTGGCCGAGGGCGGCCGGATCGAGGTCGCCGCCGCGACCGATCGCGAGGCTGTGGCCGCCATGAAGGCGACGACCCGCACGGAAGGGATCCTGCCGGCCCTCGAGACGGCGCACGCGGTCGCGGCACTCCCCAGGCTGCTGGGCGGGATCGGTGGGGTCGGCGGCTCGTGGCCGGACGAGGTGCTCGTGCTGGTCGGGTTCTCCGGCCGCGGCGACAAGGACCTCGCCGCGCTCGAGCGCTTCGCCGATGTCGAGCCGTGGGCGAGCGCCCGATGACCTCGAGCGCCAAGGTCGAGATGCGCAGCCCGACCGCCGTCATCGGCTCGAGCGGCACGAACGGGACGGTCGGCGCCCGTCGGATCGCCGCCGCCTTCGCCCGCGCGGCGACGGACGGCCGGGCCGCGCTGATCCCGTATGTCGTGGCCGGCTACCCCGATGCCGAGACGAGCTTCGAGATCGCGCTCGCCGCCGCCGACGCGGGGGCCGACCTGCTCGAGGTGGGGCTGCCGTACTCGGATCCGCTGGCCGACGGGGCGACGCTCCAGCGCGCGTCGGGCGTCGCGCTGGCTGCGGGGGCGACCCTCGAACGCTCGCTGCGACTGATCGAACGGATCGGCGCCGCGCGTCCCGACCTGCCGCTCGTGCCGATGGGCTATGCCAACCAGGTCATCGGCGGCGGCGACGGCGAGGCCGTGGCGAAGCGGCTGGCCGGCGCCGGCGCGGCGGGTCTCATCGTCGCCGACCTGACGCCCGACGAAGGCGCGCCGTTCGAGGACGTGACCCGGCGTGCCGGGCTGGCTGTCGTCTATCTCGTGGCCCCCACCACGCCGCCCGAGCGGCGTGCCGCCATCGCCGCGCGGAGCGGTGGCTTCCTGTACTGCGTCTCGCTCGTCGGCGTGACGGGCGCCCGGACGGCCCTGCCGGCGACCGTCGGGCGCCTGGTCCGCGAGGTCCGGGCGATCTCGCCGGTGCCGGTCGCCGTCGGGTTCGGGGTCAGCCGCCCGGCCCACGTCCGCGCGATCGCGAAGGCCGGGGCGGATGGCGTCATCGTGGCGTCGGCGCTCGTGGATGCATTGGGGCCGGACGGTCGGGACGTCGCGGCACTGACCCGGCTCGTCGGTGACCTGCGGGTGGCCACCGCCCGCCGGCCGTCAGGAGACTCGTAGCGTGTCGATGGCGGCCCGGGCAGCACAGACCATCGCGGTCACCGTCGAGGCGGCGCCGAAGAAGGCGTTCGCGTCGGCCGTCGACTGGCCGGGCTGGTCGCGCTCCGGGAAGACCGACGCGCTGGCGCTCGAGGCCCTCATCGCCGCGGCTCCACGCTACGCGATCGTGGCACGCGAGGCGGGCGAGCCGTTCGCCCCCGGGGCCGACGACGTCGCGGCGTATGAGGTCGTGGAGGAGACCGGCGGCGGCAGCGGTACCGAGTTCGGCGTCCCGTCGGCGATCACCGATCTCGACCACCGCCCGGTCACGGACGTCGAGGCGCGACGCCGTGCCGGCCTCGTCGAAGCCGCCTGGACAGTCTTCGACCGGGTCGCCGCGGGCGCGCCTGCCGAGCTGCGCAAGGGTCCCCGTGGCGGTGGACGCGACCGCGACAAGATGATCGGCCACGTCGTCGAATCCGACTGGTACTACGCGCGCGAGATCGGCGTTCGGGTGGCGCAGCCCGACCCGTCGGACCGCGCCTCGATCGACGCGATGCGCGCCGCGATGCTCGAGGTCCTCCGTCGGCCGTCGGACGGCTCGCCGCTCGCCGAGCGCAGATGGACCGCGCGGTATGCCGCCCGCCGAATCGCCTGGCACGCGCTCGACCACGCCTGGGAGATGGAGGACCGCTCGGCGCCGGCTAGCTGAACAGTTCGCCGACCGCGGCGGCCTCGATCGGCCGGGGAGCGTCGATCAGCCCGACCGCCAGTGCCGCGTCGCCGATGAGCACGGCCGGTGCGCGCCCGGCCGTCCGCAGGTCCCGCACCGACGTGCCGCCGTCGGCCTTCGACAGCTTTCGGCCGTCGGCGTGGCGCACGAGCTGATGGTGCGCGAACGTCGGTGGGGCCTCGCGCCCGAGCAGGCGCCCGAGCCGGATCTGGTCGGGCGTGGCCGCCAGCAGATCCCGCCCGCGCACGACGAGGTCGACCCTATTGCGGAGGTCATCGACGACGACCGACAGGAGGTATGTCCAGTTCCCCGCGCGGTCGCGGATCGGTGGGTCGCCGCCGGCTGCCACCTCGTCGGCGCACGGTCCGACGATGGCGTCCATCCAGCGCTCCGAGCCGCCGCCGAGCGCGACGCGCAGCGTCGGGCCGTCCAGGGCGCGGTGTCGGCACCCGCCGGGGCAGCCCGGACCATGCCAGCGCCGGCCGTGCCCGGCGGTCCATGCCTCGAATGTCGTCCGCGAGCAGTCGCAGCCGTAGACCAGGGTGTCGCCGCGCAGTCGATCGAGCGCGGCCGTGTAGGGCTCGTCGTCGTCCCGTTGGCGCAGCGGGCCTTCGTCGGCGAGGAAGCCCAGCCAGGCGAGGTCCTCGAGGAGCCCCGCGTCGTACTCCGGTCGGCAGCGCGCGCGATCGTGATCCTCGATCCGGAGCGCGACCGCCGCTCCGGCGACCCGCGCCAACCCCCACACGAACACCGCGTTCGCCACGTGGCCGAGGTGGAGCCAGCCGGTTGGGGCCGGGGCGAAGCGGGTCCGCGAGGGCCCGCGCAACGCGGCCATCGCGACGCCCGACCCGCTCACGAGGCCGGCGACGGACCGGCCCCGGCAACCAGCCCGACCACGCCGCGCAGGACCGCGACCCGTTCCCAGCCCGTGCGGGTCGGCCGCCCGTCAGCCGTCATCGCGGTCGCGAGCCGCCGTTCGCAGCCGGTCGCGAGCCTCCAGCTCCCTAGTCGCGGTCATGAGGCGGCGATACAGCGCGAGCAGGTCGGCCTGGGGCAGCGGTCCACCGTTGGCCATCGTCACCCGGAGGAGGACCTCTCGCTCGCGTTCGGCGTCGCGGATCGCCCGGCGCCCGGCGGCGGCCTTCGCCCGACCGGCCTCGCGGGCGAGGCCGGCACGTTCGTTGAGCAAGGCGACGATCCTGCGGTCGAGCGCATCGATCCGCCGGCGCAGGCGCCGCAGCTCCGGGGTCTCGACCTCGCGCCGGCGGTCAGCCACCGTCCGCCCCGGACTGCCGGGCGATCGACTCGAGGGCGAGATGGTAGCCGCGGGGACCCTGCCCGACGATCGATTCGAGGGCGATGTCGTGGAGGAAGTTGACGTGGCGGAAGGGTTCGCGCGTGGCCGGGTCCGACAGGTGGACCTCGATGAACGGGCGCTGGACGGCGAGCAGCGCGTCACGAAGGGCGACGCTCGTGTGGGTCAGCCCGCCGGCATTGACGATCGCCACATCGAAGTCGCGCTCGTGGAGCCGATCGATCAGCGCGCCCTCGTGGTTGGACTGGAAGAAGTCGACCACGAGCCCGAGCTCCACGGCCCGCGCCGCGATCCCGGCGTGGATCTCCTCGAGCGATTCGTGCCCGTAGATCTCCGGCTCGCGCGTCCCGACGAGGTTGAGGTTCGGTCCCTGGAGGACGAGGACGCGGGTCATCGCGGACTGCCGCTCGGTGCCGCGAGCATGGCGGCCGCGGCCCGCTCGACCGTGACCGGATCGACATCGTCGCGCACGACCACCCCATCGGCGGTCGGCAGGATCCAGCGCAACCGCCCGGCCGCGTGCTTCTTGTCGGTCGCGAGATGCTCCAGCACCGCCGACAGCGAGTAGGGCAGCGGCTCGGTGGCCAGGTCGAGCGCGTCGAGCAACCGGTCGATGCGCGCCGCGCGATCCACCGGTGTGACGCCGACCTCGACGCCGATGCGCGTCGCCGCGCGCAGGCCATAGGCGACCGCCTCGCCGTGGAGGAGGTCGCCGTAGCCGGCCGCCGCCTCGACGGCGTGCCCCAGCGAGTGACCGAGGTTGAGGGTGATCCGGCCGGCGGCGGACCCACGTTCGCGCTCGTCGGCGATGACCACCTCCACCTTCGCCCAGGCGGCCCGCTCCACGACCTCGGCGATGACGCCCGAATCGAAGATCGCCGGGTCGCCGCGGGCGATGGCCGGCCCATCCGCCTCGAGTCGCTCGAACAGCCGCTCGTCGCCCAGGGCCGCCATCTTGACCGCCTCGCCGAGCGCGGCCCGCACCTGGCGCCCGGCGAGTGTCCGGAGGGCGTCGATATCGATCACGATGGCCGCCGGCTGGTGGAACGCCCCGACGAGGTTCTTGCCCTCCGGCAGGTCGACCCCGGTCTTGCCGCCGATGGCCGAATCGATCTGGGCCACGAGCGTCGTCGGGACCTGGACGAAGCGGATGCCGCGCAGGTAGATCGCGGCGAGGAACCCGGCCGCGTCGCCGAGCGCGCCGCCACCGACCGCCACGACGACATCGCCACGCTCGGCCCGCATCGCGGCGAGCTCGCGCGCAGCGGTCTCGATGACCTCGAGCCGCTTGGCCGGCTCGCCCTGGGGCAACAGGATGTGGGTGACGTCCGAGCCGCGGTCGCGAAGCTCGGCGGCCAGCCGCTGTCCGACGGCCGCCCACGCCCCGGGCTCGCTGACCAGGATCGCGCGCCTCGCGCGCAGTGCCTCGAGCTCCGCCGCGACGGCCCCGGCGGCGATCCCCTCGCCGAGCACGACGCGGCCGATCGGCGTGGTCGTCCGGAGCAGGGTCGTGCCGTCGATGGCCCCGGCCGCCAGCCGCGCCCCGAGCCGCTCGTCGACCGCGTCGACCACGCCGTGGACCTCGGTCACGCCGACCTGGTGGATCGTGGCCGCCCCGTAGAACCGCTCCCGTCGGGACGCGAGATCGCGGATCGCTCCGATCGGGTCGCGTCCGCTGACGAGCGGGCGGACGTGCGGCGAGCGGCGCAGCCGCTGGGCGAGGACCTCGGGCCGGCCGTCGAGCCAGACGCTGGTCCGGCCACCGAACAGCGCCCAGCGATTGCGCGGATCGACTACCGCGCCGCCACCGGTCGCGATCACCCGACGGACCTCGGGCGCCGCGTCGGCCGGGCCGAGATCGGCGATCGCGGCGTGCTCGAGCGCGCGGAAGGCTGACTCACCATCCTCCTCGAAGATCTCCGGGATGGTCCGACCGGCAGCCGATTCGATCCGCTCGTCGAGGTCGATGAACGACGCGCCATGACGGCTGGCCAGCCGGCGCCCGACCACGCTCTTGCCACTCCCCGGCAGCCCCATGAGCACGACGTCCATCGGGCTCAGTCGTCCCCGCCCGAGCCGGCCTCATCGGTTCCGGTCAGGCCATGCGCCTCGGCGACCACCCCCGGCGCAGTGGCGATGCGCGGCCCACCGGCGACGGGTGGCTCGGGCGGCGCCGAGATCCGCGCCCGGTACCGCTCCAGGCTCGCCTTGACGTCGTCCACCGTGTCGCCGCCGAACTTCTCGAGGACGAACGCCGCGAGCGTCAGCATGACCATCGCCTCGGCGACGACGCCGGCGGCCGGCACGACGCTGATGTCGCTCCGTTCGTAGTGCGCCCTGTCGACCGCCTCGCCAGTGACGAGGTCGGCCGACGGCAGCGGCCGGGCGAGCGTGGAGATCGGCTTGACCGCCCCGCGGACGACGAGCGGCTCGCCGTTGGTGACGCCGCCGGTCAGGCCACCGGCGTTGTTCGTCCGGTGGACCCAGCGCCCATCGTCGGCGCGACCCTCGATCACGTCGTGGACGGCGGATCCGAACCGTCGCGTCTGCTCGAAGCCGAGCCCGAACTCGACGCCCTTGACGATGTTGATGCTCATCACGGCCGCGGCCAGCGCGGCGTCGAGCCGGCGGTCCCAGTGGACGTACGAGCCGAGGCCGATCGGCAGCCCGTGGACGACGACCTCGAACACGCCGCCGACCGTATCGCCGGCCGAGCGCGCCCCGTCGATGCGGGCGATCATCGCGACCTCCGCGTCTGGGTCCGGACAGCGCAGCGGGGAGGCATCGGCCTCCTCGCGCGAACGGGTCGCGTTGGCCGGGTCCAGGACGACACCACCGACCTCCGCAGTGAACGACCACGTCTCGATGCCGAACTCGCGCAGGAACGCGCGCGCGACGCCACCTGCCGCGACGCGCGCCGCGGTCTCGCGCGCCGAGGCGCGCTCGAGGACGTTGCGGACGTCGTTGAAGCCATACTTGAGGGCGCCCGCGAGGTCCGCATGACCGGGGCGTACGCGCGTGACCGGCGTGGCCCGCTTGTTGCCCTCCGCGGCGGCCTCGTGAAGCGCGGCCGCCGCCTCGTCGTCGAGCGGCTCGACGGCCATCACCTGGGTCCAGTTCTCCCAGTCGCGGTTGCGCACGAGGAGCAGGATCGGCGACCCGAGCGTGGACCCGTGCCGGACGCCGCCGAGGATCTCGGCGCGATCCTGCTCGATCGCCTGGCGCGCACCGCGACCGTAGCCCTTCTGGCGGCGGGCCAGGTCGACCGCCAGCCCGTCGGCGGTCAGCGCCAGGCCGGCCGGCACCCCCTCGATCGTCACGCCCAGGGCGGGGCCGTGCGACTCGCCGGCGGTGAGGAATTGAAAGGCGGCCATCGGTCGCGTCGTTCGCCGGTCGAGCGGTCAGTCGGGCGCGCTGGCGGTGGCCGGCTCGGCGTCCACCCCGGCGTCGGCGCCGCTCGTGTCCTTCGGTTCGCCGTCGGCCGCCGATCCGCTCGGCTCGCCCTCGGCGGACCGCAGCCCACCGGCCCGCGCCTCGGCCAGCTTCTGCTGCATCAGCTCGAGCGGCGCGGGCTGGCCGGTCCACAGGGTGAACGCCGCCGCGCCCTGATGGAGCAGCATCAGCTCGCCGTCGGCCACCGCGCAGCCGGCCGCCTCGGCGTCGCCGAGCAACCGTGTGCGGGCATAGATGAGGTCGAGGACGAGCAGGTCGCCGTGGAGCGCCTCCGCCGCGATCGGGCTGTCGTCCGAGGTCAGCCCGATCGAGGTCGCGTTGATGAGCACGCGCGTCTTGGCCAGCTCGGATTCGATGATCGACTCGTGCCACGGCATCGCCCGCAGCTCCATGTGCGCGGCGCTCCGCCCGAAGTGCTTGACCAGGCCCTCCGCCCGATGGAGGTGGCGGTTGAACACCACGACCCGTTGGAAGCCCTCGGTGATGAGGCCGTAGACCACGGCCCGGGCGCCGCCGCCGGCCCCGAGGACGACCGCCTGGCGCGGCATCTTCTGCTTGCCGACGAGCCGATCGAGGGCGACCTTGAAGCCGGGCACGTCTGTGTTGTGGCCGATGAGCCGCTTGCCCTCTCGGGTGATCGTGTTGACCGCGCCCGTGACGTGCGCCTCGTCGGTCAGGCGGTCGACCATCGGCACGACCCGCTCCTTGTGCGGGATGGTGACGTTGGCGCCGAGGAAGTCGTCGGTGCGCAGCTCGGCGACCGCGTCGGCCAGTTCCATCGGGCTGCGATCCCACAGCTCATAGCGCGCGTCGATGCCCGTCGAATCGAAGGCCGCCTGCTGCATCGCACCGGACAGCGAATGGGCGACGGGGTGGCCGATGAGGACCACACGCTTGGTCATGCTCGCACCCTTTCGAGGTCGTCGAAGAACCCGGGATAGGAGACCGACGCCGAACGCGGTCGACGGATCGAGGTCTGGCCCGTGGCGACGAGGCCGGCGATCGCGAACGTCATCGCCAGCCGGTGATCGTCGAGGCTGTCCGTCTCGGCGCCGCGGAGGACCGCGCCGCCCTCGATGTGGAGGTCGTCGCCGTCGATCTCGATCCGGGCGCCGAGCGCCCGGAGCCCGGCCGCGGTCCCGGCGATCCGATCGGATTCCTTGTGCCGCAGCTCGCCCGCGCCGCGGATGACGGTCGTGCCGGTCGCCATCGCGGCCGCCAGGCAGAGGACCGGGATCTCGTCGATCGCGGCCGCCACGTCACCCGGCCCGAGGTCGACGCCGTGGAGCGGCGCAGAGCGGACGAGCAGGTCGGCGTACGGCTCTCCGACGCCATCGTCGGGGATCCGGCCGTGCGGCCGCTCTTCGATGTCGGCGCCCATCGAGCGCAGGATGTCGATGACCGCCCGGCGCGTCGGGTTGATCCCGACGTCGCGGATCCCGAGCTCGGCATCGGGGTGGACGGATGCGGCGACCAGCCAGAACGCCGCCGCCGAGACGTCGCCCGGGACCCGTTCCGCCATCGCGTCCAACGCCACCCCTCCTCGTACCGTCCAGGCCACCGACCCGTCCGGCGCATCGGTCCGCTCGACCGGCACGCCGCGCGCCCGCAGCATCCGCTCGGTGTGATCGCGTGTCGCGAGCACCTCGCGGACCGTGGTTCGCCCCTCCGCCCGAAGTCCCGCCAGCAGGACCGCCGACTTCACCTGCGCGCTCGGCACCGGGGTCGTGTAGTCGATCGCCCGAAGCGGGGTGCGACCGACCACGGTCAGGGGAGGGAGGGAGTCGTTCCGGCGGGCATGGAGCGCGGCGCCCATCGAGCGCAGCGGTTCGATGATACGAGCCACCGGGCGGCGGCGCAACGAATCGTCGCCGTCGAGGGTCGCGGTCAGTGGCAGCCCAGCGAGCGCGCCGCTCATCAGCCGCAGGCTCGTCCCGGAGTTGCCGCAGTCGAGGACGCCGGCGGGCGCGTGGAGGCCATCCGCGCCGGGCGACGCGATCCGGTACCCGACGGTCCCGCCGGGCCCCGGCGATCGTTCCACGGTCGCCCCGAGCGCGGCCACGATGCGGGCGGTCGAACGCACGTCGGCTCCGTCGCCGGCCCCCTCGATCCAGCTCTCGCCGGCGGCCAGGGCGGCCAGGATGAGCGCCCGGTGGCTGATCGACTTGTCGCCGGGCAACCGGAGGTCGCCGCGCAGGCGTGCGCTCGGTCGGACGATGGCGACGGGCGGCCCCGATGCGGTCGGCACGCTCATGTCGCGGCGCCCGGGTGGTACAGCCCGCGGACGTGCGCGTGGACCGGGATGATCGCGGCCATCATGTCGCGGAACTGGTCGAGGGTCAGTTGTTGCTCGGCATCGGACAGCGCCTCGTCCGGGTTCGGGTGGACCTCGACCATGACCCCGTCCGCCCCGACCGCGACGCCCCCGATGGCGAGCGGCTTGACCAGCCAGCGCTTGCCCGTCGCGTGGCTCGGATCGACGATGACCGGCAGGTGGGTCAGCTGGTCGAGCAGCGGCACGGCGGCGAGGTCCATCGTGTTCCGGGTGTACGTCTCGAACGTGCGGATGCCGCGCTCGCACAGGATGACGTTGGGGTTCCCGGAGCTGACGATGTACTCGGCGGCCATCAGCCACTCCTCGATCGTCGCCCCGTAGCCGCGCTTGAGCATGACCGGCCGCGCAACCCGTCCACAATCGCGCAGCAGCGAGTAGTTCTGCATATTCCGGGTGCCGATCTGGAGGATGTCGGCGTACTCGGCGACGATGTCGACCTGGTTGGGCTCCATGACCTCGGTGATGACCGGCAGACCGGTTCGCTCGCGTGCCTCAGCCAGATAGCGGAGGCCCTGGATCCCGAGCCCCTGGAAGGCATACGGGCTCGTGCGCGGCTTGAACGCCCCGCCGCGCAGGACGGTCGCGCCGGCGGCGGCCACGGCATCGGCAGTCTCGAACAGCTGGTCGCGGCTCTCGACCGAGCATGGCCCGGCCATCATCGTCAGCGAGCCGTCGCCGATGACGGTATCGAGCACCTGGATGACGGTGTCCTCCGGGTGGAACTCGCGCGAGGTCAGCTTGAACGGCCGGTTGATCGGCGTAACCGAGGCCACGCCCGGGAGGCGACCGAAGCGCTCGATGAGCGCCGGCTTGCGCGAGCCGATCTCCCCGACGACGGCGATGACCGTTCGCCCGTCGCGGGTGTGGTCGAACGGCGTCATGCCCTCGGCCAGGATCTGGCTCTTGACACCGAGGATCTCGGCCTCGCTGGCGCCGACGGTCATCACGACGAACATCGTGTTGCGGTCTCCTGAGCGGTCGCCCGGCACAAAACAAAAAAGCAGAGGTCTGGCCTCTGCTTCGTTTGCCCGGCACGACCCGTGCCCCGCGGTCTCAGCGACCGAGGAGTGTCATGCCGGGCATCGAAAGTAGAAGTGGTGGTTCATGTGCGTCCCCGGACGGTATCGACTGGCGCGCCCGATGTCAACGCGGGGCGCCCTGGCTCATGGCCCGCGCGATGATCGCCTCGACGACCTCGGTCTTGGCGTCCGCGTAGTTCTGGACGTAGACCCAATCACGCGCGGCGAGTTCGCGCTTCGTCGCCTCGTAGCGCCGGCGCTCGTCGTCGTGCGTCCGCAGCCGGTCGCGGAACGCCAGCATCCGTCCGATCTCCGGGCAGCCGTCGCTGAAGACGTGCAGGTTCACCTTCGTGTCGGGCCCGTTGAGCACGCGATGCTCGAACCATCCGGGCTCGCGGATCCTGAGGACATAGCCGGCGGCCACCAGCGCCGACACGTACGCCGCCTCGTCGGCCGAATCTGCAACCACGAGGACGATGTCGATGATGGGCTTTGCCGCGAGCCCGGGGATCGATGTCGAACCGACGTGCTCGAGGCGGAGCACCCTTTGGCCGAGGGTCGACCGGATCCGTGCGGCCTCACGATCGTAGAGGCCGGGCCACGCCGGGTCGTACTCGGCGAGGTGGATCGGCCCGTCGACCCTGGTGGGCCCGAGTTCGCCGACCCTGGCGGCGCGGATCTCGTCGTCCCGGGTCGGTGCCATGGCGCTACTCGAACGCGTCGAGCTGGGCTTCCGCCTGGAACAGGTTGATGCCGCTGTCGATGAGGTCGACGATGCGCTGGAGCTTCGACTCCTCTTCGACCTGCTCCTCGATGAACCAGCCGAGGAACTGGAAGCCGCGGTGATCCCCGGCTGCGACGGCGACACTCGCGGCGCGGTCGAACTGGCCGGCCACCGTCCGCTCCGATTCGAGCGCGCGACGCGCGGCGGCCGACGGCGACTCGAACCGGGTCGACGTCGCCTTCAGGGCCGGCAGGTCGAACTCGACCTCGTTGTCGATGAGGAAGTCGATGATCCGCTGGGCGTGCTGCGCCTCCTCGACCGACTGCTGGCGGAAGAGCTTGCCCCAGCGATCGAGGCTCTGGCGCTCGAAGTAGATGGCGATCGCGAGGTAGAGCTGATGGGCCGCCAGTTCGTTGCCGATCTGGGTGATCAGGAGCTTGCGGAGGTGGGCGTCGAGCATCGGGGCTCCTCCTGCCGGCGAAGGCGGTCTGCGGCGCCCCCCATGATAGGATTCCGGCCGCTGCCGCGACGGAGAGGTCGCATAGAGGTCTAGTGCAGCGGTTTGCTAAACCGCCATGTGGGGTAACCTGCATCGAGGGTTCGAATCCCTCCCTCTCCGCCAGCCCTCAGCATCGTGCGCCCGTAGCTCAGTGGATAGAGCGTCAGGTTGCGGACCTGAAGGTCGTGGGTTCGAGTCCCGCCGGGCGCGCCAATGATCCACCAGCGTTGGGGCCTGCGGAGGCCGAGCCATGGCCGTCATCACCGCTCATGAGCAGGAGCAGATCTCGGCTGCGAACGCCTCGGGCAGGACGCCGGTGGTGTTCGTCCACGGACTGTGGCTATTGCCGAGCAGTTGGGATCGCTGGCGGTCGCTGTTCGAGGAAGCTGGCTACTCGACCCTCGCCCCCGGCTGGCCGGACGACCCCGAAACGGCCGCCGAGGCGAATACGAACCCCAAGCCTTCGCAGGGAAGTCGGTCAAGGACGTCGCCGATCATTTCGACGACGTGATCCGGAAGCTGACCAGGAAGCCCGCGGTCGTCGGTCACTCGTTCGGTGGGCTGCTGACCCAGATCCTGGCCGGCCGCGGCCTGTCGGCTGCCTCGGTGGCGATCGATCCGGCGCCATTCCGGGGTGTCCTGCCGCTGCCTATCTCGGCGCTCCGGGCGGCGGCGCCCGTCCTGTCGAACCCGCTGAACCACAACCGTGCGGTTTCGTTGACCTACGAGCAGTTCCGCTACGCGTTCGCCAACGCGGTGAGCGAGGACGAGGCGAAGGAGCTGTACGGCAACTATGCGGTCCCTGCCTCCGGGAGCCCCTCTTCCAGGCCGCGACCAGCCAACCTCAACCCCTGGACGGAGGCCAAGGTCGAGCTCGACAACACCGTCCCGTGGTCGATCGCCAACGCCTCGTACAAGCGGCAGAAGCGGAACCCCGGCGTGACCGAGATCGCCAGGATTCCGGGGCGCGGGCACGCGCTCACGATCGACAGCGGCTGGCGCTGGCGCCGTTCCTCGGCGGCTGAGCCGGGGGCCTCGTGCGGACCCGGGTCAGGACTTCGGCGGGCGCTCCGGGCGCTGGTACCCATCCTTGAACTGGGCCCAGCTCGCGCGGGCCAGGTCGCGTACGGCGTCATCCCTGACCAGCTCGGGTTTCGTGATGTTGATGCAGCTCCGGCCGATCTTCGTGCCCGGGAACTGGTCGTGGATCTCCTCGACCAGGTAGCCGCCGCTCCCGCTCGCCATCGAGTAGAGCGAGATGAATTGCTTGCGGTTGGCCAGCCCGATCGAGAACCAGCGGCCGGCCGGGCCCTTGCTGTTCGAATAGTCGAACGCTCCATACCCGATCAGCGACCCGCTGTAGTCCCACACTCCGACGTCGATGCCGGGGAGCGCCTCGAGGATCGTCTCGTGGAGGTGTCGCATCTGCGATCGCCGTGGCTCCTCCAGGCCATCGATCAGTGCCTGCGCCGCCCCGCGTCCGTCGTCCGTCATCGAAGACCTCCCCTCGCGCGCGCTCCGAGCCCCGTCGCGAACGACTCGGCGCGGCATAGTAGGCTACCCGACACGCCCGAGATGCGGAGCGACGAGCGCCCCTGGACGGCGCACAGGAGGCCACCGCCGTAAACCATCTGGAGTCAGTGCAGGGCCGCCGCGTGCTCGTCACCGGCGGCTCCGGGACGATCGGCGCGCGCCTCGTGGACAAGCTGCTCGAAGCGGACGCGGGCGTCGTCCGCGTCTTCGGGCGTGATGAGACCAAGCAGTTCTACCAGCGCCAGCGGCTCGGCCCGCGGCCCGACGTGCGCTTCCTGGTCGGCGACATCCGCGACCGCGATCGCCTGCTGCGCGCCACCGAGGACATCGACATCGTCTTCCACTGCGCCGCCCTCAAGCACGTCGAGTCGAGCGAGTACAACCCGTTCGAGGCCACCCAGACGAACATCATCGGGACGCAGAACGTCATCGACGCCTGCCTCGCCGCCGGGGTCCGGACGATGATCCTCACGTCGTCGGACAAGGCCGCCAACCCGACCTCGGTGATGGGCGCCAGCAAGCTCGTCGCCGAGAAGCTGGTGACCGCGGCGAACAACTACCGTGGCACGCACGCCACGACCTTCGCCAGCGTCCGCTTCGGCAACGTGCTCGGGTCGCGCGGTTCGGCGCTCGAGCTGTTCGCCCGCCAGGTCGAGGCCGGTGGGCCGGTCACGGTGACCGACGCGACGATGACCCGCTTCGTGATGACCACCGATCGGGCGGTCGAGCTCGCGCTCCATGCCGCGGGCCAGGCCCGCGGCGGCGAGGTGTTCGTGTTCAAGATGCCGGTCGCCACGCTGGCCGACCTGGTCGCGGCGACGATCGACGTGGTCGCCCCGCGGAACGGCCTCGACCCGGCCTCGATCGCCACGACCTCGATCGCGCCTCGGCCCGGCGAGAAGGCCTATGAGGAGCTCATGACCGAGGAGGAATCGACCCGCGCCCGGGACGTCGGGGAGATGTACGCGGTCCTGCCAGCGATCGAGTCGCACCCGGACGTCCTCGCCGCCTACGAGGGCGCGCCGCGCTCGCCGATCGGCGCCTACCGTTCCGACACCCCGCTGCCGATGACCTCCCGGGCGGTGCGGGACGTCGTGGCCGAGGCGTTCGCTGCGGAGGCTCGCTAGCCGTGCGCATCCTGGTGACCGGCGCGGCCGGGTTCATCGGTCGCTGGGTCGTCGCCGAGCTGCTCGAACGGGGTCACACGGTCCTCCCGGTCGACAACCTCGCCGAGGGCGACGTCGCGAACCTCGCGTCGTTCGCGGGCCACCCCGGCTTCCGCCCGTTCGAGCTCGGCGACGTCCGCGATGCCGCGTCCTGCCGGCGCTGGACCGCCGAGGTCGACGCCGTCGCGCACCTCGCGGCCTCGATCTCGGTCCAGGACTCGATCGACGACCCGGGGACGACCTTCGAGAACGACGTCATCGGCACGTTCAACCTGCTCGAGGGCGCCAGGGCGTCGGGCGCCCGCGTGCTGTTCATGAGCACGTGCATGGTCTACGACGGGGCGAGCGCGCCCGAGGGGATCGGCGAGGCCCACCCGACCCGGCCGGCGTCCCCGTACGCGGCCTCGAAGATCTCCGGGGAGGCGCTGACCCTGTCCTATTTCCACGCCTACGGCCTGCCGACGACGGTCGTCCGCCCGTTCAACACCTACGGCCCCTTCCAGCGCTCGGTCGGGGAGGGCGGGGTCGTGGCCATCTTCACCCGCCGCTCGCTGCTCGGCGAGGAGCTCCGGATCTACGGTGACGGGACGCAGACGCGTGACCTGCTGTTCGTCGAGGACTGCGCCCGCTTCGTGTGCGATGCGCTCGTCTCCGACGCCGCGATCGGCGGCATCTTCAACGCCGGGACCGGCGTCGATGTCTCGATCAACGAGCTGGCCGCCCTGATCGAGCCAGACCCGGCGCGGGTCGTCCACGTCCCGCACATCCACCCGCAGAGCGAGATCACGGTCCTGCGCTGCGATCCGCGCAGGGCGCGCCAGCTGCTCGGCTGGAACCCGCGGGTCTCGCTCACCGACGGCCTGGCCCGTGAGCGCGCCTGGATGACCGAACGATTGTCCCTGGGACTCCCGGTAGCCTGACGGAGGCGACGTGATGACGACGATGCGCAACGACACCCTCGCCATCGACGGCGGCGTGCCGGTCCGGACGACGTTCCTGCCATACGCCCACCAGCAGATCTCCGACGACGACGTCGCGGCGGTCACGGCGGCGCTGCGCTCGGACTGGCTGACGACCGGCCCCCGCGTCCCGGCCTTCGAGGCGGGCCTCGTCGAGGCGACCGGCGCGCGGCATGCCATCGCGTTCTCGTCGGGGACCGCGGCCCTCCACGGCGCGGCGGCTGCCGCCGGTCTCGGGCCGGGCGACGAGGCGATCACCACGCCGATGACCTTCGCCGCGACCGCCAACGCCGTGCTCTACGTGGGCGCCGAGGTCCGCTTCGCCGACATCGACCCGGGCACCCTGATCGTCGAGCCCGACCTGGTCGCCGCCGCCGTCACCCCGCGCACCAAGGCGATCCTGCCGGTCGACTACGCCGGCCATCCGGCCGACTACGAGGCGCTCCGGGCGATCGCCGACCGTGCCCCGGGCGGGCGGCTGACGATCATCGCCGACGCATCCCATTCGCTGGGCGCCACGCGCGATGGGCGGTCCGTGGGGACCCTCGCCGACATGACCGTGCTCAGCCTCCATCCGGCCAAGATCCTGACGACCGGCGAGGGTGGCGCAGTCCTGACCGACGACGACGAGCTGGCCGCGCGCCTCCGCCGCTTCCGGAACCACGGGATCGCGACCGAGCTGGCGGCCCGGACCGACTGGACCTACGCTATGGTCGAGCTCGGCTACAACTACCGCCTGACCGACGTCGGGGCGGCCCTCGGCAGCTCGCAGCTGACCCGGCTGGTCGAGTTCCTTGGACGGCGGCGCGAGCTCGCCGCGCGCTATCTCGAGCGGCTGGCGGGCCACCCGTACCTCGACGTCCCCGTCGTCGAGCCGGGCGTGGACCCGGCCTGGCACTTCTGCTTCGCGCAGCTCCGCCTCGATCGGCTGCGGGTCGATCGTGGTGGGGTCTACCGAGCGCTCCGGGCCGAGGGGATCGGGGTCAACGTCCACTACATCCCGGTCCACCAGCACCCGTACTACCGCGGGCGGTATCCCGGCCTCGCCTTCCCGGTCGCCGACGCGGCCTACGCGCGGCTGCTCACGCTGCCGCTCCACGCAGGGATGACGACGGCCGACGTGGACGACGTCGTAGCCGCGCTGGACAAGGTCACCGGGGCGTACCGGGCGGCCTGACCCGGCCGCCGGCCATCAGCCCGCGATGGCCCACACGACGCCGTAGCCGACGAAGCCGATGCTGGCCACGACGAGCAGCTTCTCGAGCGCGCCGAACCGTCCGCGCGCGCCGATCGCGACGAGCGCGAGCAGGAACGGCATGAAGTCGAGCGCATAGCGGTAGCCGTATGTCCGGAACCCGCCGCCGCCGTAGTACAGCAGGAGCGGCACGGCCACGAGGAAGGCGGCCGCCCACAGGATTCGCGTCGTGCGCGTGCGGACGCCGGCCGAGACGGCCGCCAGCAGGCCGGGCGAGGTCAACAGCAGGGAGTGGCCGTTGGGGTCGGGGACCAGGTACGGGAAGTGGGCCTGCAGGTCGAAGCCCCGAAACACGAGCAGGGCGATGTTGTTCGGCACGTGCCGGAGGCTGAACACGCCGCGCGCGCGCTGCCGAATCAGCTCGGCGCGGGCCAGGACGGAGATGCCATAGCCGGTTTCGAACGGCGAGCCGAAGCGGACCACGTCATAGAGCGCCGTGAAGCCCACGGCGAGCACGATCGGCGTCGCGAAGCCGGCCACCCGCCGCCAGCGATCGCGCCCGTCGCGCAGGAAGGCGATGCCGAACGGGATCGCGGCCAGGAGGACCGTGGGCCTGGCCAGCGCGGCGAGGCCCAGGGCCAGGCCGATGGCCCACGGCCGGCGCCGGCCGCGCCACTCGATCAGAGCGAGGAACGTGAACAGGATCGCCTCGACGTGGGCGAGGTAGTAGAAGTTGCCGGCGATCGACTGCGTCCAGAGCAGCGTGCCGAACGCCCCGAGGCTGGCGATCCACCAGGTCGCAGAGCCGCCGGGACCGTAGCGTCTGGCGAGCGGCAGGGTCAGCCAGGCGGCCAGGATCCCGAGGCCCGTCGAGATGATCCAGCGCGACAGCTCCCACAGCATAGGGACCGGGACGAACACGAGGTACGGGGCGATGGGCAGCGGACTGATGACCTGGTACGTCCCGCCGCCGACCGTGACCGTATCGAGCGAACCGGGCGGCAGGCCCGACGACAGGCTGCCATGCGCGATGTTCGTGGCGATGGTCATCGCCCGATCGACGCCGTGACCGGTGTGGCTCAGGCCGACCGCGAGCGTGCTCGCGATGTAGACAGCCGACACGATCAGCAGCCAGGCGAGCCCGGAGCGATCGAACCTCGACGGGTCGTCCGGCGCCACAGTAGGTGCACCCGCGGTGGCGGGCGCATCGGGCGCATCGGGCGCATCGGGCGCGCCGGCAGACACGCCCGGATCCGGGCTGACGCGGTCCTCCTCGGTCGGCGTCGTGGCCCTCAGGCCTCGATCAGGTCCCACGACAGCGGCGTGCCGCGCTCGATCGCGTGGGCCGCCCGCCGCCCGAGCACCTCGTCGTAATGCCGGGTGTGGAGCCCGTCGGCTGGTCGGATCGACCGCACGTTTGCCTCGGTCAGGGCCTCGCCTGCGGCCACGTCCTCGACCACGAACAGCGAGCGGCGGAAGCGGCGGCTCTCCCGCTCGGCGTCCGTCGGACCGACGACCGGCTGGCCGAGGGCGCGTTCGGTGACCCGGATCGCCTCGACCATCCGACGGAACTCGTGCTTGTCGAGCGAGAACGCGGAATTGGGCGAGGTGTCGTCGCTCGAGAGGCGCATGTGTTTCTCGACGATGCACGCACCGAGCGCGACGGCCCCGACCGCGACCGTTTCGCCGAGCGTGTGGTCGGACAAGCCGACCGGCAATCCCCAGCGCTCGCGCATCGTCGCGATCGCCCGCAGGTTGACGGCCTCGGGGGGCGACGGGTAGGCGCTCGTGCACTTGAGCAGCGCGATGTCGGTCGCGCCGGCGGAGCGGGCCGCGGCGACCGCCTCGTCGATCTCGGCCTCGGTGCCCATCCCGGTCGAGACGACCAGCGGCTTGCCGGTCGCGGCCATGCGACGGATGAGCGGCAGGTCGACGAGCTCGAATGACGCCACCTTGAACGCCGGCACGTCGAGCGCCGCGAGGAAGTCGACCGCGGTCGGGTCGAACGGGCTCGAGAAGCAGTCCATGCCGAGCGTCTCGGCGAGGACCTTGAGCCGTGGCTGCCACTCCCACGGCATGTACGCCGCCTGGTACAGGTCGTGGAGGGTCGTGCCCTCCCACAGCGAGCCGGAGCCCGCCCGGAACGATTCGGCGTCGCTAGCGACCGTGATCGTGTCCGGCGTGTACGTCTGCAGCTTCACCGCGTCGGCGCCGGCCTCGTGCGCGGCATGGACGAGCTGGACCGCGACGTCCTCGTGCTGGCGGTGGTTGGCCGACAGTTCGGCGATGACGTACACGGGGTGTCCGGCGCCGATCGGACGGCCGGCGATGGTGAAGTCTGCGGTCATGTGGTCATCCCAGAGAGCATGGTGGCCAGGGCACTGATCGAATTCGACGGCAAGGTCGGCATCGTCCGCCGCGCGGACGTCGATCGCCGCGACACCGCCTTCGTCCGGGAGGTGGCCGATCCGGATCGTCCTGAGCCCGGCGGCCCGCGCCCCGACGAAGTCCTTGCGCGGGTCGTTGCCGACGTAGATGGTAGCCGACGGTTCGACGTCCAGGAGCCGGCAGGCGACGCGGAACGGGGTCGGCGACGGCTTGCCGTGGCCTGGTCCCAGGTCGTCCGTCAGGATCACCGTGTCGAATTGGTCGGCCAGCGGGCCGAGACCGGCGAGCTTGCGCGCCTGGACCGCGCCGTAGCCATCGGACACGACACCGGTCCGCACCCCGCTCCGCTCCAGCTCGTCGAGGAGTGCCGCCACGCCCGGGAACGGCTCGAGCTCGACCGGGTGCGTCCGGTAGGCATGGACGCAGGCCGGCACCAGCTCGCCGCCGTCGTCGAGACCCAGCTCGGCGACGAGGCTGTCGAACAGCCGGCCACGCCCGTCCCGTCCGTGCAGCTCCCACAGGCGCGCCGCCAGCGACGCCTCCGGGCGACCGGACGGCCCTGCGAGCAGCCTGGCCACGGCGTGGAAGCCACCGTCCACGAACGCCCGTTCCGGGTAGAGCGTGTCATCGAGATCGAACAGCACGGCGGCCAGCGGCTGGGTCGCCCGGGTCGTCATCGGGCGCCCCCCGCGTCGAGCAGGTCGCGCTCGCGGACGAACAGGTCGGCGCTGTGGCGCAGCATGACCAGGCCGGCCTCGTAGTCGTCGAGCCGGGGGTCGAGGCGCTCGCCGCGCGCGGCCCGGACGGCGTACTCGGGGGTGAAGGCGCCGGCCTCGAAGCCGAGGTTCGCCGCCCCGCCGTAGCGCGGGTTGATCTCGATGAAGGACACGCCGTCGCGGGTCCGGAACGCCTGGACCGTCAGGTGCCCGACCAGCCCGATCGCCGAGCACAGCCGGACGGACGCGGCGGCCAGCTCCTGATCGCGGACGGTCCGCCCGACGACCGACTCACCGCCGACGACCGCGACGCGCTCCCGCGGCACGCAGGAGATCGGGCGACCCTCGAAGTCGATGAAGACATCGACCGTGAACTCGGGCGCCTCGACGAACGCCTGGATGAGCGGGTCGTCGCCGAGTGCCCGGATCGCCGCGAGGGCCTCGTCGAGTTGGCCGGCGTCATCGACCCGGGTCGCGCCGCGGCCGCCCTTGCCGAGCTTCGGCTTGACGAATGCCGGGTACCGGACGGCCGTCCCCTCGTCGTAGATGACCGGTGCGTCCAGGCCGGCGTCGCTCACCGCGGCCACGAAGTGCGCCTTGTCGCGGCAGGTGTCCACGGCGTCGGCGGTCGACACGAGCACGGTCGTGCCGGCCGCCTCGAAGCGGTCGCGCGCCCGGGCCAGGATCGGCAGCTCCTCATCGCGCGTCGGGACGACCAGGCCGACCCGCTCGTCCGCGCAGATCCCCAGCAGCTCGTCGACGAACGACGGGTCGTCGGACCGCCGGACGAGCCGGGCGCGATCGGCGGCGTACAGCGCGGCGGCCAGCGGGCTGATGTCCGCGGCGATGACCGCGCCGGATCCGCAGCGGCGCAGCGCCTCGGCGAAGGCCCGGACGAGCAGCACCTTGCGGGCGGCGCTCGTGATCAGGACGTTGGGGCGATCGACGGCTGCGCTCATCGAGATGGGGTCACGGGGCCAGGGGTCGGCGTGCGCGCGGTCCAGATCGTGCGCGAGCGCGACGCCCGCCGGACTTCGGTCACGCCGACTTGCGGGCGACGACGAGCGCGTTGCGACCGACGCCGGCCGCGGCCCACGCCCGCCCGAGCGCGCGTCGCGTGTCGGCGTCCAAGGCCAGCTCGGCTCGGCGTCGCCGGTCGTGGACTGCCAGTCCGACTGCCGGGTCGTCGCGATAGTCGTCGCCGGTCAACAGGAAGAGCTCCATCGGGTAATCGGCGGAACGGTCGACGATCTCGAGTCCGACGCCCTCGACGAGACGGCCGATCGAGGCGTGATCGAAGTAGTTGACATGGTCCGGGACGGCGACCCACCAGCGCGGTCCGCCGAGCTCGCGAAGAGCCGCCGCCTGGAGCGGGTTGAAGTCGTTCGGGACGCGCACGACGAGCGTCCCGCCGGGCGCCAGTGCGGTGACCACGTCATGGAGCAGTGTCGCCGGGTCGGGCACGTGCTCGAGGACGTTGAGCAGCACGATGCCGCCGAACGGCGCTCCGGCGCCGGCGCGCCAGCGCGCCATGAACTGCGCCGCCGTCGCCGCCTCGACCCGCAGGCCCGCGGCGCGGCCGATGTCGGCGATCCCCGGCGCCGGTTCCGTCCCGATCGCCTGCCAGCCGGCACCGACGAGGGTCCGCAGCAACTCGCCCGTGCCGCAGCCGACGTCGAGGGCACGCCGGGGTGCCCCGCGGTCGGCGCCCGCTTCGAGGGCGGCCAGCACATCGGCATGGATCGTGGCGGCCTGCCATCGCCGCTCGTTCGCGGCATCGGGGCCGGCCGCGACCAGACGCGCCAGGTCGGGGGCCCGACCGCCCGCGTCGAGCAGGTCGCGGTAGCGGCTCTCATAGAACTCGTCGAGGTCGGGGCTCGCCGGGAGTGGCTCGAGCCGCCGGTAGCCCCACTCCGGATCGACGACGACCTCGTACGCGCTCACGTCGGTCGCCAGGGCCCGGACGGTCACCGTCGCCGGCGCACCGGCGAGGTCATCGATCGGCGGCAACGGACGCTCCCTCGCGACGCCGTTCCCGTTCGAACGCCACGAGCCATTCGACCCCCGCCTCGAGGGTCGTCGGTGGCGTCCAGTCGAGGGTCCCGTGGAGCCGGCTCACGTCGGCGCAGCTTGCCTCGAACGGCTCGTCCAGCGGGGCGTGGCGCGCGTCGAGGCGCGACCCGCTGGCGCGTTCGATCGCCTCGATCACCGCCGCGACCGGGCGGGCGTTGCCCGATCCGAGGTTGAGGATCCCGGACGCGCCCGGCGTGACCGCCATGCGGAGCAGGCCATCCGCGACATCGCCGCTGAAGATGTAGTCGAAGCGGTTCTCCGGGTGGTAAACCTCGATCGGCTCGCCGTCGATGGCGGCCCGCACCCAGCGCGAGACGACGTCGCGTGAGCCGCGGCCGTAGACCCGGAAGATCCGTGCGAAGCTGGCCCGGAACCCGGCCGCCTGCACATCGTGCACGAAGCGCAGCTCCGCCTCTCCGTACAGCTTGGCCGCACCGCACAGGTTGCGCGCGCCGAGCGGCGATGCCTCGGTCAGGGGCACCGCGGTCGTCGGCGGGGTGGCCGTCGAATACCGCTGCGGGTCGTACACGAGGTAGCTCGAGGCGAACACGAACGACTCGATCCCGCCGCTCCGCGCCGCGAGCTCCGCCAGGCGGTGGGTGACCACGACGTTGTCGCTCCAGTTCTGCTCCCAGAACTCCGGCGATTCGACCGAGCGCTCGAAGGTCGCCGCGAGATGGAACACGTGGCGCGGCGCGAAGCGGACGATCGGTTCGAGGTCGGCGAACGCGAGATCGGCCACGAGGTGCTCGACGCCCGGGGCCGCGTCGGTGGGGAGCGGCAGGCGATCGACGGACAGGACGCCGGCGCCCACCGCGGACAGCCGGTCGAGCAGCTCCCGCGCGATGACCCCGGCCCCGCCGGTGACCAGCACCCGCTGGCCGGCCAGCGCCTCCATCGACCCGTCCGTCATGTCCGCTCCTCGTCATCGTCGTCCCGGCCGGCGAGCACGTCCACGACGCGTCGCGCACCTCGACCGTCGACGAGGCGCATCCCGAGCGCGGTCATCGCCGCGCGCCACGGCCTATCTTCGGCCTTCGCCGCGATCTCGTCTGCCATGTTCTGCGCCTCGAGGTTCGCCTCCGATCCGAGGCGGCCGAACAACCCGACCCGATCGAGGCCCGAAACGAGCAGGCGCTCGAGCGGGGCGGTCTCGACGACGAGCGCCGGACAGCCGGTCCGGGCCAGCTCCCAGACCGTGGATCCGCCGGACGTGATCGCCAGGTCGGCCCAGGCCATGAACGACGGCATGTCGTCCACGGCGAGCTTCAGCGCGGCGCGGTACCCGAGACCCGGGTCCGCGACCGCGGCCTCGATGCTGGGCCCGTCCTCGTTGGCTGCCCCGATGACGAAGCGGACCTCGATGCCGGCCCGGATGCGCTCGGGGAGCAGCCGCAGCGCCTCCACGGTCCGGCTGGTCATGCCCGTCGGGTCGGCGCCGCCGAAGGTGACGAGAATCGCCCGCGCCACGTCGGGCGTCGATCGGGATGGTGGATCGGCGAGGAATTCGCGGCGCAGCAGGATATAGCGCGTGCCGAGCAGGAAGCGGCAGGTCGCGTCGGCCGGATAGGCGGTGCGGTCGGCGTGCGCGTTCTGGTTGAGCACGAACCCGACGGCGTCGATCGACTGGTCGGCCGTGTCGGCGACGAGGAGCACGCGCACGCTCGTCTCGCGGAGGGCGTCGAGATAGGCGCCGTCGAACCCGAACCCATCGACGACCGCGACGGCCGCGGCATCGCGCTCGAGCGCCGCCCGGAGCTCCGCGGCGTCGGCACGGCTTCCCCCCGGCGCGGCGACCAGGACGACCTCGATGCCCTCGCGCGCGACCCGCTCGAGCAGGGCCGGCGGAGCATCGGCCACGAGCCATCTCGCGCGCCCGCCCCCGTCCAGCCAGGCCTGCGCAAGCGCCAGGGCTCGCATCATGTGCCCGGTCCCGCCCTCGGTCGTCGCGTCGGCGCGCAGGACGAGCAGGGGCTCCGTCGGGGACGTTCGCTCGACGATCATGGGTCGGGCACGATCTTCTGGGCGACATGACGATTCAGCTCCGACCATGTCGGGTTCGCCTCCACGATGGCGAGCGCGTCACGCCAGGTGAAGTCGTCGCGCCCCAGCCCGTCGTAGATCCGGCGCACGAGCTCGTAGTCCTCCGGCGTGTCCACGGTCCAGCGATGGCGCGACAGGTCCTCGGGCAGGCGGATGCCGGTGAGCCGGAACCGCTCGGGATGGCGATACAGGTACGGCGTGGCGTGCTCCCGCGATGCGGGATCGCGGTCCTCGCGGCCGGCCGTTTCGAGTGCGGCCATCGTCATCGCCTCGACGTCGAGCCCGCGCGGGAACGTCCGGGGTTCGAGCGTGTTGCTCGCATAGTCGGCGCCGTCCGCCTCGAGCGTGGCAACGACCTCGTCGATGACGCCCGGGTCGATCAACGGGCAATCCGACGTGATCCGCACGACGCGCTCGGCGTCGTGGACGCGAGCCGTCGCCAGGTAGCGCTCGAGCAGGTCCATCTCGCTGCCGCGCCCCACGAGCCACCCCCTGGCGCCCGCGAGGTCCACGATCGAGTCATCGTCGCGCAACGTCGTGGTCGCCACGACCGTGGCGTCGACCAGCGACGCGCGCGCGACCCTGCGCACGACGTGGACGAGCAGCGGTTCCGCGAGCAACGGCAGCATGACCTTGCCCGGCAGGCGGGTGCTGCCGGTTCGCGCCTGGATGATGGCGACCGTCCGGGTCATCCGCCCGCCTCCCGGCGCGCGTGCTCTGCCAGCTCGATGATCGCGGTCGCGATGCGGCCGATCGCGTCCCCGCGCCGATAGTGGACCTCGAGGAACCGGGCCCGGTCGGCAGGACTGGCCGCGATCGGCATCGCCATGAATGCCCGGACCTCGTCGACCGAGCGGACCGGGACTGCGACGCCCGCCTCGACGTAGTCGATCACGTCCGCATAGGCCTGGCCGGTCGCGACCATGTTCGGCGTCCCGGTGAGGACGGCGTCGGTGAGCACCGTCGAGTACAACCCGAGGTGCGCATCGGCCGCCCGCAACAACCGGTACAGATCGACGTCCCGGATGACGCTCACCGGCACCGGCGGATAGCCGCCTGCCGCCGCGAGGCCGGCGAGCAGGCGTTCGTAGTGCTCGCCGCTCTCCTCCTCCGGATGGAGCTTGATGGTCACGTGGATGCCGGGCAGCGGTCCGCCGAGCAGCCGGGCGACCATGCTCACGCTGTGGATCTCGTCACCGATCGGGTTGCGCGCCGCCGACACCACGAGGAGCCGGTCGTGATCTGCGACGCCAAGCTCCCGTCGCAGGTCCGCGCGCTCGGCGGCCGACGCGACGACGGGGGTGTCGTCGGGATTGGCGCGCGGCGAGCCGGTGACGATGACCGTCGCCGGGTCGTACCGCCCGCCGTCGATCAACAGGTCGCGCTCGTACGAGCCGAACACGCAGGTGACGTCGGGCCGAACTAACCCGCGGTGCCGGGGCCGGTAGTAGTCAGGGTTGTTCGGGTAGATGATCCCGTGCTGGACCGCCAGGCTCGGGACGCCGAGACGGCGGGCCGCTCCGAGCCACATCGTCCGCGCGCCCTCCCAACCTGTGAACAGGCTGCTGGGCTGGAGGATCGTCATGATCCGCTCGGCCCAGAGCATGCCCTTGCGCTGACGCTCGAACCAGGGCCCCAGGTCGGCGGCGATCGACCGCCACGCCGGTCCGAGATCGAAGCCCTCGACCTCCAGGGTCAGCTCCGGCGTGCCCGCGATCCGAGCCGCCGCCGCGGCACCGATCGCGGCGTCGTCGGCGGGCAGTCTCGATCGGCGACTCACGAACGACATCGGCAGGAGCCGGTCGTCCGCCTCGATGATCTCCCAGTCGGGGTCGTGCCGGTGCTCGAGCGCGAGGCCGATGCTCACCCCGCGGCGGCCATCCGCCGCGAGTACCCCGAGGACCGGCGCGACATACGGGTCCTCCCGCCGGATACCGTCATCGTCCTCGATGACATGGAAGGACTTCGAGCGGACGATCGCCAGAACGGCCGGAGGTTCTGCGGCGAGCGTCTGGAGGCGGGCCTCGAGGGACCGCATGCGCGTCCTGGATTCGAGGACCCCGACGCTCCGCAGGGCCCTGCCTGCGGGCCCCCGCAGCCTGGCCAGGGCGCTGGACCGCGACATCGAGCGGACCAACGGCCGCGGGTCCTCTGACCGGCGGATGGCGGCCGCTCCGAAGGTGACGATCTCCGAGGCGATGGCGGGCCGAGCCGCCTGCGCCGCGGTGACCAGGAACGCGCGCGCGGCCGGCAACTCGATCCTGTCGTAGCGACCCGGCGGCGCCAGATCGCCGAGGACGTGGCACCACAGCAGCATCTCGTGGAGGTCGAGTCGGATCATGCTGCGGGCGTGGAACCACCACGACACGCCGCCCTCCATCAGGCGATCGGCCATCCCGGCGGCCTCGCCCCACGCGTCCAGCCGCTCGAGCGTCTCGTCGAACAGGTTGATCCGTTCGAGCACGGCGGTCACCGATGGCCGGACCGGGATCAGGTCCGACCGCTCGCCGGGCGCCGGCGTCCAGGCCGTGTCGAGGACGACGACGTCGGTCAGGGCCTGGGCCGGTCCGGCTTCCCCGACGCTGTTGACGAAGACGAGGGTGCGTCCACTCATCGGTCGTCGCTCGCGGCGCCGAAATGCATCTCGGTCGCCTGGATCGCGGCGACGATGCGACCGGTCGCATCGCCCGGGGCGAAGTGCGCATCGAGGAACCGGGCTCGATCGCCCACGTCCGCCGCCTTCGGGTCGCGCATGAACGCGCGGACGTCGTCGACGCTCTCGACCGCGACCGCGACCCGGGCCGCCACGTAGCCCAGCTGGTCGGCGTACGCCAGCCCGGTCGCGATCATGTTCGGGATCCCGGCGACGATCGCATCGGTGAGCACCGTCGAGTATTGGCCCAGGTGGGCATCGGCGCTGCGCAGCAGCCGGTACAGGTCTGTGTCACGGACGACCGAGATCGCGGGTGGGGGATAGCCACCGGCCCGCGCCAGACCGCGGAGGAGCGCCGCGAACGATCCCCCGGTCCGGTCCTGGGGGTGCAGCTTGACCACGACATGGGTCGCCGGCAGCGGGCCGCCGAGCAACCGCGCGACCATCTCGGCACTGTGCAGCTGACCGGCGATCGGGTTGTGGGCGACCGACACGACCAGCATCCGATCGCCATCGGCGACCCCGAGCTCCCGCCGGACCTGCGCGCGCTCGTCGGGCGCCTCCGGCCGCTCCGTCGTCCGCGGATCGGCGCGCGACGAGCCGGTGATGACGACCGACGCCGGGTCATAGCCGCCCTGCGCGACGAGCAGGTCGCGTTCGTACGGCCCGAAAACGCACGTCGTGTCGGGTCTGACCAGGGCCGGATGGATCGGGTGGCAGTACTCGGGATTGTTGGGGTAGATCACCCCGTGCTGGACGGCCACGATCGGGATGCCAAGCCGCCTGGCGGCGGCCAGCCAGGGGGTCCGGACGCCTTCGTGGTCGACGAACATGACGCCCGGTCGCACCTCGCGCAAGAGCCGCTCGGCGCGGCGAACCCCGCGTTGCTGTCCCTCGAGCCAGCGCCCGCCGAACCCGGACACGATCGCCGCCACGGCTGGCCCGAGATCCCAGCCCGCGACGTCGAACGGGAACCCCGCCAGATCCGTCAGCCCCGCGGCGACGTCCGAGGCGACGATCGCGTCGTCCTCGGGCCTCGACCAGCGACGCGCCAGCAACGAGCTCGGGAGCAGCCGGTCGTCGGCCACGATCGTCCGCCAGTCGGCGTCGACCCGCTGGTCGAGGGCCAGCGCGAGGGTCACGACAGGGCGCCCTTCGCTCGCCGCCCGGTCGAGGACGAGGGCGAGGTATGGGTCCGCGAATTGCTCGCGGCCGCCCGATCGGATGACCTGGAAGAACCCTGCGGACGCGACGGCCAGGATCCCGTTCGGTTCCGCCCGGAGCGTCTCCACGCGGGCGGCGAGGACCGCGTCCCGTCGTCTCGTCGAGGGTCGCCAGCGCGCAATGTCGCGCACCCGCCGGAGCCACGGTCGGAGGCGGGGTCCCGCCAGTGCGACCGCACGGCGGCGGGACCACGCGACCAGGGCACCGCTCCCGCCCCGCCCCGGCCGCGTCATCCGAACCTGTGGCGCGATCGACGATCGGCCCCGCGCGCGAGCGGCGGCGGCGAGTGCCGGCCGGCTCGGCGGGACGACGATCGTGTCGTATCGGTCGGGCGGACCGAGCTCGTCGAGCACGAGGCGCCACAGCATCAGCTCATGGACGTCCCAGCGGACCATCATCCTGACGCGGTACCACCAGGTCACGCCGTCGGCCACGAAGCGATCGGCGAGTCGTGCCGTTTCCGCCCAGGCGTCGAGGCGCTCGAGCGAGCCGTCGACCACGTCGACGCGGCGCAGGACGGCGGTCAGCATCGGACGCACCGACACCATGTCCGGGCGATCGTTCGGTCCGGGCGTCCACGACGTATCGAGGACGACGATGTCGGTCGATGGATCCGGCGGCGTCGCGTGCGCTAAGTCGTCGATGAAGGCCAGGGTTCGCGCGCTCACGTCGCCGCTGGCGGCGACTCGGGAGCGGGGTCGTTGAGCACCCGGGAAGTCTGCCATAGGAGCGCGATCGGAGGCATCGACCCAGGGTCGCCGGCGGATGCCGGCTTGCCGGCCCTGCTCATCCTGCTAGGCTTTTCGGCGAGCACGGGAGGCGGAGGATGCACCCGGCCAGCACCCGAGGTCGAGCAGTGCCATCCACCCGTCGCCGTCTCCGAAGCGCCGCCATCGTCGGCCTTCCGATCGCCCTCGTGGCCGCCGTCCTGGCCTTTCCGGTCGAGGCCGCGACGAGCTCGGTCACCGGGTCGATCACCTACCGGCAGACGGTCGCCCTCAGCCCGCAGGCCGTCGCCATCGTGACGATCATCGACACGACCGCGGCTCCCGATGCCGGCGCCATCATCGGCCAGCAGCGGATCGACGCTCCGACGGCCGTCCCCATCGACTTCTCCGTCCTCGTCGACGCGGCCATGATCGATCAGACCCACGCCTACGCCCTGTTCGCGACCATCGTGGACGGACCGAGCACCTGGCAGAACCGGACCGGCGAGCCGGTCATCACCGGCGGCCCGACGAGCGGGATCGCCCTGACGCTGACAGCCGTGCCGACGACATCCGGCGCGACGATCACGGGCACCATCGTGCCGCCCGCGGGGACGAAGCTCGGATCGTCGGCGGTCTCCATCGCTGCGCTCATCAAGGTGGAGACGGGCACGCTCGTCTCCCGCCAGGTCCGCCCGATCTCGGATCCCGCGAACCTCGGCTTCTCGATCGGGTTCGATCCGACGCTCATCGACCCGGCCGCGACCTACGTCGTCAAGGGCGGGATCGTCGACGGGGCGTCCGCCTGGCAGAACCGGACGGGCGTCAGCGCGATCTCGGGCGGGACGCCGAGCGCCTCCGTCTCGCTCCCGGTGACCCTCGCCTCGACGCCCGTGCCGGTCGCATCGACGGCTCCAACGGCTGCGCCGAGCCAGACCGCGGCCCCGACCACTGCGCCCAGTGGCACCCCGATATCGAGCGCCACCGCGTCCGCGGCTCCGACCGCTGCCCCCACACCGACGCCGACACCGACGCCGACCCCGACGCCGACGCCGACCCCGACGCCGACGCCGACCCCGACACGGACCCCGACCCCGACGCCGGCCCCGACGCCGACCGCGATCCCCACCGCGACCGCGATCCCCACCCCGACCGCGATCCCCACCGCGACCGCGACGGCCGTCCCGACGACGCCGCCATCGAGCGCGGCATCCCCAACGCCGATCAGCGGCCCGCTGACGGGAACGCTGACGTATCGCGAGCCGTACAAGCTCACCGGTGACGCGTTCGCCGTGGTCGCGCTCGTGCGAGGGTCGGCGCGCGCCAACGAGAGCTCGATCGTGGCGTCGGAGATCGACCGCGACGTCACCTCCGTACCGGTCTCGTTCTCGCTCGACCTCGCCGGGGCGACGATCGACCCGACGCTGACGTACACGCTCCAGGCGACGATCGTGGACGGCGAGAACGCATGGGTCACCTCGAGCGGGATCCCGGTTCTGACCAAGGGCAACCCGAGCAACGTCGCGGTCACGCTCAGCTATCGACCCGACCTGCTCAAGGGCGCGGTCTCGGGCCAGATCACCGGGGTCGGCGTCGCGCCATCGGCGAACGCCTACGCGATGGCCGTCCTGGTCGATCCGTCGACCGGCGTCTCGCTCGGCATCGATGTCCGGACCGTCGCGTCCGGCCTGCCGGTCGCCTTCTCGATCCCGTACGCGATCACCGACATCGTCCCGACCAACGACTACGTTGTGACCGCCGAGGTCGGCGATGCCGAGGCGTCGTGGCGCAACGTGGCCGGCGTGCCGGTCATCACCAAGGGCAATCCAAAGGCCGGGATCCAGGTCGTCGTGACCGAAGTCGCCATCGCGTCGCCCAGCCCGAGCCCGTCGCCGACGGCCACGGCCGTCCCGACCCCGGCCCCGGACGTGACGTCGAGCGGCAACCTCCTCACCTGGATCATCCTCATCGCCATCGTCGGCGCGATCGCGGCCTTCCTGGTCGCTCGCGGCCGCCGCGAGCCCGATGCGCCGCCACGCGGGCCGACGCCGGACGGCCTGGCTGGTGGGGCGGCCGGCGGGGCAGGCGAACCGATTGGCACCACGCCGGACAAGCCGAGCGCCGAGGCATCGCCTGGCACGGCCGAGGGCCCGGCCACCGCTCCGGTCGAGGCGCCGGCCGCCGATCCGGGCGCGTCGGACAGCCGATGACGACCGACCCGACGCCCGAACGCGGCCGGGTCGCGTTCCTCGGCCTGGGAACCATGGGGGCGGCGATGGCCGCCAACCTCGCGCGTGCCGGGTTCACCGTGACCGGCTGGAACCGGACACCCGGTCGCGCCCCGGAGCTCCTCGACCTTGGCGTGGTCATGGCCGACACCCCCGCCGAGGCCGTGGCCGATGCCGGCATCGCGGTCATCTGCGTCTCCGACACACCGGACGTCGAGGCGGTCCTGTTCGGCCCGGACGGGCTCATCGCGGGCGCGCGGCCGGGGACCCTCGTCATCGACTGCTCGACGATCGCGCCGTCGGGCAGCTGGGACTTCGCCGCCCGCCTCGCCGAACATGACCTGCGGATGGTAGACGCACCGGTGTCGGGCGGCAGCGAAGGCGCTCGCAACGCGACGCTGACCATCTTCGTGGGGGGCGACGAGGCCGACGTCGAGCGCGCCCGGCCGGTCCTGACCGCGATGGGCCGGACCATCACCCATGTCGGGCCGATCGGTGCCGGTCAGGCCGTGAAGGCCGTCAACCAGGTCATCCTCGCCGGCGCCTACCTTGGCGTCGCTGAGGGCATCGTGCTGGCGATCAAGGCCGGCCTCGACGTCGAACAGGTCGTCGGGGCGCTCGGGGGCGGCGCGGCCCAGAGCTGGGTCCTCGCCAACCGCAGCGGCCGGATGCTCGACAACGACTACCCGCTCGGCTTCAAGGTCGCGCTCCATCGCAAGGATCTCGGGATCGCCCTCGACCTCGCCGAACAGCTCGGCGCGGTCCTCCCGGTGAGCGCCCTCGCGGCGCAGCTCGAGACTGGTCTCATCGCCGGCGGCCACGCCGACGAAGACATGTCCGCCCTCGCCCGCACGATCCGGGCCCTGTCCGGCCTCGAGGGCTGACCGCCGCGCCCGCCCGCGCGGAACCCGGCGCGACGCCCCCTAGTCGAGTCCAACCAACAGCATTGGGTCGCCCAGCTTGCCGTTGTAGCGCGGCCGGAAGCGGTCGACGTTGTACATCGTCGCGACGTCCACCTTGCGTGGCCCGAGGGCCGGATCCGGGAGTGCCGTATGCGCGTACTTCCCGTCCTGGATGGCGACCATCCGCCCGGTGATGCCGCCCTCGACGAGGTCCATCGCCACATTCGCAAAGGTGGTCGCCACGAGCGAGTCGATCGAGTCGGGCTCGCCGCTCCGCAGGTCGTAGGTCAGCTCGGAGGCGAGCGTCTCGATCCCGGTGCGATCGCGGATCTCGGCCGCCAGCGCCTCGCCGACGTTGGCCTTGTGTCGATGCCCGAACGCGTCCGCGCCGCCGACGTCGGACATCTGCGCTCCGTGCCAGACGGCGCCCTCCGCGGTGATCACGAACGCGTAGTGGCTCGGGTTCGCGGCATGGTCGGCGGCGAGCAGGTTGCACAGCGCGTCGAGGTCGTACGGCGCTTCGGGGATCACGCAGCGCGCCGAGGTCACGTACGCGGTGTACAGCGCCGAGAAGCCCGCGTCGCGCCCGAAGATGCGGAAGACACCGATCCGCTCGTGGCTGCCGAGCGTCGTGCGCTGCCGGTTGATCGCCTCCTTGGCCCGCGTGATCGCCGTCGAGAAGCCGATGCAGTACTCGGTCCCCTGGACGTCGTTGTCCATCGTCTTGGGGATCGCGATGAGCGGCACGCCGGCATTCACGAGGACCTGCGAGTAGGACAGCGTGTCGTCGCCGCCGATCGTGACCAGCACGTCGACGCCAAGCTCGCGCAGGTTGTCGAGGACGAGTGGGGTCAGGTCGTAGATCCCGTCGCCGGCCTCGTAGCGGGCTCGTTCAGCGTCGCCGAACCACGGCGGCAGTCCAGTCGAGCGCATCTTGCGCGGGTTCGTCCGCGACGTGTGGAGGATCGTGCCGCCGGTGCGCTCGATCGTCCGGGTGTTGATCCGGTCGAGTGGGCGGAGGTAGGCAGGGTCGGGCTCCGCGCCCGGCCGCACGTGGGTGAGGCCCTCCCACCCTCGGCGGATCCCGAGCGTCGAGTAGCCGACCTCCGTCGCCCGGTAGACGACGCTCTTGATGACGGCGTTGAGGCCCGGGACGTCACCGCCGCCGGTCAGGATCGCGATGCGCCGCGAGGTCGACATGTCGACGGTCATGCTACCGCTCCGGCAATCGGGCTCGGGTTGCGATTCGGCGCCGGGGGGCCGGTCGACCGCGACGGAAGCGCCCGACCCGTCTGCTAGCATCGGGGCATGAACTACGAGCTGTTCATGGGCGAGGCGCTGGCCGAGGCGCAGATGGCGCTCGCGCGTGGGGAGCGCCCCAATGCAGCCGTCGCCGTCGTGGACGAGGCGATGGTCGCGCGCGCCCACGATCGGGTCCAGGAGACGAACGACCCGACCGCGCACGCGGTCGTCGTGGCCCTGCGCGAGACCGCCCGGAAGCTCGGCACGGTCCGGCTCGCAGACGCCACGATCTTCACGACCCAGGAGCCGTGCGCGATGTGCGTCGGGGCGTTGCTCGAGAGCGACGTCGAGGCGCTCGTGTTCGCGGTCGCCAACAGCCACGACGGTGCGGCGGGCACGGTCATCCAGCTGGCCCAGCATCCGGCGCTGCCGCGGCGGATCAAGATCGTCAGCGGGATCCGCCGCGACGAGGCCGAGGCGCTGTTCGCGCCGCTTGCGACGGGTTGACCGGGCGCTCGGGGGCCGGCGCGGGCCGGTTTGGTATCCTCTCCCGCGGAGAGGTGTCCGAGTGGTTGATGGTGCCGCTCTCGAAAAGCGGTGTGCGAAAGCACCGCGGGTTCGAATCCCGCCCTCTCCGCCACATACGCTCCGCACCCTGACGATCGCTGGCCGCGTCAGCGCCTCCGCGCCTCGCTCACGCACCTGACAGTGCGCTCGCTCCGGTGCTCGGTCGCTTCCTTGCCAGGAACCGCCATGGCGCGGAGCTGACGGTCCACTCGGCTCGCCGAGCATCGTTCGTGGAGAGGTCGCCTAGTGGACTATGGCGCCGCACTGGAAATGCGGTTCGGGGCAACCCGTCGCGGGTTCGAATCCCGCCCTCTCCGCCACTCCCCATGTGGGGGCTGTGGCCGATCGAGCTCGATGGGCGACTCTCGCTCGGGCGCTCGTGCCACCCGACCCATCCCCGTCCGGGGTATCCTTCCGGAGCCGTGCTAGGCGGGGAACTAGCGGTGCCCTGTACCTGCAATCCGCTACAGCAGGGCTGAATCCCCTCCCGAGGTCTCCGTTCTCGAACGCCGCCCGACGATGCGACGTTGAGGACCGGGTCCCGCGCAGCGGCGAACCGCGAACCGTGTCAGGTCCGGAAGGAAGCAGCACTAAGCGATCATCGTCGGGTGCCGCGGAACGGCCTGGTCCGAGCCGCTCGTCATGGTGGGCACGGGAAACGTCCAGGTCGACGGAGGGTGCACGGCACTTCGACTTCGCGTGTCCGCCAGACCGGAGGAGGTCGTGACGACGACCGTCCCGCACCAAGCGCTCTATCGCCGCTGGCGAGCCCAGACCTTCGCCGAGATCGTCGGCCAGGAAGCCGTCGTCGAGACACTTCGCAACGCCGTCCGGGCCGATCGGGTCAGCCACGCCGTCCTGTTCGTCGGACCGCGCGGCACTGGCAAGACGTCGCTCGCCCGGATCCTGGCCAAGGCCGTCAACTGCACCGACCTGCATGACGGCGACGCGTGCGACCGCTGCCCGTCGTGCGTCTCGATCCGCGAGGGGACCACCCTCGACCTCATCGAGATCGACGCCGCGAGCAATCGCGGGATCGACGCGGTCCGCGACCTGCGCGAGCGGCTGCCGTACCCGCCTGGTCAACTCCGGCGCAAGGTCTACATCCTCGACGAGGCGCACCAGATCACCAAAGACGCCTGGAACGCCCTGCTCAAGTCGCTCGAGGAGCCGCCCGACTTCGTCGTCTTCATGTTCGCCTCGACCGAGCCGTCGGGGTTCCCGCCGGCCATCCTGTCGCGCCTCCAGCGCTTCGACGTTCGGCGCCTGACGGTCCCCGAGATCGAAGGCAAGCTGACCCGGATCCTGGCCGCCGACGGCCGGGAGGCCGACCCCGCCGCGATCCATCTCATCGCGCGGCTCGCCGCCGGCGGGATGCGCGACGCCGAGTCGATGCTCGACCAGTTGCTCTCCGCCGCGCCCGAGCGCATCGACGAGGCGACCGTTCGCGACCTGCTCGGCCTCGCCGACGCGGAGGTCGTCGATGCATTCGTCGACCACCTCGTCCGCGGCGATGGTGCGGCCGGGGTCGCGCTCCTCGATTCGCTCGACGAGCGCGGCCGCGATCTCAAGGCCCTGCTCGATCAGGCCGTCGAGGCGATCCGCGCCGACCTGGTGGCGAGCCTCACGGATCCGGCGGCCGGGCGGCACGACCCCGCGGCGCTGGCGGCGGCCGGCCGGCGCCTGGCGGCGATCGACCCGAACCGGGCGGCGATCGGCGGGCTGCGCTTCCAGCTCGAGCTGGCGATGTTCGCCGAGCCTCGGATCGAGGCGCCCACAGCACGCCTGCCCGCGGCGCCCGTGCCCGCCAAACCGGCGCCCGCTGCTTCGGCGAAGGCGGTCGAGTCGCCGCCACCCGAGCCGGCGCCGACCGGAGCGATGCCTCCGGCCGAGACGTCGGCCGACCCCACCGGACCGCCGGGCGTCGCCGCGCCCGTCGCGGCCGAGCCACCCGCTCGCATGACCACGCATCCGGCCACCCCCGCGGCCATCCCGAAGCCGGCGACCCCGGCGAACGGGGCAACCGTGGCGACACCGGCGACCCCGGACCGGGCACTCGACGAGCTGCTCGCGGCCTGGCCGGCGATCGTCTCGCATCTCAGCGAGCACCCGCCGACGAAGCCGTTGATCGTCAACTGCCGACCGGTCGCCGTCGATGGTGCGATCGTGACGCTCGGGTTTCCGGAGGAGCAGGCCTTCCTCAAGGAGCAGGCCGAGCGCCGCCGCCCCGGCATCGAGGCGGGGATCGCCGAGGTCATCGGTCACCCGGTGACCGTCCGCTGCGTCGTGGCGAACGTGGAGCTGACCGCGACCGGCTCGGACGACCTGGTCGCGGAGGCCCGACGCATCTTCGCGGACGAACTGGTCGACGTCGGCGAGGTCAGCTGAGCGCCCCGACGGACGGACGGGCAGCAGCACGGGGTCGGTTGCGGCAGACTGACCGCCAAGGGATCGATGAGAGGAGACACCGGATGGGGATGGGCAACCTGCAGCGCATGGCGCAGCAGATGCAGCAGGAGATGATGCGGATCCAGGGCGAGCTCGAGTCGACGATCGTCGACGGATCCGCCGGTGGCGGCGTCGTCACGGCAACCGTGACCGGCAAGCAGGAGGTCGTGAGCGTCACGATCGACCCGTCCGCCGTCGATCCCGATGATGTCGAGATGCTCCAGGACCTCGTCGTGGCCGCGGTCAACGACGCGCTGCGATCCTCGCGCGAGCTCGCCGACCAGAAGATGTCAGCCGTGACCGGCGGGCTTCGACTGCCGGGGATGTAGGCCGCCCACCGTGGTCAGCCCCGTCATCGAACCGGTCGCCCGCCTGATCGAGGCGTTCGCACGCCTGCCGGGCATCGGACCGAAGACGGCCCAGCGACTCACGTTCCACCTCCTGCGTGCACCCGACGCCGAGGCCCGGACCCTCGCGGCCGCCCTGGTCGCCGTTCGCGACCAGGTCGTGTTCTGCGATCGGTGCTTCAACATCAGCGACCAGCCGCTCTGCCCGATCTGCCGGGACCCGGGCCGCGACACGACCCGGCTGTGCGTCGTCGAGGAACCGCTCGACGTCCTCGCGCTCGAACGCACCGGCGAGTTCAAGGGCCGGTACCACGTGCTCCACGGGGCCATCTCACCGATCGACGGGATCGGGCCCGATCGACTCCGCATCCGCGAGCTGCTCGAGCGCGCCGATGCGGCCGCCCGGGACGGGGCACCGTTCGTCGAGGTGATCATGGCGACCAACCCGACCCTCGAAGGCGAGGCGACCGCGATGTATCTCGCCGAGCGTCTCGAACACGTGGTCGGCGTCGTGAGTCGTATCGCCCGCGGCCTGCCCGTCGGCGGCGACCTCGAATACGCGGACGAGGTGACGCTGATCCGGGCCCTCCAGGGCCGGCGGGCGGTCTGAGCGACGCCGTGAGCAACCTCGTCATCGAGATCCTGCTGCGCCTCGCCAAGGCCGGCATCGCTGCCCTGCTCGGAATCGTCCTCTACCTGGTGCTCGTTGGGCCCCTCGGGGCGACCGGGACGGTCGAGCTGGCGCTCCTCTGCTGGCTCAGCGGCGCCGCCTTCGTGCTGCTCGTCGAGACCGGCATCATCTGACCCGGAGGCGACGGCGCCGTGTCCCGGAGGTCGTTTGCCTGCCCTCCGGGGCGTCCCCACCATTCGCCCCCATGCCGCCTCCCAGGAGGTCGTGCCGACGGTCCCGGATCCCGGGGCCGGGCGGGTCCGCTGGTTTGACACCTCGGCCGCCAAGCCTCATCATTCACGTTCTGCGCCGCGGGCTGTCGCGCCCCGGCCGCTGCACCTTAACAACTGAAGAGTGACAGGAAATCCGTGATAAGGATGTGCGAGTGGTCAAACCCTCGGACAAAAGTCGCGACCGCAAGGTCGTGCATCTTTTTGGAGAGTTTGATCCTGGCTCAGGATAAACGCTGGCGGCGTGCATGAGACATGCAAGTCGAACGGACGATCAGGGCTTGCCTTGATCGTTAGTGGCGGACGGCTGAGTAACGCGTAGGTGACCTGCCCCGAAGTGGGGAATAACTGCCCGAAAGGGTGGCTAATACCGCATGTGGTGGTGTGTTCATTCACACCAGTAAAGCCGCAAGGCGCTTCGGGAGGGGCCTGCGTCCGATTAGCTCGTTGGTGGGGTAACGGCTCACCAAGGCGACGATCGGTAGGTGGTCTGAGAGGACGATCACCCAGACTGGGACTGAGACACGGCCCAGACTCCTACGGGAGGCAGCAGTCGGGAATTTTGCGCAATGGACGAAAGTCTGACGCAGCAACGCCGCGTGAGGGATGAAGGCCTTCGGGTTGTAAACCTCTTTTATCAGGGAAGATAATGACGGTACCTGATGAATAAGTCACGGCTAACTACGTGCCAGCAGCCGCGGTAATACGTAGGTGACAAGCGTTGTCCGGATTTACTGGGCGTAAAGAGCGCGCAGGCGGTCGTTCAAGTCGAGTGTGAAAGCCCCCGGCTCAACTGGGGAGGGTCATTCGATACTGATCGACTCGAAGGCAGGAGAGGGTAGTGGAATTCCCGGTGTAGTGGTGAAATGCGTAGATATCGGGAGGAACACCAGTGGCGAAGGCGACTACCTGGCCTGTTCTTGACGCTGAGGCGCGAAAGCTAGGGGAGCAAACGGGATTAGATACCCCGGTAGTCCTAGCCGTAAACGATGGACACTAGGTGTTGGTGGTATCAACCCCGCCAGTGCCGAAGCTAACGCATTAAGTGTCCCGCCTGGGGAGTACGGCCGCAAGGCTAAAACTCAAAGGAATTGACGGGGGCCCGCACAAGCAGCGGAGCGTGGGGTTTAATTCGACGCAACGCGAAGAACCTTACCAGGGCTTGACATGACCAGGATCCCGGCGGAAACGTCGGTTCCCCGCAAGGGGCCTGGCCACAGGTGTTGCATGGCTGTCGTCAGCTCGTGTCGTGAGATGTTGGGTTAAGTCCCGCAACGAGCGCAACCCCTACTGTGTGTTGTATCACTCACACGGGACTGCCGAGAGAAACTCGGAGGAAGGTGGGGATGACGTCAAGTCAGCATGGCCCTTACGTCCTGGGCTACACCCACGCTACAATGGCCGGTACAACGGGCGGCGAAACCGCGAGGTGGAGCTAATCCCTTAAAGCCGGTCTCAGTTCGGATTGTAGGCTGCAACTCGCCTGCATGAAGCCGGAGTTGCTAGTAACCGCCGGTCAGCATACGGCGGTGAATATGTTCCCGGGCCTTGTACACACCGCCCGTCACGTCATGAAAGCTGGCAACACCCGAAGCCGGTGGGCCAACCCGCAAGGGGGGCAGCCGTCGAAGGTGGGGTTGGTGATTGGGACGAAGTCGTAACAAGGTAGCCGTACCGGAAGGTGCGGCTGGATCACCTCCTTTCTAGGGAGATCCGAGTCTCGACTCTTGGTGGGGTCGAGGCGTTGATGGCTCCTAGGGTTGATCGCACGGTCGCTCGAGCCTCCCCGCCAGGTGGAGCTCGCCGGGACGATCCGCAAGGATCGATGCCGGAGGCCGATACGCGACCTGGAAAGAACACCGAACCCACTCGATCGCATCCGACGTCGACGATTTCCTGTCACTCTTCAAGGGTCAAGGTGCAGCCGTCCGCGGCGACGACCGTGTCGTCAACGTCAGGCACGGCAACCACCCGCGGAGGGCGATTAGCTCAGCTGGTTAGAGCGCTGCCCTGATAAGGCAGAGGTCTCTGGTTCGAGTCCAGAATCGCCCACCATCCCTCACCCCCTGGCGCGGGGACGTAGCTCAGCTGGTAGAGCATCTCCTTTGCAAGGAGAGGGTCAGGAGTTCGAGTCTCCTCGTCTCCACCATCGCCCGAGCGCCGGCGCCATCGCAAGTCGAAGAGATCGGGTCCCAACCCCGAGCCACCACCGTCCACCATCGGGACGTCGCGTCCCGCAACGAGCCCCTGATCCGTGTCCTTCCCACCTGCGGCAGGCCACGGACCAGCGGATCGCTGGGCGACGGGTCGACCTTGGTCGGCCCCGTCGGGAGGCACGCTCTCCGGAGCGCGCCGCACCTTAACAACTGGATATGTTTCGGCAGATTGAATGAATCTTCGATTTCGCCGAGTAGTCAAACGAAATGATCCCGATCCGATCCCAATCAGCGACTGGCCGCCTGGTCAGAGGCTGGAGGGGGTCAAGCTACAAAGGGCACGGGGTGGATGCCTTGGCGCCAAGAGCCGATGAAGGACGTGGCAGGCTGCGAAATGCTCCGGGGAGTCGCGAGCAGACTTTGATCCGGAGATGTCCGAATGGGGAAACCCGGCTGGGGTCATGCCCAGTCACTCCCGGTTGAATCAAATAGGCCGGGAAGAGGTAAGCCAGCGAACTGAAACATCTCAGTAGCTGGAGGAAAAGAGATGATTCCCCGAGTAGTGGCGAGCGAAACGGGAACAGTCCAAACTCACTCAGCGCGATAGGTTGCCGCCGTTTCTGAGTGGGGGTTGTAGGAGTCGATCATGGGGACCCGGCAAGGACCCCGCGGAGTTACCAAGTCGATCGCTAGTCGAGCTGCCCTGGAACGGCAGGCCAGAGAGGGTGAGAGCCCCGTAGGCGAAAGCGAGCGACCTCCGTGATCGACCACCTGAGTACCACGTGGAAGGTCTCTCATGTGGGAATCTGGGCGGACCACCGTCCAAGGCTAAATACTCTTGGCGACCGATAGTGAACTAGTACCGTGAGGGAAAGGTGAAAAGCACCCCGGAAGGGGAGTGAAATAGTACCTGAAACCACGTGCCTACAAGCAGTCAGAGGGTGTTGCCGGTTCGCCGGTAGCCTGATGGCGTGCCTTTTGAAGAATGAGCCGACGAGTTACTAGCGTGTGGCGAGGTTAAGTCCGCGAAGGACGGAGCCGGAGCGAAAGCGAGTCTGAATAGGGCGATCAGTCGCACGCTGTAGACCCGAAACCGAGTGACCTATCCATGGCCAGGTTGAAGCGAGAGTAATGTCTCGTGGAGGACCGAACTCACTAGCGTTGAAAAGCTAGGGGATGAGCTGTGGATAGAGGTGAAATGCCAATCGAACTCGGAGATAGCTGGTTCTCCCCGAAATAGCTTTAGGGCTAGCCTCGGGCGTTCAATCACGGGGGTAGAGCACTGGATGGGCTAGGGGGCTTCCCGCTTACCAACCCCAACCAAACTCCGAATCCCGTGATTTCAGAGCCCGGGAGTCAGACTGCGAGGGCTAAGCTTCGTGGTCAAAAGGAAAACAGTCCGGACCGTCAGCTAAGGTCCCTAAATCCAAGCTAAGTGGTAAAGGATGTGGATTTGCATAGACAACCAGGATGTTGGCTCAGAAGCAGCCACCATTGAAAGAGTGCGTAACAGCTCACTGGTCAAGTGGATCTGCGCCGAAAATTCAGCGGGGCTCAAGCTTGGTACCGAAGCTACGGACTCCATGACCGGTTCGCCGGTCGTGGTTTGGTAGGGGAGCGTTCCGTCAGCAGTGAAGGTCGACCGTGAGGACGGCTGGAGTGGGCGGAAGTGCGAATGTCGGCATGAGTAGCGCAATGTGAGTGAGAATCTCACACGCCGTAAGCCTAAGGTTTCCTGAGGAAGGCTTGTCCGCTCAGGGTTAGTCGGGCCTAAGCCGAGGACGAACGTCGTAGGCGATGGACATCGGGTTGATATTCCCGAACCACTAACGATCGTTTGCACCGCAAGGTGTCGCCTGGGGGTAGGAGAACGGAGGTTGGCCGGCGAAAGTCGGTCGAGTCCACGATCCGATCCCAGGTGAGAGCAATGGCATGACACGGCACGGTAGTTCGAGCGCCCGATTGGTTGTGGGCGTCTAAGCAGGTAGGGGGACTGGACAGGTAAATCCGTCCGGTCATTTCAAACCCCGAGACGCGAATGCGAGAGGCTTTGCCTTGAAGTCGAGTGAGCCGAGCTGGCGAGAAAAGTGTCTAGCGAGATCAATAGTGTCCGTACCGCAATCCGACACAGGTAGGCGGGTAGAGCATACCAAGGCGATCGGGAGAACCCTCGTTAAGGAACTCGGCAACATGGCCCCGTAACTTCGGGAGAAGGGGCGCTTCGCAGCTCGCTGCTTGCAGTGGGTTGATCGAAGCCGCAGTGAAAAGGCCCAGGCGACTGTTTAGCAAAAACACAGGTCTCTGCGAAAGCGAAAGCTGACGTATAGGGGCTGACGCCTGCCCAGTGCCGGAAGGTTAAGAGGAGGGGTGCAAGCTCTGAATCGAAGCCCCGGTAAACGGCGGCCGTAACTATAACGGTCCTAAGGTAGCGAAATTCCTTGTCGGGTAAGTTCCGACCCGCACGAATGGCGTAACGATCTGGGCGCTGTCTCAACGAGGGATCCGGCGAAATTGAAGTACCTGTGAAGATGCAGGTTACCCGCGGCAGGGCAAAAAGACCCCGTGGAGCTTTACTGCACCCTGACATTGGATTGGGGTTCAGCTTGTGTAGGATAGGTGGGAGGCTTTGAAGCTGGGGCGCTAGCCTCGGTGGAGCCGACCTTGAAATACCACCCTTGCTGGACTTCGTTTCTAACCGCGACCCGTGATCCGGGCGCGGAACAGTGTCAGGCGGGCAGTTTGACTGGGGCGGTCGCCTCCTAAAGTGTAACGGAGGCGCCCAAAGGTTCCCTCAGGCTGAATGGAAACCAGCCGAAGAGTGCAAAGGCATAAGGGAGCTTGACTGCGAGACCTACAAGTCGAGCAGAGACGAAAGTCGGGCTTAGTGATCTGGTACCTCCGAGTGGAAGGGGTATCACTCAACGGATAAAAGCTACCCCGGGGATAACAGGCTGATGGTGCCCAAGAGTTCACATCGACGGCACCGTTTGGCACCTCGATGTCGGCTCGTCGCATCCTGGGGCGGAAGTACGTCCCAAGGGTTTGGCTGTTCGCCAATTAAAGCGGCACGCGAGCTGGGTTCAGAACGTCGTGAGACAGTTCGGTCTCTATCCGCCGTGGGCGTAGGGAACTTGAGAGGAGTTGCTCCTAGTACGAGAGGACCGGAGTGAACGAACCGCTGGTGTGCCAGTTGTCCCGCCAGGGGCACCGCTGGGTAGCTATGTTCGGTCGGGATAAGCGCTGAAAGCATCTAAGTGCGAAGCTCGCCTCAAGATGAGGTTCCCCACCGGGTCAACCGGGTAAGACCGCAGGGAGACCACCTGTTATATAGGCCGCATGTGGAAGTCCGGTGACGGATGCAGCTGAGCGGTACTAACGGTCGAGGGCTTGACCTCTTCAGCAACTGACCAGGGGTCGGTGGCTGGAGGATCGTGATCAGATCCATGACTACTCGAAACGATCGAGGATCCAATCCGGCGCCCCGCACGGTCATCGCGACCGCGCGTCGAGCCGCTGCCGAAACCCATCCAGACGCGAAAGATCCCGGTGACTCTAGCGGAGAGGCCACACCCGTTCCCATCCCGAACACGGAAGTTAAGCTCTCCAGCGCCGAAGATACTGAGAGGGCAGCCTTTCGGGAAAATAGGTCGTCGCCGGGATTTTTGCGTTCCCGGGGCTGGTTCGAGACCGCCACGACGCGTCGTCGGTCCGGCCGCGCCGGCCCGGCTATCCTTCGGGTCATGACCGTGGTCGATCCCGTCGAGCGCCCCCAACCGCCGGCCACCGTCGACCCGCGCCGCGAGCGACTGCTGACCGGTGTCTGTCCGTACCTCGCCGCCGGGCGACGGCGAGTGGCGCAGCGCGACGGTCGCGCGCGAGCATCGCTGTGGCGCGGTATCGCCGCCGGCGCCGCTGGCGGCGGAGAAGCAGCGCCGCCTGTGCCTGACCCCCGACTATCGCGGCTGTGCGACGTACGAGGCCGCGCGAGCCGCCCGGCTGATCGCCCACGACCGCATGCCCGCCCTGCCGCGACCCGTCGCACGGACCACCCCAGTCGTCCTCGATCACGGTCGGATGGCGATCAGCGTGCCCGCCCTGCGGGTCGACCGATCGCTCTGGCAGGCGATCCTCATCGGCCTGCTCGCGATCGCCTTCGCGGCCATCGTCCTCACGCGCATGACGGGCGGCGGGACGCCGGGCGCCGGCGGCGCGTCACCGACCCCGGGCGCGACGGCCGGCGCGAGTGCGGTGGTGACCTCCGGCAGCCCACGGCCGCCGGCGCGAGCGCCTCCGCCGGTCGCACCGCAGGCCAGTGGCGCATCCGCCGCTCCGACCGACCCAGGCGCATCCTCGGCCGCGTCGCGGACCTACAAGGTCAAGGCCGGCGACACTCTGGTCGGCATCGCGGCGAGGTTCGGCACGACCCCGAAGGCCATCGCGGCGCTCAACGGCATCACCGATCCGTCGAGCCTGCGCATCGGGCAGGTCCTCCAGATCCCATGACGGGACGCGCCCGTCAGCGCTGGCAGCCGCGGCAATAGGACGTGATGAAGCCGCCGGCACGAACCTCGGTGATCCGTGTGCCGCAGCGCGGGCACGGCTGGCCGCCCTTGTCGTGGACTGCCAGGAAGTCGCGCACCTGCTTCTCGAAGGTCGGCGGCACCCGCTCGCGCAGGACGTCGATCGCGTCGGCGAGCGTCGTGCGCGTCGCGCGCGTACAGCGCATCGACCTCCTCGGTCGCGAGGCTCGACCGCTTTCGGAACGGGAGCAGCCGCGCGGCATGGAGGATCTCGTCGCTGTAGGCGTTGCCGATCCCGGCCACGAAGGCCTGGTTGCGCAGCAGGTTCTTGAGCTCGCCCGGGTGGCGCCGGATGCGGTCGCGCCAGATCTCGAGGGTCAGGGCCGGGTCGTCGGCATCGGGGCCCTGCTCGCCCTCGCCGAGCCCCGCGATGGCGCGCTCGACGCCCGCCGGGCGGAGATAGATCTTGCCCATCTGGGTCGGGTCGCGGTAGCGAACCTCGGCCGAGGCGCCGTCCGCCGGCAGCCACGACGCCCCGCGCGTCCAGGCCGCGGCATCGGCCGGTCCGCCGGACCGCGGCCCGAATCCGAGGACGACCGCGGTCCTGGCCGGCGCCTTGTCGCCCGGCGCCGCCAGCTGGAACCGGCCGGTCAGCATCGGGTTGCAGGCGATCGCATCGCGCTCGAGGTCGACGAGCAGGAACTTGCCGCGTCGCCGGATGGACTCGACCCGCTGGCCGACGAGCGCCTCGAGCTCGACCGGCGTGCCGCGCACCGCGAGCGGACCCGGAGCATTCGTCGAGGTGATCGGCCGCCCCGCCAGCGCGGCGTGGAGAGCATCGGCGACCACGGTCAGATCGGGCAATTCGGGCACGGCGCCGCGATTGTAGCCGTCGGAAGGCCTGTGCTAGACTCTCCCGGCCCCAAGGGGCATGGACAGTGCACGAGCGACATAGAGCCCATTCGACGCACGAAGGAGCGGACCGCGGAGTCGATCACCACGGACCACCTCGATCGTATCGGACACGGCTTGAGCCTCGCTCAGGCCGTTCGTGATTCTCGGGCGCGAATCCAACACCAGGAGTGACAAGACCCTTGACCGAAGAGCAGCAGGGCGGGACCACGCCGGAGCCGGAGGCCATTGCCTCCGTCGCCGACCAGGTGTCCGACGACAGCGTCGCGGCGGTCGCGGTCGCCGACGAGCCCGCCACCAGCACCGACGACCTTGCAGCCGGCGCACAGGCAGAGGACAGCGCGGCAGCCCGAAACCGGACCCGATCCCGTCGCCATGGCGACATCCGAGCCAGTGGCAGCGGAGCCGCCGGCCTCGACCGCCGAGGCCGAGACCGAGGGACCGGTCACGGCAGCGACGGCGGCCCCGGCCGCGCGCGACACCCTGACCGACGAGGAGACCGCGGACGCGCCGGCGGCGAGCGATGACGAGGAGGAGCCGGCGCCGCCGCGCCCGCTCGGTCCCGAGCCGACGACGATGGAGGAGCTCCTCGCCGAGCAGGATTCCGACATCAAGAGCTTCAAGCACGGGGACGTCGTCGAGGGCCAGGTCGTCCGCATCGACAAGGACGAGATCCTCGTCGACATCGGTGCCAAGAGCGAAGGCGTCGTCAGCAACCGCGAGCTGTTCGGCCGCCACGGCGAGGGCCAGCCGGAGCTGACGATCGGCGACACCGTCCTGGTCTACGTCCTGCAGCCCGAGTCGCCCGAGGGCCACGTCGTGCTGTCGCTCCGCCGCGCCGGTCTCGAGCGCAAGTGGCGCGCGATGCAGGAGCAGTTCGAGGCGGGCGTCATCATCGAGGCGCCGGTCATCGACCACAACAAGGGCGGCCTCATCGTCGACTGCGGCATCCGCGGCTTCGTGCCGATCAGCCAGATCGTCGACTTCCCGCGCCGGCCGCAGAACGACCAGCCGCGCGACGCGGCCCAGGAGATCGCCGAGAAGCTGATGCCGTTCGTCGGCCGCAAGCTCCGGCTCAAGATCCTCGAGGTCAACCGCAAGGCCAACCGCCTGATCCTGTCCGAGAAGGTCGCGCTGTACGAGGAGCGCCGCGAGAAGCGCGACGAGCTGTTCAGCAGCCTGCAGGTCGGCCAGAAGGTCACCGGCACCGTCCGCTCGATCGCGCCCGTTCGGCGTGTTCATCGACCTCGGCGGCATCGACGGCCTCGTCCACAAGAGCGAGCTCTCGTGGAACAAGGTCAACAACCCCGAGTCCGGCTATCACGTCGGCGAGGAGGTCGAGGCCGAGGTCATCGACATCAACCACGAGCGCGGCCGGATCAGCCTGTCGATCCGCCGCCTGCAGCCCGATCCATGGCATTCCACGGTGGCCGACTTCAAGGTCGGCGACATCATCGACGGTACCGTCACCAAGCTGGTCAACTTCGGCGCCTTCGTCCGGGTGCGGGACGGGCTCGAGGGCCTGATCCACATCAGCGAGCTGTCGCATCAGCGCGTCGCCCACCCGGGCGACGTCGTCCACGAGGGACAGACACTCAAGCTCAAGATCATCTCGCTCGACTCCGAGCGGCACCGCCTCGGCCTCAGCCTCAAGCAGGCCGAGGAGCCGCCGGCTCGGCCGGTCGTCGAGGCCGGTGCGCCCGGTGCCGCGGTCGCCCCCGGCGCACCGCGCCAGGAACGCCGCCCGCGACCCGAGCGCAGCTACTCGATGTCGGACGCCGTCCAGGAGCCCGAAGGCGGGATCGACAACACGCTGGCGTCGGCCTTCGCGCAGGTCCGCCAGCAGCTCGCCGCGGCCGAGGTCGACGAGATCGTCGACGAGCTCGCGACCGACGAGGCCGTCGAAGAGGCCGTCGCCTCGGCGGAGATCGAGGCCGTCGTCGAGACGGTCGCCGAGGACGAAGCGATCGAGGAGGCGTTCGCGGCCGACAAGGTCGCCGGCGTCGTCGAGACGGTCGCCGAGGACGAAGCGATCGAGGAAGCCTTCGCCGCCGACAGGATCGACTCGATCGTCGAGACGGTGGCCGAGGACGAGTCCGCCGAAGAGGCCATCGCCGCCGAGACCATCGAGATCGTCGCCGAGACGGTCGCCGAGGACGAAGCGGTCGAGGAAGAGGCTGCGGCCGAGACGATCGAGACCATCGTCGAGAAGGTCACCGCCGACGAGGTCGCCCTCGAGACAGCCGCATCGGTGGAGATCGACCGACTGGCCGATGCCGCCGCCGCGAACGAGGAGAATGCACCCGCCGCGGCCGATGCCGCCGCCGACGTCATCGAGGGCGTCGCCGCCCAGGAGGCGTTCGAGGAGGCCACGGCCCTCGATCGGATCGAGGCCGTCGTCGAGACGGTCACCGAGGACGAAGCGGTCGAGGAGGCGTTCGCGGCCGACAAGGTCGCCGGCGTCGTCGAGACGGTCGCCGAGGACGAAGCGGTCGAGGAAGCCTTCGCCGCCGACAGGATCGACTCGATCATCGAGACGGTGGCCGAGGACGAGTCCGCCGAAGAGGCCATCGCCGCCGAGACCATCGAGACCGTCGCCGAGACGGTCGCCGCGGACGAGGCCGCGGAGGAAGCGGCCGCCGACGAGACGATCGAGACGATCGTCGAGACCGTCGTCGCGGACGAGGGGGCCGAGGAGGCCGCCGCCGCCGAGGCCGTCGCCACGATCGCTCGCAAGACGATGGAGGCGAACACCGAGGGCTGACCCGTCCCCGGGCCATCGGACGACCCGTCGGACCCCGACGGGTCGTTGCGATTCCTTAGCCCGCCGGCATGCATCCGGCGGGCCCGCCGGGACGTTTGGATGGGTAGTGACGGCGATCCCGCCGGCGTAGCTTGCAGGGGAGGTCGTCGTGCTAGCATGCCCGGAGCGGGCACGTTCGCGGAGCTCGGGGAAGGAAACAGGCGTTCGACTCGATGGATCGCTTCGACAAGTTCACGGATCGCGCGCGCAAGGTCCTGACGTTGGCCCAGGACGAGGCGCAGCGGTTCAACCACAACTACATCGGCACGGAGCACCTCCTGCTCGGCCTGGTCCGGGAAGGCGAGGGCGTGGCCGCCAGGGTCCTCGAGAACATGAACGTCGAGCTCGCCAAGGTGCGGACCGCGGTCGAGTTCATCATCGGTCGGGGCGATCGACCGGTCGTCGGCGAAGTCGGCCTGACGCCACGTGCCAAGCGCGTCATCGAGCTCGCGATCGACGAGGCCCGCCGCCTGGGTCACAACTACATCGGCACGGAGCACCTGCTGCTCGGACTGGTCCGGGAGGGCGAGGGGATCGCCGCCGGCGTCCTGGAGTCGCTTGGGGTCAACCTCGACAAGGTCCGCCACGAGGTCATCAGGGTCCTGTCCCAGAGCTCGTCGGCCGGCCCGACACCGGAGGCCAAGCGAGCCAGCAAGACGCCCACCGTCGACCAGCTCGGCATCAACCTGACCGATGCCGCGCGCGCAGGAAAGCTGGATCCCGTCATCGGCAGGGAGAAGGAGATCGAGCGGGTCATCCAGATCCTCTCGAGACGGACGAAGAACAACCCTGCCCTGATCGGCGAGCCGGGCGTCGGCAAGACCGCGATCGCGGAAGGCCTCGCCCACCGGATCGTCGCCGGCGACGTCCCGGAGACCCTGCTCAACAAGCGGGTGCTGACCCTCGACATCGGGTCGCTGGTCGCGGGCACCAAGTACCGCGGCGAGTTCGAGGAGCGGCTCAAGAAGATCATCGAGGAGCTGCGCAACACCAACGACGCGGTCCTCTTCATCGACGAGCTCCACACGCTGGTCGGTGCCGGTGCGGCAGAGGGCGCCATCGACGCCGCCAACATCCTCAAGCCGCCGCTGGCGCGCGGCGAGCTCCAGTGCATCGGCGCGACCACGCTCGACGAGTACCGCAAGTACATCGAGCGCGACGCGGCCCTCGAGCGGCGTTTCCAGCCGGTGATGGTCGAGGAGCCGACGCTCGAGCAGACGATCGACATCCTGCTCGGCATCCGCGAGCGCTACGAGCAGCACCACAAGGTGACGATCACGGACGAGGCGGTGAAGGCGGCCGCCGACCTGTCGATCCGCTACATCACGGACCGCCACCTGCCCGACAAGGCGATCGACCTGATCGACGAGGCCGCGTCGCGCGTGCGCCTGCGCCACGCGTCCGCGCCGCCCGCTCTGCGCGAGGCGCAGAAGGATCTCGAGCGCATCACCAAGGAGAAGGACGCGGCGATCAACAACCAGGAGTACGAGGAGGCCGCGACCCTGCGCGAGACCGAGGCGACCGCCCGCGAGACCGTCGACACGCTGCGTGCCGAGTGGCAGTCGCAGGTCTCGAGCGACCAGCCGCAGGTCGACGAGGAGGAGATCGCCCAGGTCGTCGCGATGTGGACGGGTATCCCGGTCACCCGCATCGCGCAGGAAGAGTCGCAGCGGCTGCTCAACATGGAGGAGGCGCTCCACGGTCGGGTCATCGGCCAGGAGGAGGCGATCGGTATCGTCTCGAAGGCCGTCCGCCGCGCCCGCGCCGGGCTCAAGGACCCGAAGCGCCCGATCGGCTCGTTCATCTTCCTCGGGCCGACCGGCGTCGGCAAGACCGAGCTGGCCAAGGCGCTCGCCGAGTTCATGTTCGGGAGCGAGGACGCGCTCATCAAGATCGACATGAGCGAGTTCATGGAGCGCCACAACGTCAGCCGCCTGGTCGGGGCGCCTCCCGGCTACGTCGGCTTCGACGAGGGCGGCCAGCTGACCGAGGCGGTCCGCCGCAAGAACTACTGCGTCGTGCTGCTCGACGAGGTCGAGAAGGCGCATCCGGAGGTCTTCAACATCCTCCTCCAGATCCTCGAGGACGGGCACCTGTCCGACGCCAAGGGCCGGCGCGTGGACTTCCGCAACGCGATCATCATCATGACCTCCAACCTGGGCGCCAAGCAGCTCCAGACGAACTCGAGCCTCGGCTTCCGGGCGATGGGCTCGACCGACGCCAACCGGGCCGAGAGCTCGTACGAGCTGATGAAGGAGAAGGTCGCGGCCGAGCTCAAGCAGAACTTCCGCCCGGAGTTCCTCAACCGCATCGATGCGACCGTCGTGTTCCGCTCGCTGACGGTCGAGGAGATCGCGCAGATCGTGGACCTGATGCTCGCACGCGTGCGCGACCAGCTTCGCGCCCAGCAGATGCAGCTCGAGGTCACCGCCGCGGCCAAGGAGCACATCATCAAGCTCGGCTATGACGTGGCCTACGGCGCGCGGCCGCTGCGGCGGGTCATCCAGAACATGATCGAGGACGTCCTCGCGGAGCAGCTTCTGCTCGGGAAGTACGAGCCGGGTTCCACGATCATCGTCGACAAGGACCCGGAAGCCGGTCTCGACATCCGCCTCGCCGAGCCGCGAACACCGGTCGAGGCGCGGTGATCCGCGCCGCCCGACCGGCGGCCTAGCGATGGCGCGGCCTCAGAGCCGCTTCGTCTGCCAGTCCTGCGGGGAAGCCTTCCTGCGCTGGGAAGGGCAGTGCCGCGCCTGTGGTGGCTGGAACACCCTGGTCGAGACGGTCGTCCGCGAGCCGTCGCGATCGCAGCGTGTCTCCCTTCGCGCGGCGGCCGCAGCGGCGGCCGAGCCGGCGAGCCTGGCCGGGATCGCCGACGCCGACCTGCCACGACGCAGCCTCGGCATCGCCGAGCTCGACCGTGTCCTCGGTGGCGGGCTCGTGCCCGGATCGCTCGTCCTGCTCGGGGGCGAGCCGGGGATCGGCAAGTCCACGCTCCTGCTTACAGGCCGCCGCCGGCCTGACCCACACCTCGGGCGGGATCGCCGGGGTGCTTTATGCGACCGGCGAGGAGTCGCCCGGCCAGGTGCGCCTGCGGGCGGCCCGTCTGGGCCTGCTCGACGGGCACCCCGGCGACGGTGTGCGGGTGCTGGCCGAGCACGACGTCGGTCGCATCGTGGAGGTGGCGCGGGCCGAGCGACCAGGACTGGTCGTCGTGGATTCCATCCAGACCGCGACGGTCGACGAGCTCGAGGGCGCGGCCGGCAGCGTCGGCCAGGTCCGCGAGGCGACCCTCCGCCTGATGGACCTCGCCAAGGGCGACGGGATCGCGGTGATCCTCGTCGGGCACGTGACGAAGGACGGCTCGATCGCCGGGCCCGAAGACACTCGAGCACCTCGTCGACGCGGTCGTCAACCTCGAAGGAGAACGCTACGCGACACTGCGGCTCCTGCGCGCGACAAAGAACCGTTTCGGCTCGACCGACGAGATCGGCGTCTTCGAGATGGGCGAGACGGGCCTGCGCGAGATCGCCGATCCGGCCCGCGCGTTCCTCGCCGATCACGGCGCCTCCGCGCCGGGCAGCGTCGTGGCCCCCACCCTCGAGGGCAGCCGGCCGCTCCTCGTCGAGGTCCAGGCGCTCGTCAGCCCGACCGGGTACGGGACGCCATCGCGCAAGGCCAGCGGCCTCGATCCGAACCGCCTCAGCCTGCTCATCGCGGTGCTCGGCCGGCGAGCTGGGATCGCGCTCGGCAGCCACGACGTCTACGCCAACCTGGCCGGTGGCCTGTCGGTCGTGGAGCCGGCGCTCGATCTCCCGCTAGCCCTGGCCCTCGCCTCGTCGTCGCGTGACCGGGCGGTCCCGATCGGGACCGTGGCCATCGGCGAGGTCGGGTTGCTGGGCGAGCTGCGCGCCGTGGTCGGCCTCGAACGCCGGCTGCGCGAGGCCGCGCGACTCGGGTTCGGGCGGGCCATCGTGCCGCGTCCGAGCGGCGGCACCCGGCTCAGCGGCGATCGACGGACTCGAGGTCGTGACCGTCGCGACCCTGCGCGATGCCATCGCGGCAGCACTGACCGACCGTCCGTCGCCTCGTGGCGAGGCCGTCCCCGCGATGCTAGGCTGACCGTCCGCCGGTGCCGATCGTGGCCCGGGGACGTCGCGCACATCGAGGAAATCGTTGATCCGTTATATCCGGGTCCTTGGGGCCGCCCTCGGTGGTCTGGTCGGACTCGCGCTCGCGACGATCGAGGTCAACGGGCGCCAGCTGTTCACCGACTTGCCGAACGCCGGCGCCTTCCTGGCAGCCTGGGTGGTGGCCTGGATCGTCGTCGGCTTCGCGATCCTGCCGTACCTGACCGTCGTGCCCGCGATCTGGATCGTCCGCCGCGTCGAGGACCTCTCGACGGCGGAGTTCGTCGCCGGCGGTCCTCGGACTGCTCATCGGCCTGCTGATGGGCCTCCTGCTCGGGCTGCCGCTGTCGAACTTCGATCCGCCGCTCGGCACCTGGCTCCCGCTCGGGGTATCGCTGCTGTTCGGCCTCGGGATGCTCGGGTTGACCGTCGCCAAGCGCGCCGACCTGCTGACCGCGGCGGAGGCGATCGGGGTCATCCGCCGCAGTGACCCCGAAGCCGCGGCGACCGCCCGCCGCGGCGACCCGCACATCGTGGTCGACACGAGCGCCATCATCGACGGGCGCATCGCCGAGATCGTCGAATCCGGGCTTCATCTACGGGACGCTGGTCATCCCGCGCTTCGTCCTCGAGGAGCTCCAGCACATCGCCGACAGCTCCGATGCGATGCGCCGCAACCGCGGCCGGCGCGGCCTCGAGATCCTCAACCGGATGCAGAAGGAGCCGGCGACGCCGGTCGAGATCGTCGAGGACGACGTGCCCGAGATCGGCGAGGTCGACGCGAAGCTGGTCGCGCTCGCGCTTTCGCGCAGTCGGGTCATCCTGACCAACGACTTCAACCTCAACCGCGTCGCCGAGCTCCAGGGCGTGCGGGTCATGAACATCAACTCGCTGGCGAACGCGGTCAAGCCCGCCGTGCTGCCCGGCGAGGAGCTGCACGTCCGGGTGATCCAGGAGGGCAAGGAGCCCGGCCAGGGCGTCGGCTTCCTCGATGACGGGACGATGATCGTGATCGAGGGCGGCGCACGCCACATCGACCGCGACCTCGACGTGTCGGTCACGCGCGTCCTGCAGACCGTCGCGGGCCGGATGATCTTCGCCCAGCCGCGCCTCGATTGAGCGGCAGCGACTCGCACGACGGGGCGGACGTGATCGTCGTCGGCGCCGGCCGCTCGACCCGGATGGGGGGCACCGACAAGCTGGCGGTCGAGATCGCCGGACGCCCGTTGCTCGCCTGGACGCTCGCGGCCCTGGCTGCGGCGCCGGATGTCGCCCGGATCGTGGTCGTCACCTCGAGCGAGCGGCGGGCCGAGGTCGCCGCCGCGGAGTGGCTGCCCGACGCCGTCGTCGAGGTGGCCGTCGGCGGCGACCGCCGGCAGGAATCGGTCCACGCCGGGTTCGCGGCGCTCGACCGGCAAGGATCGGACGAGACCGGCGTCGTCCTCGTCCACGACGCGGCGCGACCGTGCGTCGAGCCCTCGCTCGTCGCGGCCGTCGCGGCGGCCACGGCCCGTCATGGCGCGGCCATCCCGATCGTGCCGGTCGCCGAGACCCTCAAGCGGATCGACGGTGAGCTGGTCGGGGCCACGGTCGACCGGACCGGGCTCGGCGCCGCGCAGACGCCGCAGGGCGCACGACGGGACCTTCTTCGCGGCGCCTGGCGCCGCTACCCGCCGGACGGCCCGGACACCTTCACCGACGAAGCCGCCCTGCTCGAAGCCTGTAGCATCGCGGTCCATGTCGTACCAGGCGATCCGAGCAACCTCAAGGTGACGGTGCCGAGCGACCTCGCGCGCGCCGCGTCCGCCCTGAACGGACCAGGGGCGAGACGGACGGGCATCGGCCACGACAGCCACCCGTTCGGGCCGGGGTCGCCGCTCCGCCTCGGCGGCGTCGAGATCGCGGGCGCTCCCGCCCTCGCGGGTCATTCGGACGGCGACGTGGTGCTCCATGCGCTCGCCGACGCACTGCTCGGCGCGACGGCGCTCGGCGATCTCGGGCGCGTCTTCCCGGCGGACGAGCGGACCCCTCGCGGCATCGCCAGCACTCTCCTCGTCAGCGAGGTCCGTGGTCGCGTCGAGGCCGCGGGCTGGCGGCCGGTCAGCGTCGATCTGACCGTCGTCGCGGCACGGCCGCGGCTCGGCGCGCACCTCGGACCGATGCGCGACGCCATCGCCGGGCTCCTCGGCATCGATCCGGGCGCCGTGAGCGTGAAGGCGTCGAGCGGCAACCTCGACGGTGCCGAAGGCGCCGGCCGGTCGATCTCCGCGCTCGTCATCGCCACGGTCGAGGCGGTCCGGTGACCCTCCGCCTGCACGACACACTGTCCGGCGAGACGCGCCCGTTCGTTCCGCTGCGCGACGACCGGGTCGGGGTCTATTCGTGCGGGCCGACCGTCTACGGACCCGCCCACATCGGCAACTTCCGCTCGTTCCTGTTCGCCGACCTGCTCGTCCGCCATCTTCGCTGGCGCGGGCATCGCGGTGACCTGGGTCATGAACATCACCGACATCGACGACAAGATCATCAAGGGCGCCGCCGCGACCGGCGAAACCATCGACGTCGCAGCCGAGCGATACCTGGCCGCCTTCCTCGCCGATGCCGAGGCGCTGCGGATGACGATCCCCGACGTCCTGCCACGCGCCACCCGCCACATCGAGCAGATCGCGGGACTCATCTCGACGCTCCTCGAGCGCGGTCACGCCTACCGAACGGACGACGGCTCGATCTTCTTCCGCATCGCTTCATGGCCCGCCTATGGCCGGCTGGCCCGACTCGACCCGGAGGGCCTGCGGGTGGGGGAGCGGGTCGAGGCCGACGAATACGGCAAGGACGACGTCCGCGACTTCGCGCTGTGGAAGGGCCCCAAGCCCGGCGAGCCGTCGTGGGACACGGTCATCGGAGCGGGCCGGCCGGGCTGGCACATCGAGTGCTCGGCGATGAGCATGACCCACCTCGGCCCGTCGTTCGACATCCACACCGGCGGCGTGGACCTCATCTTCCCGCACCACGAGGACGAGATCGCCCAGAGCGAAGCGGCCACAGGCCAGACGTTCGTCGGGACGTGGCTCCATTGCGCGCACCTCCACATGGGCGGCGCGAAGATGGCCAAACGGACCGGCAACATCGCGAGGGTCGGCGAGCTGCTGGCGGCCGGCGTGTCGGCCCGTGCCCTGCGGCTCGCACTCATCTCGGTGCACTACCGGGCGGGTCTGAACCATTCCGACGAGTCGCTCGCCGCCTCGGCCGCCGCGATCGATCGGCTCGATGCGGCGATCGCGGCGCTCATGTCGCACGAGGACGCCGCCCCGGACGATCCGACCCTCACCGAAGCGCTCGCGTCCGCCCGGGAGGCCTTCGGCGCGGCACTGGACGACGACCTCAACGTCTCGGCCGGCCTGGCCGCGGTGTTCGACCTCGTGCGCGACCTCAACCGGCGCATCGAACGGCGCTCGCTGTCGACGGCCGACGCGGCCCGCGCGCTCGCCCTGTTGCGCGACCTCGACCGCGTCCTCGGGGTGCTCCCGGAGGCGGGCGTGGATCTCGAGCCGGATGCGGCAGCGCTGCTCGAGGCCCGCGCGTCCGCCAGGGCATCGCGCGATTTCGCGGCCTCGGATCGATTGCGCGACGAGCTCGCGGCGCTCGGGGTGACGGTCGAGGACACGCGCGACGGGCAGCGCTGGCGGCGCACCGTGGAGGCCGGTCGTGGCTGATCGACCGCGACCCAAGGGCGGGAAGGGCGGCCAGGCTGACCGATCCGGCGGATCGGGTCGGGCGTCGGGTCACGGGGGCGGCCGCCCGCCGGGCTCGCCACCGCCGGGCTCACGACCGTCAGGCTCAAGGTCGACCGGCCCGCGACCGCCGGGCCCAAGGTCGACCGGCCCGCAACCGCCTGGACGCGCGCCGGACCGGGGCGTCCCCGATGGGCCGGGTCGTGGCCCGTCGCGGGACTGGGCGCCGCCCGACCGAGAGCCGTGGCGACCATACGCGAGCGGGCCGCCGGGCCCTGGGCGAGGACCCGGTCGCGGATCGCCCCGAGGGCCGTGGCGTCCGCCATACGATGACCGAATCCCGGACCGAGGAGCGCCCGGGCGGTGGGAGCCGGAGCGTCGCCAGCGCCCGCACAGTGGCCGCCCGGGACCCGGTCACCCCGGCTCGCGCGATGCGGATCCGGGGGCGGCACGGCCGTTCACGCCGCGGGACCGGCCGGGGCAGCGGCCGCCGTACGGCCAGCGCGCGCCCGCCGGCCGCGGACCCTCACGACCGCCGAACCGTCCGCCGTTCCGGGGCGGTCCGCCCGGACCGCGGTCGTGGCCGCGCCCGCCCTTCGAGGCTGCTCCCTGGCCGCGCCCCACGCCGTCGCTGCCGTCGCCGGACCTGCTCGCGCCCGACGAGGAGCTCGTGGCCGGCCGTCGCCCGGTCGAGGAGGTCTTCGCCGCCGGGCGGGTCGCGCACCGCCTGCTGGTCGTCCCCCAGCGTCGCCATGCCCTCGAGCAGCTCGTCCTGCATGCCACGCGGCTGCGCATCCCGATCGTCGAGGTCGAGGGCGGATCGCTGACGGCGCTGGCCGGGTTCGACGGTCATCAGGGCGTTGCCCTCGTCGTCGAACCGCGCCGCTTCGCCACCCTCGACGATGTGCTCGCCCGCGCGGCCGAGCGCGACGAGCCCCCGTTCGTCCTCGTCATGGATTCGCTCGAGGATCCACAGAACGTCGGCACGCTGCTGCGCAGCGCCGACGCGGCGGGCGTCCACGGGATCGTCTTCCCGACGCGGCGACAGGCGCCGCTGAGCCCGGCCGCGGTCAAGGCATCGGCCGGAGCGGTCGAGCACCTCCTGCTCTGTCCCGTCGACGATCTACCCGGCGCCCTGGCCGACCTGCGTACCCATGGCCTGCGTGTCGCCGGGTCGGAGGCGGATGCGCCGTTGACGGCCCGCCAGACCGACCTCCGGGGCCCCCTCGCGATCGTCGTCGGGAGCGAGGGTCAGGGGCTCGGCCCCGCGGTCCGGCGGCGCTGCGACGTCTTCATGCGGATCCCGATGCGCGGTGCGATCGGATCGCTCAACGCCGCCGTCGCCGGATCCGTGCTGCTGTTCGAGGCGGTGGCCCAACGTGAATCGGACGGCCGCGCGCAGGGCGCCCGCATCCCGGCCGCGCAGGGCGCCCGCATCCCGGCCGCGCAGGGCGACCGCATCCCGGCCGCGGCCGACTCGACCGATCCGTTCGGCGATCAGGGCCCGGCCCCCGCAGATCATCCTGCGCCCGCTGCGGATCATCGGCCCCGCGATCCGACCGACGCCGGGCATGGGACCCGGGCGATGGACGCGGAGGGCGACCCGGCAGACGCCGCCGACGCCCCGGACGGCTCGACCCCCGACACCGACGCCGACCTGCTCCCCGACGAGGCGCCGCCGCCCGCGAGCCCGAAGCCGCGCAAGCCACGCCACTCGCGCACCCCCCACGCTTGACCCATCGGACCGACCGGCCCTATCATTCCCCGGCGCCGATGGGGTCATCTGCGGTATGGCCCTGCCCGTCGCGCCGACGTAGCTCAATTGGTAGAGCAGCGGTTTTGTAAACCGCCGGTTCCGGGTTCGAGTCCCGTCGTCGGCTCCATAGCGAACATGATCCGGCAGCGGGTACACCACGAGACCGCAGTCTCTGCCCGGTGCCGCCGCCACAGTGGGTAGGTTGAGCAGGTGGTGAGCTCCGCTGGCTGTAGACCAGCCGCCTTCGGCTGTGGGGGTTCGATTCCCTCCCTGCCCACCAATTCTCTCGCGATCGGTCCCGGGCCCACATAGCTCAGCTGGCAGAGCACTTCCTTGGTAAGGAAGAGGTCATCGGTTCGAGTCCGATTGTGGGCTCCACGCCCAGGCGGCTCCCGCCCCCTGACATCGGTAAACGCAGCGGCGCAGCCGCGCCTCTTAAGGAGTGAAACGGTCTCGTGGCCAAGAAGAAGTTCGAGCGCACCAAGCCGCACGTCAACATCGGCACGATCGGCCACATCGACCATGGCAAGACGAGCCTGACCGCGGCGATCACCAAGTACCTCGCCATGAAGGGCGGGGCGGAATACCGCGCCTTCGACACGATCGACAACGCGCCCGAGGAGCGCGAGCGCGGGATCACCATCGCGATCGCCCACGTCGAGTACGAGACCGCCGCCCGCCACTACGCCCACGTCGACTGCCCGGGGCACGCCGACTACATCAAGAACATGATCACCGGCGCCGCCCAGATGGACGGCGCGATCCTGGTCGTCGCCGCGACCGACGGGCCGATGCCCCAGACCCGCGAGCACATCCTGCTCGCCCGCCAGGTCGAGGTCCCGTACATCGTCGTGTTCCTGAACAAGGTCGACATGGTCGACGACGAGGAGCTGCTCGACCTGGTCGAGCTCGAGGTCCGCGAGCTGCTGACCAAGTACAACTTCCCGGGCGACGACATCCCGGTCGTGCGCGGCTCGGCGTTGAAGGCGCTCGAGGCCGGCGACGACACGGCCGATCCGGCCTATGCCCCGATCCAGGCCCTGATGGACGCGGTCGATTCGTACATCCCGACCCCCGAGCGCGCGATCGACAAGCCGTTCCTGATGCCGGTCGAGGACGTGTTCGGGATCAAGGGCCGCGGCACGGTCGCCACCGGGCGCATCGAGCGCGGCATCGTCAAGGTCGGCGACGAGGTCGAGCTGATCGGCATCCGGCCGACACGCAAGATCGTCGTCACCGGCGTCGAGATGTTCAAGAAGCTGCTCGACGAGGGCCGCGCCGGCGACAACGTCGGCTGCCTCATCCGCGGCCTCGAGCGCGACGAGATCGAGCGCGGCCAGGTCCTGGCCAAGACCGGCTCGATCAAGCCGCACACCCACTTCACCGCCCAGGTCTACGTCCTGACCAAGGAGGAGGGTGGCCGCCATACCCCCTTCTACAACGGCTACCGCCCGCAGTTCTACCTGCGCACGACCGACGTGACCGGCGCGATCGGGCTGCCCGAGGGGGCGGAGATGATCATGCCCGGCGACAACGTCGAGATGAGCGTCGAGCTCATCACCCCGATCGCCATCGAGATCGGCCAGCGCTTCGCCATCCGCGAGGGTGGCCGGACCGTCGGTGCCGGCGCCATCGTCAGCATCGTCGAGTAGGGCTGACATGGCCAGAGTCGAAGCCCGTCCCACGATCCAGCTCGCCTGCACCGAGTGCAAGGAGCGGACGTACACCACGCGCAAGAACAAGAAGAACGACCCGAACCGCCTGGAGCTCATGAAATACTGCCCGCGCGACCGACGACATACACTTCACCGCGAGGCGAAGTAGGCGGGCGAACCCGCAGGGGTGTAGCTCAATTGGCAGAGCACTGGTCTCCAAAACCAGCGGTTGTAGGTTCGAGTCCTATCGCCCCTGCCACTTCACTTCCGTAGCCCTGAGAGAAGAACGACCAACGTGACTCGCATCCGAACGTACTTCAACGAGGTGGTCTCCGAGCTCCGCAAGGTCTCGTGGCCCACCCGCGAGCAGGTCCGCAACCTGACGGTCCTGGTCTTTGCGATCAGCCTCGTCGTCGGTATCTACATCTCGATCCTCGACGCGTTCTTCCAGACCGTCATCGCGCAGCTCGCGGGCTAGGAGCTGATGATGACCGAGATGACGACGGAGACGACCAAGGCGCCCGAAAAGCGCTGGTACGTCATCCATACGTACTCCGGCTACGAGAACAAGGTCAAGGCCAACCTCGAGCACCGCATCGAATCGATGGGCATGGAGGACAAGATCTTCCAGGTCCTCGTCCCGATGGAGGATGAGATCGAGATCCGCCAGGGCCAGCGCCACACCGTCCAGAAGAAGGTCTACCCAGGCTACGTCCTGGTCGAGATGATCCTCGACCCCGACAGCTGGTTCGTCGTCCGCAACACCCCGGGCGTGACGAGCTTCGTCGGCGGCGCCAACATCCCCGGCGTTCGAAGCGAGCCGATCCCGCTCGACGAGAACGAGGTCAAGCAGATCCTGCGGCACATGGGCGTCGAGACGCCGAAGTACCGCGTCGCGTTCACCAAGGGCCAGAGCGTCCGGGTCACCGACGGTCCGTTCGCCGAGTTCATCGGCACGGTCGACGAGGTCAACCCCGAGCGCAACAAGGTCAAGGTGCTGGTGAGCATCTTCGGCCGCGAGACACCGGTCGAGCTCGACTTCCTGCAAGTCGAGAAGCTCTAGGAAAGGAACTCCCTCCCCCGTGGCCAAGAAGATCCGCATCGTCCTGACCCTGCAGCTGCCGGCCGGCAAGGCCACGCCGGCGCCGCCCGTCGGCACCGCGCTCGGTCCGCACGGCATCAACATCGTCGAGTTCACCAAGTCCTACAACGAGAAGACCGCCGACAAGGCCGGCCAGATCATCCCCGCCCAGATCACGATCTTCGAGGATCGTTCGTTCACGTTCATCCTCAAGACCCCGCCCGCCGCCGACCTGCTGCGCAAGGCGGCCGGTGTCGAGAAGGGCGCGATGACCGCCAAGCGCGAGACCGTCGGGCGGGTGACTCGCGACCAGGTCCGCGAGATCGCGGGCATCAAGATGGCCGATCTCAACGCCAACGACGTCGACGCCGCGATGCGCCAGATCGAGGGCACCGCCCGCTCGATGGGCATCGAGGTGGTCGGCTAGCCATCGACCGCAGCGCGCCGGCGGCGCCATCGCGCCGGAAACGCCCACCCCGCGACATGGGGGAGGCCGGGCTCGACCCGACCGACAGGAGGAACCAGACCATGGCCAGGCACGGCAAGAAGTACAGCGAGGCGGCGAAGCTCGTCGACCGCGAGCGGATCTACCCGCCGCTCGACAGCGTCGAGCTCGCCAAGGCGACGACCTTCGTGGCGTTCGATGCCACGATCGAGGCCCACCTGCGACTCGGGGTCGACCCGCGCCACGCCGACCAGATGGTCCGCGGCACCGTCGTCCTGCCGCACGGCACCGGCAAGATCGTCCGCGTCGCCGTCTTCGCCCAGGGCGAGAAGGCGCAGGAGGCGCTGCGCGCCGGAGCCGATGAGGTCGGCGGCGACGACCTCGTCAAGAAGATCGAGGCCGGCTGGCTCGAATTCGACGTCGCCATCGCGACGCCGGACTCGATGGGCATGGTCGGCAAGCTCGGCAAGATCCTCGGCCGGCGCGGGCTGATGCCGAACCCGAAGGCCGGCACGATCACGTTCGACGTCGAGCGTGCGGTAAAGGAGGTCAAGGGCGGCCGCGTCGAGTTCCGCGTCGACAAGACGGCCATCGTCCACGCCCCGGTCGGCAAGAGCAGCTTCGAGGCGGGCGACCTGCTCGACAACCTCGCCGCCCTCGTCGACGCCGTCAACCGGGCAAAGCCGGCCGGCGCCAAGGGCCAATACCTCCGATCACTCACCATCGCCAGCACGATGGGCCCGGGGATCCGGGTCGACGTGCCCGGCGTCCTCGCGGCTGCGGTCGCCTGACCAGCGAAGCCACGACCGGCGGAAGCCGGTCACCAGACGTGGTGGCGGCCGAGAGGCGCGTCACCTGACCATACAGACGGACCCGCCGCAGACAGCCTGCGCTCCCAGCCCGCCTCGCGCCCAGCGCGCGTGACGGTCGGAGCTTGATCCGTCGGACCGGACCGGAATGCGACCCGCCAGGGACGCCGACGGGGACGACGACGAGCACGCCGAGGCAGACCGGTGCCGCTCCACCTCCGGGTGGGCCGCGCCCCTGCGAGTGGGGTCGCCTTCGGAGCCGAAGGCGACCAGGGACGTCGCAGGGGCCGCTCGATCGACCAGATCGGGCCCCCCACCGCGCACGCCGGCCGCGTGCCGAAGGACAGGAGCGACCCATGCCCACGGAGGCCAAAAGGGAGACCGTCGCCGAGCTGCGCGAAGAACTCGCCAACGCCCGGACGATGATCGTCTCCGAGTACCGCGGCCTCAAGGTGAAGGAGATCGCCGAGATCCGGCGCGCCCTGCAGAAGCAGGACGTGACCTATCGCGTGGTCAAGAACCGGCTGATGCGCATCGCCGCCGAGGATACGGTCGGGGAGGCCCTCAGCCCGTTGCTCAACGGACCGACCGCGATCGCGTTCGGCACCGACGAGGCGGGGACGGCGAAGGCCGTGCTCGATGCCACCCGGCCCTATGCCAGGGTCGTCCGGATCACCGGCGGCGTCCTCGGTGACAAGGCGATCGGCGCCGACGACGTGACTCGTCTCGCTGCGCTGCCGCCGCGCGAGGTCCTGCTGGCCAGGCTGGCCGGTGGGATGCAGGCACCGGTCGGCACCCTGGCCGGGCTGCTTGCCGCCCCGCTGCGCAACCTGGCCTATGCCCTGCAGCAGGTCGCCGAGCAGAAGGCCCAGACGACATCCTGATCATCCCCTGAGACCGTTCGAACCAATCCCAACGAAGGAGATCCCCCGATGGCAGTCCTGACCCAGGACGATCTGCTCGAAGCGATCGACAAGATGACCGTGCTCGAGCTGTCCGAATTCATCAAGCGCTTCGAGGAGCGTTACGGCGTGACCGCCGCCGCCCCCGCCGCCGCACCCGCGGCCCCGGCCGCCGGTGGTGGAGCCGCCGAAGCCGCCGCCGCCCCCGAGGAGCAGACCGAGTTCAGCGCGACGCTGACCGAGATCGGGCCGAACAAGATCCCGGTCATCAAGGTCGTCCGCGAGCTGACCGGCCTCGGCCTCAAGGAGGCCAAGGACCTCGTCGACGCGGCGCCCAAGGCCGTCAAGGAAGGCGTCACGAAGGAAGAGGCTGAGAAGATCAAGGCCGCCTTGGAGGAACAGGGGGCCAAGGTCGAGATCAAGTGACGGTGTGCCGGCACCCTCGACGGGGTGCCGGCACGCGCGCACCGAGGGCGGAGGCGACGCTCCTGCGAGCCATCCGCCCGAGGTTTCGCTCGCGACCGTGTTCGTGGGGCGCCTTCGGCTGCATCCGCCGCAGCGCCGGCTTCGCAGGACCTGGGGACGACCGCGCTGGCCGGTTGGCCCCATTACCACGAATTGGGGGGGTTTGACAAGATGCGAAATCGCGGTATCCTACTCCTTCTGTGAGCGCGGCCTCTCTTTTCCCTTCATGCCTCCGTCAAGGAGTGGTGCTTCATGCTGTCTGCTGAGTCTTCGACTCGTGCCCGGACGCCGTCCGGTCGGATCTCGTACGCCCGCATCGATCGCAAGGTCGACGGCATCAGCTACGAGAAGTTCGAGATCCCGAACCTGATCGAACTCCAGCTCGACTCGTTCGCCTGGTTCGTCGACAAGGGTCTGCGCGAGTTGTTCGATGAGATCAGCCCGATCAAGGACTTCACCGGCAAGGTCATGGAGCTCCAGTTCCTCGACTACGAGTTCGGGGCGCCCAAGTACTCCGAAGAGGAATGCCGGACCAAGGACCTGACGTTCAGCAAGCCGTTGTACGTCAACGTCGAGCTCCTGATCAAGGAGACCGGCGAGATCCAGCGCCAGCGGGTCTACATGGGCGACTACCCGTGGATGACCGACCAGGGCACGTTCGTCATCAACGGTGCCGAGCGCGTCGTGGTCAGCCAGCTCGTCCGCTCCCCGGGCGTCTACTACAGCGAGACCGAGGACCCGGCCTCGGGGCGGATGCTGTTCAGCGCCAAGGTCATCCCCAACCGCGGCGCCTGGCTCGAGTTCGAGACCAACAACAAGGATCAGCTGTGGGTCAAGGTCGATCGCAAGCGCAAGATCGCCGCGACGACCCTGCTCCGCGCGGTCGGCTACGAGCAGAACGAGGAGATCGCGGCGCTGTTCACCGGCGTCGACGTCGACCTCGACCACCAGTACGTCAGCGGCACGCTCGACAAGGATCTGACGCGGACGCAGGCCGAGGCCCTCATCGAGGTCTACAAGAAGCTCCGCCCGGGCGATCCGCCGACCGGCGACAACGCGCGCCAGCTGGTCGAGAGCCTGTTCTTCAACTTCCGCCGCTACGACCTCGGGCGCGTGGGCCGCTACAAGTTCAACAAGAAGCTGGACCCGGTCGCCGCCCGCCTGGGCGTCGAGCTGCCGCGTGACGGCCGGACGATCACCCGCGAGGACATCGCGGCGATCGTCGGCCACCTCATCGAGTGCAACCGCGGGCTCCATCCCAAGGACGACATCGACCACCTCGGCAACCGTCGCATCCGTGCCAACGGCGAGCTCATCCAGAACGCCTTCCGGATCGGCCTCCTGCGCATGGAGCGCGTCGTCCGCGAGCGGATGACGATCCAGGAGCTGGACAAGGCCACGCCCAACGCGCTGATCAACATCCGGCCGGTCGTGGCCGCGATGAAGGAGTTCTTCGGCGGCAGCCAGCTGAGCCAGTTCATGGATCAGACCAACCCGCTGGCCGAGCTGACGAGCAAGCGCCGCCTGTCCGCCCTCGGGCCGGGCGGGCTGTCGCGCGAGCGCGCCGGGTTCGACGTCCGCGACGTCCACCACAGCCACTACGGCCGGATCTGCCCGATCGAGACCCCGGAAGGCCCGAACATCGGGCTCATCGGCTCGCTCGCGACGTATGGCCGGATCAACAGCTACGGCTTCATCGAGACGCCGTACCGCAAGGTCAAGCGGACCGTCGGCTACGACGAGGCCGGCCTGACCGGGTACGAGGCGGGCGCGGACCTCGTGACCAAGGGCGGCGAGGTCGTGCTCAAGATGGGGAAGCCGTTCAGCGCGGCTGCCGTGGCCGAGCTCAAGAAGCAGAAAGCGCGCGCCTTCCCGATCCGGCCGATCGTCACCGACGAGATCCACTACATGCCGGCCGACGAGGAGGAGGAGCACGTCGTCGCGCAGGCCAACGCGCCGCTCGACGACGAGGGCCACTTCACCGCCGAGCGCATCCCGTCGCGCTACCGGGACACCTTCCCGGAGGCGCGGGCCGGCCAGATCGAGTACATGGACGTGTCGCCCAAGCAGGTCGTCTCCGTGGCGACCGCGCTCATCCCGTTCCTCGAGCATGACGACGCCAACCGCGCGCTCATGGGCTCCAACATGCAGCGCCAGGCCGTCCCGCTCCTCGAGCCGGAGTCCCCGATCGTCGGGACCGGCATGGAGGAGCGTGCGGCGCGCGACTCGGGCCAGGTCCTCGTGGCCCGTCGCGGCGGGCTCGTCACGAGCGTCACCGCCGAGCGCATCCACATCGAGACCGACTCGGGCGAGCTCGACGAGTACAAGCTCCTGAAGTTCGTCCGCAGCAACCAGGGCACCTGCATCAACCAGCGCCCGATCGTCGACGTCGGCGCGCGGGTGGGCGACGGCCAGCCGATCGCCGACTCGAGCTCCACCCAGCTCGGGGAGCTGGCGCTCGGCCGGA
>CAWHXM010000004.1:0-322421 GCA_963833285.1 uncultured Chloroflexia bacterium | reverse complement strand
GTTCGCCGGCGCGGCCCGGGCGTTCGCGGCGACGCTCGAGGTCGCCGTCCCGGGCGGCATCGAGCCGGACCTCGGCGATCCGCTGTTCGAGCGCCTGCTGTTCGTCCACCTGGCGGCGCTGACCTCGATCGATCCCGACTCACCGTCGCGGTCGGGCTCGCTCGTCCGCCGGGATCTGCTCGACGACGCCCTCCTCCGGGAGCGACGCTACTGGCGGGAGACGGCCGAGGCCCGCGGCTTCTCCGAGCTCGATCTGGCCTCGCTCGATCGGCGGTTGGCGTGGCCACGCTCATCGATGCCGCGACCGAGGCCGACGCGGTCGCCGCCCTCAGCCACTCGTCCGCCACCTTTTCGATCATCGCGCCCGATCCGTCCACGGAGGTCACGGTCTCCCTTTCGATTGTCTTTGACGACGGCACCGTGGCGGCAGGTAGTCAACTGTTCATCCCAGCTCTGCACAGGAGCACGCGTGGAGGACGTTCTTCTGCCACGTGTTCAGCGAGCGGTTGAGGCCGATCCCTTGGTGGGAGTGGGACCGGAGAAGCTGGAACCGATCACACGGGATATCCCCACGTATGACTTGAGGACCGTCGTGGAGCGAACGGAGCAAGTCCTCCACGCGGTTGCGAGCCTGATCGAAGAGCGAGACGCGAACGATCGAGGAGCCTAGTCGGGGAGGGATGGACCGCCGACCTCCGCGGGCACGCGGGGACATGCGAGCAGATGGCGCTAGCCTATTCCTAGTGTACCGTCTCACAAATGAGTAGACAACAGTGCGACCGAAGGCTATGCTCGCCGACATGTGGACCCCAGCCGAGACCCTGCCGATCACGGAGGCCCACCGAAGGACGCTCGAGCAGTGGCTTCGAGCCCAGCGGACGCCCCAGCAGGTGGCGCTGCGGGTGCGGATCATCCTGATGGCCGCAGATGGAGCGGCCAACAACCGGGTCGCCGCCGAGCTGGGCGTCAGCCGCTCGACGGTCATCCTGTGGCGCGAGCGCTTCGCGGCCGGCGGCCCTGCGGCGCTCACCGAGACTGCCCCCGGACGCGGCCGCAAGCCATCCATCGATGCGGAGCGGATCCGGGCCATCGTGGAGGCGACGACCTCGACCACCCCACCCGGCGCGACCCACTGGAGTTGCCGGACGATGGCCAGGGCCCAGGGCGTGAGCCCGGCCACCGTCAACGCATCTGGCACGCCCACGGTCTGGCGCCCCACCGGGTGCGCACGTTCAAGCTGTCGCGCGACCCGAGCTTCCTCGAGAAAATGACCGACGTGATCGGCTTGTACCTGAACCCGCCCGACAAGGCCATCGTGTTGTGTGTGGACGAGAAGAGCCAAATCCAGGCGCTGGATCGCACCCAACCCGGTGCCAATCAAGAAGGGTCGCTGTGGGACCATGACCCACGACTACAAGCGCAACGGCACCACCACTCTATTCGCCGCCCTGGACCGTCCTACAAGGGAAGGTGATCGGCGCAATGCCAACGCGCCACCGCCATCAGGAGTTTCTCAACCTTCCTCCGCCCTCTGGACCGGAGTTCCCGGGCGCGGTCCCGCCTCCATCTCGTCATCGACAACTATGGAACCCACACGCACCCGAACGTGCGGAACTGGCTCGAAGCGTCACCCGCGCTTCGTGCTCCACTTTATCCCCACCAGTTCCGTCCTGGCTGAACCTGGTCGAGCGCTGGTTCCGGGAGCTGACCACCAGGCGCCTCCGACGTGGTGTCTTCCGCAGCGTGCCCGACCTGGTCGCCACCATCTACGCCTATATCGCGCTCGACAACGCGGACCCCAACCCGTTCGTCTGGACGGCCTCCGCCGAGGCCATCGTGGCCAAGGTCAGCCGTTGTCGAGCCATTCTTGAGACGGCGCACTAGGACTTCGCCGTGCACGTGTAACCGGAAACCCTGAACCGCAAGAACGCTGACGTCCAACTTCTGCGACGACTCGAACATCGGGAAGCCTTCTGGGGTTTGTCCCCTATGACCGCATAGGGACCCTCGTAGGTATGGTCAAGCTCGAGGACCTGGACGCCATTTCCATCGGACGAATTATCCACCACTGGCCTCCCACGTTCGAACGCTGGCGATCGTTGCCCTGCAACGGCGTCGGCTCTTCCGATCTCGAACCGAGCGTCGAGGGCTTTTGTGTCTCCCATGGCTACAGCGCCGCAAGCCAGTCTGCGAGGCGAAACCCTCTGGGCGGCATCGCCTGCCCGAGAGCGGCGCCATAGGGTCGGGCCAGTTAGAACGGGCCTTTGAGGTCGATGTGCCACAGCTCGATGGGGCTCGTCCGCTCGTAGCGCGGCCCGGGCACTCGGGCCAAACTCGTCCGGTTGGTGCCCGCGCGGGCGAGCAGGCGGTCGACGTGGCCGTGCGTCACCTCGATGCGCCGTCGCTCGACGGCTGAGCCGGCCGGGCGCCGATGACCATTGCCGCGATGAGGGAACGTCGGCCGCCCCGCCAGGTCCCCTTTTTGGACCGCCATGAGGAAGCAACGGCGGCCTGAGTCGCTGCCGCCCGGGCTCGGCCGAGCAGCGTGACATCAGGCCGAGATCGATCGGTTCGGCAGGCTATACGCCCGCCTGTTCGATAAGCGCGGCCAGGCTCGCTGAAGCCCCGGTCGGTCGTCTCCTCCCGACGGCCGGGCCGCTGTCCGTGTGCTCGTCAGCCGGTGAACGCTCGTCGCATTCGGGATTGCCGCGACGTGCCAGATGCATTAGCGTGGCGGACAGGCGTCTCCGTCGTCCGCGGGACTGTCACAGAAGGGCTCGCGCAATGACCAGCGCGTCAGAGTGGGTGCGCCTCGCGCGTACGGCCAACCTAATCAACAACGCCATCGTGCTCGACAGCGTTTGGACGCGCCAGCTCGCGGGCCCGATCAGTGAGCAGGATCGCCCGGATCTGATCGAGCTGGGCGGCCAGCTCGCCAACCTCGTGCGCGACATCGCCGGATCGCTGGATCCCGTCGAGGCCTGGGCATCGAAAGACCCCGCTGGGCTAGGACTTGCGGTCGATCAGGCGCTTGAGTTCGCCGAGCGCGCGCTCGGGATGGAGGCCGCAGCCGAGCTCCGGCTCGATTTCGCGCCTGCGGAGTGGGCCGGCATCGTCCTTGCGGCGACAGCGGCCATCCGGGAGGAAGCACGCGGCGAGACTGATGCGCTTGAGCGCAAGGTTGGGCGGATCCGGGAAGGTGAGTCCGAGATCGGTGATTTTGGACCTCGCATCCTTCGTGCGTGCCATGTGATCAAAGCCGTGATCGAATGCGCCGCGCCCGTTGCGCTCCTCGCGGGCTTCACCGTCTCACCAGCGGCTGGCGCACTCCTCTTGATCGCAGCCGCTGTAGCCGGGCTCGCTGTCGCGTTGCTTGAGCCTGCACCCGCCAGCGCCGCGCCGACGGTGCAGCAGATCGTTGACGGGAAAGCGGAGCTCGTGCGGCGCGAGGCAGAGATTTCGCGAGTGGCTCGTGAATCAACGAGGGCTGACGGTCGCGGAGGCACGGCACTGGGTCGCCAAATGGCGTATCGAGGCCTCCCTTGGTCGAGTCGTTTTGGATAAGGACTACGGGGCGAACGGGCGCGATTGGATTACCGCGCAGATCCCCTGACCCGCGGCACGAAATCCGCATAAGCGAACGGGCGAGCTCCCGGACGAGGCGTCGCTGTGTTCGCGGGTGTGAGGGCCGAACAGGGGTCCGCGAGCTAGGCAGCAGCCCGACGGAACTCGGTCTGACGGCGGAGAACGCCACCGAGACCCGGTAGCGATGGTCCCACGGGATCCTCGGACTCGCTCGAAGCGGGACCGTGGGCTGTATGGGAAACCAGTAACTTGACGTCGGCGAAGCGCCAGCCGTAGATCGACTGGTCGTCGTCGCCGACGAGGAAGATGCGGTCGGCCGGCGCCGCGAGCAGGAGCGCCAGGCGGAGCTGCGCCCGGTCGACATCCTGGACCTCATCGACGAGCAACTCGCGGCACCGCTCCCGCCATCGTGCAAGCAGCTCCCCGTCGTGTTCGAGACGGTCGATCGCGCGCAGGATGAGGTCGTCGTAGTCGAGCCCGCCGGTCGCCGCGACCGCGCGCTCGTAGGCGACGAACGCGCGCGCGCGCGGACCCGCGTCCGGATCGGCCGCGACCTCGTCGGCCGAGACCCCGAGCTCGATCTTGAGCCGCGAGACCGTCGTATCGAGCCGGAGCAGGGCGGCCTCGTCGGCCCACGGCGCGACCTCGGCCAGGATGGCCGCCCGATCCGCCAGCGGTTCGACGCGGACGCCGGCGTCGCGCAGGATCTCGCGGCCGAGGGCATGGAACGTCCGAACGCGGATGCCGCCCGGCGGGACGCCGAGCGGCGCGACGGCCGCATCGAGCCGCTCGGTCATCTCGACCGCGGCGCGCTTGTTGAAGGTGATCGCCCGGATGGCCTCGGGCGGGGTCCCGGTCGCGATGAGCCACGCCGCGCGGGCGACAAGGGTCGTGGTCTTGCCGCTCCCCGCGGGGGCGACGCACAACGACGGGCCAGGCGGCGCGGTCGCGGCGGCCCGCTGGTCCGAGGCGAGACGCGCGAGTCGTTCGACGACGGACGGGTGAAGGTCCACGGTGCCGACAGGATGGCGCGGCTCGCTGCACCGGCACTTATCGAGCCGACAGGGAATCATCCGTTGCGTGGACGCACCATGAAAGTCCGTGCGCGTTGCCTCAGCGATGACGAATCGTTAACGCTCGGATCGCGACGCGGTATCGTGGGGGTCCTCAACTGTCCGGTGTGGTCTGGTGCACTCGGCCACCCGCCGCTGCAGGGACCCCGTCCGACCCCCGACCCGTGTGTTCGACAGTCGTGGAGGTGCCCCGTGAACAACGCCGCTCGCTTCCGGATCCCGGTCCTCTTGACGGTCCTCGCCCTCCTGATGTCGCTCGCGCCGGTGGCGTCGGCGGCCAAGCCGCCTGCGAAGGACACGAGCGACAATGCCGTCTTCTTCGTCGCCGACGGCCTTCGCCAGGATCTCGTGGCGCAATACGGGGCCCGTGGGCTCATGCCGACCATGAGCGAGTTCCTCAAGAAGGGAACATCGGCTTCGAACGGCGGATTGCTGACGCAGGCTCCGCCGAACACCGGCGCCGGCTGGTACACCCTCGCGACGGGTGCATGGCCGGCCGTCACCGGCTCGACGAACAACACCTTCCACCGTAACGGCACGCCGTTTGCGAACAGCACGTCTGGACTGAGCGCCGGAGTGCTCCAGGCCGAGACCCTCGCGCAGGCCGCCGAGCGAGGCGGCAAGAAGGTCGCCCAGGTCGAGTGGGCCGGCGGCCGCTACGGCACCATCACCGGCCCGACCATCGACTTCCAGACGTTCCTCTCGGGCCGCGGCGTCGCCACCAACTACATCTCTCCGACCGACCTGTCCGCGTTCGTGGCAGCCTTCGGGCTGCAGTTCGATCACCCGGCCGGGTTTGCCGGTCAGCCGGCCTTCCCAGGCGCGGCGCCGGCGGACGCCGCCGGCTGGACGAATGTCCCGGTGTCGTACAGCCCCGCCAAGGAGATGCGCCTGCGGGTGCTCGACTTCGGCACCGACAAGTACGGACTCAACGCCTACCTCTACGACAGCACCAACGACGCCACTGTCGACTACGACCGCGTCCTGTTCGCGCCGGCCAAGGACGGCGCCGCCAAGGTCGGCGACCTCCGCAAGGGCCAATGGGCCGACGTGAAGGTGAAGATCGTCGGGGGCGCGCTTGCCGGCCAGACCGCGGGCATGCTCGTTAAGGTCGAGGAGCTCACCACGGACCTGACGAAGGTCCGCCTCTTCCATACGTCGGTCGCACGCGCCAACGCCTCGTGGACGGCGTGGCCCGGCGATCCGGCCTTCCCGACGGCCGGCACCTTCGAGGAGTACGTCGCGCAGCGCTTCCCGTCTTCGACGGCGGCTGACTTCGCCGTCCTCGAGGCCGGCGTGGTGAGCGAGGAGACCTACGTCGAGCAAGGCCTGTACTGGGCGACGGGCCACCAGCCCATGCTCAAGTACGTCGTGAACACGTACCAGCCCGACCTCCTGCTCGCCGGCTACCCGACGACCGACGAGTTCCAGCACCAGTTCCTCGGTCTCGTCGTCCCGACGCTGCCCAACGGCGCGCCGAACCCCGCCTATGACGACGTCCAGGTCAACGGCACCCCTGACGGCCGTATCGCCCAGCGCTCGACCTTCCTCAAGACCGCCTACCGTGGCGCCGACGCCACCCTCACGCTGGCCCGCTCGCTGATGGGCAAGGATCCCGTCACGTTCGTGTCCTCCGACCATGGCTTCGCACCGCAGTTCGCGGCGATCGACGCCAGCAAGGTGCTCGTCGACCTCGGCCTGCTCTCCAGGCCGCAGACCTCCAACTGCCGCCCGGCGACGGGCGAGACGATCGGCAAGGCCAAGGCCTGCTGGGCCGGCGGCACGCTGCAGATCTACCTGAACCTGGTCGGTCGTGACCCGGTCGGTGGCGGGTTCCAGCAGGTACCCGCAACGGAGGAGGCGGCGACCGTCGCCCAGATCAACGCCGCATTCCTGGCCCTGTCCGACCCGAACGACTGGACCGGCGACGGCCAGCCGGAGGGCTGGAAGATGATCGACCGGACCTACACCAAGGCAGAGGCCCGCTACATCCCCAACGGGCCGGGCTCGACGGCCGACATGGCCCACCCGACGCGCACCGGCGATCTCGTCGTGTTCGCGTACCCGCCCTACCAGTTCGACGCCGCCACCCCCGGCACGCTCGTGGCCCGCTCGGCCTTCTTCGGCCAACATGGCTACGTGCCGGACGTCCAGAACCTGTCCGCGAGCGTGAACATGCGGTCCACGTTCCTGGCCGGCGGCAAGGGCGTCGCGAAGGGCCAGGTGACAGCCCGCTCCATCGATCTTGCACCGACGCTCGCGTACATCCTCGGCACCCCGGAGCCGCAGCACAGCCAGGGCCGTGTGCTGACCGATGTGCTCAAGGGGAGCCCCTCGGTCAAGCCGGTCTCGATCGTTGGCCTGACCGACTTCCACGGCCAGCTCGATTCGAGCACGCTGAGCACGTTCGAGCCTGGGATCAGCCCCGTGATCAACAGCCCCGTCGGTGGCGCGTCGCAGCTCGCGACGATGTTCGACGAAGAGGCGGCCGCCCTGCCCGGGCAGTCGCTGCTCCTGGCGTCCGGTGACAACGTCGGCGCGTCGCCGGCGAACTCCGGGCTGCTGCAGGACATGCCGGCCATCGACGTCGAGAACGCCTGGGGCCTCCAGGCCACCTCGTTGGGGAACCACGAGTTCGACTACGGCGTGACCCGGCTCCAGCAGCACATCGCCCGGGCCAGCTTCCCGTTCCTCGCTACCAACGTCATCGACGACAACACCGGCAACCTGCCCGACTACCTGCAGCCGTCGAAGGTCTTCGACGTCAACGGCATCCGCGTCGGCGTCATCGGCGCCGAGCTTCGCGAGACGCCGGAGCTGGTGAGCGCGGGGGCCACCGCGGGCCTCACGTTCCTGCCGGAAGCGGCCGCCATCAAGGCGGAGTCCGAGCGCCTGAGGAAGCGCGGCGTCCGGGTGCAGGTCGTGGTGATCCACCAGGGCGCCACCCTTGGGAACAACGCCACGGACGGCACGACGCCCACCGCGTGGGACGGGCCAATCCTGGCGATCGTGGACAAGTTGCAGGATACGACCGTCGATCTCGTGCTGGCCGGGCACACGCACCGCATCGCCAATTTCGTCCGCGGCCGCATCCCGGTGGCCGAAGGGCTGAATGCCGGCGCCAGCTACAGCGTGGCCCAACTCATGGTCAAGGGGGGTGACGTCGAGTGGGTCGGCACGGCCACCCGGGTCGCGAAGGACATCGGTGTCGCCAAGCGCCCCGACGTGCAGGCGATCGTCGACGACGCCAACGCCCAGACGGCCGTGCTTCGCAACCAGGTCATCGGCACCCAGCAGTTCGACATCAAGCGTGACCCGGCCCGCCTCAGCGAGTCGGCGATGGCGAACATGGTCTCCGACTCGATGCGGTTGAAGTATCCCGGCATCGACGGCGCCTACACGAACTCCGGCGGCCTCCGGGCGGACGTGAACTGTGCGCCACCGAGTGCGGGTGAGCAGCCGTGCCAGATCACCTGGGGCGAGATGTTCTCGGTGCTCCCGTTCGGCAACCGGACGGTGATCCTCACACTGACCGGGGCACTGCTCGAACAGGCGTTCCTGAACGGTGTCTCGCCGAGGTGCAACCCGAGCATCGCGACGGGTCGGTTCCCGGCGATCTCGGGGCTGAAGCTGACGTACCGGTGCAACGGCACGACACCCGTGATCACCGGCATGTGGAAGACGCCGAACGGGATCGGGGGGCCGCAGATCCCGATCGGCCCGGCCGACTCGGTCCGGTTCGTGACGAACGACTTCATGTACACCGGCGGCGACGGGTACACGATGTTCGCCCAGGGCACGAACGTCCAACAGCCGGGCGATGATCTGCTTCAGGTCGCCGTCGACTACGTCACGGCCAATTCGCCTGTCGGCCCGGTCGTCGAGGGCCGGATCGTCCAGCAGCCGTAGCCGATCACGACGCGCAGCGTGACGAAGGGCCGGCCCCCGGGCCGGCCCTTCGCTCGTCCCGCGGCGGCTCCTTGCCGCGTGCCCTAGCATCGGGGCGTGACCCCCGAACTCGAGTCCGCCCTCGCCAAACTGCCGGACAAGCCGGGCGTCTATCTCATGAAGGACGCCCGCGGGGTCGTGCTGTACGTGGGCAAGGCGCAGAGCCTGCGTAACCGGGTCCGGTCGTACTGGCAGAAGCAGTCGCCGGGCGGCGAGATCCACCGGATCCGGAGCGTCATCGATCGCGTCGCGGACGTCGAGGTCACCCAGACCAATTCGGTCTCCGAGGCGCTCCTCCTCGAAGCCAACCTCATCAAGCGCTACCGGCCGCGCTTCAACGTCCGGCTCAAGGACGACAAGAGCTACCCGTACATCAAGATCACGCTCGCCGACGACTTCCCGCGGATCGAGCGCACGCGCAAGCTGGTCAACGACGGGAGCCGCTACTTCGGGCCGTACGCCTCGGCGTCCAGCGTCGACGAGTCGATGAACCTCGTCCGCCGGCTCTTCCCGTTCCGTACCTGCACGATCGACATCAAGGACGGTGTCCGCGCGCTCCAGCGGCCGTGCCTCCTGTACCACATCAAGCGTTGCCAGGGTCCGTGCATCACCGCCATCGGGGCGGAGGCCTATCGCGCCGACATCGCCCAGGTCGAGCTCTTCCTCGAAGGCCGCCAGGAGACCCTGGTCAAGGCGCTCGCCAGCGAGATGAACGCTGCCGCCGAGCGGACCGAGTACGAACGCGCCGCCGCGCTGCGCGACAAGATCCGCGCCATCGAGCGGACGATGGAAAGCCAGAAGATGGCGGCCTTCGCCCGGACCGAGCTCGACCTGCTCGGCCTCGCACGGCAGGACAACCAGGCGGCCGTCCAGCTGTTCGTCATTCGCGACGGGAAGATGATCGGCCGCGACGTCTTCCTGCTCGACGCGGCGCGCGAGGCGACCGACGACGAGGTGCTCACCAGCTTCCTCGAGCAGTACTACAGCCGCGCCGGGTCGGTGCCGCGCGAGGTGTACGTGCCGTCGGCCATCGGGGACACGACGGTCGTCGAGACGTTCCTCGGCGACCGACGGGGTGGGCCGGTCCACGTGCGGGTCCCGCGGCGTGGCGAGAAGCGCGAGCTCATGGCCCTGGCCACGCGCAATGCCGGCGAGACGCTGGCTCGCGAGCAGGCCCGCTGGCTGGCCGATCACGGCAAGACGCTGGCCGCGCTCGAGGAGCTGGCCGAGGCGCTCGGCCTGCCCGGACCGCCGCTGCGCATCGAGTGCTACGACATCAGCAACTTCCAGGGCAGCGAATCGGTCGGCAGCATGGTCGTCTTCGAGGACGGCAAGCCGCGGTCCGGTGAATACCGCCGGTTCCGGATCAAGACCGTGACCGGCCCGAACGACTTCGCCAGCCACCAGGAGGTCCTGCGTCGGCGCTTCAGGACGGCGCGGGCGGGGGAGGAGGGCGTCGAGGAGGCGCGCCGCTGGGCGATGCCCGACCTCGTCATCGTCGACGGCGGCAAGGGCCAGGTAAGCGCCGCCAAGGAGGTCCTCGACGAGCTCGGGTTGCACGACCTGCCGCTGGCCGGGCTCGCCAAGGAGCGCGAGGAGCTGTTCCTCCCGGACCGCAGCGAACCGGTCGTCCTGCCCGCGACCTCCCCGGCGCTCTACCTCGTCCAACGGCTGCGCGACGAGGCGCATCGCTTCGCGATCACCTATCACCGGGACCTCCGGGCGAAGCGGAGTGTGCGCTCCGCGTTCGACGAGCTGCCGGGCGTCGGACCCAAGCGCAAGCGCGAGCTGCTCAAGGTGTTCGGTTCGATCAAGCGCGTCCGAGACGCCCCGATCGAGCAGATCGCGGCCGTTCCCGGGATCGGACCCGCCCTGGCGGCCCGGATCAAGGCGACGCTCGAGGCCTGACGATAGCGACATCTTCATCGTTCGATGCACCGCATCGCTACCGACCCCGGGTATGGTCGTGACATCGGCCCGATGTCGGGTCGCCATGCCCGAAGGGATGCCGCCCAGATGCACCTCCACGCGACGGACGGCCGCGAGTCGGCGGCCGTCGGTCGAGCCCTCCTGCCCTGCCGTGTTCGACGCGACCCGACCACGTTCCGTGTAACATCCCGCCTCGATGCGTAAAGCCGGCCCGATCCTCATCCTGCTCATCGGGATCCTCGCCCTCGCGATCGACTTCCTGCCGGGCCTCCAGCTTCCAGACACCTCCAGTGCCGACGGCTCGTGGCGACCGATCGTCACCAAGCTCGGCCTCGACCTCGAGGGCGGCCTCCGCGTCGAGTACCAGGCACTGGCCGTGGAGGGCAAGGAGCCCGGAGCCGCGGACATGGCGATCATCAAGGACATCGTCGAGCGCCGGGTCAACACGACCGGTGTCTCCGAGCCGGTCGTCACCACGCAGGGCAAGGACCGCGTCGTGGTCGAGCTCCCGGGCGTGACCGATCCCGAGGCGGTCCGCCGGCTCGTCGGCCAGACCGGACGTCTCGACTTCGTGCCGCTCGGCTCGACGCAGGCCCAGACCGGCCAGGTCCTCGACCCCAAGCAGTACCCAGCGCTGTTCAGCGGCGACCAGGTGTCGTCGGCCACGGTCGGCACGGACCAGAACGGCCGGCCCGCGGTCGACTTCGTGCTCAAGGACGACGGCAAGAACAAGTTCGCGGCGTACACGAAGGACAACATCGGCAGCTACTTCGCGATCACGCTCGACGGCGCGGTCGTGTCGGCGCCGGTCATCCAGAACTCGATCCCGGGCGGGAACGTCCAGATCACCGGCGGCGGGCTGGCGGGCTTCACTGCCAAGGACGCGACCGAGCTCGTGACCGTCCTCAAGTTCGGCTCGCTGCCGTTCCCGATCACCGCGCTCTCGAGCGAGCAGATCAGCGCCACGCTCGGCGCGCAGTTCCTCAACCAGACCGTCCTCGCGGGTCTGCTCGGGATCGCCCTGGTCCTCGCGTTCATGCTCATCTATTACCGCCTGCCCGGACTCGTGGCCGGCTTCGCGCTGATCTACTACACGCTCGTGATGTTCGCCATCTTCCGGCTCATCCCGGTGACGCTGACGCTCGCGGGGATCGCCGGCTTCGTGCTCTCGGTGGGCATGGCGGTCGACGCCAACATCCTCATCTTCGAACGGATGAAGGAGGAGCTTGCGCGTCGGGAAGTCCCTCCCCGCGGCGGTGGAGGCAGGGTTCAACCGGGCCTGGAACTCGATCCTCGACTCGAACGTGTCGAGCCTCATCACCGCGACCATCCTGTACTCGCTCGGCTCATCGGTCATCAAGGGCTTCGCGCTCGTCTTGATCCTCGGCGTGCTGGTCTCGATGTTCAGCGCGATCGTGGTGACGCGCACCATCCTGCGCTGGGTCGTCCGCCAGGATTGGGCTCGAAGGCCATCCCTGTACGGCCTCCGCGACGACGAGTTCGTCGCGCTGGGAGCCGTCCGGCCATCGGCTCGGCGCGAGGCGCGCGGGCGTGTTTGACATCATCGGGAAGCGGCGCTGGTTCTATCTCGTCTCGCTGATCATCACCATCCCGGGCCTCTTCTTCATCCTCCTGACCCCGTTCACGGACGCGGGTCTGCAGTTCACCATCGACTACACGGGCGGCACGAAGTGGGAGATCCGCTTCCAGGATCCGAACGTCACCCCCGACCAGGTCGAGGCCGTCTTCAAGTCCCAGGGGCTGGAGGCCGTCGCGGTCAAGACGAGCTCGGGGTTCATCGAGATCAAGACGGTCCAGATCGCCGATCTGCCCCAGCCGAGCCCGTCACCGACGCCCGTCGCCAGCGGCTCACCCGGAGCCAGCGGCTCCCCCGGTGCGAGCGCGTCGGCAGGAGCCAGCGCGTCGGCAGGGGCCACCGCGAGCGCGGCTTCGAGCCCTGCGGCAAGCGGGTCGGCCAGCATCACCCCGAGCCCGAGCCCGACCCCGACCCCGAGCCCGACGCCCAGCCCGTCTCCGACGCCCTCTGCCTCGCCGTCGGCATCGGGGTCCGCCGCGGCCTCACCGGGCGCCTCGGCCTCGCCGGCCCCGCCGACTGGCAATACCACGATCCCGACCGAAGGCACGCTCGGCAAGGTCGCCGCCGCGCTCCAGTCGGAGCTCGGACCGATCGCGGAGCAGAACAGCCTGACCACCATCGGCGCCGTCGTCAGCTCGGACCTGATCGTCCTCGCCCTGCAACTGATCCTCGTCGGCTCGATCGGGATCATGCTCTGGATCACCTTCCGCTTCCACGACGTGAAGTTCGGGGTGACCGCGCTCGTCGCGCTGCTCCACGACGTCATCGTCGTCATCGGGATCTTTGCGATCCTCGGCACGTTCTTCCGGGTCGAGATCGACTCGCTGTTCGTGACCGCGATGCTGACGGTCATCGGCTTCTCGGTCCACGACACCATCGTCGTGTTCGACCGGATCCGCGAGAACAAGGCGCGCCACGCAGGCGAGCCCTTTGCCGACATCGTCAACCATTCGATCCTGCAGACCTTCGGCCGCTCGATCATGACCAGCCTGACCGTCGTCATCACGCTCCTGGCGCTGCTGCTCTTCGGCGGAGCCGCGATCCAGGACTTCGTGCTCGCGCTGCTCATCGGGATCGTCTCGGGAACGTACTCGTCGATCTTCGTCGCATCGCCGCTGCTGGTCGACTGGCAGCTCTGGGACGATCGCCGCCACGGCCGTCTGGCCGCCGCGCGCACCACGCGCGTCCGGCGCCCGGCGTCCTGAGGTCGCCACGCTTCCGCTCGGTAGATCCGCGGTGCAGCTTCGCATGGCATCCTGACGCCATGGTCGAACCGCGTTTCCGCTGGACGTTCCGGGACGTCGTGACCCCGTCCCCGTCGGCCGTTGAGGCCGCGGCAGCGCAGGGCATCTCGGCCCGGGTGGCGAGCATCCTGGCCACCCGCGGGACCGTCTCGGGCGAGGAGATCGTGGCCTGGTTCGCGGACCCGCTGGCCGGGCTGCACGATCCGGCGCTGCTGCCCGATGCCGCCGCGACGCTGGCTCGCCTGCGTGTAGCTCGCGACGGGGGCGAGCGCGTCCTGGTTTTTGGCGACTTCGATGCCGACGGCCTGACCGGGCTCGCGATCATGACCCTCGCGCTGCGGCGGTTCGGCATCGCGGTCGACCCGTACGTTCCCAGCCGGCTGGAGGAGGGTCACGGCCTGTCGCTCGCGGCACTCGATGCGGCGGCGGCCGGCGGCTCGACCGTCATCGTGACCGTCGATTGCGGCTCGACCAGCGTGGCCGAGGTGGCGGCGGCCAACGCGCGCGGCATCGACGTCATCGTCACCGACCATCACCGGGTGCCGGCGGTCATGCCGGCCGCCCTGGCCGTCGTCAACCCGCATCGGCCGGACTCGATCTACCCGGACCGCCGCCTGGCGGGGAGTGGCGTGGCGTTCAAGATCGCCCAGCTGCTGCTCGCGGACGAACCCGGCGGTCCGCTCGCCGCGCTCGACCTGAGCGACCTCGCGACGATCGGATCCGTGGCCGACGTGGCTCCGATCGTCGGGGAGAACCGGGCGATCGCCAGGCTCGGACTGGAGCGCCTGCGCCGCGCCCCGCGCCCGGGCATCGCGGCGCTCCTCGAGCGCACACACCTCACGCCCGATGCCGTCGACCTCGAGACCGTGGCCTTCGCCATCGCCCCGCGCCTGAACGCGGCCGGTCGAGTGGGGGAGGCGCTCGAAGCCGCCCGGCTCCTGCTCGCGACCGATCCAGCCGAGGCCGCGCTCCACGCCGATGCCCTCGAGACCGCGAACGTGACCCGCCGCGACCTGATGAAGTCGGCGGTGGCCGAGGCGCGGGCAGCCGTGGCCGACACACCCGTGGCCGCGGCGACGATCGTCCGCGGTCCGTGGAGCGTCGGGATCGTCGGTCTCGTGGCCGCCCGACTTGCCGAGGACGGTGGGCGCCCGGCGGTCGTCGGTGCCGACCGCGACGATGTCGTCCGCGCCTCGTGCCGGAGCGACGGCTCGCTCGACCTCGCGGCCGCGCTCGAGCGCTGCGCGGACCTGTTCATCCGGTTCGGCGGCCACGCGGGCGCCGCCGGCTTCGAGATCGCGAGCGAGCGCTGGGACGAGTTCCGCCGGCGGTTCCTCGTCATCGCGGCCGAGGCGGAGGCACCCGACCCACGCGCGACGATCGCGATCGACCTCGCGCTGCCGGCGATCGACGTCGACTACGGCCTCTACCGCGAGCTCGCCGGTCTCGCGCCGTGCGGCCCGGGAAACCCCGATCCGCTCGTGGCCGTCCTCGGACTGACCGTGACCCGCGTCCGGGCCGCCACCGGCGGCCATAGCCAGCTGACCCTGCGCCGCGAGCGCGACGTCCTCGACGGCATCGCCTTCGGCCGGCCCGACATCGCCGAGACCGTCCGCGAGGGCGACCGGCTCGACGTCGTGGCACGCCTGACCAGCCGCCGGTTCGGCGGGTTCGAGTCGCTCCAGCTCGACATCCGGGATGTCGCGACATCTGGAAGCCACCCACAGACCGCGGCCGTCCTGGCCGATCGCGGGCTGGCGCCCCTCCTTGCGGCGAGCGCCAGGTGACGCGGTCGTCGGCATCCGGCACCGGCCCGCGCCCGTCCTTCTCGGCAGGTTCGCTCGGGCGCTGGCTGGCACCGGCGCTGTCGGTCGCCGGCCTGCTCGTCGTCGCGATCGTGACCCTCAACCTGCTGCAGGGCCAGGTGCCGTTCGTGGGCAGCTCGAATGGCAACACCAACAGCAACGGGAACGGCAACACCAACAGCAACGGCAACGGCGGCCCGGCCCAGACGGCCGCGCCATCGAACGTGGTCGTCGTCCCGGACGTCGTCAAGTTCAAGGGCTCGATCGTCTACGCGAAGGCCGGCAACATCTGGATCCAGACCGGCAAGGACGTCAGGCAGCTGACGACCAGCGGCGACAATTCGATGCCGTCATGGTCGCCGGACGGGACGACCGTCTACTTCATCCGGACCGTCGACGGCGTCGGCCGTTGGCCATCGCAGGGGGTGGTTCGCGATTACCAGCTGTCGACGCCCTCGGTGATGCGCGTCAAGGCCGACGGAAGCGGCAATCCTGAGAACGTCGTCGACGGCAAGATCACCGCGAAGGGCCGGACGTGGCAGGCCTGGATCCGGCAGCCCGTGCTGTCACCGGACGGGCGGACCCTGGCGATGGTGTCCGATCGTCCCGATCCCGCGAACGATGACGTCGTGCTCCAGTTCTACGACCTCACGACCAAGAAGTCGCGGGTGCCGGCCCTCGCCGAGACCGCGCCGCTCGGTCACCAGGATCCCGTATGGCGATCCGACGGCAAGGAGCTGCTCTATGTGCGCAACGGGCGTGACGGTCCACGCGGGACGCCGACCATCTATCGGTGGACCGTGGCGACCGCGAAGGGTACGCCCGTCACCGGCCCAGGCTATCTCGAGCCGAGCTATTCGCCCGACGGACGCTACATCGCGGCGACCAAGTCGAGCACCTTCGGGAACGACATCGTGATCCTCGATGCCGCGGACGGGCGCGAGCTGCTCCGGGTGACGACCGACGGCGCGTCGTGGGCACCGACCTGGTCGCCGATCGGGGATGCCATCGCGTTCCTGCACATCGAAGGCCAGATCGTGGACCTCAAGCAGGCACGGCTGGACGGCGCGGCTCCCAACTGGTCGGTCAAGGATGTCACGGCGCTGACCGAGGTGTCCGGGCTCGATGGCGAATCGCGCCCCGACTGGTTCGTCCCGGCCGACCAGCTGCCGGCGCCCAGCCAGGTCCCGAGCACCGCACCGAGCACCGCACCGAGCGCGGCACCGCTCCAAGGCACCGTGACGACCACGGCGCCGTGACGACCCGCTACCTCGAACGGCTCGCGGCTCGGACGGCGTCCGTCGGCAGCGTCATGTGCCTCGGCGTGGACCCGGTCCCGGACGCGCTCCCGGCGGGCTTCTCGCGCGATCTCGCCGGCGTCGAGCGGTTCGCGATGCTGATCGTCGAAGCCGCCGGTCCGTATGCGGCCGCGATCAAGCCGAACCTTGCCTTCTACGAGGCCCACGGGTCCGCCGGGATGGCCGCACTCGAGCGGATCCGGGGCTGCATCCCCGCGGCCATCCCCGTCATCATGGACGCCAAGCGAGGCGACATCGCGACGACCGCGGCCCAGCATGCCGTCGCCCTGTTCGACCGGCTCGGCGCCGACGCGGTGACGGTCAACCCGTACCCCGGGAGCGAAGGCGTTGCGCCCCTCCTCGCCCGCGAGGATCGCTTCGCCTATGTCCTGTGCCGGACCTCCAACCCGGGCGCGTCCGAGATCCAGGACCTCCCCGTCGCGGCCGACCCCGACGACGGCGCCCCCGCCGAGCCGCTCTACCTGCGGATCGCGCGCCGTGCCGCGGCCTGGGGTCCGGGCGCCACCGTCGGCCTCGTGGTCGGCGCGACAGCACCGGTCGAGCTGCACGCGATCCGCAGCGTCGCGCCGGGGCTGGCCATCCTCGTCCCGGGGATCGGCGCCCAGGGCGGCGAGATCGAGCCGGTCCTCCGCGACGGTCCGGCGACGGCCGTGCCGGGGGGCGGCGGGACGGGCCGCGGGCTGCTCGTCAACGTGTCGCGGGGGATCAGCCGGGCGGGCGCCGAGACCTCCGGGACGGACGGTCCGCGCGACGTCGGTGAGCGGATCGCCGCCGCCGCCCGCGACTGGGCTTCGCGCCTCCCTGTGCTACCCTAGCCCGCGCAGAGAGCCCAGCGCCACACGCACCCGGCGCAGCGCAAGCGGTTGCCTGACTCGCAGGAGCGACCAAGACCATGCCTACCCCCGGACCTCTCGAGCTGGTCATCATCCTGGTGATCGCACTCCTCATCCTCGGCCCCGGCAAGCTCCCTGACGTGGGCGCCGCGCTCGGCAAGAGCATCCGTGAGTTCCGCAAGGCCTCGGCGGACGTCCAGGACGCCGTCAACGTGAACGTCGACACGTCGCCGCTGCCCGCCACGCCGCTGCCCGCCACGCCGCCGGCCGCCGCGGCACCCGCCCAGGTCGCCGCGGCACCCGCCCCGGTCGCCGCGGCACCCGCCCCGGTCGTCGAGGCCGCCCCCGCCGCCCCGGCCGCCCCGGCCGCTGCCACCGAGGCTGCGGTCGCGCCGGCCCAGGCCCAGACGGCTCCCGCCACCCCGCCTGCCGACTCGTCCAGCGTCGCCAGCTAGCCGGTCGTCAACGTCCCGACCATGGCCGACGCCGACGCCCTGCGTGAGCCGGGTGTCACCGGGCTTCCCGAATCACCGCCCCCGGCCGCCTCGCCCGGCGACGAGACGGTCATGTCGCTCGTCGACCACCTCGGCGAGCTGCGCACCCGGATCTTCCGCTCGATCATCGCGGTGGCCCTCGGATCGGCCATCGGCTTCTACTTCGCGACGCCCATCCGTGTGTTCCTGCAGCGACCGCTCGGCGACATCCCGCTCCAGGTGCTCGGTGTCGGTGACGCGTTCTTCATCCAGGTCAAGATCGCGCTGGTGGTCGGGATCATCCTGGCGATGCCCGTCCTGCTCTACCAGATCTGGGCGTTCATCGCGCCGGGATTGACCCCGAACGAGCGGAAGGTCGTCCGCCCCTGGATCCCGCTGGCGCTGGTGTTCTTCGCCATCGGCGTGACGGTGGCCTACGCCGTCCTGCCGTTCGCGATCCAGTTCCTGTTCAGCTTCACCGACGACACCCTCCAGGCACGGCCGGCGGCCGGCCAGTACTTCGACTTCGTGACGACGATGTTCCTGGCCTTCGGATTGGTGATGGAGTTCCCGATCCTGCTCGTCGGGCTGTCGATGGTCGGCATCGTCACGTCGCAGCGCCTCAGCGTCGGCGCGGCGGATGGTCATCCTCGGGATCGCGATCTTCTCGGCGGTCGTGACGCCCGGTGGCGATCTCGTCAGCCCGTTCGTGCTCGGCATCACGATGTACGCCCTGTTCGAGCTCACCATCCTGTTCATCCGGCGCAGCGGGCGGTGACCGGCGGCGCCGAGGTCCGGTCAGCGTCCGACGCGGTGACCGAGCCGGCGGTCGTCATCGTCAGCGGGCTGTCCGGCGGCGGCAAGACCGCGGCCGCCAAGCTCTTCGAAGACCTCGGCTACACGGTCGTCGACAACCTGCCGGGCGAGCTCCTGCCGGACCTCGCCGAGCTCGTCTCGTCCGACCGCCAGCGGTTCGCGCGGGTTGCCATCGTGCTCGACGTCCGGGCCGGCGACGCCACGCTCGCGCTTGCCGCCATGCGCGGCGCGCTCGAGGGTCGCGGGATCCGGCCGCGGGTCGTGTTCCTCGAGGCCAGCGACGACGTCCTCATCCGGCGCTTCAGCGAGACCCGTCACCGTCATCCGCTCGGGGACGAGCGCGGCATCGCCAATTCGATCGCGGAGGAGCGGCGGCGGATGGAGGCGGTGCGGGGGGACTCGGACGTGGTGCTCGACACCTCCGACCTGTCGCTGCGCCAGCTCCGCGAGCGCCTCTTCGCCGCGCTGACGACCGACGTCCGTCCGGACCAGCTCGCGTTCCAGCTGATCAGCTTCGGGTTCAAGCTCGGGGTCCCGCTCGAGGCGGACCTCGTGTTCGATGTCCGGTTCATGCAGAACCCCTACTACGTGGCCGACCTGCGCCCGTTGTCGGGCCTGACCGACGAGGTCCGCGCGTTCGTCCTCGATCAGCCCGTCGCCCAGCGCTTCCTCGGCTTCCTCGCCGAGTTCCTCGAGTTCGCGATCCCGGCGTACATCGCCGAGGGCAAGACCAGGCTCACGATCGGCGTCGGCTGCACCGGCGGCTACCACCGCTCGATCGTCATCGCCGAGGAGGTCGCCGCCTGGTTGCGCGAGCAGGACTTCGGGCCGGTCGCGGTGTTCCATCGGGAGCTGGACCGGACATGAACCTGCGGCGCTGGCTGACGCCCGGCATCGGCATCAAGCGCTGGCTCGTCGTCGTCTTCGTCGGCCTGCTGCTGTTGGCGATCGCCTTCGCCCATTTCCTGCGTCAGATCACCCGCGATCTCGAACCGAGCGGACTGGCCGGCGCGCTCATCGACCTGCTGACGCTCCAGTTCCTGCCGTTCGCCCTGCGCGGGTTCGCGGCCGGCAGCGTCGGGGTCGTCCTCGTGCTCTTCGGCTCGTACCGTGCCGTACGTGTCCTGACCGATCCATTGCGAGCGCAAGACCCGGAGCAGCCGCTGGTCGAGCTCATCTACCAGAAGCGCTTCCTTGCCCGCGGTCCGCGGATCGTGGCGATCGGCGGCGGGACGGGCCTGTCCACGCTGCTGCGCGGGCTCAAGGAGCACACCAGCAACCTGACCGCGATCGTCACGGTCGCCGATGACGGCGGCTCGTCCGGGGTGCTGCGGACCGAGCTCGGAATCCCACCAGTCGGCGACATCCGCAACTGCATCGTCGCGCTCGCCGACGCCGAGCCGCTGATGAGCGAGGTCCTCCAGTATCGATTCCCCGACACCCACGGTGGCGAGCCGCGCGGGCTCGCGGGACACGCGCTCGGCAACCTGCTCATCGCCGCGATGACGGCGGTCGAGGACGGTGACTTCGAGGACGGCATCCGGCTGATGAACCGGATCCTGGCCGTCCGCGGCCAGGTGGTCCCGGTCTCGCCGACACCGCTGACCCTCCACGCTCGGCTCACCGACGGGACGGTCGTCGACGGCCAGTCGCAGGTCATGCGGACGCCGGGGATCGATCGCGTCTGGATCACCCCGGACGACGTCGAGGCCTCGGACGACGCGCTCACCGCGATCGCCGAAGCGGAGCTCATCGTGCTCGGGCCCGGCAGCCTGTTCACGAGCCTCCTGCCGAGCCTGCTCATCCCGGCCATCCGCGACGCCGTCGAGCGCGCGTCGGCGCCGCGCATCTTCGTCTGCAACGTGGCGACCCAGGAGGGCGAGACGACCGGCTTCGACCTCGCGGCCCACATCGAGGCTCTCACCGCCAACACGGGTGTGGGCCTCGTGGACATCGTCCTGGCCAACAACCACGTCGTCGGTCAGCCGGCATCCGTGGCCGGAGTCGGCGGCGCACCGGGCGTTGCTCGAGGAGAGGCCGCTGCCGGATGGCCGCCACGGCCCGTGACGCTCCGCTGGCCGCCGGCCATCGACCCCGTCCCACGACTCATCCTCGACGACGTCGTCGACCCGGAGAACCCGCATCACCACGATCCTTCGAGGCTCGCCGGGGCGCTCATCCGTGCGCTCGAAGGGGAGACCGGGATCCGGCGCCGCACGGCGGGCCGCTCGGCGAAGCGGACCGCCTGACGTGACCCGCTCCGAGCGCGACCTCGTGACGGCGCTCCGGGACGAGCTGGCCGCCATCGATCCGGCGCGGGCCTGCGATCGCGTGGCCGAGGTCGACGGGCTCGGTCCCGATCCGATCGGCCGCGAGGCATCCGTGGCGCGGCTCGCCATCCGTCTGCGGCGGCTGGGGGAGGCGAGTCCGGCCGGCCGGTTCGACTGGGCGTCGTCGGCGGACCACTGCCGGACCGCGTGGCTGCGCGGCCGGTTCCTCGCCCGCGGCTCGCTCAGCCTGGCCGGTGGCCGCACCCACCTCGAGTTCGTCGTCGACCCCGTCCGCGCGGCCGAGCTGGCGGCGCGCCTGACCGAGGCCGGTCTCCCGGTGTCGACCCGGTCGCGTCGCGGCCGAGGTGTGGTGACCTCCAAGAACGGCGAGGCAGTCGACATGTTCCTGCGCCGTATCGGGGCGACCGGGGCGCTGCTCGAGCTCGAGGCGCGCCAGGTGTCGCGCGCGCTCCGCGGTGAGCTCAACCGCGTGCTCAACGCCGAATCGGCCAATCTCCAGCGCGCGGTCAGCGCCGCCGGCCGGCAGCTCGATGCGATCGCGGCACTCGACGCCGACGGGCGCCTGCCCGGTCAGCCGTATGTCGTCCGGCTGGTGGCCGAGGCGCGACGCGAGACGCCCGAGGCGAGCCTCGCGGAGCTGGCCGAGCGGCTGGAGATCCATCGCTCGGCGGTGCAGCGCGCGCTCGAGCGACTCGAGCGCCTGGCCACGCTCGATGTCGACGGCCCGGGTCCCGGCCACCCGGCTCTGGCATGATCGCTTCGATGCGTGACGTGATCGTGGCGGCGAACTGGAAGATGCACACGACGCCGTCCGAGGCTGGGGAGCTGGCCCGGACGATCGCGGCCCGAACGAGGGTCGTCGGGGTGACCCGGGTCATCTGTCCTCCGTTCGTCGGACTGGCGGCGGTCCGCGACGCGCTCGAGGGATCGGACCCGGAGGTCGGCGTCGGAGCCCAGAACGTCCATCACGAGCTGCAAGGTGCGTACACCGGCGAGATCTCCGCGCCGATGCTCGTCGGTCTCGCGACGTGGGTGATCGTCGGCCACTCCGAGCGACGACGCGACGCGACCGAGACCGACGAGCTGATCGGTCGGAAGCTCGGTCGGGCGCTCGACGCCGGCCTGCGACCGATCCTGTGTGTCGGCGAGCAGCTCGAGGAGCGCGAGGCCGGCGACCAGCAGGCGGTCGTCGATCGCCAGCTGCGGGGGGCCCTCCGCGATCTCGGACCGGACGCCCTCCGCGCCGCCGGCCTGGTCATCGCCTACGAGCCGGTCTGGGCGATCGGCACCGGCCGCAACGCCAGCGGCCGGGATGCTGCGGCCATGGCCGGAGTCATCCGATCCGTGTTGACCGGGCTCGGCTGGGACGGCGGGGCGGACGATGTCCCGGTGCTCTACGGCGGCAGCGTCACCTCGGCGAACATCGGCGAATTCCTCGCCGAGCCAACGATCGACGGCGCGCTCGTCGGGGGCGCATCGCTCAAGCCGGACGAGATGGCCGGCATCGTGGCACGGGCCGGGCTGACCGCGGCCGCCCGGACCGCCGCCGCGCACGGCGCCGCGGGCCGCGACGCGGGGTGACGACCGCCGAGCCCGGATCGGACGCGGACCGGTCGCGGCCAACGACCCGCCCGCGGCCCATCGTCCTCGTCGTCCTGGACGGGTTCGGCATCGGGCACGATCCGGGGGCCGACGCGATCGCGGCCGCCGACATGTCGACCTGGCGGTCGCTCCTCCGCGACTGGCCCCATGCCACCCTCCGCGCGTCGGAGGATGCCGTTGGCCTGCCGGCAGGTCAGATGGGCAACTCGGAGGTGGGCCACCTCAACCTCGGTGCCGGACGTCCGGTGCTGCAGGACCTCCCGCGGATCGACGCCGCCATCGCGGACGGCAGCTTCGACGATCGGCCCGCCCTCCTCGCGGCGTGCCGGCGCGCGACCGGACCCGACGGCCGGCTCCACATCGTCGGCCTCATCGGGCCAGGCGGTGTCCACGCCAACGATCGCCACCTCGTCGCGCTGGTCGAGCTCGCGGCGCGGCTGCACGTCCCGCATGTTCGCGTCCACGCCCTGCTCGACGGCCGCGACACCCCGCCCCGCTCGGCGCTCGGCTTCATGGCCGACCTCGAGCGGCGGCTGGCTGACGTGCATCCGGACGCCCGGATCGCCTCGGTCGGCGGCCGCTACTACGCCATGGACCGAGATCGGCGATGGGACCGCGTCGAGCGCGGCTACGACGCGATCGTCCACGGGGTCGGGGAGCGCGCGGTCAGCGCGACCGCGGCCATCGAAGCGGCCTACGAGCGTGGCGAGAACGACGAGTTCGTGGCGCCGACCGTGATCGATGGCGTCGACGGCCGGGTGCGCACGGGCGATCCCGTCGTCCACCTCAACTTCCGCGCCGACCGGGCCCGCCAGCTGACCCACGCGCTGGTCGATCCTGCGTTCAGCGGCTTCGACCGCGCCGCACCCGACGGCCGGCCGGCGCCCGCCGACCTGCTGGTCGTGACCATGACCGAGTACGAGGCCGGCCTGCCGGTCGAGGTCGCCTTCCCGCCGGAGGTGGCGCGCTCGCTGGCCCAGACGTTCTCCGAAGCCGGCTGGCGTCAGTTCCATGTCGCCGAGACCGAGAAGTACGCCCACGTGACGTACTTCTTCAACGGTGGCGTCGAGCCGCCAAATCCTGGCGAGGATCGCCGCCTCATCCCGAGCCCGCGGGTGCCGACCTACGACCTTGAACCGGCGATGAGCGCCGTCGGGGTGACCGACGCACTGGTGGAGGCGATCGCGTCGGGCAGGTACGACTTCATCGTCGCCAACTTCGCGAACCCGGACATGGTCGGCCATACCGGCGTGTGGGACGCGACGGTCGAGGCGCTCGAGGTCATCGACGGGTGCCTCGTCCGGATCGTGGCCGCGATCCTGGCGGTCGATGCGGGCGATCCCGACGCACCCGGCGCGGTCCTGGCCATCACTTCCGACCACGGCAACGCCGACGAGCTGCGCGACGCCGATGGGCGGGCGGTGACGGCGCACTCGCTCAACCCGGTGCCGTTCGTCCTGGTCGGGCGCGCGGCGCGCGGCCTGACCCTCGGCGACGGGGTCCTCGCCGACGTCGCGCCGACGTTGCTCGACCTGGCGGGCATGCCGCCCTGGGCCGAGATGACCGGCCGCTCGCGCATCTTGTGATAGCATCCGACGCCGAAGCGTTCAGAGGAGCCAAAGTCTCGTGGATCCCCTTCTGGCCATCGGCCAGATCATCGTGAGCGTCGCGCTCATCATCGCGATCCTCCTTCAGGCGCGCGGCGTCGGCCTGTCGGGTACGTTCGGCGGCGATTCCGCCGTGTACCGCAGCCGCCGTGGCGTCGAGCGTCGACTCTGGCAGTTCACCATCGTGCTGCTGGTCCTCTTCGTGGTCTTCTCCCTGGCCGCCTTCATCTTCGCCACCCCCAGCGCCTGACCGGGGGATCGCGGCGGCCCACCGCGACCGATCGTTCATTCGGAGCTCGATGACCCGCACTGATTCGCTCGTCGTCGGGGCCCTCGTCGTCATGCTCGCGGTCCTCGCGGGTCTCGTCGGTGCCCCCGCGCTCGCCCCGGCCGCCTCCACGACCGCCGCCCCGATCCAGAGCATGGGAACGGTCTCGACCCGCTCATACCGCGAAGGGGTCCTCGGTCGTCCCGTGTCGGTCAGCCCGTTGTCGGCGCGGACCCAGGCCGACCGCGATCTCGTCGCGCTGGTCTACTCCGGGCTCGTCCGCAACGGTCCGGCCGGGACATTGGTGCCGGACCTTGCCGAGCGCTGGTCGGTCGACCCGTCCGGCCGGGTCTGGACGTTCCAGCTGCGCGACGACGCGGTGTGGCACGACGGGGAGCCGGTGACCGCGGAGGACGTCGCATTCACCGTCCGGGTCCTCCAGGATCCCGGCTACCATGGGCCGTCCGCGGGCTCGTGGAACGAGGTCAGCGTCCAGGCGACTGCACCGAAGGCGGTGACGTTCACGCTCAAGACGCCGCTCGGCGGGTTCCTCCAGGCGGCCACCCAGCCGCTCGTGCCCGCGCACCTGCTCTCGCGGGTGCCGATCGCCGATCTGCCGGAGCATCCATCGGGTCGCCAGCCGATCGGATCCGGTCCGTTCGCCGTCGCCAGCCTGACCGACGATTCGGCCGAGCTGATCCCGGCCGCGACGCTGCGCACGGCCGATGGCCCGGGCGCCGGGGCCACGCCACGCTCCGACTCGTTGGCGACGGCACTACCGCTCGGTCGGCCGACCCACCCCGTCCCGTACCTGCCGGGCATCGAGTTCCGCTTCTTCGACGACCCGGACGCGCTCGCGGGCGCCTACCGATCCGGGAGCCTCGACGCGGCCTCGGGCCTGCCCCCCGCCATGGGTCGCGCGCTCGCCGCGACTGACGGCAGCCGCTCGCTGCGCTATCCGGGTTCGACCATGACGGCGGTCCTGCTCAACCTGCGACCGGGTCATCCGGAGTTCTCGAACCCGGCCGTGCGCACGGCACTGCTCGCCGCCATCGATCGCGAGCGGATCATCACCGACGCGTTCGCGACGGCCGCCGATCCGGCCAGCGGACCGATCCCCCCGGCCTCGGCCCTGTTCGATCCGAGTGCCGACCCGCCGGTGCCCTACGACGTGGGGGCCGCGAAGGCCGCGCTGACGAAGGCCGGCTGGACGCTCGCCGCCGACGGCTGGCACCTGCCCGGCGCGAAGACGCGGCTGGTCATCGAGCTGCTGAGCCCCGACGGCGAATCCAACCCGGCGGCCTTCACCGCGGCGGTGGGGGTCGCCCGCGACTGGTCGGCCCTCGGCCTGTTGGTCACCCATCGCGCCCTGCCGCCCCGTCAGTTCGTCACGGGACGCCTCGCCACGGGCGACTTCAGCGCCGCTGTCGGAGACGTCACGATCGGTCTCGATCCCGACCTCTATCCACTGCTGGCCTCGAGCCAGACGGTGACCGGCGGCTCGAACGTCATCGGCCTGCAGGATCCCGCGCTCGATGCCCTGCTCGAGGCCGCCCGCGGACCCGGCAGTGAGGCGGTCCGCAAGACCGCCTATTCGAACCTCCAGAAGCAGCTGGCGATCGGCCGCTACCTGCTCCCGCTGGCCTTCGCCGAGGAGTCGATCGTGGTCCGCGACACCGTCGTCGGGCCGGCCATGCGGCAGGTCGCCGACCCGGCTGATCGATTTTGGGATGTGCTAACATGGCGCCTCGCTGCGGGCCGGTAGTCGGTCGCGCACGGTCCACGCCGAGGTGGCGGAACTGGTAGACGCGCTAGCTTCAGGAGCTAGTGTCCGCAAGGGCGTATGGGTTCAAATCCCTTCCTCGGTACCAACCCTTCGTCCGTGGGCCGACGATCGCGGCGACACCTCTAGCCCAGGTGGCGGAATTGGTATACGCGTACGTTTGAGGGGCGTATGAGGCAACTCATCCGGGTTCAAGTCCCGGCCTGGGCACCACGCATCTGAACCGGACGACCGTCGCATGCGCGGCGGTCGTTATCATTCGCGCGGGCGGTTAGCTCAGCTGGTCAGAGCGCCTCGCTTACACCGAGGAAGTCACTGGTTCGAGTCCAGTACCGCCCACCACGATCCCGGTCAGTGCAGCGGCGTGTCCGACGGCTCGAGCTGGCGGACCCGGTTGGCAAGCGCCGTCATGATGTCGAGGCGGACGGCCGGCGACGAATCGAGCAGCGAGTGGAAGGCCTGGTGGCCGACGATGAAGAGTCTCGCCGGGCCCTCGGTCGTGGCCGTCGCCGTGGTCCGACCCTTGTCGATGAGCGCGATCTCGCCGAGGAACTCGCCGGGACCCAGCGTGCGGATGGTCTGCCCGCCGCGCTCGATCCGAACGCGACCGTCGATGATCAGGATGAACTGCTCGCCGAACGTGCCCTCGCGGATGAGGACGTAGCCGTCGGGCACGTCGATCTCGTCGGCGAGCTGGCCGATCTCCTCGAGCGCGCTCTTGTTGCAGGCCTTGAACAACGGGATCTGCCGCAGCCGCTCCACCTTTGTGTCCGTCCGCGCCACGTCGCCCTCCAACCCCTCCAACGACTCGAGCCGGGAGCGCACCGGGTGCGATCCGGCTCGATAGCCACTGTCCGCGAAGGGTAACGCCTCGAGACCGGCACATGGGGAGCGTCCGTTCGACTGGTAGAATCATGGGAAGCGGGCCCGACCCGCACGATCGGTTCGGAGGAGCTGCATGAACCCAGCCATTCTCATCGTCATCGCGATCGTCGTCGTCCTGGTCGTCGTGCTCATCGCGATCTACAACGGCCTGGTCCAGAAGCGATTGCGGATCGACGAGGCCTTCGCGCAGATCGAAGTCCAACTGAAGCGTCGTCATGACCTCATCCCGAACCTCGTCAACGCGGTCAAGGGCTACATGGGGTTCGAGCAGAAGGTCCTGACCGACGTCACCAACGCGCGCGCGGCGGCCGTTGCCGCCGGCGGCCAGGGCCCCGCCCAGCAGGCCGCCGCAGAGAACGCCCTGACCGGGACGCTGCGCTCGCTCTTCGCGGTCGTCGAGAACTACCCGGAGCTGAAGGCCAACGAGAACGTCCTGGCCCTCCAGGAGCAGCTGACCACGACCGAGAACCAGATCTCGTTCTCGCGGCAGCATTACAACGCCACGGTCCTCGACTACAACACGAACATCCAGACGTTCCCCTCGGTCCTCATCGCCGGCCTCCTCGGTTTTGTGAAGCGCGACTTCTTCGACGCCGAGCCGGAGGCCGAGACCGTCCCCAACGTCGACCTCAGCCTGAGTTGAGCGGCCGCCGCGGGTCCTGACCGTGGCCACGAGTTCGTTCTACGGGCAGATCTCGGCCAACAGGCGCAACTCGTTCCTGATGGCGGGGTTCGTCGTGGTCCTCCTCGGGCTGCTCGGCTTCACGATCGGCTACGCCATCGTCGGGTCACCGGCCGGCGGCGTCGCGGCGACGGCGCTGGCCTTGGCGGTCGGGTCGGTGTCCGGAATCGCGACGTACTTCGGCGGCGACAAGCTGGTCCTCACCGTCAGCGGGGCGCGGCCGATCGACGACACGACCGCGCCACAGGTCATGAACGTCGTGCGCGAGATGGCGATCGCGGCCAACGTGCCGATGCCCAGCGTCTACGTCATCGACGACACCGCGCCGAACGCCTTCGCCACCGGCCGCGACCCGGCCCACGCGTCGATCGCGATCACGACCGGGCTGCTCGAGAAGCTCGATCGTGAGGAGCTCCAGGGTGTCATCGGCCACGAGCTGTCGCACGTCCGCAACTACGACATCCGCTTTTCGCTGATCGTCGGGGTCATGGTCGGGGCGATCGCGATCCTGGCCGACTTCTTCCTGCGGTTCACGTTCTGGAGCAATGTCGGCGGGCGGCGCTCGTCGAACCGGGAAGGCGGCAACGGCATCCAGGCCGTCGTCACCGTCGTGGCCATCGTGCTGGCCATCCTGGCGCCGATCATCAGCCGCTTCATCCAGCTCGCCGTCAACCGCCAGCGCGAGTACCTCGCCGACGCCACGTCGGTCGAGCTGACCCGGAACCCCTACGGGCTGGAGCGTGCGCTGGCCAAGATCGCCACCGATCAGGAGGTGCTCGAGGTCGCCAACCGCGGCACGCAGCACATGTACTTCACGAACCCGATCAAGAAGTTCGAGGCTCGCTCGTCGGGCCTGATGGACACCCACCCACCGATCCTCGATCGCATCAACCGCCTCCGCGAGCTGACCGGCGATCCGCCGCTCGGTTCCTCGGAGGCGGCCGGGCTGGCCGGGCTGGACTAGCCGGCTCCGGGGCCCGCGCGTTGATGGTCCCGCGAGGCCCGTGGTATCGTTCCTCCCGCCGACGGGCAGCCGACGGCTGGTCAGCCATCGGGCCGAGATAGCTCAGTTGGTAGAGCACGCGACTGAAAATCGCGGTGTCGCCAGTTCGAATCTGGCTCTCGGCACCACCTCAGGGTGGGCGGATCTTCGAGCGGAAGTGGCTCAGTTGGTAGAGCATCACCTTGCCAAGGTGAGGGTCGCGGGTTCGAGTCCCGTCTTCCGCTCCATTCCTCTTTTCGACCGCTGCCCCTTCGTCTAGTGGTAGGACAGCGGACTTTGAATCCGTGAACCGAGGTTCGAACCCTCGAGGGGCAGCCAGCCACGACCTCCCGCCACCGGCGGCGTAGACGCCGGGAGACGAGCCAGCCGCCAGGACCGCCAAGCCGAGGCCGAGCGCCGGCGCGAACACCATGGTCGGGATCGGAGAGCGTCGATGTCAGACGGCCGCCCGCCAGCCGAACGCGTGCCAGACCTTGACGCGTCCGCCATGCGAGGGACGATGTCTCGGTGAGTGAGCAACCTCGGCGTGCGCGGATCTCTCGGCTGGACCCGACCAATTGGCCGTCCGGCACGGGAACCGTGCTCCTCTTCGCCTGGCTTGCCTATGCCGTCGCGAGCACGGTGTGGGTCCGTCCACTGCTCTGGACGGTCCTTCCGTCCGGGCTGACCTTGTACCTGTTCGCCGAACGGTATCCATGGCGAGTGGTTCTGATCTTCGTCGTGCCCCTGACGCTGCTGACGGTAGCCTCGCAGGTCGTCGCGATCTGGTCCGACGCACCGATCTGGGTCTCGTTTGCGATCTACCTGATCGCCTGCGCCTACTTCTCGTTCGTCGTGTGCTACCCGAACCGCGATGCGTGGACGGCGCGCCTGCCTGGATGGCTCCTGGGCGAGCAATTCGCAGCGCGCCTGGCCTGGGCGCGCTTCGAGGCGTCGCTCGTCGCCGCCAATGTGCTGGTCCGTCAGATCAACACCGGCGAAGACCAAGGCGGCAGACAGGCCGCGATCGACCGACTCGCGATGGAGGCTCGCCGGGAATCTCGTCGGGGCGGGACCTGGCCGGAGGCGTGGGCCGCCCATGCCACCTGGTTGGAAGGACTCGGCAAGCTTGTTGGCATCGAATCCTCCGCCGACCAATTCAGGCATGTCAACGACCTGCTCGCCGAATCGAACGCGGCGCACATGCTGGCCATCGAGCGAACTGCTGTCATCGACCCAGCCGGACGATGACGGTGGTCCCCGCGGGAGCGAGGACAACGATGATCAACACGCAGTTTCCGCAGTGTGATTGCCGCTGAGACAGACTCAGGTGGCCTCAGGTACCCTCAGTCGTGCTGGCGACGTGGTGAAGTGGCTCAACACGGAGGTCTGCAAAACCTCTATTCACCGGTTCGAATCCGGTCGTCGCCTCCACTATCTGAGCACGACACCGGCACTTTGGGGTGCGAGACTCGCGCGGACGGTACGCTCGGGTGCGAACCTCGCAGCGTGACGCGGCCGCGCCTGCGAGTTTCGGGGGCGATAGGGCGCGCACGGGCGGCAGGGGCGTTTCTCTAGCCCGGAAACACGCTGTCGATGCGCCTCGCCACTTTATTTCTCCCCGAGACGCCCCAGCCGGCCCTCTTACCGCTCAGGACGGCCCACGACCCCCTCGGCCGGTTCCCGCCGCATTGCCGCCCGGCCGTGCGGCCAATCGTGGCCGTCTGCGCCCCGCAGGCGGGCGCAGGGGCTATCTCGTGGAGCCCAATCCGGGCCGTTCGCGGGCCGTGCCTCGGGGGTTCCCGTACCGCAAACACGCCATGCCGGGCGGCCACCCGCTGCTGATCGGGGACATGGACGAGCCGTGGCGGCAGCCGGGCTACCCGCCCGAGTGCGACCTGCCGCGCGGGGCGGACCCGTCATAGACTGTCGGCTGCTCTCCGGGACGTTGGACCGGCCCGGCGAGCGGTAGCGGCGACAAGGCCCCGGGCTGTCCGGGGGCCGTGGGTTCTTTCGGGCTTCCGTTCATGGTTCTTACGGGGTTTCCCACCCGTACCGCAAGCCGTACCCGATAGGGTAGAACCTTGGCTTGGCTCCCTTTCCCCCCGAGGTTGAGCCGGGCCGTTACCAGCCCGGCCGTTTGGCCGACCTCTGGGCTGCGATCCATTCCGCCCCGGTGCGCCAACACTCCCCGTCCCGCGGTAGGCCACGTCCTGGAGGCTGGTTCGCCGACGACGGGGCCCCGCCGTTTGTCCCTTGCACAGCCGAAGTACGATCGCATGCCGCTTTCTAGATGTGGAGGTGAGTCCGATGACCGAGAGCACGACGCCCGAGGAAATACTTGAGGAGGTTGTCGACCGCGTGCAGGACACCGCTCATGACCGGTTCAAGTCCAAGCCTGGGACCGAGGAGCATGACGAGGCGGTCGAGGCGGAGATCGGCGCCGACCGCGCCTTGAACGACGAGATCCAGCGCCGAAGCTCTTAGGCCCGCGCTCGTTACCGCGACCAGCCGGGCTGACGGGAGCCCGCCCGTTCGGCCGCGATCCACCTGGCACCCTCTTGCCAGTAGTCGGCGTTCCTCGGCAACCCTCGGCCTGCCGCCTCGAGCTCCCACGCATCGCACCATCGCTCGGCGGTGTCGAGCGACATCCCGGAGCCGGTCAGCGAGTTGCGGATGGCGGCACGACGTGCCTGGAAGATGCGTTCGGGGTCAGCACGGCGGGCCATGCAGCGAGGCTGCTACTGAGACGTGACGGCTAGCGTGGCGGAGTAGGCTGTCGCCCAGTCACGATGGAGGCTGGCGCATGGACGTCGCCTCAACGAGCGCCTGCGTGCCGAGTTCATCGCCGGCGCCGAGGAGGAGTGACGTACGCGGACCGGGCGACCGATGACCGCTGAGGAGCTCGAGCGGGTGTTGCGGCGGTATCCCGGGGCCGTCCACACTGGCAAACCGGCGATCGGAAGGGAGACCAAAGTGACAGGATCATCCGCGATGCTGCCTCGCCGCTGGCGATATGGCATGCATCCCCAGGCTGTCGGACTGCAGATCGTCGCTCTGGGCCGCGTTGATCTCCCGATCGGCGAGGCGCTTCGTCTGGAAATGGTGAAGACCGACCCGGAGTCAGAGCAGACGGTCCACCTCCAGTACTACGTCTCCACGGAGGCGGGCGGATGGGCGCTCTGGCTGTCGTGCCCCAGAACCGACGTCGCAGTCGCCGAGGCGGCCCTTCAGGCGCTGACGCCGCCATCCATCGGCTGAGCCCAGGACCGCACCCGCGATCCCGCGTCACGCGGCCAGCCCGTCCGGGCCGACCGGGGCTGGTAGCAACGCCGGTAGCAATAGGGGCGGCCGGCCCGGACACGCGCCCCGGTTTAGAACGCTCCGCGAGCGTAAACAGAACACCCGCGGCCCCCAGCGGACGCTATGGGCAAGCCTGCAAGACCTCTATTCACCGGTTCGAATCCGGTCGTCGCCTCCACCTTCTGAGCACGAAACCGGCCGTCGCGCCGGCTTTTCATCCGGGAGACGTGTAGGGCCGAACGCGCAGAGGTCAGGGGAATGGCGAAAAGCAGAAGCGCGGTCGGTGGGTACAGGTTGTCGAGCTGGAGGGTCACCGTATGTGGCCCGGCGAGCTGGTGCGGAAAGTACAGCGGTCCGCCGCTGAGCCATCGTTCAGCGATCGAGCGGTAGAACGGCAGATCCTGACCGAACATCGGGATCACCCGGATGAGGATGATGATCTCGTAAACCGCGACGATACGAGATGCTCTTGGCCCGTGGCTGCTCAGTCGGCTGAGCGCAGGCGGTGCACCATCAGTGCGATCGACAGGCGCCGACCGTTCTCGCCGTCGAGCGGATGGCCGAGGAGCGACTCGATCTTCTCGAGCCGGTAGGCCACCGTCCGGGTCGCCAGGTGGAGGCGTCGCGCCGCCGCGGTCACGTTCTCACCGGCGTCGAAATAGGCCTGGAGCGTCTCGATGAGCTCCTCGCCGAAGCGCTCGTCGGCGAGCACCGGGCCGAGCTCGCGCCGCACGGTGGCGTCCGCGAGGTGCCGGTCGGCGAGCAGCAGCCGCTCGAGGGCCAGCTGCTCGGGGTCCGGGATCCAGCCACGCAGGCCGAGCCGCTGGGCCGTGCGCGTGGCGTCGACGAGATCGGCGTACGTCCCGGCGAGCGAACCAACGCCGTCGATCGCTCGTGAGCCGACCGCCACCCAGGCCGCCTGCGGGCCTCGATCGGGATCCCTTGCGTTCCTCGCCCCTGACGAGCCGGCCGCGGCGAGGCCGCCGAGGACGGTGTCAAGGACGGTCGGCACGCGGGTCAGCCCGGCCCAGTCGTCACGGGCGAGGACGGCGATGCGCCCCATGAGCGGCAGCACGGCCGGCAGCCGGATCCCTGCGCCGACGCCCTCGGCGCCCGGGGCGGTCGACCCGAGCAGGTGGCCGATCCGTCCAGCGAGCACCTCGAGCTCCTCCTCGCCGATGCCCGGGCGTTCGGGGATCGGATCGGCCTCGGGGCGCGGCGCGATCGCGACCAGGCGGTACGCCCGGTCGGGGTTCAGGCCGTGTCGGACCGCGACGCGGCGCAGTCGGGCCTCGCTCGCGGCGTCGTCGGCGACCACGCCGAGGAGTTCCTGGAGTGCACCGCGGCGGGCCTCCACCATCGCGGGCGAGGATGTCGCGCTCGGCGGTCCGGTAGCCGTCGGTGACGGCGAGCGAGGTCAGTTCGTTCCACAGGAGGAGGAAGCGGCCGAACGCCGCGAGGAGGCCTGGATCCAGCCGGCCCGCCTGCATTGCGGCGACGCAGTGCTCCCAGATCAGGCGCCGGGTGACCGCGTAGCGGTGCAGCAGGACGACCAGGCGGCGGTCGGTCCGCGCCGCGATCGCTCCCGAAGCGCGCTGGATCGCCACGATCGTCTCGAGGTCGAGCGAACCCGCGACCTCGAGCGCCCGCGTCTCGGCCAGAAGGTCGTCGAGCGAGTCGACGGCAACGAGACGACCTGGCGGCCGCGTGCCCTTCACCGGCTCGAGCCGGTCCAGCTCCGCCTCGATCGCTGCGGCGGCCGCGGCCTCCGGTCCCAGCTGCCCGTTGAGCGCGATCGTGCCGATGAGGACGCTCGGGCGGACATCGTCGAGCGGCTCGCCGAGCTCGGCCGCCACGGCCGCCGCCAACTCCTCGGCGTCCGGCAGCACGCGGCGGATCGCCGTCCAGAGGTCGTCGGTCCGGTCCATGAGGATCCTCGAGGCGCGTTTGCCGTCATTGTGGCGATGTTGCGCGGTTCCTGCGGCGGTCGGGTCTTGTTCGACTCGAAACTTGCAGGCGTCTGCACACAGTCGACCTGACGAGGCGCCGTTGCGATGACATCCCGGGTGACAAGGGAGGTCGACCGCGTGCCATCACGGCGGGATCGCGGCGTCCGCTCCGAGGGTGTGAGCCCTGCGGCATGCACGCAACTATTCGCTTATCGGACTGCCCGTTTGCACCATGGTCGGCCACCCACCGCTGAGGGACCCTTCTAGAGATTGCAGTTTTCGATCTCACAAGGGAACGTTTCAATGACAGATCTACCGATCGACCTCGGAGACGGGCTCACCGAGCGCCTCGCCCGTGTCCTCGACGTCGAGGCGAAGATCCCGCGCACGCTCGACGCATTGGGTCCGCTGGGGGGACGCGATGTCCTCCTGCTCGACGGCGCCGACGGGATCCGGGCACGACAGCTCGCCGCGCTCGGCGCGCGGGTCTCGTTCGCCAGGGCGAACGCATCCGCGGAGATCGACGCGTGCGATCGGGCGGCCGACGTGGTCATCAGCCTGTGGCACGGCTTCCGCGGCACGACGCCGGCCGAGCTGGCCGAAGCGAGCCGCGTCCTTCGGCCGGACGGCCGCTTCCTGGTGCTCCTCGACTACGGCCGCGACGACGTGTCGCGGCTGCGCGGCGACCTGCCCGAGTACGGCATCCTCAGCCGCCGCGACGGACCGTTGCTGGCGGCCGGCTTCAAGGTCCGCGTCGTCCATTGCTTCTGGACATTCGGATCGCTCCGCGAGGCGAGAGCATTCCTCGCGGATTTGTTCGGTGAGCTCGGGCGCGAGGTCGCTGCCGGGATGAGACGACCGCGCCTGACGTATAACGTGGCGGTCTACCACCGAACGCTGAGGTCCGCGGCATGAGTGTGTCGACGCGGAGAAGGGCGGAGTACCACGCCGTCGTGTCCTGACATTGACGTCCACTTGCTCGCACTGCTGACCCAGGTCGGAAGGACCCCGGTGCTACCCTCGTCAGTACGATGATGCCTGCGCGGCACGATGCGGATGCTTCGATGACCGTCCGGGCGCTGATGCGGCAACCGACGGCGTACCTGCCCGTTGCGATGTCCGTTGGTGCGCTCGCGATGATCGTCTGGTTCGTGGCAGTGCACGGCGTCGTGCACCAGCCCGACGAGGGCGCTCAAGCCCACCTGTGGCAGCTCCTCGTCGCCGGTCAGCTCCCGCTCATCGCGTACTTCGCGTTCAGGTGGCTTCCGAGCGCGACGCGCCCAGCGCTCGTCGTTCTCGCCCTGCAGGCCGCCGCCGTCATGCTGCTGGCCGTGGCCCCCCTGTGGGCCCTCGACGGCCTATAGCAGGCGGACTCCTGGACTCGCGATCACATGGAGGAGCGGCCAGCCCTCCGGGCCGATCGGACGAAGGAAACTGACGCCACGGCTACGTTGTGGCGTCAAGCTCTCGGCATGAAGGTCAAACCTGCGGCGGCCCCGCCGATCCAGCCGACTGGCGGCGACATATGAACCTCCGACTCCGTCCGGAGTTCATCGCGGGCGCCGAGGAGGAGTGGTGGAAGCGAACCGGGGGGCGGATGACGGCGGAGGAGCCCGCGCGGGTGCTGCGGCGCTATCCGGGGGATCTGTAGGACGAAGCACGTTCGCCCACTCATTAGCGTGGGGTCAATCGTTCGTCTTCCCGGCTCGCTCGATCCTCGCGCTGCCGCCGTGGGGGCGGATGCTGCTTTCGTGCCCGTCCTCCCAGCGGACGCGGTACTCGAGGCCGGTCGGGTGGGCGATAACCTCGAGGATCTCGCCGCGACGCTCGGGAATCCCGACCTTCTCCGATGCGACCACGATGTGGTCGCCTGCCTTGGTAGCCATCGCCGTACCTCCTCAGCGTCTAGCGGCTTCGATCAGCGTGCCAGCATCCATTGTCGCGCTGATGGCCAGCTGGTTCCAGCCACGCCCACATGCGCACTAGCCGCTCGCTCGGAGATCCATTCGGCCCCGCTGCGCTCGTCAGCTACGTCCTCGAGGCTACGCCGGCGACGACGGGGGCCGCTCCGGGTCCGCTACGGTCGTAACCGACGATCGTGCTGGGTGGCGATCCACCACAGCCCGCCTCCCAGTAGGCTCCGAGCCGCGCTCGAGGCCGTCACGGGCGCCTGCGCCTCGACCCCGCGATCCAGGCGTCGGCCATCGCCTCGTCGAGGCCGAAGCCGATCCGGGCGTGCCGTACGATGGTGCTGATGTACCGCTTCACGGAGTTCGTTCGAATCGACCACGCGGCGGCTGACGTTTGGGCCATGCTCACGGACCCACGCGGACGCCGTGGCGGAGACTGCTGAGCGATCGGCGGGCTTTCGTTCAAGACGACGGTGCAGCCAGCGCCCCGGTGTCGCAGGATGGACGCATGCGCCAGCCGCTGATCGTCGCCGTCGCTCAGCCGCGCTGCGCCTACCAGGACGTCGCCGCCAACGCACGGACACACGCTGCAACCGTTCGCGCGGCGGCTGCCCGGGTGGTCGTGTTCCCCGAGCTGTCACTGACCGGGTATGAGCTCGACGCCGCGACGGTCGCGCTCGATGACCCTCGCCTCGCGCCTCTCGTCGAAGCCTGTGCAGAGACTGGATCGCTGGCCCTCGCGGGGGCTCCGGTCGAAGGCTCCAGGGGCCGGACGCACATCGGGATGCTGGCCATCGATGGCGCCGGCGTGTCGGTGGCCTATCGCAAGCTGTACCTTGGCGGGGCCGAGCCCGACCGCTTTGTTCCGGGCAGCGAACCGGCCGCTCTCGAGGTCGACGGCTGGCGCCTCGGCCTTGCCATCTGCAAGGACACCGGGGTCGCGCGGCAGGCTGCCGACACCGCCGCGCTCGGGATTGACGCCTACCTGGCCGGAACCTGTGAGTCCCTGGACGATGCCGCTCGCCAGGACGAGCGCGCCCGGCGGATCGCCACGGATCACCGGGTCTGGGTGGCATTCGCGAGCTTCGCCGGCCCGACCGGTGGCGGCTACGACCAGACGGCCGGTCGCTCGGGGATCTGGTCGCCCGACGCGGCAGTCGTGACGCAGGCAGGGCCCGAGCCCGGCGCCACGGTTCGGGCGGCGTTCCAGGATCGGTGAGCCGGTCGGCTCTCCCAAACAGGGCGGCTCGACCCTCGCGGACGGTCACGCGCGGCCGCAGCCTCAGGACGTGGACCCCCATCGCCCCGACGCCGATGCCGTCCGACTGTTCGCGATCCGCGCCGTCCACTCGGCCGTCTTCTGGGTGGAGCTGCTGTCGATCGCCTGGCTCGTCGCGACCGGGATCCGGGGGCGTCGGGACCGTTCCGTCGCCCTCGCGGCGGCGATCGTCGCGATCGAAGGCGTCGTCTGGATCGAGAACGACCGGATCTGTCCGCTCACGCCGCTCGCCGAGCGCTATGGCGCCCTCGACGGCTCGGTCTCCGACATCTGGCTGCCGGACGTCGTGGCCCGCACGATCCCGCAGTGGTCGATCCCGCTGGTGACGATGGCGATCGTCGCGCACGCCTTTCGATGGTGGCGCGATGGTAGCCAAGCCGGGCGACGACGGCGCGCCCCTCGCTGAACGCCTCCGCTACCCTTCGCTTGCGCCGGAGTGGCGGAACGGCAGACGCAGCGGACTTAAACTCCGCGGCCCGCGAGGGCGTCCGAGTTCGAATCTCGGCTCCGGCACCGATATTGCAGCCAAACTTGCAGCATAGGCGTACACCGACGGGCAGAATCCCCGGACGGCGGTGGCCATCAATTCCGCGGCCGGGGCAACGGCACGCCCAGATCGCGCGCCGGCTACGACTTCATCCACGGGGCGATCGACGACATGAGCCGGGTGGCCTACGTCGACGTCTTCGTCGACGAGCGTGGACCGACCCGCGCAAGAGTCCTCCGTGACGCGGCCGCCTGGTTCGCCTGCCACGGCGTCCGGATCGAGCGGGTGATGACCGACAATGCCCGCAACTACGTCGACTCCCGCGACTTCCAGGCGGCGCTCGTCGACATCGGCGCGCGCCACAAGCGGACCCGCTTCCACCGCCCGCAGACCAACGGCGAGCGAGCGCTAACATCCGGACGCTCCTCGAGACAGGCCCCTTAGGTTGGACAGCTTTCGCGCGACATCCTGGTTGCCCCTGTCGCCTCTCTGCGCAGCGGGATCCGCAAGACCGGGGGCGTCGCGCAATCAACAGACTGTTTCGTTGGGAACGGGCTTCCACCACCCGCCGGGCGCTGCAATTGCGAAGACCGAGTGGCCCGAGGCGTTGTAAGCAGCCAGCACGACGGCGTAGTACGCCGGCCCGTCAGGGTCGTACGCCGGATCAGGGTCGCCGCAGTCGAACGTCCCCGTCCACGTCCAACTGACAACGCCGTCCGACGCCGGCGCGGTGGCGAGCAGCGTCCGGACCGACGCCGGCAGGGAGGTGTGCTCGACAAGACATGGCCCGCGGGTGTCCGGGGACGGGTTCGCCGGCTTGGCGATGCACTCGGTCACGCCGTAGACCCTGATCTCGACGCCCTCGCTCCGCGGCGCTCCCCACCTCACCGTCTGGGTGATCTCGGTCGATGACGGGTCATTGCCCACGCTCCTATGCTCGAACGTCACGCCCGTTGGCTTCGGTGGCACGAGGACCGGCGTGGGCGTCGGGGCTGGTTGTGGGTTCGGTGACGGGCGGAGGCTCCACTGCGGGTAGGTCGGTGTCGGGCTCGCGATGGGCGTGGTTATCGGCCGCGCGCTGGCCGCGCTGGCCGCGTCGGTCGATGTCCCGTCCGAAGGCGGTGATGGGGCGGTGCTCGCCCCGCAGGCCGCGATCAAGCCGGCGAGAATCGCCGCCAAAATCGCTCGACCGCAAGCCATGTAGGGTTCCTCAGGAGCTCTCGGCCCGGGCGTCCATCCGTGGGTCGGACTCCTTCTAGGGACGTCCAGCACAACGAAGTGTGACACGGGCCTCTGTCGGCACGGCCCCGGCACCGATCCCGGACTCACGATCCCGCGTCATGCGGCCAGCCCGTCCGGGCCGACCGCGGTCACTGGTGCCCAGCCGCAGCAGTTCCTGGCCATCGGCCCCCTATCCAACTCGTCTCGGTGCGCGCACACTCCTCCGGACGACAGGGAGGGACGGGACGGGGTCCCGCGAGTCGCGCCATCAACACGGTCGCCAACACTGACGCGCTGGGCCAATGGCGAGACCGACCCGTCGGGTACGAAAAGGAGTGCCTGATGAGAGCCACCCGCATTCCCGCGCTCAGGCGATCGCAGGTTGTGCCGACCGTGATCGTTACGCTGATGCTCCTCGCCGTGGCCGTAGGGCCGGCGTCAGCGACGCAAGCGTCCGCTGAGTGGCATCGCAACAACTACGGGACCGCTCACGAGCGCCTGATCTGCCGCGAGGCGGCGCCCTCCTGGTCGTGCCGCTACGACAACGTGCCAGAGCCCGGTTTGTCGGTGGGCGACTCGGTGGCCCATTTCACCGGCCGGAATGTCACGGCCTCGTGGTCGTGCCCGACGTGGTTCGACGCGACGGTCTGTGACAACGTCGTCGCGGTGTACCGGGGAAACGCGATGTACCACTCAAAGGGCAACCACCCGGCGATGTTCCGGCAGGAATACATCGTGACGAATGTCGGAGGGCAGGAGATCCTGCAGCAGTACTTCGTGGACCTGTTCTATTGCCCCTGGTTCCGGACGTGGGACGAGGCGCTCGCCGCGGACTACAACTGCACGTTCGCGCCGTAGCGGACTGGGCGACCCGACGGGCCATCGACAGACTCTGAGCCGGAAGTCCCGGGACCCCGCGATCCCGCGTCTTTGCGGCCAACCCGTCCTGGCCGACCGGCTACCCTCTCGCGTGAATGGAGACCGTGGGCCGCCATGGCCGGCGACAACGCGTCGCAGCAGTCATCGTCTTGCTCGCCCTCGTCGTCATCGCACCGCTCATCGGGCTCAGCGCGCTCGCGCTGACCTCGCCGTACGCAAGCGTGGTCGTCCCGCCTGGCTGCGCTCGGGCGGTCGCCGTCCCGCCTGACCGGACGATCGACATCGCCGGGCACGGGTCGGGCGTGCTGCTCGCTGAGGCCGGTGACCGAGCGGTGGCGATCGCCGTTGCCTCGAGCCCGTCGCCTCGCCCGCTCGCGGCGTACCTGATCGACCGCCCGACCTCGCACGTCCTGTGGGAGACGTCGATCGCGAGCGATGCTGTCGTCGCGGCGTTCGACGGTGGGATCGTCTTCCTCTGGGACGACAAGATCGGCTACACGGTCTCTGCTTCCTCCGGCGATCCGCTCGGCGCGCTCGTGCGGTCGGACAACTACCGCGGCATCTACATGATCGGCGACAGCCGCCAGCTCCAGCTCGACGCCGAGGTGTCGGCGATCGGCCTCGCCGGCACCGTCGTCTCGTACCACGCGTTCCATGTCGCGGGGATCGTCGATGGCTGCGTCTTCGGCCTCGCGCGAAGCTGACGGGGGTCGTCGTGCGTGGAGGCGCACTGAGCCTACCGGCAGGGTGTCGGGCCGACCGGGGTGCAGCATCAGGGGCGCCCGACGACAACCAGCCGATCCGGGTCGGTCCCCGATTTACGCACGAAACCCGCCCTGGGCGGACGTCCACGGACGCTGCGGCTGGCACTTAACTCCGCGGCCCGCAAGGGCGTCCGAGTTCGAATCTCGGCTCCGGCACCACCGATCCACGCGCGAAACAGCCCGTCGGGTGGGCCTCGGCGGGCTGCAGGTATGGCAGGTAGGTGCCACAACGGGTGCCACAATCAGCGAACGGCCAGGGCCTCATCCATACGGTCGGCCGCGTCTCGCTGCTGCGCCTCCATGACGTGCGCGTAGAGATGACCGTCGCCGCCGCGACGAACGTCGGGGCCTGGCCGGACCGCCTGCTGTTCCTGCTTTTCGCGCTGACGGTTGGGCTCGGGTCGCGGTATCTCTCGCCGGACGTAGCGAGCGCGCTGATCGAGGATCCGGGACGTGCGGCGCTGGGCGGCGACGAGGTCGAGGTCACGGTCCTGTTCGCCGATCTGCGCGGCTACACGACATACGCGGAACGCAGGGCGCCCGCCGAGGTCGTGGCCATGCTCAACCTCGCGTTCGGCGTAGCCGTGCCGATCGTGCTCGCCGAGGGCGGCGCGGTGGTGCAGTTCATGGGGGACGCCATGATGGCCATCTTCAACGCCCCGAACCCACAGCCCGACCATGCCTTGCGAGCAGCCCGCGCGGCGCTGGCCATGCAGCAGGGGATAGGCGAGCTACCCGGCGCAACGACGCGGCCGCAATTCCGCATCGGCCTCAACAGCGGCCTGGCGCTCGTGGGCAATATCGGCGCCGCCGAGATGCGCAACTTCTCGGCCCTCGGCGACACGACGAACCTGGCAGCGCGCCTCCAGACCTACGCCGCCGAAGGAAGCGTGGTGATCGGCGCAGGCACCTACGATCTCATCCGGGAGCAGGCGGTCGTCCGGCCGCTGGGGTCGCCGCAACTGAAAGGCAAGTCGCAGCCGGTCGAGGCCTACGAGCTGTTGAGCCTACGGAACGGAGCTGGCGACGCCACGGCCGAGGGGTGAACTGGTGCAACCGATCGAGGCGAGGCGTCCCGCGTCGCCGTTGAGTCGCGCCCACGATGGCGGCCCAGTGTGGTGACGACCCTAACCCTCGCGCAGCAATGTGGGCCACGGGAGGGCTGTGGAATCGGTAAGTACGAGCCGCTTTAGGACGTGACCGAAGAGCCGAATGACCAGAGGGCCCGCCGGGCCGTCCACGATCTCCTCGGCCCAGTGCTCCGTTCGCGGCCATACCCGCATGTCGGCAATGCGCCAGGTCAGACCGTCGTCGCTCAGCCACGTGAGGAAGTCCTTTTCGACCGCGACGTGATGGCTGCCGTGGCGGAGTCTGCACCTTGGATAACGCCCCTCACCCCGACGCCGCGCGGAGCACGACGACCGATGTGCGTCCGCTCTTGCCCTTCAACTCCAGATCCCGCTGCTCGAGGCCTCGAAGGGCAATGTCACCCGCCTGCGCGGCCTCGAGAGTGACGAGGACCTCGCCAGGCCCTGCGGCCGACGCCAGCCGTGCCGTGACATTGACCGTGTCGCCCATCGCGGTCAGCTCCGTGTCGGGCCCGTGGCCGACCGAACCGACGAACGCGACACCGCTGTTGACGCCGATGCCGATCGGGATCCACGGCCCACCCGGGACGCCGTGTCCGGTCACCTCGAGCAGCCGCTCGGCCGCGTCGATGGCGTGGCGGGCGTGGTCCTGACCGGTGTAGGCCGGGATGAAGATGCCGATGACCTCGTCGCCGACGAACTTGTCGACGATCGCGTTGAAGTCGATCAGCGCGGCGAACGCCTCGTCGTAGAAACGACCCATCAGGGCTCGGAACTCGGTCGGGCGCATGCGTTCGGCGAGGGAGGTCGAGCCTCGGACGTCGGCGAAGAGCAGCGAGCAGTCGACCTCAGCGCCGCCGTGATTGGCCTGGAGGGTGCGGAAGCAGCCCTCGCAGTACTTCGGGTTCCTTGCCCAGCGGGCATGGCCGAGATATCGGAGCACCCAGCCGCCGGGCGGCCCGAACGGCGCCGCGCACATCTTGCAGCGCGGCGGGCTGGGGATGCGTCGATGCCGGCGACGGAGTCTGACGACGCTGGGGTCGGTGCCGAGCAGCAGGCGACGCCAGACTTCCGACTCGGGTGCGAGATCGCTCTTGATCTGTAGGTCCGATGGGCTCACGCGCACCCCCGAAGGATCGACCGCGATCAACGGTATGCGCTCGGCGAGCCGGTGTGAAGGGGGCAGCGCGCGGTCCGACGTCCATGCCGTCCGCGCCGCCCAACAGCCCAGCGTCGCGAACCGGGCTCGTGGCTACAACTCCCACGAGCGGGATACAGGCCGACCGGCCCGGTCGGATCGTTCCTAATGGAACACGCCGTCCGCGCCCACCTCGTCCGACAATCCCCATCGAGCGTGAGCGTGGGCGCATTCGCCGGCCTTGCCGGTTCGAGGTGGCGCCCCCTCAGCCCCGAGCACGGCGTCCCTGGCGCGGGCCGGATGGCGCTCTCGACCATCCCTCGCACCCGAGTGAGGCATGGTCGATGCGCTACCTCCGTAACCTTGGCCGGCGCCCGGTCAGGACGGTCCTGACGATCCTCGGGATCACCATCGGGATCTGGGCGCTGGTCGTCTTTGGCTCGATGGCCAACAAGATCAACGCCCTCGTCGCCGGCGGCTCCACGTACTACGCCGACAAGATCACGGTCGAGCGATGCGACCGGACAGCTCGGCGGCTTCGCCAGCGCGCCGATGTCGCTGTCGACGGCCGACAAGATCCGCGCGGTCGACGGGGTGAACGTCGTCACCACCAACGTGATGATGCTGATGGACGATCAGGCGAGCGCCGTGACGATGGGCACGCCACCGATGATCACCGGCGGCATCGCAGGCGCCGACAAGGGGCTCGAGACGTTCCCCATCTCGTACGCCGAAGGCCGGGCGATGACCGCCGCCGACGAAGGCTCGAACGTCACCGTCCTCGGGTCCGACATCGCGCGCAAGTTCAACAAGCACGTCGGCGACACGATCGAGCTCAAGGGCGTGCCGTTCACGGTCATCGGCGTCCTCGCGCCGACCCTCACCGCACCCGACCAGGCGGCCAGCGTCCCGCTCGCTGCCGCCCAGCAACTGCTGGTCAAGACCCTGCCGCCGATGGTCCGGGACAAGCTCGACGCGACCGACATCGCGACATCGATGGTGGTCTACCCGAAGGCCGGCCAGGACGTCGAGGCGCTCGCCGCGCGGATCAAGGCCGAGGTCCCCGGGATCTCGACCATGACCGGCAAGGACTTCGACAAGCAGATCGGGAGTGTGACCTCGGTCCTCAATTCGATCCTGGTCGGGATCGCCCTGATCAGCCTGCTGGTCGGCGGTCTGTCGGTCGTGAACACCATGGCGATGTCGATCGCCGAGCGGACCCGCGAGATCGGGATCAAGCGTGCCATCGGCGGGAGTCGGTCGCGGATCGTCCGCGAGCTCGTCATCGAGTCGGGCCTCATCGGGTTCATCGGCGGGGCGGTCGGACTGATCCTCGGCGCGATCGTCGTCACGGTCGTCAACGAAGCCGGCCGCACCTCCGGCACGATCCTGTTCGAGCTCACGACGGGGACCGCGATCACCGCCGTTGCCTTCTCGACGATCCTCGGCGCGATCGCCGGCTTCGTCCCAGCCCTCCACGCCGCCCGGCTGGACCCGGTCACGGCGCTGCGCTACGAGTGACGACCATGACCGCCTACACCGCTGATCGACCGACGAGCCTGCTCGCAGGCCGCGGCCTGCGCAAGACCTACAAGCTCGGCAAGCACAACGAGGTGCCGGCGCTGCGCGGCGTCGACTTCACGATCGAGGCCGGTGAGATGGTCGCGATCATGGGACCGTCGGGATCCGGCAAGAGCACCCTGATGCACATCCTGGGGCTGCTCCATGCCCCCGACGTGGATGGCGTCACGGAGCCCGTCCTGACCTTCGACGGTCGGGACATGGTCGCCCTCAACGACCGCGAACGGACCAGGATCCGGGCCTGCGAGATGGGTTTCGTCTTCCAGGACTTCAATCTCGTCCCCACGCTGACCGCCCTCGAGAACGTCGTGCTCGCGCGTGACTATGCGGGGAAAGGCGGCGCGCCCGGCCGGGCCGCCGCGATCGAGGCGCTCGATCGAGTCGGGCTCGGCGACCGCGCGGGTCACCGGCCGTCGGAGCTGTCCGGAGGCGAACAGCAGCGAGTCGCGATCGCGCGAGCGCTGGTCAACCGGCCTCGCCTGGTCCTTGCCGATGAGCCGACCGGCAACCTGGACTCGGACCGATCCACGGAGGTGCTCGCCCTGCTTCGACGGGCCAACCGGGAAGAGGGGCAGACGTTCATCCTCGTGACCCACGACAGCGAGGTCGGCGATGCCTGCGATCGCATCGTCAGGATGCGCGACGGTCTGATCCGCGAACCCGCGCCAGTCGCCCCACCGGCGGAGCCCGCGATGATCGAGCGACGCGACCTCGTGGGCGCCGGCATCCGGTAGGACGGCGCGACCGGGCGGCCGGGCGTCGGATCGGGGGTGTCGCATACGCGACAGCGGCGGTGTATGCGAAGGCATCGCGCCGGCCTCGGACGCTCGGCTACGGTTCGATTCGAGGGCCGGGCGCGCACCAGGCATTCGTTCCCCCGGCGGATCTTGAGATCCGCCCGGCCCTCAGACGCTGCCCGAGTGCCGTGGACCGGCGAATGCGACGGCGCGTGCCGTCAGCGACGGAAGCGGAACAGGCCCCCGGACTTGCGATCGTCCGTCACGGCCGAATCGGACACACCCTCTTCCCCGAAGGCGGCCGCACTCAGCTTCATGAGTCGTTCCGCCGGGGTCGACCGCGGCGAGCCCGTCACCAGCGGCACCCCCTCGTTCGAGGCCTTGAGGTAGAGGAACGGGTCGTAGGGCAATTCCACGGACATCTTGGTGCCGAGGAAGTTCTCCACGTCGCGTACCTTGAGGATCTCCCGGGCGAAGACCTCGTTGAGCACGAACGTCGTCTTGAGGGCGACCGACCCGACCTCGCTCAGGTACTCGAGCAGGGCGTGGACCGCCTTGAGCGCGGCGATCTCCGGGGTGACCGGCAGGATGATCGCCTCGGACGCCTCGAAGATCATGAGCGCCCGCTCGTCGAGCGTGGATCCCGCGTCGACGACGATCATGTCGTAGCTCTCGAGCAGCGTCTTGAGGATCTGGCCGACGTGGGCCGGCGTCACGCTCTCGGCGGCCTCGGGCGAGGCCGGGGCGGCGAGGACATGGAGGCCGCTGTCGTGCCGCATCGCGTAGGTCCGCAGCAGCTCGGGTTCGCGCAATGACGGCTCATCGCGCACGACATCGGCGAGCGTCTGCTTCGGATCGAGGTTGAGCAGCGTCGCCACGCCGCCGAACTGCAGGGCGAGGTCGACGAGGATCACGCGGTCGGGCCGATTGGCCGCTGCGGCGATGGCGATGTTGGCCGCGATCGTCGTCGTCCCGACGCCGCCCTTCGGGCTGAACACGGCCACGGTCCGCCGGGCCCGATGCATCGTCAATCCGTCCCCGGAGACGCTCGGGGTGAGGTCGCGCGACCGCTGGAAGCGGAGCAGGAGGGCCTCGACCCGTGCCTCGAGCTCTCGGGCATCGAGCGGCCGCGCCACGACGTCGTCCGCGCCGGCTTCGAGGAAGCGGATCCGCTCTTCGACGTCATCACTGCCGCTGACGCACATGACCGGGACCGCGGCCATCGACGGTGTCGCCCTGATCTCCGTGCAGATGTCGACCGCCGACTTCGGGCCGGCCGTCACGTCGAGGATGACCAGCTGGTGCTCGACGGCCTTGGCGAACGCCTCGTCCGGGTCCGCCGTCCGGGTGACCGTGTAGCCGGCGCCGGCCAGGATCGCGGCGGTGGTTTCGCCGGCCGCGGTGTCCGTCGAGAGGAGCAGGATCGTACTGGCGGGCACGAAGCCTCCGCGATGATGGTGAGGATGGGTTGGGCCGGATCGCGCTCGGCTCGCTGAGGATACAACGAGGACCGGCGCGGGGACCGCGCTCCCGATGCCGTCCGCGGGCGGCGGCCCGCTTCATGCTAGACTCGCGCCCTGTCCTTTCCGCTCCGTGCCGGCTCGGCCGTCAACGGGGCATCCCCATTGGAAGGAGAAACGCGCGTATGCGCCGCTACGAACTCATGCTCGTCATCCGCCCCGACGTCGCGGACGACAAGAGCCAGGCCCTCGTCGACCGGACGACGCGCGGCATCTCCGCCGCCGGCGGCCAGATCGTCAAGGTCGCGCCGTGGGGGCGCCGCCGGCTGGCCTACCCGATCGATCGGCATCGAGAGGGCTCCTATCACATCATCCTGTTCGAGGCGTCGCCCGAGGCGATCGTCGAGCTCGAGCACACGCTCCTGATCACCGAGGAGGTGCTGCGCCATCTCGTCACCAGGGTCGACCGGCCGGCCAAGTCGAGCCGCGCCGACGGCTCCGAGCTCGACGAGCTAGAGGACAGCGACCTGCCGTCCGGGCTCGACGAGGACGACGACCGCGACATCCCAGAGTTCATCGACGAGTCCGAGAGCGAGGCGGCTCCGGCCGCCATCGACTGAGGGAGGGCAGCGTCATGGCGTTCTGCAAGGTCATGATCATCGGCAATCTCGGGCGTGACCCGGAGATGCGCTACACGCCCACCGGACGGCCGGTGACGCAGTTCAGCGTGGCCGTCAACCAGAGCACCAAGAATTCAGCAGACCGGCGAGTGGATCGAGGAGACCGACTGGTTCCGCGTCAGCGTCTTCGGTGATCGCGCCGAGCGTGCCGCGGAACAGCTCCGCAAGGGCAACCGTGTCTTCGTCGAGGGCCGCTTCCGAACCCGCGAGTTCGAGGGTCAGGACGGCCAGAAGCGGACGTCGCTGGACGTGACCGCCGACAACGTCATCAGCCTCGAGAAGCGCCCACGCGACGACGAGGCGGGCTTCGTCGGGGCACCCGCCGCCGCCGGCGCGGGCGCGGGTGCCTCCGGCGGCTTCTCCGGCGGTGGTGGTGGCGGGGGAGCGCGCCCACCGGCTGACGACGCCGACCTCGACGACCTTCCCTTCTGAGACCAGGAGACCGATCACATGCCACCCCCCGTTCGAGCCAAGAAGCGCGACGATTTCTACCGCGATCGACGCCGCCGCAAGGTCTGCGCGTTCTGCGCGGACAAGACCGTCCAGATCGACTACAAGGAGGTCAACCGCCTCCGTCGCTACCTGTCCGAGCGCGCGAAGATCGAGCCGCGGCGCAAGACCGGCACGTGCGCCGGCCACCAGCGCGAGTTGGCGGTCGCCCTCAAGCGCGCGCGCCACGTCGCCCTGCTCCCGTACGCGCCGCAGCACCTGCGCCCCTGAGCCGGTCGCGTTGAGCGGCCGACCCGAGACGCCTCGTCGGCCCGGGTCCTGACGTGCTCGTCGGCCTGCTCATGGTCGCCGGCGGCGTCGGTGCCGGCGCGTTCGGCTCGCTCCTGGGGCTCGGCGGCGGCATCCTCATCGTGCCGCTGCTGACCCTCGGCTTCGGCCTGGACCTGCGCGAGGCGGTCGGAGTCTCGCTCGTGTGCGTGATCATGACCAGCAGCGCCGCGGCCGGGGTCTACCTCGAGCGACACGTCGCGAATATGCGCCTGGGCATGACCCTGGAGCTGTTCACCGCGATCGGCGCGCTCGTCGGCGGATCGGTCGCCTTCCTGCTCGACGAGCGCCTCCTGTCCTTTCTCTTCGCGGGTCTGCTCGGCTATGTCGCGTTCACGATGGCGCGGCCGCGCGCGGGGACCGCGGCGGACGAGGGTCCCTCCGCCCTCGACGCGGACGAGCCGGTGGCCATGCCGCCGGCGCACCTCCCGACGACGCTGGACCGCCTGTCGGGGGAGGGCTACCGCGTGCGCCATCTCGGTCGGGGCATCGTCGGGGCGACCTTCGCGGGGGTCGTCTCGGCGTTGCTCGGGATCGGCGGCGGGATCATCAAGGTGCCGCTCATGAACCTGTCGATGGGGGTCCCGCTGCGGGTCGCGACCGCGACCAGCAACATGATGATCGGGATCACGGCGTCGGCGAGCGCGGTCATCTACGTGATCCGCGGCGGCATCGACCCGTACGCGGCCGGCCCGACGGCGATCGGCGTGTTCGTCGGCGCCACGGTCGGGTCGCGCCTGGCCCACCGGGTGGACATCCGGCTGCTGCGCATGCTGTTCGTGGTCGTCCTCGTGTACACGGCCATCCAGATGCTGCTGCGAGCCCTCGGGTGAGCGCGATCTCGCCGCGCGCCTACGCGGCCGAGCGGACCATCGGCCGGCTGCTCATCGGGATCACTTACGTCTCGGTCGGCCTGCTGGCCATCGGCTTCGCGCTGATGATCGCGAACGGGATCTCGCCGCTCGACCAGGGCCCGCCGCTCGACCTCGCGACGCTCGGCGCCCAGCTCGTCGCGCTCGACCCGGCCGGCTACCTGTGGCTCGGCCTGCTGGCTGTCATCGCGGCGCCCATCGGTCGGGTGATCGTGGCGGCCGTAGCCTATGGGCGCGACGCCGACTGGACGATGGTCGCGATCTCCGTGGCGATCCTGGCGGTCATCGTCATCGGGGTCGCGACCGCGGTGGCTGCTACCGTCTAGCCCGATGGACATCCTCATCCTGATCATCGCCTTCGTCGTCATCCTGCTGGGCGCGGAGCTGTTCACAAACGGCATCGAGTGGTTCGGGCGCAAGCTGGAGCTGGCCGAGGGAGCGGTCGGGTCCGTGCTGGCGGCGGTCGGGACGGCGTTGCCCGAGACGATGATCCCGATCATCGCGATCCTCTTCGCGACCGGTGAATCCTCGAACGAGGTGGGCGTCGGCGCGATCCTGGGCGCACCGTTCATGCTATCGACACTGGCGATGTTCGTGACCGGGATCGCCGTGCTCCGGGTCGCCAGGCGGCGCTCGGATGGCGACGTGATGCGAGTCGACACCGGCGTCCTGGGCCACGACATGCGCTACTTCGCGATCGCCTATGCGATCGCCATCGGCGCCGCGTTCCTCCCGCTCGATCCGGTCTGGCTGAAGTGGATCGTGGCCGTGATCCTGATCGGCATCTACGCGTGGTACGTCAAGGGCCACTTCGAGGCCGACCCCGACGTCGACGCCGCGGACCTCGCGCCGCTGCGCTTCCACCGCCTCGACCGCAACCACCATCGGATCCAGCCAGCGACCCCGCGCCTGCGAGTCGTCAATGTCCAGGTCGTCTTCGCGCTCGGGCTGATCGTCCTCGGTGCGGTCTTCTTCGTCGATGCCGTCGATCACCTGGCCCGCCAGCTCAATGTCGACAGCGTGCTGCTGGCGCTGGTCATCGCCCCGATCGCGACCGAGCTCCCGGAGAAGTTCAACTCCGTCATCTGGGTCCGCCAGGGCAAGGACACCCTCGCCATGGGCAACATCACCGGGGCGATGGTCTTCCAGTCGACCATCCCGACGGTCGTGGCGCTTGTCTTCGCCTCCGATACGTGGGTCGCTGCCGAAGGCTCGTACGTCGCCTTCGCGTCGGCCGGCATCGCTTTCGTCTCGTCGGCCGCGATCTTCATCCCGATGGCCCGGCGCGGCGCACTGCTCGGCCGCTCGTTGCTCGTCGGGGGTCTGTTCTACCTGGCCTACCTGGGACTCGTCATCGGCGTCGTCAGCGGCGAAGTGGGCTGACCGCGCGGGCCGAGGCCACCGGGACCCGTTGGGCACCGGACCCCCGCCCGACTCCTCGGGACGGGCCGATGAATGCGGCTAGCCCGGCGCGAACTGCCATTCGGCTCTAGCCCACCGACCCGGCCGCCTCGACCATGGTGTTCACGACGTGACTGCATCGCCCGCGCCTCCGAGTCTGGCGCCGGACCCCTGGACGATCGAGGCCCGGACGGTCGCAGCCGCCCTTGGATCGGACCCTGTGCTCGGCTTGAGCGCCGGCCAGGCCCTCGGCCGCCTCGAGACGTACGGGCCGAACGAGCTCATGGCGCGCGCCAGGAAGCCCGCTTGGCGCCTGTTCGTCGAGCAGTTCACCAACGCCATGATCCTCGTCCTGCTCGGTGCAGCTGCGATCACGGCGGCCATCGGCGACCTCAAGGACACGGTCGTGATCCTGACCATCGTGGCCCTCAACGGGATCGTCGGGTTCGTCCAGGAGTTCCGCGCGGAGCGGGCGATGGACGCCCTGAAGCGGATGACAAGCCCTTCCAGCCGGGTCGTCCGGGATGGCCAGCTTACGGTGGTTGACGCGAGCGCGCTGGTCCCCGGTGACATCGTCCGGCTCGATGCCGGTGACGTCGTGACGGCGGACGTGCGGTTGCTCGAGGCCCTCTCGCTTCGGGTCAACGAAGCTGCGCTCACGGGGGAGTCCGAACCGGCAACCAAGACGGCTGTGCCGCTCCCGGCCGTGACCGCGGCGTTGCTCGCCGATCAGCGCAACATGGCGTTCGGTGGGACTGCCGTGACGTATGGCCGCGGCGTCGGGGTCGTCGTGGCGACCGGGATGGCGACCGCCCTCGGGCGGGTCGCAGAGCTGCTCCAGGTCCACGGTGGTGGCCAGACACCGCTCCAGCGTCGGCTTTCGGCGCTCGGCAAGTGGCTCGCATCGGCTGCCTTCGTCGTGTGCATCTTCGTGTTCGTCTCCGGGGTCGCACGGGGTGAGCCGGCGGATGTGATGTTTCTGGTCGCGGTCAGTCTCGCCGTCGCCGCGATCCCGGAGGGCTTGCCTGCGGTCGTGACCATCGCCCTTGCGCTGGGCGCGAGGCGGATGGCCCGGCGCCGTGCGCTGATCCGGAAGCTGCCAGCCGTCGAGACGCTCGGTTCGGTCACCGTCGTGTGCAGCGACAAGACCGGGACGCTGACCGAGAACCGGATGCTCGTCGAACGAGTCTGGACGCCCGCCGGCGAATACCGCGTGGCCGGCCACGGATACGCGCCGGAGGGTGTGCTCGACCCGCTCCCGGTCGATGATCCGACCCTCGATCGCCTCGCCCGCGTAGCCGCAGCCTGCAACGACGCCACCCTCCGTGCGCCGGCTCGAGCCGGTGATCCGTGGACGATCACAGGCGACCCGACCGAGGCGGCGCTCCTCGCGCTGGCGGGCAAGCTCGGCGTCGAGCAGGCCACGCTCGCGGTGACCCATCCTCGTGTCGAGGAGCTCACCTTCGATCCCGAACGCCGCAGGATGGCGACCCTGCACGCCAGCGACGGCGCCGTCTGGGTCGCCGTCAAGGGCGCCATCGAAGCGCTCGGTCCTCTCCTCGATCCCACCGACGCCGACCTCCTGGCGAGGGCTGAGGAGATCGCCGAGGCGTATGCCACCAACGGATACCGCGTCCTGGCTTTCGCCGAGAGCACGATGGAGGACGTCCCCGCCAGCCTCGACGAAGCTGAGCGTGGGCTGCGCCTCCTCGGGATCGTGGGGATGGCCGATCCGCCGCGCGAAGCATCCGCGCCGTCGATCGCGGCCTGTCGAGCGGCCGGGATCACGCCGATCATGATCACTGGCGACCACCGGTTGACCGCCCGGGCGATCGCCCGGCGCATCGGCGTCCTCCGCGAGGACGGCCGGAGCCTGACCGGTGCGGAGCTCGAGGCGCTCGATGATGCGGCGTTCGATGCCGTCGTCGCCGACATCTCCGTCTACGCGCGGACGAACCCCGAGCAGAAACTGCGGATCGTAGAGGCGTGGGCGCGGCGCGGCGCGGTCGTCGCCATGACCGGCGACGGCGTCAACGATGCGCCCGCGCTGCGGCGGGCCGATATCGGTATCGCCATGGGCGTGACCGGAACCGAGGTCAGCAAGGAGGCGGCCGACATGGTCCTCGCCGACGACGACTTTGCGACGATCGTCGCCGCCGTCGAGGAGGGCCGCCGGATCTACGACAACATCCGGCGCTTCGTCCGTTACCTGTTGACGACGAACTCGGGGGAGGTCTGGGTGATGGCGCTCGCACCGTTCCTCGGTTTGCCGTTCCCCCTCGTCGCCGTCCAGATCCTTTGGGTCAACCTCATCACCGACGGACTCCCGGCGCTTGCGCTCGGCGTCGAGCCGGCCGAGCGCGACACCATGCGGCGACCGCCGCGGCCCGCGGCCGAGCCGATCGTCGCGCGTGGGCTGTGGCAGCACGCGCTCTGGGTCGGGCTGTTCATGGCCGCGGTGACGCTCGGGGTCCAGGCGTATTCCATCGGCCAGGCCTGGCCGTGGCAGACGATGGTCTTCACCACGCTCGCCTGGCTCCAGCTCGGGCACGCCCTGGCGATCCGCTCCGAGACCGAGAGCCTGTTCCGACTCGGTCTCCGGTCGAACCTGCCGCTGACCATCGCCGTCGGCGCCACGTTCGTCGTCCAGCTTGCGCTCATCTACGTCCCGGTCCTGCAGCCGGTCTTCGAGACGGTCGCGCTCACGCCGGTCCAGCTCAGCCTGGTGCTCGCCGCCTCGACGCTCGTCTTCGTCGCCGTCGAGATCGAGAAGTGGCTGGGTCGGCGCGCCGCCCGCGGTCGCGCGATCGTGGCATCGACCAGCAGCGCGCGCGCCCGCGGGTGACATCGGAGCGTCCCGCGCGACACGTTGATGCGCGATCGGCGCGGGCCGCGATCTCCGGCCTCATCGGCTGATCCGCGGGGGTCCGCTGATATACTCGGCCGACCGCCATCGAGGGAGCCGATCGCATGCTGACCAGGAAGTCCGACGCCACCCGGGAGCCGACCGTCCACCACGCGCCCAAGCCGGGCGCGCTCGACGAGCTGATCTGCTACTTCGAGGGTGAGTGGGTCCCGATGCGGGAGGCCAAGGTCAGCATCATGACCCACGCGTTCATGTACGGGACCGCGACGTTCGAGGGCATCCGCGCGTACTGGAACGCCGATCAGGGGCGGCTCTACGGCCTGAAGGTCCGCGAGCACGTCGAGCGCATCCGCCAGTCGTGCCGGATCCTGCTGATGCAGGACGTGCCCTCGGTCGACGAGCTGACTCGCCTCATCGTCGAGACCGTCCGCCGCAACGGGTTCCGCGAGGACGCCTACATCCGGCCGTCGTTCTACAAGTCGACCGCGGCCATCGGGGTTCGGTTGCACGACCTCGACAACCAGCTGTACATCATCGCCCTCCCATTCGGGAACTACATCGACACCGAATCGGGCGTCCGGGTCATGACCTCCAGCTGGCGGCGCAACGCGGATGAGGCGCTGCCGGCCCGCGGCAAGATCGTCGGCGGCTACGTGAACATGGCCTTCCAGAAGACCGAGGCGGAGCTCAACGGCTTCGACGAGGCGATCGTCCTGACCGCCGGCGGGCACGTCAACGAGGCGTCCGCTGCCAATGTCTTCGTGGTGCGCGACGGCGTGGCCCTCACCCCGCCGGTCAGCGACGACCTGCTCGAGGGCGTCACCCGCAAGGCGATCATGGAGCTCCTCGCCAACGAGGGGATCCGGGTCGAGGAGCGATCGATCGACCGCTCCGAGCTGTATGTCGCCGACGAGGTGTTCCTGTGCGGTACCGGCGTCCAGGTGTCGCCGATCATCGAGGTCGACCACCGGCCGGTCGGGTCGGGGCAGATCGGGCCGATCGGGCGGCTCGTGCGGGACCGCTACTTCGACGCCGTGCGCGGACGTCTGCCCGAGTACGCCCACTGGCTGACGCCGATCGAGTAGCGGAGCCCCGGCCACGGCCCGGGTCGCATGCCCCGCGGCGTCAGGGTCCGACCGGCGCCTCGAGCTGCGGCGTGGCGCGCCCGACGGTGACCACGACGTCGGTCCGGATGGCCGGGTCGGTCTTCTCGGTCACCTTCACCCCGAACGTCTTCTCGAGATAGGCGATCGTGTCCGGCAGGTTCGCGGCCGCGCCGTTGTAGGCGACGATCGTGGTGTTGCCGGGCACCGCGCCCGGTGGCTTCTGCCGCGGTGACGAGGCCGCCAGGCCGTGAAAGTCGAGATAGCCGGCGATGGCCGTGCCGCGCCCTGGGTCGGCCGTGCCGTTGAGGACCCACACGACGGCCCCCTCCTGGGCGAGATTCTGCCGCGTGGCCTCGTCCGCGGGGTCGACGGTGAAGGCGTTCTTGACCGCCGCCCGCATCTTGCTGACGTACGGCTGGATGATGTAGCCGCGCGGGCTCGACGTCGTCTCCTTCTGGTAGAAGGGCGGCGCGAACACGTACGAGCGGATGTTCCTGGTGTCGACCTCGGTCGCCAGGCCGAGGAGCGGCGCGATCTGGGCGACCGGGATGTCCGTCTTGACCGTGCTCTGGAGGGCCTTGACCAGTTCCGGCAAGCGCGGGATGAGGTCCTGCGGATCGGCCTGCTCGCGGAGCGACAGGAGGACGCGCTGCTGGCGCTGGCCGCGATCGAAGTCGTTGGATCCGTGCCGCGACCGTGCGTAGCGGAGCGCCTCGTCGCCGTTCATGTGCTGGATGCCGGTCGGGATGAACACCCGCCGGAGGCTGTTGTTGGTCGACGGGAAGCGATCGTCGCTGACCGGCACCTGGACGTTGATCGTCACCCCGCCCATCGCGTCGACGACCTTCCTGAAGCCGTCGAAGTTGACCTCCACGAAGTACTTGATGTCGAGGCCGTAGAGGTTTCCCATGATCGCCTTCAGGCCGTTGTAGCCGGGCAGGTTGCCCTTCCCGGGGAACAGGTCGTTGCGCGTCCGGACCGACGTCCACCAGGCGTTGATCTTGCGGGTGTAGACCGGCCCGAAGGCGCGCCGCGCCGGTCCGGGCGGGGTCGGCACGTCGACGGTGTCGCGCGGCAGGCTGAACATCGCGACCTGCTTGGTCACCGGGTCGATCGAGACGACGATCAGCGTGTCGGTGTTGTGCGTGGCCTCGCCCCGCCGCTGGTCGCTGCCGATGAGCAGGATGTTGAGCCGTTCCTTGCCGTCCCACGGCGGGATCGTCACGTCGGGGAGGGCGCTGCCGGCCGGGGTGGCCTCGGGTTCCGGGCTGTCGGTCGGCACGACCGATCCCGCGCCGCTCGGGGTCGCCGACGCGCCGGGCGACGGTGACGCATCGGCCTCGCATTCGGTGTCGCTCGTCGAGTCGCCGATGAAGATGCACGGGCTGTCGACGACGTCCAGCGCCAGCATGTCGTAGCGGGCGACGACGACGTGGCTCCCGGCCATCACCAGCAGGATCGCCAGCAGGCCCGCGATCGACAGGGGATTGCGCGCGACGCGGGCCCCGCCGGCCCGCCCGTCGCCGGACGCCGCGTACGCGTTCATGTACTCGGCGACGCGATACGCGTCGATGATCGCGACGAGCCGGTAGAGCAGGACGATGAGGTTGAGCACGAACACCGAGCTCAGCACGAAGGGGTTCACGACGAGCCCGACCAGCTCGATGCGGGTCAGCCGCAGCCCGACCCCGGCGCCGAGGGCGATCAGCAGGATCGGCGCGGCCGCGAACGCCAGCGCTCGCGTCGGGGCACCGGCGTACAGCTGGCCGAGTCCGGGAAAGATCAGGGAGAGGAACGCCGCTGCGAAGGGCGACCGCGCGCGCGGTCGCGCGCCCTCAGGTTCGTGCATCGCGGGTAGGATACAAGCACCCACCGAATCGAGCACAGCGCCCATCCCCTGCGCCCGCCCCCGGCGCGAGCCGCGCGTTCCCGCCCCACCCGATCACCGAGGCCGAATGTTCCGACCCGTCAGCTCGAAGCCCGACTTCGTCGCGCAGGAGCACGAGATCCTGGACCAGTGGCGCGACCGCCGGACCTTCGCCCGGCTGCGCGCGCAGAACGCCGGCGGCCCGAAGTGGAGCTTCCTCGACGGCCCTCTCACGGCCAACAACCCGATGGGCGTCCACCATGCGTGGGGCCGGACGTACAAGGACCTCTACCAGCGCTTCCACGCGATGCTCGGCGAGGACGAGCGCTACCAGAACGGCTTCGACTGCCAGGGCCTGTGGGTCGAGGTCAACGTCGAGCGCGATCTGGGCTTCACCTCCAAGCGCGACATCGAGGCGTTCGGGATCGCCGAGTTCGTGACGCTCTGCAAGCAGCGTGTCCTGACGTTCGCGGCTCGGATGACCGAGCAGTCGATCCGGCTCGGGATGTGGATGGACTGGAACGACCCCCACGAGCTGCGCCGGCTCGGCGAGCTCCTCGGGGCGGACTCGTCGGCGATCGCCACCATCGAGGGCCCCGGAGGCCCGGTCATCGACACGGTCGAGATGCTCGTCGGCCGGCTCGGGATGCCAGACACGGGCGGCAGCTACTTCACGTTCAGCAACGAGAACAACGACCTCATCTGGGGCTTCCTCGCCGAGTGCCATCGGCGCGGGTGGCTGTACAAGGGCCACGACACGATGCCGTGGTGTGCCCGATGCGGGACGGGCCTGTCACAGACGGAGATGAACGAGGGTTACCAGGATCGCGACGATCCCGGGCTGACGGTCCGCTTCCCGCTCCTCGACCGCCCGGGTGAGTCGCTCCTCGTCTGGACGACCACGCCGTGGACGCTTACCTCGAACGTCGCCGCGGCCGTCGGGTCGGCGGTCCGCTACGTGCGCGTCCGACAGGGGACGGACGAGTTCTGGCTCGGCAAGGGCACGCTCAAGACGGCGCTCGGCGGACCCTTCGAGGTCCTCGAGGAGGTGGCCGGTGCGGACATGGTCGGCTGGCGCTACGCCGGGCCGTTCGATGACCTGCCCGCCGTCAAGACCGCGTTCGTGGCCGGGACGACCGATGCACCCGGGACGCCGTACGAGCACCGCGTCGTGGCCTGGACCGAGGTCGGGGAAGCCGAGGGCACGGGCATCGTCCACGTCGCTCCCGGGTGCGGTACGGAGGATTTCCAGCTCGGCCGGTCCCTTGGCCTGCCGGTGGTCGCGCCACTCGACGAATCGGGGATCTTCCTCGCGGGGTTCGGCTCGCTCTCGGGGCGGGACGTCCGCGACGTCGCCGAGCCGATCATCGAGCACCTCAAGCGCGAGGGACGGTTCTACCGGCTCGAAACGATCACCCACCGCTATCCGCATTGCTGGCGCTGCAATACGCCACTCGTCTTCCGGCTCGTCGATGAGTGGTACATCAGCATGGGTCCGCTGTACGACCAGCCGCGCGAGGCGCTGACGAAGGAGCAGGTCGACGCGAGCCTGCGCTACCAGATCATGGATGTCGTCGACCGGATCCGCTGGATCCCCGACTTCGGCTACGAGCGCGAGCTCGACTGGCTCCGCAACATGCACGACTGGATGATCAGCAAGAAGCGCTACTGGGGTCTCGCCCTGCCGATCTACGACTGTGCGTCGTGCGGGGCGGTCGAGGTCATCGGCGGCCGTGAGGAGCTCCGCGAGCGGGCCGTCGAAGGTTGGGCGACCTTCGAGGGCCACACCCCGCACCGGCCGTACGTCGACGCGGTGAAGATCGCCTGTCCCGGCTGTGGCGCACCGGTCGAGCGGATCAAGGACGTCGGCAACCCGTGGCTGGATGCCGGGATCGTGCCCTTCTCGACGCTCCATTACCGCGAGGATCCGGACCACTGGCGCGAGTGGTTCCCCGCCGACTTCATCACCGAGAGCTTTCCCGGCCAGTTCCGGAACTGGTTCTATTCGATGCTCGCGATGTCGACGGTGCTCCGCCGCGAGCCGCCGTTCGCGACGATCTTCGGCTACGCCACGCTGTTCGCCGAGGATGGGCGGCCGATGCACAAGAGCTCGGGCAACGTGATCGAGTTCGACGACGCGGCCGACCGGATGGGTGTCGACGTCATGCGCTGGATGTTCGCCAAGTCCCGCCCGGAGGAGAACATCCTGTTCGGCTGGCATGCTGCGGACGAGGCCCGACGCGAGCTGCTCGTGCTGTGGAACGTGTACGCGTTCTTCGTGACCTATGCCCGCCTCGCCGGCTGGAGCCCGACGGACGCCGCGCCGCCGGTCGTCGAGCGTCCGGTCCTCGACCGCTGGATCCTGTCGCGGGCGGCCGGCACCGCGGCGACGGTCGAGGAGCGGCTCGTCGACGTCGACGCATTGGGTGCTGCGCGCGCCCTGTCCTCCTTCCTCGACGGATTGTCGACCTGGTACCTGCGCCAGTCCCGGCGGCGGTTCTCCCGCCCGGATGATCCGGCCGATCAAGGCGCCGCGTTCGCCACGCTCCACGTGGCGCTCGTGGCGAGCTCGCGGATGCTCGCGCCGATCCTGCCGTTCCTCGCCGAATCCGTGTATGACAACCTCGTGGCCGTGGTCCTGCCGGACGCGCCGGACAGCGTCCACCTCACGCGCTGGCCCACGGGCGAGCTCGCGCCGCACCGCGACGCGGCGCTCGAGGCAGCGATGACCCGCATGCAGGGCGTCGTCGAGCTGGCGCGTGCGCTGCGGGCCACGGCGCACCTCAAGACCCGCCAGCCGCTGGCCACGGCGTGGATCGCGATGCCGGACCGTGGTGTCGTCGGCGACGACCTGCTGCGGCTCGTCGGCGACGAGATCAACGTCAAGGAGGTCGTCGTCATCGACGACGAATCGGCGCTCGTCGAGCGGCGCGTCAAGCCGCTCCTCCCGAAGATCGGGAGGCGGCTCGGTTCGGCGATCCCGGCGGTCATGGCCGCCGCGCGGTCGGGCGAGTTCACATTGGGCACCGACGGGTCGGTGACGCTGGCCGGCGTCACGCTGGCCGCGGACGAGGTGGAGATCCAGGCGACGCCGAGACCCGGCACGGCGGTGGCCGATCACGACGGCCTGGTGGTCGTCCTCGATACGTCGTTGACGCCCGCGCTCGTCGCCGAGGGCGACGCCCGCGAGCTCGCCCGGGCTGTCCAGGACCTGCGCCGAGAGGCCGGCCTCGAGCTCGACGACCGGATCGACCTGTGGGTGGGTCCGCTGTCTCCCGACGTCGCGGCACACCTCCCGACCGTCGCTGCCGACACCCTGGCGGAACTCGCGACCGATGCGCCGCCGGCCGATGCGTCGCGGGCCTCCGTGGAGCTCGACGGCGGACCGGTCGACATCGTGCTCCGCCGACGCCCGGGAGCTCGCTGAACCGATGGCGACGCGCGACGCCGACTCGATGGCCGACGCCGGGGCGACGCCGGCAGACGAGGTCCCGCCCGTCATCGCGGGGACCGTCGCAGCACGCCGTGGAGCCCACTGGCTCGTGTTCCTCGGTCTCGCGGTCCTCGTCGTGATCGCGGACCAGCTGTCGAAGGCCTGGCTCGTCGCGAACCTGTCACCGGGCGAGATGATGACGATCATCGGTGACTGGGTCCGGCTCGTCTTCAGCCAGAATTCGGGCGCCCTCTTCGGGCTGTTCCGCGACAACGCGGCGCTGTTCGGCATCGCCTCGCTCGCGGTGATCGGACTCATCGTGGCCTACCACGCGCGCGCCGGCCGGAGCCTCTACCTCTCGATCGCGCTCGGGTTCCTGCTCGGCGGCGCGCTGGGCAACATGACCGACCGCCTCACGCGCGGCTTCGTCGTCGACTTCGTCGACGTCGGGATCGGCGACTTCCGCTGGTACACCTTCAACGTGGCCGACGCGGCGATCAGCACGGCGATCGTGATGCTCGTCGGTGCGGCGATCTTCCCGGCCCTGGCCGACCTCGGGGAGCGGCGGGCGGATGGTTGACTCGTCCTACGCGCCCGGCATCCGCGTCCTGCGCGTCCCCGACGGGCCATCCGGTCGGGTCGACCGCTACCTCGCCGATGCGACCGGGATGTCGCGCAGCTATGTGCAGAAGCTCATCTCGGACGGTCGTCTCACCTCGGCCGGCGAGGCGCTCCGGCCCAACGCGATCGTCACGCCCGGGACGGAGCTCACGCTCGACATCCCCGAGCCCATCGCGCTCGATCTCGCGCCCGCACCGGAGATCGCCCTCGAGGTCGTCTACGAGGACGACGACCTGCTGGTCATCGACAAGCCGGCCGGGCTCGTCGTCCACCCGGCCCCGGGCCATGCGAGCGGGACGCTGGTCAATGCGCTGCTGGCCCACGGGGACGGGGAGACCTGGGGCGGGATCGCGGGCGTTCAGCGGCCGGGGATCGTCCATCGTCTCGACCGCGACACGAGCGGTCTGCTGATGGTCGCCCGGACCGACGCGGCGCAGGCCTCGATCATGGCCCAGCTCAAGGCGAGACGGATCAAGAAGACCTACCAGGCACTCGTCCAGGGCAGCGTCACCGCGGCCGTCGGCCGCATCGAGGCGCCGATCGGCCGCGACCCGAAGCACCGCACGAAGATGGCGGTCGTGGCCGATGGGCGGCCGTCGGTCACAGGCTATCGCGTCCGCGAGCGCTTCACCGACTGGACGCTCCTCGAGCTCGATCTCGTGACCGGGCGGACGCACCAGATCCGCGTCCATCTCGAGGCCATCGGCCATCCCGTGGCGGGCGATCCGGTCTACGGCACCGGCACGTCGCGTCGCGGGCCGGCCGGCCTCGACCGGCTCTTCCTCCACGCCTGGCGGCTGGAGCTGACGTCGCCGTCGGACGGCCACCTCATCCGCGCGACCGCGCCGCTGCCGCCGGAGCTCGAGGCGGTCCTCGACGGGCTTCGCGAGGTCGTCCGGTGACCGACGGCAGGGGCTCGATCGAGGAGATGCGAGCCAGCAACGGGGCGATGCTCGTCATCATCTCGGGGCCGAGCGGCGTCGGCAAGGACACCATCATCGATGCGCTCAAGCGCCGGCCCCGCGACCCGGATTACCACTACGTCGTGACCTGTACGACGCGGGCCATGCGGCCCGGCGAGGTCGACGGCGTCGACTACATCTTCCTCGACCGGGAGACATTCGTGAAGCAGCGGGCCGCAGGCGAGTTCCTCGAGGCGAACAGGGTCCACGAGAACTGGTACGGCACGCCGCGCGGACAGGTTCGCGACGCCCTGCTCGCCGGCCGGGACGTCATCCTCAAGATCGACGTGCAGGGCGCCCAGGTCGTCAAGGAGAAGGTGCCCGGCGCGCTGCTCATCTTCCTCATCCCGCCATCGCTGGAGGATCTCTTCCTGCGTCTGCGAAGCCGCGCCACCGAGACCGCCGACGAGCTCGAGCTCAGGCAGCGCAACGCGGCCATCGAGCTGGCGCGCCAGGAGGATTACGACTACGTCGTGACCAACGAGACCGGCCAGGTGGAGCGGACGGCCGAGCGGATCGACGAGATCATCGCCGAGGAGCACCGCACCCATCCCGACCGCCGGGTCGAGGTCTACTCGCGGTCGCCTTGACGCTCGGGGACGCGATGCAGCTCGACGCGTCACGCTCGCTCGACGACGTCGCGGGGGCGGATCCGGCACGTCGCGGTGACGACGGCGGGCGGTCGCGGGCGGTCGAGGTGGCGATCGACGCCGCCGGGCGTGGCGGCGACCGGACCTACACCTACCTCGTGCCGCCGGCCCTCGCGGATCTCGGCCCGGGCGAAGCCGTGCTCGTCGAGTTCGGGCGCCGGCAGGCGCTCGGCGTCGTGCTCGCAGAGGCGACCGAGCTGCCGGCTACGACGGCCAAGCCGATCGTCGACCGGGTGCGGGCCGACGGTCCGCTGCTCCCGCCACTCACCCTCGGGCTCGCCCGCTGGATCGCCGGGCACTATCTCGCCCCGCCGGCGCTGGTCCTGCGGGCGATGCTCCCGCCGGGGCTCCTCGAGCGGCTCGAGCTCGTCGCCGAGCTCGCCCCGACCGCGGCCGGGGACGGCGGCGCACCGTCGCGGTCGGATCTCGCTGCGCGACCGGATCCGGCCGAGGCCGACCTGCTGTCGCAGCTCGAACGCGGCCCGCGCCCGGTCCGCGATCTGGCCGGACCGGACGGCCGCGCCGGCCTGCTGCGACGCCTGCGGTCGATGGCGGCGGCCGGGCGGATCAGCCTGGAGTGGACGTTGTCCGGCGCCGGCGCGGGTCCCCGCTACGAACGCTGGCTCCGCCTGCCCGAGGCGGGTCGGGACCTCGCCGACATGGTTCCCGTGGATGCCCGCCCGCCGGGACGGCCGCTCGGGCCACGCCAGCTCGCGGCGCTCCAGGAGCTCGCCGCGGCACCGGCCGGCGAGGCCGCTGCGGCGGATCTCGCCGGGCACCACGGCCACGCGGCGGTCGCCGGGCTCGTGCGCCGCGGGCTCGTCGATGCCGAGGTCCGTGAACGCCCGCGGCGACCGCTGGCGGCACGTTCGGTGGGGCTGCGCGGGGGCCGGCCGCCCGCAAGCGATCTGCTCCCCGCCCAGGCGGAGGCGGTCGCGCGGGTCCTCGCCGCGATCGCCGCGCGCGATGCGCGGCCGCTCCTGCTCGACGGGGTCACCGGTGGCGGCAAGACCGCGATCTACGTGGAGGCCATCGCCGCCTCGCTCGAGGCCGGGCGGCCGGCGCTCGTGCTGGTCCCGGAGATCGCCCTGGCGTTGCCGCTCGTCGACCGGCTCCGGGCGGACCTCGACGCTCGGGTGGCGCTCGTCCACTCCGGTCTGGGTGACGGGGAGCGCGCCGACGAATGGCGTCGCATCCGGGCCGGCGACGTCGACATCGTGGTCGGGACCCGGCTGGCGGCGGTCGCCCCGCTCGCCGACATCGGGGTCATCATCGTCGACGAGGAGCACGATCCCGCCTACAAGAGCGACCGCACCCCGCGGCTCCAGGCGCGCGATGCGGCGCTGCGCCTCGGCATGCTGGCCGGCGCCGCGGTGGTGCTCGGGTCGGCGACGCCCGCGGTCGAGAGCGTCGGCCGCGCCCGGACCGGGGTCTACGACCGCGTCGTCCTGCCGGTCCGCCCCGTGGGCACCGCACCCCCCGTCGACGTCGTCGACCTGCGCGCAGAGCTGGCTGCCGGGGTGCGTGGCCTCATCTCGCGATCGCTGGCGACCGCGCTCGGCGCGCTCGACACCGCGGCCGGCGAGCAGGCGATCCTCGTGCTCAACCGGCGGGGCACGGCGTCGGTCGTGCTGTGCCGGGACTGCGGCCACGTCCAGACCTGTCCGGACTGCGATCGACCGCTCGTCTACCACCAGGCAGGGACGACGCTGCGCTGCCACCAATGCGGCCGGGCCACACCGCTCGCCTCGCGCTGTCCATCATGCGGCTCGCCCCGGATCCGCTATCTCGGGGGCGGGACGGAACGGGTCGAGCGCGAGGTGCGCGACACGTTCCCGGACCTGCGCGTCGGCCGCCTCGACCGCGACGTCGTCGAGCATCGCGGCGCGGCCGAACGGGTCGTCGATGCTTTCGCCGCCGGTCGGCTCGACGTCCTGGTCGGCACCAGCCTCGTCGCGAAGGGGCTCGACATCCCGTCGGTCACGCTGGTCGGCATCGTGTCCTCGGACGTGGCCCTCAACCTCCCCGACGAGCGGGCCGCCGAGCGGACGTACCAGCTCCTCGTCCAGGCCATCGGACGGGCGGGGCGCGGCGAGCTGCCCGGTCGGGCCATCATCCAGACCTATCAGCCGGACCATCCGGCGATCCGGGCGGCGGCGAGCGGCGATCGGACCGCGTTCTACGACAGCGAGCTGGCACTTCGTGAGCGGTTCGGTTCGCCGCCGTTCGGCCGGCTGGTGAAGCTGACGGTCGGGTTGGCCGATCCGGCCGCCGCGGAGCGCGAGGCACGCGCCATGGCCGAACGGCTTCACGAGCGGGCCACGGAACGAGGTGTGGCGGTGACCGTCGTCGGCCCGGCACCGGCCTACATCGCCCGGCGCGCGGATCGCTGGCGATGGAACGTCGTCCTGCGTGGGGCGGACCCCGTCGCTCTCCTCGACGGTGGCGTCGACGCCCCGTGGTCGGTCGACGTCGACCCGGAGTTGTTGCTCTGACCGGGACCTTCGGCAGGTGACCGGTTCGCCGGTTCGTGCGACGATGTGCGCCACCAGACCGAGGAGCCGAACGCCATGACCGATCCGCTGAACCCACCCACCCCGAACGAGCCCAGCCCCGACGAGACCTTCACCTGGACCGGCGATGGTGGATCCGGCGCCGGTGACCCAGCCGACCATGCCCACGCCAGCGGCGATGCCGGCTCGACCGGTCAGGCCGGTGCGACCGGTGCCGCCGCCGGCGCGACGGCGACCGCCATCCTCGAGTCCCTGCGCGAGGCGGTCGATGACCTCGCCGAGCGGGCCACGCCGACGGTCCGCGAGTTCTCCGCCCGTGCGGCAGAGCTCGCGGCGATCGCCGCCGATCGGGCGGCACCGATCGCCCGGCGGGCCGGCGAGGTGACCTCCGACGCGAGCGGGAAGCTCGCCACGAAGTCGCGCATCTGGGCCGCGGACCTGCGGGCGTCGATCGCCTCGGACGACGCGCCGGGTAGCGACGCCCCGTCGGCGACCGAGGCTACGCCGCCGGCGCCGGCACCCGACTCGGCGGCGGATGCCGACCCGGACCACGTCGACGGCCCGAACCCCGCCTGATCGGGCGCGCTATCCTCCCGGCCATGAGCGTTCGACCCATCGTCCTCCTCGGCGATCCGCGCCTCCGACTCAAGGGCAGGCCGGTCGACAGCTTCGGCAAGTACCTGCACGAGCTGCTCGACGACCTCGCGCACACGATGCGCGACGCACCCGGTGTCGGGCTGGCAGCGCCGCAGCTCGGTGAGGCCATGCAGGCCTGCGTCATCGAGGTCGAAAGCCAGCTGTACGAGCTGGTGAACCCGCGGATCGTGCGCGCCACCGGCGACGACCGCGATCTCGAAGGCTGCCTCTCGATCCCGGGCTACGTCGCCTACGTGACGCGCCGAGAGCGGGTCTGGGTCGTCGCGCAGGACCGGCAGGGCAAGAAGATCAAGGTCGCCGGATCGGGCCTGCTGGGGCGGGCGCTCCAGCACGAGCTCGACCATCTCGACGGCAAGCTGTTCATCGACTACCTCGAGTCGATGGATGAGCTCATGGCGGTCGGTGCTTCCAACGAGGACGACGCCGAGGTCCGCGAGGCGACGAGCGCCCTGGCGTGACCGACGGGCGAGCCGGCGGCTCGCGCGTGCGGACCGTCTTCCTCGGCAGCGGCGGGTTCGGGATCCCGGCGCTGCGGCGCCTCACCGAGCATCCCGATGTCGAGCTGGTCGGGGTCGTCACGGCGCAGCCGAAGCTGGCGGGGCGGCGACAGGTGGAGACTCCGACCGACGTCGAGGTCGCGGCAGGCGTGATGGGCGTCTCGACCGTCCTGACTCCCCGGCGGCTGAGCACGCCGGAGGCTGTCACGTCCGTCCTCGATCTCCAGCCCGAGCTTGCCCTCCTGGCCGACTACGGCCAGCTCGTCCCGGCATCGTTGCTGGGCCTCCCGCACGGGGCGCTGAACCTCCACCCGTCGCTTCTGCCGCGTCACCGCGGGGCGACGCCGATCCCTGCCGCGATCCTTGCCGGCGATGTAGAGACCGGCATCACCCTGATGCGCATGGATCAGGGTCTGGACACCGGCCCGATCATCGCCCAGCGTCACCAGCCGTTGACAGGGCACGAAACAACCCCGGACCTCGAGGCGACGCTCGCGAACCTGGCCGCCGACCTGCTGGTTGACGAGCTCGGACCGTGGTTGCGTGGCGAGGTCGCCGCTCGACCACAGCCTGCCGAGGGCGCCACGGTAACGAGGCGGCTCACGCGCCAGGACGGCCGGCTGGATCCCTTCCGGCCGGCCGTGGAGCTCGAGCGCCAGGTCCGCGCCTACCAGCCGTGGCCGGGCTCGTTCATCGAGGCGCCTGAGCGGCTCATCGTGTGGGCCGCCGAAGCGATGCCTGGTCGGCCAACGGATCGGCCGCTGACCTTCGTCGATGACGGGCGGGACGGCATCGCGGTGGCCACCAGCGACGGCCGGCTGCGCCTGCTGGAGGTCCAACCGCCGGGCGGGCGCAGGATGTCTGGCGCGGCCTTCCGACGCGGCCTGCAGGGGTCCTGGCGAGAGATGCTCACGGGCCGTCGTCCGTGACCGGCTAGCATCATCTCGTGACCGATGAAACGCGACCCGGGATCTCCGGCCTGACGACCGAGGCGCTCACGGACTGGCTCGTCGAGCGCGGCGAGCCGGCCTATCGCGCCCGGCAGATCGGCGATGCGGTCTGGCGCGGCGACGCCCGCAGCGCGGCCGACATCCGGACGCTCCCGGCGCCGCTGCGCGACGCCCTCGACGCCGCCTTCCGCTTCGACACGGTCGCCGACACCGAGGTTCGCGAAGCCGACGGCGGGCTGACCGAGAAGTCGCTCCACAAGCTCGACGACGGGGCGCTCATCGAGTCGGTGCTGATGCACTACCCGGCGCGGCCGGGATCGCGCGAGCGGCACACGTTGTGCATCTCGAGCCAGGCCGGCTGCGCGGTCGGCTGCCCGTTCTGCGCCACCGGGGAGCTCGGGTTCGGGCGTGACCTCGAGGTGGCCGAGATCGTCGACCAGGTGCGGTCCGCATCCCGCCGCCTGACCGGGGAGGGCCGGCGCCTGACCAACATCGTGTTCATGGGCATGGGCGAGCCGCTGCTCAATCTCGATCGCGTGCTGGCCGCCATCGAGGCGCTCAACGATCGTCGCCGCTACGGCTTGGGGGCCCGGCACATCACGGTCTCGACCTCTGGGGTCGTGCCCGGGATCCGGCGGCTGACCGCGCTCGGGCCGCAGTTCACGCTGGCCGTGTCGCTCCACGCCGCGCGCGACCCGTTGCGCGACGTGCTCGTGCCGCTCAATCGGCGCTGGCCGGTCGCCGAGGTCATCGCGGCCGCCCGCGACCATGCGGCCGCCACCGGCCGGCGGATCTCGTACGAGGTGACGATGATCGGGGGTGTCAACGACACCGAGCTCGACGCGACGGCGATGGCCGAGCTCTTGCGCGGCGATCACGCCCACGTCAACCTGATCCCGATGAACCCGGTCGCCCACACGCCGTGGACCGCCAGCCCGATGCCGGTCATCGAGCGCTTCGCCACGACCCTCCGCGCGGCCGGGATCGAGACCACGATCCGGCGCAACCGCGGGCAGGAGGTCGGCGCCGCCTGTGGCCAGCTGGCGGCCGAACGGGCCGGCGAGCCGGCCCCGCCGGTCGTCGCCCGGCGGCGCGCCCGTCTCGTGGCCGAGAGCGCCGCCGCGCTGCTCGGCGAACGCAGTCACGAGCCGGTCCCGGCCGGGGTGGGGGACTGACCGTGGCCGACGGCCGTGCCCGGGTCGCGGCGAGCATCCTCGACGCCGACCTGTCGAACCTCGCGTATGCCGTCCGTCGCGTCCAGGCGTCGGGCGCGGACAGGATCCACCTCGACGTCATGGACGCCCACTTCGTCCCGAACCTCACCTTCGGGGCGAAGTCCATCAAGCACCTGCGGCGGCGCACCGAGCTGCCGTTCGACGCGCATCTGATGGTCGACGAGCCGGGCCGCTTCCTCGATGACTACCTCGAGGCCGGCTGCGACTCGATCACGTTCCACGTCGAGATCGAGGAGGCGATCGAGCCGACGCTCCGCCGCATCCGGGCGGCCGGCCGGGCCGCCGGACTCGCGGTCAAGCCGGCGACGCCGCTGTCGGCCCTCGAGCCGTACCGTGAGCTCCTCGACATCGTGCTGGTGATGACCGTCGAACCGGGCTTCGGTGGGCAGTCGTTCATGAAGGACGTCGCGGCGGCGAAGCTGCCGGCGGCGCGCGAGCTGTTCAGCCATCGGGCGTTCGGGGGCGAGGTCCACGTCGACGGCGGGATCAACCGCGAGACCGCCGAGTTTGCCGGGGGCCTCGGCGTGGACATCCTCGTCGTCGGATCGGCGCTGTTCGTCAAGGGCCACGACATGGGCCGCGAGATCCGCCTCATCCGCGCGCTCGCCGACGAGGGCTACCAGTACACGCTGAACGGCGGCGTCCCCCCGATCCCGCGCGATCGGATGGTCACATTCGCCTCGCTGCCGAAGCATCTCGCCAAGCGGTTCATGGACGAGATCGAGGCCGGCGGAGTCCCGGTGGTCATGCTTCGGGGCGGCGGCCAGATCAACCCCGATGGTGTCCGCGACTACGACCTGCTCGTTCCCGCGTCGGCGGAGGGTGTCGTGGTCGAGCGCTTCGCAGCGATCCGGACCCGCTACGAGCGTGAGGCCGCGGCGTGGCGAACGGCCTTCATCGCCGAGCACCGGGTCATCGCGCCGCCCGGTCAGCCGTGAGGGCGCTCCTCCAGCGATCCACCGGCGCCCGGGTGCTCGTCGAGGGGACGGTCGTCGGCGAGATCGGCGCCGGTCTCGTCATCCTGCTGGGTGTCGGGCCGGACGATACCGAGTCGACCGCCGACGAGCTCGCGCGCAAGGCCGCGGAGCTGCGCATCTTTCGCGACGCCGAGGCTCGGACCAACCTGTCCCTGCTCGACACGGGTGGAGCGGCCCTCGTCGTCTCCCAGTTCACGCTCTATGCCGACACGCGCCGCGGACGGCGCCCCGGGTTCACCGGCGGGGCGGCAGCCGACCACGCCGAGCGCCTCTACCTGCGCTTCGCCGAGGCGCTCCGGAGGCTCGGCGTGACCGTCGCGACCGGCCGCTTCGGGGCCGAGATGGCTCTCGAGCTCGTCAACGACGGCCCGTTCACGATCTGGCTCGACACGGCGGACCGCTAGCCGTGCGCGGATACTGGGTCCATGGCAACCGCTGACCCGCTCCGCCGCCTGGGTGGCGGGCGATGGGAGACGAAGGACGGCCGGTTCCAGATCGAGCCGCAGTCGGGGACCTGGGTGATCGTCGACACGACCCAGACGAACGAGTTCGGGCTGCCGCTCGTGCGCGGGCCCTTCCCGTCGCTCGGCGCGGCGAAGGATGCGATCGAATCGGCTCGGACCGAGGGACCGGCGACGTCGCCGCTGGCTGACCGGATCGAGAAGGCGCGGTCGGAGCCCGCATCGTCGAGCAAGCCGCCGAGCGGCCGGCCCGCCGCGCATGGATCCGGGGTGGACCGATCGGCCGATGCCGGACAGGCGCCCGAACGGGACGCGTCGCCGGGAGCAGCCGAGCCGCTGGAGCGGCCCGAGCCCGACGAGCCGCCCGAGCCGCGCTGGTTCCGCGACCTCAAGCCGGCCGGCCGCCAGCGGGCCGCGGAGATGATCGCCCGGCTGCGCGCCCTCGACGTCGACGAGGCCGAGGCCGTGGCTCGCGCCGAGGTCGTCGACGGCCGCCCCGCGCTCGCCCGGCTCGCCCTCGAACGGCGGCTCCGCCAGGCCGCGGATGCGAAGACCCCACGACGCGCCGTCGTCGACGCGATCGAGGCGTTCCTGGCGGGAGAGGACGACGAGCTCGGCACCGGCTGGCGCCTGGTCGACGACCGCGAACGGCCGATCCGATCGCTGGACCTCGAGGGGGACTGACGCGTCTGCGGGCCGAGGCCAGGGATCGCCGGAATCCGCGGGCGTATCACGCTCGAATGCAACGAAGGTGCGCCTGACGGACGCGCGTCATGACGCCATGCGACGTGGGCCGTCGCTGTGCCCCGCCGAGATCGATTGCCAGGGCACATATGATGGCGACGCGCGCGGCATCGGGAATGTCCCGTGGAGGTCGGATGGGATGGTGCCGTCAGACACGGTCGCCGGATGACGACCTACGCCGAGTTCCGCATCCGGATCGAGCGCGGCACGTCTCGACGGACCTACCGCGTCGAAGCCAGCGGGCTGGGGGGCGAGGACGAGGGGCGGTTCAGGCTGCCCTTCACGGAGACCGAGCTGGAGAACTTCGTCCTCAAGATCGGCCGGACCCGCCGTGGCGTGCGCCGGATCGACTCACCGGAGATGGAGCTCGCCCGGGCGTTCGGCGGCCAGCCGTTCTCCGCCGTGATGGACGGGAAGATCGGTGAGCTCTACCGCGCGACGTTCGTCGAGGCAAGGCAGGCGAGACCGTCGACGTCCTGCTCGACGGTGCCCTCGTCGGTTCGGCTGTCGCCGCGGCGGACGGCTCGTTCAGCACGACGATCCCGATCGGTTCGTCGACATCCGGGACGGTTGCCGCCGAGGGTCAGTCCTCGGGTCGCCAGGCCACTTCAGAATTCTTGGTGCGGACCTTTCCGGGATCGCCGAGCACGGAGCCCTCCGGGGCGTGAGGCTCGTGTCGTCGCCGGCGGATCCGCGGCCCCCGACACTCGATGCGCCCAGGATCCTCTCGCTGACCGCCGGCCACGGGCCCGCTCACTTGAACGACCGACCGCACCGCGCGACCGGTCGGACGGTGCGTCTCGAGTGGTGCCGTCGCGGGACGTCCCGGGGCTATTTCGCCGACTTGAGCTGGGTGCGCCGGCAGCGGGTGCAGACGAGCGTTCTCGTCGGTGTGCCCTTGATGTCGATGACGAGCGGCTGGAGGTTCGGCTTCATGCGGCGGTGGGCTCGAACGCGGTTCATCCCCGACGACTGCGGGTTGAAGCCGCCCATCGATACCTTGCCGCAGATCGCGCAGGAGCGGGCCATGCGTGGTCCTCTGGAGGGTCGAGATGGAGGTCGCCGTGCCCGGAAGGGCCCGAACGGAGCGGTAGAATAGCACACGGCCTCCCGACGCCCATGTCAGGACTGCCCGACCCAGTCACGCCAGGAGAACGTCGCCCGCGTGCCCACCCGAAGCCGATACGGCCGATCGTTCGTCACTCGCCAGGCTGTCGTCGATCTGGTGCGGACGGCGACGCTCGGGTCGTACGGCGTGACCGGCTTCGCCGGACGGCTGCACGAACGCCTCCTCGGCCGGATCGGTCTCGCCCAGCCGGGGATCGCGGTCCACCTCGGCGACACGATCGATCTCGATCTCGACCTCACCGTCGCCTACGGCGTGCCGGTCGCGGAGGTCGCCCGCCAGGTCGACTCGGCCGTCCGCTACTCGCTGCGACACGCGCTGGGCCGCGACGTCCGGCGGCTGACGATCCACATCGATGGCCTGCGCTTCGGTCCCGGCGGGGCTCCTCCGTCGGTCATCCACGCGGAGCGGGGGTCCGTCGGACCGCGGGACCTCGCCGACAGCGGGACGGACGTCGCCTGATGGCCCGCCGGGCGTGCGACGGCGAGGGCCTGCTGGAGGCGTTCCGGGCGGCCGTTGCCAACCTCGAGGCGCACGTCGACGAGATCAACGCCCTGAACGTCTACCCGGTCCCCGACGGCGACACCGGCTCGAACATGCTGGCCACGGTCAGGGCCGCGCTCGAGGAAGCGGAGTCGACGGCCGGGCAGCCGGCCGACCGGATCGCGGCGGCGATCAGCTTCGGGGCGTTGATGGGCGCACGTGGCAACTCGGGAGTCATCACCAGCCAGATCTTCCGTGGCATGGCCGAAGGGCTGGGCGGCAAGCGCCGGTTCAACGGCCTCGATCTGGCGCACGCCCTGTCGGAAGGCGCACGGACCGCGTACGGCGCCGTCGCCAAGCCCGTCGAGGGCACGATCCTGACCGTCATCCGCGAATCGGCCGATGCGGCGGTGATCGCCGCCGAACGTGACAACGACATCGAGACGGTCTTGACGGCGACGCTCGATGCCGCCGAGAAGTCCGTGGCGCGGACGCCGAGCCTGCTTGCCATCCTGCGCGAGGCGGGCGTCGTCGATTTCGGGCGGGCAGGGCCTGTACCGGCTGTTCCAGGGCGCGCTCCTGTACCTCGTCGGGAAGGCACCGGCGGGTGCGGCGCGCGACCGTGCGCACGCCGGAGCCGGCGTCAAGATGTCGACCCTCGTGGCCCATGCGGACGAGGGCTTCGGCTACGAGACGATGTTCCTCCTCCAGCCGAACGGCACCGGAAGCCTCGACGTCGACGCCATCCGCGACCACCTCGAATCGATCGGAGAGTCGGTGCTCGTCGCGGGCGACAGCCGCGCGCTCAAGATCCACGTCCACAACGAACGCCCCGACCTGGTCGTGGGCTACGGCCTGAGCCAGGGCGCGCTCAGCCGGATCAGCATCGAGAACCTCGACAACCAGGCGCGCGACGTGCGCGAAACGCGCGCCGCGGCGTTCACGACCGGCGACGCGGGTGATGGCCACGAGGCGCCGGCGGAGCGGGCTGCCACCTCGACCGATGGCGCCTCGCCAACGCGGTCGGGCACGGCGTCGGCTGCGACGGCCACGGCCGAGGCCATGACGCTGCCACCGACCGCGGCCCCTGCCGCCGTCGCGGTCGACGCGCCGGCGCTGGGCGTCGTCGCGGTCGTCGCGGGCGACGGCCTGGCGGCGATCTTCAACGATTTCGGGGTGGCGGCCGTCGTTCGCGGCGGGCAATCGGCCAACCCGAGCACGGGCGAGCTCCTCGAGGCGATCCTGGCCGTGGACGCGCGCGAAGTCATCGTCCTTCCGAACAACCCCAACGTCGTCCTCGCCGCGCGACAGGTCGCCGGGATGGCCGATCGACCGGTCGTCGTCGTGCCGACGCGCAACGCCGCCGAGGGGTTCGCCGCGCTGCTGTCGCTCGACCCCAGCCTCGACGCCACCGCCAACAGCGGTCCGATGACGGAGGCCGCCCGAGCGATCCAGACGCTCGTCGTGACCGAGGCGGTCCGCGACGCCACGATCGGCGGACGCAAGGTCAAGCGCGGCCAGACCATCGCGCTCGACCCGGACGACGGCCTCATCGCGGCCGGCAACGATCGCGACAAGGCGGTCCTCGCGGCGGTCGCGGCGCTGAGCCCGGGGTTCGAGCTGCTGACCCTGTTCTACGGCGATGGTGCGGACCTGACGGAAGCCGAGACGATGGCTCGCCGGATCGGCGCCGCGACACCCGGCGTCGAGGTCGAGGTCCGCCACGGCGGGCAGCCGTTCTACCGGTACCTGATCGCAGCCGAGTAGGCGTGGCCAGGGCGACGAGCCGGCCTCCGGCCCCGACCGATCCGATCGAGCTGCTGTCGACGCCGCTGGCGCAGTCCGGGCTGGCAGCCGGTGCGGCGCTGCGTCGGGCCGGGATCAAGCTGGACTTCTACACGGTCCGCGATCTCCTGTTCCACCTGCCCCGGCGCTACGACGACCTGCGCGAGATGCGGCGGCTCGGCGACCTCGTCTGGGAGCGGGACGGGACGGTCGTGTCGGCCCAGGCACGGGTCGGCGACGTCCGGGTCGAGCCGGGCTTCCGCGGGCGCACCCAGCGGACCATCGCGCGGCTCGAGGACGACACCGGCAGCATCGATGCGACCTGGTTCGGCCGCCGCTTCATCGAGCGCCGGCTCGCCGTCGGCGCCGAGATCGTGGTGTCCGGCAAGGTCAAGCATTTCGGCCGCCGGCTGACGCTGGACAACCCCGAGTTCCAGGTCGTGGCGGACGACACGGAGCTCCTCCACGCGGGCCGCATCGTGCCCGTCTATCCGCTGACCGCGGGCCTGACCTCGATCCGCCTGCGGTCCGCCATCCGGGAGGCGCTCGACCGGGCCGGCTACGCCTACCCGGAATACCTGCCGGTGGACATCGTCGCCGAGGAGCGGCTCGTGCCCATCGCCCGGGCGGTCGAGGAGGCCCACTACCCGGACTCCTTCGAGGGCCGGGACGCGGCCCTTCGACGGCTCGCCTTCGACGAGCTCTTTGCACTCCAGCTCGGGATGGTCCAGCGGCGCCGCCAGCGGATCCGCGACGCGGCGCCGCGGGTCGAGCTCGATGCCGCCGCGGACGCGTCCGTCCGGTCGGCGATCGTCTCGTCTCTGGCCGTCCGGGTCGGCCGGCCCGTCGAACTGACCGTGGACCAGGACGTCACGATGACGGCGATCCGCGAAGACCTGGCGCGCCCGACGCCGATGCTTCGGCTGCTCCAGGGCGACGTCGGGTCGGGCAAGACCGCGGTCGCGGCGTTCGCCCTCGCGGCCATCGCCCGGGCCGGCCTCCAGGGAGCGCTGCTCGCGCCGACCGACCTCCTCGCCCGGCAGCACCTCGAGACCGTGGGTGCGCTGCTCGACGGCGTCGGCATCGGGGTCACGCTGCTCGCCGGGTCGCTCCGGGCGGACGTGAAGGCGAAGGCGCAGGAGTCGATCGCGTCGGGCCAGGCCCTCGTCGTCGTCGGGACCCACGCCCTGATCCAGGAATCGGTCTCGTTCGCGGATCTCGGGCTGGTCGTCATCGATGAGCAGCACCGCTTCGGCGTCGACCAGCGAGGCGCCCTCGAGGCGAAGGCCGGCGGCCGCTCGCCGCACGTCCTGCTCATGACCGCGACGCCAATCCCGCGGACCCTCGGCCAGGTCCTGTATGCCGACCTCGACGTGTCGGACCTGCGGACGCCGCCCGCCGGCCGGGTCCAGATCCGCACCGGGATCCGCCGGCCCACCGAGCTCGAGGGCACCTGGCGCAAGGTCCGCGCGGAGGCGGCGCTCGGTCACCGCACGTTCGTGGTCGTCCCGCTCATCGAGGAGGGCGGCGACGAGGCCGACGGCGCGCTGGCCGCCGAGAGCGAGGCCGTCCGCCTCGCGGCGCTGCTCGAGCCGCTCCGGGTCGGCATGGTCCACGGCCGGCTCAAGCCCGCCGAACGCGACGCGGAGATGACGCGCTTCCGCGATGGGGAGCTGGACGTCCTGGTCGGCACGACCGTGGTCGAGGTCGGGGTCGACGTGCCGGCCGCGACGATGATGATCGTCGAGGGCGCGGACCGCTTCGGTCTGGCGCAGCTCCACCAGTTGCGCGGGCGCGTCGGCCGCGGATCTGTTGAGTCGTTCTGCGTGCTGGTCTCGGACTCGACCGACGAGGTCGCCCAGGCGCGGCTCAAGGCGGTCGCCGAAACGCATGACGGGTTCGAGCTCGCGGAGAAGGATTTCGAGCTGCGCAAGGAGGGCGACGTGCTCGGTCTCGCGCAGAGCGGGTTCCCGCGATTGCGGGTCGCCTCGCTCCAGGTCGCCGCCCATCGCGAGCTCGCTGTCCGAGCGCGAGCCCATGCGGAGGCATTGCTCGACGCCGATGGCCTCATGGACCCACCGAGGCCCGCCCTCGCCGCAGAACTGGCCTCCGGCTGGCTCCGTCGGGTCGCCGCGGCCGAGCCGGCGAGCGGCGCATGACGGGCCTGGGGTCGGCCGGCCGCGGGCGCGCGCGTGCCTGACGCCGGCCGGATCATCGCCGGCGACGCGCGCGGGATCCGCCTCGAGGCACCCGGACCCGCGACCCGGCCGCTGGCCGATCGCGTCAAGCAGACCCTGTTCGCGATCCTCGAGCCCGACCTGCCGGGCGCGAACGTGCTCGACCTGTTCGCGGGGTCCGGGGCCGCCGGGCTGGAGGCGCTGTCACGCGGTGCCGCGCACGCGACGTTCGTCGAGCGCGACAAGGGCGCCGCCGCGGTCATCGCTGTGAACCTCGGGCGGACCCACCTGTCGAGGGAGCGAGCCCGGGTCGTGCGGGCCGACGCGATCGCGTGGCTGCGCGGGCCGGCGGCGTCCGCCGCAGGACCGTTCGACATCGTCATCGTCGACCCGCCGTACGCCGAGACCGAGCTGCTCGCGACGGCCCTCGCAGCGCTCGAGCCGCTGCTCCCGGCCGGCGCGCGGGTAGTCGCGAAGCACTTCTGGCGGGACCCGCCGCCCGTGCGGGTGGGGCTGCTAGCATCCGAGCGCGAGCGCCGCTTCGGCGAGACGACGCTGACGTTCTATCGCTGCCAGGAGGATCGATGAACACGATCGCGGTCTATCCCGGCTCGTTCGACCCGATCACCAACGGCCACCTCGACATCGTGGCCCGCGCCGCGACCGTCTTCGACCAGGTCATCATCGGCGTCCTGGCGAATCCGCGGAAGTCGCCACTCTTCCCGGTCGAGACGCGGATCGCGGTCATCCGCGAGGCGCTGCGCGCCACCGCCGGCCCGCTCCTCGATCACCTCGAGGTCAAGGCGTTCGACGGCCTCACAGTCGAGTTCTGTCGGGCGAACGGTGCGAACGCCATCGTCCGCGGGCTGCGCGCCATCAGCGACTTCGAGTCCGAGATGCAGCTGGCCCATAACAACCGGGTGCTGGCGCCGGAGGTCGACACGGTCTTCTTCATGACTTCGGTCGAGAACGGCTACGTCAGCTCCAGCCTGGTCAAGGAGATCGCGAGCTTCGGTGGCGACATCTCGGGGATGGTCCCGGCCGCAGCCCGGGACGCCCTGGCCGCGGCGTCCGACAGACGCTGAGCCCCGGCCCGCGTGCGATACTTGGGTCCAGCCTGAGCGACGCAGCGTCCCATCAGCCTGGAGGGCACTCCGATCGACATCATCTTCCTCGTCGAGCGCCTCGAATCGCTCATCGCCAACGGCAAGAAGCTGCCGCTCACGACGAACGTCGTCGTCGACCAGAACGCGGCGCTCGGACTGATCGACGAGCTTCGCGTCGCGGTCCCCGAGGAGGTCCGCGCCGCGAAGCGGATCAACGCCGAGGGCGAGCGCATCATCGAGAAGGCCCAGGAGGAGGCCGAGCGGATCGTCGGCCGGGCACAGGAGCAGGCCGCCTACCTCATCGACGAACGCGGGCTGACCCAGGCCGCCGAGGCGCAGAGCCGCGACATCATCGCCGACGCGCACCGCGACGCCGACGAGATCCGGCGCGGTGCGGACGAGTACGCGGTCAGCGTCCTGGTCGGCCTCGAGGGCGACGTGGTGAAGACGCTCACCAGCATCAAGAAGGGGATCGAGCTCCTCGACGAGCGTCGCGCGTCCCTCGGGGCGGACCGCGCCGGCCTTGACGACGAGGGCGAGGGCCAGTCCTGGGAGGACGAGGCGGAGCCGTCGCCGACGACACGGTGACCGCCGGCGGGCCGCTCGACGGGCCGCTGGCGTGGAACGTCGCAGGCCTGCTGGCCGACGATCCGGGTGCGGACCGCGTCCACCAGGTCGGCGACATCACGATCGACCTCGGCGACGACCTGCGTCTGGCGGCGCCGGTCGAGGGTCGCATCCGGCTGCTCCGGACGAACCGCGGGATCCTGGCCGCGGCGGACCTGCGGACCGCGCTGGGTCTCGAGTGCAGCCGCTGCCTGCGCGAGGTCGTCTACCCGGTCGAGATCCGACTCCAGGAGGAATTCCTGCCGTCGCTCGACCTCGCGACCGGGCGACCGCTCGCCACCGACGACGAGCCCGACGTCAGTCGCCTGAGCGATCACCACGAGCTCGATCTCGAGCCGGCCGTCCGTGACGCGATCGTCATCGCCGAGCCGATCGCGCCGCTCTGCCGGCCGGACTGCCCCGGCCTGTGCATCGTCTGCGGCGAGCGGCTCGACGACGGCCCACACGATCATCCGGACGACGACGTCGACCCCCGCCTGGAGGCCCTGCGCAGCTTCCACGCCGACGACGCCTGACAGGGGGGCCCATTTCGCGCTACACTCCGCCGTCGGTCCGACAACCTCCGTCCGAGGTCCCGGAACGCCCCGACGTCAGCGAACGCATCGCCACCGCGCGATGATCCGAAGGAGCCTCCGACCTCATGGGTGTACCCAAGCGACGCGTCTCGCATGCCCGACAGGGCGAGCGGCGATCGCACCTCGCCATCAGCGTGCCGACGCTCGAGGAGTGCTCGCACTGCCACGAGATGAAGTTGCCGCACCACGTCTGCCCGAACTGCGGCTACTACCAGGGTCGCCTGGCGGTCCAGATCAAGCCAGCCGCAGACGACGCCGCGCGCTGACGCGGTGACCGAGCCGCAGCCCGGACCAGCCCGACCGGCGGGCAGCGGGGTCCGCGTCGCCGTCGACGCGATGGGCGGCGATCATGGTCCGTCGGAGGTCGTCCCGGGCGCGCTCGATCATGCCCGAGCCTACCCTGAGGACCGCGTGATCCTCGTCGGGGACGAGGCGGTCGTCCGCTCCCTCGGTGGCGCGCTGCCGGCCAACGTCTCGATCGTCCACGCCGGCCAGGTCATCGGCATGGACGAGCACCCGGCCCTCGCCCTGCGCGAGAAGAAGGACTCGTCGATCGTCGTCGGGGTCGACCTCGTCAAGCGTGGTGAGGCGGACGCGGTCGTGACCGCCGGCCACACGGGCGCCGGGATGGCCGCCGCCGTCCTGCGACTGGGCCGGCTGCCCGGTGTCGATCGCCCGGCGCTCGCCGTGCAGATGATCACCTCCGGCGGTCCGATGGTCCTGCTCGACATCGGCGCGAACCCCAATTCGACCCCGGAGAACCTCGTCCAGTACGCCCAGATGGGCGCGATCTTCGCCGAGCGCGTCCTGGGCGTCGCCCGGCCACGCGTGGCGCTCCTGTCGATCGGCGAGGAGAAGGGCAAGGGTGATGCCCGGATCCAGCGCGCGTCGGAGCTGCTCGACGCGTCCGGCCTCCAATTCGAGGGCAACGTCGAAGGCAAGGACTTGACCCGCCACCTGGCCGACGTGGTGGTCTGCGACGCGGTCCTCGGCAACGTCGTGATCAAGTTCTTCGAGGGCCTGTCGGGCTACATCTTCGACCTTTGGCGCGGGGAGTTCGAGCGGTCGCTGCGTGGCCGCCTGGCGTATCTGCTGCTGCGACCCGGGGTCGGGCGGATCCGTGGCATCTTCGACTACGAGAAGGTCGGCGGGTCGCCGTTGCTCGGGGTCCGGGGGACGGTCATCATCACCCACGGACGGGCGAAGCGCCGGATGGTGACCTACGCCTGCGAGGTCGCGGCAGCGACCGCCCGCACCGGGGTTCCGGCGCTCATCGCCGAATCGCTCAGTGGCGCCGCAGCGTGGCAGGTGGCGCCCGCGACGGCGCCGGCGGCCGTGGCGGCGCCGGCGGTCGTCGGTGCGTCCGAGGAGGGATCGTGAGCGGTCCGGAGCTGACGGTCGGCCGAGGGGTCATCACGGAGCTCGTACGGCTCGCCGCGTTCGAGGTGCCCGGCGTCGCCCGAGTTGGTCGGGGCGGGGCGGCCTGGCGGCGGATCGTCGGCGGGCCCGCGGTCTCCGTCCGCATCGGCGACGAGCGCGTCGTCGTTCGCCTCTGGGTGGTCGCCCGGCCCGGGCAGCCGCTCGAGCCGTTGACCGCGCAGATCCGGACGACCGTCGCGGCGACCGTGGAACGGCTGCTCGGGCTCGAGCTCGGGGCGGTGACCGTGCTGGTCGATGGCGTCGGGGGCTGACCGCGTCCGCGGCCGGCGGACGGGCCGCCGGCTGGCACTGGCGGCGGTCTTCGAGGCCGACTTCGGGCAGCGAACCGCCGACGCCGTCCTCGAACGGCACCTCGCCGCGGAGGAGCGCGACGCGAATGCGGCGAGCCTCGCCCGCGAGCTGGTCGCGGCGGTCATGGAACACCGCGATGCGATCGACGCGGAGATCACCCGGCGGGCCCGCCAGTACCCGGTCACGGGCCTCGCGCGGATGGACCGGGCCCTGCTCCGTTGCGCCATATCCGAGGTGCTACACTCGGCCACGCCGGCCCGGGTGGCCATCGCCGAGTGGGTCGAGCTGGCACGCACCTACAGTGGAGAACCGATGCGACGCCTCATGAACGGCGTCCTCGGGAACATCGCAGCGGAGCCCAGCGGCGCCCGGCCGACGGCACCAACACCCAGCTCCGAGGAGGGAGTCAGTGGCAACAACGTACGAGCGCCTCAAGAAGATCGTCGTCGAGCAGCTCGGCGCCGACGAGGATGAGGTCAAGCCGGAGGCGTCGTTCGTCGACGACCTGAACGCCGACTCGCTGGACCTCGTGGAGCTCATCATGAGCCTCGAAGAGGAGTTCGGGACGGAGATCTCCGACGAGGACGCGGAGAAGATCCGCACGGTCCAGGACGCCGTCGACTACATCGACGAGCGCGCTTCCTAGCCGCTCGGTCGGCGCCGACCGGACCACGTCAGCGTGCGTCCCGGCGAGGCCTTTGCGGCGCGGATCGGCCTGCCGGTCCGCGATATCGACCTGCTGGAACAGGCCCTCGTCCACTCGAGCTGGCACCACGAGCATCGCGACGCCGCGCTCGGCCACAATGAACGCCTCGAGTTCCTCGGCGACAGCGTGGTCAACCTGGCCATCTCGGAGGCGCTCTATGCCCGCCATCCCGACGACGACGAGGGCTACCTGAGCGCCCGGCGCGCCGCCATCGTGTCGACGACCGGTCTTGCCCGGCTGGCCGGCCGGATCGCGCTCGGCCAGGCGCTCCTGCTCGGCGAGGGTGAGGCCCAGCGCAACGGGCGGCGCCGGCCGTCGCTCCTCGCGTCGACGTTCGAGGCAGTCGCCGGTGCGCTGTATCTCGATCTTGGCTTCGAACCCGTGCGCGACTGGCTGATCCGGCTGGCCGACCCGGAGCTCGCGGCCGAGGCGCCGATCGGCAGCCTCAAGAGCCCCAAGAGCCGGCTCCAGGAGTACACTCAGCGTCGGTCCGGGGATCGTCCCTCGTATCGGATGCTCGATGCATCCGGTCCGGACCACGAGAAGTCGTTCCGCATCGAGGTCTGGGTCGACGGGGAGATGCTGGGCGTCGGCGAGGGGCCGTCCCGACGGACCGCCGAGACGGCCGCCGCGGCCCAGGCGCTCGAGCAGTTGCGGCGGACCGGTGCCTGGTCCGGCCCGGAAGGGACCGGCACGTGACGCTGCCCGACCCGCTGCCCGCCGAGCCGCGCCTGCTGGCGCTCCGGCTGCAGGGCTTCAAGTCCTTCGCCGAACGGACCAACGTCGAGTTCGGCCCGGGGATCAGCGCGGTGGTCGGGCCCAACGGATCGGGCAAGAGCAACCTCGCGGACGCCCTGCGCTGGGCGCTCGGCGAGCAGGGTCGGGCGCTTCGATCGCGGCGCTCGGAGGACGTGATCTGGGCGGGCTCGGAGAAGCGCGCCGCACAGGGCATGGCCGACGTGACCCTCGTCCTCGACAACGCCGACGGGCTCCTCCCTGTGGAGTTCCAGATCCTCGAACTGGGGCGCCGGCTGTACCGCTCCGGTGAGAACGACTACCTTCTCAACAAGAGCCGCATCCGGCTGCGCGACCTCGTCGACCTGCTCGACGCGGCCCACCTCGCCGACAACGCCTTCCTGTTCATCGGGCAGGGAATGGTCGACCAGGCGCTCGCGTTGCGGCCGGAGGAGCGGCGCCCCCTGTTCGAGGAGGTCGCCGGGGTCCGGCGCCATGAACGCCGCCGGCGGCGCGCGGAGGAGCAGCTCGTCGAATCGGAAGCGAACCTGGCGCGGGCGGAGGACATCCTCGGCGAGCTGCGCCCACAGGCGCGCCGGCTCGCCGCCCAGGCGGAGCAGCAGGCCACGCGGGAGTCGACCGCCGAGGAGCTCGCGAGTGCACTCCTGCTCGCGATGCACGCCCGCTGGCATGACGCGGCCGCGCGGCTCGGCGCGGCCGAAGCGGATCGGGACGCGGCCCGCGAGCTGGTCGACCGCGCGATGGCCGAGCTTGCGGCGGCCGAGGCGGCTGCCGCGGTGCTGTCGGGCGAGCTCGCGATGCGCGCAACGCTCGAACGGGAGCGCCGGGAGGCGCACGACACGGCGAGCTCGGCGGCGACCGCCGCCCAGGTGCGGGACGCGCGCCTCACTTCGGAGCTCGAGGCGCTGGAACGCGACCGGCGGAGGCTGTTCGAGGAGCGGGCCGCGGCCGAGGCCGAGGTGGCCGCCGGGAGTCGCGCGCTCGCCGCGCCCGTACCGCCGCGCGATCTCGATCTCGAAGGGATGCTCGGCGAGGCGGAACGGGAGCTGGCCCATGCGCTCGCGGAGCTCGGGACGCTGCGCAGCGCGCGGCAGGCGCAGGGCGAGGAGCTGGCGGCGCTTCGACGGGCGGCGGCGGCGCGTCAGGCGGAGGGCGAGACCGCCCGGCGCCGGCTGTCCGAGGCCGAACGCCGTGCCGATGATCAAGGCGAGCAGGCGGCAGCGTCGGCCGCTCGCCGTGCCGGGCTGGAGGCGGACGTGGCCCGTGCCCGTGCGGCGCTCGCCGCCTGCACCGAGGCGGAGCGCGCTGCGGCGACTCGCCGCGAGGCGGCGCGCGAGCGGGCCAACGCGACCGAGGCCGGGCGGGCGGCAGCCCATGAGCGGGCGGTGGCCACCAGTGCGTCGGCCGCGGCCATCCGTGCGCGTCTCGACGGGCTCGAGGCACGCCTTGCCGAAGAGGAGTCTCGCGGCATCGCCCGTGCTGCACGCCGTGCGGGTGGTCGACGGCTGGACGAGGACCTCGCCATCGATCCAGCACTGCGGGCCGCTGTCGAGGCCGCGCTGGCGGACGCGACGCGTGCCTACGTCGTTGGCGCCGACGCGGTGCCCTCGCTCGCGGCCGAGCGAGGCTCGCTCATCGTGGCCGAACGCGCGGCCGGCCAGCCCGGCGGCGATGACGCTCGCGAGCGTCGCTTCCGCGAGGCGCTCGCCGCGGCGGGCGGTGGCACGCTGGATACGGCGGTCCGTCGCGACACGACGGGCGCGGCCCGACGCCTCCTCGCACGCGCGGCGTGGCTGCCGGACGTCGCGGCGTGCCTGGCGATCCAGCCCGCGCTGCCACCCGGCTGGATCGCCGTCCCGCGCGACGGCAGTGCGGTCGTCGGCGATCTGGGGGTCACGTTCGGCGCCGCCGAGTCCGTCCTGGAGCGGCGAGCCGAGACCGAACGCCTCGCCCGTGAGGTGGAGACGCTCGACCTCCACGTCGCGGATCTCCGGGCCTCCGCCATCCGCGCGGCGGCCGACGCGCAGGCGGCGATCGACGGCGCCGAGGCGGCCCGCGCGGAGGAGGCCCGGACGAGCGGGGCGCGCCGGGCAGCCGAGGAGGCGGAACGACTCGCGGCTCGCCAGCTCGAGACCGTGGTCCGTGAGGCGTCCTGGCACGAAGCGCAGGCCGAGCGCCTCGCCGCCGACCTTGAGCGGGCGCGGCTCGCCGTGGCCGCCGCGGACGCCGATGCCGCCCGGCCGGCCGACGTGAGCGCGCCCACGGCCGACCCCGGCGGAGCGGACGGTCCCGCACTCGCCGCGTGGGAGGCTCGCGCGACGGAGCTGCGTGCCCGACGTGACCGCCTGGCAGAGGAAGCCGGGACTCGCGACGCGGCCCGCCGGGACGCCGAGCATCGGCGTTCGCGAGCAGAGGCATCGACGGCGATGGCCGAGGAACGGATGGCTCGCGCGGATCGCGACGTCGCCGCCCTCGCCGAACGCGAGCGATCCCTCGCTGTGGAACGGGACGCGCTGCGATCCGAGATCTCGGCGACCACCGCCCGCGAGGCGGCGGCACGCGTCGCCCTGTCCGAGGTCCATGCCGCCGAAACGGCCGACCGCGAGCTACTGGCCGACACGGAGCGCGACGCGAGCGAGGCACGCGAACGCCTGCGGGCCGCCGACGCCCGTCTGCGCGCGGCAGACCACGTCGACCTCGAGGCGCGCCTGGGGCTCGAGGCCTTGCATGAGAGCGTCGTGGTCGAGATCGGTGGTCTCGGGGAGCTCGGGATCGCCCGGCTGCGTGAAGCCGGCGGCGCGCCCAGGGACGACCCGCGCGGGGCACTCTTGTACGTCGCCGCGGACGACGACGCGATCTCGGACGAGGTCGCGGCCCTCGAAGCGGCCCTCGCCCGCGTGACGCCGCTGTGGGCCGCCCGGCCGCCGAGCGCCCTGCCACCGAGCTCGATCAGGCTCGGGCAGCTGCGCCGCCGCTTCCACGAGCTCGGTGCGGTCAACCCGTACGCCGTAGACGAGTACGCCGCGCTCAAGTCCCGGCTCGAGACCCTCGAACTGCAGGCATCCGACCTCCGCACGGCCATCGTCAAAACCCGCGATCTCATCGCCGAGCTGGACTCGATGATCGCCGACCGCTTCCGGACGACGTTCGCCGCGCTCGAGAGCGCGTTCGCGAACCGGTTCGAGCAGCTGTTCGGCGGCGGCTTCGCCAAGCTGTCGCTGACCGATCCGACCGATCTCGGGTCGACCGGCATCGAGATCGTCGCCCGCCCGCCGGGCAAGAAGGCGCAGGCGCTGGCGATGCTGTCGGGTGGCGAGCGCGCGCTGACCGCGGTCGCGCTGTTGTTCGCGATGCTCGAGGTCCGGCCGGTGCCGTTCTGCGTCCTCGACGAGGTGGATGCGGCGCTCGACGAAGCGAACATCGGCCGCTTCGCCGACGCGCTCCGGTCTCTCGCCCACCAGACGCAGTTCATCGTCATCACCCACAACCGCGGGACCATCGAGGCCGCCGACGCGCTGTACGGCGTGACGGTCGGCGACGATTCGGTCAGCCGGGTCATCAGCCTTCGGCTCGAGGAGGCCCAGGCGCTCGCCGCCCGCGATCGCGGCGTGGCGGCCGCTGCCGGGTAAGCTCGAGCGATGCCGTTCTGGCGCCGTCGCCCTGACGAACCGCCGACGCCCGAGGTCGATGAACCGGTCGACCCGGCGCTGGTCGACCCCGACTGGGAGCCGGACCCGGCCGATTTCGGCGACCTCGACGACGGTACCCCGGTCGAGCCGATCCCGACCGCCGACCCCCTGCTGCCGTTCGAGGCGGAGTCGCCGTCGGTCATGACCATCCAGTTCCCGACGCCGGTCCCGATCGCAGCGCCACCCACCCCGGCCGGGGCGGAGCCCGTCCGCGAGCCCGCCCCGACCCCGGAGGCCGCGCTCGAGGTCGGTCTCGAGCGTACTCGTGGCAACTTCATGTCCCGTCTCCGCGGGTTCCTCGGGACAGGGACCGGCGAAGGGCCGTCGTGGGACGAGGTCGAGGAGACGCTCATCGCGGGCGACGTCGGCGCGACCCTGGCCATCGATCTCGTCGAACGCGCCCGCAAGCGCCGCGAACCGGGCGGTCCCGAGGCGGCCATCCGGGCCGAGCTCGCCGCGCTCCTGGTTCCACGCGATCTCGCCTGGAGCCCCCGCTCCGCACTGCCCGGCGGCCCTGCGGTCGTCCTCGTGGTCGGCGTCAACGGGACCGGCAAGACCACGACCATCGGCAAGCTCGCGAGCCGCTACGCCGCCGAAGGGCGCTCGGTCATCCTTGCCGCCGGCGACACGTTCCGCGCCGCTGCGATCGACCAGTTGCGCATCTGGGCGGACCGCGCCAACGTCCCGATGGTCGCCCACGCCCCGGGAGCCGATCCCGGGGCGGTCGTGTACGACGCGCTCGATGCGGCCGTCGCGCGCGGCGCCGACCTCGTCATCGCCGACACCGCCGGCCGGCTCCACACGCGGTCGAACCTCATGGACGAGCTGGCCAAGGTCCGGCGCATCATCGACAAGCGGCTGCCCGGCGCGGAGCCGGAGACGATCTTCGTCCTCGACGCGACGACCGGCCAGAACGGCCTCGCCCAGGCGAAGGCGTTCCACGAGGCCGTCGGGCTGACGGGCATCGTCCTGACCAAGCTCGATTCCACGGCGAAGGGCGGGATCGTCTTCGCCATCGAGGACGCGCTCCACGTGCCGGTCCGCTTCGTCGGGGTGGGGGAGGCGGTCGGCGACCTCATCCCGTTCGATCCCGACGCGTTCGTGGCTGCGCTGTTCGCTTGAGGGTCGCCCTCCGCTCAGGTCCCTGGTTCATGCTCCCGTTTCGCATCCAGCGCGGCCGCGACGGGATCGAACGAGGCGTCCGCGACGCCCGGCTCCGGCAGCTCCCGAAGCCGACGGACGGGTGAGCGCCACAGGATCCACGCGGCAACGAATGCCCAGAACGGTGCCAGCCACATCGTCGCGCGCAGCCCGATCAGTGCGGCAAGGAGTCCGGCGACGAGGGTGGCGGCGAGTTGCGCCACACCCGCCGCGACGTGGAACGTCGAGGAGACGCGCCCGAGCGCCCGATCGCGAACCACAGTCTGACGGACCGAGACCTCGGTGATCTCGTAGACGGTCGCGGCCGAGTCACCGACGAGCTGTGCCGTGATCAGGCAGCCGATCGCCACGAGCGGCAGGTCGTTCGGGGCAAGCGGAACGAAGGCGTTCCCGACCGCGGTCACGAGCACGGCCCCGATGGCGACCGGGCCTACTCCCCAACGCCGCGTCGCGCGCGTGGCTGCGATGGCGCCGACGAACGACGCGAACCCACCGACCCCCGCGATGACACCGATGGCCGCAGGCCCGATGCCCAGCTGGTTGAGCACGAACAGGAGCCACGTCGCGCCAAAGATCCCGTACAGCACGGCAAGCGACATCTGCGCGCCGACGAATGCGCGCAGGACAGGGTCGTGGCGAACCAGCCGGAGGCCGTCGCGGATCTCGGACAGGACCGGCTCACGGTCCTCGCGCGGTGGCGGCGCATCTTCCTTCGCCCGGATCGTGCCGAGCAACAGCGCCGAGACGAGGAAGGTGCCCGCATCAACCGCGATCGCGACGGGGGCGGTCAGCCATTGGACGAGGAAGCCGCCGATGCCGAACCCTGCGAACTCGGCGGCGGAGCCGCTCGCGGCGAGAGCGCCGTTAGCCTCGACGAGCTGGTCTCGCTCGACGACCGTCGGCAGGTACGCGTTGTCGGCCGCGTCGAAGAACGTCGTGAGGATCGAGGCCAGCGCCGCGACCACGAGCAGCTGCACGAACGTCAGCACGCCGAACGCGAAGGCGACCGGGATCGAGCCGAGCAGCGCGAACCGCCCGAGGTCCGCCCAGATGAGGACCGGCCGGCGTCGCAGGCGGTCCACCCAGGCCCCGGCCACGAGGCCGAAGACGAGTGCCGCGCCGAGCTGCAGCGCGCTCAGGATGGCTACCTCGACCGCGCCTGCGCCGAGCACGAGGATGGCCGTCAGGGGCAGCGCCATGCCCGTGATCAGGGACCCGAAGATCGAGATCGACGCGGCGCTCCAGACCCGGACGAACGCCCGGTTCGACCAGAGCGGGGAGGAGAACGGATTGCGCACGAAGCCGGAGCATAGGCCGTGGCCGATGCGACTTCCGGTCCGGAAGCACCTATGCCCCGGGCGGCTGCTCCATATCCGTCGCGACTGCGACGGCGATGGCGTCCAGCGCCGGCCGTGGCTCGCCACCGGCGCGCTCGGGGAGCGACACGAGGCGGCGCACCGATGAGCGAGCCGAAGATCGACACAGTCGCCGCGGCCCAGACCCGCACGAATGCCTGGTTGCGCCAGAGTGGCGATGAGAACGGGTTGCGCATGGGGCGGGAGCATGGTCGGTGGCCCGCTGGTACTTCCGGCTCGGCGGCGTCCCGCAACGACCTGCGCTACACTCGCCCCGCTCGGTGCGTCAGAACTCGCGCACCCCCCGGTCCGGCCCGCGCCGCCCGGGTCCACCCCCACGCTGGAGTCCCCACCCGGACCATGTTCGACACCCTGAGCGAGCGGTTGCGCAAGACGCTCGGCGACCTGACCGGCCGCGGCCGGATCAGCGAGGCCGACGTCGATGCCGCGATGCGCGAGGTCCGCCTGGCGTTGCTCGAGGCGGACGTCAACTTCAAGGTCGTCAAGGACTTCGTGGCACGAGTCCGCGAGCGGGCCATCGGCCACGAGGTGCTCGAGAGCCTGTCGGCCGGGCAGCAGGTGGTCAAGATCGTCAACGACGAGCTGGTCGCGCTCCTGTCGGCGGGCGATCGCACATTCCATCTGTCGGGCAACCCCGCGGTGGTCGCGATGGTCGGCCTGCAGGGCTCGGGCAAGACGACGTCCACCGCAAAGCTGGCGCGTCATGTCGTCAGGCTCGGCCGTCGGCCGCTCCTCGTCGCCGCCGACCCATACCGCCCTGCCGCCGCCGACCAGCTCGAGACGCTCGGCCGGAGCCTGGACATCCCGATCTACCGGACGCCGGTCGGGACGTCCGTCGTCGACATCGCCCGCGGCGGCGTGGAGGCGGCCCGCCGCCAGGTCCGCGACGTGGTCATCCTCGATACCGCCGGACGCCTGTCGATCGACGAGGCGCTGATGGCGGAGATCGCCGCCGTCAACGCCGCGGTCCGCCCGGTCGAGACCCTCCTCGTCGTCGACGCGATGACCGGCCAGGAGGCCGTCGCCGTCGCCCAGGCGTTCGTCGCGGCCGTCCCGGTCACCGGCCTGATCCTGACCAAGATCGACGGTGACGCCCGTGGCGGGGCGGCGCTGTCCATCTCGGCAGTGACGGGCGTCCCGGTCAAGTTCCTCGGCACCGGCGAGAAGACCGACGCCCTCGAGGTCTTCCACCCGGATCGGCTCGCCGGCCGGATCCTCGGCATGGGCGACATCCTGACCCTCGTCGAGCGCGCCCAGGAGCACGTCGACCAGAAGCAGGCCGCCCAGCTCGAGGACAAGATGCGCAAGGGCGCGTTCACCCTCGACGACATGCTCGACTCGATGCAGCAGATGCAGAAGATGGGCCCGCTCGGCCAGGTCATGTCGATGATCCCGGGGATGGGCAACCTGGCCGGCGAGGCCCAGGCTGCGGTCGACCGGGGCGATCTCAAACGAACCGAGGCGATCATCCGGGCGATGACCCGGACCGAGCGCCGCGACCCGACGATCCTCAACAGCTCGCGCCGGCGGCGCATCGCCGCCGGCTCGGGGACCACGCCTCCCGACGTCAACCGGCTCGTGAAGCAGTTCCTCGAGATGCAGAGACTCATGAAACAGCTCTCCGGCGGCGGCAAGCGTGCGGCCCTCGGCGCGTTGACGGGCCGGCGATGAGCCGGCAGAAGGATCCACGATGAGCGACCTCGATCCGAACGAACCGACCACCACGACCGATCTCGATCCGACGACCGCGGTCCCGACCCCGATGACGCCGATCGGTCACACGCCGCCGGTCTGGGGCGAGGGCACCCCGTCGTACCCGACCCCGCAGCCACACGAGCCGGCGGTCGCCTGGGCGCCGGCCGTGCCGGTCAGCACCGCCCCGGCTCGCCGGCGCGGGGGACGCCTCCGCTGGGCGGCTGCGCTCGCGATCGTCGCCGTCGTGCTCGGCGCGTCGGCCGCGGTGGCGGCGCTCATCACGAACAGCCAGGCGCAAACGGCGGTCCTCGGTTACGTCCCGCCCGGATCGGTGGCGTACGCGGAGGTCCGTCTCGACCTGCCCGGCGACCAGCGCCAGGCGGTCGCCGGGTTCCTCTCGAAGTTCCCCGGCTTCCACGACCAGGCCGCGCTCGATTCGAAGCTCGACGAGACGCTGGACCAATTCATCAAGCGGGCCACCACCGACAAGCAGACCTATGCGGCCGACATCAAGCCGTGGTTCGGTGGCCAGATCGCGCTGACGGTCGGACCACTCCCGCCGGCCCCCTCGATGACCGACCCGGCGGCGGTGACGAACGCGTTTCGCGGCCTCGCGCTGCTGTCGGTGACCGATCCGACGGCCGCCGATGCGTGGATCGACAAGACGATCGCGGCGAGCGGTGCCAAGACCACGACGGAGACGTACAACGGCGTCACCTTGACCATCCTTGCCGATGGCGAGGGCCCCAAGATCGCGTACGCCGTCATCGGTGACAAGGTCGCCGCGTTCGGTGACATCACCTCAGTGAAGGCCGCGGTCGACACCGGCGGCAAGAGCGGCTTCGCCTCCGAGCCTGGTCCGAAGGCCGCCCTCGCCTCGTCCAGCGGGGACCATGTCGGGTTCGTCTACCTCGCGCTGCAGCCTTTGCTCGACTGGTCCAGCGAGCTGAGCCAGGCGGCGGCATCCCAGTCCGGCGCATCGATGACGGCGCTGGACGACTCGATGAAGAAGCTGCTGCCGGCCTGGACCGCGGGCTGGCTGAGCTTCGACAACGACGCGATGGTCATCGAGGGAACGGCACCCAAGCCGGAGACGCCGATCGGACCGACCGAGAACCGCACGTCCCCCCTCGTCAAGCACATCCCGTCGACCGCGATCGCCACCTCGATAAGCAACGACCTCGGGGTGACGATCAAGCAGGCGCTGGCGCTGTATGCGTCCCAGCCCGCGTACAAAGACATGCTGGACCAGGTCGACAAGGCGCTCGGCCTCATCGGCGGTCGCGATGCGGCCATCGGCTGGATCGGCGATACCGCGATCGTCGTCAACGACGCCGGCGGGACGCTCGAGGGCGGCGTCGTGATCGACCCGACCGACAAGGCCGCGGCCGACCGCCTGTCCGCGGCGCTCCATGCCGTCGTCGGGCTCGGCGGCGCCGGTCAGGGGATCACCGTCCGCGACGAGCAGTACGCCGGGACGACCATCACCATCGTCGACGTCGGCGACGCGTCGAAGCTGTCGAGTTCCGGCGCCAGCGGCATGGCGATCCCGCTTCCGACGGGGCACATCCAGCTTGCCTACGCCGTGACCGACGACGTCGTCGTGATCGGCACGGGCCCGGCCTTCGTCAAGCACGTTCTCGACACGACCGACGCGACGTCGCTCGCATCCGACCCGCAGTACAAGCGGCTCGCCGACCGGGTCGGTCCGGGCACGAGCTCGGCCTTCGTCGACCTGGCGGCCATCCGCGGGATCGCCGAGAAATGGATCGCCAGCGGCGATCCGGCCGCGCTGACGAAGTACGACACTGACGTCAAGCCGTTCCTCGTCCCGTTCGACGCGCTGTTCGCGTCCAACTCGACCGGGTCGGGGCTGACGACGTCCACGGTCATCATCACGGTCAAGTAGCGAGGCGTCCCCAAGCGCCCGACACAGGAGGATCGGCACACCCATGGCAGTCCGTATCAGGCTGACGCGCGTCGGCGCCACCAAGCAGCCGACGTATCGCGTCGTCGTCGCCGACGGCCGCAGCGCCCGTGATGGGCGCGCGATCGAGATCATCGGCCACTACAACCCGCGCACCGAGCCGGTCGAGTTCGTCGTCGATTCCGAGGCGGCGAAGTCGTGGCTGGCCAAGGGTGCCCAGCCGTCGGACACCGTCCTGCGCCTGTTCCGCAACGCGGGCATCGTGCCCGCAGCCAAGTAGGGGTCGAGACGATGGCAGCCAAGGATCTGGTCGAGTACGTCGCGAAGTCGCTGGTCGACGACCCGGACGCGGTGACCGTCGAGGTCGTCGAGGAGGACGGCGCGACCGTCATCGAGCTCCACGTCGCCGAGGACGACATGGGCAAGGTCATCGGGCGCAACGGCAGCGTGGCCAAGGCGCTCCGGACCCTGCTCAAGGTGACCGCCGCCCGGGACGGCGAACCGGTCCAGCTCGAGATCCTCTGAGCGTCGACGAACGGCTCGTGGTCGCCCTCGTGCGCGGCGTCCACGGGCTCAATGGTGCGGTCCGCGCGGAGGTCCTGACGGACCGCCCGGAGGATCGCTTCGTGGTCGGCGGGGTCCTCTTCCGCGAGGGCGACGAGCGTCCGCTGACCATCGCGGCGGCGACCGAGATCGTGGACGGCCCGGGCTGGCGCCTGCGCTTCCGCGAGATCACCACCCGCGACGGCGCCGACACGCTCCGCGGCGCCTATCTCGAATCGGTCGTGGTCCCGGACCAGGATCTGGCGCGCGGGTCGTATTACTGGCACGAGGTCATCGGGTGCGCGGTACGCGGCATCGACGGCACCGAGCTCGGGACCGTGCGCGACATCTACCGCATCGGCGAGACCGAGGTCTTCACCGTCGACGGCGGGCCGTTCGGCAGCTTCGACCTCCCGGCCGTCCGGGCATTCATCCGCGTCTTCGCCCCGCGCCGCGGGGAGATCGTGGTCGATGCCGAATCGCTGGATCTCCGGCCGCGGCGATCCCGGACGCCGGATCCCGACCGCCCGAAGGCGCCCAGGCGGCGGACGCGGCGCACGAAGGCGGGCGAGGCGCCAGAACCGCCCACGACCGAGCCGTCCGCATGACCCTCGAGATCGACGTCCTGACCCTCTTTCCGGCGATGTTCGACGGGCCGCTGGCGGAGAGCATCCCGGGCCGGATCCAGGAGCAGGGCCTCGCCACCATCCGGATCAACGACCTGCGCGAATGGGGGATCGGGCGTCACCGCTCGGTGGACGACGCGCCGTACGGCGGGGGAGCCGGGATGATCCTGCGGCCCGAACCGGTGGCGGACGCCCTCGAGGCGCTCCGGCGCCACGGTTCGACGACGATCCTGCTCGACCCGATCGGCGAGGTCTTCCGCCAGGCGCGGGCTGCGGATCTGGCCACACGATCGCATCTCATCTTCGTATGTCCCCGCTACGAGGGCGTCGACGAGCGGATCCGCATGCTGGTCGATCTCGAGCTGTCGATCGGCGACTACGTCCTGACCGGTGGCGAGCTGCCGGCCCTGGTCGTCATCGACGCGGTCCTCCGATTGCTGCCCGGCGCCATCGAGGCGGCGTCGGTCGCCGACGAGTCGTTCTCCGACGGGTTGCTGGAATACCCGCAGTACACGCGACCGGCCGTCTTTCGCGGGATGGGCGTCCCGGCCGTCCTCACCTCGGGCGACCATGGCGCCGTCGAGCGCTGGCGGCGCGAGCAGGCGATCGAGCGAACGCGCGACCGTCGACCCGATCTGGCGGCCGAGGACTGAGACGGCCGAGGACTGGAACGGTCGAGGACTGGGGCCCGCGAGGCCGTGCTATACTCCGCCGCCGACGCCCGCCCGCGTCGCTTCCGAAGTCCCGCCCGCAGCCGCGGCTGCCCAGATGAGTCAGGAACCGCCCCGTGACCGTGCTCGACGAGATCGTCCAGGACCAGCTTCGAACCGACCTCCCCGCACTCGCCACCGGTGACACCGTCAAGGTGTCGGCCAAGGTCGTCGAGGGCAATCGCGAGCGCATCCAGGTCTTCGAGGGGACCGTCATGCGCCTGCGCGGCGGCGGCATCACCCGCTCCATTACCGTCCGTCGCATCGCGTCGGGTGTGGGCGTCGAGCGGACGTTCAAGATCAACAGCCCGCGGATCGAGAAGATCGAGGTCATCCGCCACGGCGTCGCCCGGCGGGCGCAGCTCTACTTCCTGCGCGACCGCGTCGGCAAGGCGGCCACCCTCCGCGAACGGCGCACCAACGGCTGATCCCACGCGGGCGTCACGCCCGCGTTCGCCGCGCTCCGCGCTCCCAGCGTCCCGTTGTAGATGCCTTCCCGCGGGAGAGGCTGCTGGAGGCAGCACAGTCGCCGGTTGCAGACGTCTCAGGCGGCAGGCGGCGCGGGCGGACACGCGCCCGGGGCGGGCAAGCGAGGCCGGGGCCACAGAACCGCCGCCGACGGCGGGCCCCTCCGATTCCGGTAGGCTAGACGCCGATGGCTCCGATCGTCCCGACCCTTCGCCACGAGCGCCGACTCTGGAACGACGGGCTGGTCCGGGTCGTCGGCGTCGATGAGGTCGGCGTCGCGCCGACGTGCGGGGCGGTCGTCGCAGCGGCCGTGATCATGCGCCCGGGGTGCCACCGCATCCCGGGCGTTCGCGATTCCAAGACCCTGTCCGCGATCCAGCGCGAGCGGCTCGCCCCGCTCATCCGGGCGCGTGCCGTCGCCGTCGGGATCGGTGCCGCGTCGGTGCGCGAGATCGACCAGCTCAACATCTATCACGCGACGCACCTCGCGATGCGCCGCGCGATCGCCCGCATCGGCGAGCATGACCACGTGCTGGTCGACGGCAACCGGATCGCGGGCTTCGAGGCGCAGGTCGGGCCGTACTCCGCGATCGTGGACGGTGACGCCAAGGTCTATTCGATCGCCTGTGCGTCGGTCGTGGCCAAGGTCGTCCGCGACCGGATGATGGAGCGGCTGGCGGGCCGCTACCCGGGCTACGGCTGGGAGCGCAACCAGGGGTATGCCACGCTCGAGCATCGCCAGGCGATCCGACGTCACGGCCTGACCCCGTTCCACCGGCGCTCGTTCCTGGCGCTCCAGCGGACGCTTGCCGGGGACCAGCTCGACCTCGACCTGCTGGCCGATCCTGCGGCGTCCGAAACGACGTACGAGATGCTGGCGCGCGAGCTCGTGCCGGTCATGGCCGACGACGCCATGCTCGATGCGCTCGATCTCGCCGTGCTGGAGCCTGCGGCGCCCGCCGGTCCCTGAAGGCCTGCGTCAGAGCGGCCCGCTGATCCCGCCGTCTTTCCTGATCCGCCAGAAATGGACGGCCAGGAACACGGCTGCGATCAGGGGCAGGAAGACCACGTGCGCGACGTAGAAGCGGAGGAGCGTGTTCTGGCCGACCTCCAGACCGCCGAGCAGGATGGCCCGCGTCGGTGAGTTCACGATCGGGAAGTACGACCCGAAATTTGAGCCGATGGTGATGGCCCAGTAGGCGATCTGGTCCCACGGCAGCAGGTAGCCGGTGAAGCTGAGCATGATGGTCAGGAAGAGGAGCACCACGCCGACGACCCAGTTGAACTCGCGCGGCGGCTTGTAGGCCCCGTGATAGAACACCCGCATCATGTGCAGGAACACGAAGAAGACCATGAGATGGGCCGCCCAGCGGTGGATGTTGCGGGTCAGGAGGCCGAACGTCACCTGGCTCTGGATCTCGAGGATGTTGGTGTACGCCTGGGTGGCCGAGGGCACGTAGAAGAACATCAGGTACACGCCGGTCACGGTCAGCACCAGGAACAGGAAGAACGACAGCCCGCCGAGACAGAACGTGTAGGCGAACTTGACCGCGTGCTGGCGGACGCGCACCGGGTGGATGTGCAGGAACACGTTGTTCATGACCGCGTAGGCGCGCGAGCGCTCGTCGCGTGGGTAGGGCTGGCGGAAGAGCGAGCGCCACACGACGCTGCGGCGGATGCTCTGGTCCACCCGCTCGAGGAAGCTCACCGAGGTCCTCCTGCCACGCCGGGCGTTCCGGCCAGCTGCTGTCCGTCATGGGACCAACACGGACGATGACCGCTATATCGTGTGACGATATATATGCCTTTGCCTCGTGAGTGTCAAGCCTCGGTCGAGGACGATCGTGACGTGCCGGCATAAGCCGCGAGTGAGTGCCGATCGGCAGGATGGCGCAATGGCGGACCGACCCGGCGACCCGGCTCGAACGACGGCACAGCAGGCGGGTGATGCCGCCGAGGCGCTCGTCGCGTCGCGGCTCGCGGGAGCTGGCTGGACCGTCCTGGCGCGGAACGTCCATGTCGGCCGTCACGAGCTCGACCTCGTGGCGGTCGACCCGGGTCCACCCGCCGCGCTCGTCATCGTCGAGGTCCGCTGGCGCGCCGGCCGCGACTTCGGTCTTCCGGAGGAGACCGTCGACCATCGCAAGCGGGTCCGCGTCCGGGCGGCGGCCTACGGGCTGCTGGACCGGGGCGTGCTCCCGGACGGGTCGCCCGTCCCGCGGCTTCCGCTCAGGTTCGATCTGGTCGTGGTCGAGCCCGGGGATCGTGTGCGTCATCATCGGCACGCGATGTAGCGAGACGATGTTGCGGGCTCCCGGCCCGACCCGTGCTACACTCCCGCCCGGTCCGGGTCCGCCCGAGCCGATCGCCCAGCATCGCCCGCGCCCCAGGCGTGGAGCACACACGCGAACCGTTCCGACCGGGACGGTGCCGGCGGGCCCGGATGGGTCACCGGCCCCCGGCGACGAGGTTCACGGAGGAAGCAACCGACAGGAGGTCGCGCACCGTGCCATCCGTTTCGATGCGGCAGCTGCTCGAGGCCGGGGTCCACTTCGGCCACCAGACCCGTCGCTGGAATCCCAAGATGAAGCCGTTCATCTTTGCCGAGCGCAATGGGATCCACATCATCGATCTCGCCCAGACCGTCCAACGCCTGGACGTCGCCCTCGAATTCGTGCGCGAGACGGTCGCGCGCGGCGATCAGGTCCTCTTCGTGGGCACCAAGAAGCAGGCTCAGGAGCCGGTCGCCCAGGAGGCGACTCGCGCCAACCAGCCGTACGTCAACAAGCGCTGGCTCGGCGGCATGCTGACCAACTTCGTCACGATCAAGAAGCGGATCGGCCTGCTCGAGCAGCTCGAGGCGCGCCAGGCGAACGGCGACTTCGAGCGCATGACCAAGAAGGAAGCGGCCAAGCTGACCGAGGAGATGGTCAAGCTCCAGGGCACGCTCGGCGGGATGCGCAAGATGAAGCGCCTGCCCGGCGCGATCTTCATCGTCGACCCGCACCGCGAGCGGATCGGCGTGACCGAGGCGAACAAGCTCGAGATCCCGGTCGTCGGCACGGGTGACACCAACGTCGACCCCGACGAGCTCGACTACATCATCCCGGCCAACGACGACGCCATCCGGGCCATCCGGCTGCTGTGCACGCTCGTCGCCGATGCCGCGATCGAGGGTGCCCGCGAGCGCTCCGCGCGGAGCGCCACGGAGCCCGAGCAGATCGAGGCCATGGCGATGCCCGAGGTCGACGACGAAGTCCCCGGCGCGACCGACGAGCTCGTCGCGGCGCTTGCCGGTGGCGCCGCGCTCTCGTTCGAGCCGGACGCCGACGATGACGACCTGCTGCCCGGCGACCGCGTGGCGCGCGCCGAGGCCGCCGTGTCCGAGGCGCCCCCCGAGGCCACACCCGAAGAGATCGCCGCCGAGCTTGCCCGTGAAGCGGCCGAGAAGAACGACGAGGACGCCGTCCCCGGGACCCCGGCCGGCTGAACCGCCGCCGGCAGCTCCCGGCGCGCACGAAGACACACGCCGGCGACCGCAGCAGGCCGCCGCGAGACAGGAGTACGAACAGGTATGGCGGACATCCCTGCGGAGCTCGTCAAGGAGCTGCGCGAACGAACCGGCGCGGGTTTCATGGACTGCAAGCGCGCGCTGACCGCGGCCGACGGCGACGTCGACAGGGCGATCGCGATCCTGCGCGAGCGGGGCCTCGCGGCGGCTGCCAAGAAGTCGGGACGCGAGGCCCGCGAGGGGCTCGTCTCGAGCTACATCCACACGGGTGGTCGCGTCGGCGTGCTCATCGAGGTCAACTGCGAAACGGACTTCGTGGCCCGGACGGACGAGTTCCAGAAGCTGGTCCGCGACCTCGCGGTCCAGGTTGCCGGGCTCGCGCCGCTGTACGTCGACGCCGACGCGATCCCGCCGGCCGACCTGGCCGCCAAGCAGGCGGAGCTGCTCGGCGACGAGGCCACCCAGAAGAAGCCGGAGAACATCCGCCCCCAGATCGTCGAGGGCCAGCTGAAGAAGTGGCACTCGCTGGTCTGCCTCTACGACCAGCCGTTCCGCGACGAGGAGCGCACCGTGCGCGACCTGATCACCGACAAGATCGCGACGATCGGGGAGAACATCCGCGTCCGCCGGTTCACCCGCTACGCGCTCGGGGAGGAGCTGTGACCGACGCCGCCGACGCCCGGCCCCTGCGCTACCGCCGGATCCTGCTCAAGCTCTCCGGCGAGGCGCTCCTCGGCGACCGCCCGTACGGCGTGGATCCGGCCGTCTGCACGTTCATCGCCCGCCAGGTCGCGGAGATCCACGGCCTCGGCGTGCAGGTCGGCATCGTCGTCGGCGGCGGCAACATCTTCCGCGGCCTTGCGGCGTCGGCGCGCGGGATGGACCGGGCGACGGGCGACTACATAGGCATGCTTGCCACGGTCATGAACGGGCTGGCGCTCCAGGACGCCCTCGAGCGCGCCGGTGTCCCGACCCGGGTCATGACCGCGATCGCCATGAACGAGGTCGCCGAGCCGTACATCCGTCGTCGGGCGATCCGCCACCTCGAGAAGGGCCGCGTCGCCCTGTTCGTGGCCGGCACCGGCAACCCGTACTTCACCACGGACACAGCGGCCGCCCTTCGCGCGGTCGAGATCAACGCCGAGATCCTGCTCAAGGCCACCAAGGTCGACGGCGTCTACGACAAAGACCCGATGGCACACCCCGACGCACAGCGCTACGCTCACCTCGACTACGCGGACCTGCTTCGGGATCAGCTCAAGGTGCTCGACGCGACGGCCGTCAGCCTGTGCATGGAGAACGACCTGCCCATCGTCGTCTTCGATCTCAACCGGCCTGACAACATCACGCGGGTCGCCGCCGGCGAGTCGGTCGGGACCCTCATCTCGGGCGCCGCGGGCGCCGCCGGAGGTGCGCCAGCATGAGCAGCGAGATCCTCGCCGACACCGACCACAAGATGGGCCGTGCCGTCGAAGCCATGGAGCGTGACTTCCAGGGCATCCGGACCGGCCGCGCCTCGACGGCGCTCGTCGAGCGCATCCACGTCGAGTATTACGGGACCTCGACCCCGCTCAACCAGCTCGCCGGGATCAGCGTCCCGGAGCCGCATCAGATCGTGATCCAGCCATGGGACCGCGGCGTCCTCGGCGCGATCGAGAAGGCCATCACGAAGAGCGACATCGGGTTGATGCCGAACGTGGACGGCACGGTCGTCCGGCTCAACATCCCGCCGCTCACCGAGGAGCGGCGCAAGGACCTGGTGCGAGTCGTCCACAAGCGGATGGAGGAGGCCAGGGTGGAGATCCGGAACCTGCGCCGGGATGCTGCGGACCAACTCAAGAAGGAAGAGCGGGACGGGCTGGTCGGTACGGACGAGGGTCATCGCCAGCTGGAGACTCTCCAGCGCACGACCGATCGGCACATCGCCGACGTCGACCGCGTCGGCGCCGCGAAGGAACAGGAGGTCCTCGAGGTCTAGTGGCTCACGTCCACCTCGCCAGGCCGACCGACGCGCCGCCGGCGGCGCATGAAACGGCGCCCCGTGGGGAGGCCGATGCGACCCCCGCGATCCCGACGGGCGAGATTCCGCTCCTGCCACCCGAGGATCTGCCCCGGCACGTGGCGATCATCATGGACGGCAACCGACGCTGGGCGCGCCAGCGCGATCTTCCCGAGCTCGACGGCCACGCCGCGGGCGTCGAGGCGATCCGCAACCTGCTCAAGCACGCCGTTCGGCGCGGCGTCCCGGTCATGACCCTCTATGCGTTCAGCCGCGAGAACTGGGCCCGCTCGGACGAGGAGGTCACCGGGCTGTTCGGACTCCTCGAGGCGGCGATCCGGAGCGAGACGGACGAGCTTCGCGCGCAGGGCGTCCGCGTCCGTCTGCTCGGCCGGCTCGACGAGCTGCCCGCCGCGACCCGGGCCTCGATCGGCGAGGCGCTCGACGCCACGGCCGGCGGCGAGCGTCTGCAGCTCAACATCGCGTTCAACTACGCCGGTCGGACCGAGCTGGTCGACGCATTCCGGCGACTCGCCGCGAGCGGCATCACGCCCGAGGAGATCGATGAGGGCGTGATCAGCGCGGCCCTCTATACCGCCGGCCTGCCCGACCCCGACCTGGTGATCCGGACCGGTGGAGAGCAGCGGCTCTCCAACTTCCTGATCTGGCAATCCGCCTACGCCGAGTTCTACTCCTGCGACGCGCTGTGGCCCGATTTCGGCCCCGACGCGTTCGACACCGCGCTCCTCGAGTTCGCCAGCCGCCATCGCCGCTTCGGGCGCTGAGCGGACGGACCAGGGGAGATGCGTCAGCGAGCCGTCAGCGCCGCCGTGCTCGTGCCGGTCCTGCTGGTGGTCCTCGCCTTCGGCGGTGTCGTCCTCGCCGCGGCCGTCGCGCTCATCACCGCCCTCGCCGCGATCGAGGTCTTCTGTCTCCTCAAGCGCGCCGGCTACGGGCCGTTCGCGGCCCTCGGCACGGCCCTCGCGCTGGTCATCGTGCTCGACGCCGCCGTCCCCGAGGTGCTCGAGAGCAGCGGTCTGCTCCTTGTCGCGGTCGGGATCGTCCTTACCGCCATCGCCTCGTTCACCAAGGTGGATCCCACCGATGGGCTCCAGGCGTGGATGTCCACGGTCTTCGGCGCCCTGTACATCTCGCTCCTGGCGTTCCTGATCCGACTCGGCATGGTCGCGCCAGCGATCCCGGCCGGTTCGCCGCTGAGCGTGATCGGATCCGAGCGCGGCTGGATCCTGCTCCTGATCTTCGCAGTCTGGTCGTACGACACCGGCGCGTACCTGGTCGGCAAGAACATCGGGCGGACGAAGTTCCTGACCCACATCTCGCCGTCCAAGACGGTCGAGGGCGTGCTCGGCGGAGTCGTCGCGACAACGCTCGTGGTCGCGGTCATGCTCTGGGCGCTGGGGCAGAACCCGGTCAACGCGCTTGCCCTCGGCCCGCTGACCGCCCTCGCCGCCCAGGCCGGCGACCTGGCCGAGTCGGTGATCAAGCGGGCTGCCGGCGCCAAGGATTCCGGGACGCTGATCCCCGGCCACGGCGGGATGCTCGATCGGGTCGATTCCTTCGTGTTCGCCGCTCCCGTCGTGACGTTGTATGTCGTTGCCCTCATCGGCTGAGCCGGGCGGGGCAGGGGATCGACCTCGCGGCGTCGCACTCCTCGGCTCGACCGGCTCGATCGGCCGCCAGGCGGTCGACGTGCTCGCGGCCCATCCGGACGCGTTCCGCGTCGTGGCGCTCGCCACGGGCTCCAATGCCCGTCTCGTGGCCGACCAGGCGGCGCGCCTGCGGCCGGTCGCGGTCGCGCTCGCCGATGGCACGGCGCTGGCCGGCCTGGACCTGCCGCCCGGGACGGAACGGGTCGGCGGGGCGGATGCGCTCGAGGCCCTCGCGACACGCGACGACGTCGACCTCGTCGTCGTCGGCACCGGCGGCGTGGTCAGCCTCCGCCCGGTGCTCGCCGCGCTGCGTGCCGGGAAGGTCGTGGCGACGGCCAACAAGGAGACGCTGGTGGCCGGCGGCCATCTCGTCATGCCGCTTGCCCGCGGGCTGGCCGCGGGCGTCGGGGCGACGCGTCCCGGCGATCCGTATGCCAGCCCGCTGGCCTGGCTCCGCCCGATCGACTCCGAGCACTCGGCCATATGGCAGTCGCTCGTCGGCGAATCGATGACGGCCGTCGCAGCCCTGATCCTGACCGCCTCGGGCGGTCCGTTCCTCGACACCGACCCCGCGACGCTCGCGGCGGTGACCCCCGAGCAGGCGCTCCGTCACCCGACGTGGACGATGGGCGCCAAGATCACGATCGACTCGGCGACACTCGCCAACAAGGGCCTGGAGGTCATCGAGGCGCACTGGCTGTACGATGTCGACTACGACGCCATCGAGGTCGTCATCCATCCGCAGAGCGTCGTCCACTCCGCCGTCCGGTTCGTCGACGGCTCCGTCAAGGCCCAGCTGGGCACCCCCGACATGAGACTCCCCATCCAGTACGCGCTGACATACCCCAACCGCCGGCCGTCACCGGCAGCCCCGCCCGATCTCATCGCCGCCGGCCGGCTCGACTTCCGGGCGCCCGACGAGACGCGCTTCCCGGCGCTGCGGATCGCCCGCGATGCGGGCCGGCTTGGGCCGCGCGCTTCCGCCGCCCTCATCGCCGCCGACGAGGTCGCGGTCGCGCGGTTCCTCGCCGGGACGCTCGGCTTCACCGGCATCCCGGCGTTGCTCGAGGCCGCCCTCGAGCGGTTCGGGGGGCCGGCGCCGGCGCGCCGGATGTCGATGGGCTCGTCGCGCTCGACCTCGAGGTGCGCGCCGCATTCGCCACGACCCGCTTCGGAGCACCTGCGTGACCGGTTTCTTCCAGTCGATCGTCACGATCGTCCTGTTCATCCTGATCCTCGGCATCCTCGTGGTGATCCACGAGCTCGGCCATTTCTTCACGGCCCGGGCGTTCCGCGTCCGCGTGCTCGAGTTCGGGATCGGGTTCCCGCCGCGAGCGAAGGTCCTGCGCTCGAAGGGCGACGGCGCGACCGTCTACACGCTCAACTGGCTGCCGATCGGCGGCTTCGTGAAGCTCGAGGGCGAGGACGGCACCGACGCCGACGACCCGAGCTCGTTCTCGGCGCAGCGCTACCTCACCAAGATGGTCATCCTCGTCGCGGGCGTCGCCATGAACGTGCTGCTCGCCTTCGCGATCTTCACCGGCATCGCGCTGTATGGCGATCCGGCGGTCGGCGTCCAGGTCGGTGGTGTCCAGGCAGGTTCGCCCGCAGCGGCGGCCGGGATCGTCGCGGGCGACACGATCGTCACCATCGACGGCAAGACGTACGTGGCGTTCGACCGGGTCTCGCCGCTGCTCGACCTGCGCTCGCACGCCGGCGAGACCGTCATGCTCGGCGTCAAGTCGGCGACGGACGGGACCATCGGGCAGGTCGCGGTGACGCTGCGCCAAGAGAGCGAGATCGACGCGCAGCACGGCGCGCTCGGCATCGAACGGTCCACGGCGGCCGTTCTGCCGGATCCGCTCCACTACAGCGTCGGCGAGGCGGTCCGGATCGGCGCGCAGCGCACCGTCGACGCGCTCGGGCTGATCGTCGGCGGGCTCGGTGCGCTCGCCGAATCGATCGTCAACCGCCCGACCGAGGCGCCACCGGTCCAGGGCCCGGTCGGCATCGCCACCCAGATCGGCGACATCTTCTGGCAGCTCGGACCGTTGTTCACGCTTTGGGTCGCCGGGGTGCTGTCGGCCAACCTGGCGGTCGTCAACATCCTCCCGTTCCCGCCGCTCGATGGTGGCCGCATGCTGATGATCACGCTCAAGCGGTTCCTCGGCGCACGGATGAGCGTGCGGGCCGAGCAGCTCACCTACATGGTCGGCTTCGTGTTCCTGTTCGCCTTCATCATCTGGATCACGACCTTCGACATCGCGCGCGGTCTCGGCGGGGGGACCTGATCGCTCGATGAGCTCCCCGGACGCCCTTCGGCCGCGACGTCGCCCGACAGTCAGCGTCGACGTCGGCGGCGTGCTAGTCGGCTCGGCCCACCCGGTCGTCGTCCAGTCGATGACCAACACCGACACCGCCGACGCCGACGCAACGGCCATCCAGGTCGCGCGCCTCGCGCATGCCGGCTCGCAGCTCGTTCGCGTGACGGTCAACTCGGACGAGGCCGCGGCCGCCGTCCCGGAGATGGTCCGCAAGGTCCGCGGGCTCGGCGTGGACGTGCCGATCGTCGGCGACTTCCACTACAACGGGCACAAGCTCCTCGCCGATTACCCGGAGATGGCCGCCTCGCTCGCCAAGTACCGGATCAACCCCGGAAACGTCGGCGCGAAGCGCCACGACGAGCATTTCACGACGATCATCAGGATCGCCAATGACAACGGGGTGCCGGTCCGGATCGGGGTCAACTGGGGCTCGCTGGACCAGGCCATCCTGACCGAGCTGATGGACAGCAACGCACGAGCCGACGTTCCGCGCGATGCCCGTGACGTCATGATCGACGCGATGCTCGAGTCGGCGATGCGATCGGCCGAGCTGGCCGAGTCGACCGGGATGCGCCACGACCGGATCATCCTGTCGGCGAAGGTGTCGGGCGTGCGCGACCTGGTCGACACCTATCGCCTGCTGGCCGCACGGAGCGACTACCCCCTGCATCTCGGCCTGACCGAGGCCGGCATGGGCGACAAGGGCGTCGTCGGCTCGACCGCGGGCCTCGCGATCCTGCTCAACGAGGGGATCGGCGACACGATCCGGGTCTCGCTCACCCCCGAGCCGGGCGCACCCCGCGAGCGTGAGGTCGAGATCGCCCAGCAGGTCCTCCAGTCGCTCGGTCTCCGCTCGTTCCTGCCGCAGGTCTCGGCCTGCCCCGGCTGCGGCCGCACGACCTCGACCTTCTTCCAGGAGATGGCCCAGCAGATCCAGGCCCACCTCAAGGAGCAGATGCCCGTCTGGCGCGAGACCCACCCAGGCGCCGAGGACCTCCGCGTCGCGGTCATGGGTTGCGTCGTGAACGGGCCTGGCGAGTCGAAGCACGCGGATATCGGGATCAGCCTGCCGGGTACCTTCGAGGAGCCGGTCGCACCGGTATTCATCGACGGCCGCCTCGATCGTACGTTGCGTGGCGACGGGCTGGTGGCCGAGTTCATCGAGATCCTCGAGGGGTACGTGGCGCAGCGGTTCCCGCCGGTGGACGCGCCTACCGAAGTTGCACCACCAGCGTGAAGACCGCGACAACGAGCGCAAGCACGCCCAAGGCAACGATCGTGTTCCGCTTGACGGCCCGAGGTGGCGGCAGGTCGTCGCTCCCTGGTTGAAGCGCGCCATCGACCCGGAGAGCGAACGAATATTCCTGGCGCCCGTAGGGCTGCGTGACCCGAGCATCAAGGCGATGGCCATCCACGGTGCACGAAACCTCGGCCCCGCCCCACACGGACTGCCATTCGCGCCAGCGGCGCGCGACGCGGACTCCGTCGATGAAGATGGACATCCAGCCGAACATCGCCGCGTACTCGATGCGCACGGTATGCGGGATGCCGTCCAGGGTGACGGTCCAGGATCGATCGAACTCGAGCATCGGGTATCAATCCAGCTTGTTGGGGAGCCAGCCGATGGGCGCCCGTTGAACGACCCGGATCGCCGGCGAGCCATCCGACGAAGGACCGCGACGCGGGTGGCTCCAAGGGCGAGATCGGGTGTCCCATGGCACATCAACGGGCCGACCCGCGTCGGAAGCCGAGGATCTCCGTTCGATGGGTCGCCTCCGTTCCAGCGGCTGGGCTGCGGCTCGGGCCGCGGATCTCGGGCCGCGGCGCGGGGAAGCGGCTCACGGTCAAGCCTCGTGCGCGTCGCGAACAGTCCGGCGCCGGCCGCTGACGTCAAGTCTCTTGTGTGAATGTGGCGAGGGGGCGTCGGACCAGGAGCTCGTTGAGCCTGATCACCTGGCCATACAGAATCCGGTCGGCTGAGCGCCGGTCGGCCAGCGCACCGATCGGCCGGAGTCGCCGGCGGAGCTCGCGGAAGGCGCGTTCGATGAGGTTCGTCGTGCGCAGGCTGCGCCGGATCGGCTCCGGCAGGGCGAACACCGCGAGCAGGTCGTCGAGGTCGGCCTCGAGGCGACGGACCAGGATCGGATGGCGGGCTCGCCAGCGGGTCGCCCAGCGCCAGTAGGCGGCGACCGCGGCTCGTCGCGTGCGGGCCCGATAGATGGCCCGCAGCCCGACCAGGCAGGCGCGTCGCTCGGCGAGCGGGACGGCGTCGAGGAGGTTCCGGATGCGGTGCGTCCAGCAGCGCTGCAGGTCGGCGGCCGGAAAGACCTCGGCGACCGCGGCGGCGATCCCATCGGCCCCGTCGGCGGTGACCAGGCGGACCGTCTCGGGGTCGAGTCCGCGGGCCACCAGCGAGCCGAGGAAGCGGGTCCACTCGGCGCTCGACTCGGACGCCGCCTGACGATAGTCGAGCAGTTCCCGGCGGCCGGTCTCGTCGATGCCGTAGGCCGCGAGCACGACCCGCCGCTTGGCCCGGGCGCTGGCTCGGACCGAGACCCACAGCCCGTCGACGAGGAGGTAGCGGGCGGCGAACGTGATCGGTCGGCGATGGAAGGCGGCGACCTGCTCGTCGAGCTGCCGGGTGAGCCGGCTGATGGCGGTCGCCGACAGGGTCACCCCGGTCAGGGTCTCGGCCAGCGCCGCCGTCTCGCGCGTCGACAGCCCGCGCAGGAACGCCTGGCGCAGGACGCGGTCGACGGTCGTCGTCCGGCGCGCGGCGCTGACCAGGAACGATGGTCGATAGGGGACGAGTCGCCGGCGCGGGACGCGCAGGTCGATGATCGCCCCGAGCTCGGTCACGAGCGTCCGGTGGTAGGCGCCGTTGCGGGTATCGGTCCGCCACGGCGTGCGTTCGTAGCGGGCCGCCACGAGCTCGGCCGCCAGCTCGTCCTCCATGGTCGTCTCGAGGATCACGCGGACCGCCTCGCGCAGCTCCGGGCGCAGGTCACCCCACAGTCCCTCGTCATCGCGGACCTCCAGCCAGCGCTGCGCCTCGGTGCGCTCGGTCAGGGCGGGTACAGTTGCCATCGGGCGTACTCCTTTGGTGTCGCAATCACCTGAAGTTGTACGCCCCCTCGATTCGAAACCCCACAAGACACGCTACGCCACTGCGCCGGACCCACCCGTTGAGCCGTCCACGCTCCCGGGTGTATACTTTTGCGAACTGAACGGCCGCTCCGCGACGTGGGTGACCCCCACGTTTCTTTTTGAGCGTCGCCGTTGAACAACGCACAGCGAACGGAGGTCATCGTGAGTCGAGACTTCGTCGGTGCCCTCCTCCAGCTCAACGCCGAAAAGCAGATCTCGCGCGAGCAATTGATCGGAGCGGTCGAGGACGGCATCCAGTCGGCCTACCGGCGCGTGGCCGGCGACGAGGATATCCATGTCCGGATCGATGCCGAGACCGGCAAGATCCGGGTCTTTCGCGCGCGCCGCGTCGTCGGCGAGATCGAGGACGAGTTCACCGAGATGACCGTCGAGCAGGCCCGTGCCTACGACGCGGGCGCCGACCTCGGCGACCTCGTAGAGACCGAGCAGCTCGACGGCGACGTGTTCGGGCGCATCGGGGCCCAGACGGCCAAGCAGATCGTCCTCCAGCGCATCCGCGAGGTCGAGCGCGACCAGGTCTTCGACCAGTTCGCCAGCCGCGAGGGCGAGCTCATCACGGGCACGGTCAATCGGGTCGAGCCGCGCGCGATCATCCTCGACGTCGGCAAGAACGTCGAGGCGATCCTGGCGACCACCGAGCAGTCCGCGCTCGAGCACTACCGGATCGGCCAGAACGTCAAGGCGTTCGTGCTCGAGGTCCGGCGCTCCACCAAAGGCCCGCAGATCTTCGTCAGCCGGACGCACAAGGGGTTCCTCAAGCGCCTGTTCGAGCTCGAGGTCCCGGAGATCCACAGCGGCACGGTCGAGATCAAGGCGATCGCCCGCGAAGCAGGCAGCCGGTCCAAGGTGGCCGTCGCCTCACGCCAGGACGGCCTCGATCCGGTCGGTGCCACGGTCGGCCAGCGCGGGGCGCGGGTCCAGGCCGTCGTCGCCGAGCTGTCCGGGGAGAAGATCGACGTCATCCCGTGGAGCGATGACGCCAGCCTGTTCGTTGCGAACGCGCTGAGCCCTGCGCAGGTCATCTCCGTCGACATCGACGAGGAGCACCGCATCGCGAGCGTCACCGTCCCGGAGCGGATGCTGTCGCTGGCCATCGGCCGAGAGGGACAGAATGCGCGGCTGGCCGCCCGTCTGACCGGTTGGCGGATCGACATCCGCAGCGACGTCTCCGTCGCCGAGGCGAAGGCCGCGGCGGCCGACGCGGCGACCGAGTCCGAGGCCGCCGTCGAGTCGCCGGCCGAGGCGTCCGACGCCGCGGCGACCGCTGCCCCGGCCCCGATGCCGAAGCGCGTGACCAGCAAGGCAGCGACCGAGGCCGCCGAGGCCAGCGAGGCGACCGGGACCGCCAAGGCCACCGCGACCACGAAGGCCAAGGCGACCACGACGGCCACCGCGACCACGAAGGCCGCCAAGGCCGCCGCGACCGCGGACGCCGACGTCACGCCACCCGAGGCCGCGGTCGAGGCCGCGGTCGAGCCCGCTACCAAGCCGAAGCGCGCGTCGAAGAAGACGGCCGTGCCATCCGGGGAGGTGGCGTCGTAGGCCGGGCGGAACGGACGTTCGCCCCACGGCGCGTCCCCAATCGATCCTGCGTCGCGTGCCGGACGGTCCGTCCGAAGCGCGACCTCATGCGCGTCGTCCGGACGCCGAGCGGCGAGGTCATCCTCGACGAGTCGGGCCGGGCGCCCGGTCGTGGCGCCTATATCTGCCGAACCGCCGAATGCCTCGACAAGGCGATCGCCAAGCGCGCTCTCAGCCGGGCGCTGACCACACCGCTCCCGGCCGACCTGCGCACGGCGCTGGCCGGGGGCCTCACCAACACGACTACGACCATCGAAGGAGGAGCCCGTGGCCAGGAGTAGGAGCGGCACCCGCGGCCGCCGCGGGCCCCGCAAGCCGCCGCGACGAGAAGGCGCATTCGCGGGATCCGGCGTCCAGACGCTCGACCCGCGGGAGCGCGGCGCGATCGAGCTGCCCGGCACGATCACCGTCAAGGAACTCGCGGAGCTGCTCGGGGTCAACCCGGCCGATATCATCCGCGAGCTCATCAAGAGCGGGATCTTCGCGACGATCAACCAGCTGATCGACCGCGACACCGCGTCGCTTGTCGCCGGCGAGCTCGGCTACGAAGTGGCCGAGACCGAGGCGGTCGGCGCCGGCGGCACCGACGGCGAGGGCGACGGCCTCGTGGCCGAGGCCACCAAGGAGGTCCTCTACGAAGAGGACGATCCGTCGCTGCTCCAGCCGCGGGCGCCGATCGTGACCGTCATGGGTCACGTCGACCACGGCAAGACCAGCCTGCTCGACGCCATCCGCACGACCGAGGTTGCGGCCGGTGAACGCGGCGGCATCACCCAGCACATCGGCGCCAGCGAGGTCGTCAAGGACGGCAAGCGCGTCGTCTTCCTCGACACGCCGGGTCACGAGGCGTTCACCGCGATGCGCGCCCGGGGCGCGCGGGTCACGGACATCGCGGTCGTCGTGGTCGCGGCGGACGACGGGGTCATGCCCCAGACGCTCGAGGCGATCAGTCACGCGAAGGCGGCCAAGGTCCCGATCATCATCGCCCTCAACAAGATCGACAAGCCCGATGCCAACCCGGACCGGGTCAAGACCGAGCTGACCGAAGCCGGCATCGTGGTCGAAGAATACGGCGGCGACGTGCCGCTCGTGCCCGTCTCCGCGAAGACCCGGATCGGTCTCGACGAGCTCATCGAGATGATCCTGCTCGTCGCGGACCTCCAGGAGCTCAAGGCAAACCCGAAGCGCCCGGCCATCGGCACGATCGTCGAGGCCAAGCTCGACAAGGGCCGCGGCCCGGTCGCGACCGCGCTCGTCCAGACCGGCACGCTCAAGGTCGGCGACATCATCGTCGTCGGCGAGACGTTCGGGCGCGTCCGCGCGCTCGAGAACGACATGGGCAAGCGGGTCACCAGGGCCGGACCGTCCAGCGCCGTCGTCATCCTCGGCCTCTCCGACGTACCCCAGGCGGGCGACATCCTGCGCGTCGTCGACGACGAGAAGGAAGCCCGCACGATGGTCGAGGCGCGCAAGGCCGCGACCGCCGCCAAGGGCGGGGAGGGGAGTGGCCGCGCCACCCTGGAGGACCTCTACAGCCAGATCCAGGCCGGCCAGGCCAAGGAGCTGCGGATCATCCTCAAGGCCGACGTGTCCGGCTCGCTCGGCGCGATCACCCATGCGCTCGAGCAGCTCGACCAGGACGAGATCCGTCTCAACGTCCTGCTCGAGGGCGCCGGCGACATCACCGACAACGACATCATGCTGGCGGCGGCATCGGATGCCATCGTCGTCGGCTTCAACACCAAGATCACCGAGACCGCGCGGCGCGCCGCCGAGGCCGAGGGGGTCGACGTCCGGCTCTACGACATCATCTACAAGCTGACCGACGACGTCGAGGCGGCCCTCAAGGGCCTGCTCGAGCCGGAGGTCGTCGAGGTGGTCGAGGGTCGCGCGGAGGTCCGCCAGGTCATCCGCGTCGGCAAGAACACGGTCATCGCCGGCTCGTTCGTGACCGATGGCCGGATCGTCCGCGGCGGCAACGCCCGCATCTGGCGGAGCTCCAAGGTCATCGCCACCGACCGGATCGAGTCCCTCCGTCGCTTCCGCGACGATGTTCGCGAAGTGGCCACGAACTACGAGTGCGGCATCGGGCTTGCCAATTTCCACGAGATCATCGAAGGCGACGTCATCGAATGTTTCACGTCGCAGACGGTCTCACGGGTCTCAGGCTGAACATAGACCGGGTTCGATGAGCCAGCGCACCGAACGGGTCGATGAGCTGCTTCGGCAGGAGATCGGGGCGATCATCGCCAAAGAGGTCGCGGATCCGCGCGTCGGGTTCGCGACCATCACGTCGGTCGAGACGACGCCGGACCTGCGCCACGCCAAGGTCTGGGTCAGCGTCATCGGCCAGCCCGCCGAGCGCGACGCCGCGGTCGCGGCGCTCCGCCACGCGATGCCGTTCATCCGCCACGAACTCGGGACGCGGCTGCGGATCCGGCGCATCCCCGACCTGCACGTCCAGCTCGACGACACCGCCGAGCGCGGGACGCGCATCCTCCGGCTGCTCGCGGACATCGAGACCGGCTCCGTCCCCGACCCCGACGTCCCGGTCGCCGAGTCGCTCCCGACGCCGGTCGCGCGACTCCATCAACCCGAGGATCTCGATGACGAGCCGCCCTCGGCGGTACGACCGCCGATCCCGCCGCGGCAGCGCGATCACCGGACGGCCTCGCGCTCGGCGGGGCCGCGCAAGTCGTCGCGCCACGCGTCGCGAAAGAGCTCGCGGTGACGGTCGACCTTGGCCCATACCTCGACGCAGTCCCGCAGGTCGTCGTCGATCGCCTGCGAGGAGCACGACGCGTGCTGGCGGTCGGTCATGAGAACCCCGATGCCGACACGCTGGGGGCGACGCTGGGCGTCGTGCGGCTGATCGAGGCCAACGGCGGGATGGCCGATCCGGTCTGCACCGACCCGGTCCCGCCGCTGTACGACTTCATCGTCGGTGTCGAGCGCTTCCGGACCGACCCGGATCCGGCCGCGCCGTACGACCTCGTGGTCATCTCCGACTGCGGCTCGCTCGAACGGATCGGCGACGTCGCCGACCGCCACGCGGAGCTGTTCGCGCGGTTGCCGCGGGTGATCCTCGACCACCACGCATCGAACGACGCCGACGGCGCGACCGACTGGATCGACCCTCGCGCCGCGGCAACGTGCGAGATGGTGACCCTCCTCGCGGCCCGGCTCGGCGTCCCCCTCGACTCCGACGCGGGCGGGCTGGCAGCGGCGCTGATGGCCGGCATCGTCATGGACACCGCCACCTTCGCCCACTCGAATGCGACTCCCCGGACGCTCGTCGTCGCGGCAGCCCTGGTCGAGGCTGGAGCACCGTTGTCGGACATCTCGCGCCGGCTCTACCGCACCAAGCCGGACGTGCAGCTGCGCCTGTTCGGGATGGTCCTCGATCGGCTCGAGAGCTCCGATGACGGGCGGGTCGTCTGGTCGAGCATGACCGAGGCGGACCTGACCGCCAGCGGTGCCGACCGCGCCCACTCCGAGGGGATCATCGACCTGCTGTCGCAGGCCGATGCGGCCGAGGTGACGATCCTGTTCAAGGAAGCAGGCCCGGAGACGCGGGTCTCGGTCCGGACGAAGCCGGGCGGCGTCGACGCCACAGTCCTCACCGGCCGGTTCGGCGGGGGCGGGCACGCTCGGGCGGCAGGCGCCACCGTGGAGGCGCCGCTGGCCGAGGCGCGCCCCAGGGTCCTGGCCGAGGCGGATCGGCTCGTCGCGCAACTGGCGCGCTGACCGTGGCCCGATCGTCGCTGGGTCCGGGGCTGGATGGCATCCTCGTCATCGCCAAGCCGGCCGGCCCGACCTCGCACGACATCGTCGCCCTCGTGCGGCGGCTGGCGGCGACCAAACGGGTCGGCCACGGCGGAACGCTCGATCCCTTCGCGGCCGGGGTCCTGCCCGTCTTCCTCGGGCACGCCACACGGATCGTCGAGTACCACCTCGGCGATCGCAAGGCCTATCGCGCCACGGTCTGCTTCGGGGCCGCCTCGTCGACCGACGACCTGGAGGGGGAGCTCACGCCGGCCGGCGGACCGCCGCCGACCCGCGAAGCCGTCGAGGCGGCACTCCCCGGCTTGATCGGCACGATCTGGCAGCGACCGCCGGCCTACAGCGCGATCAAGGTCGGAGGCCGTCGGGCGTACGCGCTGGCGCGAGCGGGCGAGACGGTCGAGCTCGCGACGCGCGAGGTCACGATCCAGTCGATGACCCTGGTGAGCTGGGACGACACCGACCCGGACCGCCCGATCGCGGTCGTCGACGTCGGCTGCTCCGCCGGGACCTACATCCGGGCGCTCGCCCGCGACCTCGGGGCGATGCTCGGCGGCGCCGCGTATCTCGGGGCGCTGACGCGGACCGCCTCGGGGCCCTTCACGCTCGACAGCGCGACCCCGCTCGACGAGATCCGGGCCGCCGCGGCCGACGGACCGGCCGGGATCGTGCCGCTCCTTCGCCCGCTCGACACCGGCCTGGACGGCTTCCCGGTCGTGACCCTCACGACCGACGAGGTCGCGGCCATCGCGCGTGGTCAGTTCGTGCGACCGAGCGCCGGCCTGCCGCAGCCGACGGGGCAGTACCGCCTTCGGGCGCCCGACGGCGCCCTGGTCGCGATCGCCACCGCGTCGGCGGGACGACTCGCACCGGACAAGGTGTTCGTCGCCCCGGTCGCGCGGCCGCCCGTCTCGGTGGGCTGACCCGCGATGGACGTGGTCCTGGGGGTCGATGCGCTTCGACCCGAGCTCGGGCCTGCGTTCGTCGTGGTGGGCGTCTTCGACGGCATGCACCTCGGACATGCCTATCTCCTCGAGCATCTCGTGTCCGAGGCGGCCGCGCGACGAGCGCAACCGACGGTCATCACCTTCGACCACCACCCGGACGAGGTCCTGCGCGGGACGGCGCCGGCCCTCCTGCTCGATCCGGAGGAGCGGCTGGAGCGACTCGAGGCTGCCGGGGTGGCCGTCACGGTCGTCCAGCATTTCGACGACGTCCTGCGCCGGACGCCGTACGACGCCTTCGTCGAACGGATCCGTGCCGGAGTGGTCCTGAGCGGCATCCTGATGACACCCGACGCCGCCTTCGGCTACGAGCGGCGAGGCACCCCGACGACGCTCGCCGAGCTCGGTGGGCGCGACGGGTTCGATGTCGTCGTCGTGCTGCCATTCACGCTCGACGGGCAGGAGGTCAGGAGCTCGGCGATCCGCGCGGCGATCGCCGGCGGCGACCTCGAGGGCGCGGCCAGGCTCCTCGGACGGCCGGTCACCATCACCGGCTCGATCGGTGGCGCGGTCGACGGACGGACGCGTCTCGACTTCGGCCTGCCGATCGCCCTGCCGCCCGACGGCGACTACGACGTCCGCGTCGACGGCGAGCCACTCGCGCTGCAGATCGCGGGCGGGGACGCCTACCTGCTCGGCCAGGTCGCCGAACGAAGGGTCACCGTCGAGCTCGGGGCGGGCTGACCGGCCGCGGCTCAGCCGCCGCCGAGGATCTCCGGCGCGGCGTCGGGGTTCTTCGTACCCCGCCCGCCCTCGTCGACGCGGTCGTGCGCCTCCCAGGCCGGCTCGCCGGTCTTGTGGTGGCGCTCGCGGCCGGCCTCGCGACGTTCGTGACGCGGGGCATGCGGCTCGTGGCTCGGCGTGGCGTCGTCGGCGTCGGGCGATCCGACGAACCAGTGCTTGACCCTCGACAGCAGCGACATCAGGTTCCGGGCTCCCACAGCGGTTCGGGGACGCCACGTTCGTGGTTCTCGTAGCGCGCCATGACGAACAGCGCGTCGGACAACCGGTTGAGGTAGCGGAGGACCGTCGGGCCGATGGTCTCCTCGCGGGCGAGGGTGGTGGCCGCCCGCTCGGCCCGGCGACAGACCGTCCGGGCGACATGGAGCTGGGCCGCTCCCGGCGCCCCGCCCGGCAGCAGGAAGTTGGTGAGCGGCCCGACCACCTCGTTGAACTCGTCGATGAGCCCTTCGAGCTTCTCGATGTGGCGCGGCTCGACCGTGGGGACGGGGTGGCGAGCCTGGCTCGTGGCGGGTGTCGCGAGGTCCGCCCCCAGATCGAACAGCTCGTTCTGGATGAGTCGCAGCTCCCCGGACAGCCGCTGACACAACCCGGTCGCCAGCGCCACGCCGATCTGCGAGTTGAGCTCGTCGACGGTGCCGTAAGTCTCCACCCGCTGGGAATCCTTTGGCACGCGCTGGCCGCCACCGAGTCCGGTCCTCCCCTCGTCGCCGGTCTTCGTATAGATCCTCGTCAGTCGCGGCATGTCGTCATTGTCCCGCAGCGACGGGCGGGCCGTCGCAGTACCGTGGACCGGACGGACGCGAATCTGGCCCGCACGAGGAGCAGCCGATGCGATGGGTCACCCGCGAACACCCCAGGACGGACCGGGTCGCCTGCCCCTGGTTGATCCGGGCGTTCATCGATCCAGCGGCCGAGATCGTCTACGTCCCGCGCGACGACGTGCTGGCCTACGCAGAGCGCGAGGGCGCGATCTCGTTCGACGCCCCAGGTGCCCGGTACACGCACCGGGACGGGATGTGCACGTTCGAGACACTGATCGCGGACCACGGGCTCGACGACCCGGCGCTCAGGCTCATGGCGCGGGTCGTACATGGCGCGGACGTCGCGGAGGACGTCGCCTCGACCCCCGAATTGGCCGGCCTGCTCGCCATCGCCGATGGGTTCGCCCTGCTCGAGATCGACGATCGGCGTCAGCTCGAGCTGGAGCTCCCCGTGTACGACGCCCTGTATGCCTGGGCGCGCCATCGGATCGCGACCGGCTGAGCGCGGCCGTCGCCCGTTCTCATTCGTGCGCGCCGTGCGCGCTAGCTTGGCGCCAGGGCTTCGCAGGGCGTCTCCGTGCCCGTCGCAATCACCGATCAGGGGCCACGCACGCTACGGTGCGGCGGACACACGGATGGGAACGCCCGGCCGGGCACGGGACGGGCGAGCCATGCTCGGGCGAGCCACGCCCGAAGCCGCCCTGGGGCGCACGATGGCTGTCGAGAAGGGCTTCGACCACGTTTCCAACTTCGTGCTACCATCCGCCGGTCATAGATGGAAGACATCACGTCAACACGTCGTGTTCGGAGGAACGAGTGCCGCTCGCGCGGGAAGAGAAGCAGGAGATCATCACCGGGTTTGCCACCAAGGAAGGTGACACCGGATCGCCGGAAGTCCAGGTCGCGCTCCTGACGGAGCGGATCAAGGAGCTGACCGAGCATCTCAAGAGCTTCCCCAAAGACAATCATTCGCGCCGCGGCCTCCTCAAGCTCGTCGGCCAGCGCCGCCGCCTTCTCGCCTACCTGATGAAGAAGGACAGCGCGCGCTACCGGGTCGTCATCGGACGACTCGGACTCCGCCGCTAGGCGTCGCCGCATCCGGACCCCGGCACAGACCGGGGTCCTGCCGCATCCGGCGCCCAAGGCCCAGTCGGCCGATCTGCAGCAGGTCGTCGTCCTCCTCCACGACCAAGGAGGAACCTTCCCTTGTCTCAGATCTTCGAGACGCAATTCGCTGGTCGAACGCTGACCATCGAGACCGGCAGGCTCGCCCGCCTCGCCGGCGGCGCCGTCACCGTCCGTTACGGCGACACCATGGTGCTCGGGACCGCCAACCGGTCCGATCCCCGCCCGGGCCTCGACTTCTTCCCGCTCACGGTCGAGTTCGAGGAGCGGATGTACGCCGCGGGCAAGATCCCGGGCGGCTTCATCAAGCGTGAGGCCCGCGCGTCCGAGGCGGCAACCCTGGCCGCCCGCCTGACCGACCGCCCGATCCGCCCGCTCTTCCCCGAGGGCTACAAGGACGACATCCAGGTCGTCATCACGGTCCTCTCCACCGACCAGGAGAACGAGCCCGACGTCATCGGCACGGTTGCCGCGTCGGCCGCGCTGACGATCAGCGAGATCCCGTTCGCCGGCCCGGTCGGCGCCGTCCGGATCGGCCGCATCGGCGGCGAGTTCGTCGTCAACCCGACCTACAGCGAGCTCGCCGACTCGGAGCTCGACCTCATCGTCGCGGGCACCCGCGACGCGATCATGATGGTCGAGGCGGGTGCCAAGCTGCTGCCCGAGTCCGTCATGGCCGAGGCGATCCTGTTCGGTCACCGCGCGCTCCAGCCGCTCATCGACATCCAGGAGCAGCTTCGCGAGGCGGTCGGCAAGGCCAAGAGCACGCCGTTCCTCGAGGCCGGGACCGGCACGGTCCTCGACTTTGCGGACCGCGTCGCCGCGGGTGACGAGTTCGTCATCGTCGACGTCGAGACGACCGGCACCGACCCCGGGATGGCCGACCTGCTCGAGATCGCCGCGGTCAAGGTCAAGGGCGGCGTCATCACCGACCGATGGTCGACGCTGGTCAACCCGGGCCGTCCGATCATCGGCAACCAGATGCACGGCATCACGGACGCCGACGTCAAGAAGGTCCCGAAGCCGGCCGACGCCGCAAAGGACGCGGTCAAGTTCATCGGTGACTCGATCATCGTCGGTCACTCGGTCGGGTTCGACCTTGCCTTCATCGAGGCTGCGCTGGCCGACGGCACGCACTTCGAGTCGGGTCGCTACCTCGATACCCTGACGATCGCACGCGAGGGCTATCCGGATCTCGAGAACTACAAGCTGCCCACGCTGTCGCATTTCTTCGGCATCGAGCTCGCCCAGGCGCATCGGGCCCTCCCCGACGCCGAGGCGACGGCCAACCTGCTGATCTGGTTCGGCAACGACCTTCCCGGTCGCATCGCCGCGCTCCGCGACGGCATTGCCGAGTCGATCCGCGCGACCCGCACCGGCGGCGACAGCAAGGCCCTCGCCGAGGCTGCCCGTCGCGAGGCCCGCGTCAGCAAGGCCCTGTTCAACCTCATCAACAAGAAGACCGCCCGCCGGCTCGCCCTCGACGAGGGGATCCGCATGGACGGTCGCGGCCTGACCGAGCTGCGTCAGATCTCGGTCGACGTCGGCGTCCTCCCGCGCGCGCACGGCTCCGGCCTGTTCACCCGCGGCGAGACCCAGGTGCTGACCATCGCCACGCTCGGCTCGTCATCGGACGTCCAGCGCATCGACACGATCAGCCCCAGGACCGAGAAGCGCTACATCCATCACTATAACTTCCCGCCCTATTCGACCGGCGAGAACAAGCCGATGCGCGGCCCCAGCCGGCGCGACATCGGACACGGCAACCTGGCCGAGCGGGCGCTCATCCCGGTCCTGCCGAGCAGCGAGGACTTCCCGTACGTCATCCGGCTCGTGTCCGAGTGCATGTCGTCGAACGGCTCGACCTCGATGGCCTCGACGTGCGGCTCGACGCTCGCGCTGATGGACGCCGGCGTGCCGATCTCGGCCCCGGTGGCCGGTGCGGCGATGGGTCTCATCAGCGAGCCGGACGGCCGCTTCGTCGTCCTGACCGACATCCTCGGCAAGGAGGACTCGGTCGGCGACATGGACTTCAAGGTGACCGGTACGCGGGACGGCATCACCGCCCTGCAGATGGACATCAAGGTCCAGGGCATCAATGAGGCGATCATCCGCGACGGTCTCAAACAGGCCCTCGCGGCCCGGCTCGAGATCCTCGACAAGATGACCGAGGTCATGCCCGAGGCACGCCACGAGATGAGCGACTTCGCGCCACGCATCACCACCATCAAGATCAACCCCGAGAAGATCCGCGAGATCATCGGAAAGGGCGGATCGATGATCCGCAAGATCCAGGAAGAGACCCAGACCGAGATCAACGTCGAGGACGACGGCACCGTGGAGATCGCGGCCGTGTCCGGCGAGAACGCCCGGAAGGCGATCAACTGGATCGAGAGCCTCACCCGCGACGTCGAGATCGGCTCGCTCTATCTCGGCAAGGTCACCCGGATCATGGGCTTCGGCGCATTCGTCGAGATCCTGCCGGGCAAGGAAGGCCTGGTTCGCATCGGCGAGCTGGCCGACTACCACGTCCCGACCGTCGAGGATGTCGTCGCCGTCGGCGACGAGGTCATGGTCGTCGTGACCGAGGTCGACCGCCAGGGCCGGATCAACCTGTCGCGCAAGGCCGCGATGCAGCGTCATCTGGCGAAGGATCCGGTCGCGTAGGTTCCCCCGCGAGACAACGTGCGAGCCGCCGGGAGACCGGCGGCTCGTTCGTTTGCGGTCGGGGTCACGACCGGCTGCGACGCCGGTTGGAGAAGGCCCGCTGCTATACTTCGGCCCGTGCCCGACCCTGCGACAGGATGAGCGGAGCCGCGCCTTACCATGAACCCTGACCCCCTCACCGTCGCCGTCGTCGGAGCGACCGGCGTCGTTGGACGGACGATGATCCAGATCCTCAACGAGCGGGAATTCCCGGTCGGTGAGTTGCGCCTGCTCGCCTCCGGGCGGTCGGCCGGCCGGACCGTGTCCATCGACGGTCGCACGCTCGAGATCGGCGAGGCCGTCCCCGACGCCTTCGAGGGTGTGGACATCGCGCTCTTCTCGGCCGGCGCCGGCGTGTCGAGCGAGCTCGCACCCGCCGCGGTCGCTCGCGGCGCGACCGTCGTCGACAATTCCTCGGCCTGGCGGATGGACCCGACGATCCCGCTCGTCGTCTCGCAGGTCAACCCGGACGACCTCGAGGGCCACCCGGGCATCGTCGCCAACCCGAATTGCTCGACGATGCAGCTGGCCCCGGTCCTGATGGCGCTGCGCGACACGGTCGGGCTCGAACGGGTCGTCGTCGACACCTACCAGTCCGTGTCGGGCACCGGCGCCGACGCCCTGGCCGAACTCGAGACGCAGGTCCGCGCGCACGTCGCCGGCGAGGCGCCGGTCGCGAGCGTCTATCCGCACCCGATCGCGTTCAACGCGCTGCCCGAGATCGACGTCTTCCTCGACAACGGGTACTCCAGGGAGGAGTGGAAGGTCGTCACGGAGAACCGCAAGATCCTCCATCTCCCTGACCTGCGCATCTCGTGCACCGCGGTCCGCATCCCGGTCTTCGTCAGCCACTCCGAGGCCGTCCACGTCGAGACCCGCGAGCCGATCACCCCGCAGCGCGCCCGCTCGCTGTTCGCCGCCGTGTCCGGGGTCATCGTCCAGGACGACCCGGCCGGGCACCGCTATCCGCTCGCCACGGAGGCCGCCGGGCGCGACGAGATCTTCGTCGGCCGGATCCGACGCGACCCGTCGATCGCGCACGGCCGCGGGCTGGCGTTCTGGGTCGTCTCGGACAACCTGCGCAAGGGCGCAGCCACGAACGCGGTCGAGCTCGCCGAGCTGCTGCGCGAGCGTGACTGGGTCCGTCCCGCGGCCGACCGGGGAGCGCGCCCCTATCACGCCCTCGGAGCCACCGACAGCCTGGACGCCTCCGAGGCCACGGCGTGACGGACGTCGAGCGCCGCGTGGCGCTCGAGGCGATCGCTACCGAGGTCCGAGCCTGCACGAACTGTCGTCTGCACGAGACCAGGACGAAGGCCGTCCCGGGCGAGGGCGACGCAGAGACCGAGGTCGTCTTCGTCGGCGAAGGGCCGGGCTTCAACGAGGACCGTCAGGGGCGCCCGTTCGTGGGCCGAGCGGGCGACCTGCTGGTCAAGCTCCTCGCCTCGATCGGCTGGCGGCGTGACGACGTCTTCATCACGAACGTGGTCAAATGCCGGCCGCCGGAGAACCGCGACCCGCAACCCGACGAGATCGCGGCCTGCGCGCCCTTCCTGCGGCGCCAGCTGGAGGTCCTCGACCCGGCCGTCGTCGTGACGCTCGGTCGCTACTCGATGGGCACGTTCATGCCCGGCGCCCGGATCTCGCAGGCACATGGGACCGTCCGACCGGTGGATCCGGGGACCGGCGCCGCGGCGGCGCTGGTGTTCGCGATGTACCACCCGGCAGCCGCGCTCAGGACGCCCGTCATCGAGCGTGAGAGCTACGCCGACATCGCCGCGGTCCCGGCCGCGCTCCTCGACGCGCGCCGGCGGCGCGAAGCGGTCGCACCTGGAAAGACGATCCCCGGCGCGGCCGAGCCCCGACTGCCCACCGACGACGATACCGCGCTGTCGGCCGCCGAGGCGACCGCGGTCACCGACACGGCGGACCCGCCGGCCCCGACCGACGATCCGGCTCCCCAATTGACCCTCTTCTGACCCCATACCAAGGAACCGAATGCCAGCCACCACCAACGACCAGCCGCTCCGAATCATCCCGCTCGGCGGGGTGGGGGAGATCGGCAAGAACATGTACGTCTTCGAATACCGCGACGAGATCGTCGTCATCGACTGCGGGCTGATGTTCCCCGACGAGGAGATGTTCGGCATCGACCTCGTCATCCCCGACATCAGCTACCTCAAGGAGCGCCGCGCCAATGTCAAGGCGTTCCTCATCACCCATGCCCACGAGGACCACGTCGGAGCGCTGCCATACGTGCTGCCGGAGTTCCCGGGCGTCCCGGTCTACGCGTCCACCCTGGCCCGTGGGCTGCTCGGCAACAAGATCAAGGAGCACAAGCTTCACAACAACCCGCTCATCGCGCTGGAGCCCGGCGACGAGCTCGACATCGGGGCGTTCCACGTCATCCCGTTCCGCGTCGGCCATTCCATCCCCGACGCGATGGGGATCGCCCTGCGGACCCCGGTCGGGACGATCGTCCACACCGGTGACTTCAAGTTCGACCACACGCCGGTCGACGGCAAGCTGTCCGACTTCGCGATCCTCGCCCGGCTCGGCGAGGAGGGCGTGGCCTGCCTGCTGTCCGACTCCACCCGCGCCGAGAACCCCGGTTACACGCCATCCGAGCGGACCGTCGGCGACGCCTTCCGCGAGATCATGGAGCCGCTGACCGGCCGCGTCATCGTGGCGACCTTCGCGAGCAACATCGCCCGCGTCCAGCAAGTCCTCGACGCTGCCGCGGACATGAACCGCAACGTCTCGGTCATCGGGCGCTCGATGGAGCAGAACTTCCGGATCGCGACCGATCTCGGGTACCTGACCTACGATCCGTCGCGGATCGTCCCGAAGGACAGGATCAAGGACCACCCCGACGCGCAGCTGGTCATCGCCACGACCGGCGCCCAGGGCGAGCCGATGGCCGGGCTCGCGCGGATGGCCAATCGCGACCACCGCTTCGTCGAGATCCAGCCGGGCGACACGGTCATCGTCAGCGCCAGCCCCATCCCGGGCAACGAGGAATACGTCTCGCGCACGATCGACAACCTGTTCAAGGCCGGCGCGAACGTCTACTACCACACGATCAAGCGGGCGCACGTCTCGGGGCATGCGAGCCAGGAGGAGTTGAAGCTGATGCTCGGGCTGACCAAGCCCAAGCACTTCATCCCGATGCACGGCGAGTTCCGGATGCAGGTCCAGCACGGCCGGCTGGCGATCGAGACCGGGGTCGAGCCCGAGAACGTGTTCATCATCGAGAACGGCATGCCGATCGAGCTCTACGCCGACGGATCGGCCCGGCGTGGCACACCGGTGACCGCCGGCTACGTCTACGTCGACGGTCTGTCGGTCGGTGACGTCGGCGACATCGTCCTGCGCGACCGGCGGGCGCTGGCCAACGACGGCATCTTCATGATCGTCGTCACGGTCGACAAGCAGACGGGGTCGATCGTCGGCAAGCCCGAGATCATCACCCGCGGCTTCGTCCATCTCAACGAGCGCGACCCGATCATGGACGAGGCGGTCGAAAGGGTCATGGCCTCGATCGACACGCCGGGCGACCACATCAGCGAGATCGCTCTCCTCAAGACGCAGATCAAGGATGGGGTCTCGCGCTACCTCTACGAGCAGACGAAGCGACGGCCGATGGTCTTCCCGGTCGTCGTCGAGGTCTGAGGTGGCGACGCGCCGCCGGACGCCGACCCGCAAGACACCCACCCGCGCGTCCCGGGCGCGCTCGACCTCGAGCGCCTGGGGCTCGCGCATCACGCCCGAGGTCGTCCGCTCGATCATCGGGCTGACGCTGCTGGTCCTCGGTGCGATGACGTTCATCGCATTGATGCTGTCCGGCGAGGGTGCCCTTACCCGTTGGTGGACCGGTGTGTTCGCACCATGGTTCGGCACCATGCGCTGGCTGTTGCCGTTCTTCCTGCTGGTCGCGGGATGGTGGCTCGAATGGGGCCCTGGGACGCGACCCGGATCGGGCTGGGGGATCACCCTCCTGGGGATGAGCATCACCTACGTCGGGATCGTCGGCGCGGCCCAGGTCCTCGGCGTATCCGGCGGCCGCGTCGGGCGAGCGTTGGCGGGGACCCTGACCGACTGGTTCACGGCGCCCGGTGCGTTCATCCTGCTCATCGGCCTCGCGATCCTCGGCATCATCGTCGGGTTCGGGATCCCGCTCCGGCGGCTCATGCACCCCGCCGTCGGGACCGCCAGGTGGTTCGGGGCGACCGCGGCCGCGTCTATGCGCCGGACCCCGCCTGACCCCGACGCCGACGCGAGCGTGGCTGCCGGGGAGGCCGCGATCGCGGCCAACAATCGTGCCCGGACGAACGGGAAGGCCGTCCCGGCGGGCGCATCCCCCGGCCAGACCGGCGCGTGGGGCGAGGGCGAGGAGCTGGCCATCCCGGCGGCGGTTCCCAGCAAGGGCCAGACCTCCAACACGTTCGCGCCCGCCCGCGGGACTGCTGCGGCAGCGGCGACGCTGGTCGCTCCGATCCGGCCCGTCCGCGACCCCGACGACATCACCGACGCCGGCGATTCGCCGCTGACCAAGGATCGCGTCGAGTACATCCTCCCGCCGATCACCGTGCTCGAGGACGTCGCGATCCCGATCCACGCCGGCGGCGACGAGGCGGTCCACGGGCGCAACGAGGAGATCATCGTCAAGAAGCTTGCCAGCTTCGGCATCCCGGCCCGGATCGTCGGGCGCAACGCCGGGCCCGTGGTGACCCAGTACGAGGTGAACCCGGCGCCGGACATCAAGCTGAGCCGGATCGAGGCGCTATCCGACGACCTCGCGATGGCGCTCGCGGCGCACTCGCTCCGGATCGAGGCACCGATCGCCGGAAAGAGCGCGGTCGGTATCGAGGTCCCGAACAAGGACTTCAACGCGGTGCCCCTGCGGCGAGTCCTCGAGGAGGTCGAATTCACCGCGTCGGAGTCGAAGCTGACGTTCGCGCTCGGCCGCGACGTCGCGGGCGTGGCCAAGGCGGTCGACCTGGCCAAGATGCCGCACCTGCTCATCGCCGGGGCGACCGGCTCGGGCAAAAGCGTGATGGTCAACGCGGTCATCACCAGCCTGCTGTGCAAGGCGACCCCCGATGACGTGCGGATGATCCTGATGGACCTCAAGCGGGTCGAGCTGGCGGCCTACAACGGGCTGCCGCACCTGCTCGTCCCGGTCATCACCGAGCCCGAGCGCGCCAAGGCCGCGCTCAAGTGGGCGGTCAACGAGATGGAGGCCCGCTACCGACGCCTCGCCGGCGCATCGGCTCGCAACATCCGGGCGTTCAATGAGACGCGGGCCGACCCGGAGGATCGGATGCCCTACATCGTCATCATCGTCGACGAGCTCGCCGACCTGATGATGCGCGAGGGCAAGAACGTCGAGGACCCGATCGTCCGCCTCGCCCAGAAGGCGCGTGCGACCGGCATCCACATGGTCCTGGCCACGCAACGCCCGTCGGTCAACGTCGTGACCGGGCTGATCAAGGCGAACTTCCCGAGCCGGATCGCCTTCGCGATGGCCTCCCAGATCGACTCGCGGACCATCCTCGACGCCCCGGGCGCGGAGGATCTCATCGGTCGCGGCGACATGCTCTACCAGCCGTCGGACCTGCCCCGCCCGATGCGGCTCCAGGGCGTCTTCGTCTCCGACCCGGAGATCGCGCGCGTCGTGGACCACTGGAAGGCGCAGATCGAGGACCCCCAGTACGACATGGCGATCATCGACACCGGCGATGAGGCCACCGGCTCGGCCGACGATCTCGCGGACGAGGATGCGGATCGCTTGCTGCCCGATGCCATCGAGGTGATTCGGGAGTACGATCGTGCTTCAGCGTCGCTCCTCCAGCGCCGCCTCAAGGTCGGGTATGCGCGCGCGGCCCGGATGATCGATCAGCTGGAGGCGCGCGGCTATATCGGGGCATTCGACGGGTCGAATGCCCGGCCGGTCCTTCGTCGCGACGAGGCGATCGGAACGGGCGGACTGGACGACGATCCCGGGGAAGACGGATGACCACGCGAGGGCAGCTCAAGCGCGCAGTGCGGGTCGATCGATCCGACACCGACCGCGCGGGCGCCGACCCCGGCCCGAGCCTGCCCGAGCGCCTGTACGCCGCGCGCGAGCGCAAGGGGGTCGATCTCTACCGGGCCGAGCGCGATACCAAGATCCGTGCGCGCTACCTCGGTGCCCTGGAGCGCGGTGACTACAAGGAGCTCCCAGGCGCGGTCTATACCAAGGGCTTCCTGCGCAACTACGCGCTCTATCTCGGGCTCGATCCGGACGACGTCCTCCTCCAGTGGCGGAAGGAACGCGGCGACGGCAAGGAGCAGGTCCCCGCGATCGTCGTCCCGAAGCCGATCACCGCGCCGCGGAAAGGTCTGACGTTCTCGCCGGGCATCGTCGTCGCGGCGCTGCTCACGGTCGTCGTGGTCGCCTTCGGGGCCTATCTCGGCATCCAGGTGCTCCGCTTCGCGAAGCCGCCCACGATCGCGGTGACCCAGCCGGCGACCAGCGTCATCGACGTCGACGAATTGACGACCAGGTACACGCTCGAGGGCGACACCCTGCCCGGTGCGACCGTGTCGATCGCGACGCCGGGGCGCGACCCCTACCAGGTCACCGCCACGTCCGATGGCAAGTGGTCGGCCGACGTCGACCTGCGTCGCGGCCGCAACCAGTTCGATGTCAATGCGCTCGACCCGGACACCGGCAAGCACTCCGAGGAGACGATCCATCTTTTCATCACGGTCCCGTTCCTGGTAATCGAGGCGCCGACGCTGACCGTCGACCAACCGTCGGAGGGCGCGTCGTTCGAGAACGGGGCGATCCCGGTCGCCGGCAAGGCGACCAACGCCGAGTCCGTGGTCGTGAGCGCGGCCTGGGTCGGCTCGTCCGGGCCGGCCACGGCGGCCGGTCAGGCGTCGCCCGCGCCGCCGCCGGTGCCGGCGTCGGTCACGGTCAAGGTCGCCGATGACGGCACGTTCAACACCCCGTACGAGCTCACCGCCGGGCGGTGGACGCTTACGGTCACCGCCCGCAGTCCCGAGGGCAAGACGGCCTCGCTGACGCGCAGCGTCACGGTCGCCTACAAGGGCGTGACGCTCGTCGTCACGGTCAAGGGTGGGCGAGCCTGGATCAAGGTGTGGGTCGACGGCAAGATCGCGCCGAGCGTCGGGGCGGCCGGCCAGGTCGTTTCGAACGGCAAGGCCCTGACCTTCACCGGACGCGACTCGATCGAGGTCAGGACGGGGTCGTCCGGCGTGACGTACTTCACGTTGAACGGCACGTCGCTCGGGACGCTCGGCCGGCCCGGCGTGCCCGAGACGTGGCTGTTCGCGCCGCCGAAACCGCCCGAAAAGACGCAGCGGCCCTAGCCGTGGCGGACGACCGGCTCGCCGGCGGCGGCGCAACGGACGAGTTCGCGGGCGCCGCCGCGCTGGCAGTGCTCGCGGTCCGGCTCGGCGAGCGTTGCCAGGCCCACGAGCTTCGCATCGCGACCGTCGAATCGTGCACCGGCGGTCTCGTCGGCCACCTCATCACCGAGGTCCCAGGATCGAGCGCCTACTTCGTCGGGGGCTTCGTGACGTACTCCGACGAGCTCAAGCGCGAGACGGTCGGCGTGCCCCACGACGTCCTCGCGGCGCACGGCGCGGTGTCGGCCCAGGTCGCGATGGCGATGGCCAGCGGCGGTCGCGCCCGGACCGGCGCCGACCTCGCGGTGGCGGTCACCGGGATCGCGGGGCCGGACGGCGGCAGCCCGGCCAAGCCGGTGGGCCTGACCTACGTCGCGGTCGCGGACGCGATCGGGGTCGCGGTCAAGCGCCACCTGTGGACTGGCGACCGCAGTGAGAACAAGCGGCTCAGCGCGGCGGCCGCCCTCACGCTCCTGCTCGAGCGGATCGAGGCCGGCGGCGCGACCGCAGTGGGGCCCGGGTGACATCCGCAGCCGGTCGCGTCGGGGCGGGGCTGGCGCCCGTCCGCCCGGCCCGACCGATCCGGGGGCTCGAGCGGATCCATGTCGTGGGCGCGGCTGGAGCCGGGGCGAGCGCCGCGGCGCTCCTGGCCGCTGGCGCCGGAGCGTCCGTCACCGGTTGCGATCCGGGTGGCCCGTCCCCGTACACCCCGGCGCTCGAAGCGCGCGGCATCCCGATCGCGGGCGAGCACGCAGCGGCGCACGTCACCACGCCGCCGGCGCCGGATCGGCTCGCGGTCACCAAGGCACTCACCGCCATCGACCCCGACCAGCCGGAGCTGGCCGCGGCGCGCGCCGCGGGGATCCCGGTCGAGCCCTGGCAGCAGGTCGTCGCCGATGCCGCGACCGGGCGAACGCTCGTGGCGGTCGCGGGGACCCACGGCAAGAGCACGACGTCGGGGTGGCTGGTCCACGCGCTCGTCACCGCCGGGGCGGACCCGTCCGCGTTCGTCGGGGCCCTGCTCCCGACATCGGTGACGGGCGGTCCGCCGGCCACTGCCCGGCTCGGAGCGGGGGCGGCATTCGTCGTCGAGGCGGACGAGTACGCCGGGAACTTCGATGCCTACCGTCCGGACGTGGCGATCCTCACCGGCGCCGAGTGGGACCACCCCGACGTCTTCGCCGACCGCGCCGCTGTGACCGCCGCGTTCGAGACGTGGCTGCGTGGGATGCCCGACGACGGCGCGCTCGTGGTCAACGTCGGCGACCCCGGGGCGGAGGTCGTCGTGGATCGCCTGCTCGGGCGTCGCCTGAAGGTGATCGCCTACGCCGTCGCGGACACGTCGCCGGGTCGCGGTGGGTACCTGCGCGGCGTCCGTGAGCGATTCTCGACGGCCGCAGGCCCGGCCGCGGCCCTGCTCGGACGGATCGTCGATGCGGACCGGGATGGGACGACGCTCGAGGTCTATGGGCTCGACGAGCTGGCCGGCGCCATCAGCGTACGGCTCGCCACGGCCGGTCGCCACAACGCGTCGAACGCGCTCGCGGTCGCCGGGGCGGCCATGGCGCTTGGCCTCGCACCCGCCGCGATCACGGCCGGTCTGGCCGGCTTCCAGGGGGTCGGCCGCCGGCTGGAACGCAAGGGCGAGGCCGCCGGCGTCGTCGTCTACGACGACTATGGACATCACCCGACGGCCATCCGCGAGACGCTCGCCGCGATCCGCCAGCGCGAGCCCGGCCGCCGCGTGTGGGCCGTCTACGAGCCGCTCACCTACCACCGGACGGCGGCGATGCTCGACGCGTTCGCGGACGTCCTGGCCGAGGCGGACGCAGTCGCGATCGCCGACATCTGGGCCGGGCGCGACCCCGATACGACGATCACCTCAGCAGCGGCGCTGGCCGACGCGGTCGCCGCGCGTCGCCCGGGGATCCCGGTGTTCGCCCCCGGCGACGTGGACGCCACCGCGGCGGCCCTTGTGGAGCATGTCCGCGCCGGTGACGCGGTGCTGGTCATGGGTGGCGGGCACTCCTACCGGATCGCGGATCAGCTCCTGGCACGGCTTGAGGTGACCTGATGATCGACTACGCCGCTGCCGGCGATCTCCTCGCGGCCTATGGCGCGGCCTGGGAGGCCTTCGATGGCGATGCCTGGGTGGCGATCTTCGGCGAGGATGCCGAGTACCATGAGGACCCGTTCGGCGCGCCACTCGTCGGGCACAACGCTCTTCGGGCGTTCATGCTCCGGGAGGCCGAGGCTCAGCGCGACGTCGACTTCACGGTCGAGCGCCACTGGGCGTCGGGCTCGACGATCCTCGCGGCGTGGCACGCTTCATGGATCGCGCGGGCGGACGGCCGGCGCGTTCACGTTGCCGGGTTCATGACCGCCGAGGTCGCCGACGACGGCAGGATCAGCCGCCTCCACGAGTGGCGGATCGTCGCGCCGGGTCCGCCGGGGTAGGGAAGGAGGATCGATGGCGGGAGATCAATCATTCGACGTCGTGAGCGATTTCGACGAGCAGGAGCTCCGGAACGCCCTCGACCAGGTGCGTCGCGAGGTCGGGACCCGGTTCGACTTCAAGGGCGTGACCGTCGACCTGACGCAGGCCAAGGACGAGCTCATCCTGGTCACGGACGACGAGTACCGCGCGGCCGCGGTCAAGGACCTCATCGAGTCGAAGGCGATCCGGCGCAGCCTGTCGCTCAAGATCTTCGATTGGGGCAAAGTGGAGGAGGCCGGCGGCAACAAGGTCCGCCAGCGCATAGGCCTCAGGCGAGGCCTGTCGGAGGAGATCGCCAAGAAGATCACCAAGCTGATCCGGGAGGAATTCCCGAAGGTCAAGTCGCAGATCCAGGGTGACGCCGTCCGCGTGTCCGGCAAGAGCCGTGACGACCTCCAGCGTGTCATCGCCCGACTGCGTGAACTCGATCTGGCAGTCCCGCTCCAGTTCGAGAACTATCGCTGACCGCCCCGCGAGGGGCCGACCGAAGGAGCACTGTCGTCATGACCGAGCTCGACGCCGCACGCGCTGACGAACCGACCACCGAGGTCGCCGAGGTGGCGCCCGGATCCGACGCTGCGGCCGCCGAGCCGCTCGAGGCGATCGAACCGGCGGCCGTCGAACCGGCGGCGGTCGAACCGGCCGGGGATCCCGCACCGGATGACGCCCCCGCGCCGGCTGAAGCTCCACCGGACGACGCTGCAGCCGAGCCTGCGCCCGGGGACGCCGCCGCCGACGTCCGGGAGCCGGCAGACGTCGAGTCCCTGGTCGAGGGCGCCCCGCCGCCGCCCGATCTCGAGCCGATCGTCGAGGCGGGTCCGCGGACGGTCGGTCGGTTCATCGCGGATGCGCTCCGTTCGGCGGGCGTGCGCTACGCCTTCACGGTCCCGGGCGAATCGTTCCTCGGGCTCCTCGACGCCTTCGAGGGTGCCGGGATTCGCGTCGTCGCGACGCGCCACGAGGGCGCCGCCGCGTTCATGGCCGAGGCGCACGGGCAGCTCACCGGCCGGCCGGCCGTCTGTCTCGGCACGCGTGCGGTCGGCGGTGCGAACCTGGCGATCGGCATCCACACCGCCCGCCAGGATTCGACGCCGATGTTCGTGATCGTCGGGCAGGTCGAGCGTGCCGTTCGCGGCCGCGAGGCGTTCCAGGAGATCGACCAGGTGGCGACCCTCGGTGGCCTCGCCAAGTGGGCGACCGAGCCCGGGTCGGTCGGCGAGATCCCGTCGGCGATGGCCGAGGCGATCCGCCAGGCCCTCGGCGGCCGGCCGGGTCCGGTCCTCCTGTCGCTCGCGGAGGACCTGCTCGACGAGCCGGTCCCCGACGACGCCCACCTGGACACCGTTCGACCGTCGGTCGCGCGCGCCACCGACGAGGAGCTCCGGGCGGTCATCGAATTCATCGCCTCGGCCAGGCGACCGGTCATCCTCGCCGGCGCCGGCGTGCTCCGCGCCCGGACGTCGACCGAGCTGACTCGCTTCGCCGAGCTCCTGCAGGTCCCCGTCATCGCGGCCTGGCGACGGGCAGACGTCATCTCCAACGACCACGCCCTGTACCTCGGGATGGCTGGTTTCGGGGCCGCGTCATCGGTCCGTGAACGTCTCGATGCCGCCGATGCGCTCCTCGTGCTCGGCTCGCGCCTCAACGAGCCGACGACGTACGGCTACGCGGTGCCGCGCGAGGGGCTGCCCTGGGCGCACGTCGACCTCGTCCCGGCGGCCGCCACGGGCTCGACGTCCCCGACGATCGCCGTGACCGCGGACGCCAAGGCGTTCCTCAAGGCCGCGAACGAGCGGCTCCTCGGTCGCGCCGTGCTCGATGCCGCCCTGGTCGCGACCCGCCAGGAGCACAACCGCCAGGATCGGGAGGCGTGGGAGGCGGCGTCGGTGGTCGACGCCGTGCCGTGGGACGGCCCGGGCGTCCACCCCGGCCGAACCATCGCGTCGCTCCGCCGGATCCTGCCCGACGACGCCATCGTGACCACCGATGCGGGGAACTTCGCGAGCTGGGCCGGCCGCGGGTTCCGCTTCCGGCGCCCTGGCACGTTCCTCGGACCGACGTCCGGGGCGATGGGCTATGGCCTCCCGGCGGCGATCGCGGCGGCGCTGGTCCATCGCGATCGTCCGGTCGTGGCGCTCGTCGGTGACGGCGGGCTGGCGATGACGATGGCCGAGCTCGAGACGGCCACCCGGCTCGGCGCGCGGGTCGTCGTGGTCGCCTTCGACAACGAGCGCTACGGGACGATCCGGATGTGGCAGGAACGGCGCGGCACCGGGATCGGGGTCGCGACCGAGCTCGGGTCGGTCGACTTCGCGGCGATCGCCCGGGCGTGCGGCGCCCGCGGCGCGCGCGTGGAGCGCGATGCCGAATTCGAGCCGGCCTTGCGCGCGGCGCTCGCCGCCGACCGCACCACGGTCATCCAGGTCGCGCTCGACAAGGCGTGGCTGTCGATCGACCAGCCGCCGGGCTGATGCGACCGACCTACCATCTCGTGCCGGCCGAGGTCTGGGCCGCAGCCGACGCGGGGACGCCCTATGCGGCAGGGTCGCTGGCGACCGAGGGGTTCATCCACTGCACCGACGGCGTCGAAGCGCTGGGGGTCACCTTCGACCGGTACTACGCCGCCGATCCGAGGCCGTTCCGGGCGCTGGCCGTCGATCTCGATGCGCTCGACGTCCCGTGGCGGTACGACGTCCCGGGCTCGCCGTACCCGCACATCTACGGGGCCATCGCGCGGGTCGCGATCATCGCGACCGAGCGGGTGGCACGGGGTCCGGGCGGCCGGTTCGCGGGACTCGAGCCCGCCTGATTCAGGGCCCCCTGCGGCCCACGACCGAGAACGACAGCGGGATCCGGCCGCGCTCATCGTCGCGCACGTCGGCGTGCCCGCCCCACCAGTCGATCGGGTGCTCGGTGACGCGCTCGAGCCGCAGGTCCGCGCCGAGCAGCGCGGTGATGACCTCGCCGAACGTCCAGGCGCGAGCGAACTTCCAGCTCTGGTCGGGCTCGGCGAGCGACAGGCGGTCGATGTACTCGGGTGCCCAGCCCTTCGATGCCTCGGCGCCGCCGAAGTAGTCGTAGTCGGTGGCGATCCAGCGCCCGTCCTCGTCGGCATCGAACAGCCATTCGGCGGGGTGACCCTCGAACAGCACGAACCGACCCGTGGGCGCCAGGAGCCGCGCGATCACGGCGGCCCAGGCATCGAGGTCAGCCAGCCAGATGATCGCCCCGCGACCCGTGTAGACGAGGTCCGCGGTCCCGTCGAGGTCATGCGGCGTCTCGAGCACGTCGGACAGGATCCAGCGGGCCGGCGCCCCGGTCGCGGCGGAGAGTCGCGTCGCCAGGTCGATCATGCGCGGGCTGAAGTCGATCCCGACGACCTCGTCCGCTCCATGGTTCCAGAGCGAGAGCGTGTCGCGGCCGCCCGCACACTGGAGGTGGATCGCGCGGCGACAGCGGCCACGGAGGTCGCCGATGAGCTCGGTCTCCACCCCGAACAGGTTCGTGCCGCCGGATCTGATGAGGGCGACCGCCTCCTCGAACCATGCTTCGTAGCGTTCCGAGGCCTCGTCCCAGGCGGCGCGGTTGGCTCCGTGCATCGCCGCGATGTCGGCGAGCTCCGCGGCGGTCGGCCGCCGGATCAGCCCCGCGTCGTCGTCCATCTGCGGAGGGTAACGTCAGGCTGCGGCCGACGAGGCCTCGCGCTGCAGCACGATCACCGGGATGACCCGGTGGGTCCGGGCCTCGTAGTCCCTGAAGCTCGCGTGGAGCTCGGCATGCTGCTCGTACAGCCGGCGCCGCTCGTCCGGGTCGACCACCCGCGCCTTGGCGGTGAAGGTCTCGCCGTTCGCCTCGACCTTCACCCGCGGATGCGCGACCAGATTGTGGTACCAGGCCGGGTTCCTGGGCGCGCCGCCCATCGACGCGACGATGACGAGGTTCTGCCCGTCGCGCGAGTAGGCGAGCGGTGACTCGCGGGGCTCGCCCGACTTGGCACCGGTCGTCGTGAGGATGAGCACCTGGCGGCCCGCGAAGGGGCCCTCGGAGACCTGGCCGTGGTTTGCCCGCAGCTCGTCGATGAGCGCCTTGTTGAAGTCGGACATGTGATCGCTCCTGGACAGTTGGCTCGTGTCCGGATGATACGAGTAGACTGTTGCATAGTCAACTACTTCGTTGGTATGATGGGCGCAGACAAAGGAGTCGAAGCACATGCCAGCCGTCGTCGTCGATGACATCACCGTCCTGCCCCGGATCGCCGAACCCGATCCGGCCATCGCCCGCCAGCGCATGGTCCGCAGCGTCACCGTGGCGCCACGCGGGTTCGAAGGGGAAGGGTTCCCGGTCCGGCGCGCGTTCGCCGGCGTGGACCTCGCCGATCTCGATCCGTTCATCCACCTCGACCAGATGGGCGAGGTCGAATATGCCCCCGGCGAGCCGAAGGGCACGCCGTGGCATCCCCATCGCGGCTTCGAGACCGTCACCTACATGATCGACGGCGTCTTCGAGCACGCCGACTCCAACGGCGGCGGCGGCGTCATCACCAACGGCGACACGCAGTGGATGACAGCGGGCAGCGGGATCCTCCACATCGAGAAGCCGCCGGAGTGGCTGGTCGTGAGCGGCGGGCTGTTCCACGGCCTCCAGCTGTGGGTGAACCTGCCGGCTGCGCAGAAGTGGAATGCGCCGCGCTACCAGGACCTGCGCGCGAGCGAAGTCGCCCTCGTGTCGTCGAGCGACGGCGGCGCGCTCGTTCGCGTCATCGCCGGCGACGTGGCCGGCCATGCCGGGCCCGGCTCGACGTATTCGCCGATGACGATGGTCCACACCACGCTCAGCCCCGGCGCGCGGCTGACGCTGCCCTGGCGCCCCGAGTACAACGCCCTGGTCTACGTCCTGGCGGGGCACGGGAGCGTCGGCGCCGAGGGCAAGCCGATCGGGACCGGGCAGCTCGCCGTATTCGGCGAGGGCAACACCGTCACGGTCTCGGCCGCGACGGTCCAGGAGAGCCGCAGCCCGAACCTCGACGTCATCGTGCTGGGTGGCCGTCCGATCCGCGAGCCGGTCGCCTGGATGGGCCCGTTCGTCATGAACACGCGCGACGAGGTCATGCAGGCGGTCGTCGACTACCAGGCCGGCCGGCTCGGCTCGATCCCGGCCGTCCACAATGCCCCGACGACCCTCGTGGAGGCCAACCGGCCGGCCGACCCGGCCTGATCGCCGGTCCGGCGGCTCGCCGGACCCACGGGATCACTGGATTCGCTCGCGTATCGTGGGCGCTGCGGGCGCCCACGAGTCTCGGGGAGGGTCGGGTCGCCCCGTCGCCGGAGGGCAGGGACGTGGACGAGCTCGATCGACATTCCCTCATCGACACCTTCCTCACCCGTCGAAGTCGACGGTTCGCGATGGGGAGCAACCTGTATGGCAGTGCGCTCGCGTACCGGAGTGCGTCGCCGGCCGTCCCACTGAGCGTCGACGAGGAGGCGATCCTGGCCTTTGCCGCGTCCGGCGTCACGGGCCACGTCAACGGGGAGTTGCCCTACAGCCCCGATGCCGGACCCGAGACCGGCGGCGGCCAGATCATGATGAGCATGGTCGGCCGGACCCAGTCGAGCGCCGATGCGGTGGCGACCGTGACGTTGTTCATCACCCGCGACGACGGGACCTACATCCTGCCGCGGCCGCAGGACCTCGAGTCGAGCGACTACGAGGCGCTCGTGGCGCTCGGTCGGGAACGCCGCTTCACCGAGGCCTACCGGCGGATGCGGATCACGCTGGGCGACAAGCGCTCGGAGATCCCGCGCGAGCTGCCGTTCACGCCGCCCTTCAACAAGTGGTCCGCGAACATCCCGGGAGCGACGTATTTCGTCCCGGTCACCGAAGTCACCGCGCTGTACCTGACGATCCTGTTCGCCGCGCTCGGTGAGGAGTTCGCCTACTTCTTCCACGACGATCGAGACTGGCTGACCAGCGCGGCGGGCATCGACCGCTTCGCTCGCTCCAAGGGCGGACACCTGTACGACGACGTGAATGCCGGCCGGGTCGGCACGATCGACGAGATCGAGACGTACCTCCTCGAGATCTGCGGTTTCGAGCAGGGCCTGATGGTCCAGAACATCGCCCTCGCCACCGAGGCCCTCGGGCTGGGTGGCTTCCCGCACTACGCGGCTCACCGGTTCGCCTGGACGCGATCGTTCGGGTTCCGGATGCGCGACCGGACGTTCGCCGAGGTCCTCCACAAGGGGTTCTTCGGCACGCTCCTCATGCGTCTGCTGCGCAAGAACGTCACGATCCCGCAGGCCATCGGGCTCGACCACGACGGCCGGACGATCATCAAGCCCTTCGCGCCGCCGTACTACCCGTCGATGGAGGCTGCCGTCCGGGCGTTCGTGGACTACAAGTTCGCGGCGGGTTCCGGTTTCTTCAGGGACGCGACGAAGCCGAGCGCGTGGCGCGACCCGGCGGCGATCCAGGCCACGATCCCGCCCTACTCGGAGGCCAACATCGAGGCGGTCATCGGCTACTGCGAGTACGTGATGAAGCACTACGGCCAGTTCCCGGCCAACTTCGGACCGATCCGCACGCTGATGGCCTTCCAGGCGCACCACGTCGACACCGGGTTCTACGACCGCTTCTACCGTCCCGGGGCCTACACCGACGCCCACGCCCAGCATTTCCAGCGCTGGCATCCGGACGCGACGGCGTGACCGCGACGGCGCCATGGTGGCCGGAACGCGCGGCGTGGGTGCCGGCGACCTCTACCGGTTCGAGGATCGCTGACTGGAGATCGACGGCCACAACGTCCATTACGTCGACGATGGCGAAGGTCCGCCACTCCTGCTCATCAACGGCAATCCCAGCTGGTCATTCGGCTGGCGCGACGTCATCCTCGGCTTGCGCGGGTCCTTCCGCTGCATCGCGCCGGACTATCCGGGCTTCGGGATGTCGGAGGCTGCCGCCGGCTGCGACTTCCGGCCACGATCCCAGTCCGGGGTGATCGAACGCCTCGTCGACGGTCTCGGGCTCGATCGGATCTTGGTCTTCGGCTATGCCTGGGGTGGGCCGATCGGTCTCGGGCTCGCCGCCGGCGCCCGGAGCTCGTGAGCGCGCTCGTCCTCGCCAATACGTGGGCCTGGCCAGACGACCGTGCGGGTCCGCCTCTTTCGGCGTTGATGGGCGGACCGCTCAGCCCGCTGCTGGTGGATCGGCTCAACCTCATGCTGCGCATCTCGACGAGGACGCGCCCGAGGACGTCGCCGCGGCCGTCCTGGCGTGGTGGGCCGATGGCGGTGGGGATCAGGCGTAAGGGGTCGGTCGGCGCCGTTCCTGGACGACATAGAGCGCGAGCATGATCCCGGTCATCAGCGCCAGGTCGCCACCGTACCCGACGACGAGGTTCTTGCCTGGGACGAAGTCGTCGCGGAACACGATCACCGTGGCCAGCAGCGCGACCCCGTTGAGCAGGAAGAGCTGGACGGCACGCCGGATCTCGTCCCAGTCCAGGGCGAAGGCCATCGTCCCGAGCCACACGGCCCAGCCCAGGAACCAGGCCGCGACCATCCGGGCGTCGAGCGGGTTGAGCTCCCAGGGCCAGCGCTTCGCCGCGAATTCCGGGTTGATGACGAGCAGCAGGCCGTGCATCAGGAGCACGCCGGTCAGCAGCACGAGGTAACCCTTCATGACCGGGTGGAGCGGGCCCCCGGTAGGCGGCGCCGGCAGCGCGAACGTGCCGCGCGGGATGAGATAGATCATCACCACGGGCTCGAAGATGTAGAGCACGATCCAGAGGTGCCCGACGGTCTTGAACGGGTTCCAGTTGAACTCGTCGGCGTGCCAGAAGGTCGCGAGCAGGAGCGTCCCGGTGAACACGAGGTTGCCCCACACGATCCAGCGCAGCCGGACCCAGTTTCCTTCCCGGGCGGCATTGAGGAAGAAGGCCGTCCGGAAGATGTAGCCGGCCCCGATGAACGCCATCGCGTAGCGCGGATGCACGTCCCAGGCGAATGTGCCGGCCACGAGGTCCGGGAAGAAGAGCATCCAGACCGCGAACCATGCCGCCGCCGCCGCCCCGAGGAGGCCCCAGGCCACCTGACCCCTCGATGGTCTCACTCGTTCCATGGCACTCCCCGATGGTGCAGCACGGTGCGCGGTCGAAGGGTACGCCGAACCCGGCGCGGAGTCGACTGACACACACGGTGGACAGGCGGGCTTCGCGCGCGTCGATGCATACTGCGCGCGATGCGACTCCAGCCCAACCCGCCACGGCTGATCACGGTCGGGATCGCGCTGCTGCTCGGCGTCGTCGGGCTCGTCTATGCGTGGCCGATCGACGGTCTGGCCTCGATCCTCGAGCCGATCACCAACCAGCTCGCGACGGTCGGCCTGACGATGGATCGCGAGCTCGGATCCCTGTGCCTGTTCGGCTGCCCGAGCCTGCTCGTGATCGGCTCGCTGCTGCCGGGGATCTAGTCGATGAGCCGGACGAACTTCGCACCGACCGCGCGCACGATCATCGTCGCCCTCGTGCTCATCATCGTCGGGCTGCTCGGCACGTACGGCACGTTCCTGCCGGACACGGTCGGTATCGTCGCGTTCGTCGTCGCGACCGTCCTGCTCCTCGTCGGGATGGTCGTGCCGGGTATCTAGGGTCGCATCGACCCGGCTGCGTCCGGGCCACGCGCATCAGGGTCCGGTGAAGGGGGCCAGCACCCGGGTGAACGCCCGGCGTCGGCGAGCGTGGTGACCTCCGTCTTGCGCGGGTAGTCGTCGAGACCGGGCCTTCGAGACTTGACGTCTGCCTTCCACGAACGTGCGGGCAGTAAGCATCGACGACCGTCCGCGGGCGGTGCTTGCCGCCGATGGACGCTTGCCACCGAGTTGCAACCGTGCGATGTCTTGTCGGCTGAGAGGGAGTCGTGCCACAATCCGGGAACGATGACCCGCGTCACGCTGCGCTGCGCCTGTCCGTGTCGCCCGTCTGCCATGCAGGGCAGGTGGTGTATCTAGGCGTGCGACCAGGCTGACGCGCACGCCGGACCGCATCCACACCCCTGCCTGGCCAGGGGTTTCTTGTTGCCCGAACACGACCGACCGTCACACGAGGAACCGACCCGTGACCACGATCTCCACAACCGAGCTCCACCAACGACTCGACGACCCGCGCCTCACGATCGTCGACGTCCGCCCGCTGGCCGCCTACAACGGCTGGCGATTGGAGGACGAGCCACGAGGGGGTCACATCCCGGGGGCGAAGGCGTTCCCGGCGGACTGGTTGCGAAGCGTCGACGAGGTCGAGATCGAGCGACTCCTCGACGCGAAGGGCATCGTGGCCGGACGCGAGATCGTCCTGTATGGCTACGGGCCGGACGATTCGGCGCCGCTTGCGGCCAAGCTTCGGGACCTGGGCATCGATCGCGTGGACGCCCTCGACGGCGGCGCGTGGGCGTGGGCCGGCGACGCGACACTGCCGATCGACCGGCTCCCGAACCACGAGAAGCTCGTCCACATCTGGTGGCTGCGCCAGGTGCTCGACGGCGGCCGGCCCGAGGCTGCGCCGACCGGGACGTCGCTCCTGTTCCACGTCAATTTCGGCGTCCCCGAGGAATATGCCGAGGGACACATCCCGGGCGCCCTGTACCTCGACACCAACTGGCTCGAGGACCCGGCCGACTGGAACCGCCGGTCCCCCGAGGCGATCGACGCAGCGCTCCGACGCCTTGGGATCACCCATGACACGACGGTCATCCTGTACGGCCGCGACACGGAGGGGCACGCCAATGAGAAGTGGCCCGGCCGGCGTGCGGGCCAGATCGCGGCGACCCGCGCCCTGATGATCCTTCGCTACGCGGGTGTCGAGGACGTACGCCTCCTCGACGGTGGCTATGACTGGTGGGTCCAGGGCGGCAACCCTGTCGAGACTGTCGTCCGCGAGCCCTCGCCGGTCGCGGCGTTCGGCTTGACCGTGCCGCTGCGCCCGGAGGTCATCGTCGACATCGCCGAGGCGAAGGAGATCATCGCCGACCCGGCGGGCGCGGCGCTGGTGAGCGTTCGGACCTGGCGCGAGCACATCGGCGACGTCAGCGGCTACAACTACATCGGGCCGGCCGGCCGGATCAAGGGCGATGTCTGGGGCAACTGCGGGACGGACGCCTACCACATGCAGCACTACCGCAACGTCGACAACACGATGCGCGCCTACCCGGAGATCGCCGCCAACTGGAACGAGGCCGGGATCACGCCCGACAAGTGGGTCGCCTTCTACTGCGGCACGGGCTGGCGGGCGAGCGAAACCTGGTTCTACGCGTATCTCCAGGGCTGGCAGAGGATCGCCGTGTACGACGGCGGCTGGTTCGAGTGGAGCCAGGATCCGCTGAACAACCCGATCGAGGTCGGGCTGCCGGTCGACGCCGCGGAGGGTGACGCAGCCTGAGCCGCCGCGGCCTGAGCCGCCACGCGCGACACAGGGGTGCTCCGCCGCTCCTTCGGGCGTTGCTCGTGTCCCCGCGCAGCGTCGAAGGATGTCCGCCGGGAACGTCGACCCTGCGGGGGCCGCTACGGTCGCTCGACACGTGTGCGGGAGGCGCGCCCGCGATCGCCGGCTAGGGGATGCGCACCTTCGTGAGATCCGTGCCGTTGTAGCGATCGAGGTCGACGCGGCCGGAGATCCCGGCGACCGCCCCATCCGAGGTGTATTGCCAGAACGTCCAGCTCTTCCCGCCCCAGTTCGCGGCGGGGACGCTCGGGGCGGCCCCGGTCGTCCAGTGGGCGACCCACAGGATCGTGTACCCGTTCGAGGCGAACCAGCCGGTGTCACCCATGTAGGTCTTCCAGAAGTTCGGCGAGCAGTAGATGACGCCGCGGACGCCGAGTCGCTGGTAGATCCGATCGAGGTAGCCACGAACCCAGGTCGTCAGATCCGCCTGACTCAGGCCGTTGCTCCGCTCGAGGTCGAGGACCGGCAACAGGTCGCCACTCGCCGGGAGCGCCGTAGCCAGGAAATGGTCGGCCTGGGCCGCCGCGTTCCCCGCGGTCGTGCTCGGCTGGGCGAAGTGATAGGCGCCGATAGAGAGGCCGGCAGCCATCGCACCGCTCCTGTTGGACGGGTATGTCGGGTCCGTGAAGTCCGTATCCTCGCTGGCCTTCATGAACGCGAAGCGCTTGCCAGCGGCCGCGACGGACGACCAGTTGATGGTGCCCTGCCAGTGGCTGATGTCGATGCCCTCGACCGTCTTGCCGGGCGTGGGCGAGGGTGTCGGCGTCGGCGTCGCGTTCGGCGGCGCGGTGGGGGTCGCCGCGGGAGTTGGGGTCGGGGTCGGCGTAGGTGTCGGGGTCGGGGTGGGCGCCGGAGGCGGCGGGGTCGTCGAGACGACGGTCGGCGAGAACAACCCGTTTGCGGCGTACACGTACGGCACGCCGTAGAGCGACTGCACGCTCTTCCCGTCGACCTGGCTGATGCGGTACCAGTACGGCCCGGAGACGGCCCTGCCGGCGCACGTGGCGCTCCAGTTCGAGCCGGTGACGGGGGTCGCGACGTACACCTTGGTATTGGTCGCGATGACGCCCTTCGACGACGCCGTCGACGAGGCGCTTGTCCGGAGGTACACGTTGCACGCGGCATAACGCGTGTACCCGGTGCTCGAGACCGGTCGGAACAGGCCCAGCGCCCCGTAGACGTAGGTCACGCCGTAGAGCGACTTGACGCTCCTGCCGTTCACCGCGCTGATCCGATACCAGTACCGGCTCGACAGCGTCCTGCCGTTGCAGGTCGCGCGCCAGCCGCGGCCCGTGACGCTCGTCGCGACTGTCACCCTGGTGCCCGTCTTGAGCGTGGCTTTGAGCCGGGCGGTCGTCGAGGCACTGGTCCGGAGGTTGACGCCGCAGGCCGCCTCCTTGGCCACGCTCGCGAAGGTCGTCGCGGGCAGCGACACGGCCGTGACGGCGAACGCGAACAATGCGGACAGCAACGCGCTCATGAGGAGCGTGGACAGCGACGGGCGCCGAGAGGAACGGGCTGACTGAGGCATATTGGGGTACCTCGCTTGGGCTGGGACCGAGCATCTTAGACCGTGTCGTCAACGCCAATCACCCCATAGGGCCAGTTAGCAGGGGTCCGGATGGGTCAGTCGTCCGTGGTCCTATCCTGCGGGCGCGGGCTCTCCGGCCCCCCACGGGTCGGGCACCATGGGGTCGCTGCAGGCGCCGCCGAGGGGTGCCCGGTTGGAGGTGGCGATGACGACGCTGGCGCGACTTCGCGACGAGATCGCGGGACAGGTCCTCGAGCCCGGCGACGAAGGATACGAGGCTGCCCGTCGGGTCTGGAACGGGATGATCGATCGCCGACCGCTCGCCGTGGTCCGCGTCCGCCACGTCGGCGACGTCGCTCCGACGATCCGTGTCGCTCGCGATCTCGAGGTCCCGCTGGCGATCCGCGGTGGCGGCCACAACGTGGCCGGCCACGGGACCGTCGACGGTGGCATCGTGCTCGACCTGGGCGACCTGACCGACGTGGTAGTCGATCCGGACGCGCGGCGAGTGCGCGTCGCCGCAGGAGCGACCCTGGGCCACCTCGACCGGGCGACCGAGCCGCACGCGCTGGCGGTTCCCGCCGGCGTGGTGTCCGGGACCGGCGTCGCGGGCCTGACCCTCGGCGGCGGGGTCGGGTGGCTGACCCGGGCGCACGGCCTGACCGTGGACAACCTCGTCGGGGCTGACGTCGTGACCGCGGCCGGCGATCTCGTCCACGCGAGCGCGAGCGAGCACGAGGACCTGTTCTGGGGCCTGCGTGGCGGCGGCGGTAACTTCGGGGTCGTCACCTCGTTCACGTTCCGGGCCCATCCGCTCGGCCCGGAGGTCTTCGCCGGCAACTTCGTGTACGGTCGCGAGCGCTGGATCGACGCGCTCCGAGGCTGGGATTCCTGGTCGACCGCCGTTCCCGACCCGATGACCACGATCGCGACGTTCATGACGCCAGCAGCGGAGTTCGGGTTGGGTGACGACCCGGTCCTGCTTATCGGTTGGCTGTGGGCCTCCGATGACCGAACCGGCGGCGAAGCCGTGGCTGACGGCCTTCGACGCGCCACTGCACCCGACAACGAGTTCGTGGACCCGATCCGCTGGTCCGCCTGGCAGTCACAGGCGGATGACCTGTTCCCCAGGGGCGCTCGCGCGTACTGGAAGAACACGTCCTTCGACCGACTCGACGATGCGACGATCGAGGTCGTCGTCCGGCGCGCCGCCGAACAGACGTGGCGAGGCACCGGCTTCGACATCCATCATATGGGTGGCGCGTTCGGGCGCGTCCCGCTCGACGACACGCCGTTCCCGAACCGTTCGGCGCGCTACTGGCTCAACATCTACGGCTTCTGGCCGGACCCGGCGGACGACCCGGCACGGATCGCGTTCGTCCGTGGCTTCGCGGCCGACATGGAGCCGCACGCCTCGGGCGGCCAGTACGTGAACTTCCTGGGGCAGGAGGCTCGCACGGGCGACCCGGCAGCGGCGGCCATCGCCGTCTTCGGGCCCGACAAGGTGCGTCGACTCGCGGCCATCAAGCGGCGCTACGACCCGGACAACGTCTTCCGCCTGAACCACAACATCGCGCCGGGCTGACCCGGCCGCGCTCAGCGCAGGATCTCGACGATGTCGCCGTCGACGACCTCGTGCTCCCGACCGACTCGCTGGCCGTCGAACCGTGCGGACGGGCCCCACACCCGGGCCCCGCTGAACGTGGCACCGAGGTCGTGATGGACCCAGTCCGCGACGTCGGCCACGGTCGCACCCGGGTCGAGCGCGAGCGGCTCCGGGTCGATCGCGCCATCCTTCCGGAGGCGGACGCGGATGAGACCCGTCAGGGCCCAGACGGCCTCGCGGAAGGCATCGACGGATGCCTCGTCGAGGACCGACACCCGCACGATCGGCAACTCTGGGAAGGCGGTGGCGAGACGCTCCAGCGCGCCGTCATCGGCCTCATCCGCGCGTGTCGCCGCGAGGACGGCCGGCTTGTCGATCCCGGCCGCAGCGACCTCGGCGAGCACGACCCGGAGATCGGCCGGGTCGGCTCCAGCTCGACAGCAGTACACGATGGCGTCGACCGTCCGCAGGACGCCGAGCAGGGCCCTGCCGCCGCCGCGATCGTCGGTCGCCCCGCCGATCAGCCCCGGGATCTCGACGAGTTGCACGAGGACGCCGCCGATCCTGGTCAGAGCCGGCACCGGCCGAAGCGTGGTGAACGGGTAGTCGCCGGTCTTGATCTGGATCTCGGACAGCGCCTGGAGCAAGGTCGACTTGCCGACGTTCGGTGGGCCGACCAGGGCGACTTGTGCGGCTCCCTCGCGCCGGACCGCGATCGAGTCGCGATGGACGGCGCTCGAGCGGACCCGGGTGTCCTCGATCTCCGCCAGGAGCCATTTGCGCAGGTCCGCGTAGGGACCGTTCCGGTAGTCCGGCAGCTCGGCCAGCAGCGCGTTGACCTCGCGGATCCGTTCCCGACCTTCCTTGCCCGTGAGACGTCGCTTCGCCACCTGGGCGAACGTGCGATGCGGCATCGGCATCGTCAGCTCCCTCGATCGTACGGGACGTCACTGCGCGCGCGCGGCACGGGCGGGTCGGTCACGTCGTCTGGCGGCTAGATCCGGCCGTCCCGCAGCCTGGCGACCGACGCCTCGATCCGCCGCTGGCGGGTCTCTGGCGTCCTGGCATCCTCGATCGGGATCACGATGCGGCGCCTGTTGCTGTACGACAGCCTATCGAAGAAGCGCCGCGCGTCGTCGTCCGCATCGAGGGCGGCCGCGAAGTCCGCCGGGACGATCACCTCGCGCGGCTCTGTGTCGAGCTCGAGCTCGACGTCGACCACGTCGCCTGCCGCGACGCCGGCGCTCTTGCGCACATCGTTGCTGACCCCGAGCATGAAGACGCCGCCCATCGAGGCGATACTGCTGCGATACGTGAAGCCGTTGATCGTGACCTTGACCGCCGGTTTGCGGCTCGACCCGAGGGCCTCGACGATCTCGGTCGGGACCTGGATCCCGGCCGCCGTCTTGCCGCTCGACAGGATCGTGGCACGAAAGCGCATCGCCCCGAGTATGCCTCGTCTCGCCGGATCGCCGGTCATGTCGAAATCGTCGTCGCCTCGTTCGACGTGTTCATGAGGGCCGGAAATGCCGTCCCGACGGACCAAGGAGATCTCGAGATGAAGTTCCTGTGCCTTTCCAAGGACGATCCGGAGACCCTGCGCATCCCGCCGACCCCGGAGCAGCTGGCCGCCATCGGCCAGTTCATGGCCGAAGCCGCGAGCGGCGGCCGCATCTTCCTCACCGGCGGCGTCCAGCCCAGCGAGGCCGGCGTGCGGATCACGTACGAGGATGGCAAGCGGAGCGTGACCGACGGTCCCTACGCCGAGGCGAAGGAGCTCGTCGCCGGGTTCGCGATCATCGACGTCGCCTCGAAGGAGGAGGCCGTCCATTGGGTATCGAGGTTCGCGGAGGTCGCCGGCGTCAAGGACATGGAGATCCGTGAGCTGTACCTCTACGACGGGCAGAGCGGCTGACGAGCAGCCGACGGAGCGACGACCATGCGCTACATGGTGGTGCTCAGGAGCGACCCGGCGCTGAACGTCCGCGATGATCCCGTGTTCGTCGACGCGATGCGTGCCTACACGGACGACCTCGGCAGGGCCGGGGTCATGCTCGCGGCGGAGGCGCTGCGATCGAGTCGGACGACCATCCGCATCCGGTTCGACCGGGGTGGCGTCCGGAGCGTCAGCCACGCCGCTCCACGCGACGTCGGACGTGTCGACGGGTTCTTCCTGATCCAGGTCAGGTCGACGGACGTGGCGATCGAGTGGGCCAAGCGGTGTCCGCTCGGTCTCGCCCTCGACGACGGCGAGAACGCGGATCTCGAGGTGCACGAGCTCGCCGACGAGCCGCCCTGGTGACCGCGACGGACACCAACCGCGCGATCGAGGCCGTCTGGCGGATCGAATCCGCCAGACTGATCGCCGGCCTGGCCCGGATCGTCCGTGACTTGGGTCTCGCCGAGGAGCTCGCCCAGGACGCGCTCGTCGCGGCGCTCGAGGGATGGCCCGCATCCGGGATCCCGAACAACCCCGGCGCGTGGCTGATGGCCACGGCCAAGCATCGCGCGATCGACACGCTCCGTCGGCGGACCGTGCTCGAGCGCAAGCGCGAGGAGCTGGGCCGTGAGCTCGAGAGCGAGCGTGACATGGCCCTGGCCGTCTTCGAGACCGCCACGGACGACGATGTCGGCGACGACCTTCTGCGCCTCATCTTCACGGCCTGCCATCCGGTCCTGCCGAGGGAGCAGCGCGTCGCACTCACCCTCCGCCTGCTGGGCGGTCTCACCACCGACGAGATCGCGCGCGCCTTCCTGGTCGGCGAATCAACGATCGGCCAGCGGATCGTGCGCGCCAAGCGGACGTTGCGGGAGGCGGACGTCCCGTTCGAGGTGCCGCGCGAGGCGGAGCTCGCGATCCGTCTCGGGTCGGTCCTCGAGGTCATCTACCTGGTCTTCAACGAGGGCTATTCGGCGACGGCAGGCGACGACTGGATCCGACCCGGCATGTGCGAGGAGGCGCTTCGCCTCGGCCGGATGCTCGCCGAGCTCGAGCCCAAGGAGCCGGAGGTCCACGGCCTGGTCGCGCTGATGGAGATCCAGGCCTCCCGGGCGCGAGCCAGGACCGGACCGACGGGCGAGCCGATCGTCCTCCACGAGCAGGACAGGTCACGCTGGGACCAGCTCCTCATCCGCCGCGGTCTTGCCGCCCTGGAGCGTGCCGAGCGTCTCGCTGGTTCCCCGGGGCCGTACACCCTCCAGGCCGAGATCGCCGCCTGTCACGCACGGGCGCGCACTCCGGGCGAGACCGACTGGCCCCGGATGGCCGCGCTGTACGGCGCGCTCGGCCAGCTGGCGCCGTCACCCGTGGTCGAGCTCAATCGAGGCGTGGCCGTCGGGATGGCGTTCGGCCCGGCGGCCGGTCTCGACATCGTCGACGCGCTTGCCGGCGAGTCGACGCTCAACGGCTATCACCTCCTGCCGGCGGTCCGCGGCGACCTGCTCGAGAAGCTCGGGCGGGTCGACGAGGCGGCGGCCGAGTACCGCCGGGCCGCCGCGCTGACCCGCAACACGCGCGAACGGGCGCTGCTGGTCGAGCGGGCCGGCCGTGTCGGGCGACGGTCGACGTGAGCCGCGATCGCGCAGAGCCGGGCGCGTGATCCCGCGCGTCCTCACGGAGCGCGACCTCAACCGCGGGCTCCTGGCGCGCCAGCTGCTGCTCGAGCGAGCGTCCCTGACGCTGGCCGACGCGATCGAACAGGTCGGCGGGCTCCAGACGCAGTACGCCCCGTCGGGTTACGTGGGTTTGTGGACGCGGCTCGCCCGGTTCGATCGCGATGCGTTGACGCGGGCGCTCGAGCACGTTCGGGCCGGGGCGCTCGAGCTGCACCCGATCATCGTCACGTTCGCGTTCCTGCTCGGGGCACAGCTGGCCGGGGCCATCGGGGCGATCGTTGCGATCCCTCTCGCCGCGGTCGTCCAGGCGTTCGTCGTGAGGTACTTCGAGCAGTACCGGGCGCAACGAGGCTGGCCCGGACCCGATGACATCGGCGCGCCGGAGGACGATGTCGGCGCCGCCGGCGCGGCAGCCCCGAGCGAGCTGTCGAGTGTGGCTGCCCCAGGCTGAGGCACCGTCCCGCCGGCGCCGGCGCGGCGCCGACGGTGGGCAGGCCGACGCCCAAGGTGGCCCGATCAGCGGCGTCCCGGCCGCGGCGCTCGTCGGAGCGCGACGATCGCCACGTCGTCCGCGTTGGGCTGATCCGCCTGGAAGCGATGGTAGGCGTCGCAGACCGCCTCGACGGCGTCCGCTGCTGACCCGCCACGGGCCGTCTCGAGCGCCTCGATCAGGCGGTGGTCGCCGAACCGCAGCCCGCTCGGTGCCTGCGCATCGGTGACGCCGTCGGTGTAGAGCAGCACGAGGTCGCCGCGGGCGAGGGTGACGACGCGCTCCGCAAGGTCGAGCTGGGCGAACGCGCCGAGGAGGGGCCCGGAGCCTTCCAGCCAGGCGATCGGCCCGCCGTCGGCCGGAACGAGCAGGGGTGGTTCATGGCCGGCATTCGCGAGCCGAAGGATGCCGCCCCGGAGCTCGACCGTGGCGCACAGGGCGGTGATGAACAATGCCGAGCGGCGCTCGTCGACGAGGATCCGGTTTGTCTGCTCGAGGGCGCGCGCGGGCGACCGGACGTGATCCACGGCGGCGCGGAGCAGGGGACGGACGAAGGCCATCAGCAGCGCGGCGGCGATGCCCTTGCCGGACACATCCGCGATGCAGATCGCGAGCCGCCCGGCCTGGCCGCGGATCCGGAACACGTCGAAGAAGTCGCCGCCGACCTCGCGTGCCGCCTCGTAATGGGTCGCGATCTCGTAGCCACTGATCGTCGCCGGGACGAGGGGGACGAGGCTTCGCTGGATCCGGCGACCGAGCGCCAGCTCCGCGTCGAGCCTGACGACCGCCGCGGCCGCGTCGTCGGCCATCGCGAGCCGCTCGCCCGACAGCTCGGCGAGTGCCGCGACAGCGGCCCCGATGCTGCCGGCGATCGCCTCGAGCAGGCGTCGGTCGGCGATGCCCCGTGCCACGACCTGGCCGATGGGCTCGCCGGCGATCTCGATCGTGCTGCGGACCGTGATCGCGGCCCGATCCACCTCGCCGCCGCTGGTCACGAGGACATGCCCGCTGTGGTCCTCGATGGCCAACGCGACACCGGGCCTGTCGAGAGCGCCGGGCGCTTCGCCGTCGAATGGCTCCAGCAACGAGCGGAGCCGCTCGATCCCCAGCCGATCGAGGTCCATCGTGGAGCGGCTCGCGTTCAGAACGCCTCGACCGCGGTCGCCCGGTCCGGGTGGATGCGGAACAGCCGGTCGAGGCCCGTCCGCTGCAGGACCCGTTCGACGGCCGGCTGCGGCCCGGCCAGCTGGACCTCGGACTGCGTCCGCCCGCTGTCGACGTCGTGTCCGAGCTCATGGAGCGCGCCCCAGCCGGCCTCCGGGTCGATCGGTGGCACGCCATGGAGGATCCGGACGATGGAGCTGAGGGCGACCAGCCCCGAGCTGGCAAGGAACGTGAGGTTCGTCAGGTCGAGCAGGAGGTTGCGCGTCCCCCCTGCGTAGAGCCCTGCGACATCGTCGACGAGTCCCTCGAAGTTCGAGGCGTCGAGCTCGCCGTCGAGGGAGAGGATCGTGATCGGGACTCGCCCGCTGGCCTGTTCGATCGAGGTGGTCAGCGCCATCTAGCCCTCCTTCGTGCGTCCGGTCTCGAGCGAGCGGACCATCTCGAGTATGTTGCCGCCTCCCGGTCGTGGTCGATGGCTGAATGCGTCGGTCGCCTCGCGGATGAGGTGGACGCCCATGCCGCCCGGGACGCGGGCCAGCGGCGGGATCGACAGGTCCGGTTCGGGAACGCGCGTCGGATCGAATGGCGGGGCGGCATCAGACAGGGTCACCACGCAGCGGCCGTCGTCGACCGAGACGTCGACCTCGAGCCAGCCCGCCGCCCCCCGATAGCCATGGGTGATGACGTTCGTGGCCGCCTCGTCGACCGCCTGGACGACGTCGTCGAGGCAGTCCCGCGGTGCGTCGGCCGCGACGACCTGCTCGCGCACGAACCGACGCACATCCACCAGCCGGCCGAGCTCGGCATCGACTCGCAGGACGGCGCTCACCCCGCGTCGAGCGGCCCGAACCCCGGCGGCCGGAGGATCGATGGCATCGGGCTCCTGGCTCGCGCGGTCGTCAGAACGCCCGCTTCAGCAGGAAGAGGCCGATGACGATGATCACGAGCCCGAGCGCTAGGGCGCCCGGCGGCATCGTCGAGATGGTGTGGATCGAGTCGTTGAAGGCTTGTCCGAGCGCCGCGCCGGCGTCCATCGACTGCCCGCCGCCCCCGCCACCGGAGCGGCCGGCCACCTCGCCGACGCCATTGCCATATTCGACCATGCGCGGATCATCGCACGGCGGCGCAAGGGGCCCGTCCGATCCGGTCGCGGGCGGACGGTCGTCAGGGCCGGACTTGACAGGACGGCTGGGCACGCATTACAGGTACGTCGCGGCGACGGACCGGCGCCGCCGGGTGACCAGGGGAGGGACGAGGCGCGGCATGGGCAGCGGTGCAGGGGACCTCGAGTCGAGCGCATCCGAACGCGTGGACGCGATCCTCGCCGCGCTCCCCGCCGACCGGCGGGCGGCCATGCAGTCGCTCCGCGAGACGATCGCGGCGGCCGCCCCTGACGCGGAGGAGGCCATCAGCTACTCGGCGCCCGCGTTCCGCCATCGCGGGCGGCCGCTCGTCGCCTATGCAGCCGCGAGGGCCCATTGCTCGTTCTTCCCGATGAGCCCGGCGGTCCTCGACGCTCATCGGGCCGAGCTGGCGGGCTTCGACACGGCCAAGGGCACCATCCGCTTCACAGCGGATCGGCCGATCCCGACCGACGTGGTCCGCGCGATCGTCCGCGACCGGCTCGCCGAGATCGATGGCGTCTGAAAGGACACGACCCGATCCGACTCCGCCGGCTGACCACGACCGAGCTGACGCCGCGCGAGCGGCACGAGATCCGGCGCCTGCTCGACGCGGCATTCTGGGATGACGACGAGGAGCGCTTCACCGACGCAGATTGGGACCACGCTGTGGGGGGCGTCCACTTCGTGCTCGACGTCGATGGCGTGATCGTGAGCCATGCCTCCGTGGTCGAGCGTGAGCTGCGCGTGGACGGCCGTCCGTTCCGGACCGGCTATGTCGAGGCCGTGGCGACCGCCCCGGACCACCAGGGCGAGGGCTTCGGGACGGTCGTCATGCGCGATGTCACGTCGTATGTCGCGGATCGATTCGAGCTCGGCGCGCTCGGCACCGGCGTCCAGGGGTTCTACGAACGGCTCGGCTGGCAGATGTGGGCCGGTCCGTCGAGCGTGCGGGCGACCGAAGGCGAGCGCCGGACGCCGGACGAGGACGGCTACATCATGGTGCTGCGCACGCCGTCCTCGGCTGCCATCGACCTCGCCGCCGGGATCAGCTGCGACTGGCGGCCCGGCGACGTCTGGTAGCGGCCGATCGGCCGCGGATCAGTCCCAGCGGACCGGGAGCGACCGCGACTTGCGGAAGATGAACCCGGTCGGCGGCGTCGAGCCGGCGTCGAGCCTGAGATTGGGCAACCCGTCGAGGGCCGCATCGAGAGCGGCGAGCGTCTCGAGCCGGGCGAGGTGGAGGCCGACGCAGGCATGCGGGCCCTGGGCGAACGCCACGTGCGACCGCGCGTTCACCCTCGAGATGTCGAACGCATCCGGATCGTCGAAGGTCGCCGGATCGCGGTTGGCGGCGGTCAACGAGACGATGACGAGGTCGCCGCGTCGGATCGACGCCCCGCCGAGGTCGACGTCGACCGTCGCATAACGATCGACCCGTGCTGCCGCGGGCTCGATGCGGAGCGATTCCTCGATGGCGTTCGCCCCGAGCGTGCGGTCCGCGCGGAGGGCTGCCAACTGGTCGGGATCCGACAGCAGGTGCCAGAACAGGTTCGTCGTCATGCCTTCGCCGGTCTCGATCCCGCCGAACATCATGACCGCCGCGTTCGAGGCGACCTCGGCCGGCGTCAGCGTCGCGGTCGCCGCGGCGAGCACCCCACGGCCACGCTGGATCGTGCTCGACACATGCCCCTCGAGGGTGCCCACGGCCGCCAGGGCCCTGGGGCCGATCTCGCCACCTGCCGACACTCGGTCGACCGCGGCGACGATCTCGTCGTACCAGCCGAGGACCGTCGCCGGCTCGGCGTCGAGCAGGTCGAGCGCCGCGGCAACCACCTTGACCGCGAGGGGACCCGCGAGGTCGCGGCGGATCTCGGCGGTATGACCGCGTGCGAGGGCGGCGACCAGGTCGCGGGCCTCGTGCTCGACGCGACCGGCGAACCGTGCCATGACCTCTGGCTTGTGGAACGCCGCCGCGAATGGCTCGCGGTGCCGTCTGTGCTCGTCGCCGTCGAGCGAGAGCATGCTCGGCCCGACGACCTGCGCCGTCGAGAACCGTGGGTCGTCGACGGTGAAGCGAGCGGCGTCCCGCATCACGTCGATGCACAGGTCCCGCCGGGTGACCAGCCAGCCGTCGAGCGCCGGGATCCAGGCGACGGGCTCGGCCGATCGGAGCCGCGCGAGCAGGTCGTGAGGGTCCCCGGCGAGGGCATCGAGCCTGATCGCCGTATCGAGCGTGGTCGGTGCGGCCCTGTCCTTCGCCGTCGTCGTCTCGTGGTGGGTCATCCGGTCGTGCCCCTCGGTCGGTCGCGACGATCATCGCCCAGCATCGTGTGCCGCACAAACGAGCCGCGCTCGGCCGCCGGCCTCCCGACGCTCCCATCCCGAGGATCTCGATGGCCGCGAGCGCGAGCAGGACATCGAGCGCGGCGGCCGCCCCGAAGCGCGTCGCGAGCAATGCCGGCCCGGTCGCGCCGTAAGCGTAGACGAGGATCGCGACCCAGATGGCCCACTCGGCCGCGTCCTTGCGCCGGCGGGGCCGTACGCTTTCGAGATCGGACCAATCGAGATCCGAGATCAGCGAGGACAGCCCATGCCGCTTGAGCCTCAGGACAAGCCCTGGAACGAGGGCGTGATCGCCAACTTCAGAGAGCACGGCGGCCACGTGACGACGCCGCCCTACGTCGGTGCGAACCTGCTCCTGCTCACGACGGTCGGGGCGATGTCGGGCGAGCTTCACATCGCACCGCTTGGCTACACGCGCGACGGCGGGCGGTTCGTCGTCGTCGGGTCGAACAGCGGGCGGGCGGTCAACGCCGATTGGGTCGCCAACGTGCGGGCGCAGCCGGACGTCACGCTGGAGGTCGGGACCGAGACATTCCGGGCCCACGGGACCCTGACCGAAGGCGAGGAGCGTGACCGCCTCTTCGAGGCGCATGCCACGCAGCTCCCGTACTTCCGCAAGTACCAGGCGATGACCGATCGCGAACTGCCGGTCGTGACGTTCGAGCGCATCGAGTGAGGCCTGTCTGAGAGCCGACCGGGCCCCGACCAGGTCAGTCGACGGGTTCGAGCACGAAGACCGGGATCTGACGGTCCGTGCGCGTCTGATACGTGGCGTAGTCCGGCCACGTCTCGACCGCCCGAGCCCACCAGATGGCCTTCTCCTCGCCGCTGACCTCCCTGGCCTTGTAGTCGTGCTTGGCCGGACCGTCCTGCAGCTCGACGCACGGGTTCGCCTTGAGGTTGTGGTACCAGACGGGGTGCCTCGGGGCGCCCCCCATCGACGCGACGACCGCGTACACACCGTCGTGCTCGACGCGCATGAGCGCCGTCTTGCGCAGCTTCCCCGTCCTGGCTCCGACCGACGTCAGCACGATGACCGGGCGCCCGCGCAACGTGCCGGCCTCGGCGCCGCCGGTCGCCTCGTAGCGTTCCGCCTGCGTGCGCGCCCAGCCGGCCGTGCTCGGCGCGTAGTCTCCGGTCAGGGGCATGGCGTGATGCTCTCATGAGCCGGCCGGATGCGTCGTGGCCGCGACATGACGATGGCGACTCCGGCGCCGGCGGGTAGGATGCCGCGATGGACATCGTGCTCGTCCACGGCTCGTACCACGGGGCGTGGTGCTGGGAGCGGCTGCTCCCCGGTCTGGAGCGGCGCGGTCATCGCGCGATCGCCGTCGAGCTGCCCATCACGGACCCGGCGCTTGGTGCCGCGGCGTACGCGCAGGCCGTCGCGGACGCGATCCCGGCCGACAGCAAGCCGCTCCTCGTCGGGCATTCGATGGGCGGTCTGGTCGTCCCTGTCGTCGCCTCGATGCGTCCGGTGCGTGGCATCGTCTTCCTGGCCGCGATGCTCCCGTCACCGGGCTCGAGCCTCAACGACCAGCGCGCGACGCAGGCCCTCGACCCCCCATTTCGACCGACGACCGCGGAATGGATCGATCTCGGTGACGGCGTGTGGATGATCGGCCCCGCTACCGCGACCGAGCTGTTCTATGCCGATGCCGACCCGGCCGATGCGCGCTGGGCGACCGATCGACTCCGGGCGCAGGCGTACCGCGTGCTCGAGGAGACCACGCCGCTGGCCGAATGGCCAGCCGTGCCCTGCCGCTCGATCGTCTGCCGCGACGACCACGCGATCAACCCCGGCTGGGTCAGGTCGGCCGCGCGGGACCGCCTCGGCATCGACGCGGTCGAGCTCGATGGCGGTCATTCGCCGTTCCTGACCCGACCCGACGAGCTGGCCGACGTGCTCGACGGGCTGGCGCATTCGATGGGTCCGCCGGGCCGCTGACCCGAGCGCGGACGGCGTCGCTCAGAACGGCACCCACCCGAGGAGGCGTCGCGCCTTCGCGTTCGACACTGGGCCGTCCTCCACGATGTGATAGATGCCCGGCTCGCCGCGGTCGACGGCCAGGAGGGCCGCCCGCGCGGCCGCATCGACGTGGACGGTCGGAGGCTCGTCCGGCGAGCTCGTCCACGTGCCGGGGCCGTACAGCCGCCCGTAGCGCAGGACCACGCCCTCGAACCGCGCATCGGTGGTGACGAGCCGTTCGAGATCGATGACCGCCTGGCGCGTCCGCGGGACCGGCGCGGGTGGGGTCGGTACGATCGGCTCGGCCTCGATGTGGGGCTCCGGCCCGGGCAGATAGAGCCAGGCGATGCTTTGTGTGATCAGCCGCCGGGCACCGACGGCCGCGGTCGCGGCCACCATGTTCCGCGACCCGACTTCGCGGACGTGGGCATTGCGCTCGAGCCGCTCGTCGGTCAGCGTCTCACCCGGCGCGAGGGCGAGGTCCGTCACCTGGTAGATCACGACCTCGGCCCGACTGGCCACGACGGCGGCCCGAAGCGTGTCGGCGTCGAAGACGTCGACGATGACCGGCCGCGCACCCGCGGCGCGCACCCGCTCCGCGGCCCCGGTCGACCGCGTCGTCCCGCTGACCTCGTGGCCGGCGGCGACGAGCATCGCCGTCAGCGGGCGGCCGATGGCGCCGCTCGCCCCGGCCAGGAAGATCCGCTGGCTCACCCTCTAGGCCGGCTGGATGAGGCCGATCATGTTGCCGTCGGCATCCTTGAACGAGGCCACGAGCTTGCCACCGCCGACATCCTTTGCCGCCTGGACGGTCTCTGCGCCGGCGTCGACGAGCGCCGTGGCTGTGGCCTCGATGTCGGCGACGTTCCAGTAGGCGACCGGACCGGTCATCCCCTGGACGTGGCCGTTGGGATCGAGCGCCATATCCTGGCCCGCCACGCGGTTGCCCACGTAATACGGCTGATCCATGTCCGGCTCCACGCCCAGCAGGGCTCGGAACAGCGCCTTCGCCTTCGCGAGGTCGCTGACGGGATAGATGATCGTGGTCACGCCGTCGGTCATGGATGGCCTCCTTCGTCGCGTCCGGTTGCCGACCGCCGGGACGGCGATCCGCGAGGCGAACGGATCTCGCTCGTCACAACCATGTCGGAACATGCCGACCAAGTATGACGACGCGGCCGTGTCACACCGAACCGGCCACCTTCGACAAGATATGTCGGAACGACGCAGCAGGTGAGACCGTGGACGAACGCGACTGGCAGGCCGAACGGTTCGAGGAGAACCGGACTCACTTGACGGCTGTCGCCTATCGGATGCTCGGCTCGTCGACCGAGGCCGAGGACGCCGTCCAGGAGGCGTGGCTGCGGTTCAGCCGCTCGGACACGACGGGCGTCGAGAACATGGGCGGCTGGCTCACGACCATCGTCGCACGCGTCTGCCTGGGGCGTCGGCCGGCATCGCGAACCTTCGCTACTCGTCGTCGAACACGCCTTCATTTCGCGTGAGGTGGTGGACAAAGCCCTTGCCGACAGCCCCGATACGGTCCAATCTGAGCATCCAGCAACGCGTGGAGGGCGATTCGATGGGCGACACCACGGAGATGGCGGCGAGGTTCGAGGAGGTTCTCAAGACCGGCGACTTCCTCCAGATGGGGGAGCTGATCCGTGAGTACGCGACCGACGACTTCGTCGAGGAGTGGCCGCAGTCCGGTGAGCGTCTGACGCGCGACGCGACGATCCGGATGGCCGAGGCCTATCCGGCGATGTCGGGCACGAACCCGACGTTCGTCTACAAGCGGATGCTTGGCGGCGGCGACCTGTTCGTCGTCGAAGGCACGGTCGACTACGGCGACGGCGTGCCGGTCAGCTATGTGGGGATCGGCGAGATCCGCGACGGCAAGGTCTCGAAGATGACCGAGTACTTCGCCAACCCGTTCGAGGCGCCTGCGTGGCGAGCGGACTTCGTCGAGCGGATGGCGCCCGCGACGACCTGACCGGGCTCAGTCTCGGGGACGCCACCGGTCCCGCGTGTCCGCGCCGTACCTGAGCGCGAGGAAGTCGAAGATCGCGAGCGCTGCGAGCACGCAGAGCGCCACCAGGATTGCCGCCATAGCCGATGTCTCCGTTCCGTCGATGTCTGACACACGTCATCCTCGACGGAACGCCCCGTCGCGACATCTGGCGGATTGACTAGAAGGGCCGACTCGACTCCACTATTCTCGGGGTAGGGCCAGGGTCGGCAGCGTCCCGCCCGGTCGATCGGGCGCATCGGGCGTCGATGCGAGGAGGTCGATGAGCGGCCCGACCTGGCTCGGCAGCATGCCCGCGGCGACGAACCGACGCACGTGTTCGGCGCTCCGCGGCTCGGCCCGGCGAGCCGCCACGAACAGCTCGCGAGCCTCGTCCATCCGGCCGGCGCCACCGAGCATGACTGCGGCCCACAGGGCGATCTGATCGTCGTCTGGCACGAGCCTGTGGGCTTCCTCGACCGCGGTCCCTGCCGCCGCGAGGTCGCCGGCCGTCGCCAGGTCGATCGCCGCCCCGAAGGCTTCGTATGCGCGGGCCACGCGAAGGGCCCGCGCGAGCTCGTCGATTGGTGACCGAGCGTCCTCGACCCGCAGGTCATAGCGGGTCGACCAGCTCGGGCCGGAGGCCGGGACGACGAGCAGCGCGGCCGACTGTCGCCCTCGGACATCGCCACCCTCGGCCTCGGCGGCGCGCAGCGCGGCCATCAGGCGGTCGGCCAGCGGGCCCTCGGTCGAGAAGAAGGCGTCGGCCATCGCCCCCCAGACGGTGTCGCGTTCCATCATGTTGGCTTGGACCGACAGGTCCGCGAACGTGAGTTGGCCGGACGCGGGGATGCATCGCTCCCCGGTGTGGGCGGCGGCCCGCCCCGACGAATTGACCATCCCGACCTGTCGCAAGGCGCTTCCGCCGTCGGCCGCCAGCAGCGCCTCGAGGGCGTCGGACGCGGCCTCGCCCGCGCGCATGCGCGCCAGACCGAGCGGGCCGTAGCTGGGTTCGCCGAACGCCTGGGTCGCGATCACGCCGATACCCGGCTCCGCCCACAGGACCGACGTCCCGACGTTGAACCAGCGAGATTGCACCGCACCGCCCAGCTCGCCGGTCGCCGGGTCGCGGGCGAGGATCGAGTACGTCATCGGGACCTCCAGGGCGCGCCGGCGTCGAGCGAGCGTTACCCGATCATTGGGCCCCGCGACTGCGTATCCGTCAACCTGTCGACGGGATCGACGCCCATGGCATCAACGCCGGTGCATCGAACATGGACGAGCTCGCGGGCCCCGTCGCACGGCCAGCGGCTTCTCGCTGTAGACGTGTCGCCCGGCCTCGAGCGCACGGCGGGTCACCTCGTAGTGCGCGTGGTGGACGGTCAGGTTGACGACGACATCGACGGCGGGGTCGGCGAGCAGGTCATCCAGCGAGGTGTGACTGCGACAGCCATATGCCTCGGCGAACGCAATGGCCCGTACCTGATCGAGGTCGGTCGCGGCGACGAGGCGGATCTCCGGACGTCGCGCGCGTACCCGCCGGTGACGTTGCCGGTTCCCACGATCCCGACGCCGAGCGCTTCCACCCCGGGAGCGTACGCGATTGCCGTATCGTCATGTCATACGTACCGACGAGATCGCGCTCCAGCTGTATACCGTCCGCGCGCTCGCAGCGACGGACCTGTCCGGCACGCTCCACGCGGTGGCCGCCGCCGGGTACCGCTCCGTGGAGCTTGCCGGGCTGCCCGAGACCTCGCCCGCCGAGTTGGCGCGGTTGCTCGAGGGGGCCGGCCTTCGGCCGATCGCGTCGCACGAGGGCATCGAGCGCCTGCGCGCCGACCCGTTGGCCGTCGCCGAGCGACTCGGTACGCTCGGCTGTCGTCGCGTCATCGTCCCGTGGATGCCCGAGGAGGATCGCCAGAGCGTCGAGGATGTGCGCCGGTTCGCGACGGAGCTCGGGGTTCTGGCACGGCGGTTCGCCGACCGCGGGATCCAGCTCGGTTACCACAACCATGCCTTCGAGTTCGCCCCGCTCGAGGGCACCACGGTCTGGGACGTCCTCCTGGGCGAGCTGCCGGCCGCCGTCGAGCTCGAGCTGGACGTCTACTGGGTGTCGGTCGGTGGCCGCGACCCCGCGACCGAGATCCGCGCCACGGGCGATCGCGTGCGCCTGCTCCACATGAAGGACCGTACCGCCGGCAGCGAGCCTCACGACGCACCGGCGGGGGAGGGCACGCTCGCCTTCCCTGAGATCGTGGACGCGGGTCGCGCCGCCGGTGTGGAGTGGTACGTCGCCGAACAGGACGATCCGCGGGACGCACTCGCCGACATCGCCACGGCCGCTCGCTACCTCGAGTCGCTCACCGGCTGATCCGGAGCCGTTACGGCGCCAGCCGGTATATCGGACCCCGAAGGCTGGACATCTGCCCTCGGCGTCGACCCAGCACCATCGGCAGGCGTAGACCTCGCACACGAGGCAATGGCACAACCCGATGAGTGGCCCGATGACCGCGCGATCGACGCTGCGTCCACCGCGCTGGCAGACCGGTTCCGGCGGCGCCCCAGGCGGCGCCTCATCAGGGACGATCATGACCGCGCCCTGGTGTCGAACGCGCTCCGGATGTCTCGAGCGGTTCCCACGAGTCGAACGGTCACTGGTCTGCATACCCCACGACACGAACCGACTCCGACCGAGCGCGCCGGTCTGCGAATCCGCCGTGAATCAAAGGACGAAGGCCGGAGCAGTGCTCCGGCCTTCGTCGACTGTTCGGTGAGGCCTACTGAAGCGGGCCCTTGCCGATCGCGTGCTTGTAATGGTCCTTGCTGTGATCGACCGACGGGGTCGCCACGGTCGCCGCGAACGCCGCGGCGCGCTGGGCGTCGTAGCTGTCACCGGTCGCCCGCTCGCTGGACACGGCACCACGGTCAGCGCCGCGGTCCAGGAGGACCGGGGCCGGCTGCGTCGCGCCACGCTGGGCCTCGATCTGGTCGTAGCTGCGGTCGACCGTCCACGGGCCCGCTGCTCCACGCTGCGCCTCGATCTGCTCGTAGCCTGCCAGGGAGCCGCTGGTCGACTTTGGTGCGCTGACCTGCGTCATGCCGATCGCGATCGCGATCGCCAGGACGACGGCGGCCGCGATGACGACCATCCAGAGTCCCGCCTGTCGGCCGAAGCCGGTGGCCGGCCCTTGCCGCAGGTTGGTGGTGGTTCCCGCCTGTGCCATTTCCGAAACCCTCCTGTTGCCTGTCGGCGGCTCGTCAGGCCCGTGGGTCGGACTCTCGATCGATGCCGCCTCGTCGACCCCGTCTTCGAGGTCACTGCCGACAAGCTACGAGCCGGGTACCGGGGTGGACATCGAGTGGTCGCCCACGTTCGGGCGCTGCGCGCCTTCATTTCGCGCCCGGCGATGGAGCATCGACCCTTTACCTGGCGCCAGAACCTTTACCCGTGCTGCGGTTCGGTGGTCTCAGGTCCCGGTCGGGGGTGCCTCGCGCGACAGGACGACCACGCTGTAGGGACCCACGGACACGAGGCCGCTCTGGGCGCAGCCGTCCATCGGCGGGCCGTTGGCGTCGAGATCGTTCGCCTCGTGACTGCCGAAATCCGCGGCATAGCTCGCGGCGTCGGAGTTCAACCGCACGTTCCATCGCCCCGGCGAGGGGAATCCCACCGGCAGCTCGTCGATCGTTCGATCGGCGAAGTTCGCGATCACCACCGTGTCGTCGTGCGGTCCGCCGTCCCGCCAGCGGTGCATCGCGAGCACCTTGGCCTCCTGGTCGGCGCGGAGGATCCTGACGTTCGGGCCACGGAGGCCAAGCGTCGATCCGTCGCGGGCCCGCCGCAGCGCGATCAGGTCGCGGTGGAGTCGGAGGATCCCGCGATTGGTGCTCGCCTTCTCCCAGTCGAGCCCTTCTGCGTCGTTGAACGACCCGTCCTCGAGCAGCTCCTGGCCTTGGAACAGCATCGGGATGCCGGGCGAGGTCAGGACGAGCGCCGAACCGAGCACGGCGCGCTTCTTGGCCCACCAGCCATCGGCCCCGCCGGGCGTGATCGCCTCCGGGACGCGCGACAGGCCGTTGGCGACCTCGTCGTGCGACTCGGTGTAGATGACCCGGCTGAGCGGGTCGCCCCGACCGTCGCCGACGATCGCGGCCACGACGGCCTCGATGTCCCGCGCGTCGTCGTCGTCGACCTCGAGCGCGGGACGCACGCGCCGGATGAACCCTGCGTCCCACTGAGCCACGAAGCCGGCTCCACCGTCGCTCGTCGCGGTGACCAGGATGGGATCGTCCTCGAGGTCCTCCGCGATCGTGACCTTCCACGGCTGGCGGGTCCGGATCTCGTCGTTGATCCAGGCCAGGAAGGACCAGCCGTCTGGAAGGGCCCTTGAGCCGGGTCGGCCCGGAAACCCCTCCGCGGTCCTGATGTGCACGGTCGCGTCGAAGCGGAGCCCGTCGCAGCGGAACTCCTCGAGCCAGGTCATCGCGCTGTCCCGCAGGAACGTGCGGACCTCGCCCCGACCGTAATCCGGTCGCGTCTCACCCCACGGCGTCACGGCCCGGTCGTCGTTGTAGAAGTAGATCCCGCCGCCGTTGCCGGCGGACCAGCCGTCGAACCGCCAGAGGTCCAGGTCCGATGGCCCGAGATGGTTGTACACCACGTCGACGATCACCGCGATGCCACGCGCATGCGCATCGCGCACGAAGCGCTTGAACGCGTCCGGCCCACCGTAGCCGGACTCGATGGCGAACAGGTGGGACGGGTTGTAGCCCCACGAGATGTCGCCAGCGAACTCGAACGGCGGCATGACCTGGATCGCGGACACGCCCAGCCGCTGGAGGTAGTCGAGGCGGCGACCGGCGTCGTCGAACGTGCCCGCCCGATCGCCGGTCGGCGCGAACGAGCCGACGTGCATCTCGTAGATGACGAGGTCATCCCAGGACGGCATCTCGAACTCGCCGTCGCCCCAGTCGAAGGCCGCTGGGTCGTAGACGATGCCGTCGCCGACCGAGCTCGTGACGTGACGCGCGTATGGGTCCATGCGCGACAGGTCGCCATCGGCGGTGCGGAGCGTGAAGCGATACTCGGCGCCCGGCCCGACGCCCGGCACGTCGGCCGACCAGGTCCCGCTCGAGCCGTCGCCGTCTCGCTTCAGCGCGGTCCGATCGCCCGCCCAGTCGTCGAAGGTGCCGGTCACGAACGCGGCCTGTGCGTGCGGCGCCCAGACACGGAACGTGGTGCCGCGCCGATGCGGGATAGCGCCCATCCCCGGGCGCTTCGACGGGGCGCTAGTCATGTCCCGGACGATACCAGCGGGTGCGGTATCGACGTCACTCGCGGCTGGTGCCATCATGGACTCGCCATCCGCCGACAGGACGATCGATCACCGAGGGAGGGGGCGATGCCAGAACGCGTCGTGATGGTGGATCTGGGTGACGGGTTGAGGATGGCGGCCCTTGCTGAAGTGCAAGGACCGGACCTCGTCGCGGCGGGCGATGTGCTTGCCACGCTGGAGGCTGTCACCGGGGCGATCGAGCGAACAGGTCAGGCGGCCCTCGATGCGGTCAAGCGAGTGGCCCCCGACAAGGCGACTGTCGAGCTCGCATTCGGGCTGGCCCTCGAGGAGGGGCAGCTCATCGCGCTGTTCGCGAAGGGGAAGGCCCAGGCGACGATCACGGTCACGCTGGAGTGGTCCGGCGACGCTTCGGGCGGAGACGCCGGAGGCTGACGAGATGTCGCTCGGCGACGCAGAGCTCGGCGCGGTGCGTTCGCTTGCCAAACGGTGCACTGCACTCGTGTCCTCGCCCGGCAAGACCGGCAGCGGGTTCTTCATCGATGACGACCTCCTCCTGACCTGTGCCCACGTCGTCGGTGAGATAGGGACCGAGGTCGACGTCCAGCCCTTCGAACGGCCCCCACGCAAGGGCGAGGTCATCAAACGACTCGAGGCGATCGACTCGGACGTCGCCCTGGTCAAGGTGTCGCGGCCGCCCGGCGACCCGAACCAGCCGGCCGTCGTTCTCGATCGACGGATGACCGACGACACCACCTACTTCGCGATCGGGTACCCACAGAACAAGGTCGCCCAGGATGCGGGTCAGGAGGAGATCTCGTACAAGGGGCATCCGCGCCTCCCAGGCGGCGAGCCCTCGTTGCTGATCCTCGACGCAGGGCAGGCGTCGATCACGCCGGGGCTCAGCGGCGGACCGGTGATCCACGCAGGGACCGGGGCCGTCGTCGCCATCGTCCAGTATCGGGCGGAAGCGGCGAGTGCGTCGGGTGGGGGAGCGATCCCGGTCGCGCGAGCGGGGGTTGACCTGCCGGAGGTCAACGAGCGTCTGACAGAGGCACCGGTGGCGACGCGGGAATGGCGTGACGCACTCGGCAGGGATGGCTGGACGGCACTGGGTCGAGGCTGGGGCTGGGCCCGTCGTCTGGATCTGTATGTCGAGGGCAACCGGCGAGAATGGAAGGTCACCGCCAAGTCGACCGGATTCGAACCGATCGAGGCGACGTACAACATCCGCAACCTCCCGGCCGACCTCCCGACGGGCCTGTTCAATTGGGCCGAACGCCGGCGCATCGGGGCCAAGGCCGATGCGGCGCTCGTCGGCCGGTTGCTGGCTGGTGCCATGCTGCCACCCGAGGTCGTCGATCTGTTCGGCGACGCGCTCCAGGCCGATGACTTGCTGGTTCGGCTCCACCTCGACGCGTCCAACGACCTGTTCGATGTGCCGTGGGAATACATGACCATTCCCAGCGGAAAGGTGGAGACGCACCTCGCGATGGAGGACCGTGTCGGGTTTGCCCGGATCGTCCGTCACCCTCAGCCTGAGGAGACGACCATCAATCCAGTGGCTGGCCAGGCGTCCGTCCTGGGCATCGTGATGCAGCCCGATGGTTGGCAGCGCCAGATGCCCGTGTTGCGATACACGGAGGCGCCCGTGGAATGGCCGAAGCCTCTGAAGATCCTCGCGGACCTGGAAAAGGACGTCAAGAACGCTTCGACATCGTTTGCCTTCGAGCGACTCGAGAACCCGACCCCGAACACCCTCGACGAGAAGGTCGATGAGGCGCCGCCCGATGGAGGTACACGCGAGATCGTCCACTACATCGGGTTTGGTCGAACCCATGAAGGAAGGGCCGAGATCGCCCTGACCGGGTTCCCGGTCGTCGAATGGGTGCCCATCGGTGATCTGTTCGACGCGGTCCACCGGAGCGGCGCGCGACTCCTCGTTGCCGAGTTCGTCCTGCCGATGTCGGGAACGGAGGACGAGCCCGTGCGGCCGTCGGCCTTCGAAAATGCGCTCGGTCAGCGACTCAACGCCGTGGTGTTCACGAGGTTCGCGGGCCATCCCGTCCAGTTCGAAACCTTCAACGAGGACTTCTACAAGTCCCTTGGTGCGGGTGCCTCGATCGAGAAGGCGACGCAGTCTGGCCGCCGGGTCGTGTACAAGAACGGCTTCTGGGGCAACTTCGCGGCGTTCGGGTCGTTCACGTTGATCACCGGGCCCTCATCTGACATGTCGCTCCTTCCGACGGGAACGGCTCCGGGCGACAAGCTTGTCCGGCAACCCGCTCCCGAGGTCGGTCGACCGCCTGTCCCAGGGGCGATCGCGCCCACCAAGCCGTTTGAAAGCTTCAGCCGCGAGGGCGGCGGCTGATGCGTAGATCCGTCGTCGAGACCATCGAGCGCGCCGCCGCCCGGGTTCGAGCCCAGGCGGTGGACGAAGGCCTTGAGCAGGTTGCCGAGCGGCTCGATGTCGAGGAACTCGACCCAGGGGTGCTCCAGGAAGCGATCGCCAGCCTTCGGACCCAGGCCGAAAGCCTGCGGACGTCGGCAGAGGACGTGGAGCGCGCACAGGCCAGCATCACGCACCTCGCCGCCGTCCTGAAGTTCTCCGAAGAGCGGTGGCCCGTCCGGAAGCGAGAGCTTGCCGCGTTGTTCGCCGACGATCCCGACCGCGGACTCCGGGAACTTCTCGGCGAGTGGTACGAAGCCATCAGCCAAGGGCGCACGGCGGCTGCCGACCGATTCCTCGAGCTGGAACTCCCGGCCGGCGGAGAGCTCCTGCTTGACCGCATGAGTACCGTTTCGCTGGCGCTCCGGCAGGCGAATTGGCAAGCCGCGCAGGCGATCTTGAGGCTTGGTGCCGACGGCATGCTGGTCGGCGGTCACACCGTTCCCGCTGCTCGGGTCCGACGCGACGTCCGCCTCGTGTTGATACGACTCGCGCTGCTCGAGTCGATGTTCGACGCCGCGGAACAGGATCTCGGTGAGATCGATACGGACCCGACGCCGGCGGTCGTCGCCCTGCGAACTCGCTGGCGGAGGCTCCAGGGCTTGACCGACACCGACGACGACCTGGGTTTCCTCGGCCGGGAAGCTGCGGCCGATCTTGACGTGGCGACGGAGCTCATCGCAAAGGCCCGCGCAGACGATCAGCGCGAGGTCGCGCTCAATGCCGCACGAGTCGCGGTCGATGCCATTCCGGCACTGTTCGATGTCGAGGAGGATCTCGCGAGCCCCACCCGCGATACGCCCGCCGAGATCTGGCTGGCTGTCGGCGAGCGAGCCCTTCGTGAGGGGAATTCGACCCTGCTGGAGCCGGCGTTGACGCGTGCCGAACAAGCGGCCGATCCGAACGACTACGCCGTCCGCGCGGAGGTCGCAGAAGTGCGCGTGGATGGCGGACAGATGACCGGCATGGATAAGGCGGGTCTCCTCACAGCCCTGATCAGCGCGGGCTCGTACCGCGTGTGGGCAGACAATCTCGACCGTGCCAGACAGCACTTCGAGCAGGCGCTCAAGCTCGACCCGGACAATATCGATGCTTCCATTCGTCTTGCGGACTGTGTGCTGGTCACCGTCGGCAACCAGCCGCTCGCGCAAGGACGTCACGAGATCCAGTACGCGACCGACCTGATCGCGAAAGCGCAGGGCAGCGGTGGCCTCGATCCGTCGTTGTCCTGGGGCTACCTCGATGAAGCAGTCGCGCATCGCCTGCTGGCTCGAGGCCTGGGAACGCAGACCCGTTCCCACCTCTGGCTGGCGTTCCTGGCGGTGTGTCGATCGCTCGTCCACGAGCCGGCTGATCCCGGGCGCTGGTCCGAGCTCGCGACGAGCGCCGACGACCTGAGCCTGTCACGGGTGTCCCTGGCCTGCGCGGAACACGCGGTCGAGCTCGCTGGGGGCGGCGCGGAAGCGACCGACCGGCTCATCATGTCGCAGACGAATGCCGGCCTCCTCAGCGAGGCGCTGGAACTCATTGGCGAGGGATCCAGTCCGTGGTATGACGCCGTGCGCGGTTACATCGTGCTGCGACTCAAGGATCCGGCGACGGCCGTCAAGATCCTCACCGCCACGACCGTCGATCCAAACTGGTCGTGGGTGACCGAGACGCTCATCACAGCCCTGCTGCTGACCGACCGGGACGACGAGGCGAAGGCCAGGGCTCAGGCCCTCCTGGCGCAAGCCTCGAGTCGCCTTGACGAACGTGACCCCTTGTCATCGGCGGCGTTGGCCGCACTCGTCGTCGGTGACGTGGCTCAGGCGGAGACATTGACGCACCACCTCCAGGCCATGGATCAGGGCCGAGACTTCCTTTGGACGGTCGCGACGACGCGGCTGATCCGCGGTGATGAGCCTGGTGCCCTGGCAGCCCTCGAGGAACGGAGCGTCAATGCGGCGACGATCCGCGAACTTGACGAGTGGTCGTCTATCGTCGGGCCGCAGGTCCGCCACCTGGCGGAGCGTGAGGGCGCCAGGGTGCCGTCTTTCGAGGGCATCGACCGTGCCGTTGAGAAGCGTCGCACGGCGCTCGAGCGGATCAGCGATCCAATCGAGCAGCTCGACGAGGTGGCGACCAGCGAGCGCGGTTTCGAGACGGCGGAGCTGGCATGCGCGATGGCATCGGGCCTGATCCATCTCAGTCGGCAGGATCGGCGCGCTGCGCGCAAGGCGCTCAAACCCGCGCTGAAGCGGCATCCGGACGACAAGGAACTCGCCGCCCTCCATGACCTGGCATCGACCGACGCCAAGGGCGATGTGTCCGAGCCACCCGCTGATGCACCTGACGGGCAGGACTTGCTCGCCCTCGATGGATGGGTCCTGAAGGCGGAGCTGCCTGCCTCCTGGTTCGAGCATCACTCCGACCCACAGAGCACGCATCCGTTGTTCATCCGGTATCTCCCGGAGATGCGCGTTCGGTCTGAAGTCGACGTCCCGTCGGTCGCGGTCCGAGCGGACGTCAACCTCGATCCGGACGGGTTTCGCCTCGTCGCCGGCGAGGAGGTCCGCGACGAGGGGCATCTCGACTCGGCCTATGGGTATGTGTTCGAGGGCATGCTTGAGATCCTGCCCGACGCATTGCGGTCGCTGGCCGAGGCGGATGCTGGATCGGGGCTGATGCGCATACCGATCTCGGCGATCGAGAGTGCCGGGGCCGTCGGGGCGCTCCTCACGATGCCGGTGTCGGAGGTGATCGCCCGAAAGATCGGTGAGGTCGCCCGCGAGCAAGGCGCCGTATCCGACGCGCAGGGTGAACTCACCACCAGTTGATTTCCCGTCCCGGTGGTCGACGCGACACGAGCTAGCGATAGACGGTATTCAAGCGCGCCTCGGCCAGCCGGTGCAGGAACCCGTCCCATCGGTGTCCTTCGACAACGCCAGGTGGCCGTAGTACGGCGAGATGCCGCGCCGACCGGTCGGGTAGTAGACGGACAGGCCGCCGCAGCTCTGCACGGTGTCTCCACGATGCCGCTCGGACAGGACGAAGCCGCCTGGTGCCGTTAGATCTCGGTCAATGCGCCAGCTCCCAAACGAGCCTCCAGTCGATCGCTACGGCCACGTCATCGTCAGCCCCGATCTGCGGCAGGGCTCGGCGCCGAGCTGGCGGGGCTGACATCGACGCGCTACCGGGTTCCCAAGACGCCGCGGCGGACGTATGCTGGCGCCCCGAACCGAGGGTGTGAGGATCAGGGTGGAGGACCCCCGATCTCGAGCGAGTCGATCCCGATGAGGCGCCTGCGCGCGGCGGCGGTGGCCGTCGCCCTGAGCGCGTCCACGCTCTTCTCGAGCGCGAGTGCTTCGGCGACCCCGAACCCCACGTCCGTCACGATCGCCGGTTCGCTCCAGTCGGAAGCCGGCTGCGGCGGCGATTGGGATCCTGCATGCGCGGCGACCCACCTCGCGTACGACGCGTCCGACGACGTCTGGCAGGGAATCTTCAACCTGCCGGCGGGCAGCTACGAATACAAGGCTGCACTCAACGACTCATGGACCGAGAACTACGGACTGAATGCGGCACCGAATGGCTCGAACATCCCGCTCAACCTGGCCGGCATCGGCAACGTCAAGTTCTACTACGACCACAAGAGCCACTGGGCCACGGACGACCACAGCTCGATCATCGCGGTGGCGCCCGGCAGCTTCCAGTCGGAGCTCGGCTGCCCGGGCGACTGGGACCCGACCTGCCTTCGATCGTGGCTCCAGGACCCCGACAGTGACGGCATCTACGCGTTCGAGACGACAGCGCTGCCGCAGGGCTCCTACGAGACCAAGGTCGCGATCAACGAGAGCTGGAACGAGAACTACGGGCAGGGTGGCGTCCTGAACGGCTCGAACATCGCATTCACCGTCCCATCGGATCACGCCAAGGTCACGTTCAGCTACGACTCGGGGTCGCACGTCCTGTCCGTCGTCGTCGCGGTGGACCACGGCGCTCCTGGTGGGCCCGGCGCGGAATCACATTTCGACCTCGCCCGCAAGGACTGTCTCGGCACCGCGCGGAACTCGACCTCGAAGGTCTGGTTCACCGTGGCCGGTGGTCTTCTCAGCGACGTCTACTACCCGACGGTCGACAACACCAATCTCGAGACGCTGCAGTACATCGTCACCGACGGCTCGACCTTCACCGACGTGCAGGCGCGCGACATGAGCTACACCGCGGAGGCGGTCAAGGACACCGGCGGGATGGCCTGCCAGGTCACGGCGACCGCGAAGAGCGGCAAGTACTCGATCGTGACGACGTACATCACCGACCCGAACCGCAACACGGTCCTGATGCGGGTGGCGTTCGAGCCCAAGCCCAAGCCGAAGAATCCCGTCCTCCAGCTCTACGTCCGCTTCGATCCGACCGTCAACGGCAACGGCGGCGGCGGGAGCGGCAACGGCGGGTCGGACAGCGCGACCGTGGATACCTCGACCGGCCATCTGATCCTCGTCGCCTCGGATCCGGTCACGGTCACGAATGCCGCCAACCGCGACTACGCCCAGCCGGTCTACGCCGCACTCGACGGCGCCTTCGCCGACGCGTCGACCGGCTTCGCCGGCTCGGTGAGCGACGGGCTCGTCCAGCTCGACACGTCGCACGCGCTGACGCCAACGTTCCCCGACGCGAGGGACGGCAATGTCGTCGGGACGGCGAGGGTCACGCTCGACAAGGCCGGGCGGGCGGTACTGGCGCTGGGGTTCGGCGCATCGCAGGATGAGGCGGTCGGCGCCGCCGAGGGGTCGCTCGGGGTCAGCTTCGACAAGACGCTCGGCGACTACAGGAAGGCCTGGAACGCCTACGACGACGGCCTCACGAAGCCCCGAACGGAGAAGTTGCCCGGGATCAAGGGCCAGGAGAAGAAGCGGCTCGAGGAGGAGTATTACGTCAGCGCCAACGTGCTCAAGGCCTCCGAGGACAAGACGTTCCCGGGCGCGATCGTGGCCAGCCTCGCCTCACCGTGGGGCCAGGCCGTCTCCGCCGGTGACCCGGCGAACACGTACTTCGGGTCGTATCGCGAGGTCTTCGCGCGAGACCTGTACGAGGCGTGGACCGGTCTGCTCGCCGACGGTGACCTGGCGACCGCCCGCGACGCCACGCTCTTCCTGTTCAAGCTCCAGCAGCTGCCGGACGGCTCCATGCCGCGCAACAGCCTGGTCAACGGCAAGCTGGCGCCCAATTCGTTCGGGACGCAGCTGGACGAGGTGGCCTACCCGATCCTGATGGCCGACCAGCTCGGACTGACCGACGCCGCGCTGTATGCCGACCACGTCAAGCCCGCGGCGAACTACCTCGCGGCCCACGGCCCGGCCAGCGGATCCGAGCGCTGGGAGGAGCAGAGCGGGTACTCGCCCTCGACGATCGCGGCCGAGATCGCCGGCCTCGTGGCGGCGGCCGACCTCGCCCGGGTGAACGGCGATCCAGCCTCGGCGGCGGTCTGGCTCGGCGTGGCCGACGACATGCAGCGCTCGATCAAGGCGTGGACCGTTACGACCAACGGGCCGCTGTCGGCGGACCCGTACTTCATCCGGCTGTCCAAGACCGGCGACCCGAACGCCGCGATCAGCTACGGCCTCGGCAATGGCGGCCCGACTCTCGACCAGCGCGCGGTCATCGATGCGGGCTTCCTCGAGCTCGTGCGGCTCGGCGAGCTGCCGCCCGGCGATCCGGATGTGGCGCGCTCCCTCGCGATCGTCGACGCGACGATCAAGTCGGTCACGCCGAGCGGTCCGGGCTGGCATCGCTACAACGGCGACGGCTACGGCGATCGTGCCAGCGACGGCCGGCCGTGGGCACCGTCGGGGCAAGGGACCGGTCACCTCTGGCCGGTACTGTCGGCCGAACGCGCCGAGCAGTCGCTCGTGACCGGCGACGCGGCCGGGGCCTCCTCGCTCCTGCTCGGGATGCACGACTTCGCGTCGGGCGTGGGCCTCATCCCCGAACAGGACTGGGAGTCGGCCCCGGTGCCCCCCTCGGCATACGGCACGGATCCGACCCTCGCCTCGATCGGGTTCACCAGCGGGCATGCCGCCGGCTCCGCGTCGCCCTTGACCTGGTCGGCGGCGTCGTTCGTGCGTCTCACCGCCGACCTCGCGACGAAGCGCAATGTCGCGCTGCCGCCCGTCACGCAGTCGCGCTATGTCACGCATGCCCAGGGGACCACGACGTTGACCGTCACCAGCCCGCTCGACCAGGCGGCGGTGTCCGGCTCGCCGGTCACGGTCAGCGGGACGACCGCCGCCGGCAACACGGTCTACGTGGCCGCGACCAACACCGACGCGAACTCGGCGACGACCGTCGTCTCCGCGCCGGCGGCTCCCGACGGATCGTTCAGCATCGACATCGCGGTGACCGGCGGGACCAGCGTGCTCAACGTCGTGGCCGTGAGTCCGAGCGGCGGCACGGCGCACGCGCAGCGGACGATCCTGTTCGACTTCGTGCCGGGCGTCCTGCTCCTCGAGGTCACCGACCCGGATCACGATGACAACGGCCCGGGCAACTACGCCTATCCGACCTCGACCGCCTTCCACGACGGAGCCTACGACATCGAGCTGTTCCAGGTCTACGACGCCGGCAGCGACGTGATCTTCCGGCTCAAGACCCGCGACCTGACGAACACGTTCGGGAGCCCGCTCGGAGCGCAGCTGATCGACATCTACGTGCACGACCCTGCCGCAACGACGACCAGCACGGCGGCGGCGAACGCGCCACGGAACTTCCACATCACCTCCGCCGGCGCCTGGAGTCGTCTGATCCAGGCGCAGGGCTTCGGCCAGCGCTACGAGGATGCGTCCGGGGCCACCCTCGGAACCGTCCAGATCGCGGGCAACCCTATCTCGCGGTTCATCACCATCCGGGTCCCCAAGGCGTCGCTCGGCCAGCCCGCTCCAGGTTGGGGCTTCACCGTCGTGCTGACCGGCCAGGACGGGTTCAGCACCGACAACGATCAGGCTCGCCAGTTCACGCCGACCCCGGAGGACTTCCATTTCGGCGTCTGCGCCGCACCCAGCGCCGACGCCCACTGCACGGTGGGCCCAAACACGGTGCCGAAGCTCATGGATGTCATCACGCCGCCTGGCGTCACGCAGTCGGACGAGGTCGACTACACCCTGCACACGCCAGTGGTGCTCGGCGCGGTGACCATCCCGTAGTCGCAGGAGACCGCGAGTCAGGGGAGCGGTGACGAGGGACTCGTTCGACGTCGCGGTCGTTGGGGCCGGCGCCGCTGGGTGTGTCGTCGCGAGCCGGCTCGCCGCGGCGGCCGATCGATCGGTCGTCCTGCTGGAGGCCGGGCCGGACATCGATCGCCCGGCCCCGGCCGACTGGACCGACGGCTGGCGACTGCCGATCGTCCCGGACTGGGGTTTCGAGACCGAGCCGGACGACACGGGCTCTGCCTCCAGGCTTCGGCGCGGCCGGCTCTTCGGCGGCACGTCGTGGCTGACCCGGTTCGCCGTACGTGGTGCAGCCGCTGATTTCGATGCCTGGGCGGCACGTGGGAACACGGGCTGGAGCTTCGCAGAGGTCCTGCCGGTGTTCCGGCGAGTGGAGGCGGACGCCGACTATGGGGACCGGCCATGGCACGGCGATCGCGGACCCATCCCGATCAACCGCTATCCGGAGCTCGACCGTTCCGGGATCCATGCGGCGGCGCTCGAGGCGTTCGATGCCGTGGGCATCCCGCGGATCGAGGATCACAACGAACCGGGTGCCGTCGGCGCCGGGCCGATGCCGATGAGCACCCGTGACGGCGTGCGGGTGACGACCGCCGATGCGTACCTCGCCCACGGCTCGCGCCCGTCGAACCTCGTGATCCGGACGGACACCCTCGTGGCGGCCGTCGTGTTCGAAGCCGGTCGCGCAGCGGCGGTCCAGCTCGACGATGGCACGCTCATCCATGCCGACCTGATCGTGCTCAGCGCCGGTACCTACGGGAGCCCATCGATCCTCCTGCGTTCGGGCATCGGGCCGGCCGGTCACCTTGGCGACCTCGGCATCCGTGTCCATGTCGATCTTCCCGGCGTAGGCGCCAACCTGGCCGATCATCCCGCCGTCGACCTCGACAGCGGATGGCGAGGTCCGGCGGCGACGGGCCCGATCCTCCACACGATCGCGACCTTCCGCAGCTCGCGGGCTCCGCGAGAGGGAGCGCCGGATCTGATGTTCTGGGTGACGGACCCCGAGGGCGACGAGCCCGGTTTCTGGTTCGATCCGGTCCTGCTCAAGCCGTACTCGCGCGGCTCGGTCCGGCTTCGTTCGACCGATCCGACGGCCGCACCTCGCATCAGGCTGCCGGGCCTCGATGACGGGCACGACGTCGATCGCCTGGCCGAGGCGTACCGCCTCGGTCTGGAGCTGGCGAATCGACCGGTGATCCGCAAGCTCGCGCGGGATGCCCCGCCGACCGACCCGTCGACGCCGGAGGCGTTGCGCTTACGGGTCGTCGAGAGCGCCTATTCGATCCCGCACGTCGTCGGGACGTGCGCGATGGGCCCGTCACCCGACAGTGGCGACGTCGTCGACGCCGGCGGCAGGGTCCATGGCGTGGACGGCTTGCGCGTCATCGACGCCTCGATCATCCCGGAGGCCCCGTCCGGGTTCCCGCATCTCGTCACGATCATGCTCGCGGAGCACCTCGCCGAGGCGATCGCCATGCGAGCGACTGAGCGGCACACCCGCTGATGCGAAGGAGCCGGCCCCGACCGCGCCGGGCGATCCGGACGGACGCCGGGGCGATCCCGATCGCCCGACGAACGCCTACCATCGGTGGCACAGGCGGGGCATCGCTACGGTCGTGTCGGAGCCTGCCTGGACGAGGAGGCACCAGATGACCGACACGACCACGATCCGCGGGTTCGACGGCGAGCTCGTCGCGCCCGGTCATCCGACCTACGACACCCATCGCGAGCTGTGGAACGCGATGGTCGATCGACGGCCCGCCTTGATCGCGCGGTGCACGACCGCGGCCGACGTCGCCGCGGCGATCCGCCATGGCCGCGATGTGGGCCTCGACATCGGGGTGAGATGCGGCGGCCATGGTGTCCTCGGGCTGGCGGTCCCGGAGGGCGGCCTGATGATCGACCTGGCGCCGATGGGCGAGGTCCGCGTCGACCCGACGCAACGGCGGGCCCGGGTCGGGGGTGGCGCGCTCCTCCGCACGCTCGATCGGGCGACGGACCTGCACGGGTTGGCCACCACGGCGGGCAACGTGTCGCACACGGGCGTCGGCGGGCTCACGCTCGGCGGCGGGATGGGCTGGCTCGGCGCGCCAGTTCGGGCTCGCATGCGACAACGTCGAGGCGTACACCGTGGTCACCGCGGACGGCGACACCGTTCGTGCGACGGCGACCGAGCACCCGGACTTGTTCTGGGGGCTGCGCGGTGGGGGAGGAAACTTCGGGGTCGTCACCGAGTTCGAGTTCCGCCTCCACCCGACAACCGGGCTGGTGCTCTCCGCCGAGCTCTACTTCGACCCGTTCACTCGAGCCGGGGTCGATGCGGTCCGAGCGTGGCGTGAACTCCTGTCGTCTGCGCCGCGCGAGGCCACCCTGACCTGCGATACGACGACGGCAGGGAGAGCTCATCCCTGCCCAGGACCCTCCACGGCCGGCCGGTCGTCATCGTCGGCTTCGTCTGGGTCGGCGACATGGCCGAGGCACGGCGCTATCTCGAACGTTTCCGTCGGATCGGGGCACCATTGGGCGAGGAGATCGCCGAGATGCGCTACGTCGACCTCCAGAGCAGCGGCGACGAGCGCCACCACCATGGGCTGCGTCGTTACTCGGCCGGCCACTACCTGACCGAGTTCAGCGACGCCGCGATCGATGCCTTCCTCGCGCGGGGGATCGGGTCAGGAGAGCCCGAGCCGGACTGGTCGACGATGCCGGGCGGCGGGCTGCAGGCGTACGGCGGCGCGATCGCCGATGTCGCCGAGGACGACTCGGCCTTCAGCCACCGCGACACGCTCGTCGAGTTCTTCGCCGGCGCGACCTGGGCCGACGCGGCGGAGGACACCGTGCGGATCGCGGGCGCTCGCCGTTGGGCTGCGACGATCGAGCCGTTCTCGTCCGGCACGTACGTCAACGTCATCTCGGATCCCGGCGAGGAGGGCGTCGGTCGCGCCTATCGCTCGACGCAGCTCGCCCGGCTCGCCGAGCTCAAGCGGACCTGGGACCCGGACAACGTGTTCCACCTCAACCAGAACATCCGACCGGCGACCGCGACCGAGCCTTAGCTCCTGGATCGCCCGGCCAGCGACCGAAGGCGGCGCCAGCGCTCGACCGCGCGGCGATGCTCGGCCGGCGTCAGGGTCCGCCCCGCGAACTCCGCGAGCACATAGTCGGCGGCAAGACGACCCAGGAGCGACCGGATCGGATCGGCCGTCAAGCGCCGAGCGTGCTCGAGCGGAGTCTCGGTGCTGAGACGCGCCGAGTCGGGCTGCTCGGCGAGGATCGAGAGGCTCGCAAGGTACGCCTCGCTCGCAGTGCCTGGGGTCTCCCCTCGTCGCGGGATCGGCAGGTGGGGGCGGCGGATCCGCACGCCACTGCTCGGCGGTTCGATCTCGCGGATCTCCACCACGTCGCGTTCGACGGCCGTCAGTTCGGGCCGTTGCACGAACCGGCGGAGCACCAGGACGGCCACCACGATCGCGATGACGATGGGCACGAGGCCGAGGACCAGGCCCTGGCTGCCGGACGACCCGACCGGGTTGCCCCAGTCGAACCCGGGCGGACCAAGGGCGCCACCTGGGTCGCTGACGATCCCGGAGCCGCCCCGCAGGAGTCCCACGAGCACGACCAGCAGCGCGGCGAGCAGCCCAGCCGGCCAGAGGAGCAGGGTCGCGATCGGGACGAGGACGTCGCCGAGGGGGCCGAGCACGCCGCGGATGGCGGAGTCCAGGGGAACCCCGACGACGAGCGCGAGGGGGAGCGCCACGACGAGGAGCCCGGCAACGACGCCGACGACCAGTCCGACCCAGCTGCGCCGGCCGGCACCGACCACGCCGGCGCTCCGGAGGCCGGCCAGGCGTGCGAGACCGATGCTCAGCAGCCCGGCGGTCACGAAGGTCACCGTCGCGGAGAAGGCGACGGCGACGATCGCCGGATCGCGGGTCGAGCCGCTGGCCGTCAACACCAGCCAGGTGGCGGCCACGGCGAACAGGCCCGGCCCGAGTGCCGTCTCCGCGATGCGCTCGTCGTCGTCGGCACTGACGTGGGCGGTCCCGCGGAGCACCGCGAGGCCCAGCAGGATGCCGCCCGGATGCATCCCGAGGACCGTCATCGGCGCGTCGATCGCGTGCGCCGCGGCGGGGCCCAGGGGCAGCAGCCAGCCGATGAGGGCGATGACGACCGCGAGCCCGGCCAGCCACGTCCTGTCGTCGCGGTGTCCGTGCCGCGCCATCCAGCGCACCACGGCGAGCCCCAGCAGGGCGGCGCCGCCGAACGCGAGGATGGGCAATGGCGCCAGGGCTCGCGTGGCGAGCCCCTCCACCGTGACATACAGCAGCGTGATCCAGGCCGCCTCCAGCGAGCAGGCGGCGAGGGCCGCGACGACGGTCTCAGGCCACGCGGTCGAGCGCATCGGCAGTCCGCCAGTCGGGATGGAGTCGGAACCCGGCACTGGTCACGCCGAGGCCGCGCGCCCGGGCGCTCCACGAGCCGGCCTCCGGCCCGAACCCGGCATGGCTGGCCCGGTAGCCCTGCGCGCTGAGGCGTCGAAGGACCGGGACGAATTCGATCGGATCGCGGGCGCTGAGCGCAACGATGGAGCAACCCAACGGCGCCCGACGCGAGATATCGGCGAGCAGCCGATCGAACGGGAGCGAGGCGAAGGGACTGACATCGGCGAGCAGGTCGGCGATGACTCCGATCTGGGTCGGTGCCGCGCTCGGAGGCAGGAACACGGTCCGCTGCGGCCGGTCGCTGTAGGCGTTGACCGCGAGCCCGACCGCGACGCCGCCCTCGACGAACGATCGCGCCAGCGACAGTGCTGCGACGCACAGGCCCTCGACGAGATCGTCGTCCCAGTTGAGCATCCATGACGGGCCGGCGAGCGTCTGCATGTCGACCGCAAGCAGGACCTCGCGTTCACGCGCAGCGTCATAGCGGCGGCTCATCGGGCGACCGAGCCGCGCCGTCGCCTTCCAATGGATCCGGCGGAGCTGGTCGCCCGGCTGGTACGGCCGCACGCCGGAGAACAGCGACGGCTCCTCGTAGAGGCCCGTCGATGCCCGCGTCGCCCCCGTCGCCGGGCTGTCCGAGACGACCGGTCGGACGGCCACCGTCCGTGGCACCACCCGGTACGCCGTGGCGATCGCGCGCTCCTCGCGTCGGCTCGCCTGGGCGAAGAGGTCCGCGACCTGCAGCTCGGCCGACACGAACCGGTACGTCCCGCGGCGGCTGCCCACGATCTGCAGCCGACGCGTGACTCGTTCGAACCATCCCACACTCCACGTGCCGCGGACGATGTCGAAGCCACGTCGGGCTGACGGCATCATCGCCCGATCGGCGATCTCGGCGCCGTGGGTGACCATGTCGTCGATCTGGAGCCACGGCAGGGGCAGCGCCTTCGCATTGCGGACGACCAGCTCGAGCTCGATCCGTTCGCCCCAGAGCACGCGTTGCGCGGAGATGTGCCGTTCGTACTCGAGCGCCCGCAGCCCGTAGCGCGACCAGACGGATCGGAGCGCGACGACGAGGGCCGCGAGCAGGCCGACGACGATCAGCCCACCGGCACCGAGCGCCGCTCCGGCGAGGACGAGCAGGATCGCGATCGCTGCGCCCGCGCCCATCGATCAGGCTCCGCGTGCGGCCGGGGCCGTGTCGACTGGCGGGACCGCGATCGACCCGAGCACGGCGTCCAGCACGTCCTCGGCCGTCGTCCCCCGCAGCTGGCGATCGAGGTCGAGCATGATCCGATGCCCGAGGACGGCTGGAACGAGCGCCTTGACGTCGTCGGGCAGGGCGAAGTCGCGACCGGCCAGGTAAGCCCACGCCTGGGTCGCCCGGTACAACGCCATGCTCGCGCGCGGGCTGCCGCCCAGGCGGACCTCGGGCCGCTCGCGCGTGTCGCGCACGAGGTCGACGATGTACGCCTCGACCGGAGCGCTGACCTCGATCCCGCGGACCGCCTCACGCATCGCGAGCAGCTGCTCCGGTGGGGCGACGAGGGAGACGCCATCAAGCGGCTCGGCACTGGCGCGATAGCGCCGCGCGATCCGCGCCTCATCGGCGCGATCGGGATAGCCCAGCCGGATCCGGACGAGGAATCGGTCGAGCTGTGCCTCGGGCAGGGCGAACGTCCCCTCGAGCTCGATCGGGTTCTCGGTCGCCAGCACGAGGAATGGGTCCGGCAGGTCCCGCGTCTGGCCCTCGATCGAGACGCGGCCCTCCTCCATGGCCTCGAGCAACGCGGACTGCGTACGCGGGGTCGCCCGATTGACCTCGTCCACGAGCAGGACGTTGGCGAAGATCGGGCCGGGGATGAACCGGAAGGCTCCACCCTCGAGCACGCTCGCGCCCAGGACGTCGCTGGGCAGCAGATCGGGCGTCCCCTGCACGCGCGTGAAGCCCATGCCGAGTGCGCGGCTGAAGGCACGGGCGAGCAGTGTCTTGCCTACACCCGGGACGTCCTCGATCAGGGCATGACCGTGCGCCAGCAGCGCGACCACGAGGAGGCGGATGACGCGCTCGTCGACGACGACGGCCTGCCAGACCGAATCGCGCAGGGCGCGCAGGAAGCGCTCACCGGCGAACGGATCCATCGGGCTGCTGTCGGGCCGACTCACGGGTGCTGGCTCCTCCCCGCCGCGTCGTGACCGCTGTCGAGCGGCTCGGTGTCGTCGGGGCCCATGGCGAACCCGGTCCGCTGCCATGCGGCATATGACCCGACGAGCCCGTCGTCGTCGACCGTCAGCTCCGCCTCGAACTCGCCACTCGCATAGCGGTAGGTGGACTCGTCGAGCCGGGTGTACGTCTGCGCTGCCTTGACGACGGTGAGCTCGGGGAATCGGACCCATGCGGCCTGGATCTTCTTCGACGCCCCGATCGCCAGTCGCAGCCGGCGGACGGGCAGGGTGTTGGTGGACGGGCTGCAGTCGAGGTCGACGTCGGTGCACCCCCTGAGCCCGCGCACCGTGGCTCCGTCGACGCTCCAGTTGCCCTTCGAATCACGTTCGAGCGCGATCGAGCGCGTGCCGAAGCCCCGAAGGTCGCGGACGTGGGCCGCCGTGGTGACGCCGGCCCCGTCAGCCAAAACGCGATATTCGATCCGGACCGGTGCGCCATCGTCCGCGCCGAGCACCGTGCCGACCAGCGACAGCCCGCCATCGCGCACCGTCAGCGTGCAGTGCTCGTCGGTGGCCACCTCGTCCGAGCGGCGCCATGCCACGCGTCTCGTCGTCATCCCGCACACCTCGCTACCGGAGGAGAGTACCCACCTGCCGACGACGGTGTCGCGGACGTGCACCCGGGCGTACGATCCGTCGATGCGGTCCATGCCGACGATCCTGGCCGTCCTCTCCTTCCCGGCCGCGGCCCTCGGTTATGCGCTGGCCCTGCGCGTGATGGACACCCTGCCGCTACCAGACGACACCCACGGGTTCCTGGTCCTGATCGTGCCGCTGTTCATCGCGGGCCTGGTGATGATGCCGTTCCTGATCCCGTTCTTCGACCGCAAGGCGAAGGAGGACCTCGCGACGATCGCCCGCAGCCGGGAGGAGGCCGCCGCTCGCGGCGCGGACGAGACGCCCGGCGGTGAGACCTAGCCTTCGGGGTGTTACCTGGCGCGCCTGGTCGTGGGCTTCGGCTTCAGCGTGGCGGCGTAGGCGTGGCTCGCGGCGAACCACGCCGCCCGGCGGTCGGTCTGCAGCAGCAGGGCGTCGGGAACGGCGACGTATTCCTTCATCACGTGCCCGTAGGCGACGCGGAGCGTCGTCTCGAACGCCTCGATGAAGGCGCTCCGATCCGCCGGCGACAGCCGGCGACATGGTGGTCCGTGCGTGGCGGTTGTCGTTGGTAACGCGCAGGCTACGGTCGCGACGGCCCGCTGACGTCCATGCTGCAACATCCGTTCAAGCGCCGCGTCGATCAGTTCGAGATGCCGATGTCGCAGACCATCCGGAGCCCGAGGCCACGCCCCCGCCGGCGAACGGTCGTGCTCGTGGCCGTGTTCGCGCTTGCGGTCGCGTTCGCCGTCTATCTCTATGCGAGCTCGGTCGTCTATGACGCGATCTCGCTGACCGTTGCCGATTGCGGCGGCCGCTTCGAGTCGAACACGCCGGCCGCGTTCACGTCTCCGGGTCTCGACAGGACACCGTACGTCATGCCCGGGTTCGAAGCCGTACGGTTTCCGAGCCGCGACCCTGGGATCGAGATCAGCGCCTGGTACATCCCCGCCTCGACCGGCGCGCCGGGAGACGCCGTCGTGCTCGTCCACGGCCACGACTCGTGCAAGCGGGACGACCAGATCCTGCTCGCTGCCGGGATGCTCCATCGCGCCGGGATCGCCAGCCTCCTCGTCGACCTGCGGAACCACGGCGACTCGACGGTCGTCAATGGCCGCTTCGCCGGCGGGACTCGCGAGTATCGCGACGCGCTGGCGGGCTGGGACTGGCTCGTCACTGAGCGCGGATACCGGCCGGATCGAGTCGGAGTGTTCGGGATGTCGCTCGGCGCGGCCACGGCCCTCATCGCGACCGGCGAAGAGCCGCGCGTCGCGGCCGTCTGGGTCGACAGCAGCTATGGCGACCTGGACCTCGCGGTCCAGGCGGAGCTGCGGCGGAACGGCTATCCGACGTTCGTGCGCTACGGCGGGTACATCATGGCCTGGGTGCGGTCGGGCGACGACCTCCTCAGCCTGAGCCCGCTCGGGGCCGTGGCGAAGCTGCACGGACGGCCGATCTTCATCACCCACGGGACTGCCGACACCCGAATCTCGCCTGCCTACGCGGCCGACCTGGCGGCAGCCGTTCGCGCGAATGGCGGCTCGGTCGATCCCTGGATGGTCGAGGGCGCCGAGCACACCCAGGCGATCGTCCTGCAGCCTGCCGAATATGAACACCGCCTCGACGCCTTCTTCAAGGCAGCGCTCGGCGGGGGCCAGGACTAGCGCCCCGCCTCGTCAGTCGCGGGCCCGGTAGCGCGCATAGGCCTCCGGCGACCGGATCCCGTGGTCGAGGACCGCCTCGTAGATCGCGTAGCTCGGCCCTCTGGGCCGCGACGTATCCGCGAAGACGGCCTCCTTGATCCGGAGGATCGCCGCGCGGGTCTCCGGTGTCAGGCGGCCGGGCAGCGTCTTCATGTGTTCGAGATCGAACTGCGTGGTGCCCTCGCGCAGGAACCACAGATCGATCGTCCAGGTGATGTCCGGATCGGCCACGTACTCGACCAGCCAGTACAGGCCGTCCGGGTAGACGGACTCGGTGTTCCAGCGGCCCGTGTCGTTGCGGAAGGTCAGCCGACGGACCCGTGGGTGCGCCGCGAGCCGATGGCCAAGCTCGAACACGGGTGTGAGTTCCAGCGATGGGCAGAGCGTCGTGATGTCGATGTCGCGCGCGACCATGAGCCCGAGGGCCGAGCTCCCGGTCTGGGTGGCCTTCCCGACCGACCGGAGGAGCGCGAACGCGTCGAGGTCGGCGAGGATGTCGACCGCCTGCGCCTGGAGCGCGTCCTGGCGCGCGAACAGCTCGATGTCGGACATGCCTGGGCTCCGCGTCGGATGGATGCGGACGAAGTATGCCGTGGCCCGCGAGCGTTCCGCCGATGGCCGAGCAAACGAAAGACGATCCGCCGTGGCGCGTGGGCCGGGCAACGATCCGAGTCCGTGGGTTCAGCCGGCTCGCAGTGGTGGCGTCATGAGCGCGTCGGAGACGTCTGTGACGGCCGACCGATCAGGGTGTGTCGAGTCGTCGTCTGGCGCGGCCACCTCCTGGAGCTCGAGGGTGCCCCGGCTTGCCCGAAATGTTCGAAGGAACAGGTACTGGAACCCGACCGCGCCAATGCCGCGCCGGACGACCCACGGCAGGGCGTCGATGTCGCCCGCAGGGATCATCGCCGGTTCATCGAGGTCATAGACGACGTCGCGCAGCTGGAGGCGACAGTGTCCCGCTGCGAGTACGTTTCGAGCCCACTGGGAGTTGGGGCCGAGCGGGACCAGGATGCGAAATCCGTCGGCCGTCGGCTCCGGATGGACCGGCGTCAGCCGTCGGATGCCTGACCGCCGTCCGAGGTGCTCGAGGGTCCCGATCTCGGACGCTTCGCCGCCGGCGAGTCCGCGGCGGAGCAATGCCGGGTCCACGACCGAATTCATGAATCCAGTCCCGATCCTCGGATGGTGACGCCAGATGATGACGGCCCCACTCGCGACGGTCGCGAAGGCGGCCGGACCGGCGACGACGGCGATGATCTTGCGCATGACAAGCCTCCTCGATGCCATCGTGCGCGTCAGCGGTTCGCATGGTCAGTGCCGAACCGACCGAACGCGACCGTCCCAGCGCATCGCCTGCTACCGTCAGGGCGAAGGTATGGTCGCGACATGGCCCGCTGTCGACCTTGGTCAGGGCGAGGCGAGGCGCACGGTGACGATGCCGCGTTGACGCTCGATCGGGAGCCGCTGCTCGATCGCCGCCTGCGTCTCTGGCGTCAGGCCGTCGGCGGGCAGTCGCACGAACAGCGCGGCATCGGCGCTCGTGTACCAGGCCACCATCGCTTGCTGGTAGCCGGGTGCGCGTGAGCGCCAGACGCCCACCACCCCCGGGAGGAACCGACCGCGGTCCGTGTCGTACGAGATCCCCGTCGGGTCCAGCACGAGCGGGCACCCGGTGGCGAGGTTACGTTGCATGGCCGAGGTGAGCACCAGGAGTGCCGGCGAGTCGGCGGCGACGCATCGTGCCTGCGAGACGTCCTGCTCGAGGTCCGCCAGCAAGAGCGGTTGGCCTCCACCACGGAACAGCGAGACGACCGCGAGCAGCCCGAGCAGGACGACGATCGCGGCCCGGGCCCCGATCGGCCGCACGCCGCGACGCGCCAGCCGTCCGACGGAGGCCGCCAGCCCCGTCCCGAGGACGAGCGTCGCGGCCGGCGCGACGAAGCTCGGGTAGTCGTTGAAGAACGATGGTGTCGAGAGCACCACGATCGACTGCACGACCCCCAGCGCCGCCCACGGTCGCGTCCAGGGCCAGCGCCGCGCCGTGACGGCCACGACTGCGAGGCCGACAACCGAGGCCGTGAGCACGAGGGGGTCGGGGACCAGCTGGCGCAGTATCGGTGACAGTTGCGCCAACTGCGCGAAGCCCTCGAGCACCCTTAAGCGATCGATCACCCCGACGCCCAGGGCAGGACGGCCCACCTGGTCGATGAGCGTGTACCTGAACATGGCTTCCGGCGCGGCCGCCAGGAAGGGCAGACAGACCAGACCGAACGCGACGGCTGCGCCCGCGACGTAAGCCAGGACCGGGCGTACCCGATCCCTCCCGTTGCCGCGCGCCCGGACGAAGACCCACCACAGGACGACTGTCACCGACACCGCCTGCCACAGCTGCACGGCCGTGGCGAGCCCGAGGGCGACCCCGGTCACCGCGGCCCGCCGGGGACCGATCCGTCCGGGACGCGCAAGCGCCAGCAACCCGAGCAGGAGCAGGGTGTTCTGCGGCCCGTGGAAGTCGGTGGTCCGCTCGACGCTCGACGCCGTGCTCCACACCGCATACATGGCGCCCGCGGTCAGGCCGGCGAGCCGGTTGTAGCGGCCGGCGACGAGCGCGACAAGGACGGCGTTCGCGGCGCCGAGCAGCATGAACGAGGCTCGTGCGAACGCGAACGCGGCTGCGTCGCCGATGATTGTTCCGAGTACGGCAAACGGCGTCAGCCCGAGGACGATCCCGGGCGGATGCAGCAGCAGGAAGTCGCGATAGGGGATGGTGCCGTGGACGAACGCCGTCGCGGCCCCGAAATACACCCCGTCGTCGTAGCCGTGGAGTCCGAGAAGACCGCCGCCGATCAGGACCGGGATGGCCCGGATGGCGAACGCGACGATCGCCAGGGTGGTCAGGAGGAGGACGTCGGTGCGGTGGCGCTGCTGTGGACGCAACGCGAGACCGTGCCAGGGACGGGACCCCAGGCGTCGGGGTCCGAGGCCGGGTTGGAGGAGCGGGACGCGTGTGCCAGCCGTCACGGCGGGCGACCGCGGGACAGGGGGACAGCAGCGTCACCCGTTTGGAGACGCCGACACCCTCGAGATCCCCACATGCCCCCGGCCTCCCGGGACGCCTCCTACGCCGGCCCGCCTCCTCCGATCATCGCGACCGACAGCATTCGCCGCGTCTCGCGAACATTCCAGAGCCGTCCGGCCCGAAGACGCGATCCGAGCGTCAGCCTGGGAGATGCACCCGTCCATGGTGCGGGGCGCCCCTATACTCACGGGCCCGGGCTGACCCGGCCCGACGCGTTTCCGAGGTCGCCGCGATGGACGATGAGGCCGTTCGTGCTCAGGCCGTTCACGGCGGCGTCTGACGGCGGTGACCGGCATGAAGGCCGCCGTTCGAGATGCCTACGGCTCGCCGGACGTCGTGGAGGTTCGGGATGTCGAGCGTCCGACCCCAGCGGATGGCGAGGTGCTGGTCCGCGTCCGGGCCGCGTCCGTCAACCGGGCCGACCTCGACGGCATCACGCCACGGCCGTCCTTCGTCCGCCTGATCATCGGGCTGCGTGCACCGAGGAACCCTCGCCTCGGACTGGATGTCGCCGGCGTGGTCGAGGGCGTCGGTCCGGGCGTGACCCGGTTCCAGCCGGGCGACGAGGTCTTCGGGGACCTGTTCGCCCACGGGCAGGGCGCATTTGCGGAGTACGTGTGCGCCCCGGAGCGGGCGTTCGCCTCGATGTCTGCCGGCATGTCGTTCGAGGACGCGGCCACGCTGCCGCATTCGGCGATCCTGGCGGTCCAGGGGCTGCGGCTGCGCAACAGCCGGTCGATCCGGCCGGGCGACAGGGTGCTGGTCGATGGCGCTTCGGGCAATGTGGGTCCGTTCGCGGTCCAGATCGCGAAGTCGATGGGGGCGGAGGTCACCGGCGTCTGCAGCCCAGGGAAGATGGATTTCGTGCGTTCGCTCGGGGCCGATCACATCATCGACTACACCGCGGTGGATTACACGACGACCGGCCTGCGCTACGACTGGATCCTCGACACCGACTCGCACCATCCGATCCTTCGGATCCGCCGCGCGCTGCGACCGAAGGGCGTGTACGTCACGCTCGGTGGCATGGCCCGCCCGCTCATCGCGGCGCTGCTGGTGGGACCCGTGGTCTCGGCGGCCACCGAGCGCTGGATGGGCCTGCTGCTGTGGTGGAAGCCGTTCGCTCCGGACGACGTGGCGAAGCTCAAGGAAATGATCGCGGCGGGCAAGCTGACGCCGGTCATCGATCGACGCTTCCCGCTGAGCGAGGTCGCCGAAGCGCTCCGCTACGTGAACGACGGCCGCGCGGTGGGCAAGGTCGTCATCATCGTCTGAGCGGCCGCGTTGCCGGTAGGCTGGAGCGATGAACGACGACGGGTCTTTCGGCGAGGACATCGCTGCCCGCTACGACGAGACCTCCGGCGAGATGTTCGCTGCGGCGGTGGTCGAAGCGACCGTGGACTTCCTCGCCGAGCTCGCGGGAACCGGGCGTGCGCTCGAGCTCGGGATCGGCACGGGGCGGATCGCCCTTCCGCTGGCGGCGCGCGGCGTGCCGGTCCACGGCATCGAGCTGTCGCAGGCGATGGCCGCCCGACTCCGCGCCAAGCCGGGTGGGGAGGAGATCGGCATGACCATCGGCGACTTCGCGACCACGCGGGTCGAGGGCACGTTCCGCCTCGCCTATGTCGTCTGGAACACGATCATGAACCTGACCAGCCAGACGGCGCAGGTGGCGTGCTTCCGGAACGTCGCCGCGCATCTCGAGCCCGGCGGCTCCTTCGTCATCGAGGTCGGCGTGCCCGACCTCCGGCGTCTCCCGTACGGGGAGCGGTTCGTCATCTTCGATGCGAGCGCGACCCACTGGGGGATCGATGAGTACGACGTCGCGAACCAGGGCCTCATCTCGCACCATGTCCGGGTCCTCGGCGACACCGTCGAACGATCGTCGGGGACCTTCCGCTACGTGTGGCCCGCCGAGCTCGACCTCATGGCGCAGCTCGCCGGGATGCACCTCCGCGAGCGCTGGGCGGGGTGGGGAAGGGAGCCGTTCACGAGCGAGAGCACCGCGCACGTCTCAGTGTGGGAGAAGCCGTGATGAAGGATGGTTCTGACATCGAGGACCCATTCGCCCGGATCCCCAAGGTCGAGCTGCATTGTCACGTCGAAGGGACGGTCCGCCCGACGACGTTCCTCGAGCTGGCCGCGAAGGCCGGCCGGCCGCTGCCCGTCGACGACCCCGCGGAGCTGTACCGATACGACTCGCTGGACTCGTTCCTGGCGGTCTTCTGGCTCGTCCAGGAGACGCTGACATCGCGCGACGACTGGGCTCGTGTCGCCTATGAGTCGCTCGTCGACGGGGCTGCGTACGGGCTCCGATATCGCGAGATGTTCTTCACGCCGGCCCGGCACCTGGCTGCTGGCCAGGACCTTGCCCTGATCGTGGCCGGCCTCACCGAAGGGATCGAGGCCGCAGAGGCCGAGAGGCCCGTCCGCTGCATGTTGATCGCCGACATCGACCGGGCCTACGGGCCTGCGGCCGGCCTCGAGCTCGTCGAAGAGCTGGGCGCCATGCGTCGTGCCGGGGGAGGGGAGCGGGTCATCGGCATCGGCGCGGATTCGACGGAGCTCGGGATCGACCTTGCCGCCTTTGCGCCGGCGTTCGATGCGGCCCGCCGCTTCGGTCTTCGTCGGACCTGCCATGCGGGTGAGGCGGCCGGCGTCGGCCCCGCCAACATCGCCACCGCACTCGACGTCCTCGGCGCCGAACGGATCGACCATGGCGTCGCGCTCGTCGAGGATCCGGCGCTGATGGCCCGCGTGGCCGCCGGCCGAACCCCGCTGACAGTGTGTCCGACGAGCAACGTCGTCATCGCCAACCGGTTTGCGACGCTGCGCGAGCACCCGCTGCGCGAGCTCCGCGAGGCGGGCGTGCTCGTGACGATCAACACGGATGACCCGGCGATGATGGAGCTCGACCTCGGTCAGGAGTACCGGAATGTCGCCGAGGCCTGCGAGCTCGGGCTCGACGATCTCGGCCGCATGGCGATCGAGGGGATCGAATCAACCTGGCTCGACCCGGCCGACCGACGCGCGCTGACCGCGGCGTTCGAGGAGACGCTCCGGCCGATCAGGTCGCCCGAGGTCGGATCATCAGGATGACTTGAGGGCCCGATCGAGGACCGCCCGCGGGATGTCGTTCTCGATTGACATCCTCTTGCGCGCGTCTGGATCGACCCGCGGACGTCTGGCGGCGCGGGGCTTCTTGACGGGCGCGACCGGTCCCGGCTGGACGGCGGCCAGCGGACCACCCAGATCGATCGTCCGGCTGCGACCTCCACCGAGCGAGGCTCGAGCCGGGGCTGTCGACCGTTCGGGCGCCACCGCGGCAACGAGTGCCGGCTTCCGGGAGACGGCCCGGCGACGCTGGGGGACCATGCTCTTGACGAGATGTTGGGCCGGATCGGTCCCGGATGCGCCTGGCAGCCAGGTGAGGTACGGCGGGGACGGCGTCATGTGCCGAACCCGCCTCCAGAGCTCGGGTGGACAGAGCTTTGGGGCGTCGTTGCTGGCAGCGACGAACAACGACCAGCTCCGCCGTAACATCGGAGGCTCGGTCAGCGGCTTGCGGTGACGGAGCGACGGGTCGGTCGCGCGCAGCGACAACGCCTCGACGTCGGGGTGGTGATCGCCGACGAGGCGTCGCAGGTTGCGCACGATGACGTCGAGATCGTGCGCCTGGAACGTGACCTCCAGTCGCGCAGTGTCGGACGAACGGACGGTCGGCGCCTTCGTCGACTCGGCGTGCGCGTCCGCGGCAGCTCGATCGAGGCTCAGCAGGAGGATGTGGGCGGCGAAGATGCCGAGCATCGGGTTCTCGAACTTGCCATCGAGCATCGCCATGAGCTGGCCGGACAGGACCCGGCGCTCGTCCGTGAGCGCGATCCTGGCGACCTCTGCGAGCTCCATGTCGTTCCGCCACGGGTCGAACCCGTCGCGACTCATGAGCACGGAGACCGAATCCGGGAGCGGGGCGAGCGATGGGTCGGCGTCCTGCGGCACGCCGGACGGCGCGCTCGGCGAGCGAGGTTCGTTCTTGAGCACGAACACCTGCGTCTGCCAGTCGGGCGAGGCGACGACCGAACGCTCGACGGCCACCCCGTTGGGGCCCTCCTGTCGCACGATGTAGGTGCCCGGGTCCACGGACACGGTGCATGACGCGGCGGGATCGCGCCCGTCCTTCTGTGGGTTCAGGGCGATGACCGATGCCCCCTCGTAGTCGGCGATCGTCTGGCCGGTCAGGCGCCGCAGCGAGAGGCCCCGCGCCGGGTTTCCCTGCGGCTCCGCCGTCGGCATCGGGGCGGTCCAGTATCGACTCTGGAGAAAGATCCTCGCACCGATCCCGGCCGTCACGTGGACGTTCCGGCTTTCGTCCCGTGCGGCGTCACGGTGGTACTCGTGGGTGAGCGTGGACATGCCGAACGGTGCCGGGGAGGCGAACGCGGTCGGTTGCGGCACGATCGTCTGGTCGTGATCGAGGAGGATGATCTGCTCGGTCTCCTCGCGCGCGCGCCGGGATTTCACCTTGTAGACGCCGGCGGGCAGGCTCTTCTCGAGCTGGGCGACCCCTCGGGCGACCAGGCCGAACGAACTGTCGACGACGAACAGCTCATCGGCCGCCTGGCCTTCCACGCGTAGCGTGTACTCGCGAGTCGGCTCAGGCGAGGCTGATTTCACGGGCGACACCGATGACCTCGATCTGACCGGTCAGCTTGGCGACCGGCACTGTGACGACGTAGAGCCCATTCGTGAGCGGGACCGTCCATGTCGGGTCCGGCACGATCCCGCTCTTGGCCTTGCGTGGCGGGCTGCCGGTCACGATCTGGTAGCGGCGTCCGACCGCCGCGGGTGGAACGTGGATGGTGACACCGAATGCCGGCTCGGGCGGCGTGGCGAACACGATGTCGTCTTCCGACCCGAAGTCTGGTTCGTTCGAGACGCGCTCGTCGCGCCGCTGCTCGTCGGTCATGAACCTGGCCATCGCGTTCACGAGGTATCCCTTCAGGCTGTGGCTCGTGATCGCGCCGGTGTCGTCGACCGCGCTGCGCAGACCCTTGAGCAGGGTCCAGGTGAAGGCGCCGTGGACCTGGCCGTCTGCCTGCAGCGTCTCGACCGCCTGGCCCGGATAGCGTGCGGCGAACGCCGAGAACAGGGGCGGCGACTTCGACGGCACGACGTCGCGATAGCCGACCGGCTCGGTCCTGATCCGCAGATCCGGGTTCATGCAGCAGTCCATCCAGACGACGTACTCCTGGAAGTACTCGGCCTGGTAGAGCCACTCCGCCCAACCCGTGGCCTCCACGTGCCACGGACGGGACCGCGTCGCGTTGGCCGTGAACACCGCGGCTTCCTGCCGCTTCTTGGCGAAGCCATGACCGCTCATGTACAGGTACAGCCGATGGCCGACCGTGAGCCCCGGGCCGTCGACCCGGCGGTTGTTGCGCTGCGCGATGTCTTCGAGCCAGCGGAAGGCGCCCGCGATGTCGCTCGGCTTCGGCCCGACCGCGGCGTTGTTCGGGAACGGGTCCGGGTAGGAGCCAGACGTCACGCAGCGAAGATTCTCGGCCGGCACCTTCCCGCCATCGGGGTCGGTCAACCAATCGGCCACGGCTCGCGCGTCGTTGTCCGGTCCCTGCAGGTCGTTCGGGTCCGTCGCTGTCCGACCGAACGACGGGTAGCGCTCGACGCCGACGACGATGGCGTAGTCGTTCTCTGCCATCGAGTCGCCGCTCGGCCCTCGTGGCGAGCTAGCGGTAGACCTTCTTGATCAGCCGCTTGTCGCCGCTGGACAGCGTCGAGTTCATCCCGCTGGAGAAGCCGTCGAGCGTCCACGACTGGGGGATCGGGTACATCATGATCGACTTGCTGTCGACCTTCGTGGCGGTCACCTTGGCCGGATCGTACCGATCGAACATGTTGTGCTGGATTGTCGCGTCATCCCAGTTGTTGGGTGGACCGGACAGATCGTGGCGGACCGCGGCCTTGTTCCAGTGGATCGCATGGAGCGGGTTCTGGTGCTCGTGGATGAGCCCGATCGCATGGCCCATCTCGTGGAGCACGACCCGTCGGATCTCCTGGTCGGTCGATGTGCTGTCGAGCCAGCCGAAGTTCATGGTCGGCTCGTTCTTCGGGATCTGGTGGCCGTACGTCCCGATGTACGACCACGAGCCGTCGCCCGCCCGGAACGCGATGCGCACGTCCGCGTCGCCGGCGCCGATCCAGCTGAACCGCAACTTGGCGAGCTCGGGTGCGATCCAGCCCTCGGCAGCCTTCCGGACCCGCTCGCGAAGGGCGGTCTGGCCCTCCAGGAAGCGGATCTTGACGGTGCTCCCGATCGCCCATCGGTATTGATTGAGCAGCGCTGCCCTCCGGCCTTCGAGCCGCTGCTGCTCCTCCTCGGGCAGGTTGTCGGGTGTGATGCACATGCAGAAGTGCTTCTCGTTCTGGACGGCGTCCTTCGCCGGCTTGGCGGGTGTTGCCAAGGCGTTCATCGCTGACCCTCCAGTCGGGCTCGAACCGCTGGCCGTCGATCGACGTCGTCCGCGATCGGGGCGCGCTGCCCCGCCGGCCGGACGCATGTCCCGGCCATCGCTCGACCCTCGCACCGACTGGTTCGCATGTCAGCCCCTCGGTGATCGGTCCTGCCCGATCCACCGATCCGGTCACGACGAGGCCCCCTTGACCCGCCGGATGACCGTTCACGCACGCCTACGCGCCGACGTTGCGCTCCCGGAATCTGACGTCCGGCCTCGGGCCTGACACAAGCGACTTGTCCACAATCGGGTGCTCCGACGCGTGCGTGCCCTCTTCCTGCGGTGACGCTCAGGTGACATGCCCGCGACGCACCGGTCCACAGGATGGTCTCGATCGACACGCCGGTCGTGTGGCAGCGATCACGACGCCGGCGCGTTCCCCACCCTGCGAGGTGAGCCATGGTCAAGGATGTTGTGACGGTCGAGGCGATCGCCGCCGCCATCGAGAAGGACGGGTTGAGGTGGACCGCCGGCGAGACCGAGCTGACGGCCCTGTCCGCCGCCGAGCAGCGCCAGCGCCTCGGCCTCATCGTGACACCGGAGCAGATGGCCAGCCTGACCGCCGAGACCGCCCGGACGGCGGCCGTAGAGGGCCTGAGACTGGGGGTCGGCGTAGGGGCGCCGGCCGCGGTCGACTGGCGCACCGGCGGAATTCGTGACGTCGATCAAGAACCAGGAGAGCTGTGGTTCGTGCGTGTCGTTCTGCAGCTGCTCGGTGATCGAGTCGGCCGTGCGGATCAAGCTGCAGAACCCCGCCTACGCGATCGACCTGTCCGAGGGTTTCATGCAGTTCTGCGGTGGCGGCAGCTGCAACGGGTGGGGACTCACGGACGGCCTGTCGTTCGCCCAGAGCACGGGCATCGCCGACGAAGCCTGCATGCCATACCAGGCCCAGAACATGAATTGCGCGGCGAGCCGCTGCGCCGATTGGCAGAACCGGCTGACGAAGATCTCGAGCTTCACGGGCTACTCGACGATGGGCGCCCGCAAGGACGCCATCGCCAACATCGGTCCGGTGCTTGCCGGCATGGAGGTATGGAGCGACTTCTTCGCCTACAGCGGAGGCGCCCCGTACGTGAAATCGTCGGCCGCCACGCGGCTCTCGCCCCCTGGCTACCACTGCCTGAGCGTGGTCGGCTACGACGACAACCAGCAGTGCTGGATCGTCAAGAACAGCTGGGGCACGAACTGGGGCGACAGCGGGTTCGGCCGGATCGGGTACGGCCAGACCGATCTGCTGATCGACTCCAGCTGGATGTTCTACTCCGTGGACATGCAGGTCGGACCGGTCTACCAGTACACCACGGTCAGCCAGGTCTATGCCAGCCGGGATGCCCAGAACGCGTGGGCGTACTTCCCGAGCCTTGGCTGGCGGAGGATCCAGCCCGGGTCCGGCGACGGCGTGACGAACGTGCTCGCCGTGCTCACGGAGGCGGTTGCCAAGGGTCTCTCGGTGACGGTCCTCGTCGACGGGACATTCATCTACCAGGCGTACCTGTAGGGCATCGAACGGCGCTCGATTGGAGGGTTCCCCGACATGTGGACGATGATCAACCAGGTCTATTGCAGCCGTGATTCGCAGAACGCCTGGGCGCACCTGGCCGCGACGAATGCGTGGCACAAGATCCTCCCCGGTAGCGCGGATGGCGTCACGAACGTGCACTTGATCCTGACCGCCGCCAAGGCGAACAACCGCCAGGCGTATGTCGTCCGCGACGGCGCCAACAACATCATCCAGGCCTACATGTAGCATGCTCAACGGCCGCCACCGGAACGCGCCGTCGACGAGAGCGAGCACACTGGAGGTGCCTTCACCGTGACCCCAGACGTGACCATCAGGATCTCCTTCGACGCCGACGGCACGGCATCGACATCCACCACCACGACCTCGTCCACCGCGGCACCCGCGCCGATGTCGCTGGACGCGCTCAACGGCGCATCCTCATCGGGTGCCCCGTCCCCGATGACCCCCGCCGAGATGGCGACATCGCAGGGCATCACGGCAGCCGGTGAGCCGCCCGCGCCGATGGCGATCGAGCAGCTCGTCTCGGCCGGATCGGTCAGCGCACCGGCGCCGGAGCCGTTCGGCGCACTGCAGACCGTGGGCGGTCCTCCGGCGCCGCAATCGCTGGCGGACCTGGGGATCGCAACGGGTGGGGAGGTGCCGCCACCGCTCGAACCTGGAGAGCTCGAGCGGCAGGCCTCTCCGGCACGGCGCGGCGCGAGGGGGCGGGGCACCGGGCGCAACGGATGAACGCGCGATGGCCGCGATCGAGGTGACGGCCGTCGACGATGGCAGGACCATCGCGGCGAGTCCGGGGGACGAGATCGTGGTCGCGCTGGCGGAGAACGCCACGACCGGGTACCGGTGGCACGTCGACCGGGCCGAGGCTGTGTTGCGGCTCGTCTCCGACGGCTACCGGCAGGCCGCCGTGACCAGCGACGCGGCGCCCGTGTTCGGGCGGGGTGGCGTTCGCGAGTTTCGCTTCGAGGTCACGGGGCCCGGCGCCGCCACCCTCTCGCTGAAACACTGGAAGGAGTGGGAGGGTGACACGTCGGTGACGCAGCGGGTCACGGTCATGATCGACGCATCGCCGTCAGGCTGACTCGGCGGGCACGCCCTGGTCGTGGTTGGTCGAGTCAGCCCGGATCCGCTGCGAGGCCCTGAACGAAGTCCACGAACCGGCTCACATCGCGCTGCGTCGTCGCGATCCCGACCGAGACCCTGACCGCGCCGAGCGCCCGGCCGGGCAGCAGGGCACGGAGATCCTCGACGCCCGGCTGGCGGCCGAAGGCGAAGACCCGCTCCATCTCGGGTGCGGTCAGGCCACGGGCTGTCTCGCTCGCGCCGGGATTGCAGAAACAGCCGGTCCGCAGGGAGATGCGCCGCTTCGCGGCTCTCGCCTCGACCTTCCAGAAGTCAACGACACGTCCATCGAGGTGGAGGACGTTGAACGGGATGGTGCCCCCGCGGTCGACGTCGTCGGTCGGCCCGTAGAGCCGCACCAGGGGCGACCCATCGGGATGACGTAGCGTCGAAAGGCGATCGAGCAACCGGCGGGTGAGGAACTGCGCCCGATCGTGGATCGTCTCCACGCCGACCGACGTCACGTGGCGCAGTCCGATCTCGATGGCGGGCAGCCCGAGGTAATCGATCGTGCCATCCTCGTAGCCCATCTCGCCCTCGGCCCACGTGTTGCGCGGCACCACGACGGATGCGACGCCGATGGTGCCGCCCGCGAACCACGGCCGCCGCAGCCGGGCCAGCGCCTCGCGGCGGACGATCAGCGAGCCGATCCCGGTCGGGTAGCCGAAGACCTTGTACCAGGAGACCGTGACGTAGTCCGGGTGCACGCTCGAGAGGTCGAGGCGGTTGGTCGGCAGGAACGCGGCGGCGTCCAGGAGCACGTCCCAGCCACGCTCCTGCGCCTGCGTCACCCACTCGAGCGGATGGCGGACGCCGGAGTAGTTGGACTGTGCGGGATAGGCGAACAGGTGCTGCCGGCCGGCGGGCGCACGCTCGAGGGCGGCGAGGACCTCGCCCTCGTCCTGTCGAAGGTCGGGCCTGTGCAACGGCAGGTACGTGACCTCCGCCTCGCGCGACCGCGCGAACTCGCGGATGCCGTTGACCGAGTTGTGGTTGTCGCTCGTCAGGAGGTAGCGACTCCCGGCCGTGAACGGATAGGACTCGCCGACGAGCTTGAGCGCCGCGCTGGCGTTGGCGGTGAAGACCACCGTGTAGTGGTCCGGCGAGGCGTTGACGAAGGCGAGGACCGCACGGCGTGCCGCGTCGGCGAACTGCGTGGACGTGTGCGACGCGGGGCTGTTCGAATGCGGGTTCCCGAAGATGCTGGCACGGAGGAGGTCCCGATGCTCCCGGACCTGCGACTCGGCGTACAGCCCACCACCGGTGTAGTCGAGGTAGGTCTGGTCCAGCGCGTCCAGGCGGGCGTACTCGCGCGCGCGCAGCGTGTCCAGAGCGTCCCAATCGAGGTCGATGGGGCGGGACGAGACCGAGGGCGAGGCCACGGCGGACGACCCAGCGTCCGCGGCCGGGGAGATCACGGTCAGGACATGATGTTCGTCCGGCGGCGGGGAGTCAAGGAATCCTTTGGTACCCGACAGGCCGGCCGCCAAGGCGCGCAGGACCACTGTCGAATTGAGGCTGGACGCTCCGATCGGAGGATCCTACACAGCGGGGATGACGATCGAGACGGGCTTCCCGGGCAGGCCGCCGCACTTGTTCCGATAGGTCGGAACCCCGACGCACGTGAAGAGCAGGCCCGCCAACGGCTCGCCAAGCAGGCCCGCGAGCTCCGAGTCGAGGAAGGTCATCCCGCTTGCGCCGATCCCGAGCGCGAAGGCGGCCAGGTGGAGGCGGCCCGAGACCATGCCGGCGTCGAGCTGGGCCTCCCGGTAGCCGCAGTCGTCGAGGTCGTTGGCGTCGATCGCGGCCATGACGACGAAGCTGGCGTCTCGACCCAGTTCCTGGTCCCAGGTGACCCGGAACAGCTCGTCACGCAGCGGCCCGCGGCGCAGTGGCCGGTCGAGATCGGGCCAGCGGTAGAGCCCGGGCTCCAGGTCGTCGACCGCATGGACGGCGATGAAGTGCGGGACGCGGCTACCGCGCAGCGAGGCCGCCATCGACCACTCGAAGACCTCGCCCGCGACCGATGCCTCGGGATCCATGATCCGTGTCGAACCGCGGCGCAGGATGACGGCGTCGAGGTCGGCCGAGGCCGGTGGCCGGTCGGGCAGGGGAGTGCCCGCGGCCCATGGTTCGCCGAGGCGGTCGCCGTCACCTGCGTGCTGCGCACGCGTGACGAGCGGGAACTCGATCGGCGCCGTGTCGACGACGCCGGACATCGCATCTCCGCGCGGAAGGACCGCCGGCAGGCCCTCGCCGAGGCCGGCCAGGGCGACCGGGAACTCGTGGATGCCATCGGCGCCGACCAGCCGCTCGACCTCGGCATCCGCGAAGCGTGTCCACAGCCGGGGGCGGAGACCACCAGAGTCCGCCAGCGCGAGCGTCTGGGCGAGCATCGTCCCGGCGTCCCAGTAGACGTGGCGGAGGCCGCGCTCCGCGTACTTCCAGCCGGTCCGCCACGGAACGCCGGTGACGACCAGTGTGGTGGCCTCGCCGCCGGCCGGCTGCCCGACGTGGACGAGCGCGTGGCCGACCGGGTCGTACCAGTGCACGCCGTCCGGGAGACCGTCGACACCGCGAGCCGACACATACAGCTCGAGCGGGAAGCGCCCGCCCGCCGAGCCGGCCGCACGGAACAGCCAGCGTCGAGCGGGCCGCTCGATGACGCGCACGACGCCGGCGGAGAGGTGCAGGAGCCGGGCGAGTCCGGGCAGGTCCACGCGGGCCGGCGCGGGGAGAGTCTGGCCGGCAAGCACCGCGGTCGCCGAGACGTCCACCGGGGGCCATTCGCGCGGTAGCTCGACCACCGGCAACCCGGACGGGTATGCCTTGCAGGGCGCAGGCAGCCGCGCAAGATCAACCGGGACGAAGTCGGCCAGCATGCGAGGGTCGCCAACAGGTACGGGCTGGCCGGGCTCGGGCCACTCCAGACCCGGGCCGTACCTACATGAGGTGAGACGATGGTAGAGGCGGGCCGTGTCTCCAGCAGCCATGGGCGCGAGTCTCTCACGGTCTGCGACCGGGATCGCGACATGCTGAAGCGGCACCCCCTGCAGCTTTGAGTGAGCACGCGAACCTGGGCCACCGGTTCCGCCAGGGGATGACATCCGCCCCGGGTCCGTCTAGATTGGTCCTCCGCATCGGGGAGGGGCACCGGCATGGGGTCGAGTCAAGGGCCAGCACGAACCCGACGCGCCAGCTTGATGGCATGGATGCTCGTCGCCATCTTCGCTTTCAGTGCGTGCGGCAACACAGGCAACAGCACTGGCGGTGGGGGAGGTAACGGCGGCAAAGTCCCCGATCCGCCGACGGCGACCCCGAAAGGCACGACGACACCGATCACGCCGGCGCCCTCGATCGATGCGTTGACGGCGTTGCGGAACAGGGCGTCGTTCCTGGTCGCCGGTCAGCTCCAGCCGCAGCCCTTCCTGCTCGATTGGGACGCCATCAAAGCCGGTAGCACGCTTCCCAAGAAAGAGAACGATGCGTTCTGTCAGGCTCTCGAGTTCCCGAAGGTGGACGATGCGCTCGCGAGCCTGGCGGCGCTCGTACTCAACGCAGTCTCGGAGAAGTTCCGGCACAAGCCCCTCCTCAACGAGGACGCCGAGGAGTATCTGAAGCTTGCCGCAGGGTTCGCCGTCAAGTCATGTCGGCTATGGTCGCCACAGATCGTGCCGATGATCGTGGGGTCGAGTCCCGCACCGACCCCGCCTCCGGGGATCTACCAGCCACTTCTATCCAACCCGCTCGTGACGTGGACGTGGTCGAAGCCGGGAACCTACTCCTGCGCGGACAAGAAGAGATGCTGGCAGATCGAAGTCAAAGCCCCCCTGGGATGCCCCAATCAGCTCCATGTGGTCCTTGCCTACCGCGATTCAAACCAAGCGGTGCTTGCCAGAATCACCTACACATCCACGAAGCCAGTGGGCATCTCCAAACCAGCCAAGGTCTGGTTCGGGTCGGACAACGCCAAGGCCTACGACGGCGTGATCGACTCGATCACGTGCCGCTAGAGGGTTATTGGTCCGGCGTGCGCGCCCCGGGCCGACCCGGTCGCGTCGGCACGCCGTCGAATGACGATGTCGGCTTGGCGACCAACGTCGATAGCCGACCAGCTGTCACGGGCGCGAGCCTCAGCGGATGGCAACCACGGCGCCGTCCACCCGGCGCCCACTCTCGATCGTCGACCTCGGCTCGCTCCTGTTCCTTGGGTCGGTCTGGGGGGCGGCGTTCCTCTTCCTGCGCATCGCTGCGCCTGAAGTCGGGCCGGCGTGGGCGGCCGAGATCCGTCTCGCGATCGGGGCCGCGGTCCTCATCGTCGTTGCCGGGCGCCAGACGCTGCGAGCCGCTCGCGGTCGCGCGACGTCCTTCCTGATCGTGGGTGCCCTGTTCTCGGCCGTGCCGTTCACCTTGATCGCCTTCGCGACCGTTACGCTCCCGGCCGGGTTCACCTCGCTCCTGAACGCCGCGACACCGCTGTTCACGGCAGCGATCGCCGTCGGGTTCATGGACCAGCGGATCTCGGGGCGCGTGGCGGCCGGTCTGGCCGTCGGCGTGGTGGCGGTCATCGTGCTGGTCGGTTGGTCGCCACTCGAGCCCGGCGCCACCACGATCCTCGCCGTCGCGGCCGGCCTGGGTGCACCCGCGAGCTATGCCGTCGCCGGCAACTTCGTACGAGCCCGCCTGGCCGACGTGGGGCCGCTGGAGCTCGCGACCGGCATGCTCACAGCCGGCGCCGTCATCGCGCTTCCTGTCGCCCTGCTGTCGGGTGCGCCCGGCAGACCAGCCCTCGACGGAGCGATCTCCCTGCTCGCGGTGGGTGTCCTGTCGACGGCGGTCGCCTGGCCGATCTTCTTTCGAGTCCTCCGGCGCACGACGCCGACCGCCGCCAGCACAGTCACCTTCATCGTCCCGGCGTTCGCGCTCACCTGGGGCTCGATCGTCCTCGCCGAACCGGTGGGTGTCGGCCTGCTGGTCGGGTTCGGGCTGATCCTCGTCAGCCTGACCCTCGTGCTCGGGATCAGCGCTCCGGTTCGGATGCCGTGGTCCGCGCGTGCCGCCGCCGCCCCTGGTGCTACGGGGTAGGCTGCCCGCGCGTGCTGAGGCGCGGATCCAGGCGAGCGGATCCGGCGTACCTCAAGACAAGGTCGCAGCTCGCGGAGCCAGCGTCGCTGGAGCCCGAGCTGGGGACAGCCGAGGAGGAGTCACGATGACCGACCAGAGCCTGTACGAGCGGCTCGGTGGCGTCTTTGCCATCGCAGCGGTGGTGGACCAGTTCAGTGACGCGGTCGTCAAGAACGCGATCGCCGGGGAGGGGTCCGACAACCCCGCGCTTCGTGAATGGCATACGGCAGAGCTCGGGCGACTGCCGGGCCTGAAGTTCATGCGAACGCTGTGGGTGTGCCACGTCGCCGGCGGACCGTTCGAGTATGTCGGCACGAAGCCGGGACACGACCCGATCAGCCTCGAGGAGGCGCATCGCCAGCTGGGCATCACGCCCGAAGAGTTCGATGCGGTCGCCGGCGAGCTGGCACAGACGCTCGACGCCTTCGGCGTGCCGGCTCGCGAGAGGGCAGAAGTCCTTGCGGCGTTCTCCGCGCACAAGGGCGAGGTGACCGAGGGATCCCTGGCCACGAGCGCCGGCTGACGACGAGGCCCCTTGGGCATCCGATGAGTTCGGTGCCGGTATTCCCCAGGGACCAGCAGTCGAGCCACTGCGAGCGGCGTCAGCAGCGGACGGGTCGGGCCCTCGGGTGGGAGGCCGCGTAGGTCGTCCTGACCGTCTGTAGCGTGATGCATCGACGATAAGCTTCGGGTAGGTCCGGTTCTGGCCTGTCGAGGTCTGGAGCCACGGCCGTTCGCCAGCCAGCATGGATGAGCCGGCCATCGCGTTCGTGGTCTTGCGGACCTTGTTGGTGCGGTAGTAGCTACGTAGCTGTTCCCGGTGACCGAGGGCACCGACGGCGCGGGTCCTCACGAGGGAACTGGCAACCCGGCCGACGGCTGCCGGGCACTACGTGGTGCCTCTGTGCGCCATCGCGACGTGGCGCTCCCGATCAGCCGTCGCGGGCACGGAGCCGCGCAGCCCTGGACGTCAGGTAGCGCTGCTCTGGGAGGTTCGTCGTCAGTCTCGCCGCCGTCCGATAGTGCTCGACTGCGGCATCGGTGTCGCCGGCCATCTCCAACAGGTGCGCGCGGACGGCCTCGAGACGGTGGTTCCCGGCGAGGCTTCCGTCCATCGCATCGAGCACCGCCAGGCCGGCTGACGGGCTCTCCGCCATGCCGGCCGCGACGGCGCGGTTGAGGGTCACGATGGGGTTGCCCGTCATCCGCTCGAGCAGCCCGTACAGGGACAGGATCTGCGGCCAGTCGGTGTCGGCAGCGCTCGGTGCGTGATCGTGGATGGCCGCGATCGCGGCCTGGAGCTGGTACTCGCCGACCCGACCCCTGGCGACGGCACCATCCAGCAGGGCTGTGCCCTGACCGATCAGCCGACGGTCCCACAACGTGCGGTCCTGCTCCGCGAGTGGGATCAGGTCCCCGTCGGCGTTCGTCCGGGCCGGACGCCGGGCATCGATCAGGAGCATGAGCGCGAGCAGTCCGACCACCTCCGGGTCGTCAGGGAGCTGGCGCTGCACCATGGTCGCGAGACGGATCGCCTCGTCGGACAGGTCGACCCGCTGGAGCTCATGACCACTGCTGCTGGCGTAGCCCTCGTTGAAGACGAGGTAGAGCACATGCAGGACCGAGCTCACCGCCGCGGAGTGCTCGGCGGGGGAGGGGAGACGGAAGGGCACGCCGGAAGCCCGGATCGTCCGCTTCGCCCTGGAGATCCGCTGGGCCATCGTCGCTTCGGGCACCAGGAAGGCCCTGGCGATCTCGGCGGTCGTCAGCCCGCCGACGGCACGGAGGGTGAGCGCGATCGACGATGCGGGTGTCAGCGACGGATGGGCGCACATGAAAAGCAGGACCAGGGTGTCGTCCACCTCGACGACCACCGACGCCTCGGGCTCGAGCAGCCTCGCCTCGGCCTCGCGGCTCGTGCGTGCGTACTCGCTCCGCCGCTGGTCGATCAATCGGCGACCCGCTGTGGTCAACAGCCAGGCGCGGGGGTTCGGCGGGATGCCGTCGCGCGGCCAATGGTCGGCGGCCGCGATGAGCGCCTCCTGGACGGCATCCTCGGCAGCGTCGAAGTCGCCCGAGCGGCGGGTGAGCGTGCCGAGGACCTGCGGCGCCAGCGCGCGCAACAGGTCCTCGACGGGAGTGGGGACGCTCAGCGAACGCCGCCCCTGGCGGTCGCCAGGTAGCCGTCCATCTCGACGGCGTTCGAGGGCGCCGTATCCATGATCTGGCGGACGATGATCGGCTGCTCGATCGAGCGCCCTCCCGGCCCAGGCACGGCCGAGATCTTCGCGGCGATCTCGATCGCCCGAGCCTCCGACTCGGCGTCGACGATCTGGTAGCCGGCGACCCATTCCTTGAACTCCTGGAACGGGCCATCGGTGACCACCGGCGCCGTGACGCCGTCGAAGGTGACGACCTTCGCCAGGTCCGGCCCGGCGAGGACCTCCGACTCGACCAACTCGCCGCTGCTCACCAGCTCGCCGTGGAGCGCCCGGTAGTAGTCGAGATGCGCCTCGACCTCTTCGGGCTGCCACTCCTCCATCGGCGTATCGACGACGCCGGGCTGGAAGTTGACGATCAACAGGTACTTCATCGCGTGGCTCCTCGTATCCGCTTGCCCGGGCCCAGGTTGGCCCTGTCACCCTGAAAACGGAGCACGACGGCGATTCTCGACATGACGTGCATCGCCGTCCAGTGCTGCCCGCAAACGGAACGTCCCGGGCCGCCGTTGCGGGCACGAGCGGCGAGCTATGGCTTGGGATGGGCCTCGAAGAAGTCCAGGACGGCCTTGGGGAACGACTCGGAGAGATTGGGGCCGTGACCTCCGCCCGGCATCGTCCATAGCTCGACGGCCCCGCCAGGTCGGCAGCCCGTCCAGCGCTTCACCGACGCCTCGGCCGGCGCGCCGGCGTTGGTCAGGTCTGCGTCGACGTCGACATGCTCATCGACGACCGACGTCGTCGCGCACCCGTCGTATTTCGCCCAGGTGGCGACCGTGGTCTCGGCGCCGGGGTACGCCGCCATCTGCCGACCCGAACCGAGTCCTTCGATCGTGCCGCCCTTGAAGAGGATGGTGTCGTCGGCCGTGCCGTGGATCTGGAGGACCGCAACGGGGACGGTTGGGGCACATTTCGCCGGGTTCGCGAACGTCGCCCCGGCCAGGCTGACGATCGCGGCGATCAGGTCAGCGTGCGCGCAGGCCATCCCATAGCTCATGAACCCCCCGTTCGAATGACCGATGACATCGATCCGCTTCGGATCGACCGCGAATGACGACCGGATCTCGTTGATGACATCGGCGAGGTAGGTGGCGTCGTCAACGCCGATTCGATCGAAGTCGCAGCACGCGTCGGTCGCATTCCAGAACCGGTTTCCGGTGCCGTCGACCGATCCGTCCGGATAGGCGTAGAGGAAGCCGCGCTCCTCGGCCAGCTGTCCCAGATTGAAGTACGCGTCGTGCTCCTGACCGGACGAGCCGTAGCCGTGCAGGACGATGAGGAGGGGTGCAGGGCGAGTACGTTCGTAGGCTGCCGGGACCTGAACGGTCACCGGTCGATCGCCACCGACCAGGACATCTGCCACTCGCGACGCAGCCGCTGAGGCCGATGGCCCGACCGCGGACGGCGCTGCCTGGGACGACGGCCCAGCGCCCGAATCGGGCGACGCCGACCCAACTGGAGCGCTCGCCGATCCGCCCGAGCAGGCCACGACCAGCGCGGTGGACAGTCCCAGGATCGCTCGGAACCTCACTCCAGTTCGCATCATCTGCGAGTCGTCAACTGTGGCTGCCCTTCCCGAGATGCGACGGACCCGATACCGTCAACACCCCGACCCGGGCCATGGGCCAGCTGCACAAGGAGAACGACATGGCACTCACCCTTGGGATTCTGGCGCTGGTGGAGGCATTGCCCGGCAAGGAGGGCGAGGTCGAGGCCTTCGTCAAGGGCGGTCAGGCGATCGTGGAGCAGGAGCCGGGCACCCGCGTCTGGTACGGCTTCCGCGTCGACGACCGGACATTCGGGATCTTCGATGCGTTCGAGGATGAGGCGGCGCGTCAGGCGCACCTCTCAGGACAGATCCCGGCGGCGCTCGCCGCAGCCGGTCCGCAGCTCCTCGCCAAAGACCCGGACATCCGCCTGGTGGACGTGCTCGCGGTGAAGGGCGCGTAGGAGCGTCAGGCCTTGCCGTCGCCGTGCCGCGCACGTTGGGCGGCCAGCCGGTCGTGCGCCTCGGTCAGGAGCGGCAGGACGACGTCACGGAACGTCTCGTCGCTCGGGTTGAGGATCGAGATCCAGAGTTGCCTGGCGTAGACGGGGTGGGGGAGGAGCCGGTCGAGCGCCGCGTAGTCCGGCTCAGCCGTCGAGCCGACGAGGCGCTGGAAGGTCGCTCGCCCGACGCCGATGTTCAGGCGGAAGACGTCCGGCCGCCACAGGTTCGAGGGCGTGCCTTCGTCGTGCTCGTCGGTCGTGACGATCGTCGCAAAGTTCGGCCAATGCTTCTCCGGGTCGAGCGAGAAGAACGTAGCACGCAGCGCCATCACCACATCGGTCTCGGGCCAGGTGTCGAGGATCGTCCGGGTGATCGCCTCCGGGTCGGGCCCGGTCGGCAGACGTTCAGTCGTCATGACCCGAGCGTACGTCCCGCATGTCAAGCCCCCGGCGCCGGGCGAGTCGGCCGGTGGTCCGGCCCGGTCCGGCAGCGGTCAGACGCGGTCCAGGAACTCGAGCACGCGTTTGGTGAGCAGCGCGGTCGCGTCCGCGTCGTACGAGGCGAGCGAGCTGTCGGCGAAGTAGTGCTGGTCGCCGGGGTAGAGGAAGAGCTCCGCGTCCTCGACCTTCTCGACGATCTCGCGGGCGGCATCGATGTCGCCCTCGCCGACGAAGATCGGGTCGGCGTCCGCGCCGTGGATCTGGACGGGGACGCCGTCGGGCCAGGGCCCGAACGCCCATTCGCCACTGATCGGGATGCACGAGTAGAACAGCAGCGCGCCGCGCGCACCCGGCCGCGTCTGGGCGAGCTGTCTGCGCGACTGCCTCGCCGAGCGAGAACCCGGCGTAGACGAGCTCGCCGGGCAGGTCGTCGGCCGTGCGGACGCCGCGCGCCAGGATGTCGTCGAACCCGGACGCCTTGACGAAGGCCATGCCTTCGTCGATCGAGTCGAACGTTCGTCCGTCGAACAGGTCCGGCGTGTGCACGGTGTGCCCGGCGGCCCGCAGCTCGTCGGCGAACGCGCGGATCGCCAGGGGTCAGCCCCTGTGCATGGTGGAACAGCAGGACCTCGGCCATTGGGACCTCCGGCTACGGATTGGTCGGATGCGAGCGGTCCGTCACTCTATCGCCTCTCATCCGATCACCGCGAACACCATCCAGATGCCACCGTGCCCATACTGCAGCTCTCGTACTACACGACGCGTGTCGATGCGTGTACTCTGCCGACATGGCTGGACCCACGAATTGTGTGGGTGGCGACGACCTCATGATCGTCATCGAGTCGGAATCCCGTCAGTCAGCTCTGTAGTGGTCGGCGAGTGCCGTGAACGCGGCCTTCGGTTCCCAAGCCATATCCGGGTATGTCTCGCCCCGACCGCCGTCGAGCACCTTGACGATGCCGTATGAAGCCCGGTCCAGGTCGTCGCGGGGGTCGCCGTCCGGGCGGTGCGGCAGCTGGGTGCTCTCGAACGTGAACACGAACGCGCTGTCGACCCCTTCGGCGTCGAAGATGTCGAGCAGCTCGCGCAGGTACGCCACCTGCTCGGCTTCGTCGCGCTGGTAGTCGCCGTCCAGGCGGGTCGGCGTGATCGTCGTCTGGTCCCACTCGACGATCTCGCCCGCCCGCGCGCCCCTGTCGCCGGCCCCGCGATAGGTCGCTGTCCCGAACTCGGTGATGGCGACCGGCTTGCCCTGGGCGACCAGCGCCCGGATGCCGTCCGGGTAGCGATCGGCAACCTCGATCGAGCGATAGAGGTCGACGCCGATGTAGTCGAATGGTGTCCAGTCGACGTGCTCGAAGGGGATCGCGGCGTACGCCACCTTGCCCGCGAACACCTCGCGGACCGCGGCAACGGCTCGCCCGAGGAACGCGTTGATCAGGGCCGGGATCGCCGGGATCAGCTCGCGCAGGCGCTCGGGCTCGCCCAGCAGCTTGATCCGCTCGACGAGCGTCTCGCCGGGCAGGAAGCCGTTGTTGAGGAGGCTCAGCTCTCCTCCGGTCACGAGGACCACCTCGGCGCCCCGTCGCCGGAGGCGCTCGGCTCGTTCCGCGCTATCGACCAGCAGGCCGAGCATCTCGTCCTCGCTGAGGTTCGACGTGAACGGCGAGAACCAGACCTCCAGGCCGGCGTCGGCCGCCAGACCGGCGGCAAGGTCGAGCCGCCCCGCGTCGCCACCGGTGATCCGCACGGCGGTGCAGTGCAGGTCGTTCCGGATGATCTCCATCTCGCGCCGGACGACGTCGAGCTCGAACGGCTTGCGCGAGCTGACGCCGGCGTGGAGGAAGCCCGCGTCATAGCAGATGCCCTTGCCTCGCATGGTCCCTCCGTCAGTGGCCGGTCAGGTCCCGGTCCTCCATCTCCCACGCGTGGTCCATGACGTGGTGGGCGGTGCGACGGACCAGGAACTGGATCGGCCAGGTCCGAGCCGGCCGTCCGTCCGCGTTGTAGGCGCGGATGGCGTCGAGGTAGGCCTGCCGATGCGCGGCGAGGCCGTCCGGGTTGAGGACCTGGTCGAGCTCGGTACGGACGCCGACCTTGCGGGACCATTGGTCGGGCTCGTTGAGGTAGACGTGGCGGAGGATCTGGTCACGGCTCCGCCCGCCGCCGCGTGGGCCGGGCCGGAGGTCCGCCGAGACGCGTGCCCCGACGTCGTCGAAGGACGCCCAGCAGGCCTGCAACAGGTCGAGGCGCCGTTCGAGATCAGGCGACGACAGCACCTCCCGCTCGATATGCGACGGCACGTGGGCGAAGCCCCAGAAATCGGTCGAGCTCGACCCTGGGACGCGTTCGACGACGTCCACGTCGCGCGCCCGCGCGAATGCACTCCTCAGGTCGGCGCGTTCGGCGACGCCGGCGTACCGCGGGAGGTACGAGACCAGCTTGCCGATCGCACCGTCCTCCGAGGTCCCCCCGCGCTCGAGCCCGGGCCAGTCCATCGCGCCAGCCACGACCCAGCGCTTCTTGCCGACTTCGAGGATCACGCGCAGCACGTCGGTCATGGCAAGAGCCTACCCGCCGATCACCTGCGGTTGCACCGGTGTCTCCATTCGGCGGTCTACGTCGCCACTCGATGCGTCCCCCGAGGTCGATGGCTGCTCCGCCCCTCAGGCCTCGGCGAGGACCTCGCGCAGCTTCGCAGCGAACGCGTCGGGGTGGCCGGTCTGGCCATACTCGCCACCATGGAAGCCGCCGTGGTCGCCCGGGAAGATCACGGGCTCCGTGCCGAGCCGCTCGGCCACGGCGAAGGCGCCCCGGTACGCCATCTGATCCCTGGACTCCGCGCCTGCTGCCATCACGATCCGCGTCGAGGCCGCTCGCAGCGCATCGAAATCGGGCTCGTAGTGCGTGGTTGAGAGGATCGTCTGGGCCAGCAGCGGGTCGGTGCGGGTGCCGTCGTCCTCTGTCGGCAGCCCGAACATCGACGGATCTGGTGGCGGCTGGGCGGCGAACTCCGGGGTGATCGCGCCCTTGTAGCTGACGGCCACGATGAATTGCGCCATGGCCGGCCCGAACCCACTCCGCTGGTACGTGTCGGCGATCGCCTGGGTGAGCGCCATCGCGCCCTCGCGATCGGGCAGGATCGCGGCGAGCGGCGGCTCGTGCGCCACGAGCGTGCGGACCTGTTCGTGGTGCTTCGCAACGAGGGCGAGCGCGTTCACCGCGCCGCCGCTGGTGGCGAAGAGGTCGATCGGGCCCGCGTCGAGCTCGGCGATGATGCGGTGCAGGTCGTCGGCGTGCTCGTCGGGCGTGGACGGGCTGGTCGGATCGGCCTTCGGGCTGCGGTCGACGCCACGCGGGTCGTAGGTCACCACGGTGCGATCGGGAAAGTGGCTCGCCAGCGTCACGAACCCGCCCGCACCCATCGGCGATCCGATCAGCATCAGTGGCGGGGCAGGGGAGTCGGTCTTGCGAACGTCGTAGGTGAGGGTCGCGCCGGGCGCGTCCAGCGTGCGCGTCGTCGGCTCGGTCATCGTCGTCATGGTCTGACGCCTCTGCTGCTGTCGGGATCTACGCGGAGCGGACGGCATCCTCGGCAAGGATGGCATCGATCTGGCCGACGGCCTGCGTGAGGCCCTCTTCCATGCCCATGGCCAGGACCTGCTCCATCGCCTCGGTGCTCGGGAAGCGGCTCTGGATCGACATCCGCGTCCGGCCGGCGTCGATCGGCTCGATCGTCACGCGACCCTCGTTGCGCGGGAAGTCGTCGTTCGGTATGCCGTCGTTGTTCGCGAACCCGTCGATGAAGACGAGCCGCCGCGGCGGGTCGACCTCGACGATGTCCCAGAAGCCGTGCGCCTCGTCACCGGTCGGCCCGGTCATGTGGTACTCGACGTGACCGCCCGGCGCCAGGTCGTGGGCTGTGAAGGTGGCAGGCCAGGTCGGCGGACCCCACCAGCGCTCGAGCTTGCGCGGATCCGCCCACAGGTCCCAGACGCGCTCGGGCGACGCGTCGAACTCGGCGGTCAAGGTCAAGGTCAGGGCCTCGGGATCCTTGCGGACAGCGGTGACAGTCATGCGTGTGCCTCCTCGCTACTGGTGATGAGATCGGTCATGCGGTCGATCCGACCGCGCCACAGCGCTTCGTACTGGTCGAGCAGGCTGCGCGCCAGGCGGAGCCCCTCGATGTTGGTGCGCACGACCTTGCGGCGGCCGGTGCGCTCCTTGGTCACGAGGCCGGCCCGCTCGAGCACGGCGACGTGCTTCTGTACCGCGGCGAAGCTCATCGGGTAGTGCCCGGCGAGCTCGGCCACGCCCTCGCTGCCGCCGAGCGCGCGCAGGACGATGTCACGCCTCGTGGCATCCGCCAGAGCAGCAAAGACTTGGTCGGCGCTGAACGCTGTGTCCATTGATACAACCATACGGTTGTATCTGGCACATGTCAAGGACTGTCCGGGCGCTGCCGCCGGCCCCCCTCGGCCGTTCAGTGACGCAGCAGATCCTCGAAGGGCACGGGATCGGCGAAGTCATCGTGGGGTGTCGCGGACGGCTGGGTCGCCATCGCCACGGCGAGCTCCGTGGCGGCCCGCTCGATGCGCTCCACGAGGCTGCCGTCCGTCGCCACCTCGCCCTGGCCCCAATCCTCGGTGGCGGCGTAGACGCCGGTCGGGACCACCGCTGCCCGGAGATAGGCGAAGAGTGGACGGACCGTGTGCTCGATCGCGAGTGAGTGTCGTGGTGTGCCGCCGGTGGCGGCGATGAGCACAGGCTTGGCCCGGAACCCATCGCGATCGATGGCGTCGAAGAACAGCTTGAACAGGCCGTTGTACGAGCCGCTGAAGATCGGCGTCACGGCGATGACCCCATCCGCAGCGACGACGGCGTCGAGCGCCGCCTGGAGCGACGGGGTGGGGAAGCCCGTCAGCACCTGGGTGGCGAGATCGACGGCGTGGTCGCGTAGCTCGATGACCTCCAGGCGTGGTTCGAGGCCCGCCTCCCGGAGATGGCGCTCCACGGCGGCCGCCAGTCGGTCGGCCAGCAGCCGACTCGACGATGGCTGCGACAGGCCGGCCGTCACGACGACGAGCGACCGGGGCGCGGGGGCGCTCATGCCGGCGCCGTCGACAACGCCGCGGGAGACGCGGACGCCCCGGACTGGGCGGCGACGACCCTCGGGTGGAGCGGCGGCCCGTCCGGCACGTCCGCGGGACGCAGCGCCTCGAACTCCCGGCGCAGGACCGGCACGACCTCGGAGCCCAGGATGTCCATCTGCTGGAGGACCGTCGTGAGCGGCAACCCGGCGTGGTCGGCGAGGAACAGCTGACGCTGGTAGTCGCCGACGAACTCCCGGAAGCCCAGCGTCCGGTCGATGACCTGTTGCGGGCTGCCGATGGTCATCGGGGTCTGGGCCATGTAGTCCTCGAGCGACATCGCGCCGCCGTACACCGGGGCGTGGTCGAAGTACGGGCGGAATTCGCGGATCGCATCCTGGCTGTTCTTGCGCATGAACACGTGCCCGCCGAGGCCCACGATGGCCTGGTTCACCGGCCCGTGGCCGTAGTGCTCGAAGCGGCGCCGGTAGAGCTCGACCATCCGCTGTACGTGGCTCTTCGGCCAGAAGATGTTGTTGTGGAAGAAGCCGTCGCCATAGAACGCGGCCTGCTCCGCGATCTCCGGGCTGCGGATGGAGCCATGCCAGACGAATGGCGGCACGCCATCGAGCGGGCGCGGCGTGGCGGTGAAGCCGGTCAAGGGCGTCCGGAACTGGCCCTCCCAGTCGACGACGTCCTCGCGCCACAGGCGGCGGAGAAGGTCGTAGTTCTCCACGGCAAGCGGGATCGCGTTGCGCAGGTCCTGCCCGAACCACGGGTAGACCGGACCCATGTTCCCGCGGCCCAGCATCAGGTCCACCCGGCCATCGGCCAGGTGCTGGAGCATCGCGTAGTCCTCGGCGATCTTGACCGGGTCGTTGGTCGTGATCAGCGTCGTCGCGGTCGACAGCTGCAGGCGCTCGGTCTTGGCGGCGATGTAGCCGAGCAATGTCGTGGGGGAGGAAGGCACGAACGGCACGTTGTGGTGCTCGCCGGTCGCGAAGACGTCGAGGCCGACCTCTTCCGCCTTGCGCGCCACGGTCACCATGATCCGGATGCGCTCTTCCTCGCTGACCGTCTGCCCGCTGGTCGGGTCGGGCGTGACATCGCCGACCGTGAAAACGCCGAATTGCATGATGTGTCGCGTTCCTTGACGGCTCAACCGTCGTTGCGGGGCGACCACGAATGGCGGTCGCATCTCTCGATAGTATAGGGCCAGGTTGTTGCGTCTGCAACTACTTGTGCCGGCCAACCTGGCGGCGGTCCATACTCGGACATGAGAGAGCGGTGAGCGAAGGAGGCGTCCCATGGCAAACCTTGTGGTGCATTTCGAGATCCACGCGTCGGAGCCGCAGCGGCTGATCGACTTCTACTCAGAGCTCCTCGGCTGGCGGTTCACCCAGTTCGGGGACGTGCCGTACTGGTCGATCGTGACCGGGGAGGGGGCCATCGGCAATGTCGCCGGCACGGCCGGGCACGGCATCAACGGCGGCCTGACCCAGCGGCACGGCCCGAAGCCGGAGCTCGGCGCGCCGGTGATGGGCTGCAACATCGTCATCGGCGTCGATGACGTCGACTCGCTGATGCGCCGAGGCGTCGAGCTCGGCGGCACGGAGGCCCTGGCGGCCGCGGACACGCCGGGCGTCGGCCGCCTCGGTTATCTGCTCGACCCCGACAACAACGTCTTCGGCCTGATCTCGGCCGTGATGTCCGACGGCACGACCGGGATGGGCGGCGGCGAGTAACGTCGACGCAGTGACCTCATGACCGTCATCGACTGGCTGCTCGACTCCGATCCCTCGATCCGCTGGCAGGTGATGCGCGACCTGACGCACGAGCCGGCGGACGTCGTCGCCGCCGAGCGGTCAAGGGTCGCGACCGAGGGCTGGGGCGCCCGGCTGCTCGCGCTCCAGGCGCCGGACGGCCAGTGGGGCGGCCGGCCGTGGTCGCACGACTGGACCGACACGTTCCACGTCGCTGGAGCTCCTGCGGCGGCTCGGGCTCGATCCCGAGAGCGAGCAGGCCCGGCGGGCCGTCGGTCTCGTCCGCGAGCACGTCACCTGGAGGGATCCCGAGTTCGAGACCCCGTGGGCCGACAACCGGTTCTTCGAGGGCGAGGTCGAGCCGTGCATCAACGGCAACGTCGTCGCGACCGGCTCGTACTTCGGCGTGGACATGACGCCGCTCGTCGACCGGCTCCTCGGCGAGCAGCTCCCCGACGGCGGCTGGAACTGCGAGGTCGAGAACGGCGCGACGGTGTCGTCGTTCGGGACGACGATCAACGTCCTCGAGGGCCTGCTCGAGCACGAGCGGGCGACCGGTGGCTCGGCCGGGGTGGGGGAGGCCCGCCGCCGCGGCGAGGCGTACCTGCTCGAGCGCCGGCTGTTCCGCCGGAAGTCGACCGGCGAGGTGATCGACCCGGACTGGCTCCGGTTCTCGTTCCCGACCTGGTACCACTACGACGTCCTGCGCGGGCTCGACTACCTGCGCGACGCCGGGGTCGAGCCCGACGAGCGGGTCGCCGAGGCGATCGGGGTCGTCGAGGGCAACCGGGATCCCGACGGCCGCTGGCCGCTCCAGAACGTCCACGCGGGCGAGGCCCACGTCCAGATGGAGGACGGCGAGGGCCAGCCGAGCCGCTGGAACACGCTCCGCGCGATGCGCGTGCTCGACTGGTTCGCTCGGGACTGATCGCCGATCACACTCGCTCGGAGGAATGGGTCGCGATCGTCAGAACGACATTGCCCGCCTTGTGCCACGTCTCGACGTACCGGTGCGCCTCGACCACCTCCTCCATCGGGTAGCGCCGATCGATGACCGCTCGGAAGTGCTGGCCCGGACCCTGATGAGGATCTCGTCGTCCTTCGGGACGGGTCGCTCGACCTCTTCGATCCGGAGGAGCTCCGGAGGCCCGTAGCGGTCCTGGACGACGGCCTTCATGCGTGCACAGTACCGTGTCGTCATTCACCGGCATCAGAGAGGGCAGGGTGACGCGATGAGCTACGTGAAGGACCTCCGGGTCGACGCCTACATCGACCCGCTCCCGTCGTGGCAGCAGGCGATCTGTCACGAGGTCCGTGACCTCGTCCACGCGGCCGACCCCAAGGTCCTGGAGACGATCAAGCGCACCGTCCGGCCCTACTTCGTCCTCGATGGGAACGTCGCCGCGCTGCTCGCGGCGAAGGACCACGTGACGATCTTCCTGTACGACGGCGGGATCGTCCCGGACCCGGACAAGATCGTCACCGGCGGTTACGGCAACGAGACCGGCCGGATGATCGCGGTCCACGAGGGCGAGCAGATCAACACCAAGGCCCTGACGGCGTACTTCAGGCAGATCATCGTGAACAACCGCGCCGGTGGCTGGCGCAAGCTCAAGCGCGCAGGCGGGTAGCGGGACATGGTTTCAGGAAAGCGCGAGCGGGCCGAGTGCTCATGTCGCTAGTCCCGCGCGGCCGTGACGGCATACGCTTGCTGGCGATGACACCCGAGGACCTGGCGGTCCGAAACGCGACCTATCGGCTGTTTGCGGAGCACGGTCGAGCGCCGACCCTCGACGAGGTCGCCGTCGCGACCGGCCAGAAGCGCGACGCCGTCAGCGCCGCCTGGCAGCGGCTCAACGATGCCCACGCCCTCGTCCTCGACGGCGACGGTCGGCTCCGGATGGCCAACCCGTTCTCGGCCGTCGAGACGCCCCACCGGGTCGAGGCCGCCGGCCGCTCGTGGTACGCGAACTGCGGCTGGGACGCGTTCGGGATCGGCGTCGTCCTGCGCACCGACTCGACGATCCGCACCACGTGCGCGGATTGCGGCGACATGCTCGAGCTCGAGGTGCGCGGCTATCGCCCGACGGACCCGGCTCCGCTGTTCCATGTCCTGGTGCCGGCGCGGGAGTGGTCGAGCGACATCGGCTTCACCTGAGCGACGATGCTCGTCTTCCGGTCGGAAGACCACATCTCCCGCTGGCTCGCCGGGCGCCGGCCCGGCGCGACCATCCCGGTCTCGACGCTCGCGGAGCTGGCGGAGGCCTGGTGGTGGGATCGCCTCGACCCCGACTGGCAGCCGCACACCCGCGAGCAGAACCAGGCCATCCTCGATCGGCTCGACCTGACAGGCGAGTTCTGGCGTCTCTGGTAGCGACGGCCTCGTCCGGGTGACAGTCCGGTGGGTCGTGACCGCTGGTGAGCACGCCTTGACGCGGCATGCGACGCTTCTGAGAGCAACCGCGCGCACGACGCCGAGAGAGGAGCGAGATGGGAGCACCCATGTCCAGCCAGAAGGTGACCACCTCCTTGCACGACATGAGGCTCCATGCGCACGCTCAATCTCGGCATCCTCGCCCACGTCGACGCCGGTAAGACCACCCTCACCGAGCGACTCCTCTTCACCGCCGGCGCGATCGACCGCGTCGGCAGCGTCGACGCCGGCACCACCCAGACCGACTCGCTCGAGCTCGAGCGCGAACGCGGCATCACCATCCGGTCCGCGGTCGCCTCGTTCCTGGTCGGCGACCTCGCGGTCAACCTCGTCGACACGCCCGGCCACCCCGACTTCATCGCGGAGGTCGAGCGCGTCCTCGGCGTGCTCGACGGCGCGGTCCTCGTCGTCTCGGCGGTCGAGGGCGTCCAGCCGCAGACGCCGCTGCTCTTCCGCGCCCTCCAGCGGCTCCGCGTCCCGACCCTGATCTTCGTCAACAAGATCGACCGGGCCGGGCGCCGACCCTGAGCGCGTCGCTCGAGGCGATGGCGCGCCGGCTGTCACCGGGCGTCGTGCCGATGGGGACCGTCCGCGACGCCGGACGGCGCGAGGCGTCGTTCGTGCCGTTCACCCCGGACGACGAGGCCCATCGCTCGGCGCTGACGGAGGTCCTCGCCGAGCACGACGAGGCGATCCTCCGGGCGTTCGTCCGCGACGAGGCCGCGCTGTCGCCTGCGCGCCTGCGCGAGCAGCTCGGCGAGCAGACTCGGCGACGGCTGGGTGCACCCGGTGTACTTCGGGTCGGCCGCGCGGGTGTCGGGATCGACGAGCTGCTCGCCGGCGTCGACGAGCTCCTGTCGGGCGCTCCGCGGCGACCCGCAGGCGCCGGTCTCCGGGCCGCGTGTTCAAGATCGAACGGACGCCGGCGGGCGAGCGCGTCGCGTACGTCCGACTGTTCGACGGCACGCTTCGATCGCGCCAGCGCGTGCGCGTCGGGGGAGGGGAGGAGGCGAAGCCGACGTCGATCAAGGTCTTCGCGCCGGCCGGCGCGCCCGCGCGGGACGTCGCTGGTCGCCGGCGAGATGGCGACGGTCCGCGGCCTCGGCGCGGTCCGCGTCGGCGACGCGATCGGCGAACCGCCGCCGGGCGAGGCGGAGACCGCACGCTTCCCGCGTCCGGCGCTCGAGGCCGTCGTGTTCCCGCTCCGAGCCGAGCAGGCCGGCAGCCTCCGGGCCGCCCTCGCCCAGCTCGCCGAGCAGGACCCGCTCATCGACGTCCGCCAGGACGACCACCGGCACGAGATCTCGGTCTCGCTCTACGGCGAGGTCCAGAAGGAGGTCATCCAGGCCACGCTCGAGCGCGACTACGGCATCGCGGCCGACTTCCGCGAGACGACGACCGTGTGCGTCGAGCGGCCGGCCCGCGTCGGCGAGGCCGAGGAGGTCATCCGCGCGAAGACCAAGACGAACATCACCGGCCGGAGCTCGCCGCTGAGCACGAACCCGTTCACGGCCACGCTCGCGCTGCGAATCGAGCCAGCACCGGTCGGGTCTGGGATCGCGTTCAGGACCGAGGTCGACATCCGCTCGTCCCGCTCTACATCTTCCACACGGTCGAGGCATTCACGACCCAGATGGAGGCGTACGTCGGCGAGGCGCTCGCCGAAGGGCTGGCGGGCTGGCAGGTGACCGACTGCCGGGTCACGCTGACCGACAGCGGGTACGCCTCGCCGGTCACGACGGCGGCCGACTTCCGTCGTCTGACGCAGCTCGTGCTGACGACGGCGCTCGATCGTGCCGGGACGTGGGTGTGCGAGCCGCTCGCCGACCTCGCGCTCGAGATGCCGTCGTCGACCGCACCGGGCGTCCTGGCGGCGCTCGGCCGGCTCGGCGGTCGCGTGCGGGGCCAGTTCTCGGCGAACGGGCTCGTCGAAGGTCGATGCGGTGATGCCGGTCGCGCGCGTCCGCTCCCTGCAGCACCAGCTGCCCGGCCTGTCGATGGGGGAGGGGATCCTCGAGGCCCGCCCCGGCGGCTACCAGCCGATCGGCCGACGATCCGCCGAAGCGCCCGCGCTCCGGCCCCAGCCCGCTCGACCGCGACGCCTGGCTGGCGTCAGCTGGCCAGGCGTGGATGAGCCATCGGTCGACGCGGGCGTGCGGTCGCGGTCAATCGACATGACCCGACCGAAACCGCAGGAACGTGACGGATGGACGACCAGGACTGGCTCGCCGAGCACTTCGAGGCAAACCGCTCCCGGGCCGCGCGCACGCCAAAGGCGCGAGGCCGCCGAGCCTGTCAGGGCTTGCTGAAGCCAACATCCACTCGTAGATGTCGCCGGCCGCTCCTCCGTACGCCGGATCCCTGCTGCCGACGTGGTCGCGATCGGGAAGACCGTCAGCCTTGCCCGATCGGCAGCAACGCCCGGACAAGCCTGAAGGGCGGTCATGGGCTCGATGCTGCCCTGCGGGTCGACGACATCGTCGAGCGCGCCGTGGAACGCCCACAGCGGTGTGGCACCGAGTGCGCAGTAGTCCGCCCGGTTGCCGGGTCGTCCGTCGCCCGCCATCGGAACGGCGGCCGCCACCTTGCGGTCGGCGCCGTACTTGGCGAGGTACTCCCACACACCGTATCCGCCGCAGGAGTGGCCGGTGATGTAGACCCGTGATGGATCCACGTTGTAGTTGGCCAGGGCGTAACCGATGAAGTCACGGACCTCGTCGGGCAATGTGCAAGGGGCAGGTTGCACGTTGCCGCGGTCGTGCAGGAGCTGCATCCCGCAGGACCCGCCCCAGGGTGATCTCCGCGCACGGCGAGAAGTCGAAGCCAGGCTCCTCGACGTGCTGCATGGCGAGCACGACGAACGGTCGGGCGGTGTCCCAGCCGCCGACGTTGATGTACTTCGGGATGCCGGCCAAGAGCAGTTTGTCGATAGCCTCCGGGTCCCGTCACCGTTCTCGCCAGATCCGTTGAAGAACAGCAGCAGCGGGCTCTTCGGTCCGTTCGGGGTGTAGCTCGGCGGCAGGTATTCGTCGTAGCCGTTCGCGAAGGGCGTCGATCCGATCGGCCGCGGCGTCAGATAGCGCGCCGAGTTCCAGCCGGTGAGCGGTGCCACGAGCAGGCACGTGTCCACGCCGAACGACGGGTGCGGTCCCGAGAGCTTGAACCCCACGTCGGTGCCGGTGCCATCGGCGAAGTCGATCGTGTATTCGAAGGAGACGTTCCCGCGGTCCTTGGAGACCACCTTGCCGGACGAGTTCGTGATCGTGAACGGCTGGCCCGGGATGTGGAAGGTGAACTCGTACAGCTGCCCGGCGACGGCCTTCGCCTTGATGTCCTTGTAGAGGTTGTGGCCCGACAGCGTGAACCACCGGCCGTCGTCCGCCGTCCACGTTTCCGTGAAGGCGTGGTGCGTCGTGGCGTAGACGATGTCCGGGTTCTTCTTGTCGGCACGGACCTGGAACGCGTCGGACACGACGCCGGTGACGTGCATCCGATAGCCGCAGTCCCAGCTGTCGTATTCGTAGTGCTCGGTGGAGTTGCCTCGATCGATGATCGTGGCGCTCACCGGCCCGGCGGCCAACGTCGTCGCGAGCAAGGCTGCACCAAGGAAACCGAGCCAGCGGAAGCGATTCGTCCGCGTTCGCCGGATCAGAGCGGTGGTCCCGGCCATGTCGATCCTCCCTCAGGGCGACGTGTCCCGCGCCCACGACGGAGCTCGTCATCGGCGTCCAGGGGGAATTTACTGGCCGCGTGTCAGCGCGCCGTCTCGGGTCCGGGCGCGCGCGGCTGCTTCGTTGCGCTGGCCGCATTCGCGGTTGACCTCGATGTACGCTGCCGTTGATCCGCGGCTCGAGCGCCCACAGTCGCCGACCGAATGCGCGTGGCCGACCTATCCGGAGGGATCCATGACCCGGCTTCTGATCGCGGCAGTTGCACTCGGTTCCGTGTTGGCCGGGTGCGCGGCGTCTTCCTCGAACGGCACGACGCTCACCGGCAAGGCGTGGCAATGGACGGCTTCAACCACCAAGACGCCCGCCAGCCAGTCCGTCGTCCCCAACCCGCAGGACTACACGATCACGTTCAAGACCGACCAGACGTTCGCCGCCAAAGCCGACTGCAATCAGGTTTCCGGCACGTGGACCAGCACGGCGGACAACGGCCTCACGATCACCCCCGGCCCATCGACCCTGGCAGCCTGCGGACCGGACTCGCTGTCCGCCATGTACATCGCGGGACTCGGCAAGGCGTCAGCCTACGTCATCCAGGAATCCAAGCTGATCCTCACGGCGCTCGACGCAGGGACGATGACCTTCCAATAGAGACGATGCCGGGAGGGACCATTGATCGCAGCGTACTTATCCGACCTGCTGCTCGAGTCTCCGGCTCCGCCGCCGAACTGGCACCCGGATCGGAAGTCGGCTGGCTGATGGCGGTCGCCGTCGTCGGCGCGGGCGCGCACCGGATGTGGCGGATCCTCGGCGAACGTGGACGCGACCAATCGCCGAACCCAGCGAGGCGCCCTGTCTACGCGAGGCCTTCTCCCTGGACTCGCGCCCCGGCCGCAGTAGCCGGCTCGAGCACCACCACTTCGGTCCGGCCCGGTCGTCGATACGCGTAGTCGTCCGGGTCATCGCCGAACTCACGGAACCTCGCCCACAGGCGCTCGCGCTCCTCGCCGACCGCGGCCCGCGCACGGACCTCGCGCGTGCCGTTCTTGAGCTCGACCTGGGCGTTCGGCTGAGCCTGCAGGTTGAGCCACCACGCCGGCTCCGGCGCCCCCCAGCCGTTCATCGCCATCGTGACCAGGTTCGGACCATCCTCGTAGTAGCCGAGGATCGCGCTGCGCGTCTTCCCGGTCCGGCGGCCGACGGTCGTGAGCCGCATCGTTCCCCAACGCCCTGGCCTGACCAGCCACAGCCCGCGTCGCCCACCGGTCAGCCGGTGGATCGCCCGGTGCACAGCCCAGGCGACGCGGATGAACCAGCGGGGCGGGAGCCGCCGCCGATGGCCGCTCGTGCCCTCCATCAAGCGCCTCCTCGTCACGGGCGGTCCCGCGGGTGACCGAACGATACATCGCGCTCGAAGCTGCAAGCGCCGTCGGGCGTACGCCGTCGCGGAGACGTGAGGGCGACACCCGGCACGCGCTGTCACTGGACGCATAGCCGAACGACTCGGAGCGAGGGGCCCCGCAGGCCTCGTTTTCGGCGGTTCCCGTCACCGCGAACAGATCACGCGCGAGCCGGAGCAGCCTTCCCTGGCCGACGGCACGTCGAAGCCGTCGACCCGTTCGACCGATTCGCGCACATCGAGCGCGACGCCGACCTACCTCGGCATCCTCCTGCGCCGCGCGGACCCGGCGGCGGTCCCGGTTGAGCCGATCGGCGGCCGTCGTGGAGCCGCGTTCAGGCCGGCCGGACGGCGGCAGGCTTGCGAGCGACGGCGAGGACCGACGATCGACGACTCGGGCTGGAGTGGGTGATCAGGTCCCCGGCCACGCCGAGCGCGAACGTCGGCATACGTCGTCCCCAGGCCCGTGCGAGATTGCCGACGATCTCGAGCTCGATCCGCTCGAATCCAGCATCCGTCAGCGTGGCGCGGATCGTGACGGGGTCGTTGCAGATGCCGACCAGCGGATGGGCATCGGCAGCACTCGCCTTGACGAGCGGCTGGAGCCGTCGCCGTGGACCGTCCGGCAGCCACAGGTATGCCGCGACGAATGGGTGGCGGCGGTTGACCGTCGTCACGACCAACGTGCCGCCAGGTCGCAGCCACCGATGCAGGTTCGCCATCGCGACCGGCGGATCGACGAAGTGCTCGAGCGTGAAGTTCGACAGGATCACGTCGAACGTGTCGTCGGCGAACGGACCGTCCTCGCCACACAGGTCGACCACCGCGAACTCGTCGAGGTAGGGGAGCGGAGGATCCGGAGCATGCATGTCGGCGCCGACGAAGCGGTCGATGCGGCCGCGGAACGGGACGAGCGGTGATTTCCGACCGCAGCCGGCATCGAGCACGGCGACCGAGCCGGGTGCACGTCGTTCTGCCTCGTCGATCGCGGCATCCAGTGCCACGCGAATTCGGGAGGAGATCGTCGGTTCGATCCCGAGATGGGCGAGCAGCTCGAAACGCCGTCCGGTTCGTGATGGGATCGTCGTCGTCGCGGGTGACACGCCGTCAGTGTGCACGATGGCGACCGTCTCGCGCGTCGGCGTGAGGCAGGTGCGCGACCCCGGGAAGGCAGCCCGGTACTCTGCGTTCGATCGCCAGCGGACGCGACGACCCACGAAGTCGGGATCGTCGCGGACGAGCGCCCGGTGGCCACCGAGGTCGAATACGCGGATGAGCGCGTTCTGGAGGCGGCGCGGGAGGACGGGGAAGAACGGGACAAGGTAGTGCGGCTCGATCCACGCGTACCGGTACGGCACGACGAGGGCGTACTGGCGGGCGACCCGCTGGATCTCGCTTGCGGTAGCAGCGAACGCAACCGGGTCCGGCAAGTGCTCCAGGAGGCCGAGCGAGATGGCAAGGTCGAACTCGCCATCACCAAAGGCGGACAGGTCGCGCACGTCTCCCCGCACGTAGCTGAAACCCCGATGGCGATGTGTGACGAGTTCGGCGCGATTCGGTCGACCCCGACGATGCTCCAGCTCGGCGGCGCGAAGTCGGTCGTGGATCGGCCTGTCCGCCCGCAACCGAGATCGATCACCCGCATCCCGTCCCAGGTCCGAACCTGGGACATGAGGAAACGGAAACGCGCGCGACGGCGCGCCGCCAAGAGGCGGCGCACGGGACCCGGCCAGCTATCGGTCCTCACCCTCGACCTCCGCGGATCAGCTGGCCTCACGGCACGGCAAGGCGCACTGCCACGATACCGCGGCGACGCAGCCCGGTACGACGTTCGCGTCAGCGGGTCGCGTCGAGTGGCTCGGTGTCGTCCGGACCCGTGGCGAGACCCGTCCCTCGCCACTCGGCGTAGGAGGCGACGTGCCCGTCGTCGTCGACGGTCATCTCTACCTCGAAGTACCCGTCGGGTTCGAGGTGGCACTCGACCGGCCGCGGAGCAGCCAGTTGCCGAACCGGGTGGCGAAGCGTCGCGGTCGTTCGACCTCGAGGATTTCGGTGGGGCTCTTCATCGGGCCGAAGTGGACGTCGTACGTCGTGCCTGCTTGATCGACCGATCCCGACACATCGCTGACGCCGGTGACCCCGCCGACCCATTCGCCCATGCGCTCGAGGTTCGTCCAGAGCGCGAACACGTGCTCAGGCGGAGCCGCGACCTGGGCGGATATGGAGTATCGAGCCACGGTCACCACTCACCCGGGCAGCGCGCACGCCAAAGGCGCGAGTCCGCCGAGCCTGTCAGGGCTTGCTGAAGCCGCACGGCGGACAACGGCTTCACGATCACCCCCGGCCCATCGACCCTGGCCGTCTTCCTGAGTACGCGCCCCGGCCGCAGAAGCCGGCTCGAGCACCACCACTTCGGTGCGGCCCGGCCGTCGATACGCGTAGTCGTCCGGGTCATCGCCAAACTCACGGAACCTCGCCCACAGGCGCTCGCGCTCCTCCCCCACGGCGGCCCGCGCACGGACCTCGCGCGTGCCGTTCTTGAGCTCGACCTGGGCGTTCGGCTGAGCCTGCAGGTTGAGCCACCACGCCGGCTCCGGCGCCCCCCAGCCGTTCATCGCCATCGTGACCAGGTTCGGACCATCCTCGTAGTAGCCGAGGATCGCGCTGCGCGTCTTCCCGGTCCGGCGGCCGACGGTCGTGAGCCGCATCGTTCCCCAGCGCCCTGGCCTGACCAGCCACAGCCCGCGTCGCCCACCGGTCAGCCGGTGGATCGCCCGGTGCACAGCCCAGGCGACGCGGATGAACCAGCGGGGCGGGAGCCGCCGCCGATGGCCGCTCGTGCCCTCCATCAAGCGCCTCCTCGTCACGGGCCGGTCCCGCGGGTGCCCGAACGATACACCGCGCTCGAGGCGGCAAGCGCCGTCGGGCGTACGCCGTAGCGGAGACGTGAGGCGAATGTGTTACAACGTGACACATGGAACAGATCGGCGCACGTGAGCTTCGGCACCGACTCCGCGAATTTCTCGCTCGAGCCGACCGAGGCGAACGATTCGAGGTCACCCTCTTCGGACGCCCGGTCGCGTACCTTGGGCCGCCGAGCACCGATCGCACGACGTTCGCACGGTTGATCGATGAGGGCCGGATCACCCCGCCGTCAAACCCGGACACCGAATTGCTGCCATCGCCGATCCCCAGCACGACCGGGGTGTCGGCAACGGACTCGCTCATCGCCGAGCGCCGCGACGACCCACGGTGAGCATCCTGTACCTGGACGCATCGGCCATCACGAAGCTGGTCATCGACGAGCCCGAGACGACGGCGCTCCAGGACGCCGTCCGAGGGCACGACCTCGTGTCGAGCCGCGTGGCTGTGGTCGAAGTCGTGAAAGCCGTGTCCCGGGCGAATCCCGATGCCGATCCGACCAGGATCCTGGCGCTACTGGCGTTCGTCGAGCTCGACGCCGAGCTCGCGACGCTGGCGGGCGCCACCGGTGAGCCTGGTGTTCGCGCCCTCGATGCGATCCATGTCGCGTCGGCGCTCCGTCTTGGCCCGGATGTCCGATCCTTCGTGACGTATGACCTACGGCAGAGCGCCGCTGCGCACGCTGCGGGGCTGCATGTCGAAGCGCCAGGAGCGTCCTGTCGATGACCAACCAGCCGAGAGCGGTCGTCCCGTGCTCTCGGCATTGACAGGCGCAACGGTCTTCAGTACCGTACGGACACTATCCGTACATGGAGCCTGATCGTGACGCTAGCACGAGGGAAAGGACGCAAGGAAGGCCGACTCGAGCTTCGCCTCGAGCCGGCGAATTGGCGTCTGCTGGACGAGGCCGCCGCGGCGAGCGCGATGAGCACGAGCGCGTTCGTCCTCACCCACGCGACCGAGGCCGCTCGCGAAGTCCTGGCGGACCGGACGACATTCGTGCTGCCCGACGATCGGTGGGACGCGTTCGTCCAACTCCTCGAGCGCGAGGAGCGGCCGATGCCCGGCCTCGCGGCCTTCCTGGCTCGACCGAGTGTCCTGCACGAGGAGTGACGCGATATGGCCGGATCGAGCCGATCGCAGCCGACCACGACACGCACTCCTTCGATTGCGGCTCCGACGAACAGACCGCCTGGCTGGATCGGCACGCACTCCAAGCGCAGCAGTCGGACACCGCGAGGGTATACGTCGTCTGCCTCGAGGGTTCGCGCTCGGTCGTGGGCTACTACGCTCTCGCGGCCGGCTCGATCGAGCATGCCGCGGCGCCACCGAGGCTGACCAAGGGCGTTGGACGCTATCCGGTGCCGGCCGTGATCCTCACGCGACTTGGCGTCGACCTGGGTGAGCAGGGACAAGGTCTTGGCTCGGCCCTCGTCCGCGACGCGTTGTTCCAGGTCGCGGCGATCGCCGAACGCGTCGGCGTGCGCGCTCTGCTGATCCATGCCGAGACGCCCGAGGCAGCCGCGTTCTACCAAGGCATCGATCCCGGGTTCGAGGCGTCGCCGACGGATCCGCTCCACGTGATCCTGCTGATCAAGGACCTCCGGCGGGCCATCCGCGATGCCGCCGCGGCACGCCAGGCAGCCGATGCCTGAGGGGATGCGCGGCAGTTGACGGGCCCACATGTGAGTCTTACTGTGTGTGGTAAGAACTGAGCGGAGGCGCATGATGCGAGTCACGTCGAAAGGGCAGGTCACGATCCCGCAGGCGATCCGGGAACAGACTGGGCTCTTGCCGAACACGGACGTGGAGTTCGTCGTCGACGGCAGCGACGTCAGGATCGTCAAGGCCAGATCGAGTACGCGGGCCTCGCGGGGAGCGAGGGCGGTCCGCCGACTGCGCGAGGCTGGCGGCCGTATCCAGATGACGACGGACGAGATCATGGCCCTCACCCGCGGCGAGTGATGGACCCGGTCCTCGTCGACAGCAACGTCCTGCTCGATGTCGCGACGAGCGACCCGACCTGGGGTGCCTGGTCGAGCGCGATGCTCGAGCGGCTCGCGGACGAGGCCATCCTCGTCATCAACGCCCTCGTCTACGCTGAAGTGTCTATCGGCTTCTCGACCATCGAAGCCGTCGAGGAAGCTCTACCGCGCGATCTCTTCCGGCGAGAGGACCTCCCGTACGAAGCCGCTTTCCTGGCCGGGAAGTGCTTCCTCGAGTACCGGCGTGGCGGCGGCGCCAAGCGCTCGCCGCTCCCGGACTTCTATATCGGCGCCCACGCCGCTGTCGCTGGGTATCGGCTCCTGACCCGCGACGCCTCCCGTTACCGCACGTACTTCCCTCGGCTGGAGTTGATAGCACCCTGATGAGACTCGCCGCGGCCTCGTCCACGACTGTCATTGGCCAACGGAGCAGCCGGCGGTAGAAGACCGTCGGCAAGGCCGTGAAGCCGGTCTCTACGCGTGGTCGATGGCGTGGATGCGCGACGCCGACAGCGCAGGGATCTCCGCGCTTCGCGAGGCGGCGGCCGAACTCGCTGCAGTAGACGATTGGCTCTGGGAATGTGGCGGCCGAGGTCGATCTACGTGGTTGCCGGAACCCGACGCGTCACTTCTGGTCAACGGCGACGTTGCGTTGGTGACGGTGTGACCGACGCGCGTCAGACGAGCTCGTGGATCGCCCTGACGCGCGACAGCCCGAGGGCGAACGATGCGAGAAGGACGCCACAGCGGCCTGCCTGGACCTCATGGGTCGGTACCGGGATGCCGGCCTGCAACGCCTACGTCGCGGCGATGCGCGCGTACAGCGCCGGGAAGGTCGAGCGGACCATGCGGTCGTGGACACTGCCATTCCTCATCCGACACTCCGCCTTCCACACCCTCGACCATGCCTGGGAGATGGAGGACAAGGACCTCTCCGGTCAGGACGGAGACAGACCCAGTACCTTTCCGGTCGGTCGCGCAGTCGGCTTGTGATGATCCGCTACAAGCGGCGGGCTCGGACGGCCCAGGCGCGAGCTTCGAGGTGGATCGAGCCGTCGGGCTCGGCGGCGATGGATCGGTGTAGCTGCTCTCGGATGGCGTCGCGATGTGCGTCATCCAGCGTGGCGACATATCCCGGGGCCCCACCGGTGCCGCCGAGGAAGGGGAGCCATAGGTCATCGAAGTCTGCGAAGACCGTCGGGATCGCGATCGAGCGCCTCTCGACGGCCACGAACCCGGCGGCTCGAAAGGCGGCCTCCATATGTCCTGCGGCGGTGATGCCCGCATGCCCACCCTGATCCAGCGCGGCCGCAGCGGGATCGACAGCCACGGCCGCATCCCAGAAGGCACGGATGAACCCCATGCCACGGACGTAATCCCAGACGTAGGCGCCAACCACGCCGCCCGGTGCGAGGACCCGTAGCCATTCGGCAAGCGCCGCACCGACGTCGGGAACGAAGTTCAGGACGAGGCCGGCGACCACGACGTCGGCCGCGCCACCCGGGAGCCCGGTATCGACTGCCGATCCGAGCCAGAACGACGCGCGGGGGTCCGTCAGCGCCGCAGACGCGCGTGCGATGAACGGCTCCACCGGATCGACGCCGGTGACCGAGGTCGGCGCGGATCGCTTCAGGATCGCTTGGCTCAGGGCGCCGGTCCCACATCCGACATCGAGCCAGCGCCGCCCGGGCGGCACCTCGAGCCACACCACGAACTGGTCGGCCACCCGCCGACTCCACCGACCGATGTATCGCTCGTAGGCATCGCTGCTAGCCCATCGATCGTAGCCAGATGCCAACGCTACCGCGCCCCGACCGGCGCCTCGCCCGCGACCAGCTGCAGGAGCTCGCCGACACGCGCGATCTGCTCCGGCGTCCGATACAGGTTGTTGTTGAACGTGAAGCCCGTGAACCCAGCCTCGACGTACGGGCGAAGCCCCTCGGCCGCCTGCTCGGGCGTCCCCACCGTGACGAACGGCCGTCGCTCGGGCGGGAGGCGCTCGAGAAATGCCTTCCCCGCGGCCTCCGAATCGACCACGATCACCGGCGCGCCGGCCGTCCGCTCGATGGTCGACGGGTCGCGGCCGACCTCCTCGCAGTAGCGCTCGAGGACCTCGGACTTGTGCTTGAGCGCGTCGAGTCCGAGCGGCGAACCAGTGGGTCATGTCGGCGTACTTCGCCGCGATCCGCAACGTCCGCTGCTCGCCACCGCCGCCGATGAGGATCCTCGGACCGCCCGGCTGGACCGGTCGCGGCACGTTGAATGCCTGCTCGATCCGGTAATACCTCCCGGTGAAGCTCGGCCGATCCTCGGTGAACATCGCCTTGATGATCGCGAGGGCTTCCTCCAACCGATCCATCCGCTCGCGGATCGGCGGGAAGTCGTAGCCATAGCCCTCGTGCTCGACCTCGTTCCAGGCGGCACCGAGGCCGAGGATCGCGCGCCCGCCGGAGATGGTGTCGAGCGTCGTGACCTGCTTGGCCAGCAGCGCCGGATTGCGATACGTGACGCCCGTGACGAGCGTGCCCAGCCGCACGCGCGTGGTCTCGCGGGCGAGGGCGGCGAGCACCGACCAGCCCTCGAGCATCGGCTCGTCGGGGCCGCCGATCCCGTCGATCTGATAGAGGTGGTCCATGACCGAGACGACGTCGAAACCGGCCGTCTCGGCCGCCTTGGCCTGTTCGACGACGCGGTCGAACAGCCGCTCCGGCGGGGTATCGGGGTGGGTGTAGGAGGGGAGGTGGAGACCGAACCAGACACTCATCTGGACAGCCTAGACCGATGTCCGCGAACGCGCCTCCGGCACCCGGAGCCGCCAGGCCTCGAGAGGCTCGCGCTTGCCCTTGACCCGAACCGGTCCGAGTGGCGCGCCGGCCGTCGGATCGGCAAGGATCGCCCAGGTCGTGGCACCCACGACGATCTCACCGGCCCGCGCGACGGTCATCAGGCGGGCACCCGTGTTCACCGGGTCGCCGACAGCGGCGAAGCTTCGGCGCGCATCCGTGCCAAGGACGCCGACGATCGCAGAGCCGGTGTTGATCCCGAGCCGGAAGACGGGCCAGTCGGGGTGCGTGACGCCGAGGGGGCGTGTGACCTGGAGGATCTCGCGTGCGACAGCCACGGCACGCACAGCGTGGTCCGGCTGGTCGCCGGTGACGTTGAACAAGGTCAGCAGGCCATCGCCTTCGAAGTGCTCGATCGTCCCGCCGGCGCGGTCGATGACGGGGACGACCTCGGCCCAGTACGCGTTGAGCATCTCGACGACCTCGCGGGGCTCGTGGCGCTCGCTGTACGGCGTGAAGCCGGACAGGTCGGCGAACATCACGGTGATGACCCGTTCCTCGCCGGCCGGTGGCGGGCCGCTGCCGCGGCGGCGGATCCGCTCCCTGACGACCGAGGGCAGGTACGGCCGGAAGGTCTCGTCGAGCCGGCCGACCTCGCGCGCGGTCTGGGCCAGGAGCGCCAGCTCCTCCTCGGTCGCGCCTTCGCGACGCAGCTGGGCGAGGACGAGATCCGTCGAGCCACCGCTCGCCTCGGCCGCCGCGACCGACGCGACGGCCGACGCGTACCAGCGCTCGACGCTGGCCAATGTCGCATCGAGATACAGGCCGCCGAACGCGCCCGCCAGGGACCCGCGTCGCTGGTACTCGTGCTGTGCCGCAAGGGCGATGGTCGCGAAGGCGGCGAGCATGAGAAGATGCCATTCCCACCAGCTGAAATGCCAGTTCCGGCTGACGACCATCGCGACGAGCGCCTCGGCGAGCAGCACGAGCGCGGCCGCCATCGCCAGCAGGATGGGATCGGCGCGGTACCGGTACTGCCGCGTCAGCTGCACTGCCGCGAACCCATAGAGTCCGACAGCGACGATCGACAGTACGTCTAGGACGCCGGCCCCCTCGCGGGCAGGAGGAGGGCCGTCGAGGGGCGACACCTGGGCGATCGAGCCGACGGCCCACACCGCCATGAACCCGACGAGGCCCCACAGGAGCGCGGTCCTCGCCCGGAGGACGTCCATCGCCCGTGGGCCGGCCAGCGGTGTGGCCGACGCGGCCGCGAAGACGGAAGCGATGATGAGCCCGACCGGCGTTGCGATCGCGAACCCGATGTTCGCTTCGGGCAGGAGCACGGCCGGCGTGGCCAGCGCGTGGAGGCCGAGGAACCCGGCGCTCGCCAGGAACGCCAGGGAGATGAGCGTCAGGCGCGCGTCGCGATATCGACCGGCGGCGATATTCGTGACATACGCCAGCACAACGTTGACCGCGGCGGCGATCAGGACGATCCAGAAATGGCTCGGGTGGTGCTCCCAATGGAGATCGAACTCGGGGCGCGCGATAAGCAGCGCAAGCCCGACCAGTGGCAGGAGCAGCACGAGGGCCCCCGGCCACAGCCGAGCGGCGTCCCTCATTGGCTCCGCGGCCATGGCACAGGATACGGTCCCGCGTCACGCGGCTGGCGCTCGTCCCCGCTTCAGAACGCCAGCGAGAAGGCCTCGAGCTTCGGGTCGACGGCCGTCGAAAGTCGTGCAGCAAGCGTCGCGTCGTCGACGGACTCGTCGAATCCCTGGGAATCACGATCGGTGCCGCCGTTGATGCGGAAAGCATCGAAGAGCCGCCGCACCGCGACCTGGCCGATGCCGTCGTAGAGCTCCGCTGCAGCCACCTGCAGCCGGAACTGGTACCAGAACGTAGTTCGGGCCGCCGACCGAGCTATAGAGCCGCTCGAACGCATCGCGGGATCGATGCTCGAACTCCTCGCCCGAGCCCAGCGCAGCCATACGCGGCAGCGTCGTGAGCGTGTCGAGCGAGTCCGGCGCCCACTGCGCGACCCAGGCGTGGAGCGCTAGGTCGGCGAAGAACTCGCCGAGCCACATACGCGGGAACACCACTTGCCCTTCAGAGAACAGGTGGGCGACCTCGTGGACGGCGATCAGGTCGAAGAAGTCGCCGAGGTGGAGCCTCCCTTCCGGCCCGCCGTAGACGGTGGCGAGCTCGCCCTGCCGGTCATCGCCGGCCATCGGTGCGAGGTCGGACCACCATCCGGCCTCCGTGCCGGCAACGACGAGCGTGCCCTTATCCGCGTTCGGGAGGCCAAAGAGTGGGACCTCGCACTTCTCGGCCCAATCCGTTTCGGACAGCACGAGCACCTGCACGTCGGGCCGATGCTCGAGCAGCCCCGCCAGGTAGTTCCACGACGAGCCGGCGATCCTCGCGATCGCGGCCGCGCGACGTTCGAGCCCGGCGCTGGCGAACGTCGGAACGGCGCCCGCGGTCTCAATCAGTCCGGCACGCAATGCGATGTCCACATCCCACCTCGCTCGGGTCCCGGCGAGCCAATGATGAACGCCGCGCTCGCCGCCCATGCGACGCGGCAGGGAAATGATCAACCGAACCGCAGGGTGGCGCGCGCCGAACGTCCCGCGGGCGGTCAAACGATCCCGAGGCGGGTCCTCAACGGCGGGCCGACGGTCATGAGCCTCGTCCTCGACGGCGAGCGGTTCGTCGACGGGGTACTCGTCCGACGACCACCGCGAGAGGAGGTCCAAGCGGCCTGATCACGTCAACCCGGAGGGGAGTTTCCACGCAACTTGACCAGGGCTCCGAAACGCGGAGCGGCACCTCTCAGTACTGATTTAGTTCGGTTTCGAGGACGTTTCCGCGAGAGTTCACAAGGACATGTGTGAGGTCCCAGAAGTTTGGGAGCGGCAGTCCCAAAACCTTGTCCAGCGAATCTCAAGATCTGTCCAGCCGTCGCAGATTCTGTCCGAGCCGAGGTCCTGCCGCGCAACGTCTGAGGGGCGTCCCGCGTCCCAGTCCCGCCGGCCGAGCCGACCGTCGCGTGACAGATTCGCGTGCACGCGCGAAGATGTCGCGGCTGCCAGGGACGAGGCCCGGCGCCGGCCGACCGCGCATGAGCATCTGATGACCGACCTGCCCAACTCCGCAGCCGACCGGGCTGCCAACGCCTCCACACCCGACGGCGAGACGCCCGTCGGCGACCCCGAGCTCGCGGCGCTCGTCCGGCGCGACCGACCGCCGGACGACGCCGACCCCTCGCTGGCCGCCGCCGATGCGCCTGCCGCCGGGCGAGCCGACCGACACCGCCCCGGCGGACACGTCGCCGACCTCCGAGCCCGGCGTCGATGCCGTGCCGGTCCTGCCCCTCGCGGCCGCCGTGACCGACGGCGAGCCCCCGGCACGGCCTCGGCGCCGACGGTCGCTCGCCCTCCGCTTCGGCGTCTCGTTCGTCCTGGGCTTCCTGCTCGCCGTCGGCATCGGCGCCGGCGTCCTGTACGCATGGGGCCAGCAGTACGACGGCCGGGTCCTGCCCGGCGTCCGCGTCGGCAGCACGGAACTCGGCGGGCTCACCCGCGAGCAGGCGGAGGCGGAGATCGCGAACGCCTATGGGTCGCTCGGCGACCGGGCAGATCACGCTCACCGGCCCGGACGGCCAGACGACGACCATCAGCTACGCCGACGTCGGCCGCGGCCCCGACACCTCGGCGCTGCTCGACGCGGCACTCGCGGCAGGCCGCCAGGGCGAGCCCCTCGCGAACCTCATCGGCGCACCCCAGGCCGCGATCCACGGCGTGACCCTCGACTCCGCCGTTGCCTACGACCGCGACAAGCTGGCGGCCGCCGTCGAGACCCTCGCCACGACGATCGACCAGACCCCCGTGGACGCCTCCGTGTCGGCCGGCCAAGGCGGGACGTTCAGCGTCTCCCCGGCGAAGGACGGTCGCGCCGTGGACAAGGCGGCCCTGCTGACCGCGCTCGACCAGCAGCTCGCGGCGCTCGGCACGCCGGCGTCGATCACGATGGCCGTGCCGGTCGTGTCGTTGGCACCCGCCGTCGCCACCGCCTCGGCCGAGGCGGCGAAGGCGGCCGCGGATCGAATGGCCGCCGACGTGGTCGTCGCCCGGGGCAAGGACAGCTGGACGATCGCCGGCACGAGCCTCGCGCCGCTGATCTCGTTCTCGACCGCGGCCGACGGGAGCATCACCCCGGTCTTTGACGAGTCGGGCCTCGACCCGATCCTCAAGACGCTGGCCAAGAAGGTCAACCAGACCGCGCAGGACGCGGGCCTCAAGCTGGTCGGCGGACACGTCGTCGCCACCGGCACCAGCCGCGAGGGCCGAACGCTCAACGCTGCCGGCATGAAGGCCGCGATCATCAGCGAGATCGGGGCCCGCCAGGCGGGCGCGGCGGCATCGCCGGTCGCGGCCGTCGTCAAGGCCGTCGACCCGAAGCTGACCACGGCGGACGCCAAGGCCTTCGCCCCCAAGATGCGGCTCATCAGCTCGTACAGCGTCTTCTACTGGGTCATCGTCAACAACCACTGGGGCGGGAACATCGAGGCGCCGGCCACGAAGATCAACGGCACGGTCGTGCCGGCAGGCGCGAAGTTCGACTTCTGGAAGGTCGTCGGCGACCTGCACAAGCTCCCGGGCGAGGGCCCGGGCAACGCGATCGAGGGCGGGAAGATCACCGTCACCGGCGCGTTCGGCGGCGGCATCTGCACCACGTCCACGACGCTGTTCAACGCGGCGTTCCGGGCAGGCATGGTGCCGCTCGCCCGACAGAACCACAACGAGTTCATCACCCGGTATCCGCCGGGCCTCGATGCCACCGTGTGGATCGTCGGCAAGACCAAGCAGACCATGAGCTTCAAGAACGACACCAAGTACCCGATCCTGATCACGCGGACCATCACCCACGCCGGCAGCAAGCGATGGCTCACGTTCAAGATCTGGAGCGTGCCGAACGGCCGGACCGCCAAGATCAGCAACACGGTCATCCAGCACGGCCCGCGCGCGATCGACACGATCGTGAAGGATCCGACCAAGCCCGTGGGGTACCGGTTCTTCAACAACGCCCCGGCGGACGGCGCCAAGGTGTGGGTCACCGTGTCGATCTACGACCACGGCAAGCTCCACTGGAGGAAGCGGTACTTCTCGAACTACCCAGCGGTCGACGGCGTCACCGTGGTGGGGACCAAGACCTGACGCCGGCCTGGTCTCGCCGTCGCATGACGTTCGTGCAGACCCAGCTTGGGTACGAGGCCACGACGGACACGGCCCTCCAGTACTTGCGAGATGTCCACGAGAAGTTCTTGCCCGAATCCATCGGTGGACCTTCGCCAAAGCGCGTCCGGCGAGCGGTCGTGGCGAAGGCCGTGACCAGCGGCGCAAGCTGACGCGTCGGCGCCGTCCGTTTCCAGGACACTTCCAGGGGACTTTGTTCTGGCGCCAGCTGACGGTCCCTTCATGGCGAGCCACGCGCACGGTCACCACTGACCATGTCGTGCCACGTCAGTGATTCGCGATTTGCCGCGCGTCGACTCGTCGGCGGCGCGAGTCCGCCGAGCCTGTCAGGGATTGCTGAAGCCGAGCATCCAGGAGTAGATGTCGTTGCCGTCGGCTCCGCCGTAGGCGGGGTCCCAGCTGTTGTGGTCGCGGTCGGGATAGAGCGTCAGTTTCGCCTGCTCGGGCGGGACTACGTGGCAATCGGCGAGCGCGTTCATCGGCTCGATGCTGCCTTGCGGGTCGACCGTGTCGTCGAGGAGGCCGTGGAACGCCCAGAGCGGCGTCGCGCCGAGGCTGCAGTAATCCGCTGAAGAGCCGGGGCGTCCGTCGCCGGCGATCGGGACCGCGGCCGCGACCTGCTGACCGTGGTATTTCGCGAGGTACTCCCAGACCCCAAACGCGCCGCACGACAGCCCCGTGATGTACACGCGGGCGGGGTCGACGTTGTAGTGGTGCCCCGATGGATCCCGACCCTGGGCTGATCGGTGGCCCGCTGCTCATCGCCGGTGCGATCGGGAGGATGTTCCATGTCAACGACCTGACATCCGCCGTATCCGTCCTCGGCACCCTCCCGATCTTCGTCTGGGAGCTGTCAGTTGGTCTGTGGATGACCTTCAAGGATTTCGACGAATTCGCCCCCCGGGTCGCGGTCGCCTTCGCGGCGGAGTCGGAGCGCTCGGTCTGATCCGCCCCGGGTCGATGAGCCTCCGTTCGGCCGAGCGTCTACCCATCGTCGACCCCGATGCGAAGGAGCGATGACCATGAAGCTGACCGCAACGATGATGCTGACCGTGGACGGCGTGTACCAGGGCCCCGGAGGCCCCGACGAGGACCGGCGCGGCGGGTTCGACCGCGGCGGTTGGACCGCGCCGTACGCCGACGAGGAGGTGCTGGCCGTTCCTGACCTCGATGTTCGAGCGCGCGGACGCGTTGCTGCTCGGGCGCAAGACCTGGGAGATCTGGGAACCGTACTGGCCGCTCCACGACAGCGGGCGATCCGGTCTCCCACGGCATCAACGTCCTGCCCAAGTACGTGCCCTCGACCACGCTCACGGACCCGACGTGGCAGAACACCCACGTCATCGACGGCGACGTCGAGGCGGCGGTGCGCGAGCTCAAGGCGAAGCCCGGGCGCGAGCTCCAGGTCCACGGCAGCGGCGTCCTGCTCCGCTGGCTGCTCGAGCGCGACCTCGTCGACGAGCTCAACCTGCGGATCTACCCCGTCGTGGTCGGCGACGGGCTGCGGCTGTTCCCGGAGCACGGCCAGACGCACGACCTGACGCTGGTCGAGTCGCGGTCGACGCCGTCCGGCGTGACGCTCCAGACCTATCGACCGGCCGGGCGGGCGACCTTCGGCAACGCCGGGGAATGACGCCGGGCAGCCTCAGAGCAGCCGGCTGTGGAAGTCCGTCGCAGGGCCATGTAGCCGGCCGTGGTGTAGGCCGCACTGACTTCCAACCAGCGAGGTTTGAGGGCTAGGGAGTCGTACAAGGCTGGTTGCCACGGCCTAGAAGGCGCGCTGGCAGTCCATGCAGTATTCGGCGCCGTTGAACCGCGCCTTGTTGTTCCAGCAGAACTTCACGACCGCAAACGAGATCGGCTCGCCGCATGACGCGCATCGATGTCCGGAGCCGCGGCGCTGCGAATTCGGCGGAGTGGGGGATGGATTTGCCGACGACGTCTGCGGCGCGGCGGCCGTCGGGGCGGTCGCTGGAAGGCCAAACCTCCGCGGCCAATCGAATGAGGCCGGCCGATGGAGACCTGCCAGCCCCGAGCGAACGACTCCAGACCCTCTGTACCGATGACACGTCGGATCCGAAGCGGCGACGCACGATCGAATTCGTCGAAGAGTCGAGTCTTGAGTTGCTCGGCCTTGATGACCTCATCGATGCCGTCGATCGCCCGTTTTGCTCGTCCGATGCGGGCGTTGTTTGAGACAACGACGAGGCTCCGCAGATCAGGCTTCATCGATATCAAGCCCGAAATCGCCGCGGCGGCGGCACGAGACCATCATCGAAGACGCGTTGCAGTAGGACTAGATGGCGGTGGTTCTGCTCGATGGGGGAGGGGATGCCTTCGGGGAACCCTTCCACCACCGGACCCACTCGCCGTGGTCATTGACCGATACGCCCTCGGCGAAGTGCTTGCTTTCGCAGACCCAGATCTCGGCGAGCCGATTGATGATCAGGTGGTCGATCTGAGCGGCTAACCCGTCGACCTCGATCCGAAGGTCATGGATCGTCGCCCAGTTCTTCGATCGACCGAAGTAGAGCTCGATGTCGTACGCGGCATCCCGCTCACCCTTGTCGCCGGCCTGGATCTGCCGGATCTCCGCTTCGATACGACCGCGCGTCGCAACCGGGACGTCAGAGCGCTCCAGCAGCCGCTCGAGGGCCAGGATGTCAGCCTGCTTGTCATCGGCGGCCTTGATCTGCATGCAGTCCCCGAATGAAGTTGTGGTGAGGTCACTGGCAGGGTAAGGGTTCGCACGTTGGCACACTCGTGACGTTGACGCCGGTCAGGTACAGTCCTTCATAAGTTGATCGACGTTCCGTCGCCGGGGAGCGGATCGTGGCTCAGCCGACCCTGACCCGCGCGAGTTCGCCCAGAAATGGGGCGACTGCCTTCTGGGTGCCGAAGGAGAAACTGGACCGGCTACCCGCTGCGTACCGGCACGGCGAGGGCGGCCTCGCGGAAAAAGAGCCGGCGCGTGGCGGGTTCTATGCCGGTCCGCCGCCCTTCGACGTGAGCCACTCCGAGCTCGTCAGCACCGCCCGCGACTACCACCGGTTCCTGCGGATGCTTGTCGATCCGGGCGGGTCGACGGAGCCCGCTGATCTCCGAATTCCATCTTCGACAAATGACGACTGACCAGGTGCCCGCCAAGAACAAGACGCCGGACAGCTTCTTCCCGGGCTTCTGGGACGGAACGGGCTGGGGCTTCGGCGTGGGTATCGAGACAAGTGGCCTCGTACGCGCGGGCGCTACGGCTGGAGCGGCGGGCAAGGGACCAACTTCTACGTCGACCCGGACGGAACGGTCGGGATCCTGCTTACCCAGGTCGAGTTGGGTGAGCACATGAGCGGGATGATCGACGAGTTCCAGGCGTTGCCTCCGCCGTCCCTTTCATGGTCAAGATTTGGAGGACTCAGCCGTGAGTGAGCTTCTTGGGATCGCACGGGTTCAAGTTTCACGAGGGCAAGCGCGAGGAGTACCTGCGCTTGTCCGATCAGGCCACGGAGATCGTGCGGGCGAAGGAGCCTGGCACCCTGGCATACGACCTGTACCTCAACGGCGATCAGTCCGAGTGCATGTTCATCGAGCGGTACCGGGACTCCGAGGCGGCAATGGAGCACGCCGCGAACCTCGGCCACCTGTTCGACGCAGTCCTTTCGACGGTCTCGGTGGTTCACGGCGAGCTGCTCGGCGAGCCGAGCGCGGAGCTCAGAGCGAGGCTGGCTGGCAGCGACGTGCCGGTTCTCTTCACGCCCTACCGGTCCATGAGGAATGAGCCGCTACTGCTCGGGTGCCTCCATGCGCTCGAGCAGCGCCAGCGTCGTCTGCCAGCTGCGGATCGTCATCGACCTGTAGGCCGGGGTGCCCACGATCTTGCCGAGGCGGCTCTTCGTCCGTTGGGCGCTCAGCCGCTGCGAGTAGATCACGCCCTTGCCCGGCCACACCGCGTCGACGCCCGGTCGCGGGTCGAAGACCCTCATCGCCGTCGGGGCGTCGATCCCCATGAGGAAGACCGCGTCGCTGTGGTACGTGTCGGGCTGGTCGCCGAACCCCTTCGGCCGATCCCGGACGACGGCCCGGAGCTGCGCTCGCGTCAGGACCAGGACCGCGATCAGCTCGCTGTCGAGCTTGAAGGCCTCGGGGAGCGCGTCCTCGAGCTCTCGCTTGATCGCGGCCGCCGATCGATCGGAGCTCAGGATCACGTTGCCGCTGGCGATGTACGTGGAGACCTTCGTGTGGCCGTGCGACTCGAGGAGCTCGCGCAGGGCCGCCATCGGCACCTTGTTCCGGCCGCCGACGTTGATGCCGCGCAGCAGGATCAGGTATCTGGTCACCATCAGCAGGAGGATGCCACGACGCGATCCCGTCCCGTCGGATCAGAGGTGCGGCGCGACGCCCTCGGCGAGCTGCTGCATGACCTCGACCTGCTGCGTCGTACTCGAGCAACGGCAGGTGGCTACGGGCAACGAACTCGACCGGGACCGGCACCCTCGTTCCGGACCTTGAGCAACGCCTCGACGAGCTCGTCGGGGTGCCCGCGTGCGCGGTCCGGCGCGACAGGAGCTTCTCGTCCTCGCCTTCGAACGGGGGAGGGGAGGCCGCGGGCAGCGGTCGGGTCGCCGATGCCTCCATGTCCGAGTACTTCCAGTTCAGCGCCCAGACCGCGTCGCGGTAGCGGGCGAGCGCGTCGGCCCGGGACGCGCCGGGCAGCAGGATCGAGTAATGGATGAACCGGAATGCCGACGGGTCGCGACCGGCCCGGTCGAGCTCGTCGAGCACCCACCCGACCTGCTGGCCGAATTGCTCCGCCGGGGCGTTCGAGAAGATGCCATCCGCGAGGCGGGCGGCGCGGCGGATGGCCGGTTCCGCGCCACCCCCGACGAGGATCGGGATCCGGGCCGACGGCGTCGGACGCACCGCAAGCGTCGGGAGCTGGTAGACCGAGCCTTCATGGGTGAACGGCTCGCCGCTCCACGCCTGCGGCAGGATCCGCAGGGTCTCCTCCATCGCCGACCCGCGACGGCGCATGTCGGCTCCGAGCCCGGCGTACTCCACCTCCGACCATCCGAGCCCGAGCCCGAGCACAAGTCGACCGTGGCTCAGCAGCTGCACCGTCGCGGCATCCTCCGCGAGGCGCAGCGGGTGATGCATCGGCGCGAGGAGGACGCCGGTGCCGATCTCGATCCGTGACGTCGCCTGCGCGAGGGCCGCGCTGACGACGAGGAGCGAGGGCATGTACCCGTCGTCGACGAAGTGGTGCTCCGTCGTCCAGACCGAGCTGAAGCCGAGCCGCTCTGCCTCGACCGCGAGCCGGACCGTATCGTCGTAGGCACGCGTCCAGTCCGTCTCGCCAGGTCGGAGCTGGGCGCTAAGGAGACCGAATCCGAGTATCATCCCGGGAAGGCTACCGCGTCCAGCGAGACGGGTTAGTACACGACGCCCTTCGCGGCCTGGCTACAGCTCGAACAGCCGCAGCGCGTTGCCGCCGCGGATGGCATCGCGTTGATCGGCCGGCAGCGCAGCCGTATTGGCCAGTGACTCCTTGACCGCATGGACCTGGTGGGGCCAGTCCGTCCCGAACAGGACGCGATCGGCGCCGACGACCGAGACGAGGTACTCGAGAGCGCCCAGGTCGTACGTGATGCAGTCGTACCAGATCCGGCGGAGATAGTCGGCCGGGCTCGCGGTCATCCGGCGCCGGGCAGGCAGCTCGACCTCATCGCCCTTCTCGAAGCGCCCGACGAGGTAGGGAAGGGCACCTCCGCCATGGGCCGCGATCAGCTTCAGGTTCGGGTATCGGTCCAGGAAGCCGTCGAAGATCATCCGGGCGACCGCGAGGGTCGTATCGAACATGAAGCCGACCGACCACGAGAGGTCGTACGAACCCATGTCCATGAGGTCGGTGCCAGGCGGCTCGCCGGGATGGACGAGGACCGGCAGGGCGCGACAGTCGATATCGGCCCAGATCGGCTCGAAGACAGGCTCGGTCAGGCTCCGGCCGGCGACGTTCGCGATCACCATCACGCCGACGGCGCCGGCATCGCACGACCGCCGGAGCTCGTCGACCGCTCGCTTCGGGTACTCCCACGGCAGCGACGCGAACCACCGGATGCGGTCGCGGTGGACGCGCTGCGCCTCGGCCATCGAGGCGTTCGACTCGCGCGCCGCCTTGCTGCTGACCTCCTCGCCGCCCCAGTACACGTTCGGGCAGGTCAGCGACACGATGGAGATGTCGACACCGGCTGCATCCATCGCCCCGATCCGCAGGTCGTAGTCGAAATGGCCGGGCTGCGGGAAGACGACCGGCGTGGCTCCACGGAAGATCTCATCGCGTCCGTCGGGCCGGACCCGGACGCCGTACGGATCGCCGTGCGCGCGCAGGAGCTCGAGCCAGCGCCGCGTGAACATGTGGGTGTGCACGTCGATGATCGGCATGGTCAATCAGAGTACGAGCGATGTCTCGGGTCCGCTTAGCAACGGGAGAGGCCGACGGGCAGGGCATCTACAGGGGGCGCCTCGCATAATCGAAGAATGGAACCACGCGTGGCGGTCGCGCCAATGCCCCTCGGATCGACGGACGGGACGATCATCATCGGCCGGGAGACCTTCCCCGACTTCGACCGCCTGGCGCACCTGGGCGTGCACATCCATTCCGATCGGGTGCGAGTCGCCCACGCGGATCCGGAGTACGTCCAGACCGCACTCGACGCACTGACCGAGGCATGTCGGCAGCTCCGCATCCCTGAGGCATCCATCGACTTCGTCGACACGGTGGAGCCGCCGCCGGCCGTCGGGCTGCGCTACGGCTTCAAGGGCTCGTACACGACCGACTACCCGACGATCATCTGGGTATTCGCGAACTGGACGCGTCGCGACGAGCTTCGGGAGGTCGTCCGCCACGAGGCTGCCCACCTCGCGTTCGCGCGGACCCACACGGCCGAGGAGTCAGCGGGTGACTCCGGACCCTCGGAGGACTTCGCGCTCGCGTTCGAGACGGGTCGGGGGACCCGGCGTCGTGCACGGGCTGGTGACTACACATGTCGTGCCGATACGTGTACGCTCGACCCATGGCAGGACCCACGAACCGCGTGAATGTCGCCCTCGATCGCGAACACGTGTTGAAGTTGCGCCGGCTGGCCGAGCGAACCCACACCAATCCCGGGACGATCGCTCGGTCGTTGCTCATGACGGCGATCGACGAAGCCGACCCCGATGCACGCAACGTCACCGCGCTCCTCGATGGGATCCCTGACGCATTCGTGAGGGCAGAGCAGGGCCGTGCCGAGGCCGAGGCCGGTCTCGGCACGCCGCTCGAGGAGCTCTGAATCGATGGCGACCGTCGTCATCACGCCGACGGCCAGAGACGACCTCGAAACACTCATCAGACTCACAGCCTCCCGGTCGACACGGTCGAGCGCTTCAGGCGTTCGCTCGACGGTCTCGAGACCTTTCCTCGGATCGGCGCGACTCTGGATGGACGATGGGCTCGGTACCGCTTCGTCCTCGGTCCGTGGCGGTGGATGCTTGTCGTCTACCTCTACGACGAAACACTCGATCGAGTCGCGATCGCCACGATCCAGGACGGCCGATCCAGTCGAGCCGCAACTGCGACCCGATGACCTGGCGCCTCGCCGGTAAGCACGAGTGCCGCGTGACACGTGGTAGGCGAAATGCCGCGCGCTGTCTCGTACACTCGCGGCTGGCCGCAGTGACCATGCGGGGCACGCGAGCTCAGTCATCCTCAGGAATCGAGGATCGTGCACCTCTACCAGGGCACCACGCGAGCAGTTCATCGCGCGACGCGGTCCAGGCACGCCTCGCGAACCAGCTCGCCGACCGCTTCTTCGACGAGTTCCGCTACCGGCCGGCGCCGTCCGAGGTCACGTCCTGGCGCAACTCGCTCGCGCGCGATGGCGAACGTCCTCCAGCTCGCCGACCTGCGCGACCAGGGCATCCTCGTCGAGCTCAAGCTGCCGCTCTCGTCGAAGCGCCTCGACGTCCTGATCACCGGCTCGAACCCGACACGAAGCGCGACGCCGCGGTCATCGTCGAGCTCAAGCAGTGGACCGAGGTCGGCCGCTCGAACATCACCGACTGCGTGACCGTCGACTACGGCGGCAGGCCGCGCGACATCCTCCACCCGTCGCGCCAGGTCGAGCAGTACCAGCGCTACCTGCTCGACACGCACCCGGCGTTCTCCGACGACCCGGCGATCGCCCTCGACGCCTGCGCCTACCTGCACTACGCGCAGCACGACCCGAAGTCGCCGCTCTACCACGCCGACTTCGCGACGCTCCTGGCGCACGAACCCGTCCTTCGCCGGCGACCAGTCGGACGCTCTCGCGACGTTCCTCGACGCAGCGCGTCGCCGGCCCGGACGACGGCGCCATCCTCGACCGAGTCGCAGCGACCGCCTTCCGCCCGCACAAGCGCCTGCTCGACCACGTCGCGCGCGTCATCCGCAACGAGCCGGTCTTCACGCTCCTCGACGAACAGCAGGTCGCCTACAACGCGATCATGGATTCGGTCCGCGGCGGCCGGCCAGAACCAGCAGAAGGTCGCCTTCATCGTCGCCGGCGGGCCCGGCACCGGGAAGTCGGTCATCGCGGTCAACCTCGTCGCCGAGCTGTCCGCGCTCGGCCTCCGGACGCTCCACGTGACCGGCTCGAAGGCGTTCACCGAGAACCTGCGCAAGATCGTCGGGACGCGGGCCGGCGCGATGTTCAAGTACTTCCGCGACACCGCGAACGTCGACGAGCCGCTCGACGTCGTCATCCTCGACGAGGCGCACCGCATCCGGACGATCAGCACCAGCCGCTTCACGCCCGCGAAGGCGCGCACCGGCAAGGCCCAGATCGACGACATCCTCGACGCCAGCCGCGTCACCGTCTTCTTCATCGACGACCTGCAGGTCGTGCGCCCGGGCGAGGTCGGCAGCACCGACCTGATCCGCGAGGCCGCCGCCAAGCGCTCGCTCGAGGTCCGCGAGTTCGAGCTCCAGGCGCAGTTCCGCTCGAACGGCTCCGACTCGTTCATCAAGTGGGTCGACAACACGCTCGAGCTGGACCGGACGCCGCAGGTCCTCTGGCCGATGGACGACGAGTTCGACTTCCGGATCGTCGGCTCGGTCAAGGAGCTCGACACGCTGATCCGCGGCAGGGCAGGGGAGGGGGCGACCGCCCGGCTCGTCGCCGGCTTCTGCTGGCCCTGGTCAGACCCCGACGACGCCGGCGAGCTCGTGCCCGACGTCAGGGTAGGGGACTGGTCGATGCCCTGGAACGCCAGGGCGGAGGCCGGCCGCCTCGGCCCCGGCATCCCGAAGTCCGACTTCTGGGCGAGCGACCCGCGGGGGATCGAGCAGGTCGGCTGCGTCTACACCGCGCAGGGCTTCGAGTTCGACTACGTCGGCGTCATCTTCGGCCCCGACCTCGTCTACCGGACGATGGATGGGGGATGGGTCGGCCAGCGCGACCAGTCGCACGACCGCATCGTCCGCCGCGGCGTCACCGACGCAGCAGTTCACCGACTTCGTCAAGAGCACCTACCGCGTCCTCCTGACCCGCGGCCTCCGCGGCTGCTACGTCTACTTCATGGACGCGCCGACGCGGGACTTCGTCCTGAGCCGGATCGAGCGCAGGACTCACGCGTTGAGCCGGGCTGCGGAAGACGCCACTCCATATGAATGACGACGATTTCGGCTGGCGACCGCCGCGGCATCGCGATATCCGTAGCACCTTCGGTAAGGTTCGGGGTTTCGGTCCCCCGAGCATGAGGCGAGTGAGTCGCCCGACGCGTCCCACGCGACGACGAGCGACCGCCAAGCACAAGCGCCGGGCGGTCTGGGGCTCCACCGGACAAGGAGCAGCTCCTCCGCGGAATCATCGCTGCAGCGGGGCACGTTCCAGAACGCTGGCAAGAGTGGACGGAGCGTGAGACCTATGCAGGGGAAAGAGCAAAGGCCCTCGGCCGATATCCTCGCTCGGCATATGAAGGCGTCGTGGACGCTGGTCGGCCGTCCGGTCGACACAGACACCGCTGCGACTCGTGGAACTCCAGGTGATGCGACCGGGGCCGTGCGGACTTAGAGTTCAGGCGCCCACCGTTCGCGAAGCTCGAATCCTTCTTGTCAAGGTTCTCGAGCGAGTTGAAACATGACCACGAACGAACGGCGGCTTAGCTGTGATTGCGTCGACCGAGGTCCGCCCTCTGAAGGGCTCGACTATCGTCGTGGATTTCTTCCCCTGCGGTGTGAAGAACCACCCTTCTTGTCCTTGTGTGCCGGACGAGACGAATGCGGCACGGCGGAAGCGGGAGTCGGCGCTGTCGCCGCTGGTCTCAACCAAACCATGGTCAGTTTGGCGGGAGAGACTCCACCGGTCTTCGCAAACACTTCGTCTGCGGTTACAAGCGTCCGAGCATGCTTCTCCGCAATGGCCAGATGGGTGGCATCAGCGGGCAGTAAGCGGTCGCTCCTCATCCAACCATGAGTTCGATCAACCTGATCGACCCATTCTGCGTTCACTGGATGCGAGACGACGAGCATATTGAGCCTCTCAAGATCGCGCACGAAGTCGACGACTGCCGCAACCTTTGGCCCATGAGCACCGCCGAATATCTTCGCGTGATGACGGCGATAGGTGGCTGCCTTGAACTCCGCGTCATAGGACGTGTGTCCAAACGCGTCGCAATAGGCGAGTCTGGTAAGGGCCCAAAGAGATTCACTCAGGACCAGGTCGGACAGCACCACGCTAGTCCCGTCGGAAAAGAGGTCGCCAACAAGCTGTGCGGAATTTACGTATAGCGGATGCCCGCAAATCAAGAAACTCGCGAGAATGTTCGCATCCAGGTAGACCGGTCCATCTAGCTGGATCCGCGCGGCCGACTTGAATCAGCTCGGTTCCTCCGGAACCTCGGTGAACCGAACCATGTCCAGACGTGGCCCACCCGAAGAAACCAGGCCGGCGAAGCGCACGAAGGTTGCAAACGCCTCGGGGCTCATTCGCGCCCGGTATTCATCGAGAGGAAGATCACCGAATCGGGCCTCCGACTCGACCACGGACATAAGGAGGCCGGGCGCAACGAGCGTCGTATCGACGGATACGCGATTGGACATTTCCGCACCCGCGACCACTGGGACGGCACCGAACATTTCTCTTAGTTGCTCGTCTGGGCGAGCAAGCGGAGAACCCGTGCGTGTTGTGACCACACGGACGTTTCGCTCGTCTGTCTCGAGCACTCCTGTTGTCATTGACAAAGCACCTGACGTTGAACTGAAGGGCATGAGCGGGTATCCGTTAGACATTGCGGGCCTACCTTCCAACGTGAGTAGCAATGGCTTCGGAACGTTCGGCTGCCCAAGCTGAGAAATCGGAACCGGCGTCGGCTAGCCAATCAATCGAAAAGTCACGTGGACCCGTGATGGTACGCCCAAGCGCTACAAAGAGGAACTGCTCCGGTAGCCCATCGCGACGAAAGGCCAAGACTTGAGCGTTGAGTTGAGCCGGAGCCATTGGGCCGAACTGATGATCAATTCGTCCGTCTCCTCGTCGATCGCCTCGTCGAGCACAATCTGGACATCGGTGGCGGCCGCGGTCAGCGGCGTCGGCGCGTAAAACGACTCCTTGATCCGAGCATTCAACTCGTGAAACGGAAGCTCAATCGGCTCGATTTGTGCCATGTCGAACCGCACGGTCGCGAGAGGGCCGAGCAGTGAGGTATCGGGAAACGTCTGGAACTTTGCGACGACACCGTCCATCCCGGCATCTGTTCCGGCGTTGCCCTCCTGTTCGACGCTCAGCGCGCGAACCTGGATGTTCACCCTCTGACGCTTCGCCTCGTCCAAGAACGTCACGGCTTGACCTTGAATTTCGGCCGCTTCATTACTCTGCGCCCATCGGAACACAGTCCTCAAGTCAAGCCAAGGACGCGTTGCCTCAGCGAAACCGAGGACCGCACTTACCTTGACGACATCCACGCTCACAACCTCTATTGCGAACTCCAAGGGACCGGTACCGTAACACCGGCAAGACCCTGCGAGTGACTCACCCGTTCGGCATGCGACGATTCCGTGCACCGCAGGAATCATGTGGGACCCAGGTCCAGCACCCTAGGGAGGATCGGGATGGCATCCGAAGTCAGACTCGTTGACCTGACATTCACCGGGTTCGTAGTCAACGCCGCCCTCGACGACGGCAAGGGCGGCGACTTGTCGTTCGATGAGATCTACTCGGGATTGGAGAGCGGCAACCTGCTAGTCGACCTCGACCGAAAATACCCCGCCACATTTGACTTCAGCTTGTTTCCGGCGGGTGGTGACGCCGAACAACAACTCGTTGAAGCCCTCAACAACGCATCGGGTGGCATCAGAAGCCGCGAGCGACGAAAGACTGGGGTCGAACACAACGGCTTGTGCCTCCTCATGGCGTTGATCTTGGAGGCCATTCAGGTTAGGACGATGTGAGCAGTCTAACGGAGCAGACATAACTCACATTATCGGAAGTGACATCACAGCCAAGTAGAGAGCGTTTCGGCCCGTCGACCTATGACTGTCCTGGGAATGTGCGCGGATCGAGCATGTCGACCAGATGCGCCGCGCCACGGGCGAGGCGGTCGTCCGTCGTGAGGAGCGGACAACCGAGGTCGCGAGCGATGACGACGTACTCGGCGTCGTAGGTCTTCGCCCACCCAAGGCTCTGGGCGAGTTCTAGCGCCTCACGGCGGTGCTCGGCGGTGCTCTCGACGATCTGGACAGGCATCGCTTCGAGTCGACGAAACGCCTCAAGCAGGTCGGTCGCCGGGATTCCGACGCGCCAGGCTGCCGAGGCCAGCGAGGATGTTCGTTCCGACAGGAACAAGGCGGGTGCGTGAAGAACGTACGCATCGAGTTCCGGTGTGGGTCGATCAGCGAGGGCGACATGGAGCGCTGCGCTGGCGTCGATGACGAGCCGCCCGGCCATCAGTGCTCGGAGCGCTGCTCGCGGACGATCGCGGCCCAATCCGGCATCGGTCCACCCCAGAAGCCGCGCTTCCAGTGCTCAGGCAACGGCATCGAGTCCCCCGACACTGAGCCTTGGAGGACCGCGGCGAGGTCGGCTTCCTCGAGGATGTGCTGGGTCCCGACCTTGCGGGCGCGGAGCTTCCCCTCGCGGATCCAGCGCCGGATCGTCTCGGGGTTCCGGCCGGCCCGTCGAGCGGCCTCAGGAACGGTCAGCATCGTTGTCGCATACTACAACACGGTGTGACCGCGTCAAGACAGGGCGCTCACGCCGCACCCGGTCGGGCGCTCGGTCGCGAGTCAGACCTGTGGCTGCTCCACCGCGTGCTTCTGGAGCGCGTCGATGAGCGCCCGCGCCTGGGCGTGGTCCTTCTCGTTGGGATGCTGGTGGTCGGCCACGATCCCGCAGTAGACGTCGTGGATCGCCCGGCTCATCGTGTCCTCGTCGGCGACGGCGAGACCGAACTCGTGGATCCGGGCGACGGTATCGCTGCCTTCGGGGAGGTGCATCGCGTCGATCAGGGCCTGTTGCATCGTCATCTGGTCCCGCCCTCCGTGGCTGTGTCTGGGCTGCGAAGCCTACGCCGGGCCGGTCCCGATGGGAACCCTTGCGCAGCGGTGGTCGCCATCCCGGGTCAGACCGGCTCGGGTTCCCCGACCGGCCCGGGCTCGTCGACCGGCTCGAGCTCGTCGGCCGGCGCCTCCCCGACCTCGTCCGCGAACTGCATCCGGTGGAGCCGCGCGTACAGCCCGTCCGCTGCCAGCAGCTCGTCCTGGCGTCCCGAGCTCGACCAGCCAGCCGTCGTCGAGCACGGCGATCCGGTCGGCGGCGCGGATGGTCGACAGCCGATGCGCCACGATGATCGTGGTGCGCCCGACCTTGAGCCGGTCGAGCGCGTCCTGGACGAGCCGCTCGGACTCGTTGTCGAGCGAGCTCGTCGCCTCGTCGAGGAGCAGGATCGGCGGGTCCTTGAGGATCGCCCGGGCGATCGCCACCCGCTGGCGCTGGCCGCCCGACAGGCGCGAGCCGCGGTCGCCGACGACCGTGTCGTAGCCGTCGGGCAGCGCGCCGATGAAGTCGTCCGCGTTGGCCGCCCGGGCCGCGGCGACGACCTCCGCGTCCGTGGCGTCGAGCCGGCCGTACAGGATGTTGTCGCGGATCGTGCCGCCGAACAGGGTCGCCTCCTGGGCCACCAGGCCGATCTGGCCGCGCAGGCTCGCCACGGTCACCTCGCGGACGTCGACGCCGTCGACCCGGATCGCGCCCGACGTCACGTCCCACAGCCGCGGGATCAGCCCGGTCGAGCGTGGTCTTGCCCGAGCCCGACGGGCCGACGAGCGCGAGGATCTCCCCTGCCGGGATCGTCCAGCGACACCTCGCGCAGGACCATCCGATCGGCGTCGTAGCCGAACGACACGCCGTCGAGCTCGATCCGCCCGGCCACGCGCGGCAACGGTCGCGCGGCGGGGGCGTCGACGATCGTCGGTCGCGTGTCGATGATCTCGAACACGCGCGGTGATCGCGCCCGGTCCCCTCCCGGAACTGGCCGTACAGCCCGGCGATCGTGCCGAGGCTCGCGGCGATCGCGACGCCGTACAGCAGGAACCCGGTGAGGGTCCCGATCCCGAGCGTGCCGTCGATGACCTGGTGCCCCGTGTACCACAGCAGCACGGCCAGCGCGCCGAAGCCGAGGAAGCCCATGAGCGCCCCGAACATGGCCCGCCACAGCGCCAGCCGCGAGCCGGTGGCGACGACCGTCCGCAGGTCCGCGTCATAGCGCTCGAGCTCCCAGTCCTCGCGCACGTAGCTCTTGACGACGCGGATGCCCGACAGCGCCTCCTCCGCGGTCGTCGTGCTCCGCGCGATCGTGTCCTGGACCTGCGTGCTGACCCGCTGGAGCGGCCGTCCGAACACGATCGCCACCGCGATGAGCGCCGGTGCCAGCAGCAGCACGATGAACAGCAGCGTCGGGCTGAGGGTGAACAGGATGATGATCGAGCCGACCAGCCCGATGACCGACGACAGCAGGCTCGTGACCGTCTGGGTCAGCATCGTCCGCACGAGGGTCACGTCGCTCGACAGCCGCGACACGAGCTCCCCCACCCGTCGACCGGCATGGAAGTCGAGCGACAGCGTCACCAGCCGCCCGAACAGGTCGCCCCGCAGCTGGGCGACGACCCGCTCCCCCACCACCCCGAGCAGGTACGTCTGCACGAAGCTGCCGACGGCCTGGATGCAGAACAGCACGAGCAGGATGACGACGAGGCGGTCGAGCCCCGCCGCGTCGCCACCGGCCACGACCTCGGTCGTGATCCCGGCGATGACCAGCGGGAAGGCGAGGCCGATCAGCGACGAGATGACGAGGCCGACGAGCGCGATCGAGAAGCGCCCGATATTGGGTCGCAGGTAGCGGAACAGCCGGCTCCACGGGACGCCGCCGAACCCGCGCACCTCGCGGACGACGGCGCCCGCGTCCACGGGTACACGGGCAAATTGCTGGGTCATCCCCGCGATGATGGCACGCCGGCTCGTCGACGGCCGCCAGCCGGTGGACCGTCGACCGATCGGTCAGCCGAGGAACGGAGCGACATGCGCCTCGAGAGCGTTCGCGGGGAAGCTGTGTGCCAGCCCGGGGACGATGATGACGGTGCCCTCGTTCAGCCGTGCTGCGAACGCGCGGGTTTCCGCGGGCGGGAAGAGCGGATCCCGCTCGGTGCCGATGACAAGGGTCGGGCAGCGGATCCCTTCGATCAGCGGACCGGCATCCTCGCGCGCCCACGCCTCGAGCTCGGCAAGGAGGAGCGTTGGGTCCTGCGGGATCCCGACCAGGCGGGGACCGAGCAGCCAACCGAGCGCGCCGTATCCGGACCGACGCGCGCGTGATGCTCCGCCGATGGCGAAGATCGTCGCGAACGCCCGTCGCCAGCGCCGGGCGCGGATGTCCGCAGCGGTCCGGGCGGCGTTCGCGCGGCCGTCGTCGCCGAGCCTCGGTCCGCTGATCACGAGCGCGAGCCGCCGCACGAGATCCGGCCGTGTGGCCGCGACGTGGATGGCGATGACGCCGCCGGTCGACGCGCCCAGGAGGTCGATCGGCACCCCGAGCCCGAGCGCCTCGATCGCGGACGCGACGTCTGCGGCCATCTCGGCGAAGGTCGTCCCGACCGGGCGGACCCGACGGCCGGACCGATAGATCGAGTAGCGGTCGAGGAGCGGTTCCCAGCCCGAGCACGCCATGCGCCGTTCGGAACCGGTCGGCACCCCGGGGTGCGGCGAGAGCCCCGGAAGGTAGACGAGGATCCGCGGCCCGTCGCCGATCCTCAAGGTCGGCAGGCCGGGGCCGATGACCATCTCCACGACGGGTACCGCCCGGGCATCGGACATCGGTGATCAGCAGCGGCCGAGCAGCTCGTCGAGGATCTGCGGCTCGTGGTGGTAGGGCGTCAGGTGGCCGCCCTCGTCCCATACGTGCAGCCGCGCGCTGGGGAGCTGACCGACGAGCCGCTGCGCGGCCGACAGCGGGCAGTTGCGGTCGCCGTCGCTGTGCCACCAGGTCACCTCGGCGCGTACCGCGGCGAGGTCGATATCCCATGGACGCAGGCCGGCGAGATCCTCGTCGTACCAGCCACCGGCCCCCTGGCGGACGGCCTCGGTGACCCCGACCACGAAGCCGCGCTGCCAGTCCGGGTCCTCGACGATCGCCCGGTCGACCGCCGTCGACGAGGCCATGATCGAGCGGAAGGCGGCCCGCGGGTCGCGCAGCAGGTCGGCCCGGACCTCCTCGGTCAGCCGCCAGATCTCGGCGAGGTCGCCGGCATCGAACAGCCGCTGCTCGAGTGCATTGAGGTCGATCTGCTGCTCGGCCTCGGCCGCGTCCAGCGGCGCGCTGCCGACCATGATCGTGACCGCCGCGACGCGATCCGGGTGGCGGGCGGCGATGGCCAGGATGTGCGGGCTCGCGCCGCTCGACCCGTAGACCGGGAGTCGCTCGATCCCGAGCTCGTCGAGGATCGCGATGGTGTCGTCGGCGTGCTCGGCGAACCCGCGGCCCTCCAGCCGCGTCGACGCCCCGAACCCGGGGCGCTCGGTCGTGATGACGCGCAGGCCCCGCTCGATCCACGGCCCCCGGTCCGCCCGCAGGGACAGCCGCGAGCCGGGCGTCCCGGGCACGCGCAGGATCGGCCGCCCGCCGGCGACACCGGACTCGCTCCAGGCGACGACGCGACCGTCGGGTCGGGTCAGGCGATGGTCGGTGACGTCGCTGCCCGAAGTCGCAGCCGGCTCGTCGGTGATCACCCGGCAAGGAGACGCGACGGCCCGTCCCATGTCAAGGGGCCGCGCCCGCCTCAGCTCGAGCAGGCGAACGCGTAGTAGATCGGGATGTCGAGCCCGATGTGGATCGCGATCGGGAACAGGAGCGAGCGCGTCCGGATCGCGATGAGCCCGGCCAGCAGCCCGCCGAGGCCGAGGGCGAGGCTGAGCGGCACGCCGTAGCCGATGACGTCGGAGCCCGAATGTGCCAGCCCGAAGACCACCGCCTGGCCGACGACGGCCGGCCCCATGCCCATCACCCGCGCCGACCAGCCCAGCAGCGCGCCACGGTAGATGAGCTCCTCCATCGAGCCGTTGGCGACGGCGAACAGGAGCGCCGGCGCGACCGCCCCGACCGCCGTCACGTCGTACGACACGTCGCCGAAGAACGGCCGCGCCAGCCACGGTCCGACGACGAGCGCGAGCGGGCCGACGACGAGGAACCCGACGACCGACCAGCGGACGACCGATCGGGCCGGCCAGCGCAGGAGGAGCGTGGTGCGCGAGGCGCGCAGGACGGTCGCGAGGACGCCGAGCGCCGCGAGCACGACGAAGGCCTCGGCCATCCGCCAGGCCGCCACCGGCGAGCCGAGGTTCGCGCAGTCGGAGCCGTCCGCGGCGGCCGGCGGCGCCAGCCACACGCCCCACGCCAGGCTGATCGAGACCGGCACGGTCGCCGCCCAGGCCCAGCGGACCGGGGCATCGCGGGCGACCCCGACCGCGGTCCCGGCGGCCAGCGCGACGAGGACCGGTAGCCGGAGCGGGACGACCGCCGCGGCCAGCGCGAGCAGCGCCAGCGGGACGAGCGAGCGCGCGAAGTCGCGCCAGTCGGTCGGGAGCGTACCGAGCCGCCGCACGGGGTCGCCGGCTCGTCAGGCGTTGCTGCCGGTGACGATCACGAAGGCGGCGCCGGTCGGCCGCGGCCCGGCGAGCAGGCCGGCCCAGGACGCCGCGGCGGCACCCTCCACGGTCACGCCCAGCTCGTCGGTCAGGATCGCCTGCGCCTCGTGGAGCGACGCCTCCGAGACGAGCCGCATCTCGTCGACGCGACCCGGCATCAGCTCGACCGCGCGCGGGATGGCCACCCGCGTCGCGATCCCGTCCGCGTACGTCGCGGCCGACTCGGTGTCGATCGGACGGGCGGCCCGGAAGCTCAAAGTCATCGCCGCGGCCGCCTCCGCCTGGACGCCGACGATCCGGCAGCCGGGCAGCTCGGCCCGCAGCCACGACCCCACGCCGTTGATGAGCGCACCGTTGCCGACCGGGACCGACGCGATCGCCGGGGCGGGCAGGTGGCCCGCCGCCACGGCATCGGTCAGCTCCAGCGCGAGGGTGGCGGCGCCGGTCGCGATGCGCGGGTCGTCGCCGTCGACCAGGAGCTCGACCGGGTGCTCCGCGGCGTACACCTCCGAGGCGGCACGAGCGCTGTCGAAGTCCTCCCCCGCCTCGATGACCTCCGCCCCGAGCGCCCGCATCCGCTCGAGCTTGCCGCGGTTGGCGTGGCGCGAGGTGAATACGACCGCGCGGATCCCGAGCGCGCGCGCCGCGTAGGCCACGCCCTGGCCGAAGTTGCCGGCCGACACGCAGGCGATGGGGCGATCGGGGCCGACCCTCCCCTCCCCTGCCAGGGCGTTGACCGCGACCCACGTCCCGCGACCCTTGAACGAACGGATCGGGTTGACGGTCTCGACCTTGACCACGACCGGCGCGCCGAGCACGCCGTGACAGGCCCTCATGGACGTACTGCGGCGAGCCGGTGAAGGCCCGGTCGATCCGCTCCTGGGCGGCGCGGATGGCGGCCGGTTCCAGCTCTGGGATCCGGATCAACGGGGCGGTCGCTCCCGGGTGTCTGCGGCACACACAGAAACGCCCGAAGGAACCACCGGTCCGTAGTCGACGCCGCTGATTTGCATCCGCGACACCGCTTTCGGTCTGGGGCCCCTTCGAGCAAGACCTACGATAGCCGACGGGCGACGGGCCTGGCTACGGACTTATCCACGAGTTTGGCGCGAACCTCGCGCTGTTGGGAGCCGTTGTCCACAGGCCGTCCACGGAACGCCGGGTCAGCGCTCCTCGAGCGGCCAGATGTCGCGGCCCGGGATGAGCGGGATCCCGTCGGCATCGAGGCTCGTTGCCCGCTCGTCGAAGCCGTCGTCGCGCCGGAGTCGCCAGTCGCGCTCGGCGACCCGGCTGATCTCCCAGTGCTCGGGTACCGGGTCGAGATCGTCATCGATCCGGACGACCGGCACCACCAGCGTCGATCCGACCGCCACCACGGACGCGAGGCGACCGAGCGCGACCGACGCGGCCGCGGGCGAGCCGACCACGAACAGGGCATGGTCTGCGCTCCACGCGAGCCGGAGGTGCCGGATCCCGTGGGCGGTCACGACGTTGCCGTGCAGCTCGTGGGCGTCCGGATCCGGATGGACGGTAAGCAGGCCCTGCGCCCCGGTCAGCTCGAGGCGCGTCGGTCGCCCGTCGGTCGCGGCCTCGAGCAGGACCGATCGCCGGAGCGCCCCGTCGACGCTGACCGCCTCCCGCCATCGGCGACCGCGAGCCCCCTCGGCCACGGACCACACGATCGTGGCGCCGGTCGGCAACCGGTGGCGGCCGCCCGCCCGAAACGGGACGGTCACGTCTCGCTCGCGACCGGTGCGCCCGCGTCCCGGGCCGCGCCATTCGGCTCGACCCCGGCGTCCTCGTCGAGCGTGGCGGCCCACCGCTCGGCGACCGCGTCGAGCTCGCCGGCCAGGGCCGGCGCCACGCGTCCGGTCACGCGGACGTCGCGCTCGCCGTACTCCAGCTCCACCGCCCCACGCTCGCGGACCCGTGCCAGCAGCTCTCCGGCGGCATACGGGACCGCGACATCGACGTCGACCCACAGCGACGCGAGCAGGGCCGCGATCTCGGCGCGCAGGGTGTCCATCCCATAGCCGGTCAGCGCCGATACGAACACGCGACCGGCGATGGCCGGTGCCGGGACGGCGCCGTCGCGTGCCGCCCGGTCGAGCAGGTCGGCCTTGTTGAAGGCAAGGAGGCGCGGCTTCTCGCCCGCGCCGAGCTCGTCGAGGACGGTCTGGACGGTGGCCCGGTGCTCCTCGAAATGGCCGTCGGCTGCGTCCACGACCTCGATCAGGACGTCGGCCCGGTTCACTTCCTCGAGCGTGGCCCGGAACGCGTCGACGAGCTGGTGCGGGAGCTTGTGGATGAAACCGACGGTGTCGGTCACGATCGCGGTCTGGCCGTCGCCCAGTCTGACCTGCCGGCTCGTCGGGTCGAGCGTCGCGAACAGCTTGTCCTCCGCTCGGGCGACCTCGCTGCCGACGAGCGCATTGAGCAGGGTCGACTTGCCGGCGTTGGTGTAGCCGACGATGCCGACGGTCGACCACAGCCGGCGGTCCCGCCCGCGGGCGGCGGTCTCGCGCTGCTGGCGGACCTGGTCGACCCGCTCCCTCATCTTCGAGATGCGCGTGCGGATGATCCGGCGGTCGGTCTCGAGCTGGCTCTCGCCCGGTCCCCGGGTGCCGATCCCGCCGCCGGTCCGCGACAGGTGGGTCCACAGCCGGGTCAGGCGTGGCAGCTGGTACTCGAGCTGGGCGAGCTCGACCTGGAGACGGCCCTCGTGGGTCTGCGCGTGCAACGCGAAGATGTCGAGGATGAGCCGGCTGCGGTCGATGACCTTGACGTTGAGCAGCTCCTCGAGCGCACGCTGCTGGGCCGGCGACAGCTCGTCGTCGGCGACGAGGACGTCGAACCCGGTCTCGCGCTTCGCGGCGACGAGCTCCTCGGCCTTGCCTTTGCCGACGTACCAGGTCGGATCCACGTGGCGGCGGTTCTGCCATTCGGCGCCGACGACGTCGGCGCCGGCAGTCGTCGCGAGGTTCGCGAGCTCCGCGAGCGAGTCCTCTGCCGTCCAGCCGTCGTCGCCGCCCGTGTCGACCGCGACGAGGAAAGCCTTCTCGACGGGGACGGCCAGATCGATGAGGTCGGTGGGCATGTCGGGCAAGGATAATCCCGATTCGCGAGAATCACGCACGCTGACTTGCCGGGCACGACTATCCTGTTCGTGACCGAGATCCCCTAGATCGGGGACGAAGAGGGAGGTTCTGTTCCGAATGTCAAGACCGATCGGCGTCACGATCCTCGCAGTCGGCGCCGGCGTGGCCGGCATCTTCGAGGTGTGGCGCACCCTGGTGTTCCTGGGCATCGTCAACTTCACGTTCGTCGGCAAGGAAGTCTCGTTCCCCACGGCGCAGTGGGGACAGGCGATCTGGGCCATCATCCTTGCCGCGATCTGGTTCTGGATCGCTGAGGGCTTCTGGAACGTTCGCGCCTACGCGTGGTCGTTCGGCATCTTCATCAGCCTGTTCACGCTGATCTTCGGCTTCTTCGCGATCCTCGGCTCGACGACGTTCGAGGAAGAATTCGTGCCGATGCTCATAGCGTTCCTGATCTTCTTCTACCTCAACTACCCTGGCGTCCAGAAGCAGTTCGTCGAACACGAGATGGCGCTCCTGACACCCGAGCAGCGAGCGGCGATGGAGCAGGTCCAGGCCGCCAATGCGGCCGCCGCGCGCGCGATGGCCAACCCGGCCCCGGCTCCGGCCCCAGCCGCGCCGGCGCCCCGGCTCCGGCCCCGGCCGCTCCGCCTCCGCCCCCGGCCGCCCCGCCGGCCGATCCGGGCGCGCCCTCCGCGTAACCCCGGCCCCCTCGCCAGCCCCAACCGGCGGGGCGACATCGCAGCGATCACGAGACCGACTCGCGTCCAGCGGGTCGGTCTCGTCACGTCACGGGCGCCCGGTTAGGAACGCGTCGGGCTCGGCTGGTCGATGGCTCGCCGGGCGAGCTCGAAGGCGGCGACCGTGGATCGGCCGTCGCCGACGTCCAGCCAGGCGATCTCCGGTTCTGCGCGGAACCACGTGCGCTGGCGCTTCGCAAAGGCGACGTTCCGCCGGGCGTCGAGCTCGATCGCCGCGGCGCGGCTGAGCTTCCCGTCGATGACTGCCCAGGCCTCGCGATAGCCGATCGCCGAGAACGACCGCAGGCCCGGATCGAACCGCTCGCGGAGCTCGCGCGCCTCCTCGATGAGGCCGCCATCGAACTGGGCGCGCGCCCGCCGCGCGATGCGCTCGACGTGGACGGCGTCATCGAGGGTCAAGCCGATCCAGGCCAGCGGCGACGCGTAGCCGAGCGCCGGCGGTGGCGAGGCATCGCCGGCCAGCTCGGCGATCTCGAGCGCGCGCACGACCCGCCGCGGATTGCGCAGGTCGACCCGTTCGGATGCCGCCGGAGCCACGGCGCGCAGCCGGGCGACGAGCGGCGCGAGGCCGCCCTCGGTCAGCGCCGCCTCGAGGCCGGCCCGGAGCTGCGGATCGCTGGGCAACGCGTCGGTATCGAGGCCGCGCGCGACGGCGCGCAGGTAGAGCCCGGTCCCGCCGGCGAGGATCGCCACGCCACCGGCACGGTCGATGCCGGCCAGCGCGCGGCGGGCATGCGCCGCGAACTCGGCCACGCTGAATGGCTCGTCGGGGTCGACCAGGTCGAGGCCGTGATGCGGGACCCGCGCCCGGTCGGCGGCGGTGGCCTTCGCCGTACCGATGTCCAACCCGCGGAAGACCTGGCGCGAGTCGGCCGAGATGACGGCGGCCGGGCGCCCGATCGCGATGAACGCCTCGGCGAGCCGGATCGCGAGTTCGGTCTTGCCGGTCGCCGTCGCACCGGCGACGACCACGAGGGGCGGTGACCCGGTCGGTGCGCCCGTCACGCGCCGACGAGCGCGCCCCGCAGCGCATACGGCCCGGCGTGCTCGACGCGCACGAGCACCTCGCGACCGACGAGCGCGCCGTCACCGCCCAGGTGGACGAGCTTGTTCCCGCGCGTCCGGCCCGACAGCCGGGCCAGGCCGGCATCGGCCGCGGCCGGCGACGATCCGGCGGCCGCGCGCGGCCCACCCGCGTCGTGATCGTGGCCGCGCTCGGGCTGCACCGCATCGACGAGAACCGCGACCTCGCGGCCGACCCACGCCTCGTTGCGCTCGAGGCCGATCGCCTCCTGGACCGCGAGCAGGGTGTTGAGCCGCCGCCGCTTGTCGTCGGGCGGGACGTCGTCGGCGAGGCGCGTCGCGGGCGTGCCGGGCCGTGGCGAATAGGCCGCGGCGAAGACCTGGTCGTAGCGGACCGTCTCGAGCAGGCCGAGCGTCGCCTCGAACTGCGCCTCGGTCTCGCCGCAGAACCCGACGATGATGTCGGTCGAGACCGTGATGTCCTGGACGGCCTCGCGGATCCGCGTCAGACGCTCGCGGTAGTGGTCGACGGTGTACTGGCGGCCCATCCGTCGCAGCACGGCGTCCGACCCCGACTGGACCGGCAGGTGCAGGTGTTCGCACACCGATTCGCAGTCGGCGAGCGCCGCGATCAGACGATCCGACAGGTCCCACGGGTGCGAGGTGACGAAGCGCAGCCGCCCGATGGCCGGCCGGCCGTCGGCGGTCCGCAGGCCGTCGATCGCGCGGATCAGCTCCGCCAGGTCCGGGCGCCCGGCGAGGTCGAGCTGGCGACCGGCCCAGCGTGCCGCGTCGACGTGCCCGAAGCGTGGGTCGGGGGGCAGGTCGTGGCCGTACGAGTTGACGTTCTGGCCGAGCAGCGTGACCTCGCGGTAACCGCTCGCCGCGAGTGAGCGTGCCTCGTCCACGATGTCGTCGAACGGCCGGCTGCGCTCCGGTCCGCGGCTGAACGGCACGATGCAGTAGGTGCACGTCTTGTCGCAGCCGTAGATGATCGGCAACCAGGCGGCGATCGTCGAGCCGCGCGCGACCGTCCCCTGCCCGACCGCCTGGGCGCGCGTGCCGGCAAGATGGTCCGCCGCCCCGACCACGGTCCGCCCGACCGTCGTCGTGGCCCCGCTCCGGCCGGTCGCCCCGATGGGCGCCTGCGCGGACGCGAGCCCGAGCCGGTCGACGAGCTCCGGTTCCTCGTCGGGGCGGAGGAAGAGGTCGACCGCCGGGTAGCGTCGGCGGAGCCCGGCGCGGTCCGGCTCACGGACCGAACAGCCGGTCAGCACGACGCGCATCGCCGGGTTCGCGGCCTTGAGCCGGGCCAGCTGGCCCTGGCGGCCGATGACCTTCTGCTCGGCGCCCTCGCGAATGGCGCAACTGTTGATGACGACGAGCTCGGCCGTCTCGAGCGTCGACGCCTCCTCGCAGCCGGCGCTCAACAGGCGGCCGGCCATCTCCTCCGAATCACTGCGGTTCATCTGGCAGCCGAGGGTCCACAGGTGGAACCGTGGCAGGGTCCGCGCCTCCGGGACGTATTCGGTGAGTCGCTCGTCGGCCGGCGGCTCGGGGCGGCGTGGCACCCCCGTCGGCGCGGCGGGCACGAGCTCGAGCATCGGCAGTGCGCGGGTCAGGGTCGATCGATCGGTCATGGCTGTGCGGGCGAGCCTACGACGCCGGCGCCCGGGATGCCAGCCGCCACCTGCGGCGGGACCCACAGGCCGGCGTGCGCCTCGGCGTAGGTGCCCGTGTCGCCGTGGTAGTCGCTGCCGCCGGTCGGGACCAGGTCGAGCGCGGACGCCACCTCGCCGACCGTGAAGACCGTCGCCGCATCGAACGAGCGGTAGTACACCTCGAGCCCGCCGAGACCGGCCGCCGTCAGCTCGCGTAGGACCTCCATCCGCGACGGCGCCTCCCCGAAGTGCGCGAGCACCGCCAGCCCGCCGGCCGCCCGGATCGCCTCGATCGCCTCGATCGGCCCCAGGCCACTGCGCGGGACGTAGCCCGGCTTGCCCCAGCCCAGCAGCCGGGTGAAGGCGTCCTCGACGGTGTCGGCGTGGCCGGCCTCGATGAGCGCCCGGGCGACGGTCGGTCGTCCGAGCGCGTCGTCGTCCGAGCGCGACGCGTCGAGCAGGTGGTCGTCGACGGCGAGGTCGAGCTCGCGCAGCAGCGCGACCGTGCGCTCGAACCGCTCGCGCCGCCGGCCGCGCTGCTCGGCAAGGGTCGCCTCGAAAGCCGCATCGCCGGGGTCCATCCCGAAGCCCAGGATGTGCAGCTCACCCTCCCACAGCCCGAGGTCGCGGGTGACGATGGCATTGATCTCGACGCCCGGGACGAGGGTCATGCCGGCCGGCACCGCCCCTGCGGCCACGACCTCGCGATAGCCGGCCAGCGTGTCGTGGTCGGTCAGGGCGAGCAGTCGGACGCCGACCGCTGCCGCCTGGGCGACGAGCGCCGCGGGCGCGACGACGCCGTCCGAGCGGGTCGTGTGGGTGTGCAGGTCGATGGTCGACGGGCTCGGCGGGACGACCCGCCCGGCGCCGGCGGGCAGCAGCGGATCGTGGCGGCGTCGCCGCGGGGCCGTGGTCACGTCACGCCTCGACGAGGCGCTGGATCCGCTCGATGGCGAGGGCGCGGCCGGTGGCCGGGTCGATGTCGACCTGGACGGCGTTGAAGAGGACCGTCCCCTCCCCCACCTCGAAGCGCGTCGGCAACGAGTTGATGAAGCGCGGCAGCACCGTTCGCGGCTCGAAGCCGATCACGCTCCAGACCGGACCGGTCATCCCGATGTCGGTCTGGTAGGCGGTGCCACCCGGGAGGATCCGCTCGTCGCCGGTCACGACGTGCGTGTGGGTCCCGACGACGACGCTGACCCGCCCGTCGAGGTACAGCCCGAGGGCGTTCTTCTCCGAGGTCAGCTCGCAGTGGAAATCGACGAGCCGGACGGGCGGCAGCGGCTCCGACGACTCGTCGAGCAGCCGGTCGGCGTCGGTGAACGGGTTCTCGATCTGGGGCATGTACGTCCGGCCCTGCAGGTTGATGACCGCGATGTCGGTGCCGTCGAGCGCCTGGTAGGTGCCCCAGCCGCGGCCGGGCACCTCGTGGGTGCCGTAGTTGAGCGGCCGCAGGACACGGTCGGTGGCTTCGAGGTACGGGTAGATCTCGCGCTTGTCCCAGATGTGGTTGCCGGACGTGATGACGTCGACGCCCGAGGCGAGGATCGCATCCGCGGTCGACGGCGTCAGACCCATCCCGCCGGCGACGTTCTCGCCGTTGGCCGTGACGAAGTCGATGCCGCGCTGCTCGCGGAGCTCCCGGAGCAGCCCCTCGACGGCGACGCGGCCGGGCTTGCCGATCAGGTCGCCGATCATCAGGACGCGGCACGCCCCGCGCGGGCGGGGCGCGTCGCCGTTGGGCGGGTTGCCGAGGCGCGTGCGGCCTGCCGTCGCGTCGTTCGGATCGTGTGTCACGCTCGCATCGTAGCCGGTCGGCACGGTCGCACCGGCCGGACGCGCCGGCACCTACTTGAAGACGAGCGTCCCCTCGTCCTTGAGCGTGATCGTCAGCTGGCTGTTCGCGATCGCGTAGCTCGCGGCGTTGCCCAGCGCGGTGATGTACTGCGAGGAGAGCGACCCCTCGGGGCAGGCGACGAGCGTCGTCGGCCCGAGGGCGATGGTCAGCCCGCCCGACGAGGTCGTCGTGTAGCTGCCGGCGATCGCATTGCAGTCGGCCTTCCCACTGTAGGTGCCGTCCGACTTGAACTCGATCGTGTAGTTCGCCTGGTCGGCCGCCGGAACGACGCCCTGGAAGGCCGGCACCTTCTCCGTGATCGCCGTCAGTTGCCAGGTCTTCCCGGTGAGGCTGCTGCGCGCTCGAGCAGGCGGAGATGACGGCAGCGATCGCGACACCCAGCGCGATCATGGTGAGCTTGCGCATGCGTCCCCCTTGGGCTTGCTCCGCAGCGTGTCGCGGACGCGGGGCCGATTCTAGGCGGCGGGCCGGGCGTGCGTGACTACTTCGCGTACTCCACGGCCCGCGTCTCGCGGATGACCGTGACCTTGATCTGGCCCGGGTAGGTCAGCTGCTCCTCGATCTTCTTGACGATGTCGCGGGCCAGCCGCTGACGCCGTCAGGTCGTCGATCTCCTCGGGCCGGACGAGGATGCGGACCTCGCGGCCGGCCTGGACGGCGAACGAGCGCTCGACGCCGGTGAAGCTCTCGGCGATCGCCTGGAGGTCCTCGAGCCGCTTGACGTAGGTGTCCATCGACTCGCCGCGGGCGCCCGGCCGCGACGCGCTGATGGCGTCGGCGATCTGGACGATCGGCGCCTCCAGGCAGGTGTACTCGACCTCCTGGTGGTGGGCGGCGATCGCGTTGATGACCTTGGGCGAGAGGTTGTGGCGCTGCGCGATCGCGGCGCCGATGGCCGCGTGCGGGCCCTCGACCTCGTGGTCGACCGCCTTGCCGATGTCGTGGAGCAGGCCGCCCATCTTGGCGACCTGGACGTCGGCGCCGATCTCGGCCGCGATGATCGCCGCCAGGTGGCTCGTCTCGACGACGTGGTTGAGCACGTTCTGGCCGTAGCTCGTGCGGAACTTGAGCCGGCCGAGGGTCTTGATGATGTCGGCCGGGAGGCCCGGCACGCCGGCCTCGTAGGCGGCCTGCTCGCCGGCCTGGCGCATGACGAGTCGACCTCGGCGCGCGCCTTGGCGACGACCTCCTCGATGCGGCCGGGGTGGATGCGGCCGTCGGCGATGAGCTTGGTGATGGCGAGCCGGGCGATCTCGCGGCGGACCGGGTCGAAGCCCGACAGGATGACCGTCTCGGGCGTGTCGTCGATGATCAGGTCGATCCCGGTCGCCTGCTCGAGGGCCCGGATGTTGCGGCCCTCGCGGCCGATGATCCGGCCCTTCATCTCGTCCGACGGCAGGTGCACGACCGAGACCGTGTGCTCGGCGGTGTGGTCCGCGGCCACGCGCTGCATCGCGGTGACGACGATGTCGCGGGCCTTGTCCTGGGCCTCCTCGCGCGCCGATCGCTCGATGGCCCGGGCGATCTTGACCGCGTCGTGCTCGGCCTCCTCGCGGACGGCCTCGATGAGGATGGCCTTGGCGTCCTCGGCCGACATGCTCGCGACGCGCTCGAGCGCGACGACCTGCTCGCCGTGGGCGCGGGCGAGCTCCTCGCGGGTCTTGTCGAGCTCGCGCTCGCGCTCGAGGAGCTTGCGATCGCGCTGCTCGAGCATGTCGGTCCGCTGGTCGAGCTGCTCGTCGCGCTGCAGGAGCCGGCTCTCGAGCCCGGCGAGCTCGGCGCGCCGGGCGCGGGCCTCCTCCTCGGCCTCGCGCTGCATGCGCAGCTTCTCGTCCTTGGCCTCGAGGATGAGCTCCTTCTGGCGGGCTCGGGCCTCGGCTTCGATGCGGCGCGCCTCGGACGTCGCCGCCTTCATCGTCTGGGAGGCCCAGAGGCTGCGCAGGAGTACGCCAACGGCGACTCCGCCGACGGCGGCCACGACGGCCACCGCCACGACGAGCAGGGGTTCCATCTTCAGTTCCTCCCGTCCGACCGATTGCGGGTCGGACGCGCGTGATGCGGTGGGCGGCTCGGTCGCTTTGTTCGGGTGGAGCGAGTCGCGGCTGGCGAGAAGACCCCTCCCTGGGCCGCGATCGAGCCGGTGCTGTGGTCGCGCGCCGCCGGGGCGACACGTGGTTCGTCTGGTGCGTAGCCTACGGCGCGGCACCCCCGAGGGTCAACCGAGCCGCAACCATCGGTTAATGAGCGGTCAGTCGTCCTCGGGTTCTGGAGGCTCGCGGTCGACCCCGGCCGCCGCCGTCCGGCAGACCTCCGGGTCGAACCCGTTGCGCGCGAGCAACGCGTAGGCCCGCTGCCGCCGCTGGCGCGGGTCGGCGATGCGCGCCAGCGTCCGGGCGTGGCGGCCGAGGAGCCGCTCGGCCGCCGCCTGATCGGCCGAGACGACCGAGCCGTCATCGTCGGGCATCCCGGCGGTCGCCTCGCGGCGTTCGCCCAACACCAGATCGACGGTCGAGCGGTCGACGCCCTTGCGCGCGAGCTCCTGGCGGATCGCGCGCTCGCCGCGCGGCCGCGCCCGGTCGCGCGACTCGACCCAGGCACGCGCGAACGCCTCATCGTCGAGCATCCCGAGCTCGAGCAGGCGCTCGATCGCGCCATCGACGAGCCCCGGTCGGTAGCCGGCTCCGGTCAGCCGCCGGCGCACCTCGGCCACGGAACGGGCCCGTGGCTCGAGGAAGCGGGCCGCCGCCTCGAGGACGACGGCCGGGTCGTCGACCGCGGCGCGGCGCTCCCGTCGTTCGGCGTGGGTCGTACGGCCCGCGGTCTCTCGCGTCGACACTCAGAAGGGCTTGGTGATCATGAGCACGAACACGGTCACGATGGCGACGAACTCGTAGATGTGCGCCCAGCCGACGACCGGATCGTCGAAGGCGGCGGTCAGCGCGGGGGTGACCTCGCCCGCAGCGTCGGCGTCCGCCAGGGCGACGCCGAACAGGCGACCGCGCGGGATGAAGACGAAAGGCACCAGCGGGATCACCGAGTTGTACACAAGGAGCGACACGAAGAGCCAGTCGACCGGCGCGCCCTGGATGGGGCCGAGGAACGCACGGCCCTGGGCGATGGCCGTGGCGACGCCAAGGACGAGGACGACGACCGGGATCCGGATGACCATCCACTCGAAGCGGTCGCTCAGGCGGAGCAGGGTGTGGACCGCCGTGATGTCATCGGTCCGGGCAGCCTGTCTCGAGCGTCGTCCAGCGGCCGAACAGCGCGGCGATGATCCAGACGCCCAGCACCGCGTGGACGACCTTCAGGATGGTGCCGGGATCCACCCCGTGCTATGCCTCTTCGATGCCCTCGACCGGGATCGGCACGTCGTTGATCTTGGCCCGGATCTGGCGGTCGATCTCACCGGCGATCTCCGGGTTGGCCTTGAGGAACTCCTTCGACGCCTCGCGACCCTGGCCGAGCCGGGTCTCACCGAAGGTGAACCAGGCACCGGTCTTGGTCACCGACGTCCATGGCCACGCCGACGTCGAGCAGCCCGCCCTCCTTGGAGATCCCCTCGCCGTACATGATGTCGAACTCGGCGACCCGGAACGGCGGCGGCGACCTTGTTCTTCACGACCTTCACCCGGACCCGGTTGCCGACCGACTCGGTCCCGGTCTTGATCGTCTCGATCCGCCGGATGTCGAGCCGGACCGAGGCGTAGAACTTCAGCGCGCGACCGCCCGGCGTCGTCTCCGGGTTGCCGAACATGACCCCGATCTTCTCGCGCAGCTGGTTGGTGAAGACGAGCGCGGTGTTCGAGCGCGACACGGCGCCGGTCAGCTTGCGCAGCGCCTGGCTCATGAGCCGCGCCTGGATGCCCACGAAGCTGTCGCCCATCTCGCCCTCGATCTCGGCCCGCGGCACGAGGGCCGCGACCGAGTCGACGACGACGCAGTCGATGCCGCCGGAGCGGATGAGCGTCTCGGTGATCTCGAGCGCCTGCTCGCCGGTGTCCGGCTGGCTCACGAGCAGCTCGTCCACGTTGACGCCGCAGGCACGGGCGTAGCCCGGGTCCAGGGCGTGCTCGACGTCGATGAACGCGACGACCCCGCCGCGCGCCTGCGCCTCGGCGAGGACGTGCTGGCAGACCGTCGTCTTGCCGGACGACTCCGGGCCGAAGATCTCCGTGATCCGGCCGCGCGGGATGCCACCGACGCCGAGGGCGAGGTCGAGCGCGATGGAGCCGGTCGGGATCGTGTCGAGCGACGAGCTTCTCGCGCGACCCCAGCTTCATGATCGCGCCGCGCCCGAACTGCTTCTCGATCGTGGCCAGCGCGGCGTCGACCGCCTTGCCGCGCTCGGCCAGTGCGCGCTCCGCGCGTTCGCTCGTCCGTCATCGCCATCTGTCCGTCACGCTCCTCATCCGATCCGATGGACCGCTCGCCGGAGCGGACCGCGATGGCGTCCGCCGGTCGATCAGCCTTCCTGTTCGTCGTCCTTCGACGACGTGCCGTTCCTTGCGCGGCTTGCGGATCACCTCGACGTTCTGGGGTGGTTCCGACAGCGGCGACAGGCTCGGCTGGGCGCTCTTCGGCCTTCGGCTTCTTCTTGGCCTCTTTGCGGGGTCGATCTCGAGAGCCCATCGCTGCGCCTCCACGTCGTCCTGCAGGCTACCGATCGATCCTTCACGCCGACTTGTCGGCGACTTCACCGCCACTTACCCGGCCCGCGCGAACGCGCAATTCCGGCATCGACGCGGGGAAGGTTCCGGCCCGGATCGCGGCTCGGATCCTGGCCATGAAGTCTAGGGTGAAGGTCAGGTTGTGACAAGTCGCGAGCCGGTAGGCGAGGAGCTCCTTGGCCCGGAACAGATGGGCCAGATAGGCCCGCGAGAACCGCCGGCAGGCGAGGCACGGGCAGTCGTCCTGGATCGGCGCCGGATCGTCGAGGATGGCGCTGGTTGCGGATGTTCAGCCGGCCGCCGGGGATCCACAGCTGGCCGTTGCGCGCGACCCGCGCCGGCAGCACCGAATCGAACAGGTCGATCCCGCGATGGACGGCCTCGAGGAGGTCCGCCGGCGAGCCGAGCCCCATCAGGTAGCGCGGCCGCGGATCGTCGTCGAGGAGCGGGACCGCGACGTCGAGCGTCGCGTCGCGCTGCTCGGGCGTCTCGTCCCCGGCCAGCCCGCCGATGCAGATGCCGTCGAACGGCAGGCTCGGCGATGAACCGGGTCGACGCCGCCCGCAGGTCCGGCTCGAGGCCGCCCTGGACGATCCCGAAGATCGCCTGGTCCGGCGCGCGTGTGCGCGGCGAGCGACCGCTCGGCCCAGCGGTGCGTCCGCTCGGTGGCGTCGGCGACGACCTCCCGCGGCGAGCTCGGGTAGACCGGCTGGTCGAAGGCGACGGCGATGTCCGAGCCGAGCGCCTCCTGGACGCCGATCGCGAGCTCCGGCGTGAACCGGTGGACCGAGCCGTCGAGGTGGCTCCGGAACGTCACGCCGTCCTCGTCGACGACCCGCAGGTCGCCGAGCGAGACGACCTGGAAGCCGCCCGAGTCGGTCAGGATCGGGCCGTCCCAGTCCATGAACCGGTGGAGCCCGCCGAGCCGCTCGATCCGCTCGTGCCCCGGCCGCAGGTAGAGGTGGTAGGTGTTGGCGAGGATGATCGAGGCGCCGGTCTCGCGGATGTCGTCGGGCGACAGCGCCTTGACCGTGGCGTTCGTGCCGACCGGCATGAACTGGGGCGTCTCGACGATCGCCGTGGGTCAGCGTCAGGCGCCCGGTCCGGGCCCGCGTCGTCCCGTCGGCGGGTGGCGGGACCTCGACCTCGAAGCGAGCCGCCCGCGCCGTATGTGGTGGCGTCACGCGTCGGGGACCTCGGGCGGATCGACGGTGGCCGGCAGGTCCCACAGGCCGGGCATCCCGGGCTCGGTCCGGCGCGGCGGCGGGATCTCGTAGCCGAGCCCGGACAGGTGGGCCCGCGCGAGCGTCGGTGGCGATCCGGCCCTGCGGCGTCCGGTCGATGAACCCGAGGCGGAGCAGGAACGGCTCGTAGACGTCCTCGATCGTCTCGATCTCCTCGGACAGGACGGCCGCCAGCGCCGCGACGCCCGACCGGCCCCGAGGCGAACTTCTGGATGATCGCCGCGAGCAGCTTCCGATCGGTCGAGTCGAGGCCCTCGTCGTCGATCTCCATGACGCGCATCGCCGCCGTCGCCGTCGCCTCGTCGACGTGCCCGTCGCCGTGGACCTGCGGCGTGGTCGCGGACGCGCTTGAGCAGCCGGTTGACGATGCGCGGCGTGCCGCGACCGCGGCGGGCGATCGCCCGGGCCGCGGCGGGCTCGATGGTCACGTCGAGGATCGCCGCCGACCGCTCGACGATCGCGGTCAGCTCGGCGCTCCGTGTAGAAGTCGAGCCGGTAGGTCGCCCCGAACCGGTCGCGCAGCGGGCTGCTGATCCGGCCCGCGCGGGTCGTCGCGCCGACGACCGTGAACGGCTTGAGGCTGAGCCGGAGCGACCGCGCGGATGGACCCTTGCCGATCATCACGTCGAGGGCGTAGTCCTCCATCGCCGGGTAGAGGATCTCCTCGACCGCCCGGTTGAGGCGGTGGATCTCGTCGATGAACAGGACGTCGCGCTCCTCGAGCGAGGTCAGGATCGCGGCCAGGTCGCCGGCCCGCTCGACGGCGGGCCCCGACGCGTACTTGACGTTGACGCCGAGCTCGCGGGCGATGATCGTCGCCAGCGTCGTCTTGCCGAGCCCGGGCGGCCCGTAGAGGAGGACGTGGTCGGCGGCCTCTCCCCTGCCCCGGGCCGCCTGGAGCAGCACCGAGAGGTTCGCCTTGACCTCGCGCTGGCCGATGTACTCGTCGAGCGTGCGCGGTCGCAGGGTGCCCTCGATGACGAGGTCACCGTCGTCCTCGAGGTCCGCCGAGAGGATGCGCGAGAGGTCGTCGGCCATCGGACGCGAGTCTAGCACGGCCGGATCGCTTTCGCACGGATGTTCCAATGTGGCCGAAGTCCCACCACCCGACTAGGTCTTCGGGGCTAGGATGCACCGATGCGCCTCTCGCGTCGCTCGGAATACGGCCTGCGTGCGCTCGTGGACCTGGTCCGCCACGCCGACGACGGGCCGGTCGCGCTCGCGACCCTGGCCGATCGAAATCGGTTGCCGACCAAGTTCCTCGAGCAGATCATGGCCACGCTCAAGCACGCCGGCATCGTGCGCACCACGCTCGGGGCGCATGGCGGCTATGCCATCGCCGCGGATCCGGCCACGGTCTCGATCGGGCGGGTCATCCGCCTCCTCGATGGGGCGCTCGCGCCGCTCGGCTGCGTGTCGCTGCGCTACTACGAGCCGTGTTCGTGCGTCGACGAGGCGACCTGCCCGCTGCGCGACGTGATGATCGACGTCCGCGACGCGATGCTCGAGATCCTCGACCGCGAGACGCTCGCCGAGCTGGCCGCACGCTCCGGGCGCGTCTCGATCGACCCGCGCGGCCGCCACGCCGACGCGCTCGCAGGCCGGAGGCCCTAAAGAGCACGAGGCCAGGTAGCGCGGCGGTCGTGGAGCCCTAAAGGGTCGGGTTCGGCGGAGTGACCCGAAATGAAGGGTCGCGGCCGTCGCACATCGGCCGACCTCTCGATGTCCGAGACCCTCCGCCACCCCTACCTTGTCGTCATCGACCTCGAAGCACCGAGGTACGCCGACAAGGAGTTCCCGACATGTTGACCATGCACCCCGACACCTTCCTCTGGCTCGCCGAGCAGGACCGCGAGCGCGCCATGACCCAGCGGGCACTCGAGCGAGCCGCTCGAGCCGGTGGCGAGCAGCGGCCCGGTATCGTTCGCGGCGGGATCTCCAGCTTCACGGCGCTTGCTCACAAGGCGGGCGCAGCGGTGAACAGCTTCCATCTCGGGGGTTTCGGCGGAACCTCCCCAGTGGCTGGCTCCTCCTAGCCACTGACCCTTCGCCGTATGCCCCAACGGCCCTACTCGCTCGTGGGGAAGCGAGTAGGGCCGTATCATGCCCGGCATGGCTCGACGCCTGTCCAGCCCGGTGTTCATCGGTCGTTCGAGCGAGCTGCACTCCCTGCTCGCGACGGCCGACGCCGTCGCGTCCGGGCAGACGGCCGTGACCCTGGTCGGTGGTGAGGCCGGGATCGGCAAGAGCCGGCTCGTGGCCGAGGCCGCGACCGACCTCCGCGAGCGCGGCTGGCTTGTCCTGGAGGGCGGGTCGATCGCCCTCGGTGATGATGGGCTCCCGTTCGGGCCGATCGTCGAAGCGCTTCGGGCTCTGTCCCGCGAGGTCGACCACGAGCGCATAGCGGCCGCCGCCGGACCCAGCCTGCCCGAGCTGCGCCGCCTCGTACCGGAATTGTCGGACGAGGTCGGAATCGATCCGGGTCCGGCAAGCGGACAGGAATGGGTGCAAACCCGGATCTTCGAGGGCGTCCTCAGACTCCTGGGACATCTCGGCGAAACCAGTCCGGTCATGCTGGTCATAGAGGACGTGCACTGGGCGGACCGCTCGACGAAGGACCTCCTGGCGTTCCTCGCGCGGAGCGGTCGCGACGAGCGGCTGTTCATCGTGGCGACATTCCGGACCGATGAGCTGAACCGCCGTCATCCACTGACCGCATGGCTCGCCGAAGCGGAGCGCCAGCCACGGGTCGAGCGGATCGACATCGCCCGATTCGAGCGCGACGAGCTCGTCGAGATGCTCGGTGCGATCGCCGGCGACCGGCTCGGACCCGCGTTGGTGGAATTGATCGCGCAACGGTCCGACGGGAACGCCTTCTTCGCGGAAGAGCTCGTCGCGGCGAGCGACGATCCCGGTTCGTCTCGTGATCGGCTGCCTGGCACACTGCGCGGCGTCCTGCTCGTGCGACTGGCGAACGCCAGCGAGGATGCCGGCCGCCTCGTCGAGATCGCCGCCGTCGCCGGTCGGCAGGTCGAGCACGACGTCCTCGCCGAGGTATGCGGGCTGCCCGAGGCCGACCTCGGCCGGGCGCTCCACGAGGCCGTCGATGCCCAGCTCCTCGTGGTGGACAAGGATCGCGCGGTCGAGCGCTATTCATTCCGTCATGCGCTGGTGCAGGAGGCCGCGTATGACCGTCTCCTCCCAGCCGAACGCCGTGTCCTCCACGGAGCGTACGCGCGGGCGATCGAGGCTCGTCCGGCCGGCGGTGGCGAACAGGCCAGCCGCCTCGTCGAACTCGCCCATCATTGGACGGCGGCCCACGATCCGATCCGGGCCCTCGCGACCGCGATCGAGGCGGGTGACGCCTCACGAGCGGTCTACGCGTTCGGGGATGCGGCGCGTCAGTACGAGCGGGCGATCGAGCTGTGGGACATCGTGCCCGCCGTCGACCGTCCGACGGACAGGGACCTCGGCGATCTGTACGACGCCGCGAGCGCCGCGGCAACCACGGTCGGCGACGCCTCGCGCGCGGTCAGCCTGGGGCGGAAGGCGGTCGAGCTCGTCGACGCGGCGGCCGGCCCGGACGACCAGCGCGAACGCCGGGCTCGGGCACGAGAAGGGTTTGGCGTCGCCTCGTGGTTGGCCGGTGACACGGCCACATCGATCCGCTTGCTCGAGGAAGCGGTCGACCTCCTCGACGGAATGCCGCCGTCCAGGGACCAGGCGCGCGTGCTGGCCGGGCTCGCCGCCAATCTGATGCTCGCCGGTCGGTCGGCCGAATTGGCCCCGTTCGCCAAGCGGGCGATCGAGTGCGCCCGCACGATCGGTGACCTCGCGATCGAGTCACGCGGGCTGAACGTCCTCGGGGTCGACGTGGCGACACTTGGGAACCTGGCGGGCGGCATCGAGCTGCTGCGTGAGTCGCTCGCGATCGCGAGTCCGGCCAATGATCCGACCGTGGCCAAGACCGCCTACACGAACCTTGGCACCGTCCTCGAGATGGGCGGGTTCGTCGAGGAGGCCCTCGAGGTCTCGCTGGCGGGCGCGGCGAGCCTCCAGCGCTACGGGAACGACCTCGCGTTCCTCATCTTCCTCGAGGTCAATGCGGCGGCGATGCTCATCGAGCTCGCACGCTACCCGGAAGCCGCGGACCTGCTGAGGCGGAATGTCGCCAGGGCACTGCCCGGTGTCAGCACCGTCCAGGTCCATGTGACGCTCGCGCACCTCGCGATCCGGACCGGCAATCTTGCCGACGCCCGGCGACATGTCGAGATCGCCGGAGCGGAGGCGGGCCGCATCACGGATGCCCAGTTCGTCCTCGACCTCTACACGTTCCCCACGGAGATCGCGATGTGGGAGGGAGATCCGGCGGCCGCCCTGGCGATGGCCATCGACGGGTTCGACCGGCTCGTCGACGTCGATGACGCGGTCATCCTCGGCCAGCTGGCGATCCCGGCCGCGCACGCCGCGGCGGACCTCGCCGTTCGGGCGCGGGCGTCTCACGATTCCGCGGCAGCTGACGACGCGGCCGTCGCCGCACGAACGGTCATCGACCGATTTAGGGCAGCGACGGAACGTCTTGCGGAGCCCGACAGCCTCGCCCTGGGGCAGATCGGCTGGCGGATGGCCCTGTGCGAGGCCGAGCATGCGCGCGCCACGGGTGACGATGACCCGGCCCGCTGGCTGGCCGTCCGTCCGGCCCTTGCGGCACGCCCGGCGCCGTTCCTCGAGGGGTACGTCCTGTGGCGGGCGGCCGAGGCCTTCGCCGACCGGGGCGAGATCGGCGCGGCGGCCGATCCCCTGCGCGACGCCTGGGAGATCGCCTCCAGGATCGGTGCCGGATTGCTCGTGGCCGGGATCGAGACGACAGGCCGACGGCTGCGCGTCAGCGTGACGGCCCCGAGCCCGGGGACCCAGGTCCGCGAGGAGGCGGCCGTCCTCGAACCGGCCGACCCGTTCGGGCTGACCACGCGCGAGCGGGAGGTCCTCGCGCTCGTCGCCGAGGGCTACACGAACAAGCGGATCGCGGAGACGCTGTTCATCAGCGAGAGCACGGCCGGCGTCCACGTCTCGAACATCCTGGGCAAGCTCGGTGTCGGGACCAGGACTGAGGCCGCCGCGGTCGCCGTGCGGCTGGGGCTCGATCGGGCGGTCGCGCGGCCCTGAGCGGAGGTGCCGCCGGCGCTCGGCGGCCCGCGGTCAGTCGCGGAGCAGGCTCCGCAGCGCGGCCTTGACCCGCTCCTCGAGCGTCGATTCGACGCCGACCTCGGCCAGCGCGGCGCGTGACGCCTCGCGTGCCTCGGCGAGCGAATAGCCGAGGGCCTGCAGCGCGGCGACGATCTCGCCCTCGCTGACTGCCCCACCCGGTACGGCGGTGCCGGCGACGGACACGCCCGCCGCGGTCACCTTCTCCTTGAGCTCGAAGATGATCCGCTCGGCGAGCTTCTTGCCGATCCCGGGGATCGCGACGAGCACCGCCTGGTCCTGGGCCATGATCGCGAGCTGCAGGTCGGGCGTCGGCCGCGAGCCGACGATCGCCAGCGCGACCTTGGGGCCGACCCCGTTGACGGTGAGCAGCAAGGTGAAGAACCCGAGCTCCTCGACCGACCGGAAGCCGTACAGCGCCTGCTGGTCCTCGCGGACGAGATGGAACGTGTGGAGCTTGAGCCGGCCACCCGGCTGCGCCGAGGCCAGGACGGCCGGTGCCGCGAACACCCGGTAGCCGATGCCACCGACCTCGATGACCAGCGAGTCGGCGGCGACCGCCCCGACGATCCCCTCGACCGATGCGATCACTCGGCGCTTCCTCGCGTCCGGCGGGTCACGCTACGACGCGCTGCGCTTGTCCGCGCGCTCGGCGCGCTCGGTGGCGAGAGCCTCGCGAACGGCGCGCTCGTAGCCGCTCTCGCTGCGGCGGATGGGCGCCACTGCGGCCCGGTCGAGGACCTCGGCCGATGCCGCCGCCCGGCCGCGGTCCGTGTTGGCCACCCACGTCGCGATCGCGAGCGCGTCCGCCGCGTCGTCCGGTCTCGGCAATTCGCTCATCCCGAGCACGACCTGGACCATCCGCTGGACCTGGGCCTTGCCGGCTGCGCCATAGCCTGCGATCGCGCTCTTGACCTCGCTCGGGGTGGCCTCGCGGACCGGGGTCCGGTGCTGGGCGGCGGCCAGCAACACGACGCCGCGCGCCTGGCCGACCCCCAGCGCGGTCTGCACGTTGCGCGAGAAGAACAGCCGCTCGACGCCCATGAGATCCGGTTCATGCAGGGAGAGCAGCTCGTCGACGAGGGTGTGGATCGCCATCAGCCGATCCGGCAGCGACAGGTCCGGGCTGGTCGTCAGGCAGCCGTGGTCGACCTCGCGCAGGCGGCCGCCCGTCCGTTCGACGATCCCGTAGCCCAGTGCGGCCGTCCCCGGGTCGATCCCGAGGACCTTCACCCAGCGACCTCGGCGTAGACGTCTTCCGGGATGTCGAAGTTGGCCGTGACCCGCTGGACGTCGTCGAGGTCCTCGAGCGCCTCGACCAGTCGGAGTGCCTGGCGTGCCCTCGACGAGTCGAGCTCGACGGTCTGCCGGGCGATCATCGTCGACTCGGCCGAATTGACCCGCACGCCCGCCGACTCGAGCGCCCGGCGCACGCTCTCGAGCTCACCCGGCGAGGTGTAGATGTCGATCGTCTCGTCGCCGTCGGTGTCGACGTCCTCCGCGCCCGCGTCGATGGCGGACAGTGCGACCTCGTCGGCGTCGACCCCCGCCCGCGGGACGGCGATGAGCCCGCGCGGCTCGAACTGCCAGGCCACGGCGCCCGACCCCGCCAGCTGGCCGCCGGCCTTGGTGAACATCGAACGGACCTCGGCCGCAGTGCGATTGCGGTTGTCGGTCTGGGCCTCGACGAGGACCGCCACGCCGCCCGGGCCGTAGCCCTCGTAGACGATCTCCTCGTACTGCTCCGCCTCGCCGCCACCGGTCGCCTTGTCGATCGTTCGCTTGATGTTGTCGGCGGGCATGTTGACCGAGCGGGCCTTCTCGATCGCGAGTCGCAGCCGGTAGTTGGCGTCGGGGTCACCGCCACCCTGCCGGGCGGCCACCGAGATCTCTCGCGCGACCTTGGTGAACAGCGCGCCGCGCTTGGCGTCGGTGATGCCCTTGGCGCGCTTGATCGTGGACCACTTGCTATGACCTGACATCGCGGGCCGGAGTATAGCCGACTATCATGACGGGACCCCTTGCTCCCCCGGACGTCCCGTGTCCCCCCAGCACCAGGAAGGACCGACGAACCCGATGACGATGAAGAGTGTCGACCTCCCCCACCTTCGGAGCGTCGTCCTGGCCGGCCACGCCGGCGCCGGCAAGACGACGCTCGCCGAGCAGCTCATGTTCAAGGCGGGGGCCATCTCCCGACTCGGGCGGGTGGACGACGGGACCGCGCACCTCGACTTCGAGCCCGAGGAGCAGAAGCGACGTGCATCGCTGAGCCTCGCGGTCGGCACGTTCGAGCGCGACGGGACCCGGATCTCGCTGGTCGACACGCCCGGCTACCCCGACTTCATCGCCGACGTCGTCGAAGGCTTCGCCGCGACCGACGGCGCGATCCTGGTGATGGACGCCTCGGGTCCGGTCGAGGCGGGCATGGAGAACGCGGTGGGCCTCGCCCGCCAGACCGGTACGGCGACCTGCTTCTTCATCAACAAGAGCGACCGCGAGAATGCCGATCCCTCCGCCGCACTCGACGCGTTGCGGGCGAGCTTCGGCGAGAAGATCGCCCCGCTCCAGCTGGCGATCGGGGCGGCCGAGTCGTTCGACGGCTACGTGGACCTGGTGCATCGCAAGGCATTCCGCTGGGACGGCTCGACCGAGGTCGAGATCCCGATCCCGGACGAGCTCGCTGACGAGGTCGTCCGCCGGCGCGACCAGCTGCTCGAGGCGGCGGCCGAGGCCGACGACGACGTCCTGACCAAGTACCTCGAGGGCGACGACATCGCAGACGCCGACCTCGAGGCGTGCCTGCGCAAGGGCGTCAAGGAGAGCATCCTGGCGCCCGTGCTGGTCGGCAGCTCGGCCAAGGGGATCGGGCTGCGGGGCCTCCTCGACGCGATCGTCCGCTACCTCCCCTCCCCGGCCGATGAGCCGCCGGTCAGGACCGCGGACAAGGGCAACGCGACGGTCGAGGTCGCCGCCGACGAGGCTGGTCCGCTCCTGGTCCGGGTATTCAAGACGACAGCCGACCCGTTCGTCGGCCGGCTGACCTACCTGCGCGTGCTGTCGGGCACGCTCCATTCGCAGGCCCACGTGTGGAACAGCACGCAGGGCGAGGACGAGCGGATCGGACAGCTGCTGCTCCTCCACGGCAAGGAGCAGGAGCCCATCGGCGAGCTCAAGGCGGGCGAGATCGGTGCGGTCGCCAAGCTCGCGGTGACCGCCACCGGCGACACGCTCGGCAATCGCGAGAAGCCGCTGACGCTGCCGACGCTGACCTTCCCCGAGCCGTCGCTGATGGTCGCCATCGAACCCCAGAGCAAGGGCGACCTCGACAAGATGGGCCCGGCGCTCGCCCGGATGCTCGAGGAGGAGCCGACCGTCCGGCTCGAGCGCAGTGCGACCGGCGAGCAGGTCCTGCGGACGATGGGCGAGGCGCACACCTCGGTCATCATCGAGCGACTCAAGCGCAAGTTCGGCGCGGCGATCCTGACCCATACCCCGAAGGTGCCGTACAAGGAGACGATCCGCGGCAAGACCCAGGTCCACGGCCGGTACAAGAAGCAGACCGGCGGCCACGGGATGTTCGGCGACGTGTGGCTCGAGCTCGAGCCCAACCCCGATGGTGGCGTCGAGTTCGCCGAGCGGATCGTCGGCGGCTCGGTGCCGAAGGGCTTCTTCGCCGGTGTCGAGAAGGGCATCCGCGAGGCCGCCGAGGGCGGGGTCATCGCCGGGTATCCGCTGTCCGACTTTCGCGCGACGCTGTACGACGGGTCGTTCCACCCGGTCGACTCGAACGAGCTGTCGTTCAAGATCGCCGCCTCGATGGCGCTCAAGGACGGCGTCCACAACGCGAAACCGGCGCTCCTCGAGCCGATCATGAAGGTCGACATCCGGGTCCCCGAGGTCTACATGGGCGAGGTCAACCGCGACCTCAACGGCCGTCGCGGACGCGTGCTCGGGATGGACACCGACGGCGACATGCAGGTCATCACCGCCCACGTGCCGCAGGCCGAGCTGTTCAACTACGCGACCGAGCTGCGCTCGCTCGCCCAGGGCCGCGGGTCGTTCACGGCCACGCTCGACCACTACGAGGACGTGCCCGGCCACATCGCCGAGAGGGTCATCGAGGCGCACCAGAGGGACCTTGCGGCGGCCGGGGGCCACGGCGCGGGCCACTGAGGGCCAGTGCCGTCACGAGGTCGATCCGTCCTTCGTAGATCGCGCGACCGATGATCGCTCCGTCACAACCGGCGTCACGAACCGCTGCCACGTCATCGATGGTCGCGATACCGCCCGACGCGATGATCGACCGCCCGGCGAAGCCGACGAGGCCGCGGTAGAGCTCGAGGTCCGGGCCGCCGAGCAGGCCGTCGCGCTCGATCGCGGTGACTTCGAAGGTGCGCACGCCTGCGTCCGCGAGACGCTCGATGACCGCGGATGCCTCGAAGCCAGGCGCGTCGGCCGCCCAGCCGCGTCCGACCGCGAGGCCTTCGCGAACGTCGATGGCAACGGCGATCGCCTCCGGGCCATGATCGGCGATGAGGCGCCCGGCGAAGGCCGCGTCGGCGATCGCCGCCGTGCCGATGACGGCGCGCGCGGCACCGGTCGCCAGGACCGACCCCGCCGATGCGTCATCTCGAAGACCGCCGGCGACCTCGACGGAGGCACGGTCCCCGACTGCCCGGACGATCGATTCGATGACGGCGCCGTGGACCGGCGAGCCCGTCCGCGCCCCGTCGAGGTCGACCACGTGCAACCAGCGGGCGCCGGCGTCGACGAACCGACGGGCGACCGCGACCGGATCGTCCGAGAAGATCGACTCGCGCGCGAAATCCCCCCGCTCGAGACGCACCACCCGGCCCCCGCGCAGGTCGATCGCCGGGAGGATGTCGAACCCTCTTGTCAGAGCCATGCTGTTATGCTATCGTATTAGCACGCTACTACGCTAGCATGATGACAGGATGGATGGAGCGGCGAGATGGCCGATGACTGGCGGACACCCGACGTCGAGGCGCTGTTCGAGGCGATCCTGCGCCTCGAGACGCTCGACGACACGGAACGCTTCTTCCGCGACCTGTGCACGCTGAACGAGCTCCGCGACATGGCCCAGCGCTGGGCGGTCGTCCGGATGCTCGACAGTGGGCTCCATTACGCGGAGATCTCGCGGGCGACCGGCGCCAGCACGGCGACCATCACCCGGATCGCATCCTGGCTCAACCACGGTGAAGGCGGTTATCGCGCGATGCTCGACAAGCTCGACGCGGCGTCGCGGTCCGGGACGGCCCCCTACCCCGTCGCGGGCGAGCGATGAGCCGCCGCCTGCGCCTCGCGATCCCGAACAAGGGGCGGCTCGTCGAGCCGACCCTGCGGCTCCTCCACGATGCCGGCCTCGTCTTCGACGAGCACGACCGCAGCCTCGTTGCCCTTGTCCAGAACTACGACCTGGACATCCTGTTCGTCCGGACCAACGACGTGATCGAGTTCGTCGGCGATGGGGTGGCCGACCTCGGGATCACCGGCGCAGACCTCCTGCGCGAGACCGGCGCCGAGCTGCCCGTCGTCCGGCCGCTCGGCTATGGGCGTTGCCGCCTCGCGGCGGCGGTCCCCAACGACACGCGCTACCAGACCGTCGGGGACCTCGCCGGTCTGCGCGTCGCGACGGCGCACCCGAACACCGCGCGCCGCTTCTTCGAGGAGCGCACCATCCCCGTCGAGATCATCCCGATCTCGGGCGCCGTCGAGGTCGCGCCCCGTCTCGGGCTGGCGGAGGGCATCGTGGACCTCGTCTCGACCGGGTCCACGCTCGTGATGAACGGCCTCCGCCAGATCGGCGACGTCCTCGACTCGGAGGCGATCCTCGTCGCCAACCCGGCCGCGGTGCAGGAGCGTGCGGCGGACCTCGATGCCGTCGACACGATGCTGAGCGCGGTCATCGCCGCGCGAGGTCGCAAGTACCTGATGATGAACGCCCCCGCGCTGCGCCTCCCGGAGCTCGAACGGCTGCTCCCCGCGCTCGAGTCGCCGACCGTCATCCCGCTCGCCCACGCCGGGATGATCGCCATCCATTCGGTCGTCGGGGCAGACGAGGTCTGGAGCCTCCTGCCCCGACTCAAGGCGGCGGGCGCATCCGGCATCCTGGTCCTGCCGATCGAGAAGATCGTGCCGTGAAGGCCACGACGCCCACGACGGCCTCCGCGTCGACCGGCGCAGCTGCGGCCGAACCCGCCCAGCCCGGACCGGCCGCCGAGGTCTTGCGGCTCCGACGCCTCGATCTTGCCGCGGTCGCGGCCGGCGACCCCGACGCCCGCCGGACCCACGCCGCCCTCGTCCGTCGCGGCGCGCTCGCCGACCCGCGGATCCGGGCCACCGTCCGCGCGACCCTCGACGACGTCCGGGCACGGGGCGATGCCGCGGTCCGCGACGCCAACGCGGCCGTCGGCGGCGGACGTCCCGATGGGCGCCTCATCCTCGGCGCGCCCGAGCTGGGCGAGGCGCGCGACCGGCTCGAACCGGAGGTCCGCCGCGCGCTCGACCAGGCGATCGCCAACGTCCGGCGCTTCGCCGAGACCCAACGACCTGCGTCGACGCGGACGACCATCGCCCCGGGCATCGAGATCGAGCGGCGCTGGACACCCCTCGCCCGCGTCGGCGCCTACGTCCCGGGCGGCTCCGCGCCGTACCCGTCGTCGCTCGTCATGACCGTCGTGCCGGCACAGGTCGCCGGCGTCGGACGGGTCGTCGTCGCGTCGCCGGCCGACCGCGACGGCCGCACGAACCCGATCCTGCTCGGCGCCGCGGGGCTGCTCGAGGTCGACGCGTTCGTGGTGGCGGGCGGCGCCCAGGCGATCGGGGCGCTCGCATACGGCCTTCCCGAAGCGGGCCTGGAGCCGGTGGACCGGATCGTCGGCCCGGGCAACGCGTGGGTGACCGCGGCGAAGATCGAGGTCTGCGGCGACGTCGGCATCGACCTGCCGGCTGGGCCGTCGGAGGGGATGGTCCTCGCCGCGCCGCCGGCGGACCCGCGGCGGGTCGCCGCCGATCTCATCACCCAGGCCGAGCACGGGCCTGACTCGCCGGCCATCCTCGTGACGACGGACGCGGCCTTCGCGCAGGCCGTGGAGACGGCGGTGGCGGTCCAGCTCGGGCAGGCCGCCCGCCGGGGCATCCTCGCCGCCGCCCTGCGCGATCACGGGATGATCGCCCTCGCGCCGACGCTCGACGCGGCCATCGAGTTCGTCAATGCCTACGCGCCCGAGCACCTGTCGGTCGATGTCGAGCCGCTCGAACCGACCGTCGACCGCCTGCGCAACGCTGGTTCGTTGTTCGTCGGCCCATGGGCGCCCGAATCCGCCGGCGACTACGCGACCGGCGCGAACCACGTCCTCCCCACCGGCGGCCTGGCCAGGGCGTCGGGCGGTCTGTCGGTCGAGGCCTATGGCAAGTTCGTGCAGGTCCAGCGCATCAGCCAGACGGGCCTCGCCTCGATCCGCGGGACGATCGCGACGCTGGCCGAGGCGGAAGGCCTGCACGCCCACCGCGACGCCGTGGAGATCCGGTTCGAGGACCCAGCCCGATGAGCCCGACCCCCGTCAGCTTCAACGTGCCGACGGCGCCGTCGACCTACAGCTGGGAGGCGACCGACGAAGAGGTCGCCGCCCGCTACGGCGTGGATGTCGCGACCGTCGTCCGGTTCGACCTCAACACATCCCCGGCGCCGCCGGCGCTCGCCGGGCGACTCCTGGCAGCCGGACGGTTCGAGGGACCGCTGTCGGAGTACGCGCCGACCGACTACCGACGGCTCGTCGAGGCCGCGGCCGCCCGCTACGGCGTGACCCGCGCGGAGATCCTCGTCGGCGCCGGCGCGGACGAGATCCTGGACATCGTCGCCAAGGCCCATCTCCCGGCCGGCGGTCGGGCCGTCGTCCCGATCCCGACCTACGCCATGTACCGGGTGCTGACCGAACAGCGCGGTGCACAGGTCACGGCGGTCGCCAGGCGCGGCGAGGAGGCCGGCTGGTCGCTCGACCCGGACGCCGTCCGTGGCGCGGCGCGGGACGCGGCGGTCGTCTGGTTGTGCAGCCCCAACAACCCGACGGCGCTGCCCGAGCCCGATGGCGCGATCGGCGACCTTCTCGAGGGTCTCGCGGCGGATGCGGCCTCGGCCGGCCGTCCGGCTCCGATCGTCGTGCTCGACGAAGCCTACGCGGAGTTCGTCGGGACGACGCTCATCGGGCTCCGCGCCGCGTACCCGAACCTCGTCGTGGTGCGGACCGCGAGCAAGGCCTATGCGCTGGCCGGTCTGCGGGTCGGGTTCGCGGTGGCACGCCCCGAGCTGATCGCCACGCTCAACCCGTACCGGCCACCCGGCTCGGTGTCGACGGTGTCGGTCACGCTCGTCACCGAGGCATTGCGCGACCCGACGATCCTCGACGAGAACCTCGCCCGCGTGGCCGGCGAACGTGCGCGCCTGAGCGACGCGCTCCGCGGCTTCGGCTGGTCGGTCGGGCCGTCGGTGACCAACTTCGTGCTGGTGGACTTCGGCACGGTCGAGCGAGCCGCCGCGGTCGCCGAGGCGCTGCTCTCGAACGGCCTCGTCCCGCGGACGTTCGGCGCCGGCCATCCGCTCGCCGATCACCTCCGACTCACGGTCCGCGATCCCCAGGAGAACGACCGCCTCATCGCGGTCGCCGCCACGCTCGCCACGGAGGCCGCCGGATGACCACACCGCTCGGTTCGCTCGAGATCGGTCCGCGCGAGGGTCGGCGCGTCACGGTCGCGCGGACCACCGCCGAGACCGACATCGCGGTCACGCTCGGCCTCGACGGCGACGGCCACCGCGCGATCGACACCGGGATCGGGTTCTACGACCACCTGCTCGGCTCGCTCGCCCACCACGGCCTGTTCGACCTGGCGATCACCGCCGACGGTGACCTCCAGGTCGACGAGCACCACACCGTCGAGGACGTCGCGCTGGTCCTCGGCTCCGCCTTCGCGGAGGCGCTCGGCGATCGGGCGGGCATCACGCGGTTCGGTCAGAGCTCGGTCCCGATGGACGAGGCGATCGCCCACGCGGTCGTCGACGTCGGTGGCCGGCCGTACGCCGTCATCGACCTGCCGTTCCGCGGCGAGCGCGCCGGCGGGCTGCCGCTCCAGCTCCTCGAGCACGCGCTCGAGGCCTTCGCGCGGACCGCCGGCGTCACGCTCCACGTGTCCGGCACCGGCCGCAACGACCATCACCTGGCCGAGGCCGCGTTCAAGGCGCTGGCCCGCGCGCTCCGAATGGCCTGCGAAGCGGACCCCCGACGGACCGGTGTCGCGTCGACCAAGGGCGTCCTCGGGTGACCGCGTCGCCGCGTCTGGCCGTGGTCGACTACGGAGCGGGCAACCTCGTGAGCATCGACCAGGCGCTGACCCGCGTCGGGGCGCGCGTGACGGTCGCGCGCGATGCCGAGGCGCTCCGCGGCGTCGACGCGATCATCGTGCCGGGCGTGGGCGCGGCCGGACCGGCGATGGCCAGGCTCGATGCGCATGGTCTGGCCGCCCCGATCCGCGCCTGGCTGGCCGGGGACCGTCCGTTCCTCGGCATCTGCCTGGGGCTCCAGCTGCTGTTCGACGGCAGCGACGAGGACGGCTCGGCCACGCTCGGGGTCGTCCCCGGGCGGACGGTCCGGCTCGATGGCGCGCCGACGCTCCCGCACATCGGATGGAACCAGGTCGAGCGTGCCCGGCCGCACCCGCTGTTCGAGGGCATCGCCGACGGGGCCGACTTCTACTTCGTCCACTCCTACGCCGGCGAGCCCGGGCCGGACGCGGGCGACGTGGTGCTCGCGCGGACCGACCACGGCGGCCAGTTCGTCTCGGCGATCGGGCGCGATGCCCTGCTCGGCGTCCAGTTCCACCCGGAGCGCAGCGGCGCGGACGGGTTGCGCCTGCTCGCCAATTTCGTCGACCTGGTGCGGGCCGCCTGATGCTCCGACGGCGGGTCATCCCCTGTCTCGACGTGGCCGACGGCCGCGTGGTCAAGGGCACCCGCTTCGTCGACCTCGTCGACGAGGGCGACCCGCCGGAGCTCGCCGAACGCTACGCCGCCGAGGGCGCCGACGAGCTCGTCTTCCTCGACATCACGGCGGCGCCCGAACGGCGGGCGACGCTCCTCGACATCGTCGAGCGGACCGCCCGCCGGGCGTTCATCCCGCTGACCGTCGGCGGCGGCGTGCGGACGGTGTCCGAGATGCGCGATGTGCTGCGCGCCGGGGCCGACAAGGTCTCGTTCAACACGGCCGCCGTCGCGGATCCGACGCTCGATCAGCCGCTGCGCCGCGCGGTTCGGGCGCCAGGCGGTCGTGGTGGCGATCGATGCGCTCGCGGCGACCCCGGTCGGCCCCTGGGAGGTCGTGGTCAAGGGCGGCCGCGAACCGACCGGCCTCGACGTCGTCGCATGGGCCCGGCGTGCGGTCGAGCTCGGGGCGGGCGAGCTCCTGGTGACCTCGATCGACCGTGACGGGACCGGCGCCGGCTTCGATACCGACCTCCTGCGGGCGATCACGTCGCGTGTCCGCGTCCCGGTCATCGCCTCGGGCGGTGCCGCGGCCCCCGCCGACTTCGTCCGGGCAGTGCGGGACGGCGGCGCCGACGCCGTGCTGGCCGCATCGATCTTCCATCGTCGGATCCATTCGATCGCCGACGTGAAGGCCGCGATGGCCGCCGCCGGCTTGCCGGTGCGCCACGTCCCGCAGGCCGTCGCATGACACCCGCGCCGCCGCGGCTGACGTTCGACGCGGCCGGCCTGCTGCCCGCCGTCGTCCAGGATGTGAGCGATGGGCGGGTGTTGATGGTCGCCTACATGGACGCCGAGGCACTGGCGGCGACGCTGACGACCGGCGAGGTCCATTTCCACTCGCGCTCGCGCGGGCGGCTGTGGCGCAAGGGCGAGACGAGCGGGAACGTCCTCCGCCTGGTCGACCTCGCCGCCGATTGCGACGGCGACGCCCTGCTGCTGGCGGTCGATCCTGCCGGCCCGACCTGCCACCGCGGCACGCGAAGCTGCTTCGACCCCGACGGCGCGCCCGCCGAGCGGACGAGCCAGGGTTTCGCCTGGCTCGAGACGCTGTGGGCGACGATCGCCGAGCGGGTCGAGACTCGACCCGAGCTGTCATACACGGCGGGCCTGGTAGCGGGCGGCGTCGACGTGGTCGGGCGCAAGGTCACCGAGGAGGCGACCGAGGTCCTGTTGGCGGCCAAGGACGACGCCGTCGCGCAGACATCGAATGCGGACCGAACCGCGACGCGCGCCGCCCTCGCGGCCGAGACCGGTGACCTCGTCTATCACGCCCTCGTGCTGCTCGCCGAACGCGGTCTCGCGCCGGCCGTCGTCATCGAGGCGTTGCGGTCAAGGCACCGCCCCTGACGCCTCACGGGGAACGCCCTAGGAGCGCCGCCGGCCGACCTCGCGCCGCCGCTTGCCGATGCGGACGTCGAGCCACTCCCCGGCGACTGGCTCCGGGACGAATGCCGCGTCCGTCACGCGCCTGCCGTTGATCGTCACCCCGCCAGCGGCGATCATCCGGCGCGCCTCGCCCCTCGAGGCGAACACACCGGCGTCGGCGAGGACGACGGCGGTCCCCTCGGCCAGCGACGCCGGATCGAAGGTGAACCCTCCAGCCGATTCGAAGAGCGAGGACAGGACCGCCGGATCGTCGATCGCGCCGACTGAGAACCTGGCCTCGGAATCGGCGACGGCATGGGCCGCCGCCTCCGCGCCATGCGTCCGCGTCGTGATGTCGAGGGCGAGCGCGCGTTGCGCCGCCCGGCCCTCCGGCGCCCGGGACATCTCCGCCTCGAGCGCTTCGATCTCGTCGCGCGTGAGTTCGGTGAACCAGCGCAGGTAGGTCCCGACATCGCGATCGTCGGTGTTGACCCAGTACTGGTAGAAGGCATACGGCGAGGTGCGCGCCGGGTCGAGCCAGACCGACTCTCCGGCCTCGCTCTTGCCGAACTTCGTGCCGGACGGCGAGAGCAAGAGCTTGTAGGCGAGGCCGTGGGCGGCGTCCGTCACGTCCCCGGCGGCGTCGGCTCCGTCCGCGTCGTCGCCGGCCAGGTCCGCCTCGCCGCCAGCGCTCGTCCGCCGGATGAGCTCGAGCCCGGCCGTGATGTTGCCCCACTGGTCGGCACCGCCCATCTGGAGCTCGACGCCGAGCGTCCGATGCAGGTGAGCGAAGTCGTACGCCTGGAGGAGCATGTAGCTGAACTCGGTGTAGGACAGCCCGCGCTCGAGCCGGACCTGGACGAAATCCTTGGCGAGCATGTACGGGATCGTGAAGTGCTTGCCCGTGTCGCGCAGGAAGTCGATGAGCGACAGCTTCCCAAGCCAGTCGAGGTTGTTGATCATGATCGCGCCTGAATCCGGCGTGAAATCGAGGAACCGTTCGAGCTGGACGCGAAGAGCCGCGAGGTTCGCTTCGAGCGTGGCGACGTCGAGCAGGTTCCGCTCCGTCGACCGGCCCGACGGGTCGCCGATCATGCCGGTCCCGCCACCCACCAGCGCGACCGGCCGTCCCCCGAACCGCTGGAGGCGGAGGAGCCCGAAGATCGGCACCAGGTGACCGACGTGGAGCGACGCACCCGACGGGTCGAAGCCGATGTACCCGCTGATCGAACGCCCGGTCGCCAGCCGTGCCGGCAGCCCCGCTGTCGTCGCGTGGAGGATGCCCCGCCACTCGAGCTCGGCGAGCAGCCCGCCCAGGCCGACCTCGGGCGCCGGGGCGCCCGTCACAGGCACGGGCGTCGAGGCGTCTCGACCATCCGGGAGGCGGCAGACCGTTCGTTCACGCCCCCTATGCTATCGTGCGGCCACAGATGCAGACCACCCTCGCGAGGCGCCAGCGCCGTCGAAAGGCACTCGGGCGCCGACCGCAAGGACATGCCGGAACGACCTTCGGGCAGATCCTCTTCGTCGTCCTCATGGTGTTCGTCCTGACGACCGGACTGGTCGCCGGGGCGGGTGCGCTCGTGGCCGTCAACGCCTATAACAAATACGCGGCCGGGCTGCCCGACCCCGTCCAGGCGCTCACGAACATCGACTTCGAGCAGCAGACGATCATCTACGACCGGACCGGCAAGATCGAGCTGGCCAGGCTCGGCGACCTGAAGCGCGAGCTCGTCACGTTCGACCAGCTGCCCGGCGAGATCCTCGACGCCACGACCTCGATCGAGGACAAGGACTTCTGGTCCAACCCCGGCTTCGACCCGATCGGCATCCTGTCGGCCGGGCTCGATACCCTGTCGGGCAAGCCCCGCGGAGCTTCGACGATCACCCAGCAGCTCGTCCGGGCGCGACTGCTCCCCGCCGAGGCGTTCGAGGGCTCGACCTACGAGCGCAAGGCGCGCGAGATCATCCAGTCGATCCGGCTGACCCAGGCGCTTCCCGCCGGCGATGCCGGCAAGCAGCAGATCATCACCGCGTATCTCAACCAGAACTTCTACGGGAACCAGAGCTACGGCGTGAAGGCTGCCGCCAAGAGCTACTTCGGGAAGACGCTCGACCAGCTGACCCTCGCACAGGACGCGATCCTGGCGGCCATCCCCCAGTCGCCGACCAAGTTCGACCTGGTGAGGAACGCCGACGAAGTCTGCCTCGAGAACGTCGCCGAGGGCCAGGAGTGCACGAAGTTCAAGATGGTCGTACCCCCGAACTCGGAGATCGTCCAGCGCCGGAACCACATCCTCGACCTGATGAAGTCGCGCAGTCCGCTGACCGGCAACAAGCACACGCCGGCCGAGTACGAGGCGGCCAAGGAGGAGCCGGCTGAGCTTCATCAGCAGATCTCAGCCGACTGGAAGGCACCCCATTTCGTCTGGCAGGTGCGCCGCGAGCTCGGTCGGATGTACTGCCCGGACAACCCGAACACCTGCCCCGAGGTCGATACCGCGGGCTACCGCGTCATCACCAGCCTCGACTGGCAGATGCAGCAGACGGCCGAGAAGTGGGTCTACGTTGCGGCCCGCGCCCCGAACTCCAAGGACCCGGCCGCGATCCTGAGCAGCCGCAAGATCCCCAAGGCGGACCGGTCGTGGATCCTCGGCCTGCGCGGCCACAACATCAACAACGCGGCCGCCGCGGTCACCGACTACCGTACCGGCGAGGTCCTCGCGTACGTCGGGTCGGCCAGCTATACGTCGAAGGGGAACAAGAAGTTCCAGCCGCAGTTCGACGTCCTCGCCGACGGCTGGCGGCAGCCGGGGTCGGCGATCAAGCCCGTCGACTACGCGATCGGCATCGACGACAAGACCCTGACCGCGTCCACGATCCTCATGGACGTCACGACCAACTTCGGTGGCGGCTTCATCCCGATCCAGGCCGACAAGCTCGAGCGCGGCCCGGTCCGCCTCCGCTCGGCGCTCCAGTTCTCGCTCAACATCCCGGCCATCAAGGCCACCATCATGAGCGGCCTCGACCACGTCTACGACCGCACCAAGCAGTTCGGGCTCAGCTATCCGAAGACGGCGGTCCCGGTCCTGTCGATGGGCATCGGCACGCTCGAGGTCCACCCGATCGACCTGCTCGGCGCGTACAACACGATCGCCAACGGTGGCGTCCGGATGCCCAGGCGGGTCATCGACCAGATCATCGATTTCGGACGGCAAGGTGGTCTGGCCGCCGGCCGACGGCGCACCCAAGGGGACCCAGGTGATCAGCCCGGCCGCAGCCTATGTCATCACCGACATCCTCGCCGGCAACACCGACAAGACGGTCAACCCGTTCTGGGGCAAGTGGGCCATCTTCGAGGGCAAGACCCGACGCCCCGCCGCCTACAAGACCGGCACGACGAGCGACAACCGCGACGTGGCCGCCTACGGCTTCGTGGCTCCCCCGGCCGACACGAATGCACCGGCCATCTCGGTCGGGGTCTGGATGGGCAACAGCGACAACAGTCCCAACGACGGCAAGCTCTCGCTCGATACCTCGGCGCCCCTCTGGTCGTCGATCATCCAGGAGGTCACCGGCGGCGAGAAGATCGCCACCTTCAAGCCGCCCGCGGACGTCCAGACCGCCACCATCGACGCGTTCACCGGGTTGAGACCGGGCCCGTTCACGACCAAGAAGATCACCGAGTACTTCGTGCCGGGAACCATCCCGACCCAGAAGGAGACCCTCCGGGTGGCCGCCTCGATCGACGCCGCCACGGGGCTGCTGTGGCAGGACGGCTGCCAGGGGCCGAAGGTCACCAAGGGCTTCTTCAACCTGTCCGATGTCGAGTCGAACTTCCCTGCCTGGCAGAAGGCCAACGCCGCGTGGGCAGCCCGTGCGGCGAAGGGCTCCGGCGTCCGCGGTGGGCCGAAGGGCACCCGGACCGTGTACTTCTACAACGGTTCCTTCACGCCGTTCGGGCGGACATGGGGCGCGCCGTTCATGCCCCAGGGCCTCTGTCCGCTGTACAAGCCGCCGGTCTACTGCGACCCGTTCATCTTCCCGGATCCGTTCGCGTCGCCGACCGCGTGCATCCCACGCCCGACTGAGCCGGACCGTACCCCGCGCCCGTTCAACACCCCGCGGCCGACGCGCACCCCCAAGCCGCGCTAGAACTCGACGATCGTCGCCCCGTCGCCGCCTTCGCCGCGCTGGCCCGGGCGCAGTGACTTGACCAGGGGATGGTCGGCGGCCGTGGCGCGGACCGCATCGCGGACGGCGCCGGTGCCCATCCCGTGGATGATCACGACCTTGTCGAGTCCGGCCAGGCCCGCGTCGTCGAGGTAGCGGGTCAGCGCCTCGAGGGCCTCGTCCACGCGGGCCCCGCGAAGGTCGAGCGACGACGCCACCGACCTGGCCCGCTCCAGGCGCAGTTCCGCGGCGTTCGACGTCGCGCCGGCGCGTGCACCCTCGTGCGCCCGGTCGGACGCCTCGTCGCCGAGCGCCGGGACGAGGTCGTCGACGTCGACCGTCACGCGCATCCCGCCCGCCTCGAGCGTCGCCCGCCGGCCACCGCGCTCGAGGGCGGCGATACGGCCCTCCCAGCCGCCCGAGCGACTCCGCGCCCGCTCGCCGAGATGCCACGTGCGCTCGACGACGGGCTCCGGCGGCGAGACCGCCTCGCCGGCCGGCAGGCGCGCCAGGCCGGCCTCCGCACGCGCCACCGCCTCGTCGAGGGCCGGCGCGGTCACGGTCTCGCGCTCGAGCGCGTCACGCGTCGTGCTGACCTCAGTGCGCAGGTCGGCGACGATCCGCTCCGCGTCGGCGCGGGCCACGCGAACCGCCTCCTCGCGCTCGCGCCGCGCCCGGCGGCGCTCCTCCTGGGCTACGTGGAGCGCCTCGGTGGCGCGCAGTTCGGCGGCCCTCGCCCGGTCGAGCGCCTCGCTGGTCGCACCCTCGGTCGCGCGGATCGACGCGAGGGTCGCCTCGAAGGAGCGCTGGCTCTCGGTCAATCGCGAGCGAGCGTCGTCGACGATCGCCGCGGGCAGGCCGAGTCGCTCGGCGATGGCGAACGCCTGGCTGCCACCGGGCAGCCCGATCGACAGTCGATACGTCGGCGACAGCGTCTCGAGGTCGAATTCGACAGCGGCGTTGCGGGCCCCCGGCGTCGTGTGCGCGTAGGCCTTGAGCTCGGCGTAGTGGGTCGTCGCCGCGACGAGTGCGCCGGCCCGGATGAAGTGGTCGAGCAGGGCCTGCGCGAGCGCCGAGCCTTCGGTCGGATCGGTCCCGGCACCGAGCTCGTCGAGCAGCACGAGCGTGCCGGGTCCGGCCGCCTCGACGATCCGGATGATCGAGCGGAGATGCCCGGAGAACGTGGACAGCGACTGGGCGATCGACTGCTCGTCGCCGATGTCGGCGAAGACGTCGCGCCAGATCGGCAGCCGGCTGCCGGCCGACGCGGGGACGTGCAGGCCGGCCTGGTGCATGAGGCTCAGGAGGCCGAGCGTTCGGAGCGTGACCGTCTTGCCGCCGGTGTTCGGTCCGGTCACCACGAGCGCGGTGTAGCCATCGCCGAGCCGGATGTCGATGGGCACGACGCGGCCGGTGAGACCAGGGTGGCGGGCCGACAGCAGGACGACTTCCGGCCGATCGGCGGTCTCCGCCCGGGTCGCATCCATGTCGGCGGCGAGCGACGCCTTGGCTGCCCACAGGTCGAAGCGCGCCAGCGCCGCGAGCGTCTGGCGCAGGGCGTCCGCATTGGCGGCAACGAACGCCGACAGCTCGTCGAGGATGCGCGCGACCTCCTCCGCCTCGGCGACCTGCGCCTCGCGCCAGGCGTTCCCCAGCTCGACCGCCACGAGCGGCTCGATGAACAGCGTCTGGCCGCTCCCCGACGCATCGTGGACGATGCCCTTGACCCGCGACCGGGCCTCGGCCTTGACCGGGACCACGTAGCGGCCGTTACGCAGCGTGATGATCGGCTCCTGGAGCGCGCTGCCGAGCTCCGCGCCGACGAGCGCGTCGAGACGCCGGCGCAGCCGGTCGTAGGCGACCCTGACGGCGGCCCGCAGGCCGCCAAGGCGCGGCGATGCCGTGTCGAGCAGCTCACCGACGGGGTCGAAGCTGCGCGCCAGCGTCGAGCGCAACGCGGGGAGCGCATGAAGCTCTCGACCGAGCTCGCGCAGCAGGGCTCGGCGCTCGTCGGCGAGCGCGGTGGCAAGGCGGGCGGTCGCGTCGAGCGTCTCGGCGATCTCGAGGAACTGCGCCGGTTCCAGCCGGCCGCCGCGAGCGGCCCGCTCGATGGCGGGTCCGATGTCGCGTGCGGCCCCGATCCCGACGCCCGGCCGCTCCTCGATCAGGCTCCGCGCCTGGTCCGTCTCGTCGAGCGAGCGCGCCACGACGACCGGATCGGCCGACGGCTCGAGCGCCACGGCCATCCGGCGCGATGGTCCGAACGAGGTGGCCCCCGCGAGACGCTCCCGCACGGCCGGGAACTCGAGCAGCCCGAGGGAGCGCTCATCCACGGCCGGTCCCTGCCCGTCAGCGGGTGCGGGTCGTGGCGAGGGCGGACAGCGACCGATGACCCCGCTCGACCAGCCGCCACGGCAGCGTGGCCCATGGCTCGCCCGCGTAGGCGATCCCGATCCGCGGCGTGGCGTCGACGACCGGCGCCGCCTCGTCGCGCGGCGCGAGCTCGAGGCGCACCGGCGACGCCGGGTCGCACAGGTCCATCCCCGTCCAGCCGGTACCGATCCCGAAGGCGGCGCCGACGAGACCAGGCCCATTCGCCAGCCGCTCGCGCGGGAGCGCGGCGATCCGTTCCGATTCGACCGCGGCGCCCTCGGCAGTCAGGCTCCGACGGCGGGACGTCGCGTGGACGATCCGATCGACGCGCATCGAGTCGACACCCTCGAGCGGCTCGACGGCGCGGACGAGCAGCGCGGCCGGCGACCCGGCCGGTTCGGTCACCACATTGAGGCAGTCGTACATCCCGTAGACAAGGTACACGTAGGCATGGCCCGGCGGTCCGAACATGACCCGGTTGCGGGCCGTCTCGCCGAAGCGCGCGTGCGAGGCGCGATCGTCGCGCCCGATGTAGGCCTCGACCTCTACGATGCGACCGACGCGCCGCCCGGTCTGGTCGTCGCGCACGAGCCGCGCCCCGATGAGCGCGCGCCCGGCCTCGAGCGACGGCCGCGCCAGGACGGCGCGATCGATGACGCTCAGTTGAGTGGGTAGGCGGATTCGATGCTGTCGGGCACGAGGAAGCCGGTCACCACGAAGAAGGCCGGGATCAGCGTCTCGCGGAAGATCGCGGCGGTCTGCGTCGGGTCGATGGCTTCCCAGATGCCGCGCAGGAATGGCAGCTCGTTGGGGCTCTCCGGGATCCCCGGGATCTGGAAGAACGAGTCAAGGATCACGATCAGCGCCCCGAGGATGATCGCCGCCTGGACGAGCCCCAGGATGCCACCGATGATCTCGTCCGCGAAGCGCGCCTTCTGGAACAGCGGTTGCGGCTTGTAGAAGCCCTGGATGATCAGCGCGAAGATGACGCTCAGGGCGACGAACATCAGCAGGAACCCGATCATGTAGCTGTACTCGGACGGGAACTGCGTCCAGTTGCTGCCGAGGTAGCTGCCGACCGGCTCCGCCAGGTTGGCGGCCAGGAACCATGAGAACAGGATCGAGCCGATCCCCAGCAGCCGCCGGATCGTCCCCTGCGCGAAGCCGAGCACGAAGAAGCCGATGAAATAGAGGACGATCAGCAAGTCGACGGTGGTGATGCTGGTCAGATCCACGCGGGCGCCTCCGTGATGCGGCATCCGGCGGGTCCGGAGCCGGGCAAGGGTAGCAGCGGCCATCCGAGCGCCGCAATGCGCCGCGAGTACCATGCCCGACCATCCCGGAAGGGCGCAGAAGGTGGGTTTGCTGCGGTCCGGTCAGGTCCGGAAGCGCGCTCCGACGTCGGCCGCCAGGCCTGCCATCACCGCGGCCACGGCCGCGTCGAGCTCCTCCTCGGTCAGGGTCCGCTCTTCGTCGCCCAGCGTCAGCCGGTAGGCGAGGCTCAGCTCGTCCTCGGCGAGGGGCTTGCCGCGGTAGAGGTCGAACAGGCCGACCCCGCGGAGCAGCGGTCCGCCGTGCCGCCGGATGGCCGCCTCGACGTCGGCGGCGGGTCGCTCGGCCGCGACGATGACCGCCAGGTCGCGCTCGGCCGGAAGATGGCGCGACGGCGCGGTCACGCGCGGGTCGGTCGGTCGACCACCGGCGAGGCCGGCCACGGCCACCTCGGCGACGTAGATCCGCTCGGCGCGCAGGTCGAAGTCGGCCACCGTCTCCGGATGGAGCTCGCCGAGCCGGCCGACGAGCGAGCCGCCGGCGGTCACGCGGGCCGCCCGTCCCGGATGGAGGTTCGGATCGTCGACGATCGGGCCGAAGGCCGGCGCCGGGAAGCCAAGCCGGCGGCAGATGAGCTCGAGCACGCCCTTGGCGTCCCCGAGGTCGTATGGCCGCGTGGGCAGGTCCCAGCTCGGGGGAGCGCCGCCCCGGTCAGGGCGAAGCCGAGACGCCACCATTCACGCGTCGGTGGCTGGCCGGTGGCGCCGTAGCCCTTCCCGACCTCGAAGATGGCCACGTCCTCGCGTCCGACCCGCAGGTTCGTCGAGACGACCTCGAGCAGGCTGCCGATCAGGCTCTGGCGCAGCACCGAGTGCTGGCTCGACAGCGGGTTCGTGACGACGACCGGGCGGCCCGCGGCGCGCTGCTCCGGTTCGCCATCGAGCGTGCCGTCGTCGTGGGCCGGGAAACGCTCGATGAGCTTCGGTGCGACGAGCGCGTACGTGACGACCTCGGTCAGGCCGGCCCCGACGAGCGTCTCGCGGACCGCGTTCCGCAGCGCCAGCGGATCGTGACGGAACGGCGGCACGGGCGTGTCGGGCAGGGTCGGTGGGACGGTGTCGTAGCCGCGGATGCGGATGACCTCCTCGATGATGTCCCCCTCGATCGCGAGATCGCGCCGCCAGGTCGGGACGATCGCCTCGACGACGTCCTCGCCGCCCGCCGCCACGTCGAGGGGTCGCGTGCCCGCGGCGACCTGGATGCGGGTGCCCGGGACGGCCGGCTCGGTCTCGATCCCCGCCCGCCCGAGCAATGCCCGCTGTTCCGTGCTGTCGAACGCGGTTCCAAGGAGCCGGTTGACGCGTGCCGGCCGAAACGCCACGCGGGCCGGCAACGGCTCTACCGGGTCGGAGTCGACGACACCCGGCGCGACTTGCCCGCCGGCCCACTCGGCGATCAGGCGGGCCGTGCGGTCCGCTCCGACACGCGCCAGGCGGGTCTCCTGGCCCTTCTCGAAGCGCAGGCTGGCATCCGATCGCAGCGCGTAGCGGAAGGCCGTCCGCCGGATGCTGATCGGGTCGAAGATCGCCGACTCGATGACGACGTCGGTCGTGCCGTCGCCGATCTCGGATGCGGCGCCGCCCATGACGCCGGCGATGCCGATCGGCCCGGCCGGGTCGGCGATGACCAGCGTCTCGGTGTCGAGCTCGCGCTCGGCGTGGTCGAGCGTCTCGAACCGCTCCCCGGGCCGGGCGCGCCGGACGATGATCCGGCCATCGTGGACCGCGGCCGCATCGAACGTGTGGATCGGCTTGCCGAGCTCGACCATGACGTAGTTCGAGGCGTCGACGACGTTGCTGATCGGGCGGTGGCCGGCGGCGAGCAGGCGCATCTGGATGCGATCAGGGGACGGCCCGACGTGGACGCCGCCCACCCAGCGCCCGACGAAGCGTGGACAGAGGTCGCCGTCGACGACCTCGACCGAGAGCCGCTGGGTCGTCGGTCGGCCCGACTCCATGACATCGCTCGGCGGGAACCGGAGCAGCCGGCCGGTCACGGCCGCGACCTCGCGCGCCAGGCCGACGATGGACAACAGGTCGCCGCGGTTCGGCTTGACGTCGAGATCGAGGACGGTATCGCCGAACAGCTCGATGAGTGGCCGTCCGAGCGGCGCGTCCGTCGGGAGGATGAGGATCCCGTCCGCGTCGGCGGTCAGCCCGAGCTCGTCGCCCGAGCACAGCATGCCGTTGCTGACCACGCCCATCTTCTCGGTCCGCTCGATCCGGCGGTCGCCGGGCAACACGGCACCGGGCAGGGCGACCGGGACGCGTTGGCCCGCCGCGATGTTCGTGGCGCCACAGACGATCTCGAGCGGCTGGCCGTCGCCAAGCGTGACACGCGTCAGCGACAGTCGATCGGCACGTGGATGGCGATCCACCGAGAGCAGCTCACCGACGACGACGTTCCGCCAGTCGTCGCCCCAGCGAATGATCCCCTTGACCTCCATGCCGAGCACCGTGAACCGCTCGGCAAGCTGCTCGGGCGTCAGGTCGATGTCGACGTACTCGGCGAGCCACGAGAGCGGCACCCTCATCGGAGCTGCTCCAGGAAGCGCAGGTCGTTGTCGAGGAACAGCCGCAGGTCGGTGATGCCGTGCTTGAGCATCTTGATCCGCTCCGGACCCATCCCGAAGGCGAACCCCTGGTAGCGCTCCGGATCGATCCCGCCGTACTGCAGGACGACCGGGTGGACCATCCCGGCACCGAGGATCGTCATCCAGCCGAGACGACCGCAGGCCGGGCAACCGGAGCCGCCGCAGACGAGGCACTCGACGTCGAACGCGACGGACGGTTCGGTGAACGGGTAGTAGCCGGGGCGGAAGCGGGTCCGCTTGTCGGCGCCGAACATCGCCGCGGCAAACTGCTCGAGGAGCCCGCGCAGGTCGCCCATCGTGGTCCCCTCGTCCACCATCAGGCCCTCGACCTGGAAGAACTCCGAGCCATGCGAGGCGTCGGTCGCCTCGTAGCGGTAGCAGCGTCCCGGCAGCAGCGCCCGGATCGGTGGCTCGACCTGCTGCATGACGCGGATCTGCCCCGGTGAGGTGTGCGTTCGCAGGAGGTGGCCCTCCACGTCGACGTACATCGTGTCCCACAGATCGCGGGCAGGATGGTCGGGTGGGATGTTGAGCATCTGGAAGTTGGTGAGGTCGTCCTCGATCTCCGGGCTCTCGTACACGACGAAGCCGAACTGGGCGAAGATCTCGGCGATCTCGCGCATCGCCTCGATGCTCGGATGGAGGCTGCCGCGCCGGATCGGCCGGCCCGGCAGCGTGATATCGAGTGTCTCGGCGGCCAGGCGGCTGGTCAGCGCGGAGCCGCGCAGTTGCGTCCCGCGCTCGGACAGGGCCGCCTCGATCGCGCTCCGGACGACGTTGGCAACCGCACCGACGCGCGGCCGATCGTCGGCCGGCAGCGCCCCGATCCCGCGCAGGACCGCGGTCAGACGGCCCTTCTTGCCGAGGACGTCGAGCTCGAGCGCCTCGAGCGACGCGACGTCGGCGGTCGCTTCGATCGACCCCAGGACATCGTCGCGCAACGCCTCGAGATCGCGCGTCAGGTCGGCGAGGTCCACGTCCGTCCTTCCAGCTGTGGTCCGGGAATCCAGAGCCCCCGAGCGCCGCCGACGTCGAGGGCTGGTCGGAGGCTGATCGGGGGCACCCCCGGCAGGGCCGTCGAGGTGCGACGGACGGCCGGCCGGCGGGTCGGGATCAGGCGCTCTTCGCGAGCTCTGCGATCTTGCCGAACGTCGCGGCGTCCCGGATGGCGAGATCGGCCAGGATCTTGCGATCGATCTCCACGTCCGCCTTCTTGAGGCCGGCGATGAACTGACCGTAGGTCAGGCCGTTCTGGCGCGCCGCGGCGTTGATCCGGATGATCCACAGCTGGCGCATCTGGCGCTTGCGCTGCTTGCGGTCTCGCGTCGCGTAGGCGAGGGCGTGCAGCAGGGCCTCGCGCGCCGGCTTGACCAGCCGGGACTTGGTGCCCTTGCGGCCCTCCGCGTCCTGCATGAGGCGCTTGTGGCGCCGGTGGGACGTGACGCCCCGCTTGACTCGTGCCATGGATGGAACCTGCTCCTAGAGGTACGGCAGCAGGCGACGGACCTGCTTGGCGTGTTCGGGCCCGATGACGGACTTGCCGGCGTAGCGGCGCGTCCGGCGCGACGACTTGATCTCGAGGTGGTGGCCACTCCAGGCGTTGACGCGGATGACCTTGCCGCTGCCGGTCACGCCGATCCGCTTCTGGGCCGCTTTGTGGCTCTTCATCTTGGGCACGAGGGCCTCACTCTCCTGACGTCACCGGCGCCGGGGCCGGCGTGCTCTGTTTCGCTTCGCTCCTGGTCTCGGCCACGCTGGTCGCGACCACCACCTCTGCGGCAGCCGGACGGACGTCCGTCACGTCGGGGGCTGCGGCCGGCGGCGGCGCCGGTTCGGTCGTGGTCTTCGGTTCGGTGGCGGTCGTTGGTTCGCCTGCGGTCGTTGGTCCTGTGTTGGTCGTTGCGCTGGCGGTCGTCGCCGCTTCCGTTGCGGCCTTTGGTTCGGCGGCCTCGCCGCCCCGCGGGGCGGGTGCCTCGTGGACCTTCGGCTTGTGCAGCGATGCCATCGTGATGTGCATCGACTTGCCTTCGAGGAGCGGCGTCCGCTCCGCGACCCCGTGCTCCTTGACCCGGTCGACGAACCTCGCGAGGAGGATCCGGCCGAGCTCCGGGTGGGTCAGCTCCCGGCCGCGGAAGCGGACGGTCACCTTGATCCGATCGCCGTCCTCGAGGAACTCGATCGCCCGATGGACCTTCGTGTCGAAGTCGCCGGTGCCGATCTTCGGCGAGAGGCGGACCTCCTTGAAGGTCACCGAACGCTGCTTGCGCTTGGCTTCCTTCTCCCGCTTCGTCAGGTCGTACTTGTACTGGCCGAAGTCGAGGAACTTGACCACCGGCGGCGAGGCCATCGGGGCGACCTCGACGAGGTCGAGGCCTCGTTCCTGCGCCATCTCGAGCGCCCTTGGCGTGGGCATGACACCAAGCTGGGCACCTTCTTCATCGACGACCCGAACCTGTGGGATGCGGATCATCTGGTTGACGCGCAGGTCTCGACTGATGGTCTATCCCCTTCGTGTTGCGTTCATCCAGCGACCGGCACGGGCAGACGACGACCCGGTTTCCGGCCGAAGCGGGAGGATAGCATAGGCCGTTCCGGAGCGACAATCGGCAGGCCGATGCGGGCCGCGCGGCGGCGTGAGGGCGGGCCCGATCGGGGATCGGGAGCAGGGGGCGTGCGGGCGGGCGGCGCGGCGATCCGGTCCGCGACGCCCGCGGCCCTCCCTACCAACGTCCGCGCTGCCCAGGGCAGCAGATCCGGGGTTTGCGGGTCGATATGGGCACGCCGGGGCGCACCCGACCCACGAGCTCGACCCATCGCACGCTCGATCGGCCTCGACCGGGCGTCTGTCGGCCAAACAGCTGAGCGTGGGCCGCGGATCAATCGCAACCCGGCTTGACGCAAGGACGAGCGGGCAGCTCGGTCGCGATCCAGTCAACGGTCGAGTACAGGGATTGCGTCGGCGTCGTCGCGATCACGATGCCGGCTGCCCTCCCATCGAGGTCGACTACCGGTGAGCCGCTGTCCCCCGTGACCGACGGAAAGTCGGTCCGCCACGTGTGGTGAATGAGCCGTCCGTCGATCGTTGCATCGTCATCGGCCGCCACGATCGATCCGCAGCGCCAACCCGATGCTCCACCCGAACGACAGACCTTCGACCCGACCGTCTGGGAGGAGTTCGGCGCCCAACCAGTCACGCTCCGAATGTCGGTGTTGCTCGAGCCGTAGACCTCATTGCCCGCTTCGGATTCGGCAACCTCGATCTCACCGACGTCGGCGTTCGAGCCGGCGTGGAAGGCCTCAGCGGTGGCGCGCCCGACCGCGGCGCCGTGATGCGACCAGAGGGCCGAAACGCCGCTGCCGGCGACGCAGTGACCCGCGGTCAGGATGTACATGTCCCGCGTTACCATGTCCCTGGCCAGGAAGCCGACCGTGCAGAGCCAGCCAGTGAACGTGATCTGCAAGCCACCCATCAATCGGGGGCCACAGTCGCTCCGCGAGCGACATATCGGTGTTGGCATCTGGCCTGAGGTCTCGCGTGCAGTCGGCCCCGAGGTGCTTCCCCGTGCATCGGCGCAGCCCGACAGCTCGATGCCGATGATGACCACAGTGTCGATCGACAGGCGACTGCTCGGACCTGACACTCGCGCGTCCATGGGACCCTCCGGCCTCGTTTCGAGTAACCCGTTCAACGGGTCCCACGCTCGAGATAAGGAGGGCCAACGACATCGGGGAGCTCTTCAGTCGCTCTTCATTTCGCTCTTCATTTCTGGGAGAGGCTTTGCCACACTGCGCGTGAGGAGTGACGACGGGCGCGCTTGGCTGCTCGAACCGATAGCCCAGTTGCAGGAATAGCCGGGATAGACGACCTCGGCCCGGGCAAGACGCTGCCCAATCCCCTGTCGAGCTTCATCGGTCGCGAACGCGAGATCGGCGAGGTCGAGACGCTCCTCGCGTGAGGCGCGACTGGTTACACTCACGGGCACCGGCGGCAGCGGAAAGACGCGACTGGCCATCGAGGCCGCCAAGCGGGCCGCGACAGGGCTGGGGGTTGGCAGCGCGTTCGTCGACCTGGCGCCGATCAGCGACCCGGCACTCATCGCCGCGACGATCGCGACCGCCCTCGGAATCAGGCCGGCACCGCCTCACTCGGTCGCGGAAGCCCTCATCGAGTGGCTGTCCGCGCGGCCGTTGCTGCTCGTCCTTGACAACCTCGAGCAGCTCCTGTCCCCTGGCGGTGCCAAGGTCGCCGAACTCCTGGCGGTGGCCCCGGACCTCCGCGTGCTGGCGACCAGCAGGGCGCCGCTCCACGTCCGTGGCGAGCGCGTGTATCGAGTCGACCCGCTCGTGGAGACCGAGGCTGTGGATCTCTTCATCGAACGCGCGCACGCTGTCGACGCGCACGTTGCCGTCACAGACGAGACACGCTCGGCGGTCGAGAACATCTGCCGCCGACTGGACCGGCTGCCCCTCGCGATCGAGCTCGCGGCGGCTCACTCGAAGCTCCTGACGGCGGAAGCCCTGCTGCGTCGCCTCGAGCAGGGCGTCGCGCTACCCGAGACCGCCCCAGTCGATGCCCCCGCTCGCCAGCGCACGCTCCGAGACACGATCGCCTGGAGCTACGACCTGCTTGATCGTCCAGCTCAGGTCGTTCTGACCCGCGCGTCGGGCTTCGTTGGAGGGTTTAGCGCTCCGGCCGCCGAAGCGGCGATCCCCGATCCCGCTGACGACCCCCCGATCGACGTGATCGGCGCGATCGATCGCCTGGTCGATCACAACCTGGTGCGGGTCGCCCCGGACGCGAGTGGGGAGCCCCGGTTCACCATGCTGGAAACCATCCGCGAGTTCGCTTGCCCGTTGCCATGAGCTCGATCGCTTCCGGGCGCGGCACGCTGAATACTTCGTTGACGCCACCTCGCGGTCGGCCTCCGATTACGAGGCTATTCCAATCATCGGTCCGGTGATCGACCTTGACGACGCGGCGAACCTCCGCACAGCCCTGGACTGGGTGGAACGCAACGGTCCTCCTGAGTCGTTGGTCAGGCTCGGCACCGTGGCCTGGGGTTTCTTCGGAGGTCTGGGCCACCGAGACGAGGCAGGTCATTGGCTCGATGTTGCATTTCGGGCCTCGGCGTCCGCGCCCCCGGCCATTCGCGCGGCGTCGCTGTACCTCATGGCGCGGCACGAGATGGTGTACGGAGGCAGCCGGGTGCGTGCCCAGGCACTCGCCGAGGAAGCGCTTCAGGTCGTCGAGCAGTCGGGCGACAACGTACGGGCCATCCGGATTCGGGTGTTGTTGTGCCATGCAGCCGCTGACCGCGGCGATCGCTCCGCTGCGCTGGAGCAACTCCGACGAGCGGTTGGCCTCGTCCGAGGGCTGGACGATCGCCTGCTGCGAGCGCAATTCCTCGGTGAGATCGCGGCGTCGGGCCACGGTGTCCACGACTTGACCGAAACAAGGGCGCTCGCCGATGAGGCGCTCCGGGACGGCCGCGCATTGGGAGACGTCGCGGCCGTCATCGACGCGCTCGAGGTCCTCGGTCGCGTCTACCTGGCGGAGGACGACGCGTCAGAGGCCGTACGTGTCCTGGCTGAGGCGATGGCACTCCACGAACAGAGCACGGCCATCGACTAAGGACCGCACCTTCTGCCGAGCCTCGGCGTGGCCCTGTTGCGAGCGGGCGATCCTGCCGCCTCGCGCTTAGAGATCCTCGATGCCCTGAACCGGGCTCGCCAGCTGGAGATCCCATTCCACGGATTGACCTCACTCGAAAGTGCCGCTGAATGGCTCGGCGCGTGTGGCCTGCCTTACGAGGCCGTGACCTGTTGGTCGGCCTTCGACGCGATCCGCAGCAGAACGCTCAATCGAACGCCAGGCGACGATATGGGCTGGTTCGTTTCATCTCGCGATCGGGATCGCTCCGCCCTGTCGTCAAGCGCCTACGCCGCCGCCGTTGCCAAGGGCCAGGCGATGACGCTCGAGGAGGCCCTTGGCTCGGCCGACGCGTGGGTGCGACAAGCCGGTACCCAGGCCGCCAAACATGCGCCCGGCGTGGTCACGCCGCCGGCTCGATCTGACGACGCGTGAGCGCGAAGTCCTTCAACTGCTCGCCGCCGGTCGATCCGACGGTCAGATCGCCGAAGCCCTCTTCATCAGCAAGAAGACCGCCGCCGTCCATGTCGGAAACATCAAAGGCAAGCTCGGGGCGAACAGCCGCGTCGAGATCGTGACCATCGCCCTGCACACTGGTCTCGTCGCCGGACCGTAACCACGCCAACGAAGCGCGCTCACCGCACGCCCCGATACGCATCCCGGGCGGCTCCAGCCCTGGTTCGGGCACCAACCGACGGTGTCGAGCAGCCCGCCAGGCTCAGACGGTCGCGGGCGCTTGGCTCTCCGCCGCCAGCCGATCCGCCAGCTCCGCCCACGGGACGGCTTCCTGCTGCTCCCCGCGGGCGGCATTGCGGGCGCGTGGCGCGACCGTCCTCGCCTCGACCTCGCGATCCCCGAGCACGAGCATGTACGGGACCTTCTGCTCCTGCGCGAGGCGGATCTTGTTCTGCATCCGGTTGTCCGAGACGTCCACCTCGACGCGCAGGCCGCGTTCGCGGAGGACGTCCGCAAGCTCTTCCGCGGCCTCGATGTGGCGGTCGGCGATCGGGATGACGACCGCCTGGACCGGGGCGATCCACAGCGGGAACGCCCCCGCGAAATGCTCGACGAGGATGCCGATGAACCGCTCGAGCGAACCGTAGATCGCGCGGTGGATGGCGATCGGGCGCTGCGGCTGGCCGGTCTCGTCGATGTAGGTCAGGTCGAACCGCTCGGGGAGCATGACCAGATCGACCTGGATCGTGGCCATCTGCCACTCACGCCCAAGGGCGTCATCGATGTAGATGTCGATCTTCGGCGCGTAGAACGTGCCGTCCCTCGGCTTCAGGGTGTAGCTGATGTCGGCCGCGGCGAACGCCTCCCGGATCAGCTGCTCGGCGCGTTCCCACAGGGCCGGGTCGCCGAGCGCCTTGTCCGGCTTCGTCGCGAACGCGAAGCGTGGCTCGAGGCCGAACCAGCCGTAGGACTCCTTGACTTCGCCGAGGAGCGCCTCGATCTCGTCGGTCAGCTGGTCCGGCCGGACGTACAGATGCGCGTCGTCCTGGATGAACTGGCGGACCCTCGTTAGACCGCTGAGCGTGCCGGATCGCTCGTTGCGGTGCAGGCGACCGAACTCGCTGAAGCGCAGCGGCAGGTCCCGGTACGAGCGCAGGTGCGAGCGATAGACGAACGTGCTCTCGGGGCAGTTCATCGGCTTGAGGCTGAACGTCTGTCCCTCGGATTCGATGAGGAACATGTTGTCGCGGTACAGGTCCCAGTGGCCCGACTGCCGCCACAGGCGCTCGCTGACGACGATCGGGGTGCTGATCTCCAGGTAGCCACGCCGTTCCTGGAGCTCGCGCATCGCGGCCTCGAGCGTGCGCCAGATGCGCTGACCCTTTGGGTGCCAGAAGGCCGAACCGGGACTCACGTCGTGGAAGCTGTAGAGGTCGAGCTGGACACCGAGTCGCCGATGGTCGCGCTTCTTCGCCTCCGCCCGACGCCAGAGGAACTGGTCGAGCTCCTCCTGGGTCGCCCAGACCGTGCCGTAGATCCGCTGGAGCATCGGGCGCTGCTCGTCGCCACGCCAGTAGGCGCCGGCGACCGCGAGCAGCTTGAACGGGCCGATCCTGCCGGTCGACGCCACGTGCGGTCCCTTGCACAGGTCGACGAAGGGGCCGTGCTCGTAGACGCTCGTCGGGGGCATCGGCGTGCCCGTCACGCTCGGACCGGGCCGCGAGGTCGTCGAGGATCTCGACCTTGAAGGGCTGACCGCGACCCTCGAAGAACGCGCGACCCTCGACCGGGGCGAACTCGCGGCGGACGAACGGATGATCGGCCGCGACGCTCTCGGCCATCCGCGCCTCGATCGCGGCGAGGTCGTCGGGCGTCAGCGGCCGCGGCAGCTCGAAGTCGTAGTAGAAGCCGTCGGCGATCGCCGGCCCGATCCCGAGCTTCGTGCCCGGGAAGAGATCGAGGACCGCCTCGGCCATGACGTGCGCGGTCGAATGCCGCATCGCGTCGAGGTCGCTGTGCGCCCCGGCATCGAGCAGCTCGTCGGCGGACCCGCGCTCGGGCGCCTCGAACAGCTCGTCGTCGTGCTCTGGCTCGCTAATCCGGTCCTGCTCGTCGCCCATCGTCCCAGCTCCTCCGAGAATCACGAAACCCCTCGTCCATCGACAGGACGAGAGGTTCACTCCCGCGGTCCCACCCGCCTTCGCGAACCTTGGGGCTCGCGCGCTCGTGGTCGCGCTAACGGGCGACGCCCGGGCCGGTTCGCCGGCCGCTCACGGGTGGTCTCGATGCGGTTCGATCGCCGGGCTTGCAGCCGTGGCCCGGCTCTCTGCGGACCGATCCCCGCTCGAGGTGTCCCGATCGACGCGATATCCGTGATGTGGTGGGCGACACTGGACTCGAACCAGTGACCTCTTGCATGTCAAGCAAGTGCTCTAACCAGCTGAGCTAGCCGCCCGACGTCGCCGGTCCCCCGCTCCGCCTGGTCGAGGTTCCGCTTGGTTCACGGGTGTTCCACGTCCGTGCCGGAGCCACGACCGCCGGATCGAGGGGCCAGCGGCGACGCGCATCATACCCCGAGTGGCAACGGCACCGCAGCGAGGCCCGTGGTGCATGGCGCCGGTTCTGTGCTAGCGTCCCGGCGACTGCCCCGAGTGGTACCGCAGGAGACTCCGCTGGACATCGCCGCATCGCCACCGCTGACGTCGCGGACCGGGCTGCTCGAACGACTCCGCGCGGGGTCGAATGCCGGCAACCTCGCGGCGGTGACCTCGTTCGCGGTCGCGGCATTCGTCTACATCCGGACCCTGCTGCCCGGCGTCAGCTTCGGCGACTGGGCGGATGCGCAGCTGAACCCGTACCGGCTGGGCATCATGCACCCGACCGGCTACCCCTTGTTCGTCCTGCTGGGCAAGGTATTCACGCTCGTCCCGGCCGGGTCGGTCGCGTGGCGGATGAACCTGCTTTCGGCGATGGCCGCGGCGGCCGTCGCCGGGGTGGCGGTCCTGATCATGGTCCGCCTCGGGATCCGGCCGGTCATCGCGGCGGCTGCCGGGCTCGCGCTGGCACTCACCGGAACGCTCTGGCAGGAAGCCACGTTGTCCGAGATGAACACGCTGCATCTGCTGCTGGTCGCGCTGCTTCTCCATCGTGCGCTCGTGTGGCGCGAGAGCCGGCGCCCGCGGGACCTCCTCATCGGCGCGTTCCTCGGCGGTCTGTGCGTCTCGAACCACGGCCTGGCGATCACGGTCGTGCCGATCGTCGTGTTGTTCGTGCTCGTGGACGCACGGCGCGAGCTCACCCGGACCCCGTGGCTGCTGGTCCGCTCCGGCGGCGCGTTCGTGCTCGGGCTCGTGCCCTACCTGTACGTCCCGTTGCGGGCCTCCTTCGGACCGGCCGACGTCTACGCGCCGTTCCTGACGTGGGATGGCTTCTTCGCCCATGTCAGCGGTGCCCAGTTCCGCAGCGCCATGCACTTCCTGTCGCCGGACAGCATCGGCGCCGCGGCGGCGGCGATGCCCCAGGTCGTCGACCACCTCCTGTCGCTCTCCAACGTCGTCTTCGTGGGCGCCGGGGTCATCGGCATCGCCATCCTGCTGGTGCGCGACCGCTGGTTCGGGCTGCTGCTCGCCGTCCTCGGCGTGATCAACGTCTACTTCTACGCGAACTACATGGGCGACCTGTCGCACTACCTGCTGACGACCTGGCTCATCCTGGCCATCGGGCTCGGGCTTGCCGCCGAGATGGCCGTTCGCGGCCTGATCGGGCTGACCGGTCCGCGAGCGGCGATGGCGGCCTACGCCGTCTTCCTGCTCCCGCTCGTCCTGGGCGCCACGAACTTCGCGGCCAATGACCAGTCCGCGAACGTCGACGGCGAGCGGTTCGCGGCCCAGGTGTTCGCGGCCCTGCCGCCGAACGCGGTGCTGGTCACGTACTGGGACGCACTGGCCCCGCTCAGCTACAAACAGTGCGTCGAGGGCGTGCGTCCCGACGTGACCCTCCAGGCGTACGACCGGGCAGCCCTGGTGACCTGCGACGAGCCGGTCTGGCCGCTCACCCAGGCGGCGAAGACACGCCCCGTCTACGGGTTGATGGTGTTCCCCGAATCCCTCCACGCCCAGACGGGTCTGGAACCGGTCGCCGAGGGCACGATCCGCCTGCCCTGGGGGAAACGCTACCCCGAGATCGACCGACCGCTCTACCGGCTGGTCCCGGACACCACACCCTGAGGTGGCCGGCGGGTACGCCTTGCTCGACGTCGGCGGGGGCGCACGGCTCGAACGCTTCGCCGACCGCGTGATCGATCGGCCCCATCCGGCCGCGCTGGGGGCCCGCGGCGATCCCGCGGCGTGGGCTGCCGCCGACCTGCGCTACGACCGCGACCGAGGCTGGACCGGCGAGGCGACGGCGCGCGCGCCGTGGCCGCTGACGATCGACGGCGTCACGCTCGAGCTCCGGCCGACCGACGCCGGCCAGGTCGGTCTGTTCCCGGAGCACGCGGCGATGCTCTCGTGGCTCCGCGACGAGGTCGCGCGGCGCGCCGCCGGGGCCGGGGCCGCGGCCGCCGACCGGGCCGCCATGTCGCCGCCGGCCGTGCTGCACCTTTTCGCCTACACGGGCCTGGCCACGCTCGCGATGGTCACCGCGGGAGCGGGCGTGACCCACGTCGACGCGGCGCGCCCGACCGTCGCCTGGGCACGCCACAACGCGGACCTGTCGGGGCTGGCCGATCGCCCCGTCCGCTGGATCGTCGACGACGCACTGACGTTCACTCGGCGCGAGGTTCGCCGCGGCCGGCGCTACGCCGGGGTGGTCCTCGATCCGCCGAGCTACGGGCACGGCCCGGGATCCCGGGCCTGGCAGCTCGACGAGGACCTCCCGCTCCTGCTGGCGGCGTGCAGCGAGGTCCTCGAGCCCGACGGTTTCGTCCTGCTGACCGCCCACACCGAGGACTTCGGGAGCGACCGGCTGGCGCGCGACCTGGCGGCCGCGACCGGACGGCGAACGGCGTCGATCGATGCCGGCGACCTGACCCTGGCCACGCCGGACGGGCGGAGCCTGGCGCTCGGTGGCTTCGCGCGGTCGGCCGGCCGGGCATGATGTCCTCGTGCGCTCCCCCACCCCGCTCGTCCTGACCAGCGTCTCGAACCCGCGGATCAGGGCCGCGATCGCCCTGCGGGACCGACGCGAGCGGGAGCGGTCCGGGTTGACCCTCGTCGACGGCGCACGCGAGCTGCGTCGCGCGCTCGACGCGGGAATCGAGGTCGTCGAAGCCTTCATCTGCGAGCCGCTGCTGGCGGGTCCCGACGCCCGGCTCGCTCTCGACCGCCTGCGGGCGGGCTCGGCCCCGCTCCACGTGACGAGCGAACCGGTGTTCGCGCGGCTTGCGTTCGGCGAGCGCGCCGAGGGGCTGCTGGCGGTCGTCCGCATCCCGTCGACCGCGCTCGCCTCGCCTCGTCCTCCCCGTCGATCCGCTGCTCCTGGTCATCGAGGGCGTCGAGAAGCCGGGCAACATCGGGGCCGTGCTGCGCAGCGCCGACGGGGCCGGGGTCGATGCGGTCGTCGTCGCCTCGCCACGGACCGATCCGTTCAATCCCAACGCGATCCGGGCCAGTGCCGGGACCGTCTTCAGCGTGCCGTTCGGGACGGCGCCGACGGCCGAGGTGCTGGCCTGGCTCCGGACCGCCGGCGTGAGGGTGGTCGCGGCGCGGGTCGACGCCCAGCGCCCATACACGGAGGCCGACCTGACCGGTCCGCTCGCGATCGTGCTCGGGGCGGAGGCCGACGGCCTGACCGATGCCTGGACGGGTGACGACGTCGAGCCGGTCCGGATCCCGATGCTGGGAGTCGCGGATAGTCTCAACGTGTCGGTCAGTGCCGCGATCCTCGCCTACGAGGCACGGCGTCAGCGCGGCCCGTCGAGCCGACCACGATCGAGGTGACCATGGAGAGCTTCGACTTCGTCATCATCGGCGCCGGACCGGCTGGCGAGGCCGCGGCCTACAAGGCGCGCGAGCTCGGAGCGACCGTCGCCGTGATCGACCGCCTGTGGTTCGGCGGGAGCTGCCCGCACATCGGCTGCCTGCCCTCGAAGTCGCTCCTCGACGGGGCGGCTCGACACGCGGCGAACCCGGCGCGGTACGACTGGCCCGCCGCCTCCGCGGCGCGCGACTACATGGTCAATCGTTCCCCGGACGCCGCCGAGCCCGACGATTCGGGCCACCTGAAGCGGCTGCGTCAGGCGGGCGCGGTCGCCTACCGCGGTACGGGCACGATCACCAGCCGCGGCCGGGTGACGGTCAGCCACGACGATGCCACGCACGAGCTGACCGCCGCGAACGTCGTCGTCGCGGTCGGCTCGGTCTCCAAGCGACCGCCCATCGAGGGCCTCGACACGATCCCGGTGTGGACCAATCGACAGGCGACGCTGGCCCGCGAGCTGCCCGCCAGCCTGCTCGTCCTCGGCGGCGGCCCGACCGGCTGCGAGCTGGCACAGGTCTACGCCCGGTTCGGGGTGCCGACGACGATCGTCCAGTCGGGGCCGCGCCTCGCCCCGACCGACCACCCCCGGAATTCGGCGGTCGTCCGAGCCGCCCTCGAACGTGACGGGGTCGACGTGCGGACCGGCGTCCGGGCGCTGCGCGCGCGGGCCGGGGCCCGACCGGACGATCGGCACGTGATCGAGCTCGACGATGGGTCGACCGCCGGGGGCCACGCGATCCTGCTCGCCGTCGGCCGTTCCTTCCCGCTCGACGACCTCGGCCTCGAGCATTACGGCGTCGATGTGACCGGGCGGACGATGTTCCCGCGCGACGGCCGGCTCCGTATCGCGGATGGGCTGTGGATCATCGGCGACCCGGCCGGGCCGGAGCTCCATACCCACCAGGGACACTACCAGGGCGAGCTCGCGGTCCGGATGGCCCTGGGCGATCCCGTGCTCCCGGACTACCGCGCGCTGCCCCGGGCGACGTACACGGACCCCGAGGCGTCGTCGGTCGGCCTCACGCTGGACGGCGCCTTCGACGCCGGGCTCGATGCGTTCGAGCTGGTGGCCGATGTTGCGCGGAGTGCGAAGGGGTACACCGTCCAGGCGAAGCTGGGCCACGTCACGATCGTCGTCGACCGCCGCACGCGCGAGCTCGTCGGCGCGGCGATGGCCTGCTCGGACGCCTCCGCGGCGATCCACGAATGCGTGCTGGCCATCAAGGCGCACGTCCCGGTCGACGTCCTGGCCGAGACGATCCACGCGTTCCCGTCCACGTCGCGGATCCTCAACGGGTTGTTCGCCGACGCACGGCGGAAGCTCGACGGCAACGACGCGGACGCCGTATGAGACCCGGGCCCCGACCCCGGCCGCGCTAGGCCTCGAACACCACCCGGCCGTCGACCAGCACCAGCGTCGGGCGGGTCGTGGCCAGCGCGCCACCTGGTTCGACTGGCTCGGCCAGCGACCCGGCCGGGATGACGACGATGTCGGCACGCTGGCCCACGCTGAGCCGCCCACGGTCGGTCTCGCGGGCGGACCGCGGCGGATCGACACAGGCCGCCCGGAGCGCGCGCTCCACGGTCAACGCCTGGTCGGGTGCGAACGGCGGCGTCCCGGCCGGCCAGCGGGGATCCTCGCGACGCACCGCCAGGGCGATCCCGGGCCACGGATCGAACGGCTCGACGGGCGCATCGGTCCCGAACGCGAGGACCGCCCCGCTGGCGGCGATCGACCCCCACGCATACCCGCTCCGCTCGGCGCGACCGCCCCACAGCTTGCGGGCCTGTGCGGCGTCGGTCCCAAGATGCGACGGCTGGACGCTGGCCACGATCCCGGCCGCGGCGAACCGGCCGAGGTCGGCCGCGTCGAGCAACTGGACGTGCTCGACCTTCGGCATGAACGGCACGCTCGCGGCGGTCGGCTCGAGGGCATCGAGCGCGGCCCGCACGGCGGCGTCGCCGATGCCGTGGATCTGCGTCGCGATCCCGCCCGCGGCTGCCCGCTCGACCCGCTCGCGGAGCTGCGCGGGCTCGGTGATCCAGACGCCCCGCCGGCGGTCGGCGGCGAGCGGCCGGCCCGGTTCCGGCTCGAAATCGGCGAGGAGTGCCGCCGTCCGCGATCCGAGCGACCCGTCCGCGAAGCATTTCTGCCAACCGACCCGGGCGCGACCCGTAGGGTTCGCGCCGAGGATGGCCCCGCTGCGCAGCCCGCCGGCCAGGGCGATGTCGAGGGCGTCGTCGCGCAGCGAGGCGAGCACCCGGACCGGCAGGCGACCACTCTCCGACAGGTGCGCGTACGCCGGGTACGACCAGTCCAGCTCGGGGTCCGGCGAGAGCGGCCCCGGGTCGTGGACGGCGACGACGCCGAGCGACAGCAGGGCCAGCGAAACCGCCACGATCCGGCCCTCGAGGTCGGCACCGGTGATCGGCGGGATGTGGCACGTCACGAGCCGCGTCGCCGCCTCGAACAGCACGCCCTCAGGCTCGCCGCCAGGGTCACGACGGACGACGCCGCCGGCGGGGTCAGCGGTCTCTCCGTCGACCCCCGCCGTCACCAGGGCGGCGCGACTGGCGAGCAGCGCGTGATGGTCGTGCGCCCAGAAGGCCCCACGACGGCCGGGCGCCACCGCCTCGAGATCGTCGGCCGTCGGCCAGCGACCCCAGCGATCGACGTCCCAGCCGTGGCCCTCGAGCCAGGCGTCCGGATCGGCCGCCGCGACGTGCGCAGCCCGGATCCGGGACATCCCGTCGGCCAGGGTGGCGGCGTCGGACAGGTCGACCTTGCGCGTGGCGTCGGCCGCGCCGGCGAGGTGCAGATGGGCGTCGGTCAGCCCGGGGATCGCCACCTCGTCCGGCTCGAGCGCGATCCGCTCGGTGAACGGGTCGGCGCGGGTCTCGAGCGCGACCTCGGAGCCGGCGAACGCGATCCGGCCATCGCGGATGCCGACGGCTTCGACCCAGCCGAACCCGCTCTCACCGGCGAGGGTGGCGATCCGCCCGGTGACGAGCATCTCGAGCGGCACGACTCAGGCCTCCGGGTCGGCCAGCAAAGCGATCAACCCGGCGCGGTCAAGCCCGGCGCCGATCCCGAGCGCGAGCGCCACGCGGGCCTTGACCGCGCACAGGTGGCCGACCGGAAGCGCACCCGCCCGGATCCACTCCGCTCCGCCACCGGGGAACGCGTACGCGGCACCGGCCCGACCCGCCGGACAGCGCGACGCGTGGGCGACCGGGATGCCGGCGTCCATCGCCCGGACGGCCGCCCCGAGGAGCGCCGGGTCGGTGTTCCCGGCGCCGGTCGCGGCGACCACGATCCCGTCCGCGCCGCCGGCGACCGCGGCGTCGAGCAGCGACCCGTCCATCGCCACGGTCGCGGTGATGAGGTGGACCCGCTCGGCGGCACGGACCGTCTCGATGTGACGCCGCCCGGTTCGTCGCCGATGCACCGCCACCGCGCCCGCCGTCACGCGCCCGAGCGATCCACCGTTCGGGCTGGCGAACGTGTCGAGGGCAGAGGCGTGCATCTTGACGACGTCGTCCGCGGGCTCGATCGAGCCCGCCAGGCAGACCACGACGCCGGTGTCGCGCATGGATCCCGAGACGGCGACACGCACCGCGTCGAGGAGGTTTGACGGCCCGTCGAAGCCCGCGTCGTCCGAGGCGCGCATCGCGCCGGTCACGACGACCGGCTTCGGTCCGTCGAGCACGAGGTCCCAGCAGAAGGCCGTCTCCTCGATGGTGTCGGTGCCCTGGACGACGACCACACCGTCCATCGCCGGATCCGCGAGCGCACCTCGCACGGCCGCAGCGATGTCGAGCAGGTCGGGAAACCTGAAATGACTGGCCGGGGTGCGGCCGCGATCGATGGCGACCACGTCCGCGATCGATTCGAGGCCCGGCGTCCGAGCCAGGATGGCCGCACCGTCGAGCGTGGGGACGTTGCCGCCGGCGGCCGCGTCGAAGACCGTGCTGATCGTCCCACCGGTGAACACGACCGCCACGCGCCCCATCGGGGTCAGTCGCGGTCGGTCGGGTCGGACGGGCCGGCGTGTCCGGGGACGAGCGGGCCGTCGCCCATGACCGGATCGGGGGCCGGGGAGCCGAGCTGCTGGCCGGGCAACGTGGCCGGTGCGGGGACCGGAACCGGGTCGGCCACCGGGTCGACCACGTGGCCGGTCCAGGTCGGAAGGTCGGCCCCGAGCGCCGAGGCGATGGGGTCGACCGCCCTCGGGTCCGCGGCCGGGCTGGCATCGGCGGCCACGACCGGGCCGCGCGTCAGCACGGACACGATCCCGACGAGCATGACCGCGATCGCGGAGACGAAGATGACCGCGGTGGTGCCGACGAGGTCGGAGATCGGACCGACGATGATGATCGGCAGGAAGCTGGCGACCGACACGAGCATCCCGAGCACGCCGAACACCCGCCCGCGGACGTCCTCCGGCAGGTCCTCCTGGAGCCCGGTCTGGGCCGGGATGGCGACGAGGCCATAGGCGATCCCGGCGAAGAACGCGATGACCACGACGACCGCCAGCAGCGAGGTCACCCCCGACAGGTCGAGCCCACCGGGCTGGTCCGCGCGCTGGAGCAGGCGGCTGATCGGGCCGGCCGCGGACAGTGCCGCCAAAAGGATGCCGAGCGCGATGAGCGCCGTCTCGATGAGGCGGCGCCGATGGAAGTATCGGCCGTACGAGTTGAGCAGCAGGATCCCCATGACGATCCCGAACCCGAGCGGCAGCACGACGACCGCAAAGTCCTCTGCCTTGAGGCCGAGCGTCTCCTTCGCGAACGCCGGACCGAGGACGCCCAGCACGCCGACGAGCGACGCCGCCACGGCGAGATAGATGAGCGACCAGGTGATCGCCCGGTGGGCGCGGATGAAGCTGAACCCCTCGCGCAGCTGACCGAGCGTCGAACCCATCGCGCCGCCCGCCTCGCCCACCCCGAGCGCGCTGTGCGGCGCCTCGACCGTTGGGGGGGGCGGCGGGGACGACGGGAGGGTCACGCAGAAGATCGCGGCGAGGAAATAGAGCCCGGACACCACCACGATGACGGCCTCCGCGCCGGCCACCTTGACCACGAGTGGGCCGAGCAAGGCGAAGCCGAGCGCGAAGGCCGCGTTGAGGGTCAGCGTGAAGATCCCATTGGCGGCGAGCAGCTGGCTGCGCGGCACGAGGACCGGGATCATCGCTAGCTCCGCCGGCGCGAAGAAGACGGTGATCGTCGAGATCGCGATGTTGAGCAAGAGGATGACCGCGATGTTCGTTCCGGCGAGATAGAGCGCCACGAACGCGAGGCCGCGCAGCACGTTGGTCGCGATCAGGATCAGCCGGCGGTCGATCCGGTCGACGTACACGCCCGCGACCGCGGAGAACAGGACGGCCGGCACGAGGAAGGTCAGGATCAGGACGCTGACCGCGGTCTTGGAGCCGGTCGAGCTGACGATGATGGTCAGCCCGAAGAGGACCATGTTGCCGCCGATCTGGGTAGACGCCTGCGACAGCCAGAGGCGCAGGAATCCGCCGTTGCGGAAGACCGCGAGCGGGCCTGCCTCCGCCGGCTCGGGGGTCGTCGCCTCGGCCGTCACGCGGACGGGCCGTCGGTCGCCGGCGCGACGGCCGCGGTCACGGCCGGGTCGCCGCGCATCTCGAATGCGGCGAGACGGCTCTCCAGCACACGCCGGTCGAGGAGCACATGGCGACCGCACGTCCGGCAGCGCAGGCCGATGTCCGCGCCGAGACGATCGACCAGCCACGTGTCCCCACCGCAGGGGTGCGCGCGGCGCAGGCGCACGACGTCGCCGAGCAGGAAGGTGAGGACGGGCTGGTCTGGCATCGGCCGGTCAGGGTATCAAAGGCGTGGGTGACCATGGGCTGGAACGAGCGAGCGCGTCGTCGCGGCGAGCTCGAGGCGGTCGACGGGGGTGACGGTGACGACGACGTCGGGCTGGGTCGCCGCCAGCTGGGCGATGATTCCGCCGGACCGTGTCAACGAGCCGGTGAGCTTGTCCGGCGCTCCGATGGCCGCGACTTCGAATCCATCCTCGAGGCGAGTGCCGTCGATCGCGGCCCCACCCGCGGCGCCGGCCACGACGATGCCGGTCACGACCCGCACGCCGTCCACCGCGATGGCCTCGGCGCCGGCGTTGCGCAGCTCGTTGATGAGCTCCTCGACGCCCGGGCCGTCGATCGGCCCGTTGATGGAGATCGTCACCCCGGGTCCGGCGACCGGATCGAGCCCCGCATACGCCCGGACGCGCTCGAGGTCGGCCGAGATCTCGTCCACGGAGACGTCGCCCCGTGACCGGTTCTGGACGAGCGTCGCCAGTTCGCGATCGAGCGAGGCAGCCTCGGTGCGGAGCTGGTCGTTGCGGTCGTTGAGATTGGCGACGAGGACCGTCAGGTCCTGCGCGGACAGTTGCGCGAGACCGGGGTCGCCGGCCTGCGAGCGGAGCTGGACGACGACGAGCAGCCCAAGGACGAAGGCCACGGCCGCGATCGCGATCTGGCTCTGCCGTCGCCGCACGGTCAGCCTCCCGGCGCGCCGGTCGGCGCAGCCGACGGCGCCGCCGATGGCGAGGCGAGCGGTCGCGAGTAGCGCAGCGTGACCGTCCCCACGAAGGCCGGGATGTCGACCGATTGGGGCTCGGCGATCGATACGCGGATGCCGTACCCGTCGCTGCGCGCCCGGACGAAGTCGATGAAGCCGGGCGACGCGCCGAGACGGTCGTACAGGTCGGTCGGACCAAGCGCGCTGATCTGGTACGGCGGCGCGAGGTAGGCCGAGTTCACGAGCAGCGACGTCCCGATGTCGATGATCGCGGAGGTGGGGGTGATCCGCTCGCCGTTGACCGCGATCGCCTCGGCGCCGGCGCCCCACAGCTGCTCGACGACGGCCCGGATGTCGCGCGACCCGACCAGGTAATCGGACTCACTGCCGTCCGGCGGGACCGGCTCCTTGGAGTCCTCGAGCTGGAGGACGATGCCGCTTCCGGTGAGCGCGATGAGCCCGGCCGCGATGCGCGCCTGCTGGAGCTTCGCGTTGAGCTGGCGGACGAGGTCGGCGGCGCCCTCACCCTGGCCCTCGGCGGACTGGATCTGCTTGCGGACCTCGAGGATGCGCGTCTTGAGGGTGTTCTGATCGGCTTGCAGACCGGTGGCCGTCTCGACCAGCGGGGTGCGCTCCTGGGTCGTATAGCGAACGCGGGGACCCTCGGACGCGAGCTGGGCGGCGATCAGGAAGCCCAGCGCGAGGAGTGCCACGCCGAGCGTGATCTGCCAGCTCGGGATGGCGCGCAGCCGCGCCCGGGCGGGCGTCATGGCGGGCCACCAGGCAGGCGGTTGCGGCGGGCGGCCACGACCAGCAGGATGACCATGATGACCCCGATGAGCGCCACGAGCGGGGGCATCCAGGCGGGCACGTCGGCGACCGCGGCACCCGCCGCGGCGGACACTGCCGATGCTGCACGACTCGGAGCGGGCGCCAGTCCGACATTCCCTGGCGCGCTCGACGGCGGCACCCCGCCGGCGGCCCCGTTCCACGCCGCGGGCACCGGTCCGGATGGCGCCGGCTGCGGGCCGAAGCGCGTCGGCGGCTTGGCCTTCAGGTCCGCGAGCCAGGCGTCCGCGAACGCGGTCATGTCCACGCCCACGGCCGCCTTGAACGCCTCGTCGTCGGTCCGTCCGTCGGCATACGAGCGGATCAGCCCGACGAGGGCATCGGTGCCGTGCGTCCGCACCAGGTAGTCGACCGCCGACACGGCCTCCGCGTAGCCCTGGCTGAAACGGTCGGCCGTCGTCGGGAATTGGCCGATGAGCCCGTCGAGCGGGATGAGCGAGCCGGCCGCCGCCGCGTCGCGGACGATCTTGCGATCCGAGGCGTCGTAGCCCTGGCTGACGTAGACCGCCACGCCTTCATTGAGCCAGTGCGGCGGGGAGTGGTACGGGTTCTTCGACGCGGTGTTGAAGACCAGGTGGGTCAGCTCGTGCGGAATGACGATCCCGACCCAGGCATCGTCGATCTGACTTGGCGGGATGAGCGCGAACAGCGTCCGGAGCCCGGGCACCTCGAGACCGCCGACGTTCTCCCGCAGCCCGGGCCCGATCGCGTCGCGGAACGCGGTCTCGTCGGCGTAGATGTCGAATTCGACGGGTTCGGTTTCCGTGACGCCGAGCAGCTTCGAGGTCTCGGCGATCGCGTCCTGTGCGATCTTGAGGGCGCGCTTGCCGAAGGCATCGGAACCCTCGATCCAGTGGACGGTCACGATCCCGCCGGTCTCGGTCTTCCAGGTGAACCGATCGTCCGCGTACGTGATCCTGACGTCCGGTCCGAGTTGGATCTGCGTCGGATCGTCGGCGGCGATCAGCCGCCAGCGCGCGACCATCGGGGTGTTGGCGAGGATGTGCCCGTCGGCCGGGTCGAGTCGGTAGGTCAGCGTCGCCGACCCGGTCGTCGGCGGCCCCGGGACCACGACCACCGTCGGGCCGATCGCGTCGGCGCTGGTGAGGAGGAGCTCGACCCGGCCGGCCGGCTTGGAGACCGTCACCGGTTGCCTGAACTCCACCCCGGCCTCGAACGACGAGCTGGCGCTCGGTGCCCCGAAGTCGACCCACGTCGTCGTCGCGGCGCCGGCGACCGGCGCGAGCCCGAGCACCAGCCAGCCCGCGGCGAGCAGGGCCAGCGCGCGGCGGCGCATCAGTCCGCCCATGCCAGCCCCGCCATGCGCACGATGCCAAGACCGTTCTGGCCGGCACCGAGGAGGCCGGTCCGCGACAGCGACCAGCCGGGACCGTAGAGGAGCGGGACCACCGGCACCTCGTCACGAACGATCCCCTCGGCCCGGTCGTAGGCGGCCGAGGCGACCGCGGGATCCGCCGCCGAGACGGCTGCGGCGATGGCCGCATCGAATGACGCCGAGCTCCATTTGCCGTAGTTGTTCGACGCGCCCGTCCCGAGCAGCACGCCGAGGAAGTCGTTGCGACCCGGGTAGTCCGCCACCCACGCCAGCGACCACATCGCGGGCACGTCCGAGACGAGCCGGTCGAAGTACCCGTCGCCCATGGTCTCCGAGCGAAGGGTGATCCCGAGCTCTCGTTCGACCTCGTCCACGATCGCCTCGTCGAACCCGCTGCCGCCCGTCATCAGGACCGTGTCGGGGAACCCGGCGCCGCCCGGATAGCCGGCCTCGGCGAGCAGCTTGCGGGCATCGGCGGGATCGTGTCGGGGCACGAAGTCGGCATCGCTCCGACCGGGGATCCCCGGCGGTACCAACGAGTTCGCGACCTGGACCGTCTCGCTCGTCCCGCTCAGCTCGGCCATCCGCCGCCAGTCGACGGCCTCGCCGAAGGCCTTGCGGATCCGGACATCGTTGAACGGCGGCTTGCTCGCGTCGAAGCCGTAGTACTGGACCGACAGCGAGCCGACCTTGCGGAGCTGCGGACCGAGCGTCTTGTCGTAGGCGATCCACGACGCATCGACGCTGCTCACGCCGGCGTAGTCGAGCTCGCCGTTCTCGAACGCCTCGACCGGGCTGCGCCCACCGAGGTCGCCCACGAGCTCGACCTTCGAGATGGCCGGCGGACCGGCCCAGTAGTGCTTGTTCGCGCTCAGCGAAAGGCCCGTGGCCGTGGATCCGGTCAGCACGTATCCACCGCTCGACACGAAACCGGCGCCCGGGCGGAGCGCGCCCGGGTCCGTCCCGACGCGCGGTGGGACGACTCCGAAGGTCGGCCCGGCCACGATGTTGACGAAGTCGGTGGCCGGTCGGACGAGGTCGACGGCGAGATCCCCGGCGCCGTCATCCGCCCGCAACGCGACCGTGGCGGGATCGGTCGAGCGGCCACGGAGATAGTCCTCCGCACCCTTCACATCGAGGACGAGCGAGGCCAGCGGCGACGGGTGGGCCGGATCGATCAGTCGCATCCAGCTGCGGACGACGTCGGATGGGCGGAGCGGCGTCCCGTCGGAGAAGGCGAGGCCGGGTCGCAGGTGGAACGTGACGCGCCGGCCGCCGTCGTCGAACTGCCACGATTCGGCGAGGGCCGGGCGGACCTGGAGGTCGAGGTCGAAGGTCGTCAGCGACTCGAACAGCTGGGCGGTGATGGCCGCGCTGCCGGCGTCTCCCTGGACCGCCGGGTCGAGGGTGGTCGGCTGACCGGTCAGGATCCGGACCGGGCGATCCGAGCCGGCCGCGGGCTGTCCCCCGCATGAGGAGAACAGCGTCGCGAGCAGGGCAAGGGCGAGCAGACGGCGCATCGCCGGGAGTATAGGGCGGGTCGGCCGGATGGCCCGGAGAGGCGCTGCCCGAGCGTTCGCGAGGGTCTGGAACGAGGCCTCGCAGTCCACACCGCCGGGGGAACGATGGGATTGGACCGCGAGGCCTCTAGACTGATAACGATGGCCTGACCGAATCGTTAGGGCCGGCCGCCACGACCGCGACGGCGACGGCGACCGCCGCGACGGGTCGGTAGGATGGACGAGCTGCCGGTCGCCGCCGGGGATCAGTCGATGCTCCGCCTCCGCAACACGTTGACGCGTCGGGTCGAGCCGGTCGAGCCACTCGAGCCGGGTCGGGTCCGGATGTACACCTGCGGACCGACGGTCTACCGCTACGCGCACGTCGGGAACCTGCGCAGCAACCTCCTGGCCGACCTCATCCGGCGAGCGCTGCTCTACCACGGCGTCAGCGTGCTGCATGTCAAGAACATCACGGACGTCGGCCATCTGCGCGACGAGGGCATCGACCGGGGCGCCGATCCGATGCTCGTCCAGGCGGGCCTCGAGTCGAAGACCCCGGCCGAGATCGCGGCGGCCTACGAGGCGGCCTTCCACGCCGACGAGGCGCTCGTCAACATCCTCCCCGCCCACGTCTTCCCGCGAGCGACCGAGCACATCGAAGAGATGCTCCGGCTGGCCGAGGCGCTCGAGGACGCAGGGTATGCGTACACGACGCCCGAGGGCAACGTGTACTACTCGGTCGCGGCGTTCGACGGCTACGGGCGGCTGTCGGGCAACACGCTGGCCGACCTGCGGGCCGGTCACCGTGGCGACATCGAGCCAGACAAGCACGATCCGGCCGACTTCGCCCTGTGGAAGGCCGCCGGTCCGGGCCGGCTCCTCAAGTGGGTGACACCGCGCTGGGGCGAGGGCTTCCCGGGCTGGCATCTCGAGTGCTCCGCGATGGCGATGCGCTACCTCGGCCCACGGTTCGACATCCATACCGGCGGCATCGACAACGTCTTCCCGCACCACGAGGATGAGATCGCGCAGTCCGCGCCGATCGTCGGCGACGTCCCGGCACGCCTCTGGGTCCACGGCGAGTTCCTGCTGATGGACGGCAGGAAGATGGCGAAGTCGGCCGGGAACTTCCAGCGGGTGACCGAGCTCGTCGACCAGGGCCTGGACCCGTTGGCGTTCCGCTACCTGGTGCTCACCTCGCGCTACTCGCGCAAACTCGAATACTCGGACCGCTCGCTGGCCGCGGCTGCGGCCGCGCTCGGATCGCTCCGGTCAGGCCTCCGTGCACTCGGGGCGCCGCCGGCGACGGGCCCCTGGGCCGCGCCGCCGGTCCTGCTCGCCGGTGCCGCGGGCGATCGGCCGACCGGGGTCGCGACGGGTGTCTCGGGCCACGGGGACGAGTCCACCGGGGACGGCGTGACCGATCGGGCCGCGATGCCGGCCGCTCCCCTGTCGGCCGAAGGTCGCGCCTTACACGACCGCTTCGTCGCGGCCATCGACGACGACCTGGACATGCCGGTCGCACTCGCGCTCCTGCGCGAGATCCTGCGCTCACCGATCGAAGCCGATGAGCGCCGTTGGCTCCTCCTCGACGCGGACGCGGTCCTCGGGCTCGACCTCCACCGCGTCTGGGATGCTGCACCGGTCGTCGATGCGACCGTTCCCGAGGAGGTCCGTGCGCTCGTCGCCGACCGCGACGCTGCCCGGGCGGCACGCGACTACCCCACCGCCGATGCCCTGCGGGCTCGGATCGAGGCGCTCGGCTGGGACGTCATCGACACGCCGGAGGGCACGCGGGCTCGTCGACGGGACTGAGCGCGGCCGCGGCCAGGGACGCGGCCGCGCCGGTCACCGCTCCCCGGCCGCGTCCCCTCCGCGGGCACGGACCAGGAGATCTCGACGCGAACCGAAGCGATCGATGATCCGATAGAAGTTCCGCTTGCTCTGTCGGTCGCGCTCGTCGTCGGGGAGGCTTGCGTAGCCGCGATGCTCGTGGCGGACGACCGGCAGACCGTCGAGGCGGACGGCCCGCCGCGGCACACTCCCCTCCCCCTCGTCGCGAAGGACCAGGCTCCACCAGATGTCGAGGTTGCGGTAGAACCGGAATCGCTCGTCGAGCGGACCGCGCGCGACGTAGTCGGCACGGCGGAAGGCCTGCAGATAGCCCTCGATGGCGTCGACGTCGCCCGCCGGCGCGTCCTCGAACTTGCGCAGGTCGGTCGAGGTGATCCCCCATCCGCCCACGACCGCGACCGATGCGACGTCGAGCGCGCGCACCAGCGGAGACACGACGTCACCCGTGGGCTCGACGCTCGTGTCCAGCAGGACCGCGACCGGGCCGGTCGCCCGCCGCAGGCCGATGTTCGTCGCCGCCCCGTGCCCGAGCCGTTCGCTGGTCCGGACGATCTCGATCGGCGGTCCGGGTCCACCTGCCGGCGACGCGACGCCGGGATCGGTCGTCGACAGCGCTTCGAGCGCGTCGAGCGCCTCGGCCTGGGCGGCCGACGGCCCGTCGGCGACGATCACGACGGACGTCCCCGGCGGCGACGTCGCTCGAATGCCGGAAAGCGCCCGGTCGAGGTCGGCGGGCCAGTCGAGCGCGACCAGGATGATCGTTGCCTGCCCGCTCGGCGCCTCCTCGAGCCGCGACGGGACGCTCCGGCTGGAACCGTACCGGGTGTGGTCGCCGTCGCTCTCGTCGGGCGGCGCCGCCGGCGTGAGCGCGAAGTCGGTGCCGCGGTCGACGATCCTCCAGCCGGCCGCCTCGATCTCAGCGCGGAGCCGGTCGGCCTCGGGCCAGTCGCGCGCCTCGCGGGCCCTGGCGCGCGCATGCGCGGCCGACAGGACGTCGTCGGGGATGCGTTGGCGGGTCACCCCGGCAGGATAGCCCGCAGTGCCTCCGGAACCACACGCTCCATCTCCGACGGTCGCTCCAGGCCGGGCAGGATCCGCTCCGCGTACATCGCGGCGAGGTGGAGCGGCAGGACGATCCGCGCCAGGTCCATCGCGACTCGCCCAGCCGCGGGCGTGAGCGAGCCGCTCGCCAGCCAGGGGCCGAGGTAGGCGGAGACGAGTCCGTCCGCGGCCTCGTCCGATCGCGAACCGGACTGGAGGAGCGAGGCGGCAGACAGGAACGGATGGGTGATCGACCCGTCGGACCAGTCGAGGACGACGGGACCCATCGGCCCCAGGATGATCTCGTCGGCGGCCAGGTCGCCGTGCTCGAGGCTGTCGGGCACGCCGCCGGCCGCGAGGTCGCGACAGGCGTCGACCAGCGCCGCCAGCCGACCGCGGAGCGACGCCGCATCGTCGATCGACAGCCCGCCGGGCCGGCCGACCAGCAGCAAGTCGTCATCGTTCAAGAGGGCCGGGAGCGACGTGGCGAGGCGATCCAGCGGCGCCGCGGCCACGCCCGCGACGCGGAGCGCGCCGAGGTCCGCCGCGAGGACACGCTGGACCTCGGCGAGCCTGGACAGCGCCGCCATCCAGATGACCGGGTCGTCACCGATCGCGGTCAGGGTGGGACCCTCGACGTGCTCGGTGATGATGCGGCCGAGGTCGCGGTCGGCGGCGACGACCGGGGGGACGAAGCCCGGATCGACGTCGGCGAGGAGTTCCGTCACCGCGATCTCGTGCGCGAAGACGCCGGGGACGGCCTTGGCCCACATCCGGCCGCGATCCGTCTCGAGCGTCAGGAGCGCGGCACGACTCCAGGCGCGCACCTGGCGCACCGGTCCGCGCCGGCGGATCCCGGCGTCGGCCAGTCGGGCGTCGATCCATGCCGTCATCCCGGCCAGCCAGCCGGGGCGATACCACGGCTGCCGGTCGTCGTCGATCGTGGACAGCCGGGCTGCGAGATCGGGGAGCTCGGCCGCCTCCACCCACGACGCGCCGTCCGGAAGCGCCCCGCCGACGAACTCCGCCTCGTACAGGCGCCCCGCACGACCCGGGCTCGCTCCCCCTTCGTCGAGCCGCAGCGCGCGCAGGGTGATGACCTCGAGCCCGAACCGTGCGCGCAGGGTGTCGCCGACGATCGCGACGTCCTGCCAGGGCGGTGGGGCATCCGTCGTGAAGCCGGGCAGCGTCCCGTCGGCGAGCAGCAGGACGCGTCCGTCCGCATCGTGTCGGATCGCGACCTCGTAGCGCGTCGTCATCGACAGACGATACCGCCGCGGAGACCGTCACTCGTCCATCCCGCCGCATGCCGCGGCCCTGGCGGTTCGCACCGCTCGCCGCCTGACACGACGGCGCCCCTCGCAGGCGGGCGCCAGCGGATCCGCCGGCCCCGTCAGGCCACGGGCGCGGCCGGGACCCACTCGATCGCGCCGCGCCGGCAGCGCGTGACGCACAGGCCGCAGCGGGCGCAGGCCTCGAGGTCGATCACCGCGAGCTTGTCGATGACCTCGATCGCGTCGTAGGGGCAGGCCATCGCGCACAGCTCGCAGCCGTTGCACGGCGCCTCGGAGACGACCGGCCTGCCGCCCGACCAGGCCGACGGCATCGCCTCCAGGGCGAGCCCCGTCAGTTCGGCCGCCGACGCATAGCCGTGCTCGTCAAGCCAGCCATCGAGCTCGCGAGCGATCTTGCCGAAGACCTCCGGGCCGTGGAGGATGGCCGCGGTGCAGACCCCCACCGCGGAGGCTCCGGCCATCAGCATCTCGATCGCGTCGGTGCCGCGCCCGACCCCGCCGACGCCGATGATCGGGATGCGTACGGCCCGCGCGATGTCGCGCACGCATCGCAGCGCGAGCGGCTTGAGCGCCGGGCCGGACAGCCAGCCGTAGCCGTCGCTGCCGCCCAGCAACGGGTGACGCGTGTCCGGGTCGATGGCGAGGACCGGCCCGAACGAGTTGATCGCCACGATGCCGTCCGCGCCGGCCGCCTCGGCCTGCTCCGCAGCGCGGACCATCTCGCGACCGAGCGGGCTCAACTTGACGAAGACCGGGACGTCGAGCGTCGCCTTCGCCGCGGCGATCGCGGCGACCATCGGACCGGCGTCCTCGCCGATGTAGTGGGTGGACAGCTCGACCGCGTCGGCGAACGGCCGGATGCGCGGGGCGAGCGTCGCGATGTCGTCCGCGCTGTAGCCCAGGCTGACGATCAGCGGGAGCCCGGTCGCCTGCCGCGCGATGGCGTATTCGCGGTCGATCCACTGTTCGGGCGGCAGCTCGGACCACAGCTCGGTGTTGACCATGCCGTGCGGGATCTCGGCGATGTTGGGGGTCGGTGGGGTCGCCGCGCGGACGGAGATCGTCTTGGACACGAGCCCGCCGGCACCGCCCGCGGCGCAGCGCAGGATGGCCTTCCCATCGCGGACCGGCGGCCCGGCGGCGGGCATGATCGGGTTCGGGAAGCGGAGTCCCGCGATCTCGACGCTCAGGTTCGCCATGCGGGGGCCTCCAGGCGCTCGAAGGGATGGACGTCGATGTCGTCCAGACGTGTCCACAGGCGGGTCGACGCCGCGCGCGTATCGGCCGCCAGGTGCTCGGGATCGACCCGCGTCGGCCGGCCGTCGCGCACGACTCGCCGGCCGCCCACGATGACGTCGCGGACGGACCCGCCGGCGAGGCCGAACAGCCAATGCGCCGCCAGGGTCCCGGCGTCGACCGGCGTGACGGCCGCGTAGTGCAGGACCGCGAGATCGGCCGGTGCCCCCGGCACGAGGCTGCCGAGCAACGGCTCGGCGAAGGCCTCACCGGCGACGCGCGCTCCCTCGGCCAGGCGGTCGAGCGGCCAGGCCATCGAGGTCGCGAGGTCCTCCTCGCGCCGTCGCAGGTACCCCGCCCGACCCTCCTCGAACATGTCGGCGCCGATGCCGTCGGTGCCCAGCGCGACCCGGTCGCCGAGCGCGGCCAGCGGCGCCCGGCCGACGCCGTTGTTCATGTTCGAGCGTGGGTTGTGGACCACCGTCGCACCGGTCTCGGCGACCAACGCGACCTCGTCGCGGTCGAGGTGGACGCCGTGAGCCAGGAGCGATCGTCGATCGAGCGCGCCGGCCGCGGCGAGGCGGGCCACCACCCGCGTCCCCGCCCGCGTCTCGGCGTCGCGCTCGTCGGCCGCGTCCTCGGCGACGTGGATGTGCAGGCCGACGCCACGCTCGCGAGCCAGCTCGCCGCAGGCGGCGAGGCGCTCGTCGGTGAGCGTGAACGAGGCGTGGGCGCCGACCATGCCCCGCGCGAGCGGCCGCGCTCCGGCGGCAACCGCGTCGATGAACCGGGCGTTCTCGGCCAGGCCGGCGCGGCCGACGTCCGGCCCGTCGCGATCGCTCGTCTCGTAGCACAGCACGGACCGGATGCCGAGCTCGGCGAGCGCGTCGGCCACGATGTCGAGCGACCCATCGACGGCCGCCGGCGACGCGTGATGGTCGACGAGCGTCGTCGTCCCGGCCAGCAGCGCCTCGAGGCCTCCGGCGAGGGCCGACGCGCGGATCGTGGTCGGGTCGAGCGCACGATCGAGCCGCCACCAGACCCGGCGAAGGATGTCCGTGAACGTCATCGGCGGGTCGAGGTGGTAGGGCATGCCGCGTGCCAGCGACGAGTACAGGTGCGTGTGCGCGCAGACATTGCCCGGGACGATGAGGCAGCCGTCGCAATCGATGCGCTCGGCGGCGCGATCGCCGCGGTCTTCGCCGACGATCCGGCCATCGTCGATCGCCAGATCGGCGCGCTCGACGACGGGCGGTCGGAGCGAACGGACGACCGTGCCACCGGTCAGCAGGAGGCTCATCGCTCGTTCCCCGCGGTGAGCGGACCCGCGACCGGCGCGGGCCCTGGGGCGCGGACCATCGTCGCCAGTCTCGGGACCGCTGCCCGGGCGGCCGCCGAGTCCCGCATCGGCAGCCGGGTCCGGCGGACGCCGTCGAAGGCGTGGAGCGCGCCGGCGACCGCCGCGGCCGTCGGGACGAGGACCGCCTCCCCCGCGCCCTTCGCACCGTACGGGCCTTCGGGCTGCGGCTCCTCCACGATGATGCACTCGACCGGCGGCATCCCGGCCGCGGGGATGATCCCCAGCCCTTTGACCGTCTCGGTCAGCGGGTAGCCGTCGACGACGTCGTACGCCTCGCTCAGCGCGTAGCCGAGCCCCATGTGCACGCCGCCTTCCATCTGGCCCTCCAGCACGAGCGGGTTGATCGCCCGGCCGACGTCCTGCGCCGCGATGACCCGTTCGATCCGGCCGTCGTCGTCGAGGACGACCACCTGCGTCGCCCAGCCGTAGCCGAGGTGCGTCACCGGCTCCGCGTCGTGCCCGTCCGGCGCGGTCGTCCAGTCGACGACGAACTCGCCCTCGAACTCGCGGCCGGCCAGGTCGGCCAGCGTCCCGTCGCCGAGCGCGTCGCGAAGCCGGCGCGTCGCGTCGAGTACGGCCTGCCCGCCGAGGGTCGTCGCGCGCGAGGCGGTCGTCTCGCCGGTGTCGAGCTCATGGTCCGTGTCGACGACGACGCGGACGCGGTCGGCGGCGACGCCGAGCTCCTGGCAGACGATCTGGCGCAGCGCCGTGTGGATGCCCTGACCCATCTCCGACCAGGAATGGAACAGCGTCAGGCGCTCGTCGGGCTCGACGCGCAGGACCGCGCGGCCACGCTCGGTGACACCGTTCCCGATCCCGGTGTTCTTCATCCCGCAGGCGATCCCGGCATAGCGTGCCGCGTGGAAGGCGTCCCGGACGGCGAGGAGCGTCCGCTTGAGCCCGACCCCGGGTCCGAGCCGCTGCCCGGTCCCGGTCCGGTCGCCGACGTCGAGCGCGTTCCGCCAGCGCATCTCCCAGCGGTCGATCCCGACCCGCTCGGCCAGGACGTCGAGCAGCCCCTCCAGCGCGAAGGTGACCTGCGGGACCCCGAACCCGCGCATCGCCCCGCATGGGACGTTGTTGGTGTAGACGGTCAGCGATTCGACGTCGACGTTCGGGACGCGGTAGGCGCCGCAGGCGTGCCCGGCGGCCCGCTCCAGGACCTTGGCCCCCACGCTGGCGTACGCCCCGCTGTCGCCGACGATCCTGGCCCGGACCGCGAGCAGCCGGCCGTCCTCGTCGCAACCGACGCTGTAGGTCATCGACAAGGGGTGGCGCTTGGGGTGGAACCGCAGGCTCTCGCGTCGGGACAGGGCGACGAGGACGGGCATCCCGGTCACGTGTGCGAGGAGCGCCGCATGGCCCTGGACCCCGAGATCCTCCTTGCCCCCGAACGCGCCGCCGGTCGGGACCTGCGTGACCCGGACCTCCGCCTCGGGGAGGCCGAGGATCGAGGCGATCTGGCGCCGGTCCTCCCAGGCGCCCTGGCCCTGCGCGTGGACGTGCATCGCGGGCTTCCCCGCCCCGCCGCCCGGGACGGCGAGGGCTGCCTCGGGTTCGAGGAAGGCGTGCTCGATGCGTTGCGTCTCGAATGTCTCGGTGACGACATGAGCGGCGCCGGCGAGCGCCGACGGGACGTCGCCCCGGCCGATCGCACAGCGCGCCAGGAGGTTCCCGGACGGGTGGATCGACGGCGCGTCGGGCGCGAGGGCCGCGACCGGGTCCGTCACCGGCTCGAGGACGTCGTAGTCCACCTCGATGAGCGCGGCCGCCTCGCGCGCCGCGTGGCGGGTCGTCGCGGCGACGGCCGCCAGGACATCCCCGACGTAGCGCGTCGTCTCGCCCTCGGCGACGAGCAGGGGCCAGTCCCGCTCGAGAAGCCCCTGGACGCGCTCGCCCGGGACGTCGCGCCAGGTGACGACGGCCAGGACGCCCGGGTGGGCCGCTGCCCGCGAGGTGTCGATCCGCCGGACGATGGCCCGCGGATGGTCGGCGAAGCGGATCGCGCCGTGGACCATGCCGGGGACCGTCAGATCGGCGACGAACGGTTGCTCACCGAGCGCGAGCGAGAGTCCCTCGTAGCGGCCGGCTCGCTCGCCGATCCCCTCGCCCGCCGGGTCCGGTCCCGCGGCCGGAGCGGCGTCCCGCCGCGTCTCGGCCACCGCCGCGATCGCGTCGATGATCTTGACGTACCCGGTGCAGCGACACAGGTTGCCGGCCAGCGCCCGGGCGATCTCCTCGCGCGTCGGCTCGGCCGTCCTCGACAGCAGCGCCTCGGACTTCATGACGATGCCCGGCGTGCAGAAGCCGCACTGTGACGCGCCGCTGGTCGTGAACGCCGTGGCCCACCCGTCGCGCAGCGGCGAGGGCAACCCCTCGAGCGAGACGACCGAGCGACCCTGCACCCGCTCCGCGGGCTGGGCGCATGAGACGACGGCGCGGCCGTCCAGGACGACCGTGCACGCGCCGCACGAGCCCTCCGGGGCGCAGCCGTCTTTCATCGATCGAAGACCGCAGTCCTCGCGCAGCACCTCGAGCAGGCTCGCCCCCGCCCGCGGCTGGATCTCGACCGGGCGCCCGTTCAGGGTGAAGCGCATGGGAAACGACCTTCGTGCCATCGGGCGTGCCCACGGGCGGGCCGTCTGGCCCTATCCGGGGCATCCCCTCGCGTTCGAATCTAGTCAGAGCCGTTGGTCCCGACCCCTGCTGTTGGTCCCGACCTCCGTCCCTTTGGTCCCGAACGCGACCGGAACGGCCGGCGCCGATCGGCAAGGAGTCGAACGATGGAGCGACCTGGACTCGAGCGCGACGTGGTCGACGCGGGCGTCTACGAACGGACCGTCCGGCGCTTCGCCGAGGCCGGCATCGTCATGCCCACGTTCGCCCAACTGGCCGATCCCGACGCCGTCGATCCGGGCGCGCTGGCCGGCCTGGCCGACGTCGACCCCGACGCCGCCGATCCGGCGAACCTGTTCCGCGTCCACTGGTACAACGGGGCGGATCGGCGGACGCGAGTGTCGCTACCCGCCCACGTCGTGCTCCCGAGCGCGCTGACCGGGGTGGACGCGCCGATCGTCGTCGCCCTCGGCGACCGCTTCCCGATGATCGCGTCGCACAAGGTGCTCGCGGCCTACGCCTGCCTGGCGCCGCGGATCGTGACCGGCCAGTTCGACCCCGGTACGCATCGGGCCGTCTGGCCGTCCACCGGCAACTACTGTCGCGGCGGCGTCGCGATCTCGCGGATCATGGGCTGTCGCGGCGTGGCGGTCCTGCCCGAGGGGATGAGCCAGGAACGGTTCGACTGGCTCGCGCGCTGGGTCGCCGATCCGGCCGACGTCATCCGGACCCCTGGCTCCGAGAGCAACGTCAAGGAGATCTACGATCGCTGCGCGGAGCTCGATCGCGACCCCGTCAACGTCATCTTCAACCAGTTCTCGGAGTTCGGGAACTACCTCGTCCACTACCTCGCGACCGGGCACGCGCTCGGGCGGATCGTCGAGTCGATGCAGGAGCGCCAGCCGGCGCTGCGCGTCCACGCCTTCGTGTCGGCCACCGGATCGGCCGGGACGATCGGCGCGGGCGACCACATCAAGGAACGATTCGGCGCCCGGATCGTGGCGGTCGAGGCGCTCGAGTGCCCGACGATGCTCGAGAACGGGTTCGGCGAGCACAACATCCAGGGCATCGGCGACAAGCACATCCCGCTCATCCACAACGTGATGAACACCGATACGGTCGTCGGCATCTCGGATCGAGCCACCGACGAGCTGAACGTGCTGTTCAACACGGCGACCGGTCGCGGCTATCTCGCCGGCCGCCGCGGCGTGTCGCCGGCCCTGGTCGAGGCGCTCGGCTCGTTCGGGCTGTCGAGCATCTGCAACGTGCTCGCCTCGATCGCCGTCGCGCGCCGGGATGGCCTCGGCCCCGACGACGTCATCGTCACCGTCGCGACCGACGGCGCCTCGATGTACCGGACGGAACGCGACAAGGTCCTGGCCCGTGACTTCGCGGGCGGGTTCGACGAGGTCGACGCCGCCGAGGTGTTCGGGCGCCAGGTGCTCGGCGGCGGGGCCGACGCCCAGCGGGTGCTCGAGCTCACGCCGGCCGACCGGCGACGGATCTTCAATCTCGGCTACTTCACCTGGGTCGAGCAGCAGGGCATCGGGTACGAGGCGTTCGTCGCCCGCCGCGAGCCCGGGTTCTGGCGGGACCTGCGGGCGGCGCTGCCCGCCTGGGACGAGCTCATCGTGGCGTTCAACGAGCGCACCCGGGCGCAGGTCCCCGCATGACCGGCGTCCTGGATCTCGGCCCGCCGACGCCGGCCGGCGCCAGGCCGGGCCTGCCGATCACGTACGGCTGCGCCGGCTGTGGATACGAGGCCCCCGACGACCGCCCCGTCCCCCTGCGCTGCCCGCGGGCTCGCCCGGACGACGACGTCGACCATGTGATGACCCGCTACCTCGATGCGGCCCGCCTGTCCTATCCGACGGGTCCCGAAGCGAACCCCTTCGTGCGCTACCGCGGGTTGTTCCATGCCTACCATCTCGCGCTCGCCGCCGGCTGGACCGACGCGCGCTACGTGGCGCTCGTCGAGGGACTCGATGCGGCGATCGCCGCCGTCGACGGACGAGGGTTCCGGGTGACCCCGTTCGGGCGGCAGGCCGCGCTCAGCGAGCGCCTCGGGTTCGCCCATGACGGCGGGGTCTGGGTCAAGGACGAGACCGGCAATGTCAGCGGCTCGCACAAGGCGCGCCACCTGCTGGGCACCCTCATCGAGCTCGAGGTCGCGGAGTCGATCTTCGGCACCGCGTCCGGATCGCGGCGGCTGGCGATCGCGAGCTGCGGCAACGCGGCGCTCGCGGCCGCGGTCGTGGCGGGGGCCGCAGGGCGTGGACTCGACGTCTTCGTGCCGACCGACGCTCACCCGGCGGTCGTCGCCCGGCTCGGGGCCCTGGGCGCGAACGTGACGACGTGCGTCCGCGAGCCGGGCACGGGCGGGGATCCGACGGTCCGCCGGCTGCGCGACGCCATCGATGCCGGCGCGATCGCCTTCACCTGCCAGGGCAACGAGAACGGGTTCGCCATCGAGGGTGGCTTGACGCTCGGCTGGGAGCTCGCCACGAGCCTCGCCACGAATGGCGCCACCCTCGACCGGCTGTTCGTCCAGGTCGGCGGCGGCGCCCTTGCATCCGCGTGCATCGGCGGTCTCGAGGAGGCGCGCCTGCTCGGCGCGATGGCCGCCGTGCCGCGGATCCATCCCGTCCAGACGTCGGCCGTGGCCCCGCTCGCGCGGGCGCACGACCGCCTCGCCCACCGCCTCGACACCGACGTCCCGACCGCCGACGACATCGCCTGGGCGGCCCACCACCGGTCCGCGTTCATGTGGCCATGGGAGACCGAGCCGCACAGCATCGCGACCGGGATCCTCGACGACGAGACGTACGACTGGCTCGCCGTCGTCCGGGGCACGCTCGCGAGCGGCGGCACGCCGGTCGTCGTCGACGAAAGCACGTTGCTCGAGGCCAACGAGATCGCGCTCACGACGACCGGGATCGACGTCGATCCGACCGGCAGCGCCGGTCTGGCCGGCCTGCTCGCGCTCCGTCGCCATGGGCGCCTCGATTCGACCGAAACCGTGGCCGTCGTGTTCTCCGGCATCCGCCGGGGATCCGCGACCGAAGCCGTCAACCAACCAGCAGTCGCCGGAGGACCACGATGAGGAGCTTCCTGGGTCGGGACATCCTGACCCTCAAGGATTTCAGCCGGGAGGACTTCTTCCGGGTGTTCGAGGTCGCCAACGACCTCCGTCCGTACGCCCGCGACCGTCGCAACGGCGATCTCCTCAAGCACAAGACGCTGCTGACGGCGTTCTATCAGCCGAGCACGCGGACGCGGCTCTCGACCGAGGCGGCGATGCATCGTCTCGGCGGCGCGGTCCTGGGCTTCTCCGACGCCAAGATGACCCGGGCCGGCGACTTCTACCAGGAGTCGCTCAAGGACACCTTCCGGATGCTCGAGTCGTACGGCGACGTCATCGCCATCCGCCACTTCCAGGAAGGCGCCCCCGCCGAAGCCGCCCAGTGGTCGTCCGTGCCGGTCATCAACTGCGGCGACGGCTGGGGCCAGCACCCGACCCAGGTCCTGACCGACCTGTACACGATCCTGCTCGAGCGCGGCACGCTCGACGGGTTGACCTACCTGCTCGTCGGCGACATGCGGATGCGGACGATGCACTCGATCCTGCACGCGCTGTCGCAGTTCGACGCCGAGGCGATCGTCGTCTCGCCGCCGGAGCTGGCGCTCAAGCCGGAGTTCAAAGCCGAGCTCGACTCGATGAGCGTCGCCTACCGCGAGGCCGAGTCGGTCGCCGACGTCATCGGCGAGGTGGACATCATCTATATGGAGCCGGTCGTCCAGGCCGACTACACGCAGGCCCGCGTCGAGCGTGCCGGCGGCGAGGTCGGGCTGACGCCGGACGCCTACCGCGTCACCGCCGAGCTCATGCGGGCGAAGGCGAAGCGCAGCTCGATCGTGCTCCACTCGCTGCCCCGCATGGACGAGCTGACCGCCGACGTCGACGAGACGCGCCACCAGCGCTACTGGGTCGAAGCGGCCAACGGCGTCGTGCTGCGGATGGCGCTCCTCTCGCTCGTCCTCGGCGCGGCCGAGTAAGGGAGCCACGACGATGCAGACCAACCTCCGCGGCCGCGACCTCATCAGCCTCCAGGACTGGAGCACCGAGGAGATCGACACGATCTTCGAGGTT
>CAWHXM010000003.1:0-288267 GCA_963833285.1 uncultured Chloroflexia bacterium | reverse complement strand
TCGGCATCGCGAAGGGGATGGCGCTGACGCTGCGCCAATTCTTCGAGCCCAAGGTCACGGTCATGTACCCCGAGGACCGCCGCGACCCGCCGCACAAGTTCCGCGGCCGGCTGCAGCTGCTCTACGACGAGTGGGGCACGCTCAAGTGCGAGACCTGCTTCCAGTGCGCCCAGGCGTGCCCCATCGAGTGCATCGACATGGGCGGCATCGACACCCGCGGTCGGTTCCACGTCCACTGGGGCGCACCCGAGACGTACGGCGAGCGGCGCGAGGAATCCGCGTTGCGGCGGTCGGGCCGGACGGTGCCCGATCCCGCCTACCGGCCGTTCGCGCCGGTCGACCTGACCGCCCTCGACGTCATCCTCGAGGAGTACGACCACGACCCGGCGTCGATGCTCCAGATCCTCGAGGCGACCCAGGCGTCGTACGGCTACCTCCCGGTGGCCGCGCTCAAGCGGATCAGCCAGCGGACCGGGGCGTGGTACGCGATGATCTACGGCACCGCGACCTACTACAGCCACCTCCGCTTCGAGCCGGCGGAGGCCACGGCCCAGGCCGCCGCCGTCGACGCCCACCGTCCGCCCGAGGCGAGCTACCTCGGCGCGCTGGACGTGGCGCTCGCCGGTGCCCGGTCGAAGCGGACGACGAAGGGCGCCGGCAAGCCGGCGCGGGCCTAGGCATGGTCGACCTGCTCAAGACGCCCGCGGCGTGGCCGGCCGTCATGCTCGGACGTGCGGCGGCGGCCGACCCGCTCGACCTCGACGCCGCCGTCCGGGCCGGGGCGTTCGACGGCCTCCGCCGCGTCATCCGCAACCTCGGGGGGACCGCGACGATCGCGACGATCGCGAGCTCGGGCCTGCGCGGACGGGGCGGCGCCGGGTTCCCGACTTCGGTCAAGTGGCGGACCGCCGCCTCGACCGAGGCACCGCGCCGCTATGTCGTGGTCAACGGCTACGGCGCCGACCCGGCGAGCGGCACCGACCGGTTCCTGCTCGAGCGCGATCCGTTCTCGGTCGTCGAGGGCGCGGCGATCGCCGCCTTCGCGGTCGGGGCGAGCGAGACGATCATCGCGGTTCGCGCCGATGCGACCGAGGGGATCCGGGGCCTGGAGGCGGCCATCGGGTCCGCCGAGGAGGCCGGCTTCATCGGCTACGACGTCCTCGGCTCCGGGCACGACATCGTCATCCGCGTCCAGCCGGTCCAGGGCGCCTACATGCTCGGCGAGGAGACCGTGCTGCTCAAGGCGCTCGAGGGCAAGCGCGGCCAGCCCGAGCAGCGCCCGCCGCATCCGGCGGAACGCGGGTTGTTCGGGATGCCGACCGTCGTCAACAACGTCCAGACCCTCGCCAGCGTGCCGTGGATCATCCGCAACGGCGCCGATGCGTTCGCCGCGATCGGTGCATCGGACACACCGGGCACGATCCTCGTCCAGGTCCGGACGCCGGCGCGCGACGGCATCGCCGAGGTGCCGCTCGGGATCCCGTTGGGCGACATCGTCGCGCTCGGGGGGAAGCTGCCGGCGAACCGCAGCATCAAGGCGATCCTGATCGGCGGTCCGTCCGGCGGGCTCCTGCCGCCGGAGCTCCTCGACACGCCGTATACGTTCGAGTCGCTCCGCGCGGCCGGCGCGCACGTCGGTTCGGGGTCGATCGTCGTCGCCGACGACCGTGCCTGCATCGTCGACCTGGCGCGGCTGCTGACGCGCTACTGCGCGGGCGAGGCATGCGGCAAGACGATCCCCTGCCGGATCGGGACCCGGCGCCTCGTGGAGATCGCCGATCGCGTCGTCGAAGGCCGGCCGCGACCGACCGATCCGACCGTCCTGGCCGACCTGTCGGCCGATATCATCGCCTCCGCCCTGTGCGACCACGAGCGCCTGACGACCCTCCCGCTGTCGAGCGGGATGCGATACTTCCGCTCCGAGCTGGACGAGCACATCCTGCACAGCGCCTGCCCAGCCGGCGTCTGCCACCCGATCGCAGTGGCCGCCGGCGCGATCCTCGTGAAGGCAAGATGACCGACCTCATCACGCGCCCAGACCGTCAGCCCGCCACCGAGCCGGAATCGCTCGCCGAACGCCTGCTCGACACGCAGGCGCCGCAGCGTCCGCAGTCGTCGCCGCGCATCCGGATCGAGGTGGACGGCCGCATCGTCGAGGGCTTCGAGGGCCAGACGATCCTCGAGGTCTGTCGCGACAACGGCATCGAGATCCCGACCCTGTGCTACGAGCCGAAGCTGCCCGGGTTCGGGGCGTGCCGCATGTGCGTGGTCGAGGTCGAAGGCGAGGAGCACCCGCCGATCTCGTGCTCGCGTGCGTGCGAGCCGGAGATGAAGGTCCAGACCCAGACCGAGGAGCTGCGCCGCCTGCGCCGGACGAACCTCGAGCTGATCTTCTCCGACCACAACGCCTACTGCCTGCCGCCGTGCCAGAACAAGTGCCCGAGCCACATCGACATCCCGGGCTTCCTCAGGGCGAACGCCGAGGCCGACTGGCGCGAGAGCACGCGGATCTTCAAGCGGACGATCCCGTTCCCCAGCGTCCTCGGCCGCGTCTGCCCGGCGCCATGCGAGGAGCACTGCCGGCGCGACGAGGTCGACGAGGCCATCGCCATCCGCGACAGCCACCGCTATGCCGGCGACCAGGTCCTCAAGGCGATGCTCGACGAGGGCGAGGACCCGCCGCTGCCGTACGAGCGCCAGGCGCCGTCCGGGCGATCGGCCGCGGTCATCGGCTCCGGGCCGGCCGGCATGGCCGCCGCGTTCTACCTGCTCCTCGCCGGTCACGACGTGACCGTGTTCGAGCGCGACCCGGCGCCCGGCGGGATGCTCCGCTACGGGATCCCGCAGTACCGCCTGCCCAAGGTCGAGGTCCTCGAGGCCGAATACGAATCGGTCACCCGGCTCGGCGGCAAGATCGTCTGCAACGAGGGGCTCGGCCGCGATTTCACGCTCGACGACCTGGTCTACCAGGGCTTCGACTCGGTCGTCGTGGCCATCGGCTGCTACGACACGAACAAGCTCGGCATCCCGGGCGAGGACGCCGCCGAGGTCCTCGACGGCCTCGAGTACCTGCGCACCGCGACGCTCGGTCTGCCGTATCCGGGGCACGTCGGCAAGCGCGTCGTCGTCATCGGCGGCGGCTTCACCTCGATGGACTGCTCGCGAACATCCGTCCGCCAGGGTGCGTCGGAGGTGACCCTGGTCTACCGCCGCGACATGAAGGACATGCCCGCCTCGAACGAGGTCCACGAGGCGATCGAGGAGGGCGTCACCGCCATCTTCCAGGCCGGACCGGTGCGGGTCATCACCAACAAGAAGGGCGCGGTCACCGGCGTCGAGTTCATCCGGATGGCCCTCGGGGCGCCCGATGCCTCAGGCCGGCGCCGCCCGGAGCCGTCGCCCGGCACCGAGTTCACGATCCCGTGCGACCGCGTGCTCCTCGCCATCGGGCAAGGCCCCGAGCTCGACTGGCTCGGCCAGCCTGGCAACGACGGGCCGGAGAAGACCCGGCAGTCGCGGCTCAGGGCCGATGCGGTCACCTTCGAGACCGGCCGGCCCGGCGTGTTCGGGACGGGCGACGTGCGGATCGGCGCAGCAACGGTCGTCCAGGCGGTCGCGGAGGGGCGCCGCGCGGCGTATGCCGTCGATGCCTTCCTCAAGGGGATGGATCTCGGCGCGATCAGGACGCGCCAGACGCTGGCCGAGCCGCAGCCCGAGTTCCTGTCGATCGTGCCATTCACCAGCGAGGCCAAGCAACCGCGCTACCGGATGACGGCGCTCGAGGCGGAGGAGCGCAACCACAGCTATATCGAATACGAGCTGCCCTACACCCGCGAGGACGCGGTCGCCGAATCGACGCGATGCCTGCAGTGCACCTGCGAGGCGATCGGCTTCTGCGACCTGCGACGCCTCGGGATCGAGTACGGGACGACGCTCCAGACGCTCGAGCCGCAGTACCACCAGGGGGCCGGCTACCGGAGCGTGACCGAGAACCGCTTCACCGGCGTCAACCACGATTACGTCCGCGACGACTCCCACGCGTTCATCCTGCGCGAGCCGTCACGCTGCATCGACTGCGGGCGCTGCGCGCAGGTCTGCTCGGAGGTCGTCGGCGCCGCCTGCTACGACTTCATGCGCATCGGCTTCGACACGCTGGTCACCACACCGCTCGACATGAGCCTCAACGACACGCCGTGCGTGTCGTGCGGCCGCTGCGCCGAGACCTGCCCGACCGGCGCGCTGATGCCCAAGCCGCGGGTCCTCCAGAAGTACGACGTCGACGAGAGCCGCTGCATCCTGTGCGGCATCTGCGTCGATGCCTGCCCATACGACGCGCTGCGCGACGGCGCCGACATCGAGCTCGCGCACACCAGCCGCGAGGAGCCGATGATCGACCTGCTGGCGATCGCCGCCATCGGCCGCGAGACCGAGGTCACCTACATCCGGCGGGAGCGCGACTGGGCCGCCCGCGCGGCGGCCGAGGGACGGCTGATCGACACGTCGCGGATGCTCCCCGTGCTGCCGCCCACGGTGACGGGGATCGCGGGCAACGGTCACGGCAACGGCCATGGCCACGGCGGGACGGCCCTCGCACCGACCGATCACGAATAAGGCGCCGACGTGATCCGTCACCTCGTCCCGATCGTCCTGGGTCTGGCGGTGCTGGGCATCGTCACCGGGATCGCCGTGATCATGCTGGTCTTCCTCGGCCAGGACTGGGCGGATGCGCTGTTCTGGATCTTCGCCGCGGTCATGATCGGTGCCGGACTGCTGGTCGTGACGATGCGCGACATCATCCGCTGCGGCCTCGCGATGATCGTCTGCTTCGGGGCACTGGCCGGCATCTACGTCATCCTCGGCGCGCCGCTCATCGCCGCGGCCCAGGTCATCGTCTACATCGGCGCGATCAGCGTCCTCATCCTGTTCGCGATCATGCTCACCCAGACGAAGGACGCGCCGAGCCGGCTCGTCTTCCAGACCCAGGCCGTGCCCGCCGCGATCGCCTCGATCGTGATCGCCGTCGTCCTCGCGCTGGCGATCGCGGCGACCGACTGGGGCGAGGCCGCGGAGCGGGTCCGGATCGGCACGGATGCGCTGTCGAAGCTCCTGTTCGACCAGTTCGTGCTGCCCTTCGAGATCGTCAGCGTGATGCTGCTGGCCGCGATCATCGGCGGCGTGTTCCTGGCCAAGCGCGAGCCCGGCGGCCCGTCGTGAGCGACTCGCTGGACGCCTATCTCGTCCTGGCCGGGATGCTGTTCGCCATCGGGTCGTTCGGCTTCCTCGCCCGACGCAACGCGATCAGCATGCTGATGTCCATCGAGCTGATGCTCAACGGCGTCAACCTGTCGATCGTCGCCTTCGGCGCGTTCATCCCCGACCTCGGAGCGCAGGGCTCGGTCATCGCGCTGATGGTCATGGCGGTCGCGGCGGCCGAAGCGACGGTCGGGCTGGCCATTGTCATTGCCATCTACCGGAACAAGAAGACGCCGCTAGTCGACGAATACGACTCGATGCGCCAATGAACGCTGTGTGGCGGTTACCGCTTCGCGGTTCGGCGCGCGGCAGCTCGAGGTGAGTCTCGAGTCGCTGATCCCGTGGCTGGTGTACCTGCCGATGGCGGGGTTCCTGATCACGGCGCTCGTCGGGCGGCGGCTCGGGAAGGGGGCGCACTGGATCCCGGTGCTGGCGATCTTCGTCGTGTGGGTCATCGCGATGGGCCTGGTCGTCCAGGTGCTGACGGAGGCCGCGCCGCTGCTGCCGGGCTCCCAGACCACGCACGGATACGAAGTCCATCTCTTCACCTGGATCCCGGCCGGCACCTTCGTCGTCGAGGTCGGCTTCGTCATCGACGCGCTGACCGCGTGCCTGCTCATCGTGGTGACGACGATCGGCCTGCTCGTCCACGTCTATTCGATCGGGTACATGAGCCACGACCCGGGATACTGGCGCTTCTTCGCCTACATGAACCTGTTCATGTTCAGCATGTTGCTGCTCGTCCTGGCCAGCAACTTCCTCGTCGTCTTCGTCGCCTGGGAGCTGGTCGGGCTGTGCAGCTACCTGCTCATCGGCTTCTGGTACCGGAAGCGCTCGGCGGCGCTGGCGGCCAAGAAGGCGTTCATCGTCAACCGCGTCGGCGACGTCGGCTTCGCGCTCGGGATCATGCTCATCTTCGTCAGCCTCGGGACGCTCGACATCCGCGCCGTCATCGAGAACGCGGGCAAGCTCGACCCGACGACCGTGATGATCATCGCCCTGCTGATCTTCGCCGGGGCGATGGGCAAGAGCGCCCAGTTCCCGCTCCACGTCTGGCTGCCGGATGCGATGGAGGGCCCGACCCCGGTATCGGCGCTCATCCATGCGGCGACCATGGTCAACGCCGGCGTGTACCTCCTCGCGCGGACGAACCCGATCTTCGCCTACGCGTCGTCGGCCCTCGTGGTGGTGGCGGCGATCGGCATCTTCACCGCGATCCTGGCGGCGTCGATCGCGATGACCCAGACCGACATCAAGCGCGTCCTCGCCTACTCGACCCTGAGCCAGCTGGGCTACATGTTCGCCGCATTCGGGGTCGGTGCCTGGACCGCCGCGATCTTCCACCTCATGACCCACGGGTTCTTCAAGGGGCTGCTGTTCCTCGGCTCGGGCTCGGTGATCCACGCCGTCCACGAGGAACAGGACATGCGCAGGATGGGCGGCCTGTCGAACAGGATCCCGATCACCTACGTGACGATGCTGATCGGCTCGCTGGCGATCGCCGGCATCCCGCCGCTGGCCGGGTTCTTCTCCAAGGACGAGATCCTGGGCGAGTCGCTCAAGAGCGGCTTCGTGTGGGTCTGGGCGATCGGCTTCATCGTCGCCGGCCTGACGGCGTTCTACATGTTCCGGCTCATGGGCCTGACCTTCTGGGGCGCCTTCCGCGGGCCGAAGGAAGTCTGGGACCGGATCCACGAATCGGCACCGGTGATGACCATCCCGCTCATCCTGCTGGCCATCCCGTCGATCTTCCTCGGGCTGTATCTGGGCCTGCCGCTCGGGGCGAGCCGGATCAGCGAGTGGCTGGCCCCGATCTTCGACGAGGGCGAGGCGATCCTCCACGGCGGGGCCGCCGAGCCGGCTTACGCCTTGTTCGGGATCGATGGGGTGCTCATCATCGCCAGCGTCACGATCGCGACCGTGGGCCTCGTCATCGCCTGGCGCCTGTTCGGTATCCAGATCGGTCCGCTGCGCATGCCGTCGCGCCCGGAACGCGTCCGCGAGCTGACCGCACGTGCGCCGTTCCTGTACCGCGCGTCGCTCAACAAGTGGTGGTTCGACGACCTGTACCACCTGCTGTTCATGGTCATCGGCGGCAAGCTCGCGGCAGCCATCTGGTGGTTCGACCGCGAAGTCATCGACGGCACGGTGAACGCGATCGGCGCGGGCACCATCGACGCCGGCCGCGGCCTGCGGCAGATCCAGACCGGCCGCGTCCAGAACTACGCACTCGGTATCGCCATCGGGCTCATCGTCATGGCCGGCTCGTACCTGCTCCTGGCGAGGGGCTGACGATGAACGTCGGCCAGATCCCGATCCTGTCGATCGTCATCTTCCTGCCGCTGATCGGCGCGCTCCTGGTCGCGGCCCTGCCGGCGTCGTCGGCGCGTGGCGTCGCGCTCGGGGTGGCCGTCATCACCTGCGTCCTCTCGCTCTTCCTGCTGGTCGGCTATCTGCCGGGCCGGGTCGGCTTCCAGTTCGTCGAGACGTACGCCTGGATCCCCGTCTTCGGCATCCAGTACAAGGTCGGCGCGGACGGCCTTTCGATCGCACTCGTCGTGCTGACCACGACCCTGACCTGGATCGCCATGCTCGCCTCGTTCAAGCCGATCCAGACGCGGATCAAGGAATACATGATCTCGTTCCTCATCCTCGAAGTGGGGATGATCGGCGTCTTCCTCGCCCTGGACACGTTCCTGTTCTACATCTTCTGGGAGATCGTGCTCGTCCCGATGTACCTGATCATCGGGATCTGGGGCGGCGCGAACCGGATCTACGCGACGATCAAGTTCGTCCTGTACACCCTGGTCGGGTCGCTGCTGATGCTGGTCGCGATCCTGGCCACGGCGTACGCCTTCCAGCTCGGCCACGGCGGGTCGTGGGTCGGGGCGTTCGACTTCCAGCGCCTCCGCGAATACGCCGCGACCGGCGGCTTCTCCGGCGGGCTGGAGCTGGCGGCGTTCCTGGCATTCTTCCTCGCCTTCGCGATCAAGGTCCCGATGTTCCCGTTCCACACCTGGCTGCCGGACGCGCACACCGAGGCCCCGACCGCCGGGTCGGTGATCCTGGCCGCGGTGCTGCTCAAGCTGGGGGCGTACGGGTTCATCCGGTTCGCGGTGCCGCTCTACCCGGATGCGGCCGAGACCTTCGCTCCGGCGATCATCGTGCTGTCGCTCATCGCGATCATCTACGGCGCGATCGTGGCCCTCGTCCAGCCCGACCTCAAGCGCCTGGTGGCCTACTCGTCGGTCAGCCACATGGGGTTCGTCACGCTCGGCATCTTCGTGTTCACCGAGCAGGGACTGCAGGGCGCCATCCTCCAGATGATCAACCACGGCCTGATCACGGGCGCACTGTTCCTGCTGGTCGGCGTCATCTACGAGCGGACGCACGACCGAACGATCGCGAAGATGGGCGGGCTCTCGGCACGGACCCCGGTCTATGCCGCGGTGTTCGGCTTCTTCGTGTTCGCCTCGGCGGGCCTGCCCGGGCTGTCCGGCTTCGTCGGCGAGTTCCTCGTGCTCGTCGGGACGTTCGAGGTCCTGCCCTATGCCGCCGCCGTCGCGGCGTTCGTGATGATCCTCGCGGCCGGCTACCTGCTCTACATGTACGGCCGCGTGGTGTTCGGCGAGCTGTCCGACTTCCTGGCCGGGCTGGGCGACCACCTGACCGACATGACCCCGGTCGAGATCCTGACGCTCGTCCCGCTGGGCACGCTCGTGGTGATCTTCGGCCTGCAGCCCGGTCTCCTCCTCAACCTGTTCTCGAGCACGGTCAGCGAGACGCTCGCGGCCGTCCAGCCGTCGGCGCCGATCGCCATCCCGTCGACCGTCGTCGCCGGGGCCCTGCTCCTCCTCCTGGTGCTCGTCCTGGTGCGGATCGGCTGGGCGCTGCTCCATCCCCGGCAGGCGACGCTCGAGCCCGAAGGCGGGGCTGCCCATTGAGCTGGCAGGACTTCGTCACGATCAGTCCGCTCGTGGCGGGCATCCTGACCGCGTCGGCGATCCTCATCGTCGACCTGATCCGGCCCGGCAAGAGCGACATCGCAGTCGCCGTGGCGCTCATCGGCCTCGCGATCACGGCCGTCCTGACGATCGCCGTCGGCAGTGGCACGACGCCGAGCATGGCCTTCGGCGGTGCCTACAAGGTCGATGCCCTGACGACGTTCCTCGACGTGCTGTTCATCGCGATCATCGCGCTGTCGATCGTGTTCGGGCCCGACTACCTCGTTCCGCGCGGGCTGCCCGTCGCCGAGTTCGCGGCGATCCTCGTGTTCGCCATGACCGGCGCCATGCTGATCTCGGCCTCGGCCGACCTGCTGCTGCTGTTCCTCGGCCTCGAGCTGATGGTCCTGCCCGGCTACCTGCTGGCGGGCTTCCACAAGACCGACGCCTTCTCCACCGAGGGCGCCATCAAGTACTTCCTGCTGGGCTCGTTCAGCTCGGCGATCTTCCTGTTCGGGCTGTCGTTCGTATGGGGTCTGTCGGGATCGACCCGGATCGAGGTCATCGCCGGCGAGCTCGGCAAGGTGGTGGCCGGCGCGGCTCCGCTGTCGCCCGGGCTGGCGATGGGCCTCGCCTTCCTGACCACCGGGGTCGCCTTCAAGATCGCGGCGGTCCCGTTCCACTACTGGACGCCGGACGCGTACCAGGGCTCGCCGACCCCGATCACCGGCTACCTGTCGGTCGGCCCGAAGGTCGGCGCCTTCGCGCTCATCCTGCGCCTGTTCGTCGAGGCCCTCGGCCCGCTGGCCGATTGGTGGATGCCGGTCGTGATCGTCCTGGCCACGCTGACCATGACCCTCGGCAACCTCGTCGCGATCACGCAGGACAACGTCAAGCGAATGCTCGCCTACAGCTCGATCGCGCATACCGGGTACATGCTCGTCGGGCTCGCCGCGTGGGCCGGCGACCCGCAGAACCGATCGGACGGCATCTCCGCACTCCTGTTCTACGGCGTCGCCTACGCGTTCATGAACCTCGGCGCATTCGCGGTCATCGCCGCGCTCCAGAAACGGACGGGGGTGACGTCGAGTCTCGGCACGTTCGCGGGGCTCGGGCGGCGGGAACCCCTCCTCGGGGTACTGATGACGCTGTTCCTCCTGTCGCTCACCGGGATCCCGCCGACGGCCGGTTTCTTCGCCAAGACGGAGGTCATCCTCGCCGCGGTCGAGGCCGGCGGCCCGTTGACGATCCTCGCGGTCATCACCGTCCTCAACGCCGCGGTCGCGGCGTTCTACTACCTGCGCGTCATCGTCTACATGTTCATGCGCGATTCCAGGAGCGATGCGCCGTCCCTTCGCCACGGCGCGCTGCTGTGGGGCGGGTTGACGGCCGCCTCGGCGCTGACGATCCTGCTCGGGCTGTTCCCGACCGGGCTGCTCGAGGCGGCAGGCGCGGCCGCCAACGCCATCGTCCCGAGGATCGGCAGCTAGCGGCTGAGATGCCAGCGACGCGGCGTCCGGGCCGGACGCTCAGTGACAGTTGACCGGCTTGGGGACCGGGTTGGCCTCGTCGTGCGGCGCCGCCTCCTGCGACAGGAACTCGGCGACGACCTGGAGCTTGGGCATCGGCCCGACGCCCTCCGAGGTCTGCAGCCAGAGCTGCTCGGCCTTGACCGCGAACGGGGCGATGAACGCGCTCGTCGTCGGGACGTGTCGCCGCACCTCGCTGATGACGTACAGGAACCGCTGGTCGTCGTTCGTCCAGGCCTCGACGACCATGCCCAGCATCTTGTTGCCGTTCGAGACCTTGGACTGGGTGAGGAGCGGGAGGAACATCCCGGTTCGAGCGTGCGCGTAGATGTACGTCGCGCGACCCTCGCCGGGTTGCCCGAGCCGTTGATCCTGGTAGTACATCGCGACGTTGCAGGCGGGATAGCTCGCATTCGGCTGGCTGATGACCGGGAGGTCGATCTTGAGCGCCGCGATGCGGACCCGCGTCGCGACCCGATCGGCCGGGATGGAGGCGCTCGGCGACGGCGGGGCAGCGGAGCCGATCGGCGGCAGCGAGATGAGCGCGCTGGGGGTCGCGGTGATGACCGCGGCCGGTGACGGGGACGAGCTCGGGAGCGGGTCCGCGGTGACCGGATTCTGTGTATGACAGCAGCCCGCCGGCGAGGAGCGCGACACCGATGGCGGCGAGGCAGGCAGGCACGATCCGCGTGCGGACCCGGTCGAAGAAGGCGGCCATCGGAGCGGCATCGTAACAGTGGACCGACCGAAACGCCGTCAGCCGCTGGTACTGGTACGCTCCGGCCCGTATGAGGGCACGTCTGTCGATCGTCGCCGGCCTGCTGGTCGGGGTCGCCGTCGCGGGGCTGATGATCGGGGGGCTGGTCGCCCTCGCGCCGGACCCGCCACCGGCGGCGACGCCTGCCCCGTCGCCGCGACCGGCGCCGCCTGCCCCGTCGATCGTGGTCGCGACCGCGAGTCCGTCGACGACGTCGTCGTCACCACCGTCGGCGACGCCGTCGTCGCCGGTCGGGTCCGCCCCGGTCGCCTCGGCGAGCGCGCCCGTCGCCGGCGCGTTCCATATCGGTCAGCCCGCGCCGGCCCTCTCCGTCCTGCCCGGGGTCGACGTTACGCCTTGACCCGGCCCGCTCGTCACGACTGGGAGGCGACGGCTGGCCGGTCGGGCGCCATCGCGGCCGTCGCGGCGCTGGCACGGCGCCCGGGCCGGCTGCTGGTCGTGGCCGACTTCGACGGCACGCTCGCCGAGGGTTCGCGCGATCCCGGCGCGACGACCATCGTGCCGCTCGCTCGTCGCGCCCTGCGCCGGCTCGCCGGCGTTGCGGAAGCGCGCCCCGGGCGCGTCACGGTCGCCATCCTGACCGGCCGGACCGCGGCCGACGCCGCCGGGCGGGTACGCGTCGGAGGCGTGACATACCTCGGCGACCACGGGCTCCAGACCGGGACGTACCCGCGAGGCGGGCGTCCGTCGAGCATCGTGACGACCCTCCGGGACGGCCACGAGGCGTCGCTCGAGCCGGCCGCGCTCCTCGCCACGCGGGTCCCGGACGCGCTCGGGCGACCGGACTGGCTGTTCGTCGAGCGCAAGGGACCGTCGGTCGCCTTCCATGTCCGCCAGGCCGAGGATCGGATCGCGGCCCGCGCCGCCGTGGAGGCCGCCATCGAGCAGGTCGATCGCGAGCTGGCGCCCCATGAGCTGAGCCATTACCGCGGCCGGCTGGTCGTCGATCTCCGGCCACGATCGGCCGGTGGCAAGCGGGAGGCATTCGAGGAGCTCCTGGCGAAGCTCCGACCGGCCACCGTCGTGGCGTTCGGTGACGACGTGAGCGACGCCGACGGCTTCGCGGTCCTGCGCGCTGCTCGCGCCGCGGGCACGTGCGCTGGCCTGGCCGTCGCCGTCACCGGGCCGCACGGCATGCCCGACGAGGTCCGCGCCGCGGCGGACGTCCTCCTCGACACGCCGTTCGAGGCCGCGCGGGCCCTGTCCGCGCTGGCGGCCGCCCTGGAACGGGAGCCCTAGATCCAGTCGATCCGGTGCAGCACGACCGCCCCGAGCACCGCGATCCCGACCACGAAGGCGGTCACCGCCCAGAACCCGGTCGCTTCGGCGCCGTTGAGCGCGGCGCCCGCCTCGCTCATCCCGAAGATCCCGGCGGCCGCCCCGATGCCCGCCAGGATGACGGTCACGCCGGTCAGCCGCTTCATGATCACCGACAGATTGTTGTTGACCTGGGTCAGGTAGACGTCCAGCGTTGACGAGGCGAGCTCGCGATAGTTGTCGAGCTCGTCGGTCAACCGGATGACGTGGTCGTAGATGTCGCGGAAGTAGACGATCTCGTCGTCGTCGATGAGCTGCTCGTCGCGATTGGTCAGCTGGTTGAAGACCTCGCGGACGGGGCTGATCGCACGCCGCACCTGGATGAGCTCGCGCTTGAGCTTGAACACCCGCTCGACCGTGTCCGGGGTCGCCTTGCGCACGACCTCGTCCTGGACCTCGTCGATGGCGTCGCCGATCCGGTCGGCGAACGGGAAGTAGCCGTCGATGAGGTCGTCGGCGATCGCCCACAGCAGGTGGTCGGGACCGTGCGACAGGATCGGCGCGACGCCGCCCGCGAGGTGATGGCCCGTGCGCGGGTCCCAATCGGTGTTGTGGACCGTGAGCAGGAAGCCCTTGCCAAGGACGATGTCGAGCTCCGAGGCGACGACCGCGTCGCCATAGCTCAGGTGGAACAGCACGATGTGGACGATGCCGTCGGTGGTCTCGATCTTCGCCCGCTGGTTGCCCTCGAGGACGTCCTCGACGATGAGCGGATGCAGGCCGAGGGCGTCCCCGATCTGCTGCGACTGGTTCTGCGTCGGGGCGACGAGATCGACCCAGACGGACGGTTTCGCCTCGCCGATCAGCCCGGGCAGCCTGGCCAGGGCGGCCGTGCCCTCGAGCTCCAGGACGTCGTCGCCCTGCAGCGCGACGACGCGGACGGTACCCGGCTGACCGGCCGGGCCGGTCGCCCCCACCCGCTGGACGTGGACGCCGAGCGGGATGTCGGGCGCCGTGTCAGAGGGCGAGGCCGGGTTCGTGGCGCGTCGAGGCCATCGGTGTCGGGTCCTCCGGCAGCGGTCGCCCCGGTCGCGTCCATCGCGGCCAGGTGCGTCGTCCAGCATACGCGTCCGGGTCCTGTGCGAGCCACCCAGGGCCAGGCTCGGCGGGATGGCGACGGCGGTCACCGCGGCGGCCACGATGAACAGGCCGACCATGATCGCGGCCGCCTCGCGCGACGCCCAGTCCTCGAGCGCCCCGACCACGAGCGGATCGCGCAACGGGCGGTCGCGCAGGCCCTCCGGGATGAACTGCTGGTAGGCGTCGGGGGTGGCGTAGACCTCGACGTACAACCGGTCGATCGTCGTCGAGCCATAGGCGGTCAGGATCGCCAGGCCGACCGCCATCCCGATCATGCGCGCGACCGTCACGACCGCCGACGCGGTCCCGAACGCGCGACGGCCGGCCGCCTCGACCGCGGCCGTCGACCGGGGCGTCACGGTCAGCCCGAACCCAAGGCCGAACGCGCCGAGGCCGAGCGCAACGGTCTCGAGGCTGACCGTCGAGTTCCATCGCGACATCGCGAGCAGCGCGCCGATGCTGAGGACGATCCCGACCAGCGCGACGAGCCGGAGCGGCACGACCCGCACGATGAGCCCGGAGACGAGGGCCCCGACGGCGGTCGCCCCGGCCAGCGCGCCGAGGGCGAGGCGCTGCTGGTCGGGTCCGCCATAGAGGACGCGGTCGACGAAGACCGCGCCACCGATGATCGCGGTCGCGAAGGCGTACCCGGTCAACAGCGAGACGAGTGCCGCGGAGCTGAACGGGATGCTCCGGAACAGGCGCGGATCGAGGAACGGATCATCGACCCGGAGGCCGCGGACGATCGCGATCACCGACGCGACCGTGGCGACCGCCAGCAGGCCGATCGTGACCGCTCTCGGGTCGACGGCCGTCCCGGCGATCTCGGTCGTGCCGATGAGCGTCAGCCCGATCAGGCCGGCGACGAGGGCGAACCCGAACCAGGCGGCTCCGACCACGTCGACCCGGCCCGGGCGGCGCGGCGATTCCCAGTCGGGCGAGGCTGCCCAGGCGAGGGTCAGCGCGATCAGCCCGATCGGGATGTTGAGGTAGAACACCCAGCGCCAGGCGGGCGAGAGCACGGCCGTGACCGCCTCCCCGGCACCGGCCGCCGCGAGGGCGGTCTCCGGATGCACCGAGCCGATGATCGCCGCGCCCACCACCGGTCCCGCCGCCATCCCGAGGAACGTCAGCGCGCCGACGACCCCGAGCGCTCGCGGCCGCGCCTCCCCACCGAACAGGTGCGAGGCCGCCGCCGTGCCGACCGGCACGAGGACGCCCCCACCGACCGCCTGGACGAGCCGGGCCGCGATCAGCTGGTCGAGCGTCTGCGGCGGCGCCGGCCAGTGCCGACCCGACGGTGAAGATCGCGAGCGCGCCCATGAACAGGCGCCTGACGCCCCACAGGTCGGCCAGCCGGCCGGCCATCGGCATGGTCAGGATGTAGACCAGCAGGTAGCCGTTGATGATCCAGCTCGCCTTGCGCAGCTCGATCCAGGCGGAGCCCGATGCCGGGTCGGCCAGATCGGCCAGGATCGACGGCAGCGCGACCGCCGTGACCATGAGCTCGAGACCGGCCAGGAACACACCGGCCCCGATGACGGCGAGCAGCACGTACGCGGAGCGGCGGTCCATTCCGGGGAGTGTAGTGGGGCGCTCTGGAGCGCCGCATGTCGGTCCCCCTGGCGGCCGGCAGCGTCAGCCGGTCCCGTCGAGGACGAGGCCGTCGAGCCAGCCATAGACCGACGTCCATCGGTCGCGGCGGATGAGGTATCCGTCGGCGGCGCGGACGGTGCGCGTGACGATGACCGTCATGCCATCGCTGCGGTCCTGGGCGCGGCGGTGTTCGCCGCGACGAAGTGACCTCGTCCGTATGTGGCGGTCATGTGCCTTCTGTCTGTGGCTCAAGGCGGGCTTGCTGAACTCGACGGTTCGGCTGGTCGGTGCCTTTCCATACAGGTCGACCTTCGCGGTGCCGGGCGTGCTGACTGTGCGGATCAGGATCGGCTGGGTCGTGTCGTTGCGGAAGGCCATCGTCTGGCGGAACGTATCGCCCTTGGCGACCGCGGCGTCGAGCCCGAGCGGATAGTTCGCGAGATAGCCGCTGTGGCTCGTCCGGGCAGTGACCTGGAGGCCGGCCCGCGCCGCGGCATTGAACAGCGCTGTCGACACGGTGCAGATCCCGCCGCCCAGCGCGCCGTCGGAGTCGATGTGGTGGCCGACGATGATCGCCCCGAGCCGATAGCCGGTCCGTCGCGTGACCTCGCCGATCGCGGTCCAGAAGTCGAAGGTCGCACCCGGCCCGATGACGAGCCCGTCCAGGTGTCGGAGCGGGATGACGATGTTCACCCCATGGCCGTTGGCCGGTCCGACCACGTAGTCGACGGTCCAGCTGCCGAGCAGGACGAGGTCCGGCTCGAGCGACGCGGCCAGCCCGGTGTCGGCGGTCGGAGTCGGGTTCGGCGCCGGTGTCCGGGTCGAGACCGTCGCGAACCCGCTGCCGGCCGACGGAGACGCGGACGGCAGGGTTGCGGCGACGGACGCGGCGGCCGAGGGAGCGACCACGGCGACCCTCGACGCAACGAGGGCGGACGCAGGGTCGGCCGGCCGGCTCACGATAACCTCGATCGTCGCAGTGCCGCAGACCACGGCGACCAGGACGGCCAGGGTCAGCTTCGGGGAGCGACCAAGGCTCCGACGATCGGGTGTGCTTCGAGCGATCGACATGGTTCCGACAACGTCCCTCCACCCTGGATCGACGCCGGAGACGGCAAGATGTTGCGGTTGGGGGGCACGGTCGACCGTCATCACGCGGCCTCGACCACACGGCGACCCCGCTTCTCGATGGTCGGGTGCTCATCCTTCCGCCATGCCTGGACGAACGCGTCATGGGTGGCGTCCTGGGCCTCGGCGGGATCGCGCAGGATCGCCCGCGCGAGGCGGTAGGCCGCGTCGAGGTGGTCGTCCGCCAGTCGGACGAAGGCGGCCGCGCGTGGTTTCGCCTCGCCGGCGTGGGCGCGGCGCGTGGTCTGCCAGCTCGATGACCTCGGACGATCGGTTCACGATGACAAGACACCCGAGGACGACAAAACCTTCATCCCGGCCAAGCATGCACCCCGCGCGACGCCGATTCGAGGGGTTGACATCGTCCGTGGCGCCCGCGTAGCATCAACGGCGATTGATATAAACCGTGGTTGATGTGCCACGGCGCACCACCCCCAATCGGAGCCTCAGCCCTGTCCCCCTCGCCTGCCCGGGTCCGCGGCACGATCGCCGCGGCCGTCGCCCAACCCGAAGACCTCCGTCAGCTGCGGGCCTTCCACAAGGTCATGGCCGACGTGAACCGTCTGCGCATCGTCCGGCGCCTGGCCCACGGCGAGGCCACGGTGGCGGAGCTCATCGCCCACGTCGGGCTGTCGCAGCCGCTCGTCTCCTGGCATCTCGGCCGGCTTCGTGCGGCCGGGGTCGTGGTGACGCGCCGTCAGGGTCGCGAGACGGTCTGCCGCCTGCGCGAGGAGGCGTTCGAGGAGTTCGCGGCTCGCGAGCGCGCCATCCTCGGCGTCGCGGGCTAGGCCGATGACGATCTCCAACGAGTCCCGCGGCCGGATCAAGAAGGTCTTCGAGCCGATCGCACTCGCGCTGGGCCGCCTGGGCCTGACCCCCGACGGCCTGACGCTCATCGGCTTCGGGATCACCGTCGTCGGAGCGGCGCTGCTGGCCGCCCAGCTGTGGCTCGTCGGCGGGATCGTGGTCTTCATCGGCGGCGTGTTCGACATGTTCGATGGCACGCTCGCCCGCGCGACCGGCAAGGTCAGCCCGCTCGGGGCGTTCATGGACTCGGTCTTCGACCGCTGGGGCGAGGCGATCGTCTATCTCGGGATCGCCTGGGGTGGCGTCCTCGCCGGCTCCGATCCAGTCGCGATCCTCGCGGCGGCGGCCCTGGGGGCTGCATTCATGGTCAGCTACACCCGAGCCAAGTCGGAGGGCCTCGGCTTCACGGCCGGGACCGGGATGGCCGCGATCGGCGTCATGCCGCGCGAGATCCGCCTGGTCATCCTGAGCCTCGGCCTGATCGTCGCCGGCGCGGCCGACAACCTGACGATCCTGGCCGCCGCCCTCGCGATCATCGCGATCGGCGCCACCGTCACGGTTATCCAGCGGATCCTCCACGTCCGCAGCCAGGCCAAGTCGGCCGCCACCACCACGACCCACTAAGGGAGCACGGAGAACCACGTGAGCACCAACGGCAAGAACGGCAGGAACGGCGCGACGCCGACCAACACCTGGGCCGGCGTCGGACGGCGCAAGGACGGCAAGATCCGGGTCGCCATCGTCGGCGTCGGCAACTGCGCGAGCAGCCTCGTCCAGGGCCGCTACTACTACGAGAACGCCAAGACGGACGACTTCGTCCCGGGCCTGATGCACGTCGACCTCGGCGGCTACCACGTCCGCGACATCGAGTTCGTGGCCGCCTTCGACATCGACAAGAACAAGGTTGGAAAAGACCTGTCCGAGGCGATCTATACCAAGCCCAACAACACCTACGTCTTCCAGCAGGTCAAGCACACCGGCGTCACCGTCGAGCGCGGGATGACCCACGACGGCCTCGGCAAGTACCTCAGCCAGATCATCGAGAAGGCGCCCGGCCCGACGGCCGACATCGTCGGCATCCTCCAGGAGCGCGAGGTCGACGTCATGGTCTCGTACCTCCCGGTCGGGAGCGAGGAAGCCACCAAGTGGTATGTCGAGCAGGCCCTCCGGGCGGGAGTCGGCTTCATCAACGCGATCCCGGTGTTCATCGGCCGCGAGCCCTACTGGCAGCGCCGCTTCGCGGAGGCCGGATTGCCGGTCATCGGCGACGACATCAAGAGCCAGGTCGGCGCGACGATCAGCCACCGCGTCCTGACCCGCCTGTTCATGGATCGTGGCGTCCGCCTCGACCGCACCTACCAGCTCAACTTCGGCGGCAACACCGACTTCCTCAACATGCTCGAGCGCGAGCGCCTCGAGTCCAAGAAGATCAGCAAGACGAACGCGGTCACCTCGATGCTCGACTACGAGATGGACCCCGACGACGTCCACGTCGGCCCGAGCGACCACGTGCCGTGGCTGCTCGACCGCAAGTGGTGCTACATCCGGATGGAGGGCACGACCTACGGCGACGTCCCGCTCAACGCCGAGCTCAAGCTCGAGGTCTGGGACAGCCCCAACAGCGCCGGCGTCATCACCGACGCGATCCGCTGCCTGAAGCTGGGCCTCGACCGCGGCCTGACCGGGACGCTCGTCGCCCCGTCGAGCTACTTCATGAAGAGCCCGCCGATCCAGATCCACGACGACATCGCGTTCAACCGCGTCGAGGCGTTCATCCGCGGCGAGGACAACGAGACCCTCGTCGGGACCGAAGCCCCGGTCAAGAAGACCGTCAAGCGGCTGGCCGGCACCAAGGCCAAGGTGGCCACCGCGGCCAGGTGACGTCCGAGGAACGGCGGCTCGAGTCGCCACACCGCCGCGGCGCGGCACGACCGAGGATCGTCGAGCGGATCGGCGTCCTCGCCTACCGGGCGACGGCGTGGCTTCTCCATGTCCTGCCGGCCGGGCCGGCCAGCACGATCGTCGGTCTGCTCGCCCAGGCCTCCTACCTGTTGTGGCCCGCCAGGCGGCGCTGGTCGAACGCCAACTTCGCCCATGTCCTGGGGCTTCCGCCCGGCGACCGACGGGTCCGGGCGCTCGCCCTGCGGGCCTACCGGGAGTACGGCCGCTATCTCGTCGAGCTGATGCGGTTGCCGTCGCTTCCACCGGATGAGGTCGGCCGGCTCGTCGGCAACCTCGACGAGCGCGACGCGGACATGCGGCGGATCTGGGCCGCCTCGCCGGGCGGCCTCATCCTGGCGGCCGTGCACATCGGCAACAACGAGGCGATCGCCGCGGGCGTCGCCAGCCGCGGGTTCCCCATCAGCGTGATCGCCGACGACACCTCGTTCCCGGAGCTGTTCGAGCTGCTTCGGCGGCAACGGGCCGCCTGGGGCTTCACGCTCATCCCGTGGCGCAACCTGCGGGCGATGTTCGGGGTCCTGCGACGCCGTGAGATGCTCGGCCTGCTCGTCGATTGGGGCTATCGAAGCGACGGCATCCCGGTCCGCCTGTTCGACGCCTGGACGACGCTGCCGGCCGGACCGGCGACTCTCGCCGCGAAGACCAGGTCGCACATCCTGCCGGTCTGGATCCACCGCGGGCCGGACGGCACCTTCGGGGTCTTCTGGGACGGCCCGATCGTGATCGCCTCGAACGACCCCGCCGAGCTCCAGCGGGCGACCCAGGCGATGGCCGACGCGCTCGCCGGCGCGATCCGGTCCGTGCCCCACCAGTGGTACAGCTTCAAGCCGCTGTGGCCGGTGAGCGTCGCGGAATCCGAGGACCTGGAGCGCCGTGCGGCGGCGATGCAGGCAGGGCTGCCGGATCCCGGTCCGGGTCGCGGCCTGCCCCGGGACGAGGCCGACCAAGTCGACGTCGGAGACCCTGCCGGCGAGCCGGCAAAGGCGGCCTCGTGAGCGTTCGCGGGCGGCTGATGTTCGCTGCCTCGTGGCTGGCCTGCCGGCTGCCCGAACGACCGCTCTTCCGGATGGCCGAGCTGGCGGGCGACCTGTGGTACCGGCTCGCCCCGGGCCGGGCGGCCCAGGCACGCCGCAACCTCCGTCGCGTGTGTGCCGCGCTGGCCGCCAGCGGGCGCGGCAGCGCGCCGGTCCGGGCGGCCGCGACCGACCCGATCGCGCTCGAGCGCCTCGTGCGATCGTCCTTCCGGCACGCCGCCCGTTACTACCTCGAGGTCGCGCGCAACCCCAGCCTCACCCGGGAGATCGTCGACGAGCGGCTCCTGATGGACACGCCGGACCTCATCGCCGAGGCGGTCGTGCCCGGCAAGGCGGTCCTCTTCGTCGGGCTCCATTTCGGCTCCGTCGAGCTCGCGGTGCTGTACCTGGCGTACCACGTCGGCGAGACCGTCACCCCGATGGAGACCGTCGACGACCCGGGGCTGCAGGCGTACTTCGAGCGGACCCGCGGCATCAACGGCGTTCGGCTGGTCGGGCTCAAGGAGGCTCGCCGCGCCCTCACCGAGGCGCTCCGCAACGGGATCCCGGTCGGGCTCGTCGGCGACCGCGACCTGACCGGCGGCGGGATCCCCATCCCGCTGTTCGGCGCCCCGGCCGTGCTGCCGATGGGTCCCGCGATGCTCGCCGTGGAGAGCGGCGTGCCGGTCTACGCGTTGACCGTCCGGCGCGCCGGCAAGGGCCGGTTCCGCGGCAGGCTCATCCCGATCGACATCCCGGCCGACGGCACGCGGCGGGAGCGCGTGACGACGACGATGAGCCGCCTGGCGACGGCGTTCGAGGATCTCATCGCCGACGCGCCCGACCAGTGGTGGGCGATCTTCTTCCCGATCTGGCCCGACCTCGAGGCCATGGCGGACCAGGCCCTCGGAGCGGCGGCATGACCGACCCCTCCGCGCGCCTCGGTCGCGCCGACCTCCACATCCATACGGTCGCCAGCGACGGCACCGCGACGGTCGAGGCCGTCCTCGACCACGTCGAGCGGCGGACCGACCTCGACGTCATCGCGATCACCGACCACGAGCGGATCGACGCCGCCGTCGCCGGCCGGGCCATGGCCCTCGACCGCGGCCTCCGGTTCGAAGTCGTCGTCGGCGAGGAGGTCACGACGCTCGGCGGCCACCTGCTCGGCCTCTGCCTCGACCGGCCGATCCGGCCGTATCGCTCGCTGCGCTCGACGATCCTGGCCGTCCATGATGCGGGTGGGCTCGCGATCCCGGCCCACCCGCTCGTCCCGTATCCGTTGTGCGCCCAGGGCTGGATGCTCCGCCGCCTCCTCGACGACCCGGACCAGGCGGCCCACCCGGACGGCCTCGAGACGCTCAACCCGACGAGTCTCGGGAAACCCTGGCATCGCCGCGTCGTCCGGTTCGCGGACCAGCACGGCCTCGCCCGCCTGGGCAACAGCGACGCGCATGCGCTCGAGGCGATCGCGACCGGCTGGACGACATTCCCGGGCCGGGATACCGCCGACCTCCGACGCGCCATCGTGACTCGCACGACCGATCACGACGGGTCGTTCCACGGCACGGCCGACCAGCTCGGGACCTTCGGGCAGCAGCTCCGCAAACGCAGCCGGGACCTCCGCGACGAGGTCGCCGGGCGGGTGCGTCGCGACGGCACCGGGCGCGACCACGGCTACCCCGGCGGCCGGCTGCGGCCCCCGCGCTACGAAGTCGATGGCACGCTGGCGGCCGGCGAGCCGGCCGAGGCCGGCACGACGACCCGGGCGGGCCGGCGGTGAAGATCGGGCTGGTCTGTCCGTACATCTACCCCGAGTCGGGCGGCGTGGCCCAGCACGTCGGCTACCTGTACGAGAACCTCCGGCTGCGCGGTCATGACGTGCGGATCATCACCGCCAGCCACGGCCCCCAGCGCGCCTCGGAGGGCGACATCCTGCGCATCGGCGTCGGCTTCAGCATGCCGACCAACGGCTCCGTCGGGACGCTCACGTTCTCGCCGCGCTACATCAGCCAGGTCCGCGACCTGCTGGAACGCGAGCGCTTCGACGTCCTTCATCTCCACGAGCCGTTCGTCCCGTTCCTGTCGCTGTTCCTCCTGCGCGAGTCGCGCAGCGTCAACGTCGCCACGTTCCACGCCTACGCCGGCTTCTCCCCCTCGTACGAGCTCGGCAGCCGGGTCATGCGCGGTCATGCCGCGCGCCTGCACGGACGGATCGCGGTCAGTGCCGCGGCCCGCCACTTCATCGATCGCTTCTTCCCGGGCGACTACAAAGTCATCCCCAACGGCGTCGACATCCCGCGCTTCGCCGGGGCGGTCCCGCTCGCGCGCTGGCAGGACGGCACGCCGAACGTGCTGTTCGTCGGTCGCCACGAGCCGCGCAAGGGTCTGCTCGACCTGCTCAAGGCGCACCGGATCCTGCGCCGCACAGGGTACGAGCCCCGGCTGCTGGTCGTCGGCTCCGGACCGCAGGAGCGCGAGGCGCGACGCTACGTCGCGACGCGCGGCCTCAAGGGGGTCGAGTTCCTCGGTCGCGTGTCCGATGCGGAGAAGGCCCAGCTGTTCCGGACCGCAGACGTCTTCACCTCGCCCGCGACCGGCGGGGAGTCGTTCGGCATCGTACTGCTCGAGGCGATGGCCGCCGGGGCGCCGATCGTGGCCTCGGACATCCATGGCTACAAGGGCGTCGTCCGCCGGGGTCGCGAGGGCCTGCTCGTCCCGCCACACGAGCCCAGGGAGCTCGCGATCGCGATCGGCCGGTTGCTGTCCGACCCGGTCCTGCGGGCCGAGATGGGCGCCGCCGGCCGCGAGCGTGCCGAGGCGTTCAGCTGGCCGCGGGTGACGGCCAAGGTCGAGGACTACTACGGCTTCGTCATCCGCCGGCTGGCCGCCACGGGCTCGCTGCCGGAGGACTACCGGGCGCCGGTCCCTCAGGCGCCACCGCTCCGCGCCAGGCCGTCGGTCTCCTCGGACGTTCCGGCCGCAGCCGTGGCCTCGGCCAGCGCGAGCCTCCAGACCCAGGCCGAATAGGCGACCACCAGACAGGTCACGACCAGCGCGATCGTCAGGACCGCGAGCATCGGGGTCAGCAACGGCGTGTTCGCGTTGCGGGTGACCGTGCTGACCGGGAACTGGAAGGCGTACAGGTACGTCGGCAGGATCCCCTGGTAGGCGGCCACGACCGCCGCCGGCAACGGCAGCGCGCTGATGTTCGGATAGAGGATCGCGAACCAGCCGATGGTCGCCACGACCAGCCCCACGACATAGCGCCGGGCATCGCGCGAGCCGAGGATCTGCAGCCCCAGGTAGCCGAGCGGGACCGCGATGACCAGCGCGATCGGCTCGACCGGCACATTGGTCAGCCTGACGAGCACGGTCTCGGGCAGCAGCAACGACACCGCGACCAAGGCGCCCAGCGCGCCGGCACCGGTCAGGATGAGCGAGCGGAGCGCGTCGGTCATCCGGCCCGGATCGGTCTCCTCGTCCCGGAGCGTGTCGAAGGCCACGAAGCGAAGAATCACCAGCAGCAACCCGACCCCGCCGACGATCGCCACGGCCGCCATCCGGACGGTCAGCACCGCCTCGGGGATGACCGCCGGACAGGCCGCCGACCCCGGGTTGACCAATTCGACGCCGACGACCGCGCACAGCGGCCGGTGTAGCAGCCACAGGACGGCCGGGCCGGCGATGGCGATCGCCGCCGCGATGCGCGCCAGCAGCCAGGTATGACGCGATGCGCCATGCCAGATCTCGGCGGCGAAGTAGGCGAGGGCCAGGACGAGGAACGGCAACGCCGTGTAGTAGTGGTACTGGAACGCGGCGCGATCGATGCGCGCCCACGGGATCCACTGGGCGGCGAAGCCGATCGCGATCAGCGTCAGCGCCAGGCTGCGGCGCTTGAACGCCATCCATGCCACGAACGCCATGGCCGGGATGCCCATCCACCAGATGACGAGGCTTCCCGCGTCGTACAGGGCGGCCGAGGTGCCCCCGGCGAGCCCCTCCTGGTAGAACCAAACCGGCTTGAGGTTCATCGGCCAGGCCCACCAGGGCGATGACGCCGGATGCGCCGCGGTCAGGCCGTTGTGGTAGGCGTACATCCGGGCGGTCAGCTCGAGCAGCGTCTCACCGGTGTGTCCCGGCGGCCAGCCGGTGACGATCTGCGTCTGGGGGCTCTGCACGAACGTCCACGGGATGTACGAGATCACGTAGACCGCGACCGGCAACGCGATGAAGCAGGCCACCATCCAGACCACCGGCAGGCCAAGCAGCCAGCCCGGTCGGAGCCACCCTTCGGCCGGGTCGCCCGGAGGGTCGAGGAGTCGGATCGGGTCGTCGGCCGCGGGCGGTGCGGCGAGCGGTCCGAAGCCCCATCGAGCGCCGATCCAGTACAGGCCGACGACGACCAGCGAGCCGAACGCCAGCGCGAGCGCAACCAGCAACGGAGTGAGCGAGATCGAGCCGAGCTTGATCGTCGTGTCGAGCTTGCCGGTCGCCAGCGCCCCGAAGAAGACGAGCGCACCGAGGACCGCCGGCGCACCCGCCCCGAAGCGCATCTCCTCGTCGGTCCAGGCGATCGGATGGACGACCGCGACGACCACGGCGAGCAGGGTGAGCCCGACCATGATCAGCAGGAACGTCAGGTTCCCGAACCCGGGATCGGTCGAGCCGGCGGCCGCCGGCACGCTGATCGCCATGTACCCGAGCACGGCCGTGATCCCGATCAGCCCGAGGATCGCGATGACCCGGCCGAGGGCGCTGCGAACGAGGATCAACAGCAGGAGCGCACCGATGGCATACGCCGCCACCCACTTGCTCGCCAGCGCCAGGCCGAGCAGGACGCCGATGGCCGGCATCGCCAGCCAGAACGCGACGCGTCCGCGCCACCAGCCGGTCCAGAGCGCGGCGAAGAGCGTGTAGGCGGCGGCGATGAACAGGCCCACGTAGACGTCGTTCATCCCGATCCGCGACTGGACGAAGAACATCCCATCGGCGATGACGAACAACCCGACGAGGCCCGCGACCAGGCGCCGCCTGAAGAGGATCCGGGCGAGGAGATAGAGCAGCGCCGCGGTGATCGCACCGGCGATGACCCCGGGGAACCGCCAGGCGAACGCATGCGAACCCGTGTCGATGGAGGCCGACGCCCCGTCGCCGTCGAAGACGAGCAGTTGCTGGCGATCGCCGGACGGATAGTCCGGGTTGAAGTCGGCGCCCCACGCCGACGGCACGAACCCATCGGGCAGCCGTGCGTCGGCGTAGACCGCGTTGCCGTGCGGCTCGACGACATAGACCGTCCATGGACCCGCCTCGCCGGCGCCCGGGGCGAGTCCCAGGATGTGCACCTGCTGGCTGGCCTCGTCGAACGCGACCAGGGTCCCTGGCCCGGGCAGCGGGTTCGGGCCCTGGTCGACCGGGGCATTGCGGGCCGCATCGCCGCCCACCGTGATGACGTCGTAGATCGGCTTCGTCGCATCGCCCGCGGTCGCGTACAGCTTGGGGTTGTCGAGCCCGGTCACCATGGCGAGGCCGTGCGCGCCGCCAGCCAGCTTGACCGTCGACACGATCGAGGTGCGCTCGGCATCGATGAACACGACGCCGGCGGCGGCCGCGACCGCGGTCCGCGACACGTTGCTCACCGCGATGCCCGGGAGGGTCCCGTTGGAGATCGCGGTGTCGAGCTTCGTCCTGGCATCGCCGGACCCCGGGTCGCCGAGCACGACCGTGGTCCCGGGCGAGGCGCTGGCGAGGCGCGACTCGTAGTCGGCGGCGGAGGTCGATAGGATGCCGGCGAGGGTCGACGCGACCGCGCTCGGATCGGCCACGTCGTCCACGTTCGCGACGAGCGCCGACCCACTCCCGCCGGTCGCGAGGTCAGCGATCCCGGGGATGTCGAGCGATCCGGCGACCGTGCCGCCGGCGATCTCCACCGTCGACAGCCGGCCGGCCGACGCAGCCACCACGAAGGCGCCGCCGTTCGCCACGAGCAGGTGGAGGACCGGGTGGTCGACGGTCGCGAGCGGCACGATCGTCGGCGCCGTGACGCCCGACGCGCCGTCGCCGACCGACGCCAGGTCGAGCGTCGCGATGCGCCCGTCCTCATAGCCGATGACCAGCTGGTTGACCGTCCCATCGACCGCCAGGGCGGTGGCGCCTGGTGCCGGGATCGTCGAGATCAGGGCGCGCGAGCGCAGGTCGTAGGTCCGGATCTCGGTACCCGTCGCGACATGCAGGCGCTCGCCGGCGCGCTGGCCCGGCGCGAGCTCGTCGATCCGGCGCGGTTCGATCGCGACGGCGCGCACCGGCACCTCGAGGTCGCTCGTCGCACTCACGTCATCCTGCCCCCACAGGACGATGCCAGCGGCCATCGCGTACTTGGCGAGGTGGGGGTGCGTCCACTCGTAGATGTCGTGCGACAGCCCGTAGCGCCAGTACTGCAGGAACTCGGTGGCGGTCCTCGCGTGGTAGACCTCGTCGAAGTGCATCTGGTACGGCTCGGCGAGCCGGAACGTGCGCAGCAGCATCGTCCCGATCACGAGCATCACGACGAGGAACAGGTCGAGCTTGTCCAAACGACCGCCACCCTCGCTGCGCAGGGTCGCGCTGCGATCGGGGCGGAGCGGTGCCTCGCCCAGCCGTGCCCTGAACCAGCCGACGATGCCGAGCTCCTCGAACGTCGGACGCGGTGTCCACGTGGGCACGACGGCGACGGCCGCTGGAGCCGGCGCGGACACCGACGCGGTGCCGCCAGGCGTCGCCGACCCTTGCCACCCGGCGGCCGGTGCCGAGGCGACGCCCGCGGCGCCGACCGGCCCGACGGCGTCCCGCGAAACCGGCCGACGGCTCGTCTCGACCCATTCGTCCTCAGTCGAGGCTGCCGCCAGATCGTGCTCGAGGCGGTCGCGGGCACGCGGCCGGAGCTGGGCGAGGACCCACAGGAACGCCACCCCGTTGACCAGGGCGATGACCGCGATGATCGGCTCCGATCGGACGAGGGCCCCGATGCCGAGCCAGTCCTTGATCCCCGGGTTGTCGTAGAACGGGTTCGTCAGCGCGACGTACATGTTCAGGAAGATCGTCACCGACAGCACGAGATAGGCCACCCGCCAGCGCCAGGCGATCGCCGCCAGGACGACGGCCAGCGCGAACACCGGGTAGGCGTAGCGCTCGTGGACCCGCGTCGGGACCACGTAGAAGGCCAGCGCCAGGACTGTCAGCCCGACGAGAAGCGTGAGGCGATCCGGGCGACGCGCGACGATCACGAGGACCGCGCCGATCACCGCGAGCAACAGGGTCGTGCCGATGACCACGGCCGGGATCGGTCCGAACACCGCCGTGCCGGACGCGCAGTCCCGTGCGGTCCCGGCGTAATCGCAGACCCACAGGCCGGCATTCGCCAGGCTGTGGCCGAGGTCACCGACCACGACCGCCCACGGGTTGTAGGCGTTGACCGTCAGGAACGGGTAGCCGCCGGCGGCCACGGCGACCTGCTCGAGCAGGCCGGACGAGAGGTACGGCGGCTGGCTGCTGATCCCGATGACGGATAGGCCGAACGGGAGGGACAGCACGACAGCCGTGGCGAACCCGGCCAACCCGGTCGTGAGGATCCGGATCGGGCGACCCGTGCGCGCCGCGTCGCCGTGACCGCCGGCCGGCCACAGGGCGCGTCGGATGGTCACGACCGCGACGAGCGGGATGAGGATCCCCAGCTGGGGTTTGACGATGGCCGCGATGACGGTATAGATCGCGGCGCGCTCGGGGCGGTCGCGCCACAGCTCGCGCAGCCCGAGCAGCAGGAACACCACGCCGAACGAGTCGGCCTGCCCCCACACCACGCTGTCGAACCAGGAGATCGGGTTGAGGACGGCGACGGCCGCCGCGGCGAGGGCAAGCCGGTCGCGCCCTCCGAGCTCGCGGACCATCGACCACGCCAGCCAGCCGATCGCGAGGTCGGCCAGGATCGGCGGGATCTTGATGAGGTCGCCGACTCCGCCGGCCGCGTTGCCGACGATCCCGACCAGCCACAGGACATACAGATAGCCCGGGGTGTAGTCGTGGAAGAAGTCGCGGTCGTAGAAGCCGTTGAACCCTTCCGTGGCGAGGTTCGACGCCCAGAACCGGAAGGCACCGAGATCGACGCCAAACCCCGACCCCGGGAGGAGGCGTGCGATGATGACGCGGAGAACGAGACCGAGCGCGAGGACCACGAGGACCGCGCCGACGGCTCCCAGGGTCCCGGTCAGCCGCGTCGGCGCTCGTGTGCCCCGCTCAGTCCCGCCGATGGCGGGGCCAGTCACCGGGAACGGCTCCTGCACGAGCGTGGAAGGTGGATCGGAGCGTAGCACAGGGTCGCCCGAGGGACCCATCGACGGATCCCGGGACCGATGGACCGCGCGACCCTCGCCTCGCCCGCCCGCTGGCGATCGGGATCGGCTGCCTGCTCGCGCTCGCCGCGCTGGCGATCTACCTGGGCACGTATGTCGATCGCTACTACGACCATTACGTGTGGCAGGCCGCCGCCTTCCTCGAAGGCCATGCCGCGATCCGGTTCCCGGTCGAGGCGGCGAACGGGCTCAGCGGCAACGCCTACTTCCAGGACGTCCTGCCGGTCGCGACGACGGACGGCGTCGCCCGCGGGCTGCTGCCTTTCCCACCGCTGCCGGCCGTCGTGCTGCTTCCGTTCGTCGCGCTGTGGGGCCTCGCGACCAACGACCAGGCGATCTTCACCGTCCTTGCCGCGCTCGACGTCGCGATCTGCTGGTGGGCCGTCGGGCGACTGCCCGTCGGCCTCGGGGTCCGCCTCGGGACGACGATCTTCTTCGCGTTCGGGACCGTGTTCTGGTTCACCGCCCAGACCTCGACCACCTGGTACCAGTCGCACATCGTCGCCGTCGGCTTGACGTTCCTGGCCATCGGACTGGCCGTCGGCGCGGACCCGGCTGCCGTCGGAGCGCCCGGCTCGGCCGGCGCGGCCGACGGGGTGGCGGCAGCCCGCGGCGACGATCCCACGCCCGGGACGGCACGTGCGACGCGGACCCGACGCCTCCCCGCCGGCGCGCTCGCGATCGACCGCCGCCAGTTCGTGGCCGGCCTCCTGTTCGGGCTCGCCTGCACGGCGCGGCTGTCGGTCGTCTTCGGCGCGCCGTTCTTCGCATTCGTGGGCTCCGGCTCAGGGTGGCGGGTCCGCGCCTGGTCGGCTGGGCTGGGTGCCGCGATCCCCCTGCTCGGCCTCGTCGTGTACGACGTGGTGACGACCGGGCAGCTCGTCAGCCCGGCCTACGACCATCTGTACCGCCTCGAGACGGCCGGCTATGTGGCACTCGGCTATCACGCCGATTGGGGCATCGAGGATCCGCGCTATCTCCTCCAGAACCTCGGCATCGCGCTGTTCGGCGCGCCTGACCTCCTGCCGACGCATCTCCCCGACGCGCTGGGCCTCGACCCGAGCCGGGTCTGCACCGACGCAGGCGCGGCTCGCGGGCTGTTCGATGTCGGCTGCCCGCTGGCCGTGCCGCGGGATACCGGGATGAGCGTGCTGTTGACGAGCCCGGCGTATCTCCTCGCGATCCCGGTGCTCCCGGGCTTCGGCCGGAACCGGATCGTGACTGGCGCCGTCGTCGCGGTCGTGGTCATCGCCACGTTCAACCTGATGCACTTCAGCCAGGGCTGGGTCCAGTTCGGCTATCGATTCAGCAACGACGCCGCGCCCTTCGCGATCATCCTCGTCGCGCTCGGGTTCGAGCGACTGGCCGTTCGCCGCAGATGGGGCATGCTTCTCGCCATGAGCCTGGTCGTCATGTCGCTGTCGATCAACCTGTGGGGTGTCATCTGGAGTCGGTCGCTGGGATGGTGACCCGACGCCGGCTCGCGGCATCAGTGTCCGTCGCAATCGTCGCGTTGCTCGCCGCCAGCCTGGCGATGCTGCCCGGCGTGGCGTTCTGGGACACCGGTGAGCTGCAGGCCGTCGCGCCGCTGATGGGCACCGCCCATCCGACCGGCTTCCCGACCTACGTCCTGATCGGCTGGCTGGCATCCGTCGTCCTCCAGCCGTTCGGGGAGCCGGCGTTCCGCATGAACCTGCTGTCCGGGCTGTGCCTGGCCGTCGCCGCGGGGTTCACCGTCGACCTCGTCCGGGCGCTGACCGGAAGGCTGTCCCTCGGGATCGCGGCGGGCCTGGCGATGGCCCTGACCCCCATCGCCTGGGCCATCTCGACGCACGCCGAGGCGCACACGCTTCATCTCGCGCTCGTGGCGATCCTGCTGTGGCTGCTCGTCGCGTGGGATGCAAGGGTCCGCGCGCCGGGGGAGGCGCCCGATCGCGCCGGGGCGAGCACGGACGATGCCGTCGCCGTCGTTGGCCCGGGAGCCGACGTCACCCAGGAACCCCCTGTTGCGGCCCGTCGAGACCGGGGAGACCGCTACCTCCTCGCGGCGACGATCGTGTACGGGCTGGCGGTCGGCAATCACTCGCTGACCCTGCTGCTGGCCGTCCCGGTCGGGCTCTATGTCCTCGCGGTCGATCCCGGGATCTGGCGCCGCGGCCGGCTCGTCCTTGGGTGCGCCGGCCTGCTCGTCGCGACCGTGGTCCTCGTCTACCTCGAGCTGCCCCTGCGCGCCGGGCCGTTCCGGGCGGATCTCGTGTATGGCACCCCGAACACCTGGGACGGCTTCCGCTACATCGTCCTCGCCGAGCAGTTCCAGGGCAGCCTGTCCGACCCGTTCGGCGACCTGCAGCGCAAGTTCGGCGAGCTCGTCGCACGGACGGTCTCCCAGTTCGGGATCCTCGCGCCGCTCATCCCGGTCGCGTTCGTCGTGACCGCGCTGCGTCAGCCGCGTTATGCGCTGCTGACGGGGACGGCCGCGGCCATCACCTGCTTCTTCGCGGCGTCGTATGTCAACGCCGACATCAGCCGCTACTACGTCGGGCCGGCGCTGATGGCCTGGACCTGGCTGGCGATCCTCGGCGCGGCGGTGATCGATGTCCTGGCGGGGGTCGGCGGCACGGACCCCACGACCGAGGAGGCCACGCCCGAGACGGCGGACGCTGCTGCCCCCGCGCGCCACGCCACGGCTCGCACGCGCGGATCGATCTTCGCGATCGTCATCGCCATCGCCCTCATCGCGCCGACCATCATCGACATCCCGGCACGCTTTCGGGCCGTCGACGCCAGCGGTCAGCGTGAGGCTGCCCGCTGGGCCGATCACGTCCTCAGCGTCATGGAACCCCGCGCTGTGATCGTCAGCTGGTGGAGCTACTCGACGCCGCTGTGGTACGAGCACCTGGTCGATGGGAAGCGGCCCGACATCGACGTCATCGACGACCGCACGCGCCTCGACCAGAACCTGGGGGGCCTGACCGAGACGATCGACCGTTATCTCGCCGAGGGTCGCCCGGTCTACGTCCTGCGCCTCGATCAGCGCGAGGTCGCCCTGCTCGCGGCCCGCTATGACCTCGACTTCATCGACGGCACCGACGTGAGGTCGCTGACGAAGGTGATCGGCCCGAAGACGGCGGCCTGACAGCGGGTCGTCTCGTCCTGGTGAGCGGCTCGAAGGGACGGCTGCCCAGATGCGGCGCGTTCGCACGCTGGCCGCGCGTATGGGAGTGACGGAGGACCACCGGTGCGGGGCGGCCGCGCTAGCTCGAGCGGCCCTCACCCTCGGCGTCGACGTCGAGCGAATTGACGAAGTCGCGGAAGACATCGAGGCGCGGGTCGACGATGTTCTCGCCGGTCGCCTCGAGGGTCGAGCCGGTCTCCTCGTCGCCCTCGCCGCCGAGCCCGTCGCCGCCGAGCGCCGCCTGGTCGAGCACGGCGTCGGCCGCGAAGATCCGGACGCCCGCCCGCACCGCCAGCGCCAGGGCGTCCGACGGCCGCGCGTCGACCTCGACCGTGCGTCCGTCGCGCTCGAGCAGGATCCGGGCGTGGAAGGTCTCGTCCGCCAGCTCGCTGATGACCACCCGGTCGATCCGCGCGCCGAGCTCCTCCAGCGTCGTGGCGAACAGGTCATGGGTGAGCGGCCGTTCTGGCGTCAGGCCCTGGAGCTTCATCGCGATCGCGCTCGCCTCCCATGGGCCGATCCAGATCGGCAGGTAGCGGTCGCGGGCCGCCTCCTTGAGGATGACCACGTGGCGGCTGGAGAGCATGTGGACCCGGACGCTCTCGACGACCATCTCGACCAGCCCGTCGTCCATGGCCGGATTATCCCACGCTCGGTGGGGTCACCGACCCGCGCATCCGGGGCGACACCATGAGGATGACGCGGGCCATGACCGCCCCGACCACGAAGCCGCCGATGTGCGCGAAGAACGCCACGCCGCCGCCGCTCTGGACGACACCGAGCTGGGTGAGCCCGTCGATGAGCTGGAGGACGAACCAGAACCCGAGGACGATGACCGCCGGGACGTCGATCAGCTGGTAGAAGAAGCCGAGGAAGACCAGCGTGGTCACGCGCGCCCGCGGGAAGAGCACGAAGTAGGCGCCAAGCGTCGCGGCGATGGCGCCAGACGCCCCGATCGTCGGGATCGTCGAGGCCGGGTCGAAAGCGACCTGGGTCAGCCCCGCGAAGGCGCCGCCGAGCAGGTAGAAGCCGAGGAAGCCGGCCCGCCCGAAGCGGTCCTCGACATTGTTCCCGAAGATCCACAGGTAGAGCATGTTGCCGAGCAGGTGGAACCAGCCGCCATGCAGGAACTGGCTCGTGATGAGCGTCGCGGTCTCGCGCGACAGGAAGTCACCGTGGCTCCAGGCGGCCACGAGGTCGGCCGGGACGACGCCCCAGCGGGTGATGAAGTCGTCCAGCGCAACCTGGCCGCCGCTGGCCGTGAGACCCAGCTCCCAGCCGAACACCACGAAGCAGGCGATGACCAGCGACAGCGTGATGAGCGGCGTCCGCCGGGTCGGATTGGCGTCCCGTAGCGGGATCACGGAAGGCGCCCGGTCAGGGCTTCTTGGTCGGCTTCGGGGTCGCCTTGGCCGGGCTCGCGCTCGGCCCGGACGACGGGCTCGCGCTGCCGCTCGGGGTCGGGCTGGCGTCGGGGACCGCCGCGAGGGGGGCCTGGTTGATCCCGTCGCTCGACAGCCAGACGAGCGTCGCCGGCTGATTCTCCCCGCCGGCCACCACGTACATGTCGCGCAGGTCCGACCAGTCGGGCAGCCCGCCGGCAAGGCGGTACTGCGCGTGATAGGCGCCGTCGGTCTTGGCCAGCGCCAGGATCCGCGCGTTCGGCCGGTCATAACCGAGGATGTCGCCCTCGCGGCGAGCCGATCCCGAGGAGAGGACCGAGTAGACCGGGGCCTGGCGGAGCGCCGTGTCCTTGGGAGCCTTGGCGTCCCAGCCGTCGTCCTTGCCGCTGAAGAAGCGGAGGAGCTCGCCGTCGGCGGCGGCGAAGATGTCGCCGTCCACGTACGTCGAGGTCATCTTCGAGACGTCGCGCGCCGTCGTCAGCCAGGCAGTCGGCGGGGCCGGGAAGCCGCTGCCGTCGGCGGCCGGCGCGTAGGCGCGGATCTGCTGTTCGGACGGGTCGACGACGTACAGGTTGTAGAGGCCCTTGGTCCCGGGCCGCAGGTACGTGTTGATGCCCATCACGTCGTCGCCCAGCGACGCGGACCCCTGGAGCGTGACCTTGGTCAGCGTCCCCTTGCCGGTGTCGTCGGCCGGGCGCCAGCGCCACAGCACGTTCTTCGAGTCGAGGATCAGCAGGTCCTGGCCGCCGACGGCGAGGTAGCGCGGCGTGGCGACCGTGCCCGCCTTGTTCTTCAGGCCGTTCTTGACGACCACCGTCGCAGTCTTCGTCTTGAGGCTGTAGCGGTAGACCGTCTTCGTCGAGCCGTCGATCACGTATGGGACGCCGTCGGGGCCCCGGACGACGGCGCTGAGGTCGATCGGCGGCGCGCCCTCGGCCGCCTTGAACGTGTATAGCCGGGTCGAAGCGACCGGGACGACCCCGTACAGGCGGTCGAGGCCGGCCACCGTCTGCGCCCGCAACGGCGCGACGACGGACGCACCGACCTTGGCCGCAGCCGCGGCGTCGAGCTGCTGCAGCGCGTCGGTCAGCAGCTTGAGGGCCTGGTCGGGCTCGTCGACGACGAGGTCGATCCCGGGACCGCTCACCTTGGCGAGATCCGCCCGCGCCTGGTCGAGCGCCTTCTGGCCGGCATTGACCGAGCTGATCGCCTCTTTCGGCGAGTTGCTGCCGAACGCGTAGACCGCGAGCCCGAGCCCGCCGACCACGAGCACCAGGGCGAGGATCGCGAGCGCCGCGCGGCGCTGAGTCTCGCGCCGGGTCGCCAGGGGCGTGACCCGTCGGTAGGCCGGCTTGCGTCGCGGCATCAGGCCCTGGACCCGCTCGACGACCTGCTCGAGCGCGCCGCCGGCCGCTGTCCGCGCGCTGCCCGCCGCCGCGCTCACCGCGATGCCGGCGGCCTGGACGTTGTCGGCAAGCGGGATCGGCGAGCGGTCGGGTGCGCCGGCGAGGGGCTCTGCAGGACGGACCGGGACCAGCGTCCTGGCGCGGCTGGTGGACGACACCTCGGTCGCCTCGAACGCGATGGCACCGTCGCTGCCCGAGCCCTCCGCCGCCACGAAGCGGTGATGGAGGTGCTCCATCGCCGACTGCGGGTGGAGCGTCAGCATCGCGTCCTTGAGCTCGTCCGCACCGAGCTTGGCGATGACGTTTGGTGACACCAGCACGAGCGAGTCGCCGACCGAGATCTCGCCGCGCCACACGTCCGGCTCGAGCGCTCCGGACGGCAGGCCGCGCTCGCGGTGCGGGTCGGGCAGGGTCGACAGTCGTGCCTGGCGGATGAGGTAGGCCTCGGCCGGGCCGACCGTCGCGACGTACATCTCGCTGCCGCGGACGACGGCCACGCCGATCCCGATCGGGCCGTTGCCATCGGACGTCTTGATCCCCAGCCGATCCGCCTGGTGGGCGAGCCGCTTGTTGGCGGTCGCGATCGCCTTCTGGAGGCAGACCCGGATCCCGGCCGACTCGTCGTAGTAGTACTCGTTGCGGATCGTCTCGGCCGCGAGTCGGGTCGCCTCGAGGGCATGGCGCGACGAGATGCGGGAGGTCACCAGGAGGTACAGGTGGCCCTTCGAGCGTGCGACGGACCCGACGCTCGGCTCGACGACGACGAGCGTGTCGGGAGAGTCGGCGAGGCGGTCATGTTCGGCGACGACGCCGAGTTTCATCTGGAGCCGTACGGCCATCCGGGCCTCTCGTGATCGTGCGGACCCCGCGGACCGGGGGTCGCGGGGACGGGGCGGGACGAGGTCCGATCCGGGTTCGGCTGACCTATGCCGTGATCGGTGGCCTCAGAGGTGGCTGGCAGGTGACCGGGATTATACGCGGGGACCTCCACGACGGACGTGGACGCGCAACTCCCTCGCCCCGACCCCACCCGGTGCGGCCGCGAAGGCGGTCAGCAGCTCCGGCCCGCGGAGGCGCAACTCCTGGGCGACGATCGGGGCATCCGCCTCGATATCGAGCGCGAATGCCTCCAGTCGCACGACGCGGCAGGCGCCTGCGGCCGCCGGGACCCGCTCCGCGACGAGCGCCTCGAACGTGGCGATCGCACGGGACAGGCGCAGCTCGTCCTCGAGCCCGAGCGCCCGGGCTGCATCCGGGATCAGGTCGCCGAGCCGGACCATCGGGCGTCGCCGCGGCGCACTCATCGCGTGGCGCCCACGTCGGCACCCACGAGACGCGCACCGTCGGGGTCGAGGCGGACCTCCCACGCGGTCGCGATCGCCCGCAGCTCGGGGTCGAGGTCGTCGAGGGTCGTGGTCGTGATGAACGCCTGCGGCAGGGCGGCGATCCGCCGCACGAGATGCGAGCGACGCTCCGGATCGAGCTCGCTGAACACGTCATCGAGGAGGAGGAGCGGCGGGCGACCGTCGAGGGCGGTCACGACGTCGAGCTCGGCGAGCTTGAGCGCCAGGATCGCCGTCCGCTGCTGGCCGCGCGAGGCGAACGTCGCGAGATCGCGGCCGTCGAGCTCGAAGACGAGGTCGTCGCGGTGTGGCCCGACCAGGGTCGAGCCGTTCCAGACCTCCTTCTCGGCGGTCTCCTCGAGCCGGCGAGCCAGGGCGTCCCGCGGCGACTCCCCGGGGAGTGGCGGGGCATTCGTCACGTAGCCGAGCGTCAACCGGCCGGACGCCGCCTCGTCCGGGGCGATCTCCGCGTGGGCGGCCGCGAGCGGCCCGGCGACCACCTCGAGCAGGCGCCGCCGCTCGGCGACGATCGCCCCGCCTGCGTCGAGGAACGCGCCGTCCCAGAACCGGAGCTCGGCCCGCGAGGCGCCCTCCTCGCGGATCGCGCGGAGCAGGCCGTTGCGCTGCTGGAGGGTCCGGCCGTACGTGCTCAGCGCGTCGGCATACGCCGGCGACCCCGTCGACGCGAGCTGATCGATGACCGCCCGGCGGAGCGACGGCGACCCGGCGATGAGGAGCATCTCCTCGGGGGCGAACAGGACCACCCGCAACAGGCCCGCGAGTCCGGCGGCGCGCCGTCCCAGGCCGTTCACGCGGATCCGCTTGCGGCCGGCCGAGCCCGACCCGGAACGGACGATCGCGACCTCGATCGCCTCGGCCCCGACGGCCCCTTCCACCCGGGCCAGGTCCCGACCCCAGCGGATGAGCTCGCCGTCCGCCGGCGTCCGATGCGATCGTCCCCACGCCAGCAGGACCATCGCCTCGAGGAGCGTCGTCTTGCCGGCCGCGTTCGGGCCCCAAACGAGGTGCGGTCCCGGGCCGAACGTCACGTTGAGCGACGCGTACCCCCGGAGGTCGAGCAGGTCGATCGTCTCGAGCAGGGTCGTCCGGGCCGTACTGCGCCGGGCCGGCCTCCTGGTGACGGTGGCTAGGACGTGGTCCGCACGGGCATGACCACATGGATGTACCGGTCGTCGCCGATGGGCTTGAACACCCCCGGCGACAGCGGCCCGTTGAGCTCGAGCGCGAACTGGTCGGCGGCCACATTGGTCAGCACGTCTGCCAGGTAGCGAGCGTTGAAGGCGATCGTCGTGCCGTCGCCCTCGACCGCGGCCTCGACCTGTCCGACGTGGTCGCCCACCTCCGCATTCGCGCTGACCGTGATCCCGGGCTCACCATCCGAGCTCACCTGGAGCTTCACGATGTTCGCGGATTCGTGGGCGATGAGCGCGGCCGGGCGGACGGCTCGCAGCAGCTCTTCGCGGTCGAGCACCGCCCGCGTCGTGTGGCTCGTCGGCACGACCTGCTGGTAGTTCGGGAACTGGCCGTCGATGAGCCGGCTGACGAGGTCGATCCCGTCGAGGTGGAACAGGATCTGGTTCTTGCCCGCCGCCAGGACGATCTCGACCGGATCGTCGACATCTGCCAGGATCCGTTGCAGCTCGTTGAGCGCCCGAGCCGGCACGACGACACTCGTCTCAGGGACCGGATCGAGGATCGCGATGGTCTTGACCGCGATCCGGTAGTTGTCGGCCGCGGCAAGGGTCAGCTGGTCGCCCTCGAACCTCGCCAGCACGCCGGTCAGGATCGGTCTCGCCTCATCGCTCGCCGCGGCGAACGCGGTCTCGGCAAGCGCCCGCCGGAGGACGTTCTGGGCGACTCGCGTGGTCGGTCGCTCGCCGGCGGTGCCGATCGCCGGGAATTCATCGGCATCGATGCCCTTGATGTGGGTCTCGAACCGGCCGCACTTGAGGTGCAGCGTGTCACCCGGCTGGAGGTCGAGGTCGACGCGATCGCCGCCCGGGAGCGAGTTGACCAGATCCGTCAGCAGCTTGGCCGGGACGGTCGTCGACCCGTCCCCCTCGATCTTGCCGGGGACCCAGTAGGTGATCCCGATCTCGAGGTTGGTGGCGGTCAGCTTGAGCCCGGCGTCTTCCGTCTTGAGCAGGACATTGGCCAGGACCGGGAGCGTGCTCCGGTTGGACACGGCGCGGCTCACGACCGACAGGCCGCGCGCCAGGTTCTCCTGCATGACCGAGAGTTTCACGTTGGGCTCACTCCACGCTAATGCGTCGCTGCTCGGGCCGCGATCCTGCGGCCGAGGGCTGGGTCGACGGCGAGGGGCTCCGCGATGGGTGTCCTCTCCGACCGTCCGGGGGTCGTGCCTGTGGGTCGTGGGTATCTTCCCTCTATCTTCTCATCCCGTCATCACCGTAGTAACGCTGTGGACTCGGTGGAGTCGCGCGTTGTGTTACGCACGGAGGGGCGGTGGACGACGTGTCGCCGGTGGTGGACGGCGGGCACGTCACCGGTGATCGGCCGGCGGAGGCGTGGTGGACGACGACCCCATCGCGGTCGGCCGGCCGCGCGACGACGCTCGCCCTGTCCACGATGCCGGTCGTCGAGCGCGCGTCGACGGGCGCGGATGTCCACACCGGGCAGGGGTTTTCCACCTGAATCGTGCCCTTATCCACAGTCGGGAGCCGATCGAGGGTCGGTCGCGACCCCTGCGGAGACCCGCCGCGCGCAACGGCGGTGCGATCAGTCGGCGTAGATCAGCTCCCGAACGGCGGCGATCTCGCGGCGCAGCTCGTCGTTGACCGCGACCTCGCGATTGATCTTGTCGCAGGCATGCAGGACCGTCGAATGGTCCCGCCCGCCCAGCTCCGCGCCGATGCGCAGGAGCGAGACATCGGTCTCCTCGCGCATGAGGAACATCGCGATCTGGCGGGGCATGACGATGGCCTTGTCGCGCTTCTGGCCCTGGAGCGCGTCCATGGGGACGCTGTAGTACTCGGATACGACCTTGGCGATCCGCTCCGGGGTGACCTGCCGCTTCTTCGGGTTGTACAGGACGTTCGAGAGTACCGCCTGGGCGAGCTCGATCCCGATCGGCATCGCGCCCATGCTCGCGTAGGCCACGATCCGGTTGAGGGCGCCCTCGAGCTCGCGGATGTTGCTGACGACCTTGCGGGCGATGAACTCGATGACGTCCGAGGTGACCGGGACCGCGCCCTCCTCAGCCTTGGCGCGCAGGATGGCGATCCGGGTCTCGAGGTCGGGGGCGGTCAGGTCGGCGATGAGTCCCCACTCGAACCGGCTACGGAGGCGCTCCTCGAGGGTGAGGATGGCCTTGGGTGGCCGATCCGAGGACAGCACGATCTGCTTGCCGTCCTCGTGGATCGCGTTGAACGTGTGGAAGAACTCCTCCTGCGTCCGCTCCTTGTCGGCAATGAACTGGATGTCGTCGATGAGGAGGAGGTCGATCCGCCGGTAGCGGCCGCGGAACTCGTCGATCTTGCCCTGCTGGATCGAGGCGATGAATTCATTGGTGAACTTCTCGCTCGTGGCGTAGACGACACGCTTGCGCGGGAACTTGGCGATGACCTGGTTGCCGATGGCATGCATCAGGTGGGTCTTGCCGAGGCCCACGCCGCCGTACAGGAACAACGGGTTGTAGGCGTGGCCGGGGCGTTCGGCCACGGACAGGCTGGCCGCATGGGCGAGCCGGTTGGCCGACCCGACGATGAAGTTCGCGAACGTGTAGCGGGGGTTGATGAAGGTCGTCCCGCCCTCGCCGCCGACGCGGGTGGGCTCGAGGCGGACCTGCATGCTCGCGCCGCCGCCCTGGCCCGCCGCGGGCGCCGGCACCACGGCCGGCTCGGTGGCGCCATCCGGCGTCGAGCCGATGACGAACTCGACCTGGACGCTGTAGCCGACGATCCGCGCCAGCGTCTGGCTGATCAGCGAGCGGTAGCGGGACTCCAGCCAGTCCTTGGCGAACCCGTTCGGGACGGCGATCCGGAAGCGCTGCTCATCGACGTCGACGAGTTGGGTGTCGCGCAGCCACGTCTCGAAGTTGGCCGGGGAGAGCGAGACTTGCAGCTCTCCCAGAGCCGCTCGCCAGACCTGCTTTGCATCCATTCGTCGATCGGATCCTGCGATGCGGTTCGTCTGATGATCGGTAGCCTTGACCACGGAAGGAATCGAGGCCGGGGGTCGCGCGCCTGTCGGTCCCGCCCTTCGTGGCACCGGTCGATCACGTTCCCGAGGATCCTGGTCGGGGCTGCGGGGAGTTCCCACGAACGTCTCCGGCGCCGAGGGCCCGGAGAGGATAGCACCGCCCGGATGGGCGCCGCAAGGCGATTCTGTCATACTCCGGGGGAGTATCGGAGTTTGGCGCTGGGGACCTGGCCGCGGCGACCTCGCGCGGGCGCGCGGTCCGCGAAGCGACGAGGTTTGACACTCCTCTCGGGCCCGGCATATCATCCGCCGGACGACGACGCGCCGTGCGCTTTCGGGCGCCAGGCGCGTTTGCGTGCCTTCAGGGGGTAGTGACAGACCGTCCCCGAGGCCGGATGGAGAAGGATCCCGGACAGCCCTGATGAAGCAGACCTATCAGCCAAAGAAGCGCCACCGCGCCAAGGAGCACGGCTTCCGCGCCCGGATGAGGTCGGCCGGTGGCCGGCGCATCCTGGCAGCACGTCGCGCTCGCGGTCGAAAGCGGCTGACAGCCTGACCGTCGGGCGCGGCTCGAACATGCCGCGGCTCGTGATGCTCACCCGACCGCAGGACTTCGCGGCGTTCCAGGGAGACGGGACCAGTCGGTCCCACCCGCTCCTCATCGCCCGGTTCCGGCGGACCGATCTCGAGACGACCCGCTTCGGGCTGTCGACCGGCCGAGCGCTCGGCGGGGCGGTGGTTCGCAATCGAGTCCGTCGCCGACTCCGCGAGGCGCTCAGGGTGATGGCGCCCTCGTTCCAGGCCGGCTGGGACGTCCTCATCATCGCCCGGCCCGCGATCGTCGCGGCCGACCAGGACACGCTGGTCGGGGCTCTGCGCCGAACCCTCGTCAAGGGCGGCGTGCTGGGAGGATCCACGCGGTGAAGCGGATCGGGATCGGGTTCATCAGGCTCTACCGGATCGTCTTCGCCTGGATGCCTTCGAGCTGTCGATATGAACCGACCTGCTCGCGCTACACGGAGCAGGCCATCGAGAGATACGGCCTGCTCAAGGGAAGCTGGATGGGCGTACGGCGCATCGCCCGCTGCCATCCCTGGGGCGGGAGCGGCTATGACCCGGTTCGCTAGCGAGGCGCCCAGCTCGTGACACTCCCTCGGATCCGGTGGGACCGGATCGCGCTCATCGCCCTGATCATCCTCGTCGTGCTGGTCGTGGCCGCCTGTGCGGCGCCGGGCACGCTCCCGGCCGCGTCTGGCTCCACGCATCCGTCGCCGACGGCCGCGCCTCCACTCGAGCCGGCCTCGCCCGGTCAGGACCCGATCAGCTTCCTCGCCTGGATCTTCACCCCGATCTTCAAGGCGATGTTCATCATCCTGGTCGCGGTCTACGACGTGCTCACCGCGATCGGTGCGCCCGCCGCCATCGGCTGGGCGATCGTCGCGCTGACCCTCGTCGTGCGGATCGTGGTGATCCCGCTCTATCGGCGCCAGCTCGTGTCGCAGCGCCGGATGCAGCTCCTGCAGCCCGAGATCAAGGAGATCCAGCGCCGCTTCAAGGGCGATTCCGTGAAGGCGCGCATCGCCCAGCAGGAACTGTTCAAGGAGCGTGGCGTCAGTCCGCTGGCCGGCTGTCTGCCGCTCCTCCTTCAGATGCCCCTCCTGTTCATGATGTACCAGGTCATACGGGACGGTCTGACCAACGTCAACCCGTCGGCGATGCTCGAGGTCTTCGGGGTCCAGGTCGTGCCCCTGACGTGCAACAACATCAACCCGGCGACCGGCCAGCCCGACGCCGCGCTGGGCCCGTGCATCGACACGATCATCCCGTTCCTCGGGACCTCGATCGACGTCAGCCAGCCGTCCACGATCTTCTCGGTCGGCATCGCGGGCTTCGTCCTCGGCATCAGCATCCTGGCCATCGTCTCGGCGGCGCTGCAGCTGGTCCAGTCGCGCATGATGCTGCCCCAGACGCGGCCCGAGGATGACGACCCGAACACCAAGATCCAGCGCCAGACGATGCTGTTCCTGCCGCTGATCTCGGTCGCCTACGGTGGCTTCCTCCCGGCCGGCCTGTTCATCTACTGGATCACGGCGACGATCTTCTCCATCATCCAGCAGTACCTGATCGTCGGTTGGGGCGGTATGTTCCCGCTGTTCGGCAGGACACCGGGCTTCGCGACGGGACATACCCCGCGCTTCCCGGTGTCGATGCCCCCAGCCCCAGCCCCAGAGAAGCGTGCGGCCATCCTGACCGACGCCGACAAGAAGACCACGGCCGACAAGACGATCCGCCCCCGCGAGCGGGGCCGTCAGGGCCGACGAGGGAGACGACGCTGAAATGAGCGAGTACCAGGAGTTCACCGGCAAGTCCGTCGAGGAGGCGCTCAAGCTGGCCCGGGAGGCGTTCGGTGCCGAGCTCAACGACCTCGACTTCGAGATCCTGACGCCCGGCAGCCGGGGCGTCCTCGGCATGGGCGCCGAGCCCGCCCGGATCGTCGCCGCCCCGCGCGCCGCGCTCGGTGGCGCGGCGCCCAAGCGCGAGGCCGCCGCCGCCGTGCCGCTCCCGTCCGCCCCGCCCCGGCGCGACGACCGCCCCCGCGACGATCGTCCGCCGCGGCGCGACGACCGCCCCCGCGATGACCGCCCCCGCGACGATCGTCCGCCGCGACGCGACGACCGACCACGGCGCGACGACCGCCCCCGCGACGACCGCCCTCGTCGCGAGGATCGCGACCGGACGCCGGCCCGCGGCGGCTCGGCCGGACTGACGGCCTCGGAGGCCGCTGAGGTGGCCGCCGCCCGCGGCTCGCTGGCCGCCGAACGGGCGGACCTGGAGGCTGCCGAGGCCTCGCCGGAGGCCCTCGCGGCCGGCAAGGCGATCCTCGAGCGGCTCATGGGCCACCTCGGGTTCGACGTCCGCGTCGAGGTCGAGACCGGCGAGACGAGCCGCCTCAACGTGGTCGCCGACGGCGATGAGAAGGAGGCGCTCGGTGCCCTCATCGGGCGGAAGGGCGAACGTCTCTCCGCGCTCCAGCACCTGGTCAACCTGATGCTCTCGAAGGAGATGGGCGTGTGGACCCGCGTCCTCGTCGACGTCGAGGACTACCGCGGCCGTCGCGAGCGCCAGTTGCGCGAGCTCGCCGATCGGGCCGCGGCCCGCGTGGTCGAGACCGGCAAGATGCTCCAGCTGGAGCCGATGTCCGCGCTCGAGCGGCGCTGGATCCACCTGTCGCTGCGGGACCATCCGGGCGTTGCGACCCAGTCGATCGGCGAGGAGCCGAACCGACGGGTCGTCCTCGTCCCCCGATCGGCGGACTGACACCGTCCCGTCACGCGGCTGTGACCGCGGCCGTCGTGGTGCCGCCACGTCGGCCTCCATCGGGACCGCCTGAGATCGGATGTCCGCTCACATGTCGACCACGATCGAACCCACCGACACCGCCATCACGGCGCACCGGCCATCGGTCCGCCTGCGGTTCGCGGTCGCATTCCTCGTCGGGTTGATCGTCGCGCTCGGCCTGGGCGCCGGCGCGCTGTACTGACCGGGCCGGTGGGGACCGACGTCATCACCTACGCCGAGATCGGCCGTGGCCTCGCCACCGACGCCCTCGTGGGCCAGGCGCTGGCCGTCGGCCGGGATGGGACGCGCATCGACCGCGCGGTCGCCAATGCCCGGACGGCGCTGCCTGGGGTGGCCATCCCGCCCCGGATCACGTTCGACGCGGCCGCGCTCGCGGATCGTATCAACGCCATCGCGGACGGGCTGCGGGTCGTGCCCGCGGAGGCATCGGTCACGACCGATTGACAAGCTCGCATATGCGGTCGTGGCCGGCCACAAGGGAGCGACTGCCGGCAGGGATGCCCGTCAGGGACGGTCGCTCGCCACGAGGCCGCGCCAGACACGCGGCGGCGTGAGCGGCAGGTCCCGGTAGCGAACTCCGGTCGCAGCGGCCACCGCGTTGGCCACGGCCGCGGCCGCGCCGCACACCGGGCCCTCGCCGATCCCCTTCGCGCCATACGGACCGTCCGGCGCCGGGACCTCCACGATGATCGTCTCGAAGCGCGGCACCATTGGCGCGGTCTGCATCGCGTAGTCGAGGAACGTCCCGGTCTGGAGCTGGCCGAACTCGTCGTAGACCATCGCCTCGTGGAGCGCCCAGCCGAGACCCTGCGTCGCCCCGCCATGGAGCTGGCCCTCGATGATGGCGGGATTGAGGGCGCGACCGACGTCCTGGGCGATGACGTACCCCAGGACCATGACCGATCCGGTCTCGCGATCGACCCGGACGTGGACGAGGTGGGCGGTGGTCAGCGGCGCCAGGACCGGCGGGACCGTCCCGCCGTGGCCCTCGAGTGGCTCGAACGCCGAGGTGAACCCGTCTAGCGACTCGCCGATCTGGGCCAGGCTCAGGCCGCGCTCGGGCGTGCCCTTGGGCTGGACCACGCCGCCGATGAGCTCGAGGTCGCGGACGTCGATCTCGAGGAGCTGGGCCGCGTAGGCCAGGATCTTGTCGCGTAGCGCGTCGGTGGCGCGCTGGACCGCCCGGCCGGTCGAGTAGGTGATGACGCTCCCGCCGCTCATCGGCGAGCGGGGCGCTGTGGCGGTGTCGGCGGCAATGACCGACACCTCGCCGGCGGCGATGCCGAGGCCCTCCGCGGCGATCGTCGCAAACCCGGTCATCGTCCCTGAGATGTCGACCACGCCGGTCACGACGGTGACCCGTCCGTCGGCCTCGAGACGGCACACGGCGGCCGCCGGCTGGCGGCTGCCTGGCCACGCCCCGACGGCGATGCCGACCCCCTCCCCGTCCGGCAGCGACGCCCGGTCCCGCCAGAGCGGATGCGCGGCGACCCGGTCGAGGCACTCACCGAGGCCGAGCCCGCCCCACGGAGTCCCGTCCGCCATCTCGTCGTCAGGCGCGACGAGGTTGCGGCGGCGGAGCTCGATCGGGTCGATGTCGAGCCGACCGGAAAGCTCGTCGATGAGCTGTTCGAGCGCGAAGGTCGCCTGCGTCGCGCCCGGTGCCCGGTAGGCGCCCGTCCCGACCCGGTTGGTCTCGACCCCGTAGGCGACCACCTCGTGCGCGTCCCAGCGGTATGGCCCGACGATGAGGATGGCCGCGATCCCCTCGATGCTGTTCTCGGCGTAGCCGCCGGTCTCGAACCGCAGGCGCGCCTCGAGGCCGCGCAGCCGGCCATCCCGCGTCGCCCCGAGCCGGACGTCGAGGATCGCGGCGGGGGCCGGGTTCGACATCCGGAAGTCCTCGTTGCGGGTGAGCTCGAGGCGCACCGGCCGACGGAGGACGAGCGTGGCTGCCGCAACGAGCGGTTCGATCAGGAGCGCCTTGCCGCCGAACCCGCCACCGAGCGTGGCGCCCGTCACCCGCACGCCGGACCTCCGGAGACCGAACAGCCGGGCCAGCTCCGAACGCGTGAAGAACGTCCCCTGCGTGGCCGAGGTGACGTGCAACACGCCGTCCTCGTCGAGCTCGGCCATCGCCACCTGCGGTTCCAGGTAACCCTGGTGGACCCAGCTCGTCGTGAAGCGACCCTCGACCACGATGTCGCTCGCGGCGAGTGCGGCCGCGACGTCGCCGCGCCTGAACCCGGTGCGCTTCACCACGTTGTCGGAGACCGGTTCGTCCGGGGTGAACTCCTCGGATCCGCCGCCGACCGCCGCGTGCTGCGATTCGGCCGAGGCCCCGGCTTCCGCATCCGGCCGGTCGAAGCGGGCCCTCGCTGCGCCCGGCTCGATGGCGCGGTCGAGATCGGTGACCGCCTCGAGCGGGGTGGTCTCGACGGTCACGAGCATCGCGGCATCGGCAGCGGCCTCGGGCGTCTCGGCGATGACGAGGGCAACCGGCTGGCCGGCCCACAGGATCTCGAGCCTGGCCAGCGGCTCGTCGAGTCGATCGGTGCCGTCGGTCACGACCGGCAGGTCCGCGGCGACCAGCACGGCCACCACGCCCGGCACCGCCAGCGCCGCGTCGCGATCGATCCGCTCGATCCGGGCGTGGGCGGGCATCGCCAGGACCGGCCGCGCGTGGAGCAGGCCGCGCGAGCCGATGTCGGCCGCGAAGCGGGCGCGCCCGGTGACCTTCGGACCGCCGTCGATGCGCGGGATCGACCGGCCGATCGCGCTGGTCAGGGCGTCCATGCCGACCCGGCTCGCGTCTCGGGCGATCCGTCCCCCGTGACCGGGGTCGCGAACGACATGCGGCCCCCTTCCATCCGGGATCGGCTCGGTCCGAAGGGCCGGCCGGAGCGCATCGCAGGCCATTCTAGTCGGACGGCTTGGTATCCTGACCCGCCGGGCCGGGACCGTGCGCTCCACATGGTCGGGGCCGCCCGCGCCTCGCAGCCCGACGCCCGAGGAGGCCACGTGCAGGTCACCAACGTCCGCACCACGGTCGCCGGCACGCCCTGGCGCGAGCTCGTCTTCGTCGAGCTCGAGACCGATACGGGGCTGATCGGTGTCGGCGAGGTCCGGCCGGTCAACAAGACCGATTCGTTCCTGGCCGTCGTGGACGAGCTCGCCGGTCGGTACGTCGTGGGCGCGGACCCGTTCGACACGGAGCGGCTGGCCTGGGCGATCGAGCGCCTCGAGTACGGCCGACCGGGCGAGCACGGCCAGTCCGCGCTGGCCGCCTTCGACGTCGCCTGCTTCGACCTCATCGGCCAGCACCTCGGCGTGCCGGTCTGGAAGCTCCTCGGCGGTCGCTTCCGCGATCGCGTGCCGGCCTATGCAAATGGCTGGTACCAGGCCGACCTCGAGCCCGCCCGCATCGCGGAGCTGGCCGTCGGGGTCGCGGCGCGCGGCTATCGGGCGATGAAGCTCGACCCGTTCGGCGCCGCGAGCGTCCGGATCGGCGCCGCGGACCGCCGCCGCGCGATCGCGGTCGTGGCCGCGGTTCGCGAGGCGATCGGCCCGGACATCGACCTGATGATCGAGATGCACGGCCGCTTCTCCCCCGACACTGCGGCCCAGGTCGCGACGGCGCTCGAACCGTTCGCGCCGCGCTGGATCGAGGAGCCGGTCCCGCCGGAGAACGCAGCCGCGCTCGCGCGCGTCCGGCGTGCCACCAACACGTCGATCGCGACGGGCGAACGGATCCATTCGGTGTGGGACGCGGCACCGTTCATCGAGGGCGGTGACGTCGACATCATCCAGGCCGACCTCACCCATTTCGGCGGGTTCACGGGCATGCGGCGGCTTGCCGGCTGGACCGAGGCGCACTACCTCACGCTCGCGCCGCACAACGTCGGTGGACCGGTGGCGACCGCCGCCAACGTCCACCTCGCGGTCGCGACCCGCAACGTCGACATCGTCGAGCACTTCAACGACTTCGCCGACGCCTGGGTCGGCGAGCTCGTCGACGTCGCCCCGGCGGTCGACCCGGTAGACGGCTGCTTCCCGGTCCCGGACCGGCCCGGACTTGGGCTGCGGCTGGACCATGACGCCTGCGCTCGCCACCCCCGGACGGCCGCCCGCCTCCGACTCTTCGTCGAGGGCTGGCAGAAGCGCGACGGCGCCTAGGACAGGGGTCCCGACCGTTCGCGACGAACGGCCCTCACGCCACGGCCACCGGTCGAGCACGCTTCCTCGAGGGCGAACCTGCCCTGCAGGAGGGAGTTGCGATGCGACGCCATGCGTTGAGCGGGGTCGGAGGCGTGCTGGTCGGCCTTGTCCTCGTCGTCGTCGGGATCTACTACGTCTTCACGAACACGCTCGGCATCGACCTGCCGGAGCTCAAGGCCGACATGGTCTGGCCCTTCCTCGTCATCGGCATCGGGGTCGCCATCGTCTATCGAGCGACGAATGACCGGCTCGGCCAGGACCGGCCCTGAGCCTGCGGAGGTGGCGCGTCTCCGGCGAATGGCGCACTATCAGGGCGACCGCTCGTGGAGGGCCCGGGGCGATCCATCGGTTCCGGCGAAGCTCGCCGTCGCGGAGACGACGCTCGTGCAGCGGACAGGACGGATCGATCCACACGCCGGCTCGCTCGAGCGACTCGTGGGGCCCGGCCCCGCCCGCCCGCTTGACGGCGTGACGTGGACAGCGGATAGGAGGAACCATCGATGGTGAAGCGCCTGATCAGGTTGGTCGTCGTGGGCTGGCTCGTCGGCATGGTCGCGGGATCGATCGCCGCGATGTCCATGAAGCGGCGTCTGCCGCCGACGACCGACGAGAGCGCCGACGAGATCAACGCAGTGGCGATCTTCGGCCCGCTCGCCTACCACAGCACCGCGACCGCCTTCCGCGGCGGCGCCCTCGAGTGCTGGTACGGCGGGGGCGTGCTCGATCTCCGTGACGCGGTCCTCGCGCCGGAGGGGGCGACGCTCAAGGTCCGCGCCATCTTCGGGGGTGGCCAGGTCCTCGTGCCGGCCGACTGGCGGGTCGTCACCCGTGTCAAGGGCCTTGGCGGGATCAACGACGGTCGCCCCGCGGTCGGCTACAAGGCCGGTGCGCCCGAGCTCGTCATCGAGGGCATGGTGGTCGCCGGCGGGTTCGCCGTGACCTCCGAGCTGGAGGAAGGCGAGGCCGAGTGGCTGGCCGGGATGAAGAGCAAGACCGAGACGAACGGCACGACCGAGGTCGCCGCGCCGACCCAGACCGAGACCGAGTCGAAGCCGGAGCCGGCCTCCGCCGAGGAGATGGCGCCCGCCACCTGAGCACTGCACCGGGCCTTAGGCCTCGCGAACACGCCATCGCCCGGGCCGACGAACGGTCCGGGCGTTTCGCTTCCTGAGCGTGCTGGTGTTGGTGGAGATGGGGGAGAGTCGAACTCCCCGTCCAGAACCCTTCGCCGGAGACCACTACGAGCGTGTCCGATGGTTTGTCGTCGACCGTCCGGACGAACATCGGCACCCTGCCGGACGGTCCAGTCACGTGCCCCTAGATCGGGCTTGACTCCGGACTACGCGACGCTTGTCCGGATCGCAGCCTCGCTGCATGACGCTTCCACTGCCCGCGAGGCGGAGGCAGCTTCCACGCTCACTCTACTGCCTAAGCAGCGAAAGCGAGAGTCGACTGGCGGTTGCCAGGTACTTCGTTTTGCCACGTGATTAACGAGGCCCAGTGGCGTCCTCGGCTCGCGTTCCCCGGTAGCCAGGCCCTGTCGAAACCACACATCCCCACAGGTCCGAGTACCGGCTCGGACCCGGGATGCTACCACCTATCGATCGTGGCCGAACAGGACGATGTCCGGCTCGAGCCCGCGCAGACGCTCGACGGACCACCGATAGGCGTCGGGATCCCAGGCGCCCGCGAGGCCCGAGACGGCGGGATCGCCCGAACCCTCCCACTCGGCCCGGCTGTAGACCGCCTGGCCGACGAGGACCGTTCGGCCATCGTCGGCGTCGATGAGCAGCGACTGGTGGCCCGGCGTGTGCCCCCGGGTCGGGACCAGGCGGATGCCCGGCAGCAGCTCGAGCTCACCATCATGGAGAACGTACTGGGTGCCGGGCGCGTCCACCCAGGCCGAGATCGTGTAGTCGGGCCTGTGCGCGGCTTCGTATTCGACCGCCTGCACGTGGATCGGCCGGCCGGGGAAGGCAGCGTTCTGGCCGCAGTGGTCGAAATGGAGGTGCGAGCACGCGATCGCGCCGACGTCGTCCAGGGCGATCCCGCGGGCCTGCAGCAGGCCGGGCAGGTCACGCACGACCGGTCGATAGGCCTCATCGATCTCCCGCTCGCCGAACCCGATCCCGGTGTCGAACAACAGCACCGTCTCCGGGTGGACGACGGCATAGGCCATGACGATGCCGGTCCGACCGGCGAACGGGCTGTCGGCGGGGTGGACGAAGTCGGCGACGTGGAGCGATTCGACGCGGATGACCGGTCGACTGGTCATCGCGGGATGGTAGACCGGCCGGCTGGATACCCGGACCAACGGGCCATGGGACGCGACTCGCCCGGGCTGGTAAGGTTGACCCCGGCCGAACCTCCTCGCGGAGGACGGGGGACCCACCCTCCCCGGGGCGAATCGCGAACGCGACGGCGGACCCAACGCCGAGCCCGACAGCTCACCTCGCAGGCCGAACGGGCCGTTTCGAGGTACGTCGTGCTCCGGCCGTCCTTCCACCCATCTGCGCATCAGCGCGCGGTCGGGCGCAATCTTGCGCTCGACCTCGTCGCGGCCATCGGCGTGGGCGTGACCGTCGCGCTCGTCACGACCCTCCTGCCGACGATGGCCAGGCGCAGCGGCCTCGAGCCGATCGGTCTCGCGGCGCTCGCCGCCGCCCCATTCGTGGCGAACCTGCTCGGCGCCTTCGCGGGGCGGATCGGGCCGCGATCGCAGCGGCAGCTCGCGGTCATCCGTGGCGCCGGGGCGGCGTCGCTCCTCGTGCTGGCCGTGCTGGCCGTGGCGCCGATCCTCGTCGCCGTCTCGATCGCCTTCTGGCTCAGCCTGTCGCTCAGCGGCCCGTTCCACCTTCGGCTGTGGGGTTCGATGTATCCGGCGCGCGTTCGCGGACGGGTCGTCGGGCTCATCGGCTCAGGGAGAGCCGCCGCGGCCGCGCTTGCCGCCCTGGCCGGGGGCATCCTCGCCGACCGGCTTGGTGGCGAGACCGCGGTCGCCCTGGCGGGCCTCGTGGGTCTCGGTTGCGCCCTGGCCTACGCGGGCCTCCGGGCGCCGAACGCGGAACGCCCGGCGACCTTCTCGGCGCGCGAGTCGATCCGGGCTCTCCGCGATCGGCCGGTGCTCTCGCGGATCGCCGTGGCGCAGGGCTTCTACGGCGGCGGCCTCATCGCCGCGGCTCCGCTGTATGCCATCGTCAACGTCGACCGCCTCGACCTGTCGCTGGCCGATGTCGGGATCATCGGGATCACCACCGCCGGGGCGACCACGCTGTGCTTCCTGCTGTGGGGCGCTGTCGCCGACCGGCGAGGTCCACTCGTCGCGATGCGCCTCGGCAGTGCACTCGGGCTGGCGGCACTCATCGCCTATGCCCTGGCACCGGGCGTTGCCGTGCTGTGGGTCGCCGCGATCGCGGCCGGGGCGGGGGGCGCCTCGATCGACGTAGGCATCGCGTCGGTCGTCAGCGACCACACGCCGCTCGCCTCGAGATCGGCCGCGATGGCGGGCTGGAACTCGATCACCGGCGCCCGCGGCATCGTGGCCGCGTTCACGATGTGCATCCTCCTCCAGGTCGGGATCGTCGACGTGACGACCGGCCTGCTGCTGTGCGCCGCCCTGAGCGCGATCGGGGTGGTCCTCTATGCGCGGGCGAGCACGGCCGAGGTCGAGCCGAGCCCCGAGCCGTCCCGGGTGACCCGCACGGTCTCCGGCTTGCGAGGCGCCGTCAGCGGATAGCGCCGGGCGTCAGCCCCAGATGTCCCCGACCGTGTAGCCATCGGGGAATGGATCGGTCGGGTCGACGACGTAGCTCGCGAAGCCCGTGATCCAGGCCTGACCGGTGATCGCCGGAACGATCGCCCGGTACTCCCCGACCACCGTCTCCTCGACCACGCGCCCGGTGAAGACCGTGCCGAGGATGCCCTCGTGGCGGAACGCGTCGCCGACCCGCAGCTCGCCCCTGGCGTGGAGCACGGCCATCTTCGCCGACGTCCCCGTCCCGCACGGCGAGCGGTCGATCGCGCCAGTCCACGTCGCGGAGCGCTCCCAGTCGAGCGTGCCGGTCGAGACGGTCACGACGTTCCTCCGGCTGTTGGCCCGGTCGTGCGGCGGCCCCGAGAGCTGGCCGATGGTGATCCCCGTGAAGCCCGGCTGGTCCGGATGGACCACGGGAAGCTGCTCGTTGGCGGCCGCCTTGATCATCTCGGTGATCCGGACGATATCGGCGCCCTCGTCCGGAGTGAGGCTGAGCCCGAACGGCTCCGCGTCGGCGATGACGTAGAACATGCCCCCATACGCGACGTCGACGACGACCGTGCCCAGCTGGGGGACTTCGATCGGGGCCGCAAGGTGCGTCGCGAATGAGGCCACGTTGCGGAAGGTGACCGCGCTGACCTTGCCGTCGGCGCACTCTGCCCGGACCCGGATGAGACCCGCCGGCGCCTCGAGCGTGAGCTCGGTCACGGGCTCGATCATCGGGAGCATGCCCGTCTCGAGGAGCACGGTCGCGACGCACATCGTGTTGGTGCCGGACATCCCCGGATACTCGACCTGCTCCATGATCACGTAGCCGGCGTCGGCTGCGGCGTCGGTCGGGGGCAGGATGAGATTGCAGTTCGCGGCCGGGTAGCCCCGCGGTTCGCGGAGCATGCGGAGGCGGAGGTCGTCCCGATGCGCCTGCAGCCAGGTCATTGCCTCGAACATCGAAGCGCCGGGGACGCTCTCGACGCCGCCGACGATGACCCGACCCGGCTCGCCGGCCGCGTGCGCGTCGACCGCCTCGATGATCGGGCCGATCCGGAGCCGAGCCGGGATGCCGGCCACTGCCTAGCGCCCCCGCTGGGCGTCGGCGAGCTCGCGGGCGACATCGCGTCGAGCATCGCGCTCGGCGATATCGCGCCGACGGTCGTGGAGCTGCTTCCCCCTCGCGAGGCCGAGCTCGATCTTGGCGCGGCCGCGTGGCGAGATGTACAGCCGGAGCGGGACGATCGTCTGGCCCTTTGCCTTCGTTCGACCGAGCAGCTCGTCGATCTCGGAGCGATGGAGCAGGAGCTTGCGCGTCCGCTTGGGCTCGTGGTTGTAGCAATTCCCACCTTCGAACGGCGCGATGTGGGCGCCGACGAGCCACGCCTCGCCATGCTCGATCCGGGCATAGGCGTCGGACAGGTTCGCCTTGCCCGCCCGGAGTGACTTGATCTCGGTGCCCGTCAGGACGATGCCGGCCTCGAACGTCTCGTCGATCGTGAAGTCGTGACGGGCTCTTCGGTTGAGTGCGACGGTGATCTCGTCGCCCATCGGATCGCTCCTTCGGAGGACGGGGGGTGGCGCTGTCGGTGGTCCCGGCGGCCGGGCGCACGAACGCCGGCCCGATGCGGGCCGGCGTTCGAGTTGCTTACCCACCCACAGGGTGTCCGACTAGACGGCCATCTCCTGCGAGGTGGTGCAGCTACGCGTACTGTCGATCACTGCACACCACCTCCTTTCGTTCTCTCGAACCGTACCCGATGCGCGTGTGGCGCGCAAGAGTGGGGCGTGCCGTCGCGGTTCGTGCTGCCGGGCTTGATGCCTGATCTGGGCCGCCCGCGCGCCCGACCTTCCAGAAGGGTCTTCCCGCCACGGCCTGGATCAGGCATCAGACCGGACGCCCGGCGCCCGAACGCGACCCCGTCCAGGCGAGCTTCTCAGGATGCAGGTTTCAGCCCCTCAGGCCGCCGGCCGCAGCGCGGTGTCGCCGGTGGCCGCACCGGCTCGGGCGAGCATCTCGAGCGCTTTGTCGAGGATCGGGTCGCTGCCCGCGGCCAGCGACTGCGGGACGGCGACGACGACATCCGGCGTCAGCCCCACCTTGTGGATCCAGCGCTTCTTCGGGGTCAGCCAGCGGGCGACGGTCAGCTTGAACGCGCCGCCCTGGCCGGTGAGCTCCTGCCATTGCTGGATGGTGCCCTTCCCGTACGACTGCGTGCCGATGAGCATCGCGCGACCGGTATCCTGCAGCGCCCCCGCCACGATCTCGCTCGCCGACGCGCTGCCGCCGTCGACGAGGACGACGGCGTGGATCGCGGGATCCGTGGCGACGCCGCCGGAGAGTGCGTCGGTGGCGACCTGGTTGCCGCCGGCCTCCTCCTCCCAGAAGACGACGCCCGAGCCGATGAACTGGCTGGCGATCTTGCGGGCCGCCGTCACGTAGCCACCGGGGTTCCCGCGAAGGTCGAGGATGATGGCCTTCCGGCCGGCGGCGACGTGGGCATGAAGCGCGGTGACGACCGCATCCGCCGCCGCGTCCGAGAAACCGGCGACCGATACGTACCCGACGGTCCCGCCGGCGAGGGTCCTGCTGTCGACCTCCTTCATCTGGACGACATCGCGGGTGATCGCGAACGACAGCGGCGTGGCGCTACCCCGCTGCACCGACAAGGTCACCACGCTCCCCTTGGGTCCGCGGATCTTGTCGCGCGCCGTGTCCATCGTCAGCCCGTCGAGCGAGACGCCGTCGACCGCGAGTACGATGTCGCCGGCGAGCAGCCCCGCCCGCAAGGCCGGGGACCCGTCCTTCGGTTTGGTCACCACGAGGCGACACGATGCGCCGAGCGGCGCGCAGCCATCGGTGCCGTCCACCGCGTGCGTGGCGATGTCCGCGCCGATGCCCTCGAACTGGCCGCTGATGCTCTGCAGGCTCTGGCGATACTGGTCGGCCGACAGGTACTGCGAGAACGGATCGCCGAGCGAATCGATCATCCCCTTGATGGCACCCTGGACGAGGGTGCCTCGATCGACCTCGCCCCCCGCGTAGCGGTCGTTGATCGTGTGGTACGTGTCCCAGAACGGTTGGAACGCAGCGTCGTCGGACGGTGCGGTGCCGGGCGCGGCCGCTGCCTGGCGGCCGATGGTGTAGCCGGACACGAACAGCGCGGACCCGGCCAGGACCGCGACGAGCGCGACGGACAGCGCGACGAGCGGGGGACGGCGTCGGGACGGCGTCGGGGACGCTGGTGGAGGGAGATCCGGGTCCGACGCGTCGTCGAGCTCGGGGTGACGGGGGTCGACTGGATCCATCGCTCAGTCCGTCCTGCGTGCAGCGTCCGTGGGGAGGGCCGCAAGGGTACAATGAGCGTCGCGAACGGGCCGTGACGCCATGGTCCTGCCGGCGGACGGCGGTCGTCCCGGGCGTCTGGGGAGGGTCAGCGGATGAGGTAGGTCCGCACCGAGAGCCATGACCCGAGGATGCCGAGACCGACCCCGGCGCCCATGACGAGCGCCACAAGGTCGCGCGTCAGCGAGCCGAATTGGAGCGGGAGCACGCGGAAGAAGTCGGCCATGAAGCCGCTCAACGGGTCGGCTACGGCGGCGAGGATCGCGAGCGTCAGCACCGACCCGAGCAGTCCGACGAAGGCGCCCTCGAACACGAAGGGCCAGCGGATGAACGCATCCGAGGCGCCGACCAGGCGCATGACCTCGATCTCCTCGGCTCGCGCCAGGACGGCCAGCCGGATCGTGTTGATGATGATGAACAGGGCGATGACGCCGACGATCAGGAGCACGACCGTGCCGGCCGTGCGCAGGATGTTGGTGACCGTCAGGACGCGATCGACGAGGTCCTCGATGTTGATGACGCTCCGGATGCTCGGGTCGCTGCCGAGGGCCTCGCTGACGATGCGCACCCGTGACGGATCGATGAGCTTGACCTCGAGGCTGGCGTACAGCGGGTTCGCATCGAGATAGCGGGTCAGGTCTTCACGGCCCTGCGCCTGCAGCGATTCGCGGAAGCGCTCGAGCGCCAGGTCCCGGCTGACGTAGGCGACCGACGCGACCTCGGGCATCGCCCGCAGCTTCGTCTGGAGGTCGGCCACCTGGTTGTCGGTGGCGTTCGTCTGCAGGTAGGCGACGACCTCGACCTTCTGCTCGGTGAACTGGAGGCCGGCGAGCAGGCCCGTCTGGATGATCCAGAACCCGGCGAGGAGGAGCAGCATCAGGACCATCGTCGCCGTCGCCGCGAGGCTCATGACGGCGTTGCGCCAGAACCCCTGCCACGCCCGGCTCATGCTGAAGAGGACGAACGACACCAACGGGCTTCAGTCCTCGCGGTGGTACGCGCCACCGACCTCGTCGCGGATGATGCGGCCTTCCTCGAGGGCGACGACCCGCTTGCGGAGGGCGGTCACGACCTCCGCGTTGTGGGTCGCCATCATGACCGTGACGCCCAGCTCGTTGATCCGCAGCAGCAGCTGCAGGATCTCCCAGCTGATAAGCGGATCCAGGTTGCCGGTCGGCTCGTCGGCGATGATCAGGCGCGGGTCGTGGACGAGCGCCCGGGCGATGGCCGTCCGCTGCTGCTCGCCGCCCGACAGCTGGTTGGGCGTCTGCTGGGCCTGCGCGGTCAGCCCGACGAGGGCCAGGACCCGATCGACCGCCGGCCGGATCTTGCGTCGCGGCGTGCCGGTCACCTCGAGTGCGAACGCGACGTTCTCCAACACCGTCTTGGACGGCAGGAGCTTGAAGTCCTGGAAGATGATTCCGATCTTCCGCCGCATCCTGGGGACCTGGCGGCGCCCGAGGCGGGCCACATCCTGGCCGTCGAGGACGACCTCCCCCTTGGTCGCGAGCTCATCGCGGATGAGCAGCTTGATGAGCGTCGACTTGCCCGCGCCGGACGGGCCCACGAGGAACACGAAGTCGCCCTCGGGGATGATCAGGTCGACGTCGCGCAGGGCCAGCTTGCCGTTGGGGTATTCCTTCGTCACGTCGTGGAGGACGAGGACGGCGCGTTCCTGCTTCGCGTGATCGCGGGTGCGCCCAAGGACCCGATGGCGGAGGGAGCGCGCGGCGCTCGGTGCTGGGGCGAAGGTCACATTCGGCTCCGCGGGCGATGGGTGCGGCGGCGGTCGCCGCTCGTCGTCAGGATCTCGACTCCGTCCGCGGGCACGGCAAGGGGAACGACATCGGGAGCGAGGCTACCACCCGGACCGGGGTCCGGCAAACGTGACGAATGGTGCCCGCCGCGGCGACCATCGTCCGCTGTCCGATCAGAGGAGGCCCGTGCCGATCGGGAGATAGCGCGAGAAATCGGCGAATGGCCGGTCCCAGCACAGGAGCACCGGGAACGGGTCGAGACGGAAGCCGGCCTGCAGCGCGGGCACGATCGCCCGATCCGCCGCGCCCCCGACCCAGAAGGCGAACGCGCCGCGCGGCACGACCGCCGAGGTGAGGTGTCCGAGGACCGGTCCGAGCAGCGCCTCGTCGCGGACCGCTATCGGGCCGATACGTCCGGCCTCGCCAGCGTAGCCGTAGCCGAGTGCATCGCCGTCCGGCCCCCGATAGAGCCAGCCGCGGCGGCCCTCCCCGCGCAGGTAGCGATGGTCGTTCGGGTGCGCGAACCCGAGCAGCTCGCGATCGAGGGCGTCGGTCGCGTCGACCAGCATCCGCTGCCCGAGACCGTCGGTCTCCGGACCGCCCGGTCCCGCCGCGATCTCGTCGAACGGGATCGCCGCGACCCCGGACGGCAGCGTCCCGAACGCCTCCGGCCGGTCGGGCAGCCCGATCAGGTTGAGGAACGGCATCCGCGGCACGATCCCGTACGAGGCGTACAGGGCGTTGGAGATCGGCTGCGCACTGTCCGCGGCCGTCCCGCGGGCCGATGCCTCGCCATCCGGCAGCACTCGCGCGAGCAGGGCGCGACCGACCCCGGCCCCCTGGAATTCCGGCAGCACGAACAGCATCGACAGATACCAGAACCGTTCCCGTGCGACCGCCGACGTGAATGCCACCACGCGCTCCCCGGACCCCTCGGGGGCCGTGGCGACGACGAACCGGTCGGGGTCCGTCGCCTGGAGGTGGGCGTACAGTCGGAGCAGCGGGTTGTACTCCTCGGCGATCTCGGGCTGGCCCATCGGCCTGATGTAGTCATTGATCGCGGTGCGCCAGATCGCGGCACAGGCCGCCAGCTCGGACGGCACGACCGCCCGATAGGTCAGCTCCGGCACGGGGTCTCCCGAGCGCCCGGGCGCGCGCACTACGCGGCGCCCTCCTCGCCGATGACGCGCTCGAGCTCGGCCTGCATGAACGCGTCCAGGTCGCCGTCGAGGACGGCCCCGGTGTTCCCGGTCTCGTAGCCGGTCCGCAGGTCCTTGACCATCTGGTAGGGATGGAGCACGTAGCTCCGGATCTGGTTTCCCCAGCCGGCCTCGACGTGCTCGCCCTTGAGCTTGCGGACCTCCTCCTCCTTCTCCTCGAGCGCGCGCTCGAGAAGCCGGCTCTTGAGGACCTTGATCGCCATCTCCTTGTTCTGCGTCTGGCTCCGCTCGTTCTGGCTCTGGGCGACGATCCCGGTCGGGAGATGGGTCAACCGGACTGCGGAGTCGGTCTTGTTGACGTGTTGACCGCCGGCACCCTGCGAGCGGAACGTGTCGACCCGGATCTGGTCCCAGTCGAGCTCGATCTCGACGTCGTCGTCTGCCTCGGGGAGCACCTCGACCAGCGCGAACGTCGTCTGGCGGCGGTTCTGCGAGTCGAACGGGCTGATCCGCACCAGGCGATGGACGCCCCGCTCGGCGCGCAGCCAGCCATAGGCCCGCCGGCCGTCGACCGCGACCGTCACGCTCTTGAGGCCCGCCTGCTCGCCTTCCTGCTGATCGAGGATCTCGGTCGGGAAGCGGTGCCGCTCGGCCCAGCGGAGGTACATCCGCAGCAGCATCTCGGTCCAGTCGGTCGCCTCCGTGCCACCGGCCCCGGCGCTGATCGACAGGAGCGCGGGACGCTCGTCGTACTCGCCCGCGAACAGGAGCGCCGTCCGCTCGCGCAGGAAGTCCTTCTCGAGCGACGCGGCGTCGCGCTCGAGCTCGGCCTCGAGCTCGCTGTCGGGAGCCTCGTACAGCAGCTCGACCGCGGCGAGGAGATCGTCGGCCCGGGCGAGCAGCGCGCGCCACGTGGCGACTTCATCGCGCAGGCCGTCGGCCTCGCGGAGGACCCGCTGGGCGGCCCGGCCGTCGTCCCAGAACCCGGGTTCCTGGCTCAGCGCCTCGATCTCGGCGATCCGGGCTTCTTTGGCCTCGAGGTCAAAGATGCCCCGAGGTCGACCGGATCCGTTCAGCCAGGTCCCTGATGGCGGACGCTTCCACCTAGTTCCGGGCCTGCAGATCCTGGAGCAGGATGGGGCGCAGCTCGATGAGCCGCAGCGCGGTCTTGCTCCGGGCGACGACGGGGTTGACGCACGGACAGTACGAGTTGTGCGGGCAGACGCCGCAGTTGCCATCGCAGTCGAGCGCCGCGGCGTAGCTGCAGGTGCGGCAGTCACGCTCGCAAGCGATCAGATCGACGAACGACGCTTCCTCGGCCTGCTTCACGGGCTCCCTCTCTGTGCTGGGCAAGGCGAACGGGGACCGGTGCGATCTGGCTTCGGGGCCTGGGGTGGCCCGATTCCTACGGGTTTTGGCACAGTATACGGGGCCAAACCCCTATCGCCAAGAGGGAAATGGGTTGCAGTTCGGACTGGAGCGCCTGAGGGAACGCTACGACGCCCCGCCGCCCAGGAAGTAGTGGGCCAGCGCGCCAAGCTCGTGCAGGGTCGCGTCCATCCGTTTGAGCGTGTCCCCCTCGATCGGGCTGCTGGCGGTCGGCGATCCCCAGGCGGTTATGCCCTCGTCGGCGGCCATCCGCAGCACGCGCAGCATATGCGGCCGATCCGACACGAAGACCGCGTCCTTGAGCCCGTGGTCGCGCAGGACGCCGCGGACCGCCCGGATCGACTCGAGCGTCGTCCGGCTGCGATCCTCGGACAGGATCGCGTCACGCGGCACGCCGTGGGCGATGGCATACGCCCGCGCGCTGGCGGCCTCCGTCGTGCGATCCCCCTCGGCCTTGCCGCCGGTCATGATCAGGCGGGGCGCGATCCCGGCTTGGTAGAGCGCGACGGCGTGCTCCAGCCGCGCGGCGAAGATCGGCGACGGGCGGCCGTCGTACTGGGCGGCGCCGAGCACGACGATCGCGTCGGCGGGTCGCTGTTCGTCATGCTGACCCTGGGCCCACACCCGGTAGGTGGCGTAGCCGGCCACCGCGAGCAGGCCGATCCCGGCCAGCACGACGACCACGACCACGTCCCGCAGCATCGATCGACGACTCACCGCGGGACGCGCGGCGGGCGCGGCGGGCGCGGCGGCTGACCCAGCGACAGGTGCCCGACCGGCCGTCTCAGCGGCCGTGACACTTCTTGTACTTGGCCCCCGACCCGCACCAGCATGGATCGTTCCGCCCGATCCGGGCGCCGCTCGGCGTGAACCCGGGCTTCGGGCCGTCCGCCGACGGGCCCCCACCGCCGGTCACCGGCTCGTCGCCGAGCGACTCGCGCATCGGTCGGGCGGTCGGTGGAGCGGCCGGACCACCGCGCAGGATCGCGGACCCGCCCACGGCGGCGGCGGCCGGGACCTTCGCGGCACCCGCCCCGACGGCCTGGCCGGTGGCGGACGCGCCGTTCGCACCATTGCCACCCGACAGCGCCGCGGCACCGCGCGCGAGCGAGGCGCCGACAGCGGGATCGCCGCCGACCGCGGGCGCCGGCTGGCGGGTGACGGTCACCCGGAAGATGGATGAAGCCACGCCGTGGCGGATGAGGCCGCGCAGCTCGTCGTACAGCTGGAACGCCTCGCGCTTGAACTCGTTGAGCGGATCCTGTTGCGCGTAGCCGCGCAGGCCGATGCCGCGCCGCATGTCGTCGAGTTCGGTCAGGTGCTCGACCCACAGCGAATCGATGGTCCGGATGAGGACGAGCCGCTCGACCGTCTTCCAGTCCTCGTCGCCGACCTCGGCGGCCTTGGCGGCCAGCCGGTCGTCGGCGAGGTCGCGGACGTGGACCGCGATGGCCTCACGACTGCCCAGGTCCCAGAGGTCGTCCGCGGTCGTGCCATCGCCGGTCAGGCCCATGGCGCCCAGGGCGGCGGACAGGCCCTCGAGGTTCCAGGCGTCGGGGTCGTCGCCGACGAGGGACGTCTCGATGAGGACGTCGACCTCCTCGTCGAGGAACGCCTGGACCGTCTCGGTCAGGTCCTCGTTGTGGAGGACCTTGTCGCGCTCGGCGTAGATCGTCTCGCGCTGCTTGCTGATGACGTCGTCGTACTCGACGACGCGCTTGCGGATGTCGAAGTTGAAACCCTCGACGCGACTCTGGGCGGACTCGATCGTGCGCGACACGAGCCGTGATTCGATCGCGACGTCGTCGTCGAGGCCGAGGCGCTCCATGAGTCCTGTGACCCGATCGCTCGCGAAGCGCTTCATGAGGTCGTCCTCGAGAGACAGGTAGAAGCGCGACGAGCCCGGGTCGCCCTGGCGGCCGGCACGACCGCGCAACTGGTTGTCGATGCGCCGCGAGTCGTGCCGTTCCGTGCCCAGGATGTGCAGCCCGCCGGCGGCGACGACGCGGTCGTGATCCTCGGCGGTGATCGCCCTGGCCTCGTCCAGCGCCTCGGCATAGGTCTCCTTGTCGACCTCGGCCGGGTTGAGCCCGCGCCGGTGGAGCGCTTCGGACGCGAGCCCGGCCGGGTTGCCGCCGAGCAGGATGTCCGTGCCGCGGCCGGCCATGTTGGTGGCGATCGTGACCGAGCCCGAGCGGCCCGCCTGGGCGACGATCCCCGACTCCTTCTCGTGGAACTTGGCGTTGAGGACCTCGTGCTTGACGCCGCGCCGCTTGAGCATCGTGGCGAGCATCTCGGACTTCTCGACGCTGATCGTGCCGACGAGGACGGGCCGGCCGGCCTCCTGCATCTCGACGATCTCGTCGATCAGCGCGTTGAACTTGGCCGGCTCGTCGCGGAAGACGAGGTCGGAGAAGTCATCGCGGATCATCTCGCGGTGGGTCGGGATCGCGACGACCTCGAGCTTGTAGATCTTGTGCAGCTCCTCGGCCTCGGTCATCGCGGTGCCGGTCATCCCGGACAGCTTGTCGTACAGCCGGAAGTAGTTCTGGAAGGTGATCGTCGCGAGCGTCACGCTCTCGCGCTGGACGCGCAGGCCCTCCTTGGCCTCGATCGCCTGGTGCAGGCCCTCGCTCCAGCGCCGGCCCGGCATCTGGCGACCCGTGAACTCGTCGACGATGATGATCTCGCCGTCCTTGACGATGTAGTCGCGGTCGCGTTTGTACAGCGCATGCGCGCGGAGCGCCTGTTCGAAGTGGCGGGCCAGGCGCGGGTCGGCGTCGTACATGTTCGGGACGCCGAGCCAGCCCTCCATCTTCTCGACGCCTTCCTCGGTCGAGGAGACGGCCTTGTCCTTGAGGTCGACGAAGTAGTCGCCGCCCTCCTCCTCGCCCTCGGGCCGGCCCTTGAGCCGCGGCACGAGCCGGGCGAAGGTGAAGTACAGGTCGGCCGATTCCTCGGCCTGGCCGCTGATGATGAGCGGCGTCCGCGCCTCGTCGATGAGGATGTTGTCGACCTCGTCGACGATCCCGAAGCTGCGCTCGCGCTGGACCCGCTGGTCGAGCTCGAGAACCATGTTGTCGCGCAGGTAGTCGAACCCGAACTCGTTGTTGGTGCCGTAGGTGATGTCGGCGGCATACGCCTCCCGGCGCGTGACCGGGCGGAGGTTGAGCAGTCGCTCGTCGGTCGTCGGGTAGTCGGGCTCGAAGACGAACGATGCGTCGTGGGTGATCATCCCGACGCTCACGCCGAGGAAATGGAAGACGGGGCCCATCCACTGCGGGTCGCGCCGGGCGAGGTAGTCGTTGACGGTCACGACATGGACGCCACGCCCCGAGAGCGAGTTGAGCATCGCCGCCAGCGGCGCCACGAGGGTCTTGCCCTCGCCGGTCCGCATCTCGGCGATCTTGCCCTGGTGGAGCACCGCTGCGCCCATCAGCTGGACGTCGAAATGGCGCATCCCGAGCGTCCGCCTCATCGCCTCGCGGGTCATCGCGAACGCCTCGGGGAGTACGTCGTCCAGGGCCTTCTGGAGCCGCTCATTCTCGCGCTTGCGGCGGTCCTTGGTCAGCTCGCGGCGACGCTCGAGGTCCGGGTGGTGGAGCTCGTCCTCGGAGGGCTCATCGGGCGTCGCCGCCTCGAGGGCGTCGGCGCGAAGCTCGGCGAACTCGGCGCGGATCTCGTCGTCCGAGAGCGCTTCGTAGTGCGCCTCGAGGGCGTTGGTCTCGTCGACGAGCGGTTGCAGGCGTCGTATCTCGCGGTCGTTCGAGTCGACGAATTGGGAAAAGAATCGCATGGCCGGGTGAAGTATAGGGGAGGTTGTGCCCGGGTCCCGCAAAGGGCTCAGGCCGGCGGCAGGCTCCAGAACCCCGTGCCGTAGCCGAGCACCAGCAACGCGAAGGTCACGATCGCCAGCCCGAGCCAGAACAGGACCGAGCGGAACCGCGAGGTCGGGTTCATCTCCGGGTTCTGGAGAGCGGGCAGGCGCTCGCCCTCGAGCGACGTGCCCCAGCGCGGCGACTGGAGCTGCGTCCGCCAGTCGGCCTCGGCGGGCACCGGTTCGAGGCCGCCCTCGCCGTCGGGTCGGTGGAGCTGCAGGGTCATCGCTCTCCCGCCTGTGCGGATGCCGCGAGGGCATCCATCGAAGGCTCCGCTGGCTCCGGCTCCCCGTCGTCCGTCTCGCCGTCGCGCGTATCGATCGTTCCCTCGGCGCCGTCCTCCCACAGGAGCATCTCCTGGGTGAGCGAGACCTCGCTGGAGAACAGGGCGCCGACGGACTCGCCGCGATGGATCCGCCGGATCGCCTCGCCGATGAGCGGCGCGACCGAGAGCGTCGTGATCTTGGCCAGCCGTTTGCGCTCGGGGAGCGGGACCGAGTCGGTCAGCACGACCTCGCGCAGGTTCGACGCGGCGATCCGGTCGATCGCCGGGTCGCTCAGGACGCCGTGCGTGGCGCAGGCGTAGATCTCGGTGACGCCTTCGCGCTCGAGCGCACGCGTGATCTCGACCAGGGTCCCGCCCGTGTCGATCTCGTCATCGACGATGATCGCGCGCTTGCCGCGGACGTCGCCGATGACGTTCATCAGCTCGGCCCGGTCGAGGTTCCCGACGCGCCGCTTCTCGATGATCGCGAGCGGTGCGTCGAGCAGCTCGGCGAACGCCCGGGCGCGCTTCGCGAAGCCGAGGTCGGTGACGACGACCGGATCCTCGATGTGCTTGTGGCGGTAGTAGTTCGAGAGCATGTGGACCGCGGTCAGCTCGTCGACCGGGATGTTGAAGAAGCCCTGGATCTGGCCCTGGTGGAGGTCCATGGTCAGGACGCGATCGGCACCGGCCACGGTGATCATGTCGGCGATGAGCCGGGCCGTGATCGGGACGCGCGGCTGGTCCTTCTTGTCCGATCGTCCGTAGGCGTAGAACGGGATGACGGCGGTGATCCGGCCCGCGCTGGCCCGCTTGAACGCGTCGATCATGATCAGGAGTTCCATGATCGACTGGTTGACCGGGTGGCTCGTCGGCTGGACGAGGAAGACGTCCTTCTCGCGGACGTTCTCGAGGATCTTGACGAAGATGTTCTCGTTGGCGAACTGGAAGACCTCCAGCTTGCCCGGCTCGGTGCCGAGATAGCGGCAGATCTTCCGGGCCAGGCCCGGGTTCGAGTTGCCGTGGTAGATCTCGAACTGGTCCGCGTACAAGCCCGCCGCCTCCCGTCCGCCGAAGGCCGAGAAGGCCGTCAAGCCGACCTCACCCGCCCGTCCCCGGGTCGGTTGGGCTCGCGCCCTCCGTGCCGGGGTCGCCATCGTCGCCCATGCCGTCGCGCTCCGCAAGTCCGGCGCGGAATGCGGCGATGGCGACGACCCGGTCGCCCTCATTGAGGCGCATCGTGATCACGCCGCGGGCCTGCGCCTTCTGGCGGTTGATGGTGTTGACGTCGGTCCGGACGACCTGGCCACCGGCGCTGATCAGGATGAGCTCCTCGTCCTCCTCGGTGACCTGCTGGACGGCGGCCACGTTGCCTGTCTTTCGACCCTCGAGGCTGATCAGCCGGACGCCCTGCGGGCCCCGATGCATCGCCCTGAACTCGGCGAGCGGGACGCGCTTGCCGTAGCCGGTCTCGGTCAGGACCAGCAGGTCGGAGTCGGGCTGGACGACGCTCATCCCGACCACGTAGTCGCCCAGTCGGGCGAGGCGGATGCCGATCACGCCCGCGGCGTCGCGACCCATCGCCCGGATGTCGCTCTCGTGGAAGCGGGCGATCTTCCCCTGCGAGGTGGCGATGATGATGTCGTCCTCGCCGGTCGAGACATCGACCCAGGCCAGCTCGTCGTCGTCGCGGATGGTGATCGCACGGATCCCTGAGGAGCGGACCTTCTCGAACTGCTCGAGCGGCGTCTTCTTGATGATCCCCTGGCGGGTCGCGAGGACGAGATAGGAGCCCGCCTTGAAGTCCGGCAGCATGATCGTGGCCATCGGGACCTCGCCCGAGTCGACCTGGACGCCCGGCAGGTTGATGATCGGGATGCCCTTGGCCTGGCGGCTTGCGTCGGGGATGGCGTGGACCTTGGCGCTGAAGACGCGACCACGGTTGGTGAAGAACAGCGCCCAGTGATGGGTGTTGGCCACGAGGAGGTGCTCGACCGCGTCCTCCTCGCGGGTGACATGGCCGATGATCCCCTTGCCGCCGCGGTGCTGGCGCCGGTAGGTCGCGACCGGCTGGCGCTTGATGTAGCCGCGACCGGAGATCGTGACGACGACGTCCTCGTCGGCGATGAGGTCCTCGTCGGTCATCTCGCGGCTGAAGTCGTCGGCGACACGCGTGCGGCGGTCGCCCGCGTACTTCTTCTTGAGCTCGGTCAGCTCGTCCTTGATGATCTGGCTGACGCGGGCCGGGTTGGCCAGGATGTCCTCGAGCTCGGCGATGAGCTGGATGATCGCGAGGTACTCATCCTCGATCTTCTTGCGCTCGAGGGCGGCCAGGCGCGCGAGCCGCATATCGAGGATCGCCTGCGCCTGGAGCTCCGACAGGTCGAACCGGGTCATCAGGTTGTTGCGCGCGTCGTCGACCTCCTGCGACTCGCGGATCGTCCTGATCACCGCGTCGAGGTTGTCGAGCGCGATCTTGAGGCCCTCGAGGATGTGCGCCCGCGCCCGTGCCTTGGCCAGGTCGAACTCGGTCCGGCGCCGGATGATCTCGCGCCGGTGGTCGAGGTAGTGGACCAGGACGCTGCGCAGCGGCAGGGTCTGAGGCTGACCGTCGACCAGCGCGAGCATGTTCATGTTGAACGCGAGCTGCATCGGCGTGTGCTTGAACAGGTTGTTGAGCACCTTGTGCGGGTTGGTGTCGCGCTTGAGCTCGACGTAGATGCGCATGCCGTCGCGGTCCGACTCGTCGCGCAGGTCGCCGATGCCCTCGATCCGCTTGTCCTTGACCAGCTCGGCGATCTTCTCGAGCAGGCTGGCCTTGTTGACCTGGTAGGGCAGCTCGGTCACGACGATCGCCGTCCGGTCGCCCCTGACCTCCTCGAACGCAACCTGTGCGCGCATCACGACGCGGCCGCGACCGTGGGCGTACATCTGGCGGATGGCGTCGACGGTCTCCCATTCGCCGGTCAGCGGGTTGCGCTGGCGCTCGAAGCGGTAGATCGTCCCCCCTGTCGGGAAGTCCGGTCCGAGGACGTACTTGCAGAGGTCGTCCGAGGTCAGGTCCGGGTCGTCGATCATGGCGATCGTCGCGTCGACGATCTCGCCGAGGTGGTGCGGCGGGATGTTGGTGGCCATCCCGACCGCGATGCCGGACGATCCGTTGACGAGCAGGTTGGGGAGCTTCGCCGGCAGGACCGACGGCTGCTTCTGCGTGCCGTCGTAGTTGTCGACGAAGTCGACGGTGTCCTTGTCGATGTCGGACAGCATCTCGCCGGCGATCGCGGTCAGCCGCGCTTCCGTATAGCGCATCGCGGCGGCTGTGTCGCCGTCGACCGAGCCGAAGTTGCCCTGCCCGTCGACGAGCGGGTAGCGCATCGAGAAGTCCTGGGCGAGCCGGACGAGCGCGTCGTACAGCGCGCTGTCGCCGTGCGGGTGGTACTTGCCCATGACCTCGCCGACGATCGCCGCGCACTTGCGGTACGAGCTCGTGGCGGACAGGCCCATCTCCCCCATCGCGTACAGGATCCGGCGGTGCACGGGCTTGAACCCGTCACGGACGTCGGGCAGGGCGCGCGACACGATGACGCTCATCGCGTAGTCGAGGTAGCTCACCCGCATCTCGTCCTCGATGCGGATCGATCGGAAGTCGCCCAGGTCGTCGGTCACGTGCGGATCTCTCCAGTCGGGTCAGGCATCACAGGCGTCGGGGTGGCGGGCGACGGGGAGGCCGTCACAGCGGCGGCTCGGGGTGCTGGCGCGGGTCGGGCAACCGTCCGAACCGGGCGATCGTGTCGGCAGCGGCCGAGGTCGATGGCGCGCCGTGGTGCTTGCGGATCCCCCCGAGCCTTTCGCGGAGCGCTTCGGCCGTGGCCGGATCGAGCTTCGCGAGCGTGTCGCGGATCACCCAGGCGCGATAGCCGTCGGCGGTCCGGGCGGCCTGCTCGGTCTCGTCGCGGAGGGCCGCCTCGGTGGCCGCCGCGTCGACCACGGTCATCGACCGATATGCCCACGACAGTGCCTTCTGCACGTCCGGTTCGGCGTCACCCATCAGCTGGCCAAGGAGCGGCAGGGCGTGCACGGCCACTTCTGGATCGCGGCCTCGCCGGCGGTCCACGTGCGGCAGCGTCGCGATGGTCGAGCCGACGAGGCGGCGCTCCCAGCGGGACGGGCTGTAGACGAGCTGCTCGAGCTCCGCCCAGCGGTAGGGTTCGGCGACGATGCCTTTCCCATACGGATGGGCGAGCGAGTCGACGGTGATCCAGTCACCGGCTTCGCGGGCCGCGCGACGCAGCAGCTGCCAGGTCCGCTCGGTCTCGACCCCAAGCGTGCGCTCGAGGAGGCCGAAGGCGAACCAGCGGGCCTCGAGCTCACGCTCCCGGAAAAGCCGATCCGCGACGAACAGGAGTTGCGTCGGTCGTTCGCCGCGGGTCGCATTGCGGAAGCCGCGCTGGACTGCCGCGAGCAGCGGCCAACGGACGCCGTGGACGGCGCCGATGCCGGGCGCGATCCGTTGCTGCCCGGCGAGGTAGTCCGGGTCCGCAAGGTACGCGAGCCCGCGTGTCAGGGCGGTCGCAAACGCATCCGGGTCGTTGCTCAGATCGGCGAGCGAGGCCCCGAGCGCCTCCGCCGGGTCGCGATGGGCCGCGACGAATGCCACGGCCCGGGCGGTCACCTCGCTCTGGGTCGGGGCCGCCATCACGATCGAGGGCCTGCGCCGCGCTCGTCGCCGACGGGGCGATAGCGGTAGCGCTCCTGCAGGTCCCGCTTCCGGGCCGTGTCGGCCCCGACGTAGATCCCGGTCGCTGTCGCCAGCTCGGTCCGGGTCGAATCGTCGACGATCCGGGCGGCCGTGTCGACGATCCGCCGCCGGGAGCGGGTGATCCAGCCTTCGGCCCGTATGGGGACGCCGACGCCGACGGGTCGCTTGAAGTTCACGTTCATGCGAGCGGTGACGCCCCAGTTGTCCTCGCCGACGAGGGCCCAGGCCATGACCTCATCGAGGATCGTGCACAGGATCCCGCCGTGGATGACACCTTCCCAACCCTCGAACCGGCGGTCGAGCACGAGCTCCGTCCAGGACCGCCCCGGCTCGACGTGCAGGTCGAGCCCGAGACCGCCGGCATTGAGCGTGCCGCAGGCGAAGCAGTTGTGCGGCAGGAACTCGAACCGCCCACCCGGAGTATCGATCGCCGGCCGCGAATCGCGAGCCGCCTCAGACGTCAAGGTTCTGGACCTTCCGTGCCTCGGTCTTGATGAAGTCCTTGCGCGGACCGACCTTCTCGCCCATGAGCATCGTGAAGATCTCATCGGCGAGCGCGGCATTCTCGCCGTCCACCCGCAGGAGCGTCCGCGTCTCCGGGTTCATGGTCGTCTCCCAGAGCTGGTCGGCGTTCATCTCGCCGAGGCCCTTGAACCGCTGCACGGACAGGTTCTTGACGTTGAATTCCTTGATGATCCGGTCGCGTTCATTCTCCGTCTGGGCGTACTTCGTCACCTTGCCGGTGCTCACCCGGTAGAGCGGCGGCTGAGCGATGTAGAGGTACCCCTCATCGATGACCTGGGGCATGTGGCGATAGAAGAACGTGAGCAGCAGGGTCCGGATGTGGGCGCCGTCCACGTCGGCGTCGGTCATGATGATGATCCGGTGGTAGCGCAGCTTGGCGAGGTCGAAGCTCTCGCCGATCCCGGCACCGAGCGCGATGATCAGCGGGCGGACGTTCTCGCTGGACAGGATCTTGTCGAGGCGAGCCTTCTCGACGTTGAGAAGCTTCCCCCGCAACGGGAGGATCGCCTGGTTCCGCCGATCGCGGCCCTGCTTCGCCGAACCGCCGGCCGAATCCCCCTCGACGATATAGAGCTCGCTGCGGGCGGGGTCCCGCTCCTGGCAGTCCGCGAGCTTGCCGGGGAGGGACATCCCGTCGAGCGCCCCCTTGCGGATGACGAGGTCGCGCGCCTTGCGGGCGGCCTCGCGCGCCCGGGCCGCCGTCAGGCACTTTTCGATGATCCGGCGCCCGTCGGCGGGGTTCTCGTCGAGGTATTGACCGAGGCTGTCGGCGACGGCCGTCTGGACCTGGCCCTTGACCTCGGCGTTGCCGAGCTTCGCCTTCGTCTGGCCCTCGAACTGCGGATCGGTGAGCTTGACGCTGATCACCGCGGTGAGGCCCTCGCGCACGTCGTCGCCGGACAGGTTGCCGTCCGCGTCGCGGAGGACCCCTGCCCGGCGCGCCCAGTCGTTGAGTGAGCTCGTGAGCGCGGCGCGGAAGCCCGTGACGTGCGTGCCACCGTCGGGCGTGTTGATGTTGTTGGCAAAGGCCAGGACGTTCTCGGTGTATGAGTCGTTGTACTGGAGGGCGACCTCGACGGCCGTGCTGCCCTCGCGCCGCTCGACATAGATCGGTCGGATATGGAGGACTTCCTTGTTCCGGTTCAGATGTCGGACGAACGACTGGAGCCCGCCTTCGAAATAGAAGGAGCGCTCACGATCGTTCCGTTCGTCGGTGAAAGTGATCCAGACCCGCTTCGTGAGGTAGGCGGACTCGCGGAGCCGCTGGCTGATCAGTTCGAAGGAGTACTCGGTCGTCTGGAACATCTCGGGATCGGCGAGAAAGCTCGTCGTCGTTCCTCGGCGGGTTCCCTGAGGACCGATCTTCCGGACCGGGGTGGTGGCCTTGCCGCGCGAGTACTCCTGGGCCCAGACGAACTTGTCCCGCGCCAATTCGACGCGCATCCACGAGGAGAGCGCGTTGACGACGCTGACGCCGACGCCGTGCAGTCCGCCCGACACCTTGTAGCCGCCGTCGCCGAACTTGGCGCCGGAATGGAGGACGGTGTGGACGACTTCGAGCGCGTCCTTGCCCGTGGAGTGCTTGCCCACCGGCACACCACGTCCGTCGTCCTGGACGATGACGATGCCGTCCTTCCTGATCGTGACCGTGATCGTCCGGGCTTGGCCAGCCATCGCCTCGTCGATCGAGTTGTCGACGACCTCCCAGACGAGGTGATGCAGGCCTCGTTCGTCGGTGGAGCCGATGTACATGCCTGGCCGCTTCCGAACGGCCTCGAGACCCTCGAGGACCTGGATGCTGGCCGCGTCGTAATCCATGGCCGAACGCGCGCGTTTGCCCCGGCCACCCGCGGTGCCCCTATTCGACGCGTCGGTCGGCGGCTTCGGAGCGATCGGCGGCTTCGGGCTCGTCGGCCTGGTGGCTTCTTCGGTCACGCATTCCCTCCGGTCAGGCGCTCGTAGAGACGCCCGAGCTCTTCGTCGCTGTAGTACTCGATGACGATCCGGCCACCGCGACGCGAGCGGGCGAGGCTCACCTTGGTGCCCAGCGCCCGGCGAAGGTCTTCCTCGACCCGTTCGAGGTCGGGATCGACACGGCGGGCAGGCGGTCCGGCCGGCTCGGGTCGGGGCTCGCGCAGCCGCCGGACGAGCTCTTCGGTCTGCCGGACCGACAGCTCCTGGCCGATGACCGAGTCGAGGACTCGATCCTGCAGCTCCGGAGCGAGTCCCCCGAGCGCTCGCCCGTGGCCCTCGGTCAGCCGGCCATCGGCGACGGCGGCCTGGACGCCCGGCGCGAGCTCGAGGAGACGCAGCGTGTTGGCTATGGTCGACCGGGCGCGACCGACCCTCGTGGCGACCTCGTCCTGGCTCAGCCCGAACTCCTCGATGAGCTGGCGGTAGGCGTCGGCCGTTTCGAGCGGATCGAGATCCTCGCGCTGGAGGTTCTCGACGAGGGCGAGCTCGAGCTGATCCCGATCGGCGAGCTGGCGGACGACTGCCGGGATGCGCTCGAGGCCGGCCGCCTGGGCCGCACGGAGTCGGCGCTCGCCGGCGACGAGCTGGTACCCGTCCACCGTTTCCGTGACCAGGATCGGCTGGAGGACCCCGTGGTCGGCGATGCTGGCGGTCAGCGACGCCAATCCGTCGGGATCGAAGCGCTTGCGTGGCTGATGCGGGTTCGGCCGGATGCGAGTCGTCGCGATCTCGACGGTGACGGACTGCCCCGGTCCTCGCTGGGGGATGAGCGATGCCAGGCCTCGCCCGAGACTCTGGGACCGCTCGGGTCGGACGGTCATGACGCCACCATCGCTTCGTGCAGGTCGTCGCGCGCCGCGCCGGTCCGTCGATCTCGAGCGCGCAGCTCGGTCGCCAGGGCGGCGTACGCCACGGCGCCGGTGGAGTCCGGTGAGTAACGCGAGATCGGCAGGCCGTGGCTCGGAGCCTCCGCCAGCCGCACGCTTCGCGGGATGACGGTGTCGTAGACGCGATCCCCGAGATGGCGTCGGACCTCTGACGCGACGTCGGCGGACAGGTTGGTTCGACCGTCGTACATCGTGAGGATGATCCCCTTGATGAACAGCTCGGGGTTCAGGTGATCGCGAACGAGATCAAGTGTCGCCAGCAGTTGGGTCAGTCCTTCCAGGGCGTAGTACTCGCATTGCAGCGGGACCAGAACGGAGTCGGCGGCGGTCAGGGCGTTGACGGTCAGGAGGCCAAGCGAGGGTGGACAGTCAACGAGCACGTAGTCGTAGTCGCCGCTGATCTCGGATAGCAATCGAGCCAGACGTCGTTCGCGGCCTTCGACCGGAGCGAGCTCCACTTCGGCGCCGGCGAGCGCGATGGCCGAGGGCACGACATCGAGACCCTCGATCGGGCCTCTTACCCTCAACTCGCCGATCCTCGTGCCATCGATGACCGCGTCGTAGACCGACCCTTCGATGACGTTGCGATCGAGACCAAGGCCACTGGTCGCGTTGCCCTGCGGATCGAGGTCGACGACGAGCACCCGCTCGCCTGCAAGGGCGAGATAGCTTCCGAGATTCACGACCGTCGTGGTCTTCCCGACGCCGCCTTTCTGGTTCGCGCAGGCGATCGTCTGGCCCACTCAGTACCCTGCTCGGAGATGTCTCACGATGTCCAATTCTATCATTGATGGCCCTTTCGCCTCGGTTCTCTGAGAGCTCGGAGTGTGGTCCGTGCCGCTCATCTGGTACGTATCGCGAACTTCATCGCGGGTCATTCGGCTCGCTACCTGCAGCGGTGTTTCACGTGAAACGACGCGGGGGCGTTGAGGGCGCGATGGGCACCTTCGCGCGGTCGTGATCGACACCGTTCGCGTTGGGGGCCGAGCCGGGGTCGCTGCGTGCAGCGGTGTTTCACGTGAAACGACGCGGGGGCGTTGAGGGCGCGATGGGCACCTTCGCGCTGTCGTGATCGATGCCGTTCGCGTTGGGGCCAAGCCGATGGTCGCGACAAGGGGCGGTGTTTCACGTGAAAACGACATCGGGCCCTCTCTGGGCAGCACAAGAGGGCTCGGTCCACCGCGGGCGATGGGGCTTCGCTGTCACCACCGTCTCGGGCGATCCGACCTCGCACGACACCATGGCCCTTTCTCGACGAGTGCCGTGACGACCATCGACCCAGGACCAAACGGACGAGGGCTTCCGTTGCCCGGAACCTCGGTCCGTGGGATACTTCGAGGCGAGGTCGCCGCCGTTCGACCGACACCTCAAGGACCGTGCGGGCGGGCGCGACCTTTGGCCATTCCGCCGAGGATCGACTCGCTCCATGACCCTGCTGCTCGCCGCGGTCGGTGCGACGGTGATGGCCTTGATGGAAACGACCGTGGGTCCGTACCTTCAGGTCGGATTGGCGCAACCGCATCTGGTCCTCGTTGTCGGGATCGTCGTCACGGTGGCGGTCGGGCTCGAGGCAGGCCTCGCTTGGGCCTTCGTAGGGGGCCTCGTCCTGGATGTTCTGGCTCAACGCCCGCTTGGGTCCACGTCGTTCGCGCTCCTGCTCTGCGTCGGGGCTACGGCGGCGCTCGCCCGACTCTTCGCCCGCCTCCGCCCCATCGTTCCGATCCTCGCCACCTTCCTGTTGAGTCTGCTGTACTCGATGATCCTGTTCGCCGCGCTCAATGCCCTGAGGACCCCCATCCCGGTAGCAGACCCTGTCTCGCTTGTCCTTCCGTCCGTCGTCTACGACACGGTGCTCGCGGCCCTGATCGGCCCGCTGGCGATCTCGATCCATGATCGACGGACCGAAGTGGAACGAGTGGACTGGTGACCACGTTCCTCGACGAACGGCCGAAGTCGGTCCGCAGTCTGTCGCGTTTCCTCACCTTTGCCCTCATCGCGGTCATCGGCGTCAGCGGGCTGACGGCGCGGTTGTTCTACATGCAGATCGTCGATGGCGCACGCGTCGCGACCCTGATCACGCATGATCGGACCGTCCTGGAGGCGATCCAGGCGCCGCGTGGCGTGATCTACGACCGGAACGGCCGCGCGCTCGTGTCGAACGTGCCGACCTTCGTCGTCAAGGTGCGTCCAGCCGACCTCCCGCTCGACCAGCGCCCGATCGTGGTCCAGCGCCTGGCGGCCCTGTTGCACATGCCCGCCGCGGACATCAACGGCTCGATCGACGGCAACCCCGGCTCGACCTTCGATCTCGTCCGCATCGCCAGCGATGTGAACGAGCAGACCGCTCGGCTGATCGCCGAGGCGGGAAGCGACCTGCCGGGCGTCGAAGTCGTCATCGAGGCTCGCCGGGAGTACACCGACGGGCCGTTGATGTCACAGATCCTGGGCTACACGGGTCCCGTCTCCGGGGAGCAGCTGGCGGATCTCAAGGCAGCCGGCTACCTCCCGGATGACCTGATCGGCAAGGCCGGGGTCGAATCGGTGTACGAGACGCAGCTCCGAGGGGTCTATGGCACCGAAAGCGTCCAGCGGGACGCGTCGGGTCGCCAGACCCAGGTGCTCCAGACCATCGCGGAACCCCAGCCGGGGGACTCGCTGACGCTGACGATCGACACCAAGGAGCAGCTGAACGCCCAGAAGGCCCTCCAGTGGGCGATGAAGGACGTCGGCATGAAGCGCGGCGTAGTGATCGTCATGAACCCGCAGACGGGTGAGATCCTCGCCCTGGTCAGCCTGCCGACCTACGACAACAACCAGTTCGCGCGCGGGATCAGCAACGCGGACTACGCGAACTTGCTCAACAACCCCGACAAGCCGCTGACCAACCACGCGGTCCAGGCGCACTACCCGCCGGGATCAACCTACAAGCTGGTCGCCGGGACAGGCGTGCTGGCGGACAGGAAGATCACGCCGACCACGAAGGTCCAGACCAAGGGCTACCTTACCCTCGGCAGCACGCGCTTCTACGACTGGAACCACCGCGGATTCGGGCCGTGCGACATCTACTGCGGCTTCGGCCATTCCAGCGACACCTTCTTCTTCCAGATGGCCGGCAAGCTCGGGATCGACCGGCTTGGCTACTGGGCGAAGCAGTACGGCTTCGGTTCGCCGACGGGCATCGACCTTCCGGGCGAAGTCTCCGGGATCGTCCCCACCAACCAATGGAAGCAGGACGTGTTCGGGACCAGGATCTTCCCCGGCGAGACCTACCAGGCGGGGATCGGCCAGGGGTATGACGTCGTCACGCCGATCCAGCTGATCAACGCCTACGCCGCGCTGGCCAATGGCGGAGCGCTGTTGCAGCCGCAGGTCGTGAAGGACATCGTCGGGCCCGACGGGACCGTCGTCCGGCCCTTCCAGCGAAAGGTCCTGCACCAGATGAAGGTGCCGGAGAACGTCCTCAAGGTGATGCGCAACGCCGCTCGACGGACGGTCACCCTGCGCCACACGTACAACCTCGTCGAGCTGCCGGTCAAAGTCGCGGGCAAGTCCGGGACGGCCGAATTCGGGACCCGGGACAGCAAGGGCCGGCTGCCGTTCCACTCGTGGTTCGTGGGGTTCGTGCCCAAGGACGTCCACAACGGATCGTTCGACGGGACCAATTCGCAGCTCATCGTGCTGGCGTTCGCCTATGACTCGCGGACGAAGGGCAACGTCGCGACCGAGATCGTGAAGTACTACCTGCAGCTCCACTTCGGGATCAAGAAGGATTACCGCCTCCCGAACCTCCTCAAGCGCGGCAACTTCTACCAGAGCAACTGATGGGCGTCATCCGAGCCGAACCAGCGCGCGTCACCGATTGGGCCGCCAAGTCCGTCGGGGCGGCCTGGCGCGCCTTCGACCTCCAGCTGATGACGTACGCCGGCCTGCTACTCGCCATCGGCCTGGTCATGGCGTACACCAACAGCGTCGAGGCCGGATCGGCGCCGATCGAGGCCGGGACGACGTTCAGCCGGGGCCTGATGTGGGCCGCCATCGCGGTCGTCGTCTTCGTATTGGCCACCGTCTTCGACTATCACTGGTTGAAGACGCTTGCCTGGCCGATCTACGCTCTCCAGCTCGGCCTCCTCGTGCTCACCCTGGCCATCGGCGACGGCATCGGCGGGTCGGCGCGGTGGGTTTCCGTCGGACCGCTGACCTTCCAGTTCAGCGAGATCGCCAAGATCCTCATGATCATCGTGCTGGCGAGCTACCTGGCGTCGCGCCAGGGCAAACTCGAATTCGCTGGCGTCGATCCTCGGCGCGTTCTTCCTCGTCGGGCCACCGCTGGTCCTCGTCATGCTCCAGCCTGACCTGGGTACGTCGCTCGTCTTCGGGGCGATCCTGGCCGGCATGCTCTGGATGTCCGGCGCCAGCCTTCGCTGGCTCGCGGTCCTGGCGGTCGGTGTCGTCGCGATGGTCCCGTTTGCGTGGACCTACCTGCTGCACGACTACCAGAAGGCCCGGCTGACCTCGTTCCTCGACGCCAACCCTGACATCCAGGGCGCCGGCTACCAGCTCTACCAGGCGCAGATCGCGGTCGGTTCGGGCGGGTTCTTCGGCAAGGGCCTCACCAATGGGACCCAGACGCATGGCGACTACCTGCCGGTCCAGGCGACCGACTTCGTGTTCGCCACGCTCGCCGAGGAACTCGGGTTCATCGGTGCCGTCGTCCTGTTCGTCCTGTTCATCCTCCTGCTCTGGCGCGTCCTCGTAGCGGGCTGGCGGTCGCGCGATGCGTTCGGCACGCTGTTCGCGGCGGGCGTCGCATCGATGATCCTGTTCCAGGTGATCGTGAACGTGGGCATGGTGCTCGGGGTCATGCCGATCACCGGCATCCCGCTGCCGTTCGTGACCCACGGCGGGGCTTCACTGGTGAGCACGGCGGCAGGCCTCGGCATCCTCCAGAGCATCAACATCAGACAGACCAAGGCCGCCTGGTGAGCCCGCGCCGACCACGGTGACGACGGCCCGATGACCGACGCCGCGATCCCCGGTGCGATCGAGCTGCTGGTGGGCCTCCTGGGCCTCGCCGCGCTCGTTGCGATCGTCGTGCGCCCGTTCAGGATCCCGTACACCGTCGCGCTCGTTGTCGCGGGACTGCTCGTCGGCCTTGCCGCGGGTGCAGCCGGGTTCGCGCCGATCGACGTTTCACCGGACCTCGTCCTCCTCGTCCTGCTGCCCGGCCTCGTGTTCGAGGCCGCCTACCGGCTGCGGATCGCCGAGCTCAGGCGCTGGTTCGGGGGTCTTGCCCTGCTGGCTGTCCCCGGCGTCGTCATCTCGGCCGCCATCGTCGCCGTCGTGCTGAGCCTCGCGACCGGCCTGCCGCTGGGCCTGGCGTTCATCGTGGGTGCGATGGTGTCCGCGACGGATCCGGCGGCCGTCGTCGCGACGTTCAAGCGACTGCGCGTGCCGCCGGCGCTGTCCACGATGGTCGACGGCGAGAGCCTGCTCAACGACGGCACCGGGCTCGTCCTGTTCGCGCTGGCCGTCCAGGCCGTCTCGGCGCCGATCGGCCCGGGCGAGGCGGTCATCACGTTCGTTGCCACGGTGGCGATCAGCATGGCGATCGGGTTCGCCGCGGGCTATCTGGCGGCACGGGTCATCGGCCTGGTCGACGACCACCTCGTCGAGTTGACGCTCTCGGTCGTCCTCGCCTACGGCAGCTACATCGTGGCGGACCAGCTCCACCTCTCCGGCGTCATCGCCACGGTCACGGCCGCGGTCGTCCTCGGCAACATGGGCCCGGGCCGGCTGATGTCGACCACTGGCGAGGACGCCATCGACACGGTCTGGGAGTTCACGGCCTATCTCCTGACCGCCGTCGTCTTCCTCGAGGTCGGTCTTGCCATCTCGCCCGGTCGCCTGCTCAATTCGATCGTGCCGATCGCGTGGGCCATCGTGGCGATCCTCGTCGGGCGTGCGCTGATCGTCTACGTCCTGCTCGGTGGGGCGTCGCGCCTCGCCCCACGCCCGGGCCTGGCCGAGCGGGTGCCGAACGGCTGGCTGCACGTCCTGTTCTGGGCCGGTCTTCGCGGCGCCGTGGCCGTGGCCATGGCGCTCTCGCTGCCGGTGGACATCCCCCAGCGCGACCTGCTCCAGGAGATCACCTTCGGCGTCGTGCTCTTCACCCTGCTCGTGCAGGCGACGACCGTCGGACCCATCATCGACCGAGCGATCCGCCCCGATGAGGGGTCAGCCTAGCGACGGCCGGCGCGCTGGACGACCCGCTCCGCGATCGCGCCTATCGGCGGCGATACAGCCCGTGGCGATCGGTGGCCTCACGGGCCGCCGACTTCCGTCGGCCCGTGGAGCGCAGGATCTCGTCGATCTCCTGGCGGTAGTTGCGCCCGATCGGCGCACGGTCGAGCCACTCGATGTACTCGAGGTCGTGGCGACCGACCTCGCCGAGCGACCAGCCGGCGTACCGGCCGAAGTTCAGCACCGTGCCCGATGGCCGACCCGGTGGCGGCCCGGCGGCGCCGTGACCCTGTGCCTGCTGCATCGATTCGTCGTAGCCGCCGCCATGGCTCGACCGACCCGGCGTCCAGTCCCGCGACACGATCTCCGGCTCCGGCGTTCGAGCGGCGGTTGGCGGACGCTGTGGTCCCGAACGATCGGGCGCGGCCGACGACCGCGGAGTCGAGCCGCTGGCACCCGTCGCCGGCTCCGGGGATGGGCCGGGGCCCGCTTCGGCCGCCGCAGCCCGCTCCCGATCGAACGCCGCGCGCGCCGCCGGGTCGCCGATGAGCTCCCAGGCCGCATTGATCGCGGCCATCCTCGCCGCGGCCTCGGGCGTCGCGGCAAGATCCGGGTGGTACTTGCGCGCGAGGCGCCGGTACGCGGCCTGGATCACCTCGTCCTCCGCCTCCGAGTCGACCTGGAGCACCTTGTACGGATCCGTGACCTCAGGCATCGGCGGGGCCCATGCCGATCGGCGTCAGCGAGGCCGCAAGCGCCTCGGGCTCTTCGGGTGTCAGCCGGCGGAAGAGGTAGCGGACGACGTCGCGGAAGGCGGCGGTCACCGGCAGGGCCAGGATCGCCCCGAGCAGCCCGGCGAGCGACCCACCGATGATGATCGCGAAAACGACGACCGCGGGGTGGAGCTGGACGGCGTCGCCCTGGATCTTCGGGACGAGGAAGTTGTTCTCGACCTGCTGGACGAGGAAGTAGAGGAGCAGCGCGGCGACGATGGCGGCCGGGCTGTCGGTCGCGGCCAGGAGCACGGCGGGGACGGCGGAGATGATCGGTCCGATGATCGGGACGAGCTCGAACAGCCCGGCGATGACCGACAGCAGCAGCGCATAACGCCCGAAGATCGGGAACCACTGGCTGAGCACGATCAATCCGACGAAGGTGGCGACGCCGACGACGAAGCCAAGGATGATCTGGCCGCGCACCCACTGGCCGAAGTCGCGCTCGACCGTCTTGATCACCGCCCAGCTGTCGAACCGCCAGGTCACAGGCAGGGCGCGGTCGAACTGGGCGACGAGGGCCACCCGGTCCTTGAGGATGTAGGCGACCCAGACCGGCAGGATGAAGTACGCGAACAACGCCCCGAGCAGGCTCCCGGCCCCGGTGATGAGGGGCAACAGGAAGGACAGGTTGGCGCCGCCCCCACCCCCTCCCTGACCGATCCCGGCGATGACGCCGTCGATCCAGTCGCGGACGGCGACCGGGATCTGGAGCCGCTGATAGAAATCGCCAAGGTTCTTGAGCTGCAGGTCGAGCTGTTCGGCGAGCCTCGGGAAGTCCTGGACGAAGCGGACGGCCTCGTTGACGAGCGGCGTCAGGGTGAGGGCCAGGAACTCGATGAACAGGAAGATGCCGATGACGTAGACGAGCAGGATCGCGAAGATCCGCCGGATGCCGCGGCGGACGAGCCAGCGCACCGGTGGCTCGAGGAGATACACGAAAAGGAGCCCCAGGATGAACGGGCGGATGCTGTCGCGAGCCATCCACAGCACGAGGCCGGCGACGATCGCGGCCGCGATCAGGACCGCGACGCGGGGCGACAGGGCGGTGAACCGCCGATCGCCGGGGCCGGCCGTCGGATCGATGAACGGTGGAGGCGGCAGCGTCGCCGCCCATCGCGCCAGCGCATTCGCAGGACCGTCGGCGACGGAAGGCGCGGGCTCGTCCATGGTGCCGCAGACTACCAGACGTGGAACGACCTTCCCGGGAAGCCCGTGAGTCCATCGCCGAGCCGGTCTCCGCGCCGCCCAGCGCGAACCCGCGGCAGCGCTGGCGACTCGTCCTCGCCCGCGAGCCGGGGGCGCCCGAGCTCTCCGGCCGCGAGCTGAGTGACGCCTGGGAGGCCGCCGTCGAGGCGGCCGGTCTGCCGATGTTCTGCCCGCCCGGCCGATCGCGCGCGAGGGTCGCGTTCGGGGCCCCCGTGCCGGCACGGATGGCGCTCGAGTGCGAGCTCGCGGACGTCATCCTGACCGAGATGGTCCCGGCATGGTCGATGCGCGAGGCGCTGTCCAGGGAAGTGCTCGCGGGCTGGCGCCTCGTCGACCTCTTCGACGTGTGGCTCGGTTCGCCGACGCTCGCGGCGCAGGTCGCCGGCGCCGACTACCGGATCGAGGTCGATGGCGTTGACCCTGCGGCTGCGCGGATCGCCGCCGGTTCGATGCTTGCCGCGCGCACCCTCCCGCGCGAGCGCGCGAAGGGCGGCACGACCGTGGCCTACGACCTCCGTCCCTTGCTGTCGGACGTGGCGGTGCTCGATCAGGGCCCGCCGCTCGTCGTCCGGACGCGGACCCGCTTCGATCCCGTGCTCGGCACCGGCCGGCCGGAAGAGGTCGTCGCCGCCTTGGGCGAGGCGGCCGGCGGGACTCCGACCGTGCGCTCGATCGTCCGCGAGCGTCTGGTCCTGAGCGAGGACATGGCCTGACGTCGGGCCGCGGCTTACTCGGGGCTGTCCTCCGACACGGGGCTGGCGCACGATTGACCATCCCGTGCTTGGCGCCGTAGACTTGTCGTTCTGCGCGTCGGCCTCGCCGCGCGCCTTTTCACGTGCGATCTCGCGGTCGCCGCGCGGCCGCCAGACACGAGCCCCGAGGATCCATGTACGCAGTCATCGAGACCGGCGGAAAGCAATACCGCGTCGAGGTCGGCACCGAGCTCGAGGTCGAGCTGCTCGACGCCGAGCCCGGCAAGACGATCACCATCGATCGCGTCCTGCTCGTCGCCGACGGCGACGAGTCGACGATCGGTCGCCCGCTGGTCGCGGATGCGTCGGTCAGCGCCGAGATCGTCACCCAGACCCGCGGGCCCAAGCTCATCTCCTTCAAGTACCGACCCAAGGCGCGCAGCCGGGTCAAGAAGGGTCATCGCCAGGAGCTGACCGTCCTCCGCGTCGCCGACATCACGGTCGGCGGCAAGAGCGCGGCCAAGTCGGCCAGGAAGGCCGACGACCAGGCCAGGACCGAGCGGCAGCGTCTCGAAGATGCTGCGGTCGCGCAGGCCATCAAGGATGCCGAGCTGGCGGCCAAGCTCGCCGTCGGATCCGATGCCGCGACGCCGCCCAGGAAGGCGACGAAGGGCAAGGCCAGGACGGAGTCGACCGCGGAAGCCGACTCGACCGCGGAAGCCGAGGCTACCGACGTCGCAGCGCCCAAGACCGACACCAAGCCGGCCAAGGCGACGGCCACCAGGACCGCTGACACGGCCGACGAGCCCGAGGCCGAGGCCGCGAGCGACGCAGTCGGCCCAGAGACGAAGACAGCCGCACCCAAGCGGAGCACCGCCAAGGCCGCCGCCGACGCCCCCGAGGCGAGTGCGGACGCCGCCCCGAAGCGGACCCGCGCCACGAAGAAGGACGAGTAGACCCGATGGCCCACAAGAAGGCTGGCGGCAGCGTCAAGAACGGCCGCGACAGCGTCGGTCAGCGCCTCGGGGTGAAGGCCGGCGACGGCCAGCTCGTCCACGCCGGCTCGATCATCGTCCGCCAGCGCGGCATGACATTCCTCGCCGGGCCCGGCACCGGGCTCGGCCACGATTACACCGTGTTCGCGACGATCACCGGCAAGGTGAAGTTCGAGCACGCGACCAAGGCCAAGAAGCGCATCCGGGTCGAGGCGGTCGAAGCGGCCGCCACGAGCGCGTAACCAGTCCCGGAGAGAGCCGGCGACCACCGGCTGGGCCGCGGCCTGGCACGGACGGCGACGGAGGAGAGCACTCGTGAAGCCCGATATCCATCCCAAGTACTTCCAGGCCAAGGTCCACTGCGGATCGTGCGGCACCGAGTGGACCGTGGGGTCCACCCGCCCGGAGCTGCGCGTCGACGTGTGCGGCAACTGCCACCCGTTCTTCACCGGCAAGCAGACCATCATCGACACGGCCGGTCAGGTCGAGCGTTTCCAGAAGCGCCTCGAGCGCCAGGTCCGGAGCTAGACGCCGGGGCCTGGTCCGGACCGGATCGGGTCGGACCGGGCCGGAACCGGTAGACCCCGATCGTTCGCTGACGGCGGGTCCAGGACGGCCCGCCGTTTCGATTCTGGCCTGGCCTCGCACGGGCCTCGCCCAAAGGTTCCCGCCTGGCACACAAGCGCGTCCTGCGTCCCCATCTGTCCGGGCGGAGACCGCATGGGTCCAGCGGAGCTGGAGGGGAACGTATGGGGCCCCCCGGAGCGGTCGCCGGACCTCCACGAGCAGTCGCCGCCTCCTCCACAGCAGCCCGATCCGCCACACCCGGTAGACTGCCCGACATGCCCACCTACACGTACGGCGGCCAGGCCCTCATCGAGGGTGTCCTGATGCGCGGTCGCGATGCGATCGCGGTCGCGTTGCGCCACCCGGACGGAGACATCGTGTACGCCACGGAACGCCTCGATTCGGGCTTCCACGGCACGCGCTGGTCGAAATGGCCACTGATCCGCGGCCTGGTCGTCCTCTACGAGACGCTCGTTGTGGGTACGCGCTGGCTCGTGCGCAGTGCCAACGTCCAGGCGAAGGAGGACGGCGTCGAGCTGGGCAAGGGCTCCATCGTCCTGATGCTCACGCTCACGCTGGCGGCCGGCATCGGGATCTTCTTCCTGCTGCCATTGCTGATCGCGTCGGCCACGACGGCGAACGTCGAGAACGGGTTGGTCCAGCATCTGGTCGAGGGTCTGATCCGGGTCGTGATCTTCCTCGGCTATCTCGTGCTCATCGGGCGGGCACCGGACATCCGCCGGGTCTTCCAGTACCACGGCGCGGAACACATGACGATCCACGCCCTCGAGGCGGGCGACCCGCTCACCGTCAGCGAGGTCCGCAAGTACCCGACCGCCCACCAGCGCTGCGGGACCGAGTTCCTCGTCGTCGTCATCCTCCTGTCGATCATCGCCTTCTCGCTGGTCGGCCGGCAGACGCCGATCGTGATGATCGTGAGCCGGATCCTGCTGATCCCGGTCATCGCCGCCGTCGGCTACGAGATCCTGCGCTTCGGGGCGCGACATCGCGGCAACACGCTCGTCAAGGTGCTGCTCTACCCGGGCCTGCTCGTCCAGATGATCACGACCAAGCAGCCGAGCGATGACATGATCGAGGTCGCGATCGTCTCGATGGAGCAGGCGCTCGTCGCCGACGGCGCCTCCGTCCCGGCCGGATCCGGCGAGTACGACCAGCGACCGATGCTCCTGCCCGAGGCCGCCGCCCCGGCCGCCTCGGCCGCCTCGGCCGCCCCGGCTGCCTCGGGCGCCTCGGCCACCTCGGCCACCGCGGGCACCTCGGCCGGCGCGGGCACCAAGGTCGCCTCGGCTGGCCCGCCCACCGCCACGGCCACGGCCGCCGCGGTCCAACCCATCATCGCCGTCCCCACCGGCTCGACTGCACCGACCGACCCACCACAAGGGTCGTGAGCGACCTCGACGCCAAGCTGGCGGAGATCGCCCGGCAATACGACGATCTGCAGGCCGAGCTGGCACGGCCCGAAACCTCCAGGGACCCCGCCGCGATCCGGCGGCTCGGCCAGGAGCTGTCCCGGATCGAACCCGTCGTCGCGGCCTTCCGTCGCCTCGAGGCTACGAGGGCCGAGCTGGCCGGCGCGCGCGAGCTGCGCGATTCCGCCGACGCCGACGACGAGCTTCGCGGGATGGCCCGCGACGAGATCGACCGCCTCGAGACCGACGAGACGCGCCTCGTCGAGGAACTCAAGGTGCTCCTCCTGCCACGTGATCCGAACGACAGCCGCGACGTCATCATGGAGATCCGCGGCGGGGCCGGCGGCGAAGAGGCGGCGCTGTTCGCGTCCGAGCTCTATCGCATGTACGTCCGCTACGCCGAGCGCCATCGCTTCACGCCCGAGCTGCTGAGCCTCAACGAGACGGGGATCGGCGGGATCAAGGAGGCGATCATCCAGGTCCACGGCGATGGGGCGTACAGCCGCCTCAAGTTCGAGGGCGGCGTCCACCGCGTCCAGCGCATCCCCGCGACCGAGTCGTCGGGTCGGATCCACACCTCGACCGTGACTGTCGTAGTCCTCCCCGAGGTCGACGAGGTCGAGATCGGGATCGACGAGGAGCGCGACCTGCGCATCGACGTCAAGCGTGCGTCGGGGCCGGGCGGCCAGTCGGTGAACACGACGGACTCCGCGGTCCGCGTCACGCACCTCCCGACCGGCCTCGTCGTCGAGATCCAGGACGAGAAGAGCCAGCACAAGAACAAGGCCAAGGCCATCGCCGTCCTGCGATCGCGCCTGTACGACCTCCAGCAGCAGAAGCAGCGCGAGGCGGATTCCGCGGCCCGACGGTCGATGGTCGGGTCCGGCGACCGGTCCGACAAGGTGCGGACGTACAACTTCCCGCAGGACCGCGTCACCGACCACCGGATCGGGAAGACCGTCCACAACCTGCCGGGGGTGATGGACGGCGACCTCGACGACCTCATCGACGCCCTGATCATGGCGGACCAGGCCGATCGGCTCGGCGACGGTGACGACGCGGGCTGAGGGCATCGGGCCCTCGGGCGGAGGACCGGTCGAGACCACCGGGGCGCTGCTCCAGGTAGGTGCCGAACGGCTCCGCGCCGCCGGATCCGAGACGCCGCGGCTCGATGCCGAGCTGCTGCTCGGACATGCGATCGGCGTGGGTCGGACGGCCGTGGTCGCGCATGCCGATGCGCCGGTCGGGCCCGACGCCGCGCGCCGGTATCGGGCCGATGTCGAGCGGCGCGCGGCAGGGGAGCCGGTGGCTTATATCCGTGGGCTGAAGGAGTTCTACGGTCTCGCCTTCAGCGTGGACCCGCGTGCGCTCATCCCGCGACCGGAGACGGAGCGTCTTGTCGAGCTCGCCGAGGCGGAGGTCATGCGGCGGCTCGGCCTGCGCATGGCCGGCGCGGCGCTGCTCCGCATCGTCGACGTCGGCACGGGGAGTGGCGCGGTCGCGGTCGCCCTCGCCAGCTCGCTGCGAAGGCGAGGCGCGGCGGAGGCGATCACGATCCTTGCGACCGACATCTCCGCTGACGCGCTCGACCTTGCCCGCGAGAACGCGGTGAGCCACGCGGTCGCGGATCGGCTGTCGTTCGCGGAGGCGGACCTGTTGCCAGACGACCCCGACGGCTCGGACGAGTCGGGCGACGCGGGCGAGATGGACGAGGCAGGCGATGCGGCCACGATCGCCGGTCCTCGTCGCTTCGATCTCGTGCTGGCCAACCTGCCGTACGTGCGGCGCGACGCGATGGCCGGGCTCCCGCGTGCGACCTCGTTCGAACCCGCGCTCGCGCTCGATGGCGGCGTGGACGGTCTCGAGGTCATCGGCCGCCTCGTCGACCGGCTGCCGGAGGTCCTCGTCGACGACGGGGTCGCGCTGCTCGAGATCGGCGCCGACCAGGGTGACGCGGTCATGGCGCTGGTCGCGTCGCGGCTGCCCGGATGGACCTGCCCTGTCGAGCTCGACCTGGCCGGGCTGCCGCGAGTCGCCCGGATCGCCCGGCGCTGACGGCGCGCGCTTGGGCGTCGCCAGCGCCGGAGACATCGGTCGGGCATCATCACCGTGTGCCCATCGTCACGTCACCGGACCCCATCCTGCCCATCGGTCTCGTCGCCCTCGACATCGACGGCACGCTCGTGGGGGACGACCTGCGCATCGGTCCCGACACCCGGGTTGCCATCCGGGCGGCGCGGCGGCGCGGCGTCCTCGTCTGCCTCGTCACCGGCCGGATGGTCTCCAGCGCGATGCGCTTCGCGCGGGAGCTGGACCTCGACACGCCGCTCGTCGGGTACCAGGGCGCGCTCATCCGCGAGATGCCGGCGGCGAACGCGACGCGGCCCGGGCGCCTCCTGGTCCACACCCCGCTCCGGGCCGAGGTGGCCCGCGAGGTCGTCGTATGGGCGAGGGCCCAGGGCCTCGACCCGCATCTCAACCACCTCGAGCGGTTCATCGTCCGCTCCGACGATCCACGAGCCGACGAATACACGACGTTCATGGGCTCCCGTCCGCATCTCGAGGACGACCTGGTCGGATCGATCCGCCATCCGGTGACCAAGGTGATGTGTGCGGGCGAGCCACCGTTGCCGAACGCCGTCGCGCCGCTCGCCCGGGCCCGGTTCGCCGGCCGGGCCGACGTCATGGTGAGCCACCCGTACTTCGTCGAGTTCGTGGCCCCGGGCGTGTCCAAGGGGCGAGCGGTCCGCTGGCTCGCGCGGCGGCTCGGCGTCCCGCTCGGCGCCATCCTGGCGATCGGTGACCAGTGGAACGACATCGAGATGCTGGGCGAGGTCGGCCACGGTGCCGCGATGCCGACGGCCCCGCGCGAGGTCAGGGCGATCGCACGCTACATCGCCCCGCCGCTGGCCGAGGAGGGCGCCGCCCGGATGATCGAGGCGCTCGTGCTCGCCTCGCCGTCGGCGGCCCGCGCGGCGTCGTCACGGCTCGCCCGGGCCGCGCTCGAGGCTCGGTCGCTGCCGGGTGGCGCATCGGAGGGCGTGCCCGCGTGAGCGCACGTATCGAGCCCGACGATGCGGACGGTCGGGCGGCAGCGGCCATGGTCCTGCGGGCCGGCGGCATCGTGGCCCTCCCGACCGATACGGTCTATGGGATCGCCGTCGCGCTCGACACGTCCGGCGGCATCGAGCGGCTGTTCCACGTGAAACACCGACCGCTCGACAAGGGCATCGCCCTCCTCCTGGAGTCCGCAGCGCAGGCGGCATCGATCGGCGTCCTCGGGCCTGCGGCGACCGTGCTGGCGGAGGCGTGCTGGCCGGGTGGGCTGACACTGGTCGTGCCACAGCGTGCCGGCGTCGCGCTTCCGGGCGTCCTCAGCGGCGGTGCCGTGACGATCGGCCTGCGCGTGCCCGACCATCCCGTCCCGAGAGCGCTCGCCGGAGCGGTCGGGCCGATGCCGACGACATCGGCCAACGTGTCCGGCCAGCCCGAGGCGCACGATGCCGCCGGGATCCTCGAGCAGCTCGGCGATGCCATCGACTTCATCCTGGACGGCGGGCCGACGAACGGGGGACCCGCATCGACGGTCGTGGACTGCAGCGGCGATCGGCCGCGGATCGTCCGTGAGGGCGCGATCCCCGCGGATCGGATCGGGGAGCTGCTCGCGGCCGCCGGTCTGGCCCTCGATACCGACGCGCGCTGAGCGAGCCCAGGCGGCGCGGTCGGCGGGGAGGAAGGAACGACTGGCTCAGGCGTTCCGTCCACGCGCATCCACCGGCCAGCGATCGACGATCCGGCCGCCCTGCGCGACGACGTACTCGTCGACGAGGTTGACCACCGGGCAGACGTGGTTGGGCGCGATCCAGACCACCGCGCCGATTGCGGGCCGGCTCGAGCCGGCGGGAAGCGCGACGACCCCGTGGTGGTCGTTGACCCGCTCGATGACCGCCTCCGGGTAGCCGAGCACGGTCCCGTGCCCGGGGAGGTACGGCGCCACGTCCCTGGCCAGGATCTTCGCCCCCGCGTCGACGACGAACCCGTTGGCCGAGCCGTGGCTGACGACCGTCGCTGCGACGAGCAGGGCCGTGTCGTCGAGCGCCTGGTCGGCAAGGAACGCCTGCTGGCGATCACCGAAGATGTAGGTGCCGGGCCGTTCCTCGGTGATCGCGCCGCGAGCCGAGAGGGGGGCCGTCGGGGTGGAACCCGCGCTCACGACCCGGACCTCGATCCCGTGGGCGCGCAGGGCGTCGGAAGCCGCGGTCAGGCCGTCGACCTCGTCGTCCGCGGCCGCCCCCCGCTCGGTTCGCCCGCCGTAGCCGTGCCCGCCGTGCGTGAACACGCCAAGGACCGTGAGTCCGCGCTCCTCAGCGGCTCCCGCGAGCGCGAGGACGCGTTCCGCGCGGACACCCGTCCGCGCCCCACCGACATCGACTTCGATGACGACTGCCGGGGCTGCCCCCGGACGGCCAGGGAACGCCTCCGCGATCGCCTCGATCCCCGCCACCGAGTCGGCGCCGACGGTCAGCGTGCACCGTTCTGCCAGTCGTCGCAGGCGCTCGGCCTTGGGCCCATGCGCGATGACCGGGTAGCCGATGAACAGGTCCTCGACGCCGCCATCGGCGAAGACCTCGGCCTCGCCGATCGTCGCGACGGTCAGTCCCGTCGCCCCCGCGGCCAGCTGGCGCCGGGCGAACTCGAGGCTCTTGTGCGTCTTCGCGTGCGGTCGTAAGGCGACGCCCCGCTCGCGCATCAGCCCCGCCATCGCGACGATTCGCGCGTCGGCTCGATCGATGTCGACGACGACGGCCGGCGTGTCCAGCGCGGCCGTCGCGTCGTCGTCGAGGAAGGCGCGCGTCATCGCTGTCACCTCGTCAATCGGGAGGTGAGCCCTCGGTGGACCTCCCGTTCGTGGGAAGATACCGCTCGGGCGCGCCGGCGGCGCGTGGGGTGGCGCGGTGGTCCTCCCGGAGCGGCAACAAGGAGTCGGCGAACCATGACGATCTCGCGCCCGACAGGTCTCGCCCTCGAGTCGATCGCGGAGCTCGATCCGGTCCTCTGGGAGGCGATGCTCGGCGAGCGACGGCGCCAGCACGACAAGATCGAGCTCATCGCCAGCGAGAACTACACCTCGGCGGCGGTCATGGAAGCCCAGGGCTCGTGGCTGACCAACAAGTACGCCGAGGGGCTCCCCGGCAAGCGCTACTACGGCGGCTGCGAGTACGTCGACGTCGCCGAGCGGCTCGCCCAGGAGCGTGCCCTCGCCCTGTTCCCGGGCTCCGAGCATGTGAACGTCCAACCCCATTCGGGCGCCCAGGCGAACCTTGCGGCCTACTTCAGCGTGCTCGAGGCGGGCGACCGGATCATGGGCATGAACCTGGCCCACGGCGGTCACCTGACGCACGGCATGGCGCTCAACTTCTCCGGGCGGCTGTACGAGGTCCACGCCTACGGCGTCCGCGAGGACACCGAGCGGATCGACTACGACGCGATGGCCGCCCAGGCCCGCGAGGTCCGGCCCAAGCTCATCGTGGGCGGAGCCTCCGCCTACCCGCGCCTGTGGGACTTCGAGCGGATGGCCTCGATCGCGGCGGACGTCGGGGCGATCCTGTTCATCGACATGGCCCATTTCGCGGGCCTCGTCGCGGCAGGCGTCCACCCGAGCCCGTTCCCACACGCGGACATCGTCACGACCACGACCCACAAGACGCTCCGTGGGCCACGCGGCGGGATGATCTTCGGGCGCCGGACCCTGCGCTCGGGGCTCGACCCGGCCGACTTCCCGACGGTCAAGAACGGTGGGGCGGACGGGGCCCTCGCTGCCTCCATCGACCGGAACGTCTTCCCGGGCACGCAGGGCGGGCCGCTCATGCAGGTCATCGCCGGCAAGGCCGTCGCATTCAAGCTGGCCGCCGAGGAGACCTTCCGCGAGGACCAGCGACGGACCGTGGAGAACGCCCGGATCATGGCCGAGACGCTCGCCGGGCTCGGCGCGCGGGTCGTGTCGGGCGGCACCGACAACCACCTCATGCTCGTCGACGTGACGCCGCTCGGGGTGACGGGCAAGGAGGCCGAGCACCTCCTCGACGAGATCGGGATCACCGTCAACAAGAACGCGATCCCGTTCGACAAGCATCCACCGAACACCGCGTCGGGCATCCGCATCGGCACGCCGGCCGCCACCTCGCGCGGGTTCGGGGCCGATGAGATGCGGGTCGTCGGCCGGATCATCATCGAGGCGATCCGGCGCCGCGACGAGCCCAACGAACAGGCCCGCCTGGCCGGCGAGGTCCGCGAGATCGTGAGCCGGTTCCCCGTACCGGGGCTGCCTGCGGCGTGACCTCCACGCGCGACGCACGACGGTCAGCCGGGGCTCTGTCCCGATGACCCTCATCTCGACCGCCGGCAACGCTCTCGGGCCTATCGTCGCGACGTTCCTGTGTGCGGCCCTGCTGGCCCTGGTCCTCACGCCCGTCGTTCGCTGGATCGTCCTCCGCTACGAGATCGTCGATCATCCCGAGGCGCGGCGCGTCAACAAGGTCCCGGTGCCGCGCGCCGGGGGCCTGGCCGTGTCGGCGGCGTTCCTGTTGGTTTCGGGCGTGTTCCTGGCCATCAACGACCAGGCGAGCATCGTGCCTGTCCCTTTCCAGCTGGAGCCATCGGCGGTCGCGGGGCTCCTGATCGGCGGGGCGCTGGCGGCGGCGCTCGGGGCCATCGATGACCTGTTCGACCTGCGGGCGCGCTGGCAGCTCCTCGGCCAGATCGCGCTCGCGGCGGGCGCCGTCGCGGCCGGCATCACCATCGACGTCATCTCCAACCCGATCGGGCCGGACCTCCACTTCGACGGCTGGATGGCGGCCGGCCTGACGATCTTCTGGATCGTCGGGATGATCAACAGCATCAACTGGATCGACGGGCTCGACGGCCTGTCCTCGGGCATCGCGTTCATCGCGGCCGTCACGCTCGGGCTCATCAGCATGACGACCCAGGTCGGTCAACCGTTGATCGCCGTCCTGTGCTTCACCCTCGCCGGGGCCCTGCTCGGGTTCCTGCGCTGGAATTTCTACCCGGCGACGATCTTCGCCGGCACGAGCGGGGTCCAGTTCGTCGGGTTCACGCTCGCGTTGCTCGCGATCCTCGGGACCGCCAAGGTCGCGGTCGCGCTGCTCGTCCTCGGCGTGCCGATCATCGACACGTTCTGGATCATCGTGCGACGCGTCTCGGAGGGCCGTTCGCCGTTCAGCCCGGACCGGGGGCACATCCACCACCGGTTGCTCGACCTGGGGCTGTCGCACCGGCAGACCGTGCTCGCGATCTACGGCATCTGCATCGTACTGGCCGTGCTCGCGCTGCTGCTGTCGGGCGTCACCCAGCTCTATGCGTTCCTCGGTGTGTTCGTGGCCTTCGGGCTGATCCTGTTCCTGCCAACGCGAGGCGGGTTCCGGCGTCCCGACGAGCTCGAGGCCGACTCCTACGAGCCGGAGTCCCTCGCGGAGGACGCTCCCCACTAGGGCCATCGCCCGAACGTGATCCCTTCGCGTTCGGCCAGGAGCTCGCCGAAGTGGGTGTCGTTGATCGGGCCCTGGCGCTCGCGCAGCTCGACGATGCGCGCCCGGCGGTCCGGGTCGATGTGGCGCGGCGACGCCCGGCCGTGGTTGCCATGGACGAGGCCCGCACCGACCGCGATGAACGCCGCGCGGAGGCGCCACAGCTGGCGCTCCGACACACCGAGCTCGGCGCAGCCCTCGGCCATCGTCAGCTCACTCGTCAGGATCCGGCCCAATACCCGGGCCCGTCGTTGCTCTCGAACTGTCATCGTGATCGTCTCCATCGGTGGAGACTGACAAATTCACTTGGCAGTTAGCACTGACACATTCACTTGGCATCGAGACACGTGAGGTCCGGGCCGGACCTCACCTGCTATACTGCCGCGGCCGTATCAGGTCGCCCATGATCGAGCCCGGCCGAGGTTGGGGGTATCTCGTCCTCTTCTCGGAGATCGGCATCTCCCTCCTGGTGACGACGCTGATCGGAACGCTCGCCGGCCATTGGGTCGACGGGCAGCTGGGAATGACGTTTCCGGTCTTCATGCTCATCGGGTTCTTCCTCGGCGCCGGAGCCGGGACCGTGATGATCATCAGGCTCGTGAGTCGGTTCCTGGAGTCATTCGATTAGCCGGTCATTCCCCGACCGGTCGAGGAGGATCCGAGCGCGGCGTCATGCCGCGCTCCTGTGTGTGGAGCGAGCGTGTCGAACGACCAGGTCGTGACCGCGGAGGTCGCCGGGGCCCCAGCCTCGCCGCCCACATCCGGGCGTGGGCTGAGCTCGCGCTGGTTCCTGATCATCGGCGCCGTGATCGTCCTCAACATCATCGCCCTGATCTTCGTGCCGCCGTTCCCCAAGGATGGCGCCCCAGGCGATGCCTGCGCCTTCCCGGTCTGCTACATCAACGGCACGCTCGAGTTCCCCGCCCCGCACGTGGTCTGGGCGCCGAATGGCTCCACCCCGCCGCCAGCCGGCCAGCTGATCGTCTTCTACCCGAGCATCAGCTCGACCATCCTGACGATGTGGATCGTCATGGCGGTCGTCCTCGTGGTATCGATCCTGATGGTCCGCGGCTCGAAGCTGATCCCCGGCCGCGCGCAGAACGTGTTCGAGTGGTTCTACGAGTTCCTGAGCGACTTCGGGATGGGCATCGCCGGCCCGACCGCGCGGCCGTACATCCCGCTGTTCGCAGCGTTCTTCCTGCTCATCCTGTTCTGCAACTGGAGCGGTCTCGTGCCGCCGATCGGGCGGGTCGACGAGCTTCGCGCGCCGACGAGCGACGTCAACATCACGCTCGGCCTCGCGCTGGTGAGCTTTACCTACTTCGAGTTCCAGGGTTTCAAGCGTCTCGGCTTCCGTGGCTACGCCGGCAAGTTCTTCCCGCTGTACGAGTTCAAGAACGGGATCGCCACGGGGGGCATCGCCCTGTTCGTCGGCCTCGTGGAACTCATGCTCGAGTTCGTCAAGCCGGTGACACTCTCGATGCGACTCTTTGGCAACATCTACGGCGGCGAGGTGGCGCTCGGCGTCATCACGGCGCTGACGATCGCGTTCATCCCTGTCGGGCTGCTCGGGCTCGAGGTGATGCTCAACGCGATCCAGGCGTTGATCTTCAGCATCCTGACGCTCATGTTCATCGTGCTTGCGATCGAAAGCCACGAGCACGAGGAGGGCCAGGTCGCCGAGGAGGCGATGGACACCATCCACGACCAGGAGCCGTCGACGCTCCAGCCCGCGCACTGAGGCGCCGACCGAGGCGCAGCCCGACCACGGTCCCAATCAAACCCGGGCCATCCGCCTGGGCCTAGGAGGAAGTCAAGACATGGAGCACATCGGCGCCGGTCTCGCCGCCCTCGGGGTCATCGGCCCCGGCATCGGCATCGGCATCTTGGGCGGCCTGGCCGCAGCGGCGATCGGCCGTAACCCGGACGCGGCCGGTCAGATCCGCGGCATCGCGATCATCCTCGCAGCCTTCGCAGAAGGCCTCGGCGTCCTCGCGATCGTCGTCGGTCTGCTCGCGATCTTCATCAAGTAGCGGATCGTGGACGCCCTGGCCGTCGCCACTGCGACGGGCCACCAACTCGTTCAGCTCGCCGCCGAGGGCGAAGCGCTGTTCCAGATCAACCTGTTCTGGGTGATCGTCAGCGCCCTCAACTTCATCCTGTTCTTCATCATCATCTGGTCGTTCGCGTTCAAGCCGGTCTCGAAGATGCTGGCCGACCGCAAGAACCGGATCGAGGAGGGCTTGAAGGACGCCGAGCAGGCGCGCCGTGACCGCGAGAACGCGGAGGCGGAACGCGTTGCCACGCTCGGTGAGGCGCGGCGCGAGGCCAACGAGATCCTGACCCGAGCCCAGAAGGTCGCCCAGGAGACGCGCGACGCGGACATCGCCGCGACCCGCGAGGAGCTCGAACGGCTGCGCGTCCGCGCTGCCTCCGAGATCGAGGCCGAGAAGGTCCGGGCCATCGCCGACGTGCGCGCCGAGGTTGCCGACCTGGCGCTCCTGGCCGCGAGCAAGGTCGTGGGCGAGACCATGTCGGGTGAGCGCGAACGCCGCCTCGTCGAGGAGTTCCTGCGCGGCTCGGGTGTCGGCGGGACGAACAACTGATGGTCGAACGACCGATGGCGACCGACTGATGGCCAGACGGGACACCGCCGCGCGCCGCTACGCCGAGGCCGCCTTCCAGGTCGCCCTCCGCGACGACACGGTCGCGACGTGGCGCGCCGAGCTCGACGCTGCCGCATCGATCGCCGCGGATGTGACCGTCGGGCACCTGCTCGCCAACCCGGCCGTCGCGCTCGAGACGCGGACCGAGATGGCCGACTCGATCTTCGGCAAGGCCGTCGGTCGTCCCGTCCTCAACCTCATCGGGCTGATGCTCCGGCGCGGCCGGATCGAGCAGCTCCCGCGCGTCGCCGCCGAGTTCCGGCGACTCGACAACGCCCGCCAGGGCATCACCATCACCACCGCCACCAGCGCCGCGCCGCTGACCCCTGACGAGGTCCGGGCCCTCACCGCGCGGATGGAGCAGTTCACGGGCGGTCCCGTCGAGCTCGACCTCCAGGTCGATCCCAGCCTGCTGGGGGGCCTCGTCGTTCGGGTCGGCGACCGGCTGATCGACGGAAGCGTCCGAGGCCGCCTCGAGCGACTGCGGAACCAGCTCGTTTCGGGCGCCCTCTAGGAGATCTGACAGCGATGGCCATTCGTTCCGACGAGATCACCAGCATCATCAAGTCCGCGATCGACTCGTTCGACTCGGGCACCGAGACGCGCAGCGTGGGGACCGTGGTCGAGGTCGGTGACGGCATCGCCCAGATCTACGGCCTGTCGGGCGCGCTGTCCTCGGAGCTGCTCGAGTTCCCTGGCGGATTGATGGGGATGGCCCTCAACCTCGAGGAGGAGACCGTCGGTGCGGTCATCCTCGGCAACGCCAACGCGATCAAGGAGGGTGACACGGTCAAGACGACCGGGCGTGTCGTCGAGGTCCCGGTCGGCGCCGGGCTGCTCGGTCGCGTCGTGGATCCGCTCGGTCGCCCGCTCGACGACAAGGGCCCGATCGCCTCGACCAAGAACCGCCCGGCCGAGCGCATCGCGCCGGGCGTCATCGTCCGTCAGGGGGTGGACACGCCCGTCCAGACCGGGATCAAGGCGATCGACGCGCTGATCCCGATCGGCCGCGGCCAGCGCGAACTGATCATCGGCGACCGCCAGACGGGCAAGACCGCCCTGACGATCGACACGATCATCAACCAGAAGGGCAAGGGTCTCGTCTGCATCTACGTGGCCATCGGCCAGAAGCTCTCTACCGTCGCCAATACCGTGGCCATCCTCGAGCAGTACGGCGCGATGGAGTACACGATCGTCGTCGTCGCAGGCGCCGAGGACCCGGCCCCGCTCCAGTACCTCGCCCCGTATTCGGGCGTCGCGATGGGCGAGGAGGTCATGGAGAACGGCGTCGAGGTCCCGGGCCAGGGTCTCGTCAAGGACGCCCTGTGCGTCTATGACGACCTCAGCAAGCACGCCTGGGCCTATCGCGAGATGGCCCTCCTGCTGCGCCGCCCGCCCGGTCGCGAGGCGTACCCGGGCGATGTCTTCTACCTGCACAGCCGGCTGCTCGAGCGCGCGGCGCGGATGAACGACGAGAACGGTGGCGGCTCGCTGACCGCGTTGCCCATCGTCGAGACGCAGGCCGGCGACGTGTCGGCCTACATCCCGACCAACATCATCTCGATCACCGACGGCCAGATCTTCCTCGAGACCGACCTGTTCAACTCCGGTCAGCGGCCCGCGCTCAACATCGGCATCTCCGTCTCGCGCGTCGGCTCGGCGGCGCAGACCAAGGCGATGAAGAAGGTCGCTGCGCCACTCAAGCTGGACCTCGCCCAGTACCGCTCCCTGGCCGCGTTCGCCCAGTTCGCGTCGGACCTCGACAAGGCGACCCGCGACCAGCTGACCCGCGGCGAAAAGCTCTCGGAGATCACCAAGCAGCCGCAGTTCAATCCGCTCGGCGTCGAGAAGCAGGTCGCGATCCTGTATGTCGCCACGACCGGCAAGCTCGACGACGTGCCGACCCCGCGGGTCCGCGAGTTCGAGAGCCAGTTCTACCGCTTCCTCGAGGCCGAGCGCCCGGCCATCCTGACCGAGCTCGCGGACAAGAAGGCCCTATCCGACGAGCTGGCCGGCGCCCTCGACGAGGCAGTCGACGCCTTCCGCACGTCGTTCCTCGCCTAGGTCCGGGGAGTCGCAGAGACGTGGCAAGCCAGCGGGACATCCGCCGCCGCATCGGCTCGGTGAAGAACATCAAGCAGATCACCAGGGCGATGCAGTTCGTGGCGGCGTCGAAGCTCAAGCGCGCCCAGGACGCGACCCTGGCCTCCCGGCCGTACAGCGAGAAGCTCGACGAGGTCCTGGCCGACCTGGCGGCCGTCCTCGGCGGCGAGGAACACCCGCTGCTCGCCGACCGGGGCGAGGGCAAGCGGCTCATCGTGCTGATCACGACGGACCGACCGCTGGCCGGGCCGCTCAACACGAACATCGTCCGTTTCGTCGCCCGCGACATCATCGACAACCCGGGCGAGCTCGCGGTCATCACGGTCGGGCGCAAGGGCCGCGACGCGATGCGCCGCGCCGGCGTCCCGCTCGAGGCGCATTTCGCGACGTTCGGGGACCGGCCGTCGTTCGCCGACGTCCTCCCGCTGGCCCGTCTCGTCACCGACGACTTCCTGGCCAATACGTACGCCCGGGTCGACATCGTCTACAGCCACTGGGTGTCGACCCTCGTCCAGCGCCCGACCTCGCTGAGGATCCTTCCGGTCCGCCCGGCCGAGGACACGGAGGGCATCCCGGGCAACCAGTTCATCTTCGAGCCGAGCGCCTCGGCCGTGCTGGAGCGGCTGCTCCCGCGCTACGTCGCGACGCGCCTCTTCCAGGCCGTGCTCGAGGCGAAGGCCAGCGAGGAATTGAGCCGCATGGTCGCCATGAAGAACGCGACCGAGAACGCCGAAGAGCTCATCGAGGACCTGACCCTCTCGTACAACAAGGTCCGCCAGGCCAACATCACCCGCGAGATGATCGAGATCGCGTCCGGCGCCCAGGCACGCTAGGTGCCTGGCTGGGCGAGCTCGCTGGCGCACAGGACGCAGTAGGAGGCACCACACTCATGGCGACTGCCGCACCGGCCGCGATCGGCCGAGTCATCCAGATCACCGGTCCCGTCGTGGACATCGAGTTCCCGGCCGGCCGGCTGCCGGGCATCTACAACGCCGTCGAGATCCAGCGAGAGGGGCTGGAGCCGCTCGTCTGCGAGGTCCAGCAGCATCTCGGCAACAACTGGGTGCGTGCCGTGGCGATGACCACGACCGACGGGCTCGCCCGCGGGGTCGACGTGCACGACACCGGCGCGCCGATCACGGTCCCCGTCGGCGAGCCGACCCTGGGCCGCGTGTTCGACGTGCTCGGCCATCCGATCGACGGCAAGGGTCCGGTCACGGCGGACGTCCATCTGCCGATCCACCGCGACCCGCCGGCCTTCGACCAGCAGTCGACCGAGATCGAGGTCTTCGAGACCGGGCTAAAGGTCATCGACCTGATCTGCCCGTTCAAGAAGGGCGGCAAGATCGGCATCTTCGGCGGGGCCGGCGTCGGCAAGACGGTCATCATCCAGGAGCTGATCCGCAACGTCGCCCAGGAGCACGCCGGCGTGTCGGTCTTCGCCGGCGTCGGCGAACGCAGCCGAGAGGGCAACGACCTCATCGCGGAGATGACCGAGTCGGGCGTCATCGCCAAGACCGCCTTCGTCTTCGGCCAGATGAACGAGCCGCCCGGCGCCCGTCAGCGGGTCGGCCTGACCGGGCTGACCATGGCCGAGTACTTCCGCGACCAGGAAGGCCGCGACGTCCTGCTCTTCATCGACAACATCTTCCGCTTCACCCAGGCGGGCTCGGAGGTCTCGGCGCTGCTCGGCCGGATGCCGTCGGCGGTCGGCTACCAGCCCAACCTCGCCACAGAGATGGCCGGGCTCCAGGAGCGGATCACCTCGACGCGCAACGGCTCGATCACCTCGCTCCAGGCCGTCTTCGTGCCGGCCGACGACTACACCGACCCGGCGCCGGCGACGACGTTCGCTCACCTCGACTCGACGATCCGCCTCGAGCGCAGCATCGCCGAGCTGGGCATCTATCCGGCGGTCGACCCGCTGACATCCACGTCGCGGGTGCTCGATCCGCTCGTGGTCGGCCAGGAGCATTACGACGTCGCGCGCGAGACGCAGCGCGTGCTCCAGCGCTACCGCGACCTCCAGGACATCATTGCCATCCTCGGCATCGACGAGCTGTCCGAGGAGGACAAGTCCACGGTCGCCCGGGCGCGCCGGCTCCAGCGCTTCATGAGCCAGCCGTTCTTCGTGGCCGAGGTCTTCACCGGCCGGTCCGGCAAGTACGTCAACATCAAGGACACGGTCTCGTCCTTCAAGGAGATCCTCGAGGGCAAGACCGACACGCTCCCGGAGCAGGCCTTCTTCCTGGCCGGGACACTCGACGACGTCCGTGAGAACGCCGCCAAGCTGGCGTCGTGATGGCGGGTCCCATCACCGGTCGACCACCGATCTGCGCACCCTGCGGCGCGGCGCCTGACGGGCGCGCGCCTCGGCGCTCGACCGGCGCCACCCGGACTGCCGCCATCCCCGTCGGCGAGGTGGGTTAGATGCCTCTTCTCCTCGATATCGTCACGCCGGAGCGGCTCGCCTACTCGGACACTGTGGATTCGGTCCAGCTGCCGGGGGTCGAGGGCGAGCTCGGGGTGCTGCCGCACCACGCGCCGCTCGTGACGATGCTCGGCGTGGGTGAGCTGCGCATCCGCAAGAGCGGGGCGGAGGAGTCGTTCGCGATCGTCGGCGGCTTCCTGCAGGTCCGCCCGGATCGCGTCGTCGTCATGGCCGAGACCGCGGACATGGCGAGCGAGATCGACCTCGAGCGGGCGCAGGAGGCCCGGCGGGAGGCCGAGCGCGCGCTCGAGGGGGCCGTGCAGGCCGATGCGGTCGACCTGTCCGCGGCCCGGGCCGCGCTCCAGACCGCCCTTCTCCGGATCCGCGTCGCCGAGCGGAGACACCGAGAGGGCCCGCGGCACCGAGGTTGACTTCCTTGAACAACGGGATCGCGGCGGCAGCGAACGATCGAGGCAGCTCCGGTGGCTGACGCGCGGCCGTTCCAGTGGGAGTACCACCCGGATCCGGTCGCTCGGGAGATCTTCAGCGTGGTCGGTGGCCGGCCGCTGTCGGGGACGGTGCCCATCAGCGGCGCGAAGAACGCCGCACTCAAGCTGCTGGCGGCCGCGACGCTGACCGGTGAGCGTTGCCGGCTGACCAACGTCCCCGAGATCGAGGATGTCCGCGTCATGGCCGAGACCCTGCGCGACCTCGGCGTCGTGGTGGATCACCCGGCCGACAACGTCTACGAGGTCGCCTCGGGCGACGTCGAATGGCTGTTCGTGCCGCTCGAGGCGGCGGCCCGGATGCGCGCCAGCTTCATGCTGCTCGGCCCGCTGCTCAGCCGGTTCGGGCGGGTCATCATCAGCAACCCCGGCGGGGACCGCATCGGACGCCGCCCGGTCGACCTCCATGTCGAGGCGATGCGCACGCTCGGCGCCTCGATCGAGTATCGCAACGGCTACTACTTCGCGACCTCGCCGGGCCGCCTGCGCGGCGGCGAGATCCGCTTCCCGTTCGTGTCGGTCATGGGCACGGAGAACGCGATGCTGGCCGCGACCCTGGCCGAGGGCCACACGATCATCCGGCCGGCCGCGCAGGAACCGGAGGTGGACGATCTCATCGAGTTCCTGCGCAAGATGGGCGCGGCGGTCGAGCGGACCTTCCCCGACACGATCGAGATCGAGGGGCGCAAGCGGCTGCGCGGCGCGGAGCACCGGGTCGTCCCCGATCGCATCGAGGCGGGCACGTTCGTGGTCGCGGCGGCCGTGACCGGCGGCCACGTGACCCTCGAGGAAGCTCCCTGCGACCACCTCGCGGCGTTCATCGAGACGCTCGGCCGGGCCGGCGTCGGGATCGGTTGCGGGAGCGACACGATCGAGGTGGACGGCAGCGCCCTGCACGCCGGCGGCTACCGGGCGTGCGACGTCGAGACCGCGCCGTATCCGGGCCTCGCCACGGACCTGCAGCCACCGACCGCCGTCCTGCTGACCCAGGCGACCGGCACCTCGCACGTCCATGAGACCATCTTCGAGGACCGCCTCGAGTGGCTGGCCGAGGTGCGCCGGATGGGTGCCGACGTGACGATGCTCGACGCACACCACGCGACCATCGTCGGTCCGGCTCGCCTCACGGGGGCCGAGGTCGAGATCGGCGACCTGCGCGCCGGCGCCTCCCTCATCCTGGCCGCGCTGGCGGCCACGGGCACGACCACGATCCACGGTGCGCACCACGTTCACCGGGGCTATGAGAACATCGAGCGCAAGTTCGTGGACATCGGAGCCAGCATCTCTCGCAGCGCGGAAGGGACAGCAGTCACCACCTCATGAAGATCGGCATCGACCTCGGTACCGCCAACGTCCTGGTCTACGTCAAGGGCAAGGGCATCGTCATCACCGAGCCCAGCGTGGTCGCCGTCTCGGACGACAACCGGATCGTCGCGGTGGGGGAAGAAGCTCGCGAGATGATCGGGCGGACGCCCGGCAACATCCACGCCATCCGCCCGATGAAGGACGGCGTCATCGCCGATTACGTCATCACCGAGGCGATGCTCAGCCACTTCATCGGCAAGGTCCGAAAGGGCCGCGTCGGGTTCGGTAAGCCGGAGGTCATGATCTCCGTCCCGGCCGGGGTGACGAGCGTGGAGAAGCGGGCCGTACGCGACGCCGCGCTCAAGGCGGGAGCCAAGGAGGCCTACCTCATCGAGGAGCCGCTGGCCGCCGCGATCGGGGCGAACGTGCCGATCAGCGGACCGTCCGGGAACATGATCATCGACATCGGCGGCGGGACCAGCGAGATCGCGGTCATCGCGCTCGGCGGGATCGTCGTGTCGCACAGCCTGCGCGTCGGCGGCAACCGCTTCGACGAGGCGATCGCCACGTACATCCGCAAGAAGTACAACCTGATGGTCGGCGAGCGCACCGCTGAAGAAGTCAAGATCCAGATCGGGACCGCGTTGCCGCTCGACCGCGAGCTGACGATGGAGGTTCGCGGCCGCGACCTGATCGCCGGCCTGCCGCGAACGATCCCGATCACCAGCAGCGAGGTCATGGAAGCCATCGAGGCGCCGCTCCAGCAGCTGGTGGCCGCCGTCCGCTCCGTCCTCGAGCAGACGCCGCCGGAGCTCTCCTCCGATATCATCGACAAGGGCATGGTCATGTCCGGCGGGGGCGCGCTCCTGCGCAACGTCGACAAGCTCCTGACCCAGGTGACCGGCGTCCCCTGCCACGTCGCCGAAAACCCCCTCAGCTGCGTCGCCCTCGGCACCGGCCTCGCGCTGGAACACTTCGACTTCTTCAAGAAGTCCCTGGTCCAGCAGGTCTAATGGGTCCCACGGGCTGTCGGACCCACCGGCGGGTGGCGTCCGGCGCGGCGAGCGGACGAACGCCGTTCAGCCGCAGCGGCGCAGGCGTTCGGGAGCTTGACGTGCCGGACGACAGGACCCGTCAGCGATGAGCGGACGGGCGTTCGTCGACCTGCACTGCCATACGCGAGGTAGCTTTGACTCGCTGTCGGCGCCGAAGGATGTGATGAAGGCGGCCCACGCCCGTGGGTTGACGCACCTCGCGATCACCGATCATGACCGGATCGACGTGGCGCTCGAGGCGCGCGACCTTGCTCCGCCGGAGCTGACGATCATCGTCGGCGAGGAGGTCAAGACGCGCGACGGCGACCTCATCTGCCTGTTCCTCGATCGTGCCATCCCGCCCGGCATGTCCGCCGCCGACACCATCGCCGCCGCGCGAGAGCAGGGTGGATTGGTCGGGCTGCCGCATCCGTTCGACCGCATGCGCGGGTCGATCCTGCGCGATGAGTCGATGGCGCACGTGGCCGGCGCAGTCGACTGGGTTGAGACACACAACGCCCGTCTCGTGGGCAAGGGCAACGAGCACGCATCCGAGTTCGCGCGCGCGCGCCACCTGCCCGGCATCGCCGTCTCCGACGCGCATTCGATAATGGAGGTCGGCGTCGCCTACATCGCGGTCGATGGCGATCCATCGACACCGGCTGGCCTGCTCGCCTCACTGGCGAACGTCGAGATCGTCCCGGGACGCGCGACGTTCTTCGTCCGGCTCTGGACGCCGCTGGCCAAGGGCGTCAACCGGGTCCGAGGCAACGGTCGCGTGGAGCCGGTGGACGTCCTCGCCGCGCCATCGGATCGGGACGGCGGCGGATGAGCGGACCCGATGGACAGGACCATCGACCGATGGTCGACGGACCTGATGGTTCGCTAGGGTCTGACGCGATGGAGGCGAACCCCGCGCTCGACACCACGAGCCGCACCCACGAACCCGCATCGCTGGTCGACGCGATCGAGCACGAGTCGACCGACGTCGGCCAGATCTCGATCGGACAGCGGCTGACTCAGCCGCGCACGATCCTGTCGATCATCGTCCCGCTCGGGATCATCGCGTTCTTCCTGTACCTCAACCGCGATCGGCTCGCGCAGGTCCCGCAGCTCATCCTCCAGGCCAACCCGGCGCTCGTGCTGCTCGCCGCCGGCGTGTTCTACCTGGGTTTCCCGCTGCGCGGGCATCGCTGGCAGCGTCTGCTGCGCGAGACCGGCTTCATCGTCAACCTGCGCAACTCGACTGAGATCCTGTACATCTCGTGGTTCGTCAACTGCGTCGTGCCGGCCAAGCTCGGCGACGTCTACCGCGCCTATCTCCTCAAGATGAACAGCGACGCGTCGCTGAGCCGCACCTTCGGCACGGTCTTCATCGAACGCATCCTGGACATCTTCGCGATTGCGATCCTCGGGCTCGCCGCCGGGTTCTGGAGCTTCCGGAGCGGCCTCCCGGAGGCGGTCCGCCTCCTGTTCATCGTCGGCATCGTGGTCGTGATCGTGGCCGCGGTCGGGCTGTTCACGATGCGCAACTTCGGGCGACGGATCCTCAACCGATTGCCCCTTCCGGGGCGCATCCTCGAGCTCTACGAGCGCTTCGAGGAGGGTGTGTTCGGTGCCGTCGGGCTGCGCCACCTGCCGTTCCTGGCGTTCCTCACCGGGCTCATCTGGATGACCGAGGGCGTGCGCCTCTACATCGTCGTCCTCTCGTTCGGCTTCTCGGACGTCGAGATCGGCTTGTCCGGGGCGATCTTCGTCGCGCTCATCGGCTCACTGTTGACGGCGATCCCGCTCAGCCCGGCCGGGCTCGGGTTCGCGCAGGCCGGGGTCATCGGCGTCCTGACCGTCGTGTACCACGTGCCGCTGGCGGAGGCCACGGCGATCACCATCCTCGACTGGGTCATCAGCGTCCTGTCGATCATCGTGTTCGGGGCTGTCGTCTACGTCGTCTCGCCCATGCCGCGGGGGATGGGCCACATCAAGCAACCCGCGACGCCGACCTCGGCCGCGACCGCGGCCTGAACCCCGCCCGCCCGTCCCTCGCGGGGCTCGCGCGATCCGGACGACGTACCATGGTCAGGGGGCGTGCCGGTTCAAGCCCAGACCGGACCGGCATTGACCGCACCGGACCGACCGGGCGGTCGGACTGGGCTCCTGAGGCTGCTGGTACCAACGGGTGATACAGGTGCCCGTACGTCCCGCAGATAGTTGCCCAATCGGACCTTTCACAACGGATCGATCCTACGGAGCGCCCAGGCACACATGACCACTCAGAACGGGCGAGCGTTCAACGAATGGCTGCGAGCACAGCTCAAGGCCAAGAAGATGTCACAGCGTCAACTTGCCCAGCTGTCGGGCGTCGACCACTCGACGATCTCGCGGCTCATCCGCGGTGATCGGATGCCGTCGCTCGGCACGGCCACGAAGCTGGCTCGCGGTCTCCGTGAGCTGCGCGACGACGCCGACACGCCGCAATACCTGGGTCTCGTTGCGGCGGGCAACACGAACCCGACCGCCCGAGTCGAATACGCCCTGCGGGCCGACGAGCTCCTGAGCGAGCCGCAGGTCCGCCAGATCATGGAGTACTACCTCGCCGTGCGGATGCGTCGCTACGGCCGAGCTTTCCAGCCGACCGATATGAACGGCGGCGTCGATCGGACGCCGGAGCGAACCGCGGGTCGGACCGCCACATCGGCCAGCCCGGTCGGGGCCACGATGCGAGGGACCGTCAGCACGGTCCGTTCCATCTCGCGGACCGCCGGTCGGGAACCGGGGCGTTACTGAGCACACATCTGGGCACGACCCGGGTTCGCCCTCCACGATCCGGGTCTCGGGGACAGCGAACGCCGGCGTCTGGGGCGCCGGCGTTCGCGATTCCGGGACCGGGTTGGGCGGGCCTCGGAGCCTGCGTCGGCCGGGGCGCCCGGCCCACGCTTTGCCCGGAGCCCCGCGGCCCGTCGTCTCCTTGGCTCGCCCGATGCTGGCCCCACCGGCAAGATGGCGGTTGGATGCCGATGCACCAGGGTCGGCGCTCAGCTCGTCGGGCGGTAGATCGAGATCGTCCGGCCCGGCGCGGCCTCGAATCGGTCGAGTGGCTCGCCGAATCGGGCTGGCGGTGCGATCACGGATTCGGCCGGGCCACCGCACGGCGCCCCGACGGCCGTCGCATAGAGCGCATCGCAGATGACCACCAGGGCACCGGCCGTGGACGCCACCGGCCCACTGCCCGCGTCGACCGTCACCACCGCCCCGGCACGGATCAGGGGATAGCCGTAGGCCTCGGTGGACTTGAAGTCGGGGAGCGAGCGAAGGACCAGCCGATCGCCGCCGGCCGCCATGATCCGGGCAGCCGCACGGTCGGCCGCGGGGAACCCGCCGTCGGGGTGCACGGCCGGCGGCAGGTTCGCGAGATTGAACGCGACCAGCGCCACGACTCCGATGGCGGCCACGATCCGGCCGGCTGCGATCCGGCCGGCCGCGACGGATCGGGACCCGGCGCCCGGCGTCGCCGCCCCGGCAGCGGCCCCGCCCGTATTCGTCGCCGTGCTCGCGGCCCCGCCGCGCCACAGGACGGCCGCCCCCATCCCGATCAGGGTGAAGATCATCGGGTCGGCGAAGGCGTGGTAGTGGTCGTTCGGAAGGCCGGGGACGATCGTCGCCAGGCTCGGCGATGCGAAGGTCAGGAAGCCGGCCGTCCAGAGCAGGCCGAACCCCAGCCAGCGAGCGCCCTGGCGTTCGCGCAGGGCACCGAACGCCCCGCACCACACGGCGATCGCGACCACGCTGGCCGTCCCGACGAGCGCCGCGATCGGAGCGTCCGTGAGCAATCCGCTGAGCGGCCACGACGCCAGGCGCACTCCGATGATGAGGACCCGGCCGAGCGGCCCGATCGCCGTGGGGTCGCCGCCGCCGCGCAGGTAGTCGAGCGCGGCGCCGACCTCCGAGAAGTCATTGGTCAGCTCGTGGACGACCAGCGGCAGGAAGCTGAGTGCCACGATCGCCAGCCCCGCCAGGCCGAACCGCCGCACGGCCCCGCGCTCGACACCGGACGGCCGACGCCTGGCATCCGCGACGAGCAGGCCACCGACGATCGGCAGGAGCGTCACGCCCAGGACGTGGCATTGCATCGTGACGGCGGTCCCGACGGCCGCGAGCAGCCACCATCGCGGTCGCTTCGTCGTCCAGGCCCGCCACGCTCCGGCGAGCGCGATCGCGCTCGACAGCGCGATGAGGTTGGGGTTCCAGATGAACGTGGACTCGTCGACCGCCGAGGCCGACACGGCCAGCGCAAGCCCGGCGACGAGACCCGCGACCGGCCCGCCGATGTCGCGAGCCAGCCACCACGTGACGATGACCGCGGCGATCCCGGCCAGGGCGATGAGCGCCGTGACCGCGACCGGCGAATCCCCACCGGTCAGCAGCGCCGCCGGCGACAGCAGATAGTAGTAGAGCGCGCCGTGATGGACGTCACCGATCGACGTCGGGGGGCCCAACAGCGGCAGGATCCCGTCGCGAACCAGTGCCCGCAGCATGAGCATGTCGTGGCCCTGGTCCGAGTCCCAGGTGCCGCGCGTGGCGAGATCGGGCAGACGAAGCAGGGCCGCGAGCACCAGCAGCCCGACGGGCACGCCGACCAGCACCAGCCGCCCGAGCCGTGCGGTCGTCACTCGGTGATGTCTCGCGACCGCGCCGGGCGCGCACCTGGGCCGGCGCCCTCCGCCTCGACGAGCGGTTCGCGTGGCGGCCCCAACCTCGCGCGCCCATTCCCGATCTCGAACGCCTCGGGCGGCAGGGCGGCGAGCGGACGCCCCGCCGCGATGTCGTAGGCCCGCGCCACGTTGATCGCGTCGTAGCCCTCGTCCATCCCCGGGGTCTCGAGGACGTAGGTGACGTGCGCCAACGAGCGGTGCACGAGGACATGGCGCAGCCCGATCGCCCCGATGCGACCGGCCCCCAGGTGCTCGTGCCGGTCGAGCCGCGAGCCTGGCTCCGATTTCGAGTCGTTCAGGTGGACCATCACCAGGCGATCGAGCCCGATCCGCGCGTCGAAGTCGTCGAGGAACGCGTCGATCGCGTCCGGGTCGGACAGGTCGATCCCGGCCGCCCAGGCGTGCGCCGTGTCGAGGCAGAAGCCGACCCGACCCGGCGCGATCCCCCTCGCGGCGACGGCCTCGGCGATATCGGCGAGCTCGGCCACGCTCATTCCGATGCCGAAGCCGCTGCCCGCCGAATTCTCCAGCACGATCATCGCGCCGTCGGGCGCCTCATCGACCTGGGCGACGACGAGCGCGAGACCGTCGGCCAATCGGGCCGTCCCCGCGGCTACCCCGCTACCGCGATGTGAGCCGACGTGGACATTGACGAACCGCGCCGCGAAGCCCGGGGCCGCCCGCAGCTCGCTGGCGAGGAGCCCGATCGAGCGCCTGAAGAAGTCGCCCTCCGGGCCGGCGAGGTTGACGAGGTACGACGCGTGGATCGCGACGGGCCGGATGTCGAGCGCGATCAGACGCTCGCGGAACGCCGCACCCTCTGCCGGGAGGGTTCTTGCGACGGCGCCAGGCCGTCGGGTTGTCGGCAAAGACCTGCAGCGCACGGGCGCCGATCTCATGGGCTCGATCGACTGCCTTGACCATGCCACGGCCGAGCGGGAGGTGGGCGCCGAGGCGTCGTCCGTCGGGAAGCATCCGCGGCATGGTACGACGCGGCCGCGTCGCGCCTCCCTGGGTCGGTCGTTCCGGGGCGGTAGGGACTAGCGCCGGGCCGTGGGCGTCCGCTCGGGCGCGCTCGGCGCATGGCTTCGGCCCTTCGTGTAGTCGCCACCGACGACCGGCTCGATCAGGCCGTAGTCGCCGTCGTCGCGCCGGTAGAGGATCGCCACCCGCTCGGTCTCGGCGCTCACGAACACGAAGAAGAGGTGCCCGAGCTCCTCCATGCGAGCGACGGCGTCCTCCTCGAACATCGGCTCGATGGCAAAGCGCTTGAACTTGACGACGCGACGCTCGCGCGGCGGACCCTCGGAGCCGTCGGCCAGCCGTCGGAGGATCTGCTTCTCCTCTTCGGGTCGGGCACGCAGCCTGGGCTTCTCCTTGTGGTCGACCGCCTGGCGTTCGACCTTGTCGACGACGTCGTCGAGCGCTTCCTGGTAGCTGGCGCCGGTCGCCCGGCTGCGGAGCAGATGGCCGTCGATGACGAGGGCGACCTCGGCGAAATGCGAATCCGCCGCACTTCGGTGCTGCTCATTCCAGAGCTCGACCGTGGCGTCGGTGCGATCGTCGAGGAGCCGCTCGATCCGTTTGAGCTTGCGCTCCGCATACTGGCGGACGCGCTCCGGGATCTCGGCGTTCTTGCCCTTGACGATCGTCCTCACGCATGTCCTCCGGGGCGACAGCCCAACGCTGGGTGCGGAGTTCGTCCGACTCCCGTCGAGTATACGTCGGGCCCGGTGGCGGCCCCCGGTCGTTGCCAGGCACGAGCCGCCTCGCCCTGGCGCCGCCCCGGTCCGCCGCCTCACCCGGCACGCCCTCGCCCGCGCCCGACCCGCCCTATCGCTCGCCGGCCCGCCGCCTCGCGCGCGCCCGACCCGCCCCTATCGCTCGCGGGCGACCGCGATGGCCGACACCGCGCCCGCGCCGGCTTGCCCGAGGGCCACCGCGCAGGCGGCCAGCGTCGAGCCGGTGGTCACGACATCGTCGACGAGGAGGACCCACGCCCCGCGACGGCCCGCGCGGCGACCGGATCCGCCGCGCGCGCACGGAATGCGCCCGCGACATTCGCCGCCCGTTCGTCGCGGCCGAGCTCGAACTGGGCGACGGTGGCACGCCCGCGCTCCAGGGCTACGACCATCGGCACGCCGAGGTACCGGGCGGCCGCCGCGGCGATGAGCCTGGCCTGGTCATACCCGCGGCGACGTTCGCGCTCGGCGTGGACCGGGACGGGGACGATGACACCCGCACCGACGCCGACCCGCTTCCAGCGTCGCGCTACCGCCGCGCCGAGCGGCTCCGCGAGCCGACGCTCGCCCGCGTACTTGAGGTCGTGCAACGCGGCCCGGACCGGACCGGCGAACGGGGCGCACCATTCGAGCTGGAGGAGGGGCGAAGGAAGGTCGTTCGGCATTCCCAGCGGTGTGCCACCCGGCAGCGCGAGCCGGGCATCGAGCGCGGGCAGGCATGTGTCGCACAGCGGGGCACCCTCGCGCCCGCACCCGGAGCACGCGGCCGGGAGTGCGAGATCGAGCGCCGCCGAGGTGAACCGAGCGAGGGTGGCCACGTCACGATGATGGCCGCCGGCGCTTCGCTCGGGCTTATCCGGCGGGTGGCGGTCCGCTCGTCGCCCTCGCCGCCAGGGCGACGAGGTCGCCGACGACGGTCCCGCTGCGCTCGATCGTGCCGACCGGGAGCTCGAGCACGCCGGCCGCTCCGCGCACGAGCGGGACGAGGCCGGTCCAGGCCTTGAGCCCCGGGTGGACCGACACGACCGGTCGCGCATCCGCGGCATCCGGCTTCCCCAGGAAGACGGCGTCGATCGGGAAGCGCATGAACATCATGTGGATGCCGTTCCCGGTCAGCCACAGGCCGGCGCCGCGGTCGAGGCCTGGCCGCCCCATCAGCCCCATGAACCGGGCCCACAGGCCGTCCGCGACCTCGATCCGCTGCCCGAGGTCGGTGGCCCGAGTCACGTTCCGGGCCGTCATCGTCGGTGGTCTCACGAGTCGGCGACGGCCGCCACCCTAGACGTTGAGGTTCAGGACGATGAGGATGATGGCCGGGCCGAGGATGACGATGAACAGCGACGGGAAGATGCACCCGACGAGCGGGAACAGCATCTTGATCGGCGCCTTGGCCGCCATCTCCTCGGCGCGCTGGCGGCGCTCGATGCGGAGCTGCTCGGACTGGACCTGGAGCACCTTGGAGATCGACACACCGAGCTGCTCGGCCTGGATGATCGCGCCGATGAAGTTGGTCAGGGGCACGACCTCCGTGCGCGGGATGATGTCGCGCAGGGCCTCACGTCGGGCCTTGCCGACGCGGACCTCGGCGAGCGCCCGCCGGAACTCGTCGGACAGCGGTCCCTGGAGCTTCTCGACGACCTTGCCGAGCGCGGCATCGAAGCCGAGGCCGGCACGGACCGAGATCGTCAGCAGGTCGAGCGCGTCGGGGATCATCAGCAGGATCGCGTGCTGGCGTGCCCGGACTCGCCGACCCAGCCAGAACTCCGGGATGATGTAGCCGAACAACGCCCCGACCGGGATCATCAACAGGCTGATGACGGGTGGCAGGCCGAGGATGTTGACGATGAAGAACAGGAAGAAGAACAGGATCGCGCCGACGATCGCGCCGACGGCCTTGATGGCGAGCCAGTCCGCGACACGCATGTCGCCGGGGTTGCCGGCGAGCGCCAGCCGACGTTCCGTGGTCTCGGTGAACGACGTGCTGGTCATCGCCGACATCCGGCCGGAGAAGCGCGCGGCGAGCGGACGCAGCGTCCGCTCGATGAACGGCTGCTGGAGCTCGAGCTCCTCGAGGTTCTTGGCCTGCATCGAGCCGAGCTGGGTCAGGCGAGCCTGGACCGGATCGACCGGCGCGCTGCCGGTCAGCCCGAAGAAGATGAGGACGATGGCGATGGCCGCGACCGCGGCGATGAGGATCGAGGTGGGTTCCATCGGCTAGACCTCGATGTCCACGATCTTGCGGATGAACATGAAGCCCATGAACATCATGAACCCGCCGAAGAGCAGGATGATCACGCCGGCCGGCAGCCCGAGGATCCCAGGCGGGTTCAGGAACATCGGTGCCATGAACCCGGGTGCGGCGATGAACAGGAAGCCGGCCAGGCCGATCGGCAGGAAACCGACGACGTAGCCCGACAGCCGCTGCTGGGCGGTCAGGGTGCGGATCTCGCCCTTGATCCGGACGCGTTCGCGGATGGTGTAGGCGATCGAGTCGAGGATCTCGGCGAGGTTGCCGCCGACCTGGTGCTGGATGCTGATGGCGGTCGCCATCAGCTCGAGGTCGTCCGAGCGCACGCGCCGGACCATGTTCTCGAGGGCCTGGTCGAACGGCAGGCCGAGGTTGACCTCGCGGATGACCCGGGCGAACTCGGTGGAGATCGGCGGCCGCAATTCGCGCACGACGAGCTCGATGGCCTGCAGGAATGACGAGCCCGCGCGCAGCGCGTTGGCGATGAGCGTGATCGTGTCGGGCAGCTGCTTGTTGAACGCACCCAGCCGGCCATTCCGCCGCCGAGCCAGCCAGAACCGCGGGAGCAGGAACCCGACGAAGCCACCGATGAGCAGGAGGATCGGGTTGCCGAAGGCGGGGATGAACGGCGAGAGCAGGAGCATCAGGAGCGGGATGCCGATGATCGCGGCGGCCCAGATCATCAGGAATTCGGACGGCTTGAGGTGGAGGTCCGCGCGGGCGATGTCGCGGGCGAGGTTCGCTCCGAAGTCACGCTGCTCGACGACCCGGTTGAGGCTGTTGAGCGTCGCGCTCGAGGCGATCATGTCGGCCACGCCGCCCTGGCCGCTCGAGGCGGCCTTCCGCTGCGCGTCCGACGGCTTCGCGGCGTAGCGCTCGAGTCGGTCTGAGATGCCCGACCCGCCCGAACCCGCGATGCCGACGAAGATCAGGATGATGCCGAGGGCCAGCGCCCCGGCGAGCGCGAGCGTGACGGGATCCACGCGTGTGCTCCTTCCCGGGCCTAGTAGGTGAACCCGAACAGGCCGGGCGGGAGGTTGATCCCCATGACCTCGAACTTCTCGACGAACTTGGGTCGGATCCCGGTCGGCTTCAACCGTCCCTGGATCTTGCCCTCGACGACGCCGGTCTGTTCGAAGACGAACACATCCTGCATGACGATGACATCACCCTCCATGCCCTGGACCTCGGTGATGTTGACGATCTTGCGGGTGCCGTCCTTGAGGCGCGACTGCTGGACGATGAGGTCGACCGCCGAGGCGACCTGCTCGCGGATGGCCCGCAGGGGCAGGTCGACGCCGGCCATCAGGACCATCGTCTCGAGGCGCGACAGCATGTCGCGCGGCGAGTTCGCGTGGCCGGTGGACATCGAGCCGTCGTGGCCGGTGTTCATGGCCTGGAGCATGTCCAGCGCCTCCCCGGAACGACACTCCCCGACGATGATCCGGTCGGGCCGCATGCGCAGGGCGTTGCGGACGAGCTCGCGGATCGGGATCGCGCCCTTGCCCTCGATGTTGGGCGGACGCGACTCGAGCGTGACCACGTGTTCCTGGCGGAGCTGCAGCTCGGCGGCGTCCTCGATGGTCACGATCCGCTCGTCGTTCGGGATGAACGACGACAGGACGTTGAGCGTCGTGGTCTTGCCCGAGCCGGTGCCGCCCGAGACGAAGATGTTGAGGCGCGCTTCGACGCACGCCCGCAGGAAGTCGAACATGTCCGCGGTCGCCGTGCCGAAGCGGATGAGGTCGTCGACCGTGAACGGCGAGGCGGAGAACTTGCGGATGGTGATGACGGGCCCCACCAATGACAGGGGCGGGATGATGGCGTTCACGCGGGAGCCGTCGGTCAGGCGAGCGTCGACCATCGGGCTCGACTCGTCCACGCGTCGTCCGATCGGGGCGATGATCCGGTCGATGATGCGCATGACGTGGTCGTCGTTCTGGAACACGACGTTGGTCAGCTCGAGCTTGCCCGAGCGTTCGATGTAGACCTGGCGCGGTCCGTTGACCATGACTTCGGTGATCGACTCGTCACGCAGGAGCGGCTCGAGCGGCCCGAGACCGATGATCTCGTCGGTGATCTGCTCGAGCATGCGGACGCGCTCGGCGCGGGTCAGGGCGAGGCCTTCCTCGTCGATGACCTTGCCGAAGATCTCCTCGATCTGGCGTCGGACCTCGACCTGGTTGGACAGGTCGAGCTTCGGGTCCAGGTCCTGGATGACCCGGTTCTGGATCCGGAATTTGACGTCGCGGAACGACTCGCGGACCGGCGCCTGGCTGGTCAGCCGTCCCGGCGTCGCAACGCCCGGCGGTCCACCGGCCGGCGGGGCCGGCAGGTTCGGCCCCGTGGCGGGCGGCGCCGAGCCCGGTGCGCCGGTTGCTCCCGGTCGAGCGCTCTCGATCCTTTTCAGGAGGGACATCGCCTACACCCCTTCTCGCCCCGCGGGGCTCACTGTGCCTGACTTCAGCGCCATGCGAACAACGATTTCTTCGGCGTCGCCTTGCGGCTGTCTTCCGCGCTCGCCGTGGATCGCTCCCCTACGACGGACCGAGCAAGGCGCAGGATGTCCTGCGAGACCTGCGCCTCCCGGTTCGACAGGAAGAACGGTACTCCACGATTGAGCGCATACACCACACTGCGGCCGTCACTGACGACCGTCTCGTCCACCTTGCGTCCGATCGAGTGTTCCACGTCCGCGACGCGGATGCCCAGCGCCGAGTCAGCACGGTTGAGGACCAGGCGCACCTTCCCGCTCTCGTAGCCGAGTTGCTCGGCGACTTCGAGGAAGAGTCGCATGTTCTTGATACTCGTGATTTCGAGACTGAGCATCGTCAGGATCACATCGGCCGAATCGAGGATGGCGAGCGTCGTGTCGTTGAAGAACGCCGTGCAGTCCACGACGACCAGGTCGTGGTTCATTCGCAGCGACTCGAGGACCTTCTTCACGCCGGCCGCGGTGATCATCTCGGCCGTCTCGGGCGAGGGTGGCGCGAGGAGGACGCGGATGCCCGCGGTATGGTCGATGAGGAAGGTGTCGATCGAGTCGAGCTCGCCGGCGTCGAGCTCGGGGATGAGGTCGGCGATCGATTTGCTCTTGGGGTTGAGGTTGAGGAGCACGCCGACGTCGCCGAACTGGAACGAGCCGTCCATGATCACGACGCGCTTGCCGAGCTCCGTGGCGGCGGCGACCGCGAGATTGACCGCGACCGTCGTGCGGCCGACGCCGCCCTTGGGGCTGAATACCGCGACGATGAGCCCGGGGTCACGCGAGTCGCCGCCACCGGTCGGGGCGCTGCCGTTCGACATTGCGCTCACCGCGGCCGGGGCGACCGCGAGCCGGCTCTGCTTGTCGCGCTCACGGGCGCTGACCTGTCGGATCGAGGCGGTGAGCTCGTCGCTGCTGAACGGCTTGACGAGGAACTCCCGGGCGCCGGCGAGCATCGATCGGCGGAGGTAGTCGGCCTCGCCTTGGACGGACATCATCACCACCGCGGCGCCCGGCGCGCTCGAGGACAGCTGCTCGGTGGCGGTGATGCCGTCCATGTCCGGCATGTTGATGTCCATCAGGACGACGTCCGGGCTCAGGCGGACGGCCATCTCCAGGGCCTCTCGACCGGACGCTGCCGCACCGACCACGTCGATGTCGCTCTCGAAGCCGAGCAGCTTCGTGAGGTGGTCGCGGGTCTCGGGGATGTCGTCGACGACGAGGACACGGATCTGGTCGGCCATCTGCTCTAGTAGGTCCTTGTGATTCGCTGAGTTGAGGATGGATCGGCCGTCACCGTCGAGGGTGACGGCCGATCGCTGGCGTCAGGGCCTGGGCGTCGCGATCACGGGCAGGACCGGGGTCACGACCGTCGGTGGCAGCACGCCGTACTCCTTGATGAGGGTGCTGAGCACGATGCCCGTGGTCGCGTCGAGGACCGGGGTGATCGGCTGCCGGGTGATGGGGTCGATGAAGTCGTCGGGCGAGCGCAGGATCAGCGACACGGTCACCAACGGATCCGCGACCACCTGCATGTAGCGGATCACCTCTGCCTGCTGGGCCGTGACCGCGAGGATCACGATCTCCTGCTGCTCCGGGTTCAGGGCGGTGCCCGGCGCGGACGATGGTGCCGGGGAGCCGGCGGCCGTCGTCGGGGCAGCGATCGGCGGGAGCAGGGTGCCGAGCACCTGCATCCCCTGGAGGATCAGCTTGGTCGTCGTACCCTTGGGGCCCGGGTTGGTGACCGTAACGATGCCACCCGCCCCCGGGACCGCCGATGAGAAGGTCAGCTCATTGAGCGCGATGACGGAGTCGACATAATCGCCGGTCTTGATGACCGTCCCGACGCCGCTCGTCTGGTCGACCCGGACCGCGACCGCTCGCAACCCGGCCGGGACCTGGACGTCGACGACCGTTCCGTTCACGGCGCCGAAGGTATCGGTCGTGATCTGCGCGCCGGCCTTGGTCGGCTGGCGGACGATCTTGCCGATCACCTGCGACGGATCACTGAAGGCGCCCGGCAGGATCGAGCCGACGGGGAGCTTCTTGGTCGTGACCTGGTCGGCACCGACCCGGGTCGACAGCGGGATGTCGCTCGACGCGACGACGACGGTCGCATCTGGCGGAGCGGACGGCGCGGCAGTGCCCCCGCCCCCGCCCCCGCTGCTCCGGGTGAGCAAGAGGACCGCGACGAAGGCCACGATCGCCAGGAAGACCCCGACGAGCAGGACGAGTCAATTCGAGCGCTTCAAGTTGGTTCTCCCCGACAGAGTTGGTGTGACAGGTGGCACCACTCTAGCAGCGCTCCAGAGCCGCGCGACTATACCAAAGGCCTAGGACCATTAGGAGGAAACTTGAGGAAATCATGCGTGCTGCAAGGCAGCCTGCAAGGTTGCCGTCGCGGCGCGCGGCGGGTGACTCCGCGGTGCCCGGCCGGTGCGCCGCCGTCCACGGAATCGCCAAGGCCGCCGGTCCCTGACGGGTCCGACGGCCTTGCACCAGTGGTCTGGTTGGTCCGGGTTAGACCGAGTTGCCGACCGTGCTGAGGATCTTGCTGACCTGGCTGCCCAGGAAGATCAGGGCGATGATGGCCACGATGGCGATCAGCGCAAGGATCAGCGCGTACTCCGCAAGGCCCTGGCCCTCTTCGTCGCGATCGAAGAATTCCATGATTGCAAGGTAGATCGAAGTCATTAGGGTGAGCACCTCCTTTCCGTCAATCTCCCCGGCGGGCCGAGGGCCGGATGACGGTACGGTCACCCACCGACTGGTGTCAAGCGTCTGACCCAACTCGATGGTGCACCGACGAAACGAACGGACCGCCGGCCCCGAGGGGCCGGCGGTCCGTGTGACCAGCTGATCGACGGCGATCCTAGACGGAGTTGCCGACGGTGCTGAGGATGGAGCTGACCTGGCTGCCTTCCTTGGAGACTTCCCCATGACGGCGGACCGCCGGACCCCTGAGGGATCCGGCGGTCGATCGTCTCTGCGGAATCGGGCCCGGACTAGACCGAGTTGCCGACCGTGCTGAGGATCTTGCTGACCTGGCTGCCCAGGAAGATCAGGGCGATGATCGCGACGATGGCGATGAGCGCGAGGATCAGCGCGTACTCCGCGAGACCCTGGCCCTCTTCGTCCCGATCAAGGGTGCGAAGGACCTTGAGATAGAGGTCGTTGATGAGAGCCATTGGCGGCTGCCTCCTGGATGAGTACTCACCCCCAGATGAGGGCTGCGCCACAATAGCGAGCCGCCTCGTGGAAAGACACTGGGTTGATGGTACGGGGTAGTACCGTTGACTGCGTGCGCCGCGGTCAGCCGCCCGTCGCCGCGTCGATCGCGTTCCCGATCGCGCCAAGGATGTCGGCCACCGTCCCGCCGAAGACGCCCAGGATCAGCAGCGTGAACAGGCCGGTCAGGGCCAGGATCAGTCCATACTCGACGAGGCCCTGTCCACCCGGCCGGACCACGGCTCAGCCCCCGGCGGAGATGGCGCCCACCGGCGCGAGCTCGGTCACCAGCCGGAGGTCCGAACCCTCGGCCGACAGCTCCGCGCTCACCCCCAGCGTCGAGGCCCGGCCCTGGATCTCGCGCCAGGTCGACGGCGGCAGGGCGACGATCGCCTCACGCCGGGCCGCCTCGACGGCGTCGCGTGCGTCCGCGCGGCGATCCTCCATCATCGCCGCGAGGGCCGGCGGCAGGTCCTTGTCCGTGGTCGTCGGCTCGGGCGTCGCGTCGGCCTTGACCTCGGCCGAGGCGCGCGACGCGGAGACGATCGCCTCCACCTGATCGGACCAGTCGAGACGGAGCACGACCCGCTCCGCGCGCGCGCTCAGGTATCCGGCGACGGCCTCGTCGAGGATCCGGAACAGCCCGCTCTCGAGGTCCATCGGGAGGCGCCGGTCGGCGCCCAGCGACTCGAACTCGACGGGGACGCCGGCGCGCCGGCCGCGCTCGCGGGTCGCCCGGCGCAGGGTGGGGACCAGCCCGAGGTCGTCGAGGACCATGGGGCGGACGTCGAAGATGAACGTCTTGGTCGCCTCGAGCGTCTGCTGGACCATCGCCACGAGCTGCCGGACCTCGACGCTGGCACGGGTCGGGTCCTGGTCGACGAGCCGCTCGACGATCTGGGCCTGGAGCACGATGTTGGTCAGGCTCTGCGCGGGGCCGTCGTGCATCGCCCGGGCGATCTCGCGGCGGAGGTCCTCCTGGGCGTCGAGGAGGAGGCGCGACACCGCAGGCGGGACACCGCCCGCGTCAGCGCCGCCCACCGACGCACTCGGGGTCGTGACCGGGACGTCCCCGAACGCGGCGAGCTCGTCGACGTACACCGCCAGCGCATCGCGATAGCGCCCCAGCGCACGGCGCTTGCCTTCGAGGACGTCGACCTGCAATTCCATCAGGGCCGCCCGCTTGGTGAGCAGGACGAGCTGGGTGCTGAGATCGGCCGCCACGGCCGGGTCCGGGATCGCGCCCGACGGATCGGGGGCATTCGCCGCCGTGACCTTGTCGGCCACCGCCGCCCGGCGGGTCTCGTGGCGCGCGGCCTCCGTCCTGGCCTGGGCGACGAGGAGGTCGACCTCGCCGAGCTCGACGTCGAGGCGCGCGACCTCCGCCGCCATCCGCGCCGACACCTCGGGCAGGCTGGCGGGCGGGGAAGCCGACGCCGGGTCGGTCATCGTCGGATCGCTGGCGCGGGTCGCGTGTGTCGTGATCGGTTCAGTCTTCCGGCATCCGGATCCAGCCCTGGCGCATCGCGTACACGACGGCCTGGGTGCGGTCGTTGACCGACAGCTTCCGGAGGATGGAGCTCATGTGGTTCTTGACCGTCTGCTCGCTGATCGACAACGCATAGGCGACCTGCTTGTTGGTCATGCCCTGGGCGATGTTGTCGAGGATCTCGACCTCGCGCGGGGAGAGCGGTGCGAAGATCGGCGCGGCGTCCTGGCCGTAGACGGCCAGCTCGCGGAACTCCTTGAGGACGCGCGAGGCGACGGCCGGCTTGGAGAAGACTTTGTCGTTGATCAGGTACTCGCCGGCGACGACGCGGCGGATGATCGTGACCAGGTCGTCCGGGCCGACGTCCTTGAGGATGAACGCCGCCGCGCCGGCCTTGATCGCGTCGAACAGCGCGTCCTCGTCCTCTGTCTGGGCCAGCACGATGATCCCGGTCGAGGGCAGCTCGCGCTTGATCCGCTGGGTGGTCTCGATGCCGCCCGGCGCCGGGAGCGACAGGTCCATCAGGATGATGTCCGGCGAGGTCTCCATGGCGCGATCGATGGCCGACCGTGAATCATCTGCCTCTGCGACGATCGCGAAGTCGGGCTCGTGGCCGAGGATGTTGGCGATCCCCATCCGGAACAGGGCGTGATCGTCGACGACGAGGATCCGCGTGATGTCGTCGACGGCGCGCCGGTCGGGACCGCCGCGTCGGCGCTCCGGGCCGCTGTACTCAGTGGCTGTCATGTGCTCTCCTCTCCTCCGGCGGACGGTCCGGTCGGGATCGCCAGACGGACGACGGTACCGCCATCCGGCCGTGATCGTATGTCGATTCGGGCGCCGATCAACTCGGCGCGCTCGCGCATGAACTGCAGACCGAAGTTGCGCCGGCCACGCGCGGCCACCGCACCGAGATCGAACCCCCTTCCGTCATCGCGCACCTCGAGCACCCAATCGCCATCGAGCCGGGTCGACACGACGACGTGGCTTGCGGCCGCGTGCTTGCGCACATTCTGCAAGGCTTCCTGGGTCACGCGCAGGACGACCGTCTGCTCGCGGTCGTTGAGCATCGAGGCCGGTGCGCTCAGATCGGTCGTGATCGCCAACCCGCTGAGCGTCCTGGTGTGCTCGATCGTGTCCATGATCGCGCCGTCCAGTCCGAACTGGTCGAGCAGCGGCGGGCGGAGCTGGCTGATGAACGCACGGACGTCGCCAAGCTCGCGGCGCAGCAGCTCCCGCAGGTAGCGCAGCTCCGTCCGGGCCAGCAGCGGGTCCGATTCGATGACGCGCTCGATGTACTCGACCTGGAAGATCGCGTTGCTCAAGGCCTGGGCCGGCCCGTCGTGGATCTCCTGGGCGAGCCGCGAACGCTCCGCCTCCTGGGCGTCGCCGATGCGCGTCTGGATGTCATCGAAGCGGGTGTCGCGGCTGTCCGTCTCGGCGCGTGCAGGCTCCATCGGATGTTGAGTATACGGGTCGTCATTCATGGGCAGACGATCTCGAACGCGCGAGCGTTGCCGAGCGGGCCGCCGGCGGCGGTGCCCGCGCCCGTCCCGAGGTCGAGCTCACGGAAGCACGACGCACCGTCGACCCCGGCATCGAGATCGGCCGGCCAGTGCCGGCTGTCGGCGTCGAGGAGGACGACGAGCTTCGCCTTGAACCGCTGGTCGTTCGCCAGGTCGAGCACGTCGCGCGGCGGTTCATCGGGGAGTGCCAGGGCCGGGATCCGCTGCGTCTCCGCCATCCAGATCGGGAAGTTCGTGATGACCGGTCCGGCCGTGGCGTCGAGCGGATGACCGATCCCGGCCATGGCCGCGGCCAGGGCCTGGTAGCGCTCGGCGGTGGCCCGTGAGCCCGAGCCGAACGACGGCAGGATCGCGACGGTGAAGAGAAGCGAGCCGAAGACGCCGAGGAGCGCGCCGAGCCAGGCGACCGGCCGCGTCCAGCCCAGGTGGGCCCCGACCCAGGCGATCGTCGCGTCCAGCGCGAGCAGCGCCGATACGACGAGCAGCACCTGCGCCGGTCCGGCCGCGTGGAGGAAGGTGCCCCAGGTCGTCGCGACCGGGAAGACCAGGCTGGTCACCAGGAACGTGGCGACCGACACGATGACGACCGGCCGGATGGCGGCTCCGCGGATCGCCCACGGCAACCCGATGAAGCCGATGATCGAGATCGGGACGCCCGGCAGGAGCAGGACGCTGAACAGGTTGTGGCTGAGCCCCTCGACCCGCATCTCGAGGAGACGGGCCGGGCCTACCGCGAGATAGCGCGCCAGGGTCGGCGGGTCGTTCCAGGCAAAGATGTCGAAGCCGGTGACGGAGAAGGCGTTGGCCACCGCCTGTCCCGGCAGCGGGCTGCCGAACGCGGCCCAGTCACGGATGGCCCACGGCAGGAAGACGAGGCCGGCGACGAGGGCCACCGTGCCGATCAGGCGGCCCCGGGCGCCACGGCTGAACGCCTTCATCCCCCAGGCGACGATCAGCCAGGCGAGGCCGATGTAGAGCGCCTCGTTGCGGGTCAGCGCCGCGAGCCCGATCAGGACGCCGAGCCCGATGAGTCGCGGGTCCGTCAGCCGGCCACCGCGCGGATCGCGCGCCAGTCGTGCCATGAGCAGACAGGCCGACAGCGCGAGGACCGTGAACGGCATCGTCGAGTCGGGAAGGGCGGAGTGGAGGAGGAGCGGCAGGTAGACCGCGGTCGTCAGGCCGGTGCCGATCGCGAGCGTCCGCGACCGTTCGCGCGAGAGGCCGCGTTCCTCGGCCACGTCCGCCGCGAGCCGCCAGGCGAGCACCGGCACGATCGAACCGAGCACGATCGCCGACCACTGCGCCGACGCGAACGAGACGCCCAGGATCGCCATCGGGATCGCCGCCAGGAACGACGGCAGCGGCAGCCAGACCTCGAACGCGGCTCGGGGGATCTCGAGCGGCGGCGTTTGATAGCTCCACAGGGCGTCCGACACGAGCCCGCGGCCTTCGACCAGGTTGCGCGCGACGCCCACGTAGTAGGCCGTGTCCTCGGGCTTGGGGAAGACGATCTGGCCGGCGACGGCTACGCGCACGAGCAGCGCGATGACGAAGATGCCGGCCGCGCTGAGGAACCTCTCGCGCCGCGTCACGGGGTGGCCAGCACGGGCGGGGCCGCGATCACCGGGTAGACGGCCAGGCGGGTCGGGGTGCCCTCGGTCAGGATCGGCTGGCCGAGCCACGCCGGGTGCTCGGTGCCGTCGAGGATCGGCGCGACCGACGGCACGGCCTCGCCCCGGTCGAGGACGAGCCAGCGGATGTCGTAGGCGGTCGCGACCTGGTGGATCGTGTCGAGCGGGTCGTTGACGAGGACGACGCCGCCGTGGCCGGTCCAGTAGCGCGTGCCGGCGGCGTCGATCGACATGACCCGATCGCTGGCCGGGGAGCCGGCTGCGTCCAGTGCGGCCGCGACGGACAGCCCGTCGTCACGGCGCGCCGACCAGATGGCGTGGACGACCAGCGAGCCGGCGATCGCGATGAGGACGGCGAAGACCAGCGTGGCGCCGCCGAAGATGCGGACGGCGGTCTCCGCGTGCCAGGCCGTGCGGCGCGCGGAGACCCAGCCGATGGCGAGCACGATCCCCTCGAGGGCCAGGATGTAGCTGTAAGGCGCCAGCGCGACCGCTGAGTGGATGAACGTCCCGCCCGGCACGTGAACGGCCGAGATGAGGGCGGAGAAGGCGAACAGCAGCGCAGCGTAGACGAAGAACGCCGCGAAGTCCGTGGAGCGCCTGCGGGCCCACGCACCGATGACCAGGGCCGGCGCCAGGATGAAGCCGCAGACGAGCGTCACGAAGATCATCGTGGCGGCGATCGCACCGCCGACCCGCGTCTCGATGAGCGGTCCGATCCCCATCCCGAGCAGATGGTCCAGCGAGGCCGGGACCGTGATGCTGTTCCATTCGCCGATGTCACGGATGAACAGGACCTTGCCCGACGTGCTGGACGGCGACAGCGACCCGAAGACGGCGAGCTGGCGCGCCCACCACGGGGCCATGACGAGGACGAAGACCGCGACGGCCCCGACCGCGGCCGCGAACGGGATGGCCGGGCGGTGAGGGTCGCCGGTGGTGTTCCGTGCGGGGTCGTCGCCGGGGCTGCCGGCCCGCGCAGCGTCGCCGGCTCGTGCCGCTCGGGAGGTCCTCCAGCCGCGCCACCGATCCCAGGCGAAGACGACCCCGAGCGCGGCCAGTACGAGCAGGCCGTCGTTTCGGGCGAGCGTCGCCAGGCCGGCGAAGAAGCCGGCCGCCACGAAGGCCCGACCCGAACCGCGCAGGCCACGCGCCGCCATCCACAGGGCGGCGATGACGAGCGGCTGATAGAGCGAGAAGTTGTCGGGCTGGGCCATGTAGACGGTCGACAGCAGCGGCACCGCCACCAGGAACCCGGCACCGATCGATACGAACGGCCGCGCTCCCGCGTCGCGCGCGATCGCCCAGGTTAGTGGTGCCGCGATCGCGCCGATGAGCGCGAACGGCAGCGCGGCGGCCCACGCAACGTCGCCGAAGACGGCCAGGAAGGGGACCTGGACGATCGATGCCAGCGGCATCCAGTGGGCGTTCGAGGGGATCGGCAGGGTCGGATCGGCCGGGATCACTCCGCCGACCTCGGCGAAGATCCAGATGAAGTCGACGTTGAAGCCCTGACCGGCGTGGAGCTGCCGCGCGACGTCCACGTAGTACGAGGAGTCCGGATAAGCGGGGTCCGGGAAGTGCCAGATCAGGAGCCCCCGGACGACGAGGGCGAGCACGTATAAAAGGAGAGGGATACGCACGGCCGGTGCAGCGTAGCACCGGCCCCCCGTCGCGCCGACCGGTACGAAAGGGCTACCGTGCGGTCGCTGCGGAAGGACTCGGGCCGGTATCGCCCTCGCGTGGTCAGTCGGGCGCGATTGTGTGCGCCTCGGGAAGGTATGGGCTCTCGCGCGCGTCGGGTGCGTCCGCGAGAGTCGGAAGACGCGCCGCGCTCGCCCGCCCCAGCCAGGCCAGGATCGGGATCGTCAGGAGCGGGAACTCGGTGATCGAGTAGAACGGGCCGCCGCGGCCGTCGACCGGGTTCGGCTGCGCGTCGAGGAGGACCCGCGGATAGAGCAGGGTGTCGGCCAGGAACGGCAGCGACGCCACCCCGAGGAACGCGAGCACCAGCCACCAGCGCCGGTCTCGGACCCCGATCAGCGCGAACGGGATGACCGTCGGCTTGAGGACCGCGAACGCCGCCGGCCACCACCAGATCGTGCCGAGCGCGACCGCGGCGGTGGCCCAGATGACCGGGTTGCCGAACACGAACTTCGCCGGCGAGTACGGCCAGGCAAGGCACAGCGCGATGCAGATCCAGGTCCAGGGACCGGGTCGGTGGTGCCAGACGACCCAGCCCACGATCACGGCCGGGATGATCGTCCACAGCCACGGACCGAGGTAGCGGAATGGGAGGAGCAGCCAGATGAGGACCGGGGGATAGAGCACGTCACCGAGCTCGATGGGATACGGCCCCTCGAGCTGCCTCGCCTGGTACCAGCCGTCGCCGGCCTGCCAGCGATCGAGCGCGTTCATGTAGATGCCGTAGTCGATGGCGAACGACCGGCCGAACCAGTCGGTGGCGCTGACGATGGCCACGACCCAGATCGTGACGGTCAGCGTCAGCAGGCCGATGGCGATCGCCCAGCCGATCGTCCGGGCCCGAGGCGTCTGGAACGCGGCCCAACGCATGGGCGGGAGTATGCGGCGCCCGACTACGATGCCGTCGATGTCGCGTTACCTCGCGCTGCTCGATACGCCGCGGGTCCAGTTCGTGCTCATCGCCGCGTCCGTCCTGGGGCTGATCATCGGGCTCGAGACGCTCATCCTCCACCTGACCACCGACCCACTGGCCGACGTCCACGCGTACTACGACGCCGGCGCCCGCCTGAACGCCGGCCTGCCGCTCTACGACCAGCCGGCGGGCACCGACGACGCGGCGTTCTATCGCTATCCACCGCTGCTCGCGGTCGCGTTCCGTCCGCTCGCCCTCCTGCCATTCGGGGCCGCCGCGCTCATCTGGGAGGGCCTGCTCCTCGCCCTCTTCGCCGGCACGATCTGGCGGACGGGGATCCGCAACCGCTGGACCTGGATCGTCCTCGGCTGGCTGGCGGCGCCGTTCGCCTGGAGCCTCGCCATCGGCCAGGCTCAGGTCGCCGTGACGTTCCTCGTCGCGCTCGGCTCGCCGTGGGCGATCGCGTTCGCGGCGCACCTCAAGATCCTGCCTGCGCTCGTCGCGATCTATTGGCTCGGGCGGCGCGACTGGCGGGCGTTCGCCACGTTCGTGGCCTGGGGTCTCGGCCTCCTCGCGCTCTCGTTCGTCCTCGAGCCGGCGGGCACGATCGCCTTCCTCGGCTTCCCGGATCTCGGGCAGGTCGGTGGCGTGGAGAACCGCTCGCTCTACGCGATCTCACCGTGGCTCTGGGCGGCGTTCGTCATCGGGTTCATCGCCCTGGCTCTGCGCTATGCCCCGAGCCGGATCGGCTGGCACCTGGCCGTCGCGCTGTCGGTGTTCGCCAACCCGCGGCTGCTCATGTACCAGCTTTCGACGCTGCTGGCCGCGGTACGGCCGCCCGATGAGCCGGATCGCGACGCGACGCGACCGGACGCCGAGGCCAACGCCGATCCGCCCGCCTGACCTGGGCGCCTGGGTCAGGGCCTGGCGATGACGATCACCGTCCCGTCGACTGGGGCACTCACCCGGCACAAGCCCGAGCGTAGGATGCGCGCGTGACCACGACGAGCGCCCGCCCGCCCGCGATCCGGGCCGTGCGCGACGGCGCCATCGTCGCCGGTCTCCTGTTCACGGCGTACCTCTTCCTGGTCGTGGCGCCGTCCGCCGGGACCGTGGGCTTCGACGCCTTCGCCTACTGGAACGTGAACCCGGCCGATCCGTACGCGGTGCCGGTCGGCGGGCTCGGGGCGTTCAACTACTCGCCGCCGATCGCGCGGCTGTTCGGCCCGTTCGGCGCCCTGGAGTGGCCGACGTTCCTGTGGCTGTGGCTCGCCCTGCTGTTCGGCAACATCATCTGGCTGGGCGGACGCGGGGTGCGGATCATCTGGCTCCTCGCCCTGCCGCCCGTCGCCCTCGAGATCTACGAGGGCAACATCCACCTCTGGATCGCGGCGGCCATCGCGCTCGGGTTCCGCTATCCGTGGACCTGGGGGTTCGTGCTGCTGACCAAGGTCACGCCGGGGATCGGGCTGCTGTGGTTCGCCGTCCGGCGCGAGTGGCGCGCGCTTGGGATCGCGCTCGGCGTGACCGGGGTCATCGTGGCGGTATCGCTGCTGCTCGAACGGCAGCTGTGGGTCGACTGGCTGGCGTTCATCGGCTCGACCCCGGAGGGTGGATCCGTGGCCCAGTTCCAGATCCCGATCCCGCTGTGGATCCGCCTGCCGGCGGCGGCTGTCGCTCGTCGTGTGGGGAGCGATGACCGACCGGCGCTGGACGGTGGTCCTCGCCGCCACGCTGGCGTTGCCCGTCCTGTGGGTCAGCGGCTTCGCGATCTGCGCCGCGCTGGCCAGCGAGCCGCTCAGAAGCGCCGGCCAGCCACATCCGGGTGACGCGGCTACCATGCCGCGGAATGACTGAGCGCGAGCACGACCCGACGAGCCCGCCATCCGCCCGGTTCGACGCCGGAACGTGGGTGCGTCGATATCTCGGTTGGGGCGTGCTGGTCGGCGGCGAGGCGATCCTGGTCATCGTCCTGGTCCCCAACGGCCTCGTCTTCACCGGCACATCCGCGGTGCACCTGTTCCAGCTGGCCGCGCTCGGGGCCGCCGGTGCGGCCGGGTGGATCGTCGTCATCTGGCGGCCGGCCGCACTGTCGCCATTCGTCGTCCTGGCGCCGTTGCCGCTGCTGGCCGCCGTGGTCGCGACCGCCCTGGTCAGCTCCTACCCAAGCCTCAACTGGCCCGCGGCCTGGCAGAGCATGGCGTATGCCGGGATCTTCTGGCTGCTCGCCCGCCAGGCGAGCCACCCGGTCGGTCGCCGGGCACTCATCGTGGTCATCGCGATCGTCGTCGCCGTGGCGTGGTGGTCGTTCGTCATGGCCGTCCTGCCCGAGTGGCGCCGCTGGCTGGCCCTCGGCTTGCCGATCACATCGCTCCCGATGCGGCCGTCGGGCGTCGCGGGGCTGGCGCTCATCCCGACCTGGATGGCCGATCTCCTGGCCCTCGGAACGCCGGTCGTCGTCGCGGCGCTGTGGCGCCGCGGGGCGCGGGTCATCGCCGTCCTGTTCGCGGCCGCCATGCTCGGCGCGATCGTCGTCACCGGGACGCGCTCCGTCCTGTTGATCACCGCCGTCGTATCCCTTGCGGCGATCCTCCTCGCCATCCGTGGTCGGGTCGGGGGACGAGCCGTGAGCGTCGGTCGTCACCGGCGCAGTCGTGGTGGCGATCGTCGGCGCCGTCGTCGTGCTGGGGTCGGGCCGGAGCTTCGACGAGGGACGGTCGTCCGCGTACGCCAGCGCGATCGCGCGCATCACCGAATCGCCGCTGGTCGGGACCGGTCCCGGGACGTACGGGGTGAAGCGGATGGGCGACCCGGTGGACGTCATCGGCCACCTTCCCTTCCCCGACGCCCACAACATCGTCCTCAACAACCTGGCCGAATCCGGGATCGTGGGCCTCGTCGGGCTGCTCGCGACGATCGTCCTGCTCGGGCTGGCGATCCGCGCGTCGTGGCGACGCTCGCCGGCCGAGCGCCTCGTCATCGGGGGAGCCCTGGTCGGGCTGGCGATCTTCGCCGGACACGGGATGGTCGACGTCATCTTCGGCCTTGTAGGGACCATCGTCGTGGCGGTGGCGGTCACCGCGATCGCCACGACCGACGGCAGCCCGGCGGAACCGTCGCAAGATCCCGGACCGCGGACGCTGCGAGCCGGGCTCGTGGTCGCGGCATGCATCGCCGTGCTGGTCACCGTGGCGACCTTCAACACCGAACGGACCGTCCGCACCGTCGGCGCCGCCGAGACTGCCCTTGCGCGTGATCCGGCGCACGCCCTCGAGCTGGCCCGGCGGGCGACCGCAGCGGCTCCCGACATGGTCTCCGCCTGGTGGATCCAGATGGTCGCCGCCGATGCGGTCGGCGACACGGCGACGGCGGTCGAGGCCGCCCGGAAGGTGACCGAGCTGGAAGGGTTCGGGCAGCAGTGGATCTCGCTCGCGATCCTCGCCGGACGGCAGGGCGACCGGACCACCGAGGACTCCGCCCTTGCGGCATCGTCCGGCCGCCTGCCGATCGATCCGATGGTCGAGCTCAACGCCATCGCGCTGCTGGCCGCGCGCGGCGAGACGGCCGCGGCGGCCGATGCCGCCCGTCGTCTGCTGGCGGTCCAGCCGGACATCGAGCCGATCCTGCGCGGCGCCCCGGCGCCGGTGGCCGCGGCCGTGGCCGAGGTTCGGGCAGACGTGGCCCGCCGGCTGCTGGCAGGCGGCGATCCCGGGAAGGCGTTCCTCGTCGCGCTGAGTGGCGAGGACCGCGCCCTCAGCGACGAGCTGCTGGGTCGCGTCGCGGAGGACGGGGCGCGCGGTGGCGGCCTGCCCTGGCCGACGATCGTGGCCGCATGGTTCGGCGACACCGCCGCCCGAGCGTCGCTCGACCGCTCGGCCAAGGCCGCGCCGAGCCTCGACCGGGTCCTCTGGTCGTGGCGCCTCGCGGGCCGGTCATGCGACAAGACGGCGATGACGTACTGGGAGCGCGCCGCCGACCTCACCTACGGCGTCCGGGCGACGACGCCCGACCTGCTGGACCTCGCACCGGCCGCCTCGGTTCGCCAGCTTCCGCCAGGCTACCCGTCCTACATCTGGCGACAGGGGCATCCCCTGCACCCGTACGTCGCCGGCACCTGGACCTTCAAGACCGGCCGGCCGATCTGTCAGCAGCCCGGCACCTGACGCGACCGGTCGCGGCGCTCAGCGGCCGACCACGGCGACGATCGCGTCGATCACGCGGTCGACCTGGGCATCGCGTCATCCCCGGCCAGATCGGCAGGCTGATCGCCCCGGCGTAGGCCGCCTCGGCGGCCGGGAACTGGCCGGGCCGGTAGCCCATCCGCGCGTACAGCGGGTGGAGGTGGAGCGGGATGAAGTGGACGCTCGTCCCGATGCCTGCCGCGCGCAGGGCGTCGATCGCGCGGGCGCGGCGCGAGGCCAGTCAGCTGGAGTGCCGGCGGCAGCCCGGCGACGCCCGGCAGGTCGAGGTCGACGGTCTCGTCGGCGCGCGGCCGCCTCGCCGAGCCGGACGACGAACAGGTGCCAGGCGTGCTCGTCGCCGCTCGCCGGTCGCGGGCAGCGACCAGGCGCCCGTCCCGTGCCAGGTCCGCGAGGCCGTCGAGGTAGCGCGCGGCGATGGCGGCCCGCGCCGCCCGCAGCTCCGCGGCCCGCTCCAGCTGGACCAGGCCGATCGCGGCGGCCAGGTCGGTCAGGTTGTCCTTGAAGCCGGCCGCCTCGATCTCGTAGTACCAGGAGCCCGCGGCCGTGTAGCGCTTCCAGGCGTCGCGGCCGATGCCGTGCAGCCGCATCGTCCGGGCGCGGTCGGCGAGGGCCGCGTCGTCGGTGACGAGCATCCCGCCCTCGCCGGTCGTGATCGTCTTGGTCGCGTAGAAGCTGAACGCGCCGGCCCGGCCGATCGTCCCGGCGAACCGGCCGCCGAGCGACGGGATCGGCGAGGGGAAGGCGTGGGCGACGTCCTCGACGACCGGGCAGCGTCGCCGGCGGCGGCCAGGACGCCGGCCAGGTCGGCCGGCAGCCCGCCGATGTGGACGACCTCGACGGCCGTCGTCCGCGGACCGATCGCCGCCGCGACGGCCGCCGGATCGACGTTCGCGGTCGCCGGGTCGACGTCGACGAGGACGGGCCGCGCGCCCAGGTAGAGGACCGTCTCCGCCGACGCCGCGAACGTGTAGGTCGGCACGATGACCTCGTCGTCGCGCGTGACGCCGAGGCCCTCCAGCGCGAGGTGGAGCGCGGCGGTCGCGCTGTTGACCGCGACCGCATGGGTCGTCCCGACGTACGCGGCGAAGGCCGTCTCGAAGGCAGCCGTCCGCGCGCCGGTCGTCAGCCAGCCGGAGTCGAGGACCTCGAGGACGGCCTCGCGCTCGCCGGCGCCGAGGCTCGGGCGATGGAACGGGATCGGGTCATCGTCCGCGATGCGCGTCACCGGACGGCGACCTCCGCGCGCCGGCTGGAGCCGCGCCATCGTCGCAGCGAGCGCCGCCCGCGCCGCCGCGTGGTCGCCCGCGTCGCGCCGACCGCGACGAGCGCGTCGAGCTCGGCGAGGACGTCGACGCCCGGCCGGTGCGCGGCGCGCCGTCGCGGGCGCGGAGCACCTTCGGGTGGCCGGTCGGTTCGATCGACTCGGCGTCGTAGAACAGGGCCTCGTGCAGCTTCTCGCCGGGGCGCAGGCCGATGTACTGGATCGGGACCGAGTCCGGGTCGCGCCCGGCCAGCCGCGCGAGGTCGCGGGCGAGGTCCACGATGCGGACCGGCTCGCCCATGTCGAGGACGAACAGGTCGCCCGGCTCGCCGAGCAGCGACGCCTCGAGGATGAGCCGCGACGCCTCCGGGATGGTCATGAAGTAGCGCGTCATCTCCGGGTCCGTGATGGTCAGCGGCACGCCCTCGCGAAGCTGGCGCTGGAAGAGCGGCACGACGCTCCCCGACGAGCCGAGGACGTTCCCGAAGCGGACGGCCACGTAGCGTCGCCCGGACTGTCGCGCGATCGTCGGCGACGGCCAGCTCGGCCAGGCGCTTGGTGGCGCCCATCACCGAGCGTCGGCTCGACCGCCTTGTCGGTCGAGACCAGCACGAACCGCTCGACGCCGGCGGCCAGCGACGCGCGGAGCGCCGCGAGCGTCCCGCCGACGTTGGTGTAGACGGCGTCGGCCGGGTGGTGCTCCATCATCGGCACGTGCTTGTAGGCGGCGGCATGGAGGACCATCACCGGCCGATCCTCGGTCGAGGATCCGGCGTCATCGCCTCGAGCGACGCGACGTTCGCGAGCCGCGTGACGAGCTCGGCCCGGGTCCGGCCGCCGCGAGCGACGGTCCCCGAGTCGCGCCCGCCGAGGAGCGCCAGCTCGCGGTCGATGTCGTACAGCGGGCCTTCGGCGCGATCGAGCAGGACCAGCCGTGCCGGATCGAGGTCGAAGACCTGGCGCGACAGCTCCGACCCGATCGAACCGCCCGCTCCGGTGACCAGGACGTCCGTCCGCGCCATGAACTCGCGCAGGCCCTGCTCGTCCATCACCACCGGGTCGCGGCGCAGGAGGTCGGTCACCTCCACCTCGCGGATGGCGGCCGCACCGAGCCGGCCGGACACGAGCTCGTCGAGCGCGGGCACCGTCCGCGTCTCGAGTCCCGAGGCGGGTCGCGTCCTCGACGGCGCGCCGGACGACGTCGCCGGACGCGCTCGGGATGGCGATCAGCAGGCGCCGGGCGCCGGTCACCCGCGCGATCTCGGGCAGCTCGTCGATGGCGCCGAGGACCTTGCTGCCGCGCAGGACCTGGTTCCGCTTCGAGCGGTCGTCGTCGAGCATGCCGACGACGCGCATGCCGAGGCCGTCGCGCGCGGCGCCGATCGTCCGCAGCACGGTCGCGCCGATCGTCCCCGGCGCCGTACACGAGTGTCGGGACCGGACCGCCGCCCGTCGCCGTCGTCGCCGTTCGCCGCGCCGGGCCGCCAGCCGCTGCCACTCGGTCGAGGCGCGGATCAGGAAGCGGACGCCGCCCATGCCCGCCAGCGTGAGCATCCCCTCGAGGACGAAGAACGAGCGCGGGAAGCGGCCCACGCCGGTCGCACCGTCCCGCCGACGCCGAGCGGGACGAGGACCAGGTAGAAGAACACGATGCCGACGATCGAGCCGACGACGACGACCACGAAGATCCGCGCCAGCTCGCCGACGCTCGCGTAGGCCCACGCGCGCGAGTACAGCCCGCCCAGGACGTTGATCGGCGGCCGGACGACGAGCGGAAACAGGGCGGCCGGGAAGTAGATCGAGCGCCTCGTCGCGAACCTGCAGCGTGTCGAAGCGGAGGAGCATCGCGCCGACGATCGACAGCGCGATGACCGCGAGGTCGAGGACGAAGAGGTGGCGGCCGCGGAGGCCGGAGATCCCGATCACCGAACGAGTCTAGTGGCGCGCGGCGCCCGGCAGCACCGCTCCGATCGTCCGGCCGAGGAGCGCGAGGTCGCCGCGCGTCGAGCGCGTCGCCAGGTACTCGGCATCCATCGCGAGCTTGGCCGGCAGGACGATCTCGCGATAGGCCCGGTCGAGATCCGCCTCGGTCGCGACGGAGCGACCCTCGGCCCCGGCCACGTCGCGCGCGGCAGCGGCAAGGATCGCCTCCTCGTCGCGGAAGGCCAGGGCGGTCGGGCCGGTGATCCCGGGCAATGCCGCGAACACGGCCTGATGCACGGGATCGTCGGGGTCGACATAGCGCGGATCCTCGGGTCGCGGTCCGACGAGCGCCATCTCCCCCCGAACGACGTCCCACAGCTGCGGCAGCTCGTCGAGCTTCGTCCGTCGGAGGACGCGCCCGAGCCGCGTGACCCGCGCGTCGCCGGCGGCCGTCACGCCCGGGCCGGTCGCGGCCGCACCGACGCGCATGGTGCGCAGCTTGTGCAGCGTGAACGTGCCGTGCGGTCCGACCCGTCGAGCGCGGTGGAAGGCCGGCCCCGGGGAGGTCAGCCGGACCGCGACGCCCAGCACGACGATCAACGGGCCGGCGAGGAGGAGCCCCACGGCGGCGATGCCCCGCCCCACGATCATGGGCATATGTCAGCGCGGCATGTCGATGACGGCAAGCCGATGCGAGCGGAGCGGCGCGACGCGCGCCACGATCCGCAGCGCCCGCTCCGAACGATCGCCGAGGCCGCGCGCGAGGGGCGGCGCGAGCGTCACTCGATGGATCTCGAGCGGCAGCCCGGGAAACAGGCGACGCAGCTCTCGCGACCCGATCCCGACCGTCTGCCGGTTGGCCGGGTTCCACGCGAAGTCATAGCTCACGATCATCCCGCCGGGGCGCGTCACGCGCAGCATCTCCGCCGCGACCCGCTCACGCATCGCGGCGGCCGGCATGGACGACAGCGCGGTCGCCTGGTACGTCAGGTCGAACGTGTCGTCCGGATAGGGCAGGCTTGAGGCATCCCCCACCTCGAGATGGGCGCCCGGGACCCGGCGGCGCGCCTCCTCGATGGCGTCATCGCGGAGGTCGATGCCCCACAGGCGCGCCGGCTGGGCACCATTTGCGACGAGGCGGGTCAGCTCACCGCCCGTGCCGCAGCCGACCTCGAGGATGTCCAGGGTCCCAAGCGACGGGATCTGGCGCCAGGCCAGCATCTCCCGCAGGATCCGCTCACGCTCGTCGAGCGCGTAGGCGTTGCCCGGACGCGTGAGCGCGTATCGACTGGGATCGACGGTCTCGCCGCGACGCTCGTACGTCTCGAGGATCCGGTCGGCCTCCGTCTGGTCGGATCGCCGGTGGATCGACCGCAGGGCGTCGGCCAGCGCCGCGACACTGGCCTCTCGCGCGAACCGCGTCCGCGCGAGATCCTGGGCCGCCGTCCCCATGGCGATCCGTCCCGGGTGGGTCCCGATCGTCGCGATGGCGTCGGCGAGGGCGCGCGCGTCCTCGGCAGGAGCGACCAGGCCGGCTCCGGCCTCCTCGACAAGCGTTGCGGGGTACCCGTCGGCGGACACGATCACGGGCCGTCCGGCGGCGAGACCCTCGAGCAGCTTCGTCGGCAGCGACTCCTCGTACAGCGGGCCGCCGCGCAACAGCACGAGGATCGCGTCCGCCGCGGCGAGGACGGTCGGGACCTGCTCGGCAGGCATCGATGGCTGGAAGACGAGCCGCTCGAGGCCAAGGTCGGCCGCGCGAGCGGAGAGGGCTTCGGCCTCGACCCCGTCCCCGACGACGCGAACCGTGAGGTCGACGTCGGGCAGGAGTCGCACGGCCTCGATCAGGGTGTCGAGGCCCTGCGCGATCCCGACCGTCCCGCTGTAGACGAGCGTGAACTCCGGACCCCAACCGAGATCGGCCCTGGCCGCCGCTGGATCCAGGTCTGGATGGAAGCGGCCGGTATCGACCGCATTGGGGATGAGTCTCACCTTGCCGGCAGCCCCCGGCTTCACGGCCAGCCGGTCGACGAGCGGCGGGGTCACGGTCGTGATCGCGGACGCCCGGCGATAGGCGAGGGACTCCAGCCAGAGCGCCATCCGGATGGGCAGGCGGCCGCGCAGCGCGCCGGCGGCGATCGGGAAGTCCGGCCACGGGTCGGCGACGTGGAAGACATACGGCCGGCCCGTCATCGCCCGCAGCATCGCGGCCGAGCCGCCCAGGAACAGAGGCGGGGACTCGACCACGAACGCATCAGCCCGGCGGATGAGCGGCGCGGCCGCGACCGCGACCGCCGCGAACGAGCCCTGGTCGACCACGCGGTCGACGATCGAGCCGTTCGGCCGCGGGATCATCGGCAGGCGATGGACCGTGACGCCGTCGATCCGGTCGCGCCGGGGCCACAGCAGGCGCCGCCCGTCGAGCACGCGCCCGGCGGGATAGTGCGGCGGCCCGGTCACGACCGAGCACTCGAACCCGAGGCCGCGCAACCCGGCGATCGTCTCGCGCAGGCGCGTCTGCGGCGCGCCGCGTTCGGGTGGGTAGTACTGGGTCAGGAAGACGACCCGCATCAGCGCAGCCATCGGCTTCGGCCGGCGCGATCGCCCATCCGCGTAGCATACCGGGCCTATCTGGGGCGCCGCCCAGCGGGCGTTTTCCACGCCACCTTCGGTCGTCCCCGTTCCCATCCACCACGTGGCGCGCGCGCGGACCACCCGCACCGACGATCGCGTGACCGCTTCCTAGCCGGTTCGCAGGTCCAGGCGACGGAGGCGATCGGTTGCGTCGCGGATCCAGTCGGGGAGCGAATGGAATGCCCTGGACGCGATCTGGCCGGCCCGCAGGAGCGGCACCTCGGCGGGGCGCGCGTAGCGGAGCCTCACCTGCCAGCGCTCGCGGGCCATGCCGCTCCGGCCGCGACTGGTCTTGGCGTCGGGATGCCTGGTCATCCCGGCAAGCGTCTGGTCGAGGAACCTGGGCGCCTTGATCCGACCGACCCTGAGGAAGAGCTCCATGTCCATCACGTAATGGAGCGATTCGTCGAGCATGCCGACCCTGTCGAGTGCCTCGCGCCGGATGAACGCGGCCGGCTGCGGGATCACGTTGTGCGACATGACCATCGTCCGGCGACTGTACGGTTCGCCGAACTGGTCGAGGACCTCGCCCTGCCTGTCGACGACCTCGCCGCGCCCGTAGACGATCATGACATCCGGGTGGGCCTGCAGATACGCGGCGACCGCCGCGAGCGACCCTGGCAGGTAGTAGTCGTCGGAATTGAGCCAGGCGACGATCTCGCCCGACCCTCGCGACCATCCGGCGTTGATGGCCGCCGACTGGCCGCCATCCGGCTCGCTGACCCAGTAGTCGATCCGATCGGCGTATCGCATGATGATGTCGACGCTGCGGTCGGTCGAGCCGGCATCCATGACGAAGTACTCGAGGTTCGGGTAGCCCTGACCGATGACCGACCGGATCGTCCGCTCGAGGAACTGCCCCTGGTTCAGCGACGGCGTGACGATCGTGAAGCTCGGCCAATCCGATGACATGCGCCAGATTCTATCGCCCGATGCGGGCCGGCCAGGCCCCTGATCCGCATCCGATGCGCCAGCGCTCCATGTCATCATTGGCGAGCCAGATCCATGGACAGGACGAACGCGCGACGGAGGATGGACAGCAGCGTATGACGAAACGGGCACTGATCACCGGGATCACCGGTCAGGACGGGTCCTACCTGGCGGAGCTGCTCCTCGAAAAGGGGTACGAGGTGCACGGCTTGATCCGCCGTTCGAGCACGTTCTCGACATCGCGGATCGACCATCTCTATCTCGACCCGCATGACCCGGATGCGCGCCTCACCCTGCACTACGGCGACATGCTCGATTCGTCGTCGCTGATCAACACGCTCCAGCGAGTCCGTCCGGACGAGGTCTACAACCTCGGTGCCCAGAGCCACGTGAAGGTCAGCTTCGAGATGCCCGAGTTCACCGGCGAGGCGACCGGGATGGGCACGCTCCGGATCCTGGAGGCGCTGCGCCACGCCGATTGGCCCGTTCGCTTCTACCAGGCCGGCAGCAGCGAGATGTTCGGGATGGTGCAGGAGCGGCCGCAGACGGAGCGTACGCCGTTCTACCCGCGCAGTCCGTACGCGGTGGCCAAGGTCTTCTCACACTGGATGACCATCCAGTACCGCGAGGCGTACGGGCTGTTCGCCTCGAACGGCATCCTGTTCAACCACGAGTCGCCGCGCCGTGGCCCCACGTTCCTGACCCGCAAGGTCACCCGCGGGATCGCGTCCATCCTGGCGGGCGAGGCGTCGAAGCTGTACCTGGGCAACCTCGACGCCCGCCGCGACTGGGGCTATGCGCCCGAGTACGTCGAGGCGATGTGGTTGATGCTCCAGCACGACCGCCCCGACGACTTCGTCATCGCGACCGGCGAGACGCATACCGTCCGCGAGTTCGTCGACCACGCATTTGCGATGGTCGGCCGCGACTGGCGCGAGTACGTCGAGCTCGATCCACGCTATCTGCGTCCGACCGAGGTGGACGATCTTCAGGGCGACGCGAGCAAGGCGCAACGCGACCTCGGCTGGCGCCCGCGCACCTCCTTCCGTGAGTTGATCCGGGCGATGCTCGAATCCGATCTCCGTGAGGCAGGGGTGGACCCCGACTCGGCCTTCGCCGCCGAGAGCGAACCGGTCGGGGCCGAGACATGACGGACGCCATCGCGGGCCGGCGGGTGCTCGTGACCGGCGGCGGCGGGTTCCTCGGCAAGCGGGTCGTGGCGCGTCTCGAGGAGGCCGGACCGAGCGAGATCTTCGTTCCCCGAAGCGGTTCGTACGACCTGCGTACCCGCGACGGGATCGAGGCCGCTCTCCGCGACGGCCAGCCCGACGTGGTCATCCACCTCGCCGCGGTCGTCGGCGGGATCGGCGCCAACCGGGCCAACCCGGGTCGCTTCTTCTACGAGAACGCGATCATGGGCATCCAGCTCATGGAGCAGGCGCGCCTGGCCGGCGTCGAGAAGTTCGTGACGGTCGGGACCGTGTGCGCCTACCCGAAGTTCACCCCCGTGCCGTTCCGCGAGGACGACCTGTGGGACGGGTACCCGGAGGAGACCAACGCGCCGTACGGCCTGGCCAAGAAGATGCTGCTCGTCCAGGCGCAGGCCTATCGCGAGCAGTACGGACTCAACGCGATCTACCTGCTCCCGGTGAACCTGTACGGCCCTGGCGACAACTTCGATCCGGCGAGCTCGCACGTGATCCCGGCGCTCATCAAGAAATGCGTCGACGCGCGCGAGTCGGGTGCCGATCACGTCGACGTGTGGGGGACGGGCTCCGCGTCGCGCGAGTTCCTGTACGTGGACGACGCCGCGGACGGGATCGTCCTCGCGGCCGAGCGCTACGACGGCGAGGAGCCGGTGAACCTCGGCGTCGGGCGTGAGATCACCATCCGCGAGCTGGTGACCCTCATCGCGAAGCTGGCCGAGTTCACCGGCGAGATCCGCTGGGACGCCTCGAAGCCGGACGGGCAGCCGCGACGAACGCTCGACACGTCGCGCGCCCGCGAGCTCTTCGGGTTCTCCGCGCGCACCCCGTGGGAGGAGGGTCTCCGACGCGCGGTCGAGTTCTATCGCAGCGCGGGCGCGCGAGGCGCGATCGACTCGAAGGTCTCCCCGGCGTCTGGATGACGATGTCGGATCTGTCCTCGCAGATCCACGCCCGCCTCGTCGACGCTCGACGCGTCGCGCGGATCGTTCGACTGGCCCCATTCGACACGACGACGGCCGAGGGCCGGTCGCACGAGCGGTTCCGCCGGGCGAGCCTGAGCGCGGTCACGTCGCTTCGGATCGAAGGGGATCGCCCTGCTCACGACGGCGATCACGGTCCCGCTGACGCTCGACTACCTCGGCAGCGAGCGGTTCGGCGTGTGGATGACGCTGAGCGCCATCGTTGCCCTGCTCGGCTTCACGGACCTCGGCCTCGGCAACAGCCTGCTCAACGGCGTCGCGCACGCCGCCGGCCGCGACGACCGGCTCGCTGATCCGGACGAACGTCTCGAACGGGCTCGCGATGCTGCTGGCCGTCGCGGCGGGCTTCGGGCTGCTCTTCGCCGCTCGCCTACGACTCGATCCCGTGGGCCCAGATCTTCAACGTGCAGTCGACGGCAGCGCTCGACGAGGCCGGGCCGGCAGCCGCGGTCCTCGTCGCCTGCTTCCTCGTCGGCATGCCCGCCGGGGCGTACCCCCAGGTGCGCCTCGGGCTCCAGCAGGGCTACGTGAACTCGATCTTCATCGCCGCCGGCAACATCGCGGCCCTCGTGTTCGTGGTCATCGCCATCCAGATGCAGCTCGGTCTTCCGTGGCTCGTGCTCGCGATGGCCGGGGCGCCGGTCGTGGCGACGCTCGTGAACGGCTTGGCGCTCCTGCTTCGAGCGCCGTGGCTCCGGCCGCGGCTGCACGACATCCACTGGCGCTCGCCCGCTCCCTGCTTCGGGTCGGCCTGCTCTTCCTCGTGCTGCAGCTCGCGGTCGCCGTCGCGTTCACCTCGAACAGCATCATCATCGCGGCCATGCTCGGGCCGTCGGCCGTCGCGGACTACGCCGTGGTGTCCAAGCTGTTCCTGATCCCCGCGGTCCTGGTCAGCCTGGCGCTCGCTCCGCTCTGGCCGGCCTACCGCGAGGCGCTGAGCCGCGGTGATGTCGCGTGGGTGCGCCGGACCTTCGGTCGATCGATCCGACTGTCGCTGTCGGTCGCCGGGCTCGTGTCGGCGGTGCTCGTCGTGTTCGGTATCCCGATCATCGCGATCTGGGTCGGGACGTCGTCCGTCCAGCCGTCATTCGGGCTCGATCCTGGCGGTCGGCGTCTGGACCACGCTCAGCGCGGTCGGGAACGGCGTGGCCATGCTGCTCAACGGAGCCCAGGTCATGAGGTTCCAGGTGATCACCGCCGTCCGTGATGGCGACGACGAACATCCTGCTCAGCATCGCGCTGACGGCCCGGATCGGGATCTCCGGGGTCGTCTGGGGCAGCGTCATCGCCTATTCGGCGTTCTCGCTCTCTCCCGGTGGCCGTTCTACCTGCCGCGGCTATTCGACCGGATCGGTCATGCCGCGCCCTCGGAGCCCTCCGCTGACGGACGTGCCGGCGGGACCGGCGGTCTTGCCGGCCCCCCAAGAGCCGCCGCGAACGCCTTGAGCACCGATCACGGCGTTCAGGAAGCATCGGCATGAGCCGGCCGACCACCGCGGCGATCGCGCTGACCCGACGCCTCGTCGCCGCACCGAGGTTCCTCGCTCGATCGCTGCGAGCCTCGCGATACGCAGAACGCAGGGGTGCGCCAGGCGCCGAGTTTGCGAGATTCGGGCGCTCTCTCGGCATCAAGGCGCTGTTCTCGCTCGAGCGAGGCGCGCTCGACCTGCTCCTGACACCAGTCAGCATCGTCCGCTACTGGGAGTTCCCATTCGTTCTCCGGCACCTGCCGGCACGGCCTGGTCGTTGTCTGGACATCTCGTCACCTCGGCTGTTCGCGTTCTATGTCGCGTCGCGCAGACGGCCGACATCGTGCGGATGCTCAATCCCGACCGGCGTGACGCGGACCTCGACCCGACGCCTTGCGAATCGACTTCGGACTTCGCAGCGTCGATCGTTGAGCCGCTGCCCGTCTCGGCGATCGAAGGGCTTGACCAAGGACGGTTCGACTCGATCTGGTCGATCTCGGTCATCGAGCACATCCCAGAGGGCGGCGACATCGAGGCGATGCGACTCATGTACGCGGCGCTGGCGCCGGGAGGCACGCTCGTCGTGACGGTCCCGGCGACGACGCGCCTGGGACGAATTCCGACCCAAGCGACGTCTACGAGCTTGGGCATCGCACCAAGCGGCCGGAGGGACGTTCTTCCAGCGTTGGTACGACGAACCGGCCATCACCGTCGCCTGATCGATCCACTCGGTCCGATCGACGTCCGTGTCGAATGGTTCGGCGAGCGCGTCGCCGGACGGTTCGCGGAGTACGAGCAGGACTGGCTTCGCCGGGGCAGAAGCGGACCGTGGACGACCCTCGCGAGATCGCTGACTGGTACACGTCGTATCGACGGATGGAGTGACATGCCCGGGCAGGGTATCTGCGGCATCGTCGTGAGGGGCCCGCATGACCACGCGCGTCGCGGGCCTGGGTCGATGGAGCCCGGGAACGATGACCCTGGCCCAGTGGACGCTGGATGCCGGCTTGCGGCTCGAAGGTGCGCGCGGGATCCGGCGAGTCGGATTCGAGGCCGTGAGAGCAGCCAGGAAGATCCAGGTTGCGCCTGCATGATCCATTGGTCACCTACCGCATCGGCGAGATCGCGCTCGAGCTTCCGTTGTCGCATCAACTCCCGTACTTCCGAAGACGATTCCCACAGTACTCATCGAACATCGGACGGATAGGCGTGGCGGTTCAGCAGAAATACCCCGACCTCACACTCATCGATATCGGCGCGAACGTGGGAGACACGGTAGCGATCGTCCGGCAGGATGCCCACTTCCCGATCCTGTGTGTCGAAGGCTCGACCGCCTATCTCCCTCTCCTCCATCGGAACGTGGACAACCTCCGCGACGTCGAGATCGAGCCAGCGTTCGTCGGCGCCACTTCCGGCCCAGATGCCGCGAGCCTGTCGGGCGGATGGCGGCACCGGGCACCTGGTGATCGGCGATGCCGCCTCGGGCGACGATCTCGCTGCGCAGTCTCGACGAAGTCCTCGCGCCATCCCAGGTTCGACGCCGCCAAGCTGCTGAAGTCGGACACCGACGGGATGGACTGTCAGATCATTGCCGGAGCTGCCGACCACCTGGCCACGGTGCGGCCCGCCCTGTTCTTCGAGTACGACCCGGACCTGACTGCGCGCGCCGGCGCCACGGCGATCCGGGTCTTTGATGTGTTGCAGGCCGTTGGCTACCGATACGCACTCGTCTATGAGAACTTCGGTGACCTGATGTTCCTGCTGGACCTGGGAGACAAGCGGCTTGTTTCGGACCTGGACGCGTTCTTCAGCGGGCACGGTGGCTCCCGCTACGCCGACATCTGCGCCTTCCACGAGACCGACACGGATCTCGCCCTGAGCCTGCACGAGGCCGAGAGAGAGTTCTTCCGGACCCTGCGCGGGCAGGGAACGGCACCATCTGGCATCCCGGCAACACGAGCCGGATGAAGGCGATGCGTGACGCGAGCCAGGCCGAAGGCCGACGGCCCCTCGCGATCGTCACGGGAGCCGCGGGACAGGACGGCTTCCACCTGATCCGTCGGCTGCTGGACGACGGATACGTCGTCCACGGGACCATCCGTCCTGGCCACTCGACCCTCGCCCCGGCGAGAACGTCCATCGATCCCGCGGTCGTCGTTCATGAGCTCGATCTCGAGGAACCCGCTGGATACGCGCGCCTCATCGCGGACCTCAAGCCGGATGAGTTCTACAACCTCGCCGGCATGAGCAGCGTCGCGGCGTCGTTCGTGGATCCATCCGCCGCCTGGCGCACGAACGCGAGCGCGGTCGAGGCCATGCTCGGCGCAGTGCGAGACCACAGTCCCGCGACACGGTTCTATCAGTCGTCGACGAGCGAGATGTTCGGGTGGGAACCCGGACAGGACGCCGTCCACGACGAGGACTCACCGCTCCGGCCGCAGAGCCCGTACGCGGCCGCGAAGGCCGGCGCTCATCTGCTGTGCATCGCCTACCGAGGGGCTTACGACCTGCGTATCGCCTGCGGGATCCTGTTCAACCACGAGTCGAGCCGGCGGCCTCCGTCGTTCCTGACGCGCAAGGTCGTCGATCACATCCGGGCGTTGCGGGACGCACCCGCGGCCGCCGTCCACCGGGCGCCTCCGCTCGCGATGGGCAACATGGCCGCCAAGCGCGACTGGGGGTTCGCCCCGGACTACGTCGATGGGATGCGGCGGATCATCGGCCAGATCGACGTTCGCGCGACCGTCCGCGGCGAGCCGCCGGACGAGGACCGCGGGGCGAACTACCGCGACTACGTGCTGGGTACGGGCCAGCTGCATGCCGTCTGGGAGCTCGTCGACCGTGCGTTCGGCCTGGCAGGACTCCCGCTCGAATGGGACCTCGCGGGCGATCCGGCGAGCTGGTCTGCCCGGTTCCGGGGCACGTCCCAGCTGGCGGTGACGGTGGACCCCGCATTGATCCGACCCATGGATCCACCGGCGATCCGGGCCGATGCCTCCCGGGCGACGGCCGAGCTCGGGTGGACGCCGCGGAGGGGACTCGATCCGTTCCTGCGCGAGATGCTCGGGGACGACATAGCGACGCCGTAGGCCCGCCTTCAGCTGCCCGGTGCCGTCCCGGCGGCGACCCGGTACGCATCCGCGGTGACCTCCGCGGTCCGACGCCAGGTGAACCGCCCGGCCTGTGCCAGACCGTGTTCCGATCGGTCATCGCGATATGCCTCGTCGGACAGGAGTCGGCCAAGCTGCGTCGCCAGGATGCCGTGGTCGCCGGGCGGGAAGTAGAGCGCAGCATCACCTCCCACCTCCGGATTGGACGATGAGTCGGCAAGGATCGTCGGCGTGCCGCACGCCATCGCTTCCAGTGTTGGTAGCCCGAAGCCCTCGTATCTCGAGGGGAAGACGAAGGCGATCGCCCCGCCGAAGACGCCGGGTAGCTCCGCGTCGGACGCGTCCCGCTGGACGACCTGTGCATCCAGCCCCCAGCGACCGATCAGCGTCGCTTCGTCAGGCGTGAACGGTCCGCCGCCGACCGCGACGAGCGTGGTTCCACGCTCGGTCGGAGCCACCGTCGCAAAGGCCTCCAGCGCGACCCGGAAGTCCTTGTAGCCGACTCGACTCCCGAGGAAGAGGACGTACCGGGCGGGAGCCCAGCTCGGGCGTGGGGCACCCGGCACGAATGACGGGCTGACCGCCAGGTGAGTCACCACGGTGGGGGCCGCGATCGCGCCATAGAGGCGGAGCAGGTCGCGACGGGTGCTCTCCGAGATGCACAGCACGAGCGCTGCATGCTCGACGTAGTCGCGCTTGTTCGCATGCGGATTGCCGCCGGGGAACAGCTCGGGAAAGAGCTCCGGCGTCATGTCATAGATCGTGACGGCCAGCGGCGGCGCCCCAGGCCCCTCGCGGTAGCCGGGCCGGTAGTACGTGTCGTGCACGATGTCCGGAGCGGCTCGGCCGACCTGCGTAAGCCGATTGGCCAGTCGCACGATGCGGCCGCGGGACCCGCCCGGGATCCGCAGCGGCCTCCCGAGCCCGGCCTCGACCGCGTGCGCATTGTTCGTCCACCGCCAGCCGACCTGCGGCGTCACGCCGAGCGACGGGTCCTTGCTGAACTCGGTGATCAGCTCGACGAAGTAGCGGGAGATCCCGCCCCGTCGCTGCATCGTGAAGATCCGGTCGTCGTACCGGACTCTCATCGCCGGTCGTTTCGCGGCATCGACCGCCGATGTGGCATCACGACCTTCGCCGCGGGCAAGCTGGCCGAGCGTGCACCCCATCCGATCCGCGTCGGGTAGCTCATCTTCCTCCCGAGTTCCAGTACGCCGTCGGGTATCTTGACACCTCCACCGGCCGGGATCGGCGTTCGAATGCATCGCGGAGCGCCAGGAGTCCTGATGTCCGCCGTCTGGTGATCGATGGAGCGCGAATGTCCGCCGAAGCTCTGCGCATCCTGGTCCTCGCGGACGCGAACAGCATCCACACGGAGAAGTGGGTCCGCGGGCTCGCCGACAGTGGCTCGGTCGAACTGCGGCTGGTGACCATGAACCCGGCCGGAGTGCGCGCCGGACCTGCGAGAGATCCCCGCTGTCCGGCGGATCGACGAGTTCTACGCGGGGCCAGTGAAGGGGAGCGGCGGCAACTGGCGGTACCTGCTGAACCTGCCGCGAGTCATTCGCGCGGTTCGTCGGATGAAGCCGGACGCGATCGTCGCCATCTACCTCTCGAGCTACGGGCTCATGGGCGCGATCGCCAAAGGGGATGCCGTCCTGGCGCATGTCATGATCGGCTCGGATGTCATGGTCGCGCCAGGGCGCTCCTGGCTGTACGACCTCATCACGCGTCGGACACTGGCTCGCGGCGACCTGTTCGTCAGTGCTTCCAGGGCGATGACCGCGCGCGTGTCCGACCTTGCGACCATCCCGCCCGAGGCGATCCTGACCCAACAATACGGACTGGAGGACTGGGTCATCGAATACCCGTCACAGCCGAAGTCGTATGACTTCGTTTCGAACCGTGCCTGGGTGCCGAATTCTCAGATCCCGATGCTCCTGCGGATCTTCGCACGGCTTCGAATGCCGGAGTCTCTCGCGCTGGTGGGTGGCGGCGCGCCATTGGAGACCGAGATCAGCGGACTTGCCGCCGCCGATCCTCGGGTGCGTTCGCCTGGGGGTGCTCGCGTATCGCCAGAATGTCGACGTGGTCGCACGCTCGACGTTCTACTTCTCGATGACAGCCTCCGATGGCGCGTCACTCTCGCTGATGGAGGCGATGGCCGTCGGTGCGATACCGGTCGTCTCCGACATCGAGCCGAACCGTGAGTGGGTCGAGCATGGGGTCAACGGCGCTCTCGTTCCGCTTGACGACGAACGCGCCGCCGCGGCCACGATCGAGTGCGCTTCTCGCGCGGCCGGAGGAGGACCTGGACGAGGATGCGGCGGAGATCAACCGCGAGATCATCCGCGAGCGTGGCAGCCTGACCCGGAACATGGCAAGGTTCCAGGATCGACTGGGCGCCGTGGTGGCCCAGCGCACGAGGGCTCATTCCTGAAGATCCTGCTGACGGGTGCGACCGGGAATCTCGGCACCACGCTGACCAGATCGCGAGCGGCCGAATTCGTGCCGGTGGGTCGTGGGGACTGGGCGAACCTGCCCGAGTTGCTCGCGTCGGGGATCGACGCCGTGCTCCACACAGCCTGGGATCTGAAGACTCCGGTCACACAGCGTCCGGAAGCGGTGCTCGATGCCAACCTCATGACGACCGCGAGGTTGCTCGAGGCGTGCCGCGAACGTCGCATCGAGAAGTTCGCCATGATCAGCACCTGCGCTGTCTACGGCGAGAGCATCAACACGGCCGAGGACGCCGACTGCTGTCCGGTGACCATCAATGGCATCACGAAGCTGCTCAACGAGCGGATCGTGCAGGCATTCTGTGCCGATGCTGGCATCGAGTGCCAGATCTATCGGGTGTTCAACATGTTCGGGGGAGTCGACCGCTTCTCGATCCTGAGCCACCTGCGGAACGCGCTTGATCTCGGAGCGCCGTTCCAGCTCTACAACGGAGGGGTCGCCCAGCGCGATTTCATCCATGTCGATGACGTTGCGAGGATCGTGATGACCCTGCTGCCGATGAGCCTCCCGCAGGTCTACATGAACGTAGGCACGGGCCGTGCGACCCGGATCTCCGAGATCGTCTCGGTGGTCCAGCGTCTGCACCCAGAGCTCAGGATCGAGCGGACATCCGTGCGGGAGGCCGAATACTCGCGCGCGGACATCCGGCGCCTGTCCTCGACCGTGAAGGAGTTGGGCTTCGTGGATGTCATGGATTTCGTCGAAACGAGCTTCGGCGGCTGACGAGAACGTCCGCGGGATCTGCCGCGCGATCGCATCGCCGTCAACGTGTCGACGCTTCGGCGGCCAGGCGTTCGGCGATCGCGGCGGCGGTTCCGGCCGGTTCGATCGAAAGGCGTTCCGCGCGATCCGCAGCGAGAGCCCTTCCGGTGTCGATCGGCGCCCAGCGCGCCAGCTCGGCCGCGGTCCGCGCGCTGTCGAGGGCGACGAGGCTCATCTGTCCGCCGGACTCGGCCAGCAGCTCGACCCATTCGGTCGTGTCGCGCAGGACGAGGCACGGAACGCCGAGCCAGCCGGCCTCGCGCTGGACCCCGCCCGAATCGGTCAGCACGGCCGCGGCGTGGAGCTGGAGGGTCAGCGAGGCGCGATAGCCGAGCGGCCCGGTGATCACGATGTCCGGTCCGAGGTCCTCCCCGGATGCCTCGAGTGCGACGAGCGTGCCCGGGTGGAGCGCCAGCACGACCGGTCGGTCGGGCCGCGCGACGCGCCGGAGCAGCCCGGGCCACGCCCGGATCGCGTCCGGCTCGCGGTTCGCGGCCCGATGGATCGTCGCGAACAAGTAGGCGCCGGGTGCCAGCGGCCTGCCCACGCCCGGGACGTCGCGCAACGCCGCCGGGTCCCGGACCTCCGGCGCGATCCGCGCCGCCAGGTCGTGCATCAGGTCGCCGACGAGCTCGACGCCCCGGGTGATGCCTTCCGCCGCCAGGTTGGCGACGGCCGCCTCCGTCGGCGCGAACAGCCAGCGCGAGAGGTGGTCGGCGACGACCCGGTTGGTCTCCTCGGGCATGGTCCGGTCGAACGACCGCAGCCCGGCCTCGACATGCGCGACCGGGGCCCCGAGCCTGGCACCGGCCAGCGCACCGGCCAGCGTCGAGTTCGTGTCGCCGTAGACGAGGACCGCCTCGGGACGCTCCCGCTCGATGATCGGCTCGAGCCCAGCGAGCATGGCCGCGACCTGGCCGATGCTCGTTCCGCCGCCGACGCCGAGCGCGTGATCCGGCCGCGGCAACCCGAGCTCGGCGAAGAATGCGCCGGCCATCGACTCGTCGTAGTGCTGGCCGGTGTCGACCAGGATCTCGTCATGCCGGGTGCGGAGCACTGGTGAGAGCGCGGCCGCCTTGATGAGCTGCGGCCGCGTCCCGACGACGCTCAGGATGCGCACCCTACCGACGACCGCCGATCCCGCGGTAGACGACGCCGTCCGGGAGTGCCAGGGATCGCAGCGAGTTGCGCCCGTCGACGAACAGCCGGAGGCCCTCGAACCACGACGCGTCCAGCGATCGCCACGTCGGGTCGCCGGTCTGCGTGACGATCGCCTCGACGTCGGGTAGCGGATCGCCCCACGTCCACGGCTCGGCCCCCGCCGTGGCGATCTCGTCGTCGGCCAGCAGCGGGTCGTAGGCGAGGGACCGTGCCCCCCGCTCGGTCAGGCCGGCGATCAACGGCAGCGCCCGCGAGTAGGCCAGCTCCTTGACGCCGTGGCGGTAGGTCAGCCCGAGGACGAGGACCGTCCGTCCGTCGAGCCCACCGAGGACCTCGGTCATCGCGTCGAGGACGACCGTCACCTGGCCGTCATTGACCTCGCGGGCCAATGCCACCAGCCCAAGCTCCGGCGCGCGATCGAGCAGGAAGTGCGGGTAGACCGGGATGCAGTGGCCGCCGACCCCGAGCCCCGGCTGGTGGATGTGGCTGTACGGCTGGCTGTTCGCGCCGGCGATGACCTCGCCGATGTCCACGCCGATCCGGTCGGCGTAGTTGGCGAACTGGTTTGCCAGCGCGATGTTGACGTCGCGGTAGGTCGTGTCGGCCAGCTTGGCGAACTCGGCCGTCTCGGCGGACGACATCGCCACGACGTCCGCGTCGAGCACGCTGTCGTAGAAGGCGGCGGCCCGGGCGGTCGACGCCGGCCCCAATCCGCCGACGAGCTTGGGGTAGGTGGCGAGGTTCCGGATCGCGGCCCCGCTGTACAGGCGCTCGGGCGAGAACGCGACGAAGAGGTCGTCCTCCAGCTCGAGCCCTGACGCCTCGACCAGCCGCTTCGCGTACCGCCCGCGCGTGTCGCCGACCGGGAGCGTCGTCTCGAAGATGACGGTCGAGCCGGCATGGATCCCCGGCGCGATCGCAGCGACGGCCGCATCCATCGACCGATGATCCGGATGCGACGCGGCATCGAGCATGACCGGCACGACGAGGACGACGACGTCCGCCTCGCGGGCCGCCTCTGCGCCGTCGAGCGTCGCGCGCAGGCGACCGGCCGCGTGGGCATCGGCCACGAGGCTCGCGAGCCCAGCCTCCTCCCCGATATGGGATCGCCCGCCGGCGATCGCCGCCACGACCGCGGGGTCGATGTCGACCGCGACGACCGACCAGCCGTGCGAGGCGAACTGGGCGGCCAGCGGCAGGCCCATCTTCCCGGCACCCACGACGGCCACCGTCCCGGCCGTGCCCGGCTCACCGCTCCACGGCCGGACCTGGCGCGCCGGCCCGTGCCGGCACTCGTTGACCGGCAGCTCGATCGAGCCGCCCAGGAGCGAGGGCGACGCCGCGGTCCGGACGATCGGGCTCACGCCGGGACCAGCTCCACCGAGCGGCGTTCGCGGGCTGCGGTCAGCATCGCGTCGGCGAGGACGACGGCCCAGCGGCCGTCGGCGGCGTCCACCACCGGGCGCCCGCCGTCGCGGACGACCCGAACGAACGCTTCGAGCTCGGCGACCAGCGGCTCACCGGTCGCCACCGGGAGCTCGACGATCTCGCTCTCGAACGTCGGAGCGTAGCCGCCGATGAGCCGCGGGTTCGTCGCGTCGGTCGCCCTGGCGAAGGTCAGGCGCTGGGTCAGGTAGTCGAGCTCGAACATGCCCTCTTCGCCGAGCACGGTCAGCTGGCGGCGCTTGGCCGGTGTCAGCCAGTCGACGTCGAGCATCGCCACCGTCCCGGACGGGAAGGACAGCAGCCCGAACAGGAGGTCCTCGTGGTCGGCATGGATCCGTCGCGCCGTCTCGGCCGATACCCGGTCCGGGCGCTCGCCGGCGATCGAGCACACGATGTCCACGTCGTGCGTCGCGAGGTCGACCGTCACGCCGACGTCGCGGATGCGGGCCGGGAACGGGCCGGCGCGCCGGCTCGAGATCGCGAACACGGTCGACAGCCAGCCCGCGTCGAGCAGCCGGCCGAGCTCGACGATCGCCGGATTGAACCGCTCGATGTGGCCGACCTGGACCGGCGCGGCCCCCGCGACCGATGCGGCGGCCACGATCCGGCCCGCCTCGGCGGGCGTCGCGGCCATCGGCTTCTCGACCAGGACGGCGATCCCGCGTTCGATGGCCGCCAGCGTCAGCGGGAGGTGGCTGGTCGTGGGCGCCGCGACGATCACCGCGTCGAGCTCGACCTCGGCCAGCATCGTCATCGGCTCGCTGAACGCCTGGCCGCCGGACGTCGCGATCGCCGCGTCGAGCGCGGCGCCGTCGACATCGGAGATCGCGACCAGCCGCACGCCGGGGATCGCCCGCAGGACGCGGAGGTGGTTGCGGCCCATGGTCCCGAGCCCGATCAAGCCGATGCGCATCTCGCGCCGGCCGATCGGTGCCCAGGCGCCGGTCATCGCGCGGCCGTGGCGGTGCGGCGCTCGACGGCGGCCCGGACGGCGGCGATGACGACCGCCTGGTCCTCGTCGCCGAGACCGGGGAACATCGGCAACGACAGCGTGTGCGCGGCGACCTCGTCGGTCACGGGGAGCTCCGCCACCACGCCCGCCTCCACGACATATGGCTGCCGATGGACGGGGATCGGGTAGTAGATCCCGGTCGAGACCCCGGCCGCCGCGAGGTCCGCGATGACCCCGTCGCGGTCGTCCTGGACGGCGATCGTGTACTGGTGGAACACGTGCGTCCGCCCGGTCGGGATGACCGGGGTCCGGATCGGCAGGTCGGCGAAGGCCGCGTCGTAGCGAGCGGCGATCGCCTGCCGGCGAGCCGTGTTGCGCTCCAGTTTGTCGAGCTGGCACAGGCCGATCGCGGCCGCGATGTCGGTCAGCCGGTAGTTGTAGCCGAGGATCTCGTGGCGATAGCGCTCGCGCATCCCCTGGTTCCGGTAGAGGCGGATCCAGTCGGCGAGGCGGTCGTCGTCGGTGGTGATCAGGCCGCCCTCGCCGGTCGTCATGTTCTTGGTCCCGTACAGGCTGAACGCCGCATGTCCGAAGCTGCCGACACGCCGGCCGTGCACCTGGGCGCCGTGGGCCTGGCAGGCGTCCTCGACGATGGCGAGCCCGTGGCGTTCGGCGATGGCGGCGATCGCGTCCATGTCGGCCGGCAACCCGAACAGGTGGACGGGGCAGATCGCCCGCGTCCGTGACGTGATGACCGCTTCGATCCGGCCGGCGTCGATGTCGTACGTGTCGCGCTCGATGTCGACGAACACCGGCGTCGCCCCGGTCGACATGATCGAGCTGACGGTCGCGTTGAACGTGTGGCCGACGGTGATGACCTCGTCGCCCGGACCGAGCCCGAGCCCCTCGTAGATCGCCATGAGCGCGACCGTGCCGTTGCTGACCGCGATCGCGTGCCTCGTGCCGATGAACGCGGCGAACCGCTCCTCGAGCTCCACCACCTTCCGGCCGCCGGCGAGCATGCCGCTCCCGAGGACCTCGGTGACCGCGGCGATCTCCTCGGGCCCGATGTCCGGCCGGGCGATGGGGATCATGCCGGCCGCCCCTGCCCGACCGTCGGGCGGGTCCGTTCGCGGACGACCGGCCCCTCCGGCACGACCTCGAACCGCCGATCGCAGGCCGGGCAGATCAGCTCGCCGGCCGTCGCGTCGAGGTCGGCCGGCGCGGGATCGCCGCCGGGACCGACCAGGCCTGTTCCACAGACGCAGACCCAGCCGAGACGGCGGGCCGGGTTCCCCGCCACCAGGGCATGAGCGGGGACATCGTGAGTGACGACCGCGCCGGCGCCGACCATCGCGTGCGACTCGATGTCGCAGCCCGCGACCACGATCGCGCCCGCCCCGATCGACGCGCCGCCGGCGATCGTGATCGTGCTGACGGTCCAGTCGGCCGCCCGCGCGAGGTCGCCCGCGTCGTTCAGCGCCCGAGGGCGACGATCGTTGGTGAGGATCGCGCCGGGTCCGATGAAGACGCCGTCCTCGATCGTGACGCCGTGGTAGATGAGCGCACCGTTCTGGACCTTGACCCGGTCGCCGAGCGTGACGCCCTCGTCGATGAACACGTCGCGACCGATGACCGAGTCGCGGCCGATCCGAGCCCCGGTCCGGATCTGGGCGCGATGCCAGACCGCCGTCCCGGGGCCGATGCTGACGTCGGCCTCGAGGTCCACGGTCGCGTGGATGCGCGCGGACGGGTCGATCGCTGACATGGCACCGCCAGCCTAGCGGATGCCGGCCTGGACGGGGCGCCGGCCCGCGGGCGGTGCGGTACCGCACCGCGGCCCGGTAGGACCTATGGACCATGGAGCCTTAGGCACGTAGGCTAGAAGATGGCTACAGCCCGCCGGGGGATCGGCGGAGAGCGCGTGCAATACCTCATCGCATACATCGATCCCGGATCCGGGAGTCTGATCATCCAGGCCATCATCGCCACGGTCATCGCGGTCCCGTTCTTCTTCAGGCAGCAGATCGGGCGAGCCCTCGGGAGGGCCCGCCGCCACACGGCTACCACGGGCCAGAAGCACGACGTCTGAACGGCTCGGCCGACCGCGACGTCATGCCGATCGAGGACGACGGAGGGGATTCCCAACTCGAACGCGAGCCGGGGTCCTTCCGCGACCCTGCCGGTTTCGTCTTTCGGCGCGACGGCGTCATCCATCGGCAGATCAACACGTCGTTCGCGGCCCGCTGGGAGGACCTCGTCGCCAGCGGTCTACTGGAACGGTTGCAGTCGGCCGGGACGCTCATCGGCCATGACGTGGTCCCGCTGGATTCCGCCTTCGAGCCGAGGACGGCCCACGCGGTCCTTCGACCCCACCCCATCGACTTCATCTCGTACCCATACGAGTGGTCGTTCGGCCAGATGCGCGATGCCGCGCTGCTGACCCTCGACGCCCAGACCCAGGCGTCCGAAGCGGGCTTCACCCTCCGCGACGCGAGCGCCTACAACGTCCAGTTCCAGGGCGGACGGCCCATCCTCATCGACACGCTCTCCTTCCAGCGTGCAGAGGCCGAGGCGCCGTGGTCCGCATACCGCCAGTTCTGCGAGCACTTCCTGGCGCCACTCGCGCTGATCGCCCATCGAGACGCCCGCTGCCGGCTGATGCTCCGAGCCAACCTCGATGGGATCCCGCTGGACCTTGCGGCCAGACTGCTTCCCGGTCGGACCCGCCTCAATCTCGGCCTGGGCCCGCACATCCACGCCCATGCGCGCGCCCAACGCCATTACGCCCACCGACCCGACGCGGCCGCCTCGACATCGAGCGTCCGGATGAGTCCGCTCAAGCAGGCGGCCCTGGTCGACAGCCTCCGGCGCACCATCGAAGGGCTCCGTTGGGAGCCGACCGGCACCGAGTGGGCCGACTACGCGGACAACACGAGCTACAGCGCTGAGGCGGCCGACGCGAAGGACGCCATCCTTCGCGAGATGCTCGAAGCTGCTGGTGGCTCCGTGGTCTGGGATGTCGGGGCGAACACCGGCAGGTTCAGCCAGATCGCGGCATCGCTCGGGCGCCGCGTCATCGCCTGGGACATCGATCCGGCGGCGACCGAGACGCACTACCGGACCGTCCGGCGGGAAGGCGTGACCACGGTCCTCCCGCTCCTCGCCGATATCGCCCAGCCGAGCCCGGCCCTCGGGTGGGCGCTCGCCGAGCGCGGCTCCATGCTCGATCGCGCCGATGCGGACGTCGTCCTCGCGCTGGCCCTCATCCACCACCTGGCGATCGGGCGGAACGTGCCTCTCACGCACATGGCGGAGGTGTTCGCCCGGCTTGGCGCGAACCTCATCGTCGAGTTCGTTCCGCGCGAGGACGCGATGGTCCAGCGCCTGCTGGCGACGCGCGAGGATGTCTTCCAGGGCTACACGGAGGAGGGGTTCCGCGAAGCGTTCGGGTGCTTCTTCGACATTCGACAGGTAGTCCCGATCGAGGGCACCCAGCGCACGATGTTCCGCCTCCAGCGCCGACCGTGAGGCGACTTCCGCCCGTCTATCCGGTCGCGATCGCCGTCGCCTACGTGCTCGCGGTGTTCGCCGACGGCGCGTTCCCGCCGGCCGACCTGATCCGGCCACTCCTCGTCGCGATCGCGCTCACGCTCATCGTCCAGGTCGTCGCGACCTCCTGCTCCACGACCGCGATGCCGGCGCGCTGGTCGCCGGCGTGGTGATCGCGGCGCTGCCGGCATTGCCGTTCGTCTTCGTCGCCCTCGCGGCACTCCTCGCGTTTCTGACCATCCCCGGGCTGGTCGCTCGCGCCCGCGGCGGCGTGGCCAGGCCGGCGCCGTGGCGATCGGCGACGAGCCTCCTGAACCTCGTCGCGGTGATCGCCGTGGTCATCAGCGCCGGCCAGCTGCTGATCGACGGCCGGTTCGCGTCGCCACCCGGGATCGCGCAACCGCTCGCCTCGACGGACGCCAACGCCCCGGACATCTACGTGATCCTGCTCGACGGTCATCCACGCTGGGACACGCTGGCGAGCGAGTTCGATTACGACTCGGAGCCCTTCCTGTCGGCGATGGAGGGCCAAGGCTTCGAGGTGGCGAGGGACAGCCGGTCGAACTACAACACGACCGAGCTGACCTTCGCTTCGATGTTCCAGATGCGCCAACTCCAGGACGTGCCTGCATTCACGGCAGGCGTGGCCGGGGCCAAGGATCAAAGCTCGAACAGCCTGCTGCTTTCGAAGCTTGTCGCCCAGGGCCCGGCGTTCGACGAGCTCCACCGCCACGGCTACGAGGTGATCGGACTTCCCAGCGAGTTCACCTGGCTCGCGATCCCCGCCGACCGATCGGTCCAGAGCGACCAGATGGACGACCTCGAGATCCAGCTGCTCACGGCGAGCCGGCTTCGGACCATCGCTCCCGACCTTGTCCGCAGCGTCGCCGCGGGGCAGCATCGGGACCGCATCCTCGACTCGTTCGAACGCCTGACCTCGCTCGCCAAGGAGCAGGCGGCGCACCCGCGGTTCGTCTTCGCCCACATCATCTCGCCGCACTCACCACCGGTCCTCGGGCCGGAGAGCGCGCCGCGCGGGGCGTGGCCCTGCTTTCCAGCTGCCTGTTCGTTCTGGGTCACCGGTGAACCGAGCGGCCATGAGGCGGAGGTGGCGGCCATGCGCGACGAGGTCGCCGCCGTCGATGCCCGGACGCTGGAAACCGTTCGATCCATCGTCGCCGACAGCACGCGACCAGCCGTCATCGTGGTCATGTCGGACCACGGCGGGCGCAACGACCTTACCGACCGTGCCGAGATGCTACGGTCGTTCTTCGTTGCGCGCACCCCGGGCCATCCAGGGCTCTTCCCCAACGACATGTCCCCGGTCAATCTGGTCCCTCGCCTCCTGAACGGGTACGCCGGCGCGAACCTCCCGATGGCGACGGAGGAGTCCTACTGGACCGATCTCGAAGGGACGGTGGCGCACGGGTTCTCGGGCTTCGTCCGTGTCGATCCGGACGTTCCGCCAGACTGAAGCTGAAGGGCGGACGTTCGCGCCATAGTGGCCTCGGCGCCCTCCCGGCTACCATGCGCCCGTGACGCCATCGTCCTGGCTCGCGAGTTGCTTCCAGAACATGCCGGTCCTTGCAGGGCTGGCGTCGGTGGTTTGGTGCGCGTGACATCGTCCCGCCCGGCTGGCGAGCGTTGAACCGCGTCAGCCCGCTCGCGGTGTCGCCTTGAGCGCCGCTGGCCGTTGGTCCCTGCTTGTAGCGGGCGAGGCCGCTCTGGTCCTGTTTCTCCTCACCTGGGGTAACTCTTTCACGGACTCGCTTGCGCTCCATCGAGTCCAGCTTGCCATCCTGGCCATCCTCGGCACGATCGGCTGGGTCGTCATGCTGCAACGCCCGAGCCGGTTGCCGACTCTCCTCATCGTCGCCCCCCTGCCCCTGCTCACCTCGCTCGCGGTGACCTCCATCTGGGGCGCCTACCCGAGTCTCAGTTGGTACGCGACCTGGCAATGCGCGGCCTACATCGGCATCGCCTGGCTGCTTGCCATCCAGGCGAGTCATCCGACGGGCCGAAGGAACCTGGTCGCGGCCATGGGCATCGTCGGGGTGCTGGTCGCCGCCGCCTATCTGGTCGAGGTGGCGCTCGCATGGGTCGAGTGGCTCAGGCTCGGGTTCCCGGTGACGACACTGCCACTTCGACCGCTTGGCGATGGGGCGCTGATCCAGATCCCCACGTGGCTCGGCGACGTGATCGCCCTGACGGTGCCCGTCGCCGTCGTCGCGATGTGGCTCGGGCGGTCTCGGGCGGCGTCGGTCGCGTTGGCTGTCGGCGGACTTCTCGTGGTCATCCTCTCCGGGACGCGCTCGGTCTTGCTCCTGACGGTGGTCATGGCCGTGCTCGTCGCGGCCCTGTTGGTTCGACAGCGAGGCAGTCGTCGAACGGCGCTGCTGGCGACTGGTTCGGCGGCTTTGGTAGTGGTCATCGGTCTGGGCGTCATCGTGTTGGCAGGCCGGAATTTCGATGAAGGTCGGTCGTCTGCCTACGCCAGCGCGGTCGATCGGTTCATCTCGTCGCCGATCGCCGGAACGGGTCCGGGAACGTACGGCGTGGAGCGGATGAGCGACGCCGTCGACGCCCTTCCGCACCTCGCGTTCCCGGACGCCCACAACATCATCCTGACCATGGCCGCTGAGTCCGGCCTGATCGGCCTGGCAGGGCTGGCACTCGCGTTGGTCGGTTACATCCTGGCGATTCGCCGTCGCTGGGTCGTCGGTACCGCAGATCGTCCACTGGTCATGGCCGCCGTATTCGGCATTGCGATCGTCGCCGGGCATGCGATGGGCGAGGTCGTCTTCGCGCTCATCGGGATCGTGTTGCTCGTCATTGCCTGCCTGTCGATCGCGACTAGCGGCCCGATCGATCCAGCCCCCACGCGGAGCCCTCGATCGAAGCGCCTGGACGCATTGCTGCTGACCGGCCTCGTCGTCATGTTTGCGGGCTTCGTGATCGTGATGCGCAACGAGCTCGCCATTGATGCACTCGCCGATGCGGAAGCCGGGCTATCGGCATCGCCGGCCGGGGCACTCGCCGATGCGCGTCGGGCGACCGACACGTCTGCCCGACAGCGCGCCGGCGTGGTGGGTCCGGGCGGTCGCGGCGGACTCTGCGCGCGACGAGGGCGACGCCCTCTCCTCCGCGCGCCGTGCGGTGGACCTCGAAGGCTTCGGCCAGGAGTGGCTGACGCTCGCGGTCCTGGAAGAGCGTTCTGGCGACATTCCCGCGGCGCGAGTCGCCCTCGATCGCGCCAGGGCGCACCAGCCGGTGGACCCCGTCGTCGAACTCAATGCCGCGCTCATCTACGGCAGGATTGGTTCCCAGGGTGCGGCCGACGACGCAGCACGGCGACTCCTCTTCGTTCAACCCGACATCGAGTCGGCCCTCGCTTCTGGGCCAAGTGAGCTTCGAATGGTCATCGCCCGAGTGCGATCGACCGCCGCCTCGCAGCTACTGACCGCGGGGGATCTCGACTCGGCTTTCCTCGTGGCACTCTCGGGAGAAGACCAAGGCCTGGCGGTCAACCTGCTGCAAGCGGTCGATCCTTCCGACGCGGCGGTGAAGGCCTACTGGGCGACCGTGACCGCGGCGTGGTTTGGCGACGCTGCCGCTCGGAACGCGCTCGACTCTGCCGCGACGGCCGACCCCACGCTTCCGGCCATGAAATGGTCGTGGCGACTAGCCGCGCGGGCCTGCGACGGGATCGCCGCTGACCATTGGGAACGGGCTCTCGAGATCGGAGCGTCCACACACCCACTGAGTCCAACGAACCTGGGACTCGCCCCGGCGGTCCAGACTCGGCTGTTGCCGAGTCGATATCCGGGTGTCATGTGGCGCATCTCGAATCCGGGTCGCCCGTATGTCGATGGTATCTGGACGTTCGGGCTCGGACGTCCAGCCTGCTCTACGTAGGATCCCCTGATGGATCAGGGCGTCGCCGCTGCCGGTTCCAGGTGCCTGGAACGCGACGACCATTGAGCCCACGTGATTGATGACGCGCAGACGACGATCCCCGCCCACGCCCCCTCGTACGAATACGTGGCGATGAAGATGGCTGCCATGAGGGCCGCCTCGCGGCGGATCACGAGCATCGCGGGAACCAGGAACAGAAGGCCGAAGATGTGGAGCGACAGCGAGCCGACGACCGACAGGACGCCGATCCAGGCGCCGGCGCGCTCGCGCGGGACGAACCAGACCCCGACGAGACAGGCGGCGACGACCACGTAGCCGATGCCCGTCGGCAGGAAGCGCACGATCGCGAACCCGCCGAGGTCCCACGTCGTGTCGCCCGCCAGCCGCAGCTGGGCGACCCAGTCGAACCAGGGGCTGACGCCGGTCAGGATCATCGTCGCCGCGATCAAGGCTGCCGCAACGAGTGCTGCGCCGATCGCCGCTCGCGGCCGATATCGAAGCACGTAGAGCCAGGCGTGCGGCTGCGAGACCTTGACCGCCCCGACGACCGTCGCGAGACCGCCCACGAGTGGGCCGGGTTCCGATGGGTCCGCCACGTCGCGGATCCGGGGACCCCACGGCAGGGCACCCGCTCGATAGAAGAGGAACACGAAAGCGGCGAACAGGACGGTCTGGACGTTGGCCCCGAAGATCGATTCGGCGAACGGCGGCCAGGTCAGCACGAGCGGAAGCCAGAGCCACGGGATGCCGAGTCGTCGACAGGCCACGATCGAGGCGACGAGCATGATCGTCACGGCAACGGCACCGACGAGCATCCGGGGCAGATCGACCAGGAGCGCGAAGAAGGGCAGCACGAACGGCGGGTAGAGGAATGGCTGCGTCGCGCCCGGCTCCGACGTGAACGCACTTGCCAGGTACGGCGGTTGGCCGGCCTGCCAGCGCTCGGCGGCGCGCAGCGGGATCTCCACGTCGACGGCAAAACGCGCATCGATGAGCACGGTGCCGAGGAGGGCCTTGACGTTGAGGATCGCCAGGAGCACGACGAGCGCCCCGAGCAGGAGGCGCCGAGGGGTCATCGTCGATGCCATCGTGGTGGCCAGCCTAGCGCGATGAGGTTGGGGCAGATGCGTCGCTCACCGCCGTGGTGGCGGGCGCGTGCGAGCCGACGGGCGGCGCGGCCGAGGCGATCGCGAAGTCGGCCGCGCGTCGCCCGAGCCCGAGCGCCTTGGACACGCCGCGATCGTCCGGATAGACGTGCGCAAGGCTCGCATGCGCGAGGCCAGGCAACCCGGTGTCGAACCGCAGCCCCGGCATCGGGCCACCGGCCAGCGGGACCGGCTGGGCGAAGGGATCGCGGTTGAGGTGCACGTTCACGATCCAAGCCGGCTCGTACGCGGGGTTCAGGGCACGCAGGGCCGGCTCCACCGCCGCGATCAGCTCCTCGGGTGTGGCGGTCCAGGTCGTCCCCGACCGATCGACGTAGTGGGCCAGATAGAGGAGGCTGCGGCCGCCGTATCGCTCGGCCGGGATGAAGTTGGTGTGCTCGATGATCCCGACGCAGCCCAGGCCGAGGCGGTCGGTCACGTTCGTCCAGTAATAGCCGCTGAGTGGGCGATCGAGCTCGAGCAGCGCGCACACGATGCCGCGATAGTCGATGGCGTCGATCCCGGCCTTGTACGCTGGCGGCAGCTCGACGAGGCGGCTGAGGATGGGTCCGCTGAGGCACGCGACGATCGACTTCGTATGCAGTTCGCCGGCGACGCCGTTCGTTTCGATCCGCACGATCCAGCCATCGCCGGTCTGCTCGAGCGCCATCGCACGCGTGCCCGTCAGCATCTCAACGCCACGGGCCGCGATGTCCTCGGCGTAGGCGGTCGCCAGGGTTCCCGAGGCTGCCGCGCAGGTAGCCCGAGCTTGTCGCCGCCGGCCTTGCGCCCGCCCGCCCGCTGGCGGATCCGCGCGACCAGCCAGGCCATCGCGATGTCGTCGGCGGCGTCGCCGAACTTCGCCCGCAGGAGCGGCTGCCAGAGCTTGTGGTAGGCCCCTTGGCCGAACCAGCGTGGACCGTCGACGCCGACCGGCGTGGCGTCCATCCGCCGCGGATCGCGTCTGACCAGCTGGTAGGCGGACCCTGAGGCCAGGCGCAGCCGCTGGGGCAGCGACAGCGCGCGGAAACGGAGGACGTCGAGCGGGCTGTCGAACGGGAGGACGCGGCCGTGGTCCATGACCGCCATTGGCGCCTTGCGCCACTCGAGTCGGTCAGTCATCCCCAGGCGGTCGATGAGCTCTCGAGTCTCGTGGTCCTGCGGAAAGATGTGGTGGTAGTACGGCTCGATGGGCTCGCCGCCGACCGTGATCGCGCGGGCCAGACCGCCGACCGTGGGAGCCGCCTCGACGAGCACGACTTGTCGGCCCGCCTCGAACGACCGCTCCGCGGCGCCGAGGCCGGCCATGCCGCCGCCAAGGATGACGGTGTCGTAGGCGGTGTCGGTCAAGTGCAGTCGGGCCCCCTGGCGTTGCGTACCTGCACCTTAATGGCGTCGAGTTGCGTCGCGATAGCCCGATTGGGCTATGACGAAAGTCCTGTCCCGGATATCCTGCGGGCAAGTCGGCCGACGTGAATCCCGGAACTTCGAACCTGGCGGAGCCGGCTCGACAGGCAGGAGTGATGTATTGGCCCTGCTCCCCGGCAAGACCTTCGGCAGGTTGTGGGACTCGGCGATCTCGATCGAGGCTCCGGGTCGACGCCGCGAGCAGCCGGCAGTCCATGCGTTCAACTGGCGCTTCGTCGTACTCGGCGCGATCTTCGGCTTTGCCGCCCTCGAAGCCATCTTCTTTACCTTCCGCGAGGGTGGTTTGTGGTCGACCGGGCTTGGGTACGATCAGCACACGTACATGAATGCCGCGCGCGACTGGCTGGCCGGTCGTGGCTTCTACGAGGATTACCAGCTGGCCGGGTCGTACGCGATCCAGGCGCGCGAGATCCTGTATCCCCCGGCCCTGCTCCTGTTGCTCGTGCCGTTTGCGTTCGCGCCCGAGCCGCTGTGGGTCGCGGCACCGCTTGCCATCACCGTGGCCGTGGTGTTGTCGTGGCGTCCTTCATTCGTCGGCATGGTTCTGATCGGCATCTGTCTTGCCGCACCGTCCTCCTTCGGACTCTATCTGTTCGGCAACCCCGGAATGTGGGCTGTGGCCGCAGTCGCCCTGGCGACGCGTTTCGGCGTCGGTCCACTCGTGCTACTCAAGCCATCGTTCTTCGTGTTCGCCGCCGTCGGCGTCCGAACGCGGACCTGGTGGATAACGCTGGCGTTCGGCGTCGTGCTTGGGCTCGCGATGCTGCCGATGTGGCTTGACTACTTGACCGTGATGCGGAACATCCACGACCCGGATCCCCTCTACGCGGTCTGGACGGTCCCGATGATGTTGGTGCCCCTGATCGCGAAATGGCAGGCCACGGCGCACACCACGGGCAGAGAACGAGCAGCCGTCCGCCTCGCCGGATGAGTCATCCGGCCCAGGACCCTCGACCGGAGTACCTGCCCGGAGGCGCCCGGCTAGACTGCGCGCGATGTCAACCCAGCCGAGCCTGGCCGTCGTTCTGCCGGCGTACAACGAAGCGGAGCGGATCGGGCCGGCGCTCGACGAACTGTTCGGCTACCTGCACCGGCGCGGGGAGGCGGCGCGCGATGGCTCCCCGGGAGCCGGGCGGCTGCCTGCCGTCATCGACGTCCTCGTCGTGGACGACGGCAGCACCGACGCGACGGCGGCGATCGTGGCGGCCCGACCGGAGGCCGACGGCGGCGGACCGGACGGCGCCTCGCTGAGCCTCCTCCGCGTGCCGCACGGCGGCAAGGGCGCCGCGGTCCGGGCGGGCATGCTGGCGGCGACTGCCGACCTCGTCGTCTTCGCCGACGCCGACATGGCGACGCCGCCCGACCAGCTGCCGGTGCTGGTCGCCGCACTGGCCGACCACGACGTCGCGCTCGGCTCCCGGATCCAGCCGGACGGCTCCGACATGCGGACGAGCCAGCCGCGCTACCGACGCGCGCTCGGCCGGGCGTTCCACGCGCTCGCCTCGGCCTGGGCGGCAGGTCCGGTCCAGGACACGCAGTGCGGGTTCAAGGGGTTCACGCGTGAGGCGGCGCACGACCTGTTCGCGGCGCAGGTGATCCGGAGCATCGTGTTCGATGTCGAGCTCATCTACCTGGCGCGGCGGCGCGGCTACGACATCGCGATCGTCCCGGTGCACTGGTATGACCGGCGCGGCTCGCGGATGCGGCCGAGGCTCGGCCTGGCGCTGACGGTCGGCTGGGACCTGTTCCGCATCCCGCTCCTCCATCGGGGTGTGCGCCGCGTCCGGCGCGGCCAGACGCCGGCCGACTGACCGTGGCACTCGCCCGGGCGGCCTTGCCCGTCCTCGCGATCCTCGTCCTCGCTGGCTGCACCGTCGCCGTCCTCGCGTCGGCGGGCAGCTCCTGGGGTTACGACTACCAGGCGTACGCACGTGCCGCCCAGCGATTGCTCGACGGCCTGCCGCTGTACGACCCGGGCGTCGATCTCGCCGGCGGGTTCGCCATCTACCTGTACCCGCCGCCATTCGCGGTCGCCTTCGTGCCGTTCGTGCTGCTCGGCGATCCGGCCGGGCTGTATGCCTGGACGGCGCTGCTGATCGGGTGCACGGTCGCCGCCGTCGCCCTGATGCCGATCTCGGTGCCGCTGCGCTGGACGATGCTGCTCCTTGCCGGGCTGTCCTGGCCGCTGCTGTACTCGTTCAAGCTCGGCCAGGTCGGGCCGATCCTGATGCTGCTCTTCGTGCTCGGCTGGCGGTGGCTGGACCGGCCGGTCGGGCTGGGCGCCACGATCGGGATCGGCACGCTGGTCAAGGTCCAGCCCGCGCTGCTCGGCGTCTGGGCGCTGTTGACCGGCCGTCCGCGGGCCGCGGCGATCGCCGCCGGCGTGGTGGTCGCGGCCGTGGTCGTGACCCTGCCGGTCGTCGGCGTCGCCGCCTGGTCCGACTACGTCGCGCTGCTGCGGACGGTGAGCGAGCCGGTGACGACGCCGCATAACTTCACGGTCGGGGCGGTGCTCTACCAGGCCGGTGTCAGCGGCCGGGACGGCGGCGATCGTGCAGTGGGCGGTCGTGGTCGCGGCCCTCGTCGCGGTCGTGGTGGCGGCGCGGCGCCTGACCGCGGAGGCGAGCTTCATGGTCGCGGTCGTGGCCACGCAGCTCGTCTCGCCGCTGCTGTGGGACCACTACGCGGTGGTGCTGCTCGTGCCGACCGCGTGGCTGCTCTCGCGTGGGGCGTGGTGGGCGCTGGCCATCCCGATCGCGACGTCGCTGCCGCTCGTGCCGATCGCGCCGGCCGCCGTCTATCCCATCGTGTTCGTCGTCTCATTGCTCGCGCCGTTCACCGTGCCCGGAGAGGCTGCATGACGATGCAGGCGCCGCGTCCGTCGTGGTCGCGCCGGGAAGCGGTGCTCGCCGCGGTCCCGGCCATCGTCATCGCAACCGTCTTCCTGGCCAGGGGCCTGGTCAACGGTCCGACCCTCGACGGGGCGGTCTTCGCGCTCATCGGGGATGCGGTCGCGCACGGTGCCATGCCCTACCGCGACGTCTGGGATCACAAGCCACCGGGGATCTACCTCGCCAACGCGCTGATCGGCGTCGTCCTGCCGGAAGTCGGAGCGTGGCCACGGGCATGGCTGCTCTCCTGGGCGTCGACCGCGGTCGCGTTGCTCGCCCTGTCCGTCCTGTTGGCGCGTTCGGGGCAGCGCTGGCCCGGGATCGTCGCCGCGACGCTCGTGGCGCTGCCGTTGTTCGCCGTCAACCACTTCGTCCTCGGCGGCGGCCAGACGGAATTGGTCGGGCTGGCGTTCGCGGTCGTCGGCGTCGGGATCGTGGTGTCGACAGTCCGGACTCGCTGGGCCGTCGTCGGCGGAGCGGTCGCCGGCGCGGCCGTGCTCATCTCCGTGCAATTCGCCCCGGCGCTGATTGCCGCGTTCCTCGTCGCCGGTATCGCCCGGCCCGGCCGCTGGGCCCGGATGGCGTGCGTCCTCCTCGGCTCCGCGATCGTGCCCCTCGTATCGCTCGCCTGGATCGCCGCCAACGGCTCGCTGCCGGACATGCTCGAGCAGGTCATCGCCTACAACCGGGCCTATCTCGCCAACAACCAGCAGTTCCGGGCCTCCGGGCTGGTCTGGGCGGGCGGGGACGCCCTGTTCATGCTGCCGCTCGTCGTCGCCGCACTGGCGCGCCTCCTTGCCTTCCGCCGGGGAGGGGCCACGAGGCTGGAGATCGCGGCGATCGCATGGTTGGGGACCGGGTTGGTCCTCGTCGCGCTCCAGGGCCTCTTCTTCGACCACTACCTGACGGCGCTCGCGCCGCCCCTCGTCATCCTGGCCGCTCCGAGCCTCGGCGGTGCGATCGCGGCGGCCCGTGCGACGCGGTTCCCGGCGATCGCGACGGTGGTGCTGGTCGTGTTGCTCGCGACGCCGGCGGTCATCGGCGTCGCCCTGACCGAGGGCCAGTCCGCTCCGGCGACCACGGTCGCTTCGGTGGCGACGCGCATCCGTGGGCTCACGGCGCCGGGCGACTCGATCTTCGTGTGGGGCAACGACGCAGCCCTCTATCTCGAGGCCGATCGACCGCTCGCGTCGCGCTTCGTGTACATGTTCCCGCTCACGGCCGAGGGCTACACGAGCCCCGCCGTCGTGGCGCAGATCGTGCAGGCATGGCAGACTCGGCCGCCGCGCCTGATCGTCGACGCGACGCACAATCCCGGAAGGGTCGGTGGGTACCCGCTCACGCCGTCCACAGATGCATCACAGCCCGACGCGGTCCTCGATCCGTTGCGGGCCTACGTCCTGGACCACTATCGGATCCTGGCCTCCGTCGATGACTGGGATCTGTACGCCGAGGAGTCGCCGAGCACGTGAACTCCCGCCACTTCCCGGCCGCGCTCGGGTGGGCGCTGGTCGCCATCGCCGCCATCGTGTACTGGCTGTGCGCGCGCCAGTTCGATGCCGGGCGGAGCGACTTCTACTACCTGGCCGACGCGTTCCTGCACGGCCGGACCTGGCTCACCGTCGCGCCCGGTCCGAACGACGTGATCGTCATCGCCGGCCGCTACTACGTCCCGTTCGCGCCGTTCCCGGCGATCGCGGCGATGCCGCTCATCGCCCTCATCGGCCCGCAGGCGGCCGACCGGGCGGAGCCGATCATCAACGCCATCCTGGCCGGCGCCTGCGTCGGGCATGTGCTGGTGGCTCGTCGGCCGGCTTGGCGTGGCGCGCCTTCGGGATCGCTTCTGGCTCGCGCTCCTGTTCGGGTTCTCGACGCAGATCCTGTGGGTGACGACGCGCGGCGGCGTGTGGCACACGGGGCATCTCATCGCCACGCTGCTCACGTTCGGCTGCCTGCTCGAGCTGTGGGGCAAGCGGCGGGCGTGGCTGATCGGGCTCATGGCCGGCGCGGCCTTCCTGACCCGCGCCCCGCTCGCGTTCGCGGTGCCGTTCTACGCGCTGCTGCTGCTCCCCGCGCTGTCGGCGCGGCCGACGGCCACGATCGGCGTCTACCTCGAGCGCGGCGCGCGGGCCATCCCGTGGCACGCCTGGGGCTGGCTCGGGCTCGGCGTCCTGCCGTCGATCGTCTTCTTCTTCGCCTACGACCAGCTCCGCTTCGGGTCGCCGTGGGAATCCGGCTACGGCCTGGCGACGTTGCCGCCGTTCCTCGAAGAGCAGCGGGCACTCGGGCTGTTCGCCATCGCCCACCTGCCGATGAACCTCGACTACCTGTTCTTCCACCTCCCGACGTTCATCCCGGACCCGCCGTTCTTCAAGCCGGATGGTCTCGGCCTGTCCATCTTCCTGACGAGTCCGGGGCTGTTCTACGCCGTTCGCGCCGACTGGCGGCGGGCCGGCACCTGGCTCCTGCTCGGCGCGGCGATCGCGGTGCTGATCCCGTCACTGCTGTACTACGGCGGCGGCTGGCTCCAGTACGGCTACCGGTACGCGCTTGATTCGGTGCCCTTCGTCATCGCATTGTGCGCAAGCGCCGCGGCGACCCGGGGGCCGATCTCGCTGGGCTGGCGTCTGTCTGATCCTGTTCGGGGTCGTGGTCATGTTCGCGGGGGTCTACTGGGCATATGGCATCTGAGGCCGCTGGGGCACGTACCGGGCGCTCGCCCGTGCCGATCCTGATCCTGCTGATCTTCGTGCTGTCCGGCGCGGCCGGGCTGATCGACGAGATCGTGTGGTCCCGTCAGCTCGTCCTCGTCTTCGGCAACACGACCCAGGCGGTATCGGCGATCCTCACCGGCTTCTTCGGCGGGATGGCGATCGGGGCGTTCATCGGCGGCCGGGTGGCCGACCGCGTCCGCCGGCCGTTGCGGCTGTACGGGCTGCTGGAGATCGTCCTGGCCGGCGTCGTCATCGCGACGCCGCTGACGTTCCGGCTCATCAACGAGGTCTATCGCGGCATCTACCCGTCGCTCGAGGGGTCGCCGCAGGTCGCTCGCCCTCGTGCGCATGGGGCTCGCGGTCCTGGCGCTCGCGCCCGCGACCGTGCTGATGGGCGCGACGCTCCCGACGCTGACTCGTTTCCTGACGCGGGACGGCAACCTGAGCCGGGCGTTCGGGCGGCTCTACGCGGCGAACACGATCGGGGCGATCATCGGCACGCTGCTGGCGGGCCTGGTGCTCATCGAGCTCCTCGGGTTGAGCGGGGCGCTCGCGGTCGGGGCGGCCTGCTCAGCGGTCGCCGGGCTCGGCGCGCTGTGGCTCGCGCGCGGGGTGCCCGCCCAGGCGGTCGAGACGGCCGCGCCGGCGCCCGTCGTTGCCGGTTCGCCCGACGGCGCCGCGCCACACGCGGCAGAGCCCGCGCCCGGCACGACACGCCGCACGCGCCTCGCGCTGACGATCGCGTTCGTGTCGGGGCTGACCTCGCTCGGCTACCAGGTCCTCTGGACGCGGATGCTGGCCTCCGGGACGGGCAACACGACATACGTGTTCACGATCATCCTCGTGCTCTTCCTGGTCGGCCTGGCCATCGGCGCGCTGCTGTTCAATCTCGTCCGCCCGAGTATCGACAGCCCGACGCGACTGCTCGCGCTTACCCAGGTCCTGGCCGGCGCGCTCGTGCTGTTCGGGCTGATCGGCGTCATCGCGGTCCCCCAGGACATCGACCCGCAGAAGCCGATCGCGGTGCTCGGCGTGCTGATCGGCGTCGCCGTCCCGGTCGTGCTCCTGACGACCATCGTGCTCGGGTTGTCGTTCCCTGCCGCGTCGGCGCTGCTCGAGGATGACGAGGCGCACACGGGCCGGAGCGCCGGGACGTTCCTGGCCGTCAACACGCTCGGGTCGATCAGCGGCAGCTTCGTGGTGCCGTTCCTGCTGATCCCGCTGCTGGGCTCACCGCGGGCGGCCGCGCTGCTGGCGCTGGTCAACGTCGCGACCGGCGCGGCGATCGCGTTGTCGTCCGTCACGGTCGCCTGGTCGCGCCGGTTGACGACGATCCTCGCCGCCGTCGTCGGGGTCGCGATCGTGGCGGCCTGGGTCCGCCCGGATTCGCTGGTCTCCCCGAACGAGGCGCGACTCCGCGGGCTGCAGGTGCGACGCTCTTCGACGCGACCGAGGACGAGATCGCGACGGTCGAGGCCGGGCAGAAGTCATTCACGCCGGAGCTGTGGGTCGCCGGAACGTCGATGACGCTCCTGACGGTCGACGCCAAGATGATGCCGATCCTGCCGCTCATCGCCCGACCGTCGTCCACCGACGCGCTCGTCGTGGCGTTCGGGATGGGCTCGTCGTTCCGCTCGGCGCTCATCGCCGGCCTGCGGACCGATGTCGTCGAGCTCGTGCCGTCCGTGCCGAAGATGTTCGGCTTCTACTACTCCGGACGCGGCCGCCGTGCTTGCCAACCCCAACGGCCACGTGATCATCGCCGACGGCCGGAACCACCTCGAGCTCACGAACAAGCACTACGACATCATCGTCACGGACCCGCCGCCCCCGATCGAGAGCTCGGGCGCCTCGGTCATCTCGTCGCGCGAGTACTACCAGGCAGGTTACGACCACCTCACGCCGGGCGGAATCATGATGGAGTGGATCCCGTACGGCCAGTCGATCGAGGAATGGAACGCCCACGTCCGGGCCTTCACGGCGGTCTTCCCGCGGGTCACGATCGTGTTCGGGCCGGGCGGCTACGGGATGTACATGCTCGGATCGGTCGATCCCATCGCGTTCGACCGCGCCTCGATCAAGGCGGTCCTGGAGCGTCCGGGCGTGCTCGAGGAGATCTCGAGCGCGTACGACAGCCCCGAGCACACGATCGATGGCTGGACGAACCGCATCGACGCGAACACCTGGCTGTCCGACAAGGCGCTGACCGACCTGGTGGGGGTCGGCGACGATGGTCACCGATGATCGCCCGGTGTCCGAGTACTTCCTGATCCGCGAGTCGGTCGGGTCCTCGACCTCGCCGGTCGCCGTCCCTTCGACCCTGCGCGCGGCTGCGGCAGCGAGGGCGGGCGGCTGACCGTGTCCGACGTTGCGGGGAGCGTGAACCGCCCTCGGCTGCTGGCGCGGATCGGACTGGTGGCGGGCGCTCTCGTGTTCGCGCTCTACCTCGGCCTGTGGGCCGCCTGGATCTCCGGAGGCGCCGAGGGCGCGGACTACACCGCGTTCTATACCGGCTGGTCGATCGTCGCGCAGGGCGACGGGGCGAGCCTCTACGACCCCGCGTTCCAGGCGCAGGTCCAGAAGGAGATCCTCGGCGGGCGGACCTTCGACGCCGGTCTCAACCCGTTCAACAACCCGCCGCACATCGTCCTGCCGTTCGTTCCGCTCACGGTGTTGCCGCTTGCCGCGTCGTATGCGGCCTGGGCCGTCGTCCAGGTCGTGCTCCTCGGCTGGCTGTTGTGGCGGCTCGTGACCCGGGTCGCGAGCGACTGGACGCGCGAGGAGCGGACGCTGCTCATCGCCGCCTCGATCGCGGCGCCGCCGCTGGCCCTCGCGCTGCTCCAGGGCTCGTTCTCACTGCTGGTGACGGTCGCCCTGCTCGAGGTGTTCCTGGCGCTGCGTGCCGGCGGGGAGCGGGCGGCGGCGGCCTGGCTCGTCGTCGCATCGGTCAAGCCGCAGGCGGTGCTCACGACCGGCGTCGCGCTCCTGGCGGCGCGCCGCTGGCGCGTGCTCGGGTTCGCGGCGGCCGGGATGATCGTGCTGGTGGTGGCCGCCAGCGCGGTCATGGGCGTCGGGATCTGGTCGTCGTACCTCCGCTTCCTGGGCGACTACATCGGCTCGTTCGACGTGTTCAGCGTCCGGCCGTCGGTCATGTGGAACCTGCGCGGCACGCTCTCGTTGTGGAGCGGCTCCGAGATCGCGGCGGCGACCGCATCGCTCATCAACACGATCGCGCTCGTCGCCCAGATCGCGGCGCTCGTTGCGGTCGCCTGGCTGTGGCGCGGCCGCTGGGATCCGTCGACCCCGGCGTTCGGACTGCGCTTCGCGCTGACGCTGGTGCTCGGGCTGCTGTTCAGCCCGCACCTCAATCCGCACGACGACCTCTTGCTCGTGCCCGCCGGCGCGATCGCGTACGGGGCGGTACGTGAGCGTGCCGAAGGTCCGTGGCTGGGGGTGTCGCTGGTCGCGGCGCCGTTCCTCGTCCTCGTCCTCAACTGGATCAACGTCAACGAGGTCGGCGGCCCGCTCATCCGGGTCCCGGTCCTCCTGATGCTCGCGTTCGTGGTCGCGCTGGCGGTGATGCTCCGGGAGGAGCCGCGCGCGCCGCGACCGGTAGCGGTGCCGGCGTCATGACCGCGCGGTCGCTCGCCTTCGCCCGGCCCGTGCTCGGCACGACGCTGCCGTTCGCGCTGCCGATCGGGTTGTCCGCGTTCCTGCTGTTCAGCGTGGAGCCGCTCGTCGGACGGCTGGTCCTGCCCGTGTTCGGCGGCACGCCCGCGGTCTGGGCGACCGTGCTGTTCTTCTTCCAGGCCGTCCTGCTCGCCGGCTACCTCTATGGCCACCTGTCGATCACGCGCCTGGGGCGTTGGGGTCCGCTCGTGCACCTGATCCTCGCGGGCCTCGCCTGCGCGTCGCTGCTGCTCGCCCCGGCCCATGTCGCGGACCTGCGCGTCCAGGAAGTCACTCCGGTCGTGGACCTCCTGCGGATCCTCATCGTGATCATCCTCCTGCCGGCGTTCGTGCTGACGACCACGACCCCGCTGCTCTCGGGCTGGTTCGCGGCGGCCAGGTCGGACGAGCGAGGCGATCCGTACTGGCTGTATGCGCTGAGCAACGGCGGCTCGCTCCTCGCCCTGCTGGCCTACCCCACGATCATCGAGCCGCGGCTCGGGCTGACGGCGCAGCGCGGGCTGTGGATGGTGGGCTACGCGGCGCTGGTCGTCATGCTCGCGGTGGCCGCCACGCGAGTCCTGCCGGCACTGCGGGCACGATCGGGCGATCGCCGGGCGGCGCTCCCGCTCGAGGCGGGTGTCGCGATGTCGGACGAGGCGCTTGCGGCCACGGCGGCGGCCTCCGCGGCCGCGGCGATCGACTGGCCGCGGCGTCTCCGTTGGCTGCTCCTGGCCGCCATCCCCTCCGGCCTGCTGTCCGCGGTGACCAACTTCATCGCCACGGACCTCGTCTCGGCGCCGCTGCTGTGGGTCGCGCCGCTGGCGATCTACCTCGCCTCGTTCATCGTGGCGTTCTCGCCGCGCGGCGGATGGGCGGTCCGGCTCAGCGTCCTCGCGGCGCCGGCGATGATCACGCTCCTGTGGGTCCCGTACGGGTCGGCCGGCGGCTGGCCGCTGCTCGTGGTCCTGGCGATGGAGCTGGCGGCATTCGGCATCGTCGCGATCGCACTCCACGGCCGTCTCGCCCAGGACCGGCCGGCGCCGAGCCACCTGACCGAGTTCTATCTCGTGCTCGCGACCGGCGGCGCGCTCGCCTCGGCGTTCGTGGCGATCCTCGCCCCGATCGTGTTCCCGGGCGTGTGGGAGTACCCGATCCTGCTGGTCGGTGCACTCGTTGCCCTCGCCCTCGTCGCGCCGCGTGTGGCTCGGACGACCCGGACCGGCCGTGGGCTCGATTTCAGTCCGTTCGTGACCGGGCTCCGTGGCCGGACGCTGCCGTTTCTCGTGGTCGGTGGCCTGATGATCCTCGGCCTCGTCGCGACCGGCGCGCTCGCGACCGAGGCGGGCGTCCGCTGGCTCCTCGTCGGCGGCCTCATCCTGCTCGTCGGGGCGCGACCGTGGTTCCTCGCGCTCGCGACCGCATTCGTGCTCGTGCTCGCCACGTTCGTGCTCCAGCCGCCGGCCGACTTCCGAGCGCGGAGCTTCTTCGGCGTCACCGAGGTGCTGACCTCGTCGTCCGGCGATCTCCGGCTGCTCATGAACGGGACCACGGTCCACGGGTCGCAGTCGATGGATGCGGCCCGGATCCGGGAGCCGCAGAGCTATTACGTCCGGAGCGGTCCAGCGGGCGACCTGGTCGCGCTGGCGAAGGCGCGAGCGGGCGCCGGGCCGATCGACATCGGGGTCATCGGCCTTGGGGCGGGGGCGCTGGCCGGCTACATCCAACCCGGGACCGAGATGACGTTCTTCGAGATCGACCCGGTAGTGGTCCGCGTCGCGAGCGACCCCTCGTATTTCAGCTACCTGTCGGGTGCGCCCGTCAAGCCCGCCATCGTCCTCGGCGACGCGCGGCTGTCACTCGCCACCGAACCGACCGGCCGGTTCGACCTCGTGGTCCTCGACGCGTTCTCGAGCGACAGCCCGCCGGTCCACCTGTTGACGGCCGAGGCGATCGCCGACGAGATCCGCACGACCAGGCCGGGCGGGGTCGTCGCCTTCCATGTCTCGAGCCGGTACTACGACCTCGCGCCGCCCGTCGCCGCCGCGGCCATCGGGCAGGGATTGACGGTCCTCGAGCGCTGGCACGCCGTCGGTCCGGTCCATGAGCCCGGCGAGACGCCGTCGCACTGGCTCGCCGCGTCGCGCGACGCGGGCGCCATCGAGGCGCTCCGCGCGGCCGGCTGGACCGATGTCGTCCCGGCCGATCATCCGTTCACCGACGACTACGCCGACCTCATCCGCTACCTCCACCTGGGCAACTGAGACCGTGACCCAGCCGGCGATCGAGTCCGACGCCTCGAGCGGGACGGCGCCCGCGGCGGGTGACCGTATCCGGGTCCTGGTGGCCGCCGCACTCCCCATCGCCGCGGTCGCCGGGTGCCTCGTCAGCATCTGGTTCGGCCTGCGCACGCTGGCCGTGACGCTCCCGGACGTGGCGGCTGCGTTCCCGGCGGCCCGGTACGCGCTCGACGGCAGTCGCCACCTGGCGGTCGCCACCGTGGTCGCCGGCGGAGGCGACCCGTATGCCGTGGCGGGCTACCTGTACCCGCCGGCCGGCGCGATCGTCATGATGCCGCTCGCCGCGCTCGGCCCGGAGGCGGGGCTGTGGGCCTGGTTCGCGATCAAGATCGCCATCGCGCTGTGGTGCGTGCTCGATGCGACGCGCGGCCGGCCGGCCCTCGTCCGCGTGCTTTCGATCGTCCTTGTGGCGACCCTGCTCGGGGTCCTCGACGACCTGTGGCTCGGCAACGTGTCGATCGTCATGACCGCGGCGATCTACCTCGCCGTGTCGCGGGACAGTCCGTGGGCGGCGCTCCCACTGGGGATCGTCCTCGGAGCCTTCGCGAAGCCGTTCCTCATCCCGTTCCTGCTCTGGATGTTCGTCTTCCGGCGACGCGGCGCGGTCGTCGCCGTGGGCGTCGCCGCGGCGGTGACCCTGATGGGCGCCGTCCTGATGGGGCCGTCGTCCTATCGAGCTTATCTCGACGCACTCCGGGCGGCGACCGGGTTGGACCTGAGCTACAGCCTCGGGCTGTCCGGCACCGCGCCGGGCCTGCTCGTCCCCGCGTCGATCGGGGCGCTGGTCGTCTTTGCGGTCCTGCTCTGGGCGAGTCGCGACGAGTCATCGCTGCTCGTCTGGAGCCTGCTCATCGGGCTGGTGGCGGCGCCGTATGTGACGCACTACTCCGTGCTCCCGGTCCTGGCCGGGATCCCGTTGTTCGCCCGCTCACACCCGACGCGAACGCTGGTCATGGCCGCAGTCGTGGCGCCGTTGACGCCGGTCGCGATCATGGCCGCGACGGCGCTCGGGTTGGTCATCGCCTTCCCCGCCGATGTCCTCGGGAGGGTCGGGCGCGGCAGACCGCCAGCGACGATCGCCGAGGGTGCGCCCGTCGACGCCTGAGGCGCCGGCTCGCAGCTACGAGGCGCCGGCCTCGATCGCCGTCGACCCCGCCGGTGTCGCCCCGAGCGGATCCGTCCGGTCGTCGACGAGCTGCTTGTCGGCGAGGAAGCGGAACCGACGCGCCAGCAGGAACGCCGCCACGTACAGCCCGCCGACGACGACCAGCAGCGCCTGGAACCCCGTCACCAGCGCCACGTACTCGAGCACCCCGCCGACCATCGCCCCGAGCAGGTTCGATGCGAACGACATGTCTGCCGAATCGGTGTCGCGGAACGAATAGGTGAAAACGAGGTTGGCGAAGAACACTGGGGCGAACGCGATCGCGCCCGCCAGCACATAGCGGACCTCGGGTGGATCGATCAGGAGTGCGTCCGCGGGCACGAGCCAGGCGATCGCGATGGCCGCGAAGAGGCCTGCGTAGAACGGCGCGGGACTCCGCGGGCGGAGCCGCACGTTGACGACGATGGCGAGCGAGGACGCTGGCCAGGATCGCGAAGAACGCCAGCGCGTTGACGACCCACGTCGTTCCGAACAGGAGGCTGAACGACACGAGGCTCTTGGTCTCGAGCAGCAGGAAGGCGATGCCCAGCACGAAGAAGTGCGGGCTGAACCTGCGGACCGGCGTGCGCGTGACCCGAGCCGCGCCGAGCACCGACGCGAAGGCGAAGATCAGGATGAAGGCGAGCGCCGCGAGGTAGTACGGCGCGACGGTCCCGGTCCGGAGATAGAGGAACGGCCAGTCGTCGGTCGCGGGTCGCGGTGTCGGGGACCCGACGTCGGGCACCGCGTCGACCCTGTCGCCCGGAGGCGGACCGCCCGCCAGCGCGTCGACCGCGGGACCGGCGGCAAGGATCGCCTCCGCCCGGCCGACCAGCCGCACGAGCCGGTTGCCGCCGAAGACGTCCCCCAGCATCGAGTCGAGCTTCGTGATGAGCCACGGCTCGCGGTACAGGTTGTACATCGTGAACATCCCGCCGGGCGCCAGGTGCTCCCTGGCCTCGCGCATCGATTCCTCGGTGAACAGGAACGATTCGAGCCGCACGCCGGCGGTCGAGCTGACCAGCGTGAGCGAGTCGGTCAGCGCATACACGACGAGGTCGTACTTCTCCTGCGAGCCGTTGAGGAACGCCCGCCCGTCGTTGACGTGGACCGTCACCCGCGGGTCCGTGTAGACGCCCTCGGGGTGGAAGTCGCGGCCGATCTGCGCGAGCTTCGGGTCGATCTCGACCGCGTCGACATGCTTGGCGCCCTTGGCCAGCGCAAGCGCGGTGTCGGTGCCCGATCCGGCCCCGATGATCAGCACCCGGTCGAACACCCGGTTCGGGAACCAGGCATACGCCTGTTTGTGGAGGTCGCTCTGGGCCGCCTTCGTCGAATCCCAGATCTGCTGGTGCGGGATGCCGTCGACCGACAGGAAGTACGGCGGCCGGCCGTCGGCCGGGTCGGTCGAGGCTCGCTCGAGGTTCGGCAGGTAGGCGGAGATGCGGTAGTAGGGCGACCACACGTCCTCGCTCGCGCTGGCGACGGCCGCACTCGCTCCGATGACGAGGATCATCGCCACGCCGCCGATGGCGGACCACGGCGTGGGCCCGGCGCCGAGTGCCAGGAGCAGCAGGAGGATCCCGGTCAGGACGAACCAGGCGGTCGGCCCGGTGCCGAGGAACGCGAGCAGGGTGAAGGCCGCGATGCCGAGCATCGAGCCGCCGATGTCGATGGCGTAGGCCCGCAGCGGCGGCATCGAGCGCAGCAGCGGCCCGAGCGGCAGCGCCAGCGACGCCATGAGCGCGGTGACCAGGATGATCAGCAGCGGCAGGACGAGGAAGTTGACGTCCGCGCTGTTGGAGGCGTCCAGCCCGTAGATGATCTCGCCGGCGTCACGGGCCTGGATGTTGAGCTGGGCACTGTAGACGAGGAAGACCGTCACCAGCAGGAGCGGCGCGAACGGCGAGATCGCGAGCCGCCTGCCGTGCCGGCCGAGCAGGATGCCGAGGCCGATCCCGAGGAAGCTCGCCATCAGCAGGAAGTTGCTGAAGAACCCGACGTACTTGACGTTGGCCGGTACCCAGCGGATGAGCAGGAGCTCCACGAACAGGAGCGTGGCGCTCGTCAGGAACAGCCGGACCGGCGTCCCAGCGAGCGGCCGGACGGCGGCGAGCGGCCGGCGAGGATCTGGCAGCCGAGGTCCCATGGCGCGGCAGCCTAACACCAAGCGCCTGCGCGACGTTGCGGCCCGACGGTCCCGTCCGCCGGACCCGGAAGTCCGGTCCGGTGAGGTTGCCGTCGCAACCAATCCGAGGCCCTGGTGCTAGCATTCCGCCGTGACCACCCCGACCCTCGACGCGGAGCCTGCCTGTCCGGCCGCAGCGGGACCTCTGGACGACTCGGCCCTCGCCTCCAGCCTGCGGATCGAGCGGTCCTCCGTCACTGACATCGCGCCTGAAACGTGGGACGCGCTCGCGGCCCGCAACCCGTGGGCGACCACCTTCTCCGGCTGGGCCTTCCAGCGCGCATGGTGGGACGCCTACAGCGCGAACGCGCACGAGGAGACGCTCGTCCTCATGCCCGCCGATGCGCGCCCGGGCGCGGACCCGGTCGCGATCGTCCCGCTCATGCACCGTCACGAGGTGGAGCCGAGCGACGCCGCCACCCACACGACGATGCGCCACGGCGCCGATGTCGAGCTGACGCCCGTCTCGCCGACCGATACCGCGGTCTTCTTCGGCGCCTCGTACCATGCCGACTACGCGACCATCCTCGCCGCCCCGGAGGATCTGCCGGCCGTCGCCGCGGCGCTGACCGGCTATCTCGCGGAGCCGGGCCATCGCCGTCCGTGGGACGTCGTCGATCTGCGCCGGCTGCGCTGCGGCGACCCGGCGGCCGACGCCCTGGCCGCCGCCGTCGGGGCGCGCGAGATCGCCGAGGGCTGGACGCTCAACGTCGAGCGCGAGGACGTCTGCCCGGTCGTCACGCTGCCGGTCGGCGCCGGCATCGAGGAGTACGTCGCCACGCTCGGGAAGAAGGAACGCCACGAGATCCGGCGCAAGGTCCGCCGCGCGGAGGCGGCGGGGCCTGTCCGCTTCGATGACTCGCCCGACCCGCTTGCCGACCTCGAGACGTTCATCGAGCTGCACCAGAAGAAGTGGGGCGAGAAGGGCCTCTTCCCCGCGACGCCGGGCGGCGCCCAGAGCCGCGTCCTGTTCCGTCGCCTGTTCGAGCTCTACGGGCCGGACGGACTGCTCCGCCTGGCCTTCCTGTCGGTCGCCGGCAAGCGCATCGCGGCCGGGATCTATCTCGCAACGGACCAGGGCTACCTCTACTACAACGCCGGCGTCGACCCCGACGCCCGCGACCTGTCGCCTGGCGTGCTGATGGTCCACGCGCTGATGGCACGCGCCCTGTCGGCCGGGGTGCAGCGGCTCGACTTCCTGCGCGGGAACGAGTCCTACAAGTACGAGTGGGGCGCGGTGGACGAGCCGATCCAGCGACTGCTCGTCCGACGAAGGAACGGATGACGTGAGCGCACCCGTCCCCTGGGACCCCTGCCTGACACCGGTCGACCGCCCGAACCTCGCCGGCGGCCGGCGGATCCGCGTCGTCGAAGTGCTCGCCACCGGGACCAACGGCGGCGCCCAGGAGCACCTCTACTCGCTCGTGACCCGGATCGATGCGTCACGCTACGACGTCTCGGTCGTGTCGCTGTCGGCGGGGAGTGCCGTGCGCAAGCTCCAGCGTGCCGGCGTCGCGGTCCTCGTCATCGATGAGCTCGACGACGCCATCGCGGTCGGGGCGCTCGCCGCGCACCTGGCCGAGGTCCGCGCCGACGTCGTCCATGCCCACATGTACCGCGCGGAGACCGTCGCGGCCCGGACCGTCATCGCGCTCGGCGAGGCCGGCCAGCGTCGGCCGTACCTGGTCGCCACGGCCCACTCGAGCCGGATCCGCTCCGAAGCCGACCGCGCGACCCTGCTCGAGCTGACGCCGCGGTTCGACCGGCTCATCGCGGTCTCGCGGGCGATCGAGGCCAAGCTCGTGCACGAGGGGCGCGACATCGTCCCGATCAGCCTCATCCACAACGGCGTGGACCTCCAGCGCTACGACCACCAGGAGCCGTGCTGCACGCTCCCGGAGGAATACGGGATGGAGCCCGGATCGAAGATCGTCGGGGTCGTGGCCCGGCTCGAGCCGGAGAAGGGTCACCCGACGCTGCTCGAGGCCTGGCCCGCCGTCCTCGGCGCGGTCCCCGACGCCTACCTGCTCATCGTCGGGGAGGGGAGCCGGCGCGACGCGCTCGAGGCGCAGGCACGCGAGCTCCGGATCGCCCACCGGATCGTGTTCACCGGGCGGCGCGACGACGTGCCGGCGGTCACCGCCGCGCTCGACGTGGCCGTCCTCCCGTCATACCGCGAGGCACAGGGTCTGACGATCCTCGAGGCGATGGCGCTGTCGCGGCCGGTCGTCGCCTCCAACGTCGGGGGCGTCCCCGAGATGATCGAGGACGGCGTCACGGGTCTCCTCGTGCCGCCGCACGACCCGGCCGCGCTGACGACCGCGATCGTCCGGCTGCTGACCGACCATCCCTATGCGGACATGCTGGGCCGCGCCGGCCACGACATGGTCCACGACCGCTTCTGCATCGAGCTGATGGTCGACGCGATCGCCACGATCTACGACGAAGGCGCCCGCGCCGTCAGGCCGTCCGAGGTCGTTGCCGCCGGCTGAACCGGTCGCATCCGAGCTGGCGGACCCAGTTCGCGCCGGGAAGCGGCCGCGGCAGCCTGACCAGCGGGAACAGGCCGACGAGCACGACCGGCGACAGGTAGTACCAGCGCGGCAGGGCGAGGAAGACCGCGACCATCAACGCCCAGCGGTGGTTGCCGCGAGCACCCCACACGACGAGCGCGGCGGCGATCGGGCAGCCGCCAGCCGATGACGAACGGACCCGTGTCCGGGGACGGCGAACAGGCCGGCGACGTACTGGCGCCACAAGTCGGGCGCGACGACCACGGACAGGCCGGCGAACGCCAGGGTCGCGCCCGGCGGCGATCGCCAGGTTCGCCACTCGCGTCGGACGGCGAACCACAGCAGTCCGACTCCCGGGCGTGACCTTGGTCAGGATGATGAACGCCCAGGCCATCGGATACCGGAACCCGATGAGGACGGCGCCGACGATCAGCAGGTTGATGTTCGCCGGCGTTGAGCTCGATCGCGACGGCCGGGATGAACAGGGCGAGCCCGACGGCCGGTCCCGCGACCGCGATGAGGACAGCAGCTCCGCCGACTCGCAGCAGCAGCGTGAAGTCGTCGAAGGACATGACGCCCGGGATCCGCGTGTCATGACGATGACGACCGGCGGGCTGTACAGGAAGCATCCGCCGGGACTCCAGGGTTCGACGCGATCGAAGTCGTAGTAGCACCGGGCGTCGACCGGGTGTGACCCATCGCGCGGTCAACGTGACGAGGACCGCGACCGCCAGCCGATCCCGAGGCCGAGCGCGATCGATCCTGGGTCGGACCGTCATTCCGACCACGGTATGACCCGGACCTTCGGCTGTCACCACCCGAAATTCGGCGTGGTACGAAGGTCCCGGTGCAGCGGCGCACCGAGTCCCGGTCGCCGCGGCGAGCGGCCTAGCCCGGCGAGGCTTCCCCGGAGGGCGCGCTCGCGGTCCGGCCGTCGGCGGTCGGCCGGTCGATCCGACGTCGGCGGTCGCTGCCCGCACGCGCGATCCCGACGTCGGAGGTACCAGACCTCCACCGCGGCCACGATCGCCGCCACCGCCGGCCCGCCCTGCACCGGGCGCCGCCAGGATCGCGGCCGTCAGCGGCGTGAGGGCCGGGAACGCCATGAGCGAGTAGTACCACTGCGTTGATGGCCACAGCGCCGGCACGAACCACCACGACGCGCGCTGGCGGCCCATCACCACCAGCGCGACGACGCAGATCGGGACGAGGATCGGGATGAACCAGGCGCTCATCCCGCCCTGGGACTGCTCGGCCAGGAAGCCCGTCGTCGTCGACAGGTGGTCCAAGAAGGTCGCCCATGGCAGGATCGGCAGCGTGATGAGCCCGACCAGCGCGGTGATGGCCAGCGTCCGAAGGCGGAGCTGGATGACGAGCGGTGCCACCGCATAGGCCTTGACGATCGGGGCCAGCCAGGCCGCCGGACCCAGCAGCAGCGGGACCAGGAAGATCTGCGGGTTCCCGTTCCACAGGTTGTCGACCAGCGGCGGGAACGTGATCCACCACCACGGCAGGCCCAGCCTGCGCAGCATCCAGAACGAGGCGACGACCCCGAGCACGGTCAGCAACGCGATGGCGAACGGCTCGGGCATCAGCGCGAATGGCACCATCGGCAGCAACGAGGGCGGGGCGGCGGCGAAATGGAACGTCCCGAAGTGGACCGACCATGGGTCGCCACCGGCGAGCCATTCCCGGGTGCCGGCGAGGTAGAGCCGGATGTCCGCGCCCCGATCCGACCACAGGACGGTCAGCCGCATCAGCGACAGCGAGACGAACCAGGTGGCCAGGGCGATGTTCGCCACGCGATCCCATCGGATCGTGTTGGTCTGCACGGCGGAACCCTACACGAAGGTCGCGACGCTGAAACCCGGACTATCGAACCGGTGCGTCGTGGCACCGTCGGACGCTAGCATCCGCGCTGATGACCCTCCCGAGACTCTGGGCGTTCCTGGCCGTCGCGCTCCCGACGCTCGCAGCGCTCGTTGCGGCGATGTCGACCGTGGATCTCACCTACCAGCTCCGAGCGGGTGCGGAGATCCTCGGCGGGCAGGGGATCCCGTCGGTGGACACGTGGACGTTCACCGCGGCCGGCCTGCCCTGGTTCGACCAGCAGTGGGGGGCGCAGGTGGTCCTCTCCGCGATCTTCCAGGTCGCGGGCTGGACGGGGCTGGCGTTGCTGCGAGGCGGCCTCGTCGCGTTGATCTTCGGCTGCCTGTTCGAGATCGGTCGTCGACGCGACCTCGGGCTCCGGCGATCGGCGTGGCTGGCGCTGGCCGCGTTCGTCGTCTGCGCACCGGCCCTGGCCCTGCGACCGCAGCTCGGAGGGATGGCGCTCTTTGCCGCGACCCTGCTCATCGTGTCCGACCGCCGCGCGCATCCCGCGCGCCTGTGGATCGTGCCGGTCCTCGTCGCGGCGTGGGCGAACATCCACGGCAGCTTCTTCCTTGGGCCGTTGGTGCTCGGCCTGGCCTGGCTGGAGGACGTCCACGACCGGATCGCCCGGCCACACCGGACGCTCGTAGTGGCGGTCGTGAGCGTCGTCGCGGCCTGTCTCACGCCGTTCGGGCCGACCGTCTGGGGCTATGCGATCGGTCTCTCGACCAACCCCTCCGTCACCGCCCGGATCACCGAATGGCAGGCAACATCGCTGCGGGACATCACCGGACTCCTGTTCTTCGGCTCGGCGCTTGGGGTGGTCGTGCTCATCGCCAGACGCGGCCGCATCGTCCCGTGGCCCAGCCTCGTGTGGCTGGTGGTCTTCGTCGCGATCGGCGCCTATGCCGCCCGAGGCATCGCCTGGTGGGCACTGGCGGCCGTGCCGCTGGTCGTCGGTCTCGCGACGGTCGGGGCGGACATCGCCGCGGCGGCCGCGGCAGCCCGCGACGCCGTAGCGCCTCGCGATCCGCGCTGGTGCGGCGGCTCGAATCTCGTCGTGGTCGGGATCGTTCGTCGTCATCGGCATCGCCGTGCTCCCCCTCTGGCGGCCGGTCGATCCCGCGACCGGCGCCCCGCAGGCGTCCTCCGCGACGCGCCCCCGGGGATCACGGCCGCGTTGCGCGAGCAGGTCCGGCCGGGTGCTCACCTCTTCAACCCGCAGCCCTGGGGCTCGTGGTTCGAGTTCGCGGTGGCGGACAACCCGGTCGCCATCGACTCCCGGATCGAGCTCTTCCCGGCGCAGGTCTGGGACGACTACGCGGCGGTCGTCGGCGGGCGTCAGGACTGGTCGGCGATCCTCGACCGCTGGGCCGTCACCGTCGCCATCGTCGACGACGAGGACGGCGACCTTGCCACGCGACTCGGGCGCGCCGGTTGGACGCGGACCTACGGCGACTCGGACGGCGCCGTCTTCACGGCGCCGGCGCGGTAGGGCGCGGCGTATCCAGTCAGGACGACCCCGAGCGCATAGACCATCGCGGCCACGGCGGGGAGCGGCCAGACGGCGAGGCTGAGCAGGAAGGCAACGACCGGGCTTGCGGCGGCGATGGGCAGGCCGAGCACGTTGTAGTGGAGCTGGGTGTATGGCCACAGGGCTGGAACGGTCAGCCACTCCGCTCCACGGCGCCACAGCGCGACGAGAGCGATGATGGTCGGCACCATCAGCCAGCTGCCCCACGCACTCAATCCGCCCGACGATTGCGCATCGAGCGCCGCGGCGATCAGGTCGCGATCCGCGAGGAACTGGGCGACCAACGGGCAGCGATACGAGCGCACACGAGACCGCCGAGGACGACGGCGAGCCATCGGCGCTGGAAGAGCAGCGGGACGGCTGCGTAGACCTTGAACAGGATCGCCGCGAACGTCCATCGTCGGCCGGCGAGGAGGAGCGCGATCACGAACACATCGGAGTTCAGGACCACGATCCCTTCGGCAAGGGGCGGGAACAGCAGCCACCACGGCGGCAGCCGGAGCGCTCGTAACGCGATGACCGCCGCCAGGACCGACAGGACGCCGTACACCGCGATCGCCAGCCACTCGGGGAGCAGCGCCGCCGGGACGTAGGGGATGAGGGTGGGTGGGATGCCGGCGAAGGTCAGGCCTTCGGCCCCGGCTCGCCACGGGTCTCCCCCGTTGATGGCGGCGCTTGCAGCCGCTCGGTAGATCCTGAGATCGACCGCGAGATATCCCAGCGACCAGGCACTCAGCGTACGTTCGGTGGCGACCATGACGAAGACGACCGCCAGGCCCCAGGTCGAGACGGCATGACGGACGCGCTCCGTCAGCAGGCCATCCCAGAGGTCGAAGGCCCGGGCGACCGATCGCGCTCCGACGGCGGTCACCCTCGTCGTTCGGATGCGGGTGTCATGGCGTCCTGCATTGTGTCGTGTCGTGCCAGCGCACGTGGGGCGCGCGACACCACGAGGTACGCCCGCGTCCCCGGACCAATGGGTGTCGGTGCTGTCGCGCACCGGGCTGCTAAATTCAGGCCATGACCGAACGAACCGGGCATCTCGACGTCGTCGTGCTCGGCGGCGGCGGGCACGTCGGCCTGCCACTGAGCCTCGCCTTTGCCGACGCCGGTCTGCGCGTCGGCATCTACGACACGAACGCCGCCACCCTCGACCGCATCGCCGCCGGCGAGATGCCGTTCGTCGAGGCCGGCGCCGACGAGCTGCTCAGCAGGATCCTGCCGACCGGACGGCTCGCCTTCGGCACGGACGGATCGATGATCGAGCGCACGGACAACCTCGTGGTCGTCATCGGCACGCCGGTCGACGAGTTCCTCGCGCCGTCGATGACGATCTTCGAGAGGGCGGTCGACCAGATCGCTCCGCACCTGCGCGAGGGCGCCCTCGTCGCCCTCCGGAGCACCGTCTACCCGGGCACGACCGCCTACGTCGCCCAGCATCTCGCGGAGCGCGGCTGCATCGTCGACGTCGCGTTCTGCCCGGAGCGGATCGCCGAGGGGCACGCGCTCGAGGAGCTCCACAGCCTGCCCCAGATCATCGGCGCCGACGACGATCGCGCGGCCGAGCGGGCGACCGAGCTGTTCGGCGCGCTGGCCAGCAGGACGATCCGGACGACGACCAAGGAGGCCGAGCTGGCGAAGCTCTTCACCAACGCCTGGCGGTACATCCAGTTCGCGATCGCCAACCAGTTCTTCATGATCGCCCACTCGGCCGGCGTCGACTTCACGAACATCCTCCACGCGATCCGAGAGGACTACCCGCGCGCGGCCGATCTGCCAGGCCCCGGCTTCGCCGCCGGTCCGTGCCTGTTCAAGGACACGATGCAGCTGGCCGCCTTCAAGGCCGACCACTTCCCCCTCGGCCACGCGGCGATGCTGATCAACGAGGGCCTGCCCGCGTACTCGTGTCGGCCCTCGAGCGCCGCTACGACCGGTTGACCGGCAAGACGGTGGGGATCCTCGGCATGGCCTTCAAGGCCGAATCGACGACCCCCGCGAGTCGCTCTCCTACAAGCTGCGCAAGATCCTGCGTGGGCCGGGGCGCGCGTCCTCTGCACCGACCCGTACATCCGGACGACCGCCTCGGTCACCCTCGACGGCGTCCTCGCAGGAGAGCGACATCCTGTTCGTCGGCGCGCCGCACCGCCGTACCGCGACCTGGAGGTCGGCGGGAAGGCCGTCGTCGACGTCTGGGGGCCCTCGGGGGAGGGGATCAGGCTGTAGTGAAGATCCTGGTCACCGGCGCGGCCGGCTTCATCGCGGCTACCTGGTCGAGGAGCTGCTCGACGCCGGCCACGAGGTCGTCGGCCTCGACAACTTCTCGAAGTACGGCCGCCTGGTCAGGTCGTACGACGACCACCCGCGCTACCGCTTCGTCGAGGGCGACGCCAAGGACGTCGCCCTGCTCACGGAGCTGGTGGCCGACTGCGACCACTTCGTCGCCGGGGCGGCGATGATCGGCGGGATCTCGCTACTTCCACGAGCTTCGCCTACGACCTGATCGCCGAGAACGAGCGGATCACCGCCGCGGCCTTCGACGCGGCGATCTGGCGCCCGCCGCCAGGCCACCTCGAGGAAGATCACCGTCGTCTCGTCGTCGATGGTCTACGAGAGTCGCGACAGTCTTCCCGACCCCCGAGGGCGAGCAGCGGCGCTGCCCGCCGCCGCTTCGACCTACGGCTTCCAGAAGCTGGCGTCGGAGTACTTCGCCGCAGGGCGCCTGCGAGCAGTACGGGCTGCCGTACACGATCGTCCGGCCGTTCAACTGCGTCGGCATCGGCGAGACGGCGGGCGCCGTCGCGACACGGAGGTCCTGTCGGGCAACGTCGAAGCTGGCGATGAGCCACGTCGTGCCCGACCTGGTCCAGAAGGTGCTCAAGGGCCAGGACCCGCTGCACATCCTGGGCGACGGCCGGCAGGTGCGCCACTACACCTACGGCGGCGACCTGGCGCGCGGCATCCGCCTGGCGATCGAGCACCCGCGGCGCTCAACGAAGACTTCAACCTCTCGACCGCGACGCTCGACCACCGTGCTCGAGCTGGCCGAGCTGATCTGGCGGAAGATCCACGGCGACCGGCGAGCCGTTCCGCTCGTCATCGACCAGCCCTTCGCCTACGACGTCAGATGCGGGTCCCGTCGGTCGAGAAGGCCCGGACGGCTGCTCGGCTTCGAGGCGACGACGACCCTCGACGAGATGCTCGACGAGGTCATCCCCTGGATCGCGGAGTCGAGACCGAGGCGCAGCTCATCTGACGCCGGCGCCAGCCGGTCCGCTCGTCGTCCCGGTGTACAACGAGGCCGAGCGTTCGCCCGGCTCCTCGGCGAGACGGCGCTTCAGTCGCCCAGCCGTTCACGGTGTACGTCGTCTACGACTTCGACGGCGACACCGACGGTGCCGGTCGTCGCCCGGCGTCGTGCGGCGACGCGGCCCGTGGCTCCGGCTCGGCCTGCGCAACGACCTCGGTCGCGGGTGGTGAACGCGATCGCCGCGGCCGCCGCGGTGCGGACCGGCCCGCGTTGGTCCTCATGGCGGACTCTCCGACGACCTGACGATCGTTCCCGAATGCTCGGCTCTACGGCGCCGCTATCGATCGTGTGCCCGAGCCGCTACCATGCGCGGCGGCCGGCAGGTCGGCGGCCCGCTCGTGAGCGTTCTGAGCCGCCTCGCCGGCCTGTCGCTCCACTGGTTCGCCGGCTTCCCGACGCACGACGCCACCAACAACTTCCGCTTCTCGACGCGGCGCTGTCAACGAGCTCGGCATCGAGAGCACCGGCGGCTTCGAGCTGGCCCTCGAGCTCACCGTCAAGGCCTTCCGCCGCGGCGCGAAGATCGCCGAGATCCCACCACGTGGCGCGACCGGACCGCCGGCGAGAGCCGCTTCCGGCTACGCCAGTCGGCTTCCGCAGCTACCTCCGTTGGTAACTGGGCCACGGTTCCGCGCGCCGGCGACCCGATCGCGCACGCGTGAGCCACAGCGCGCTAGCTCAGGCATCGCGAAGAGCGATCCCCAAGGCCTCGCCCACGCCGAACAGCGATCCTGGTCGTCGACGACGACGGCCGTGGCATGCAGGTCCCAGATCTGACATCACGCGTAGAGTACAGATCATCAGCGAGCACGGTCGTCGCAGGTCGAACGAACATCCTAGCGCCGGAGCCGTATCGGCCGAGTCCCACCACGCCGATCGAGGGCGAGCCAGTTCCCAGGCGAGTCGGTGTGGCTGGCGCCGATCAGCTCGCCGGAACCGTCGCCGGCGACCAGCTGCCCGCTGATCTGGTTGGCGCAGATGGTTCGCTGCTGGATCGAGGCGATGCGAGTCGCCGATGATCAGATCGACGTACCGTCGCCTCTACGACAAGAGGAGCTTGCCGTCGGTGTCTTCGACGACCCCTCGCTGACCGGATGCGAACGAGCATACGCCCGGAATCGCAGGTCCAATTCGCGGATCGGCCCGATGGACGGCCGCGCCGATCCTCCGCGGCGACGAGCATGCCCTGCGATATCATCGGCATCACGTACGACTCCAACTGGGCCCAGATCTTGCCGACGAGCACCAGCAGAACAGCTCGACGGCGTCGCCAGCAGGACGTCCATGGTCGCGACCCAGTTGGACGAGCCTCGCCCAGCCGCGTCCCGGTTCCGATCGAGGAGCGGAAGGCGCCCCGACCACCGCCGGCCGAGGCGGCCTGGCTCACCGCCTCAGACGCGGCCGGAGGCCCAGTACCGCTCCGCGGAGCCGTCCACGCCGCCGAGCTCGGCCATCGCGCGCCGTAGGCGCGAACCGCGTCGGCCATCTGGCGGTCCTGCCGCCGAACAGCCGGTCGAGCTGGCTCTCGTACAGGCGATGCCGCGGATCTTGCGCTCGAGCTGGTCGGTGATGTCGGCGTACGCGGGGTCAGCAGGCTGACCGTCATCGGGGAGGCCGTCGAGCGGGCCGACGCCGCAGGTCGTCGAGGCGCTGGAAGTCGTTCCACCAGGCGTACGGGAAGTCCTCGTAGAACACGACGATGCCCGGCCAGTCCGGGCCGGGCATGACCCAGCGGCGGCCCTCCCGAGGAGCGCGACGCCGACGTCGCGGCAGAGCTGGTGGTCGACGTGGTTGCCGACGCCGAGCGGCAGGTACACCGTCTGCGGCTCGAGTCGGGCGATCTCGCGCCGGAGCATCGAACGGGCGCGTCGTCGTCGTCGCGCGGCGCGCCGAGCAGCTGCGTCGTCGCCCTCGTAGCCGCGGAAGACCGCGTCGGGCAGGTCGAGGAAGACGACCGACGCCTCGGCGAAGTAGGCGAACCGCTCGTCCTCGACGCGGCGGCGGGCCATCATCGTCGCCGGCCGTCGCGGCCTCGACGACGCTCGTCCGTGTACACCGCGCCCTGGGTCGAGACGTCGTCCATGACCGCCTGGCCGGCGAGCGACTTGTTGCGGATGCTCGCCCGGCGATACCACGACGAGCGCTGCCAGAAGCGCTTGGCCGCGGCGTCGGCGTCGGCCTGGGTCGCCTCGAGCCGATCGTCGGTCGCGGCCCACGACGGGCGAGCGCCGCGCGTCGGCTAGTCGGCCGCGATGTCGCCCGATTGAACGCCTCGGTGGCCGGCCACAGCGTCTTCGTCCCGAACCCGAGCGCCTCGCGCTGGTAGGCGGTGAGGCCGCCGCCGTCGCCGCGCCCGGAGAAGACCGTCAGGATCGTGACGTTCTGGCCGAGCTCGCGCAGGCTCGCGATGAGGCCGCCGCACGACAGCGCGACGTCGTCCGGGTGGGGGGCGACGAAGACGTGGGTCATGGCCGGCCGAGTATACCGAGCAGACGTCGCCCGTGGGTCGTCACCGACGGCCGTCCCGGCGGCGTCCTGGCGAACCCGCCGGCGCCGATGAGCGGCACGAAGATGCAGGCGCCGTCGGAGCGTTCGTGCCAGTCGTCGCCGTGGCGGGTCACGACGTGAGCAGCTGGCGGTCCCGCGGCCCGACCGGGATGACCAGCCGGGCGCCGTCGCGCCAGCTGCTCGCGCAGGGCGTCGGGGACGGCCGGCGCCGCCGCGGTGACGATGATCCCGTCCCACGGCGCGCCGTCGGGTCGCCCAGGCTGCCGTCGCCTCGCGGATCTCGACGAGCCGGCCGAGCGCCGGTTGCCAGAGCCTCGATGCGGGCGCGTGCCGCCTCGATGAGGGCGGCCTGGCGCTCGAGCGACGTCACGCGCGCCCCGAGCCCGGCGAGCACCGCCGCCTGGTAGCCGGAGCCCGTGCCGATCTCGAGGATCCGGTCGCCCGGCCGGACGCGAGCAGCTCGGTCATCCGCGCGACCATGTACGGCTGGCTGATCGTCTGGCCGGCGTCGATCGGGAGCGCCTCGTCTCGCGTAGGCCTGGCGTCGGAGCGACTCCGAACGAACGCCTCGCGCGGGATCGCGCCCATCGCGGCGAGGACGCGCTCGTCCGTGACGCCGCGGCCGCGGAGCTGGTCGGCGACCATCGCCGCGCGGGCCTGATCGGGGTCCGGTGCTGGACCGCTCATCGCCGCGAGGATACGCCGCACGGCCGGCCGCCCGATCAGCCCCGGATCAGGACGGAGACGCCGACGCCGCCGATGAGGCCGCCGGCGATGCCGGTGCCGCTGAGGTCGACGGCGCCGCGGACGGTGCCGCGGCCGAGCTTGATGGTGCCGTCGACCCGGATGTGGCCGGCGAGCCGCTCGCCCCGGCCGAGGAGGACGGCCCGGACGACGACGACGGCCCGGCCGAGCTCGACGCGGACGGGGCGGCGCTGACCGACGGCACGGGGGACGGTGTCGGCTTGGTGGTCAGGAATCCGCTGTGCCCGCCGAGGAGCCCGTAGAGCAGGATCGCCGCGAAGATCGCGACGCTCGCGATGACGAAATACCGCGACGGGGTGTCGGTCATGTGGACCGCACGCTCGGACGGCGTCGGGGCTCGCTGTGGGGTCGGCGGCGCTCCGCGTCGCCTGGAGGTGGTCGCCGCCGCAGCGGCGGCGCCGCCCGCGACCGCGGGCTCGGGTGCAGTTGGTTCGGGTTCCGGCTCTTGCCCGGGTTCGGGCTCTGGTTCGGGCTCGGGCGCCGCTCTGGTTCCGGCTCGGGCGCCTGCTCCGGTTCGGACTCGACGGCCGCAGCCGGCGTCTCGGACTGGGCCTCGACCTTGGGCTCGGGGTCGGCCGGCGCGTCTTTCTCGGGCGCGCCCGACGGCTCCGCGGGTTCGACGGGATCGGCGGGCGCCTCCTCCGGCGTGCCCTCGGGTCGATCGGTCATTCGGTCGTGTCACTCCTGGTGGTCGCGCTCCATCCCGGTCTCGCGCGGGCGCCAGTGTACCGAAGGCGCGGCGCGTCCGCCGCGCCACTCCCAGGCTCGCCCCCCTCGCCCGCCCCGCCCGTCAGGCATCGCGTACCGCCGGGACGAGCAGGCCAGCCAGGCCCGCGCCGATCGTCACCACCCCGAACACGGCCAGGACCGGCCCCGGTCCGAAGAGCTGGCCGAGGACCGAGCCAAGCAGCATCGCGATCGTCATCGAACCGAAGACCAGGGCGAAGCGGAACCCGACCACCCGACCCATCAGCGCCGAGGGCGTCCGTTCCTGGAACAAGGTCTGGCTGGGGATGACGAAGATCATGTTCGCGACGCCCTGGCCGAAGGCGAGGCCGATCGCGACCCCGAGGTTGTTGCTCAACGCGAACAGCACGATGAGCACACCCCACATCGAGTACCCGAGGATCACCATCCGGCCCTTCATGAACCGCATCCCGACGAGGCCGACGGCGAACCCACCGACGAGGTTGCCGACGCCGATCCCGGTCTCGAGGAAGCCGTACGAGGCCTGCCAGGCGACGCCGGAGCTGCTGAATGCCGTCTGGACGAAGCTCGGTGTCAGGGCGATCGACAGGCCCACGCTGAACTGGCCGACCGTGCCCTGCAGCGTGTTCGCCAGCAGCACCGACTCGTGCCTGAGGAACTGCCAGCCGGCGTTCAGCTCGGCAAGGAAGTCGGGTCGTCGCAAGCCGTCAGCCGGAGCCGACTTGATCAGCTTCGGGACGATCATCGATGCGATCAGCCCGGCGGAGGCGAGGTAGGTGGCGCTGTCGACCCAGAACGCCAGCGGGACCGCGCTCCCCAGCAGTGCCACGAACAGGCCGGCCAGCGGGTAGCCGACGATGTCGGCGATGGTCTCGCCGACCCACATCGCCGAGTTCGCGCTGAGCAGATCCTCTTCGGGCACGATACGCGGCAGGATCGCCATGCGGGCCGGACGGAAGAAGACCGAGATGCTCGTGACGAGGAAGATCAGCGGGTAGACGAGGACGATGTTCGTGATCGCGGCGAGGGGCAGGATCAGGACGATCGCGGCCCGCAGGATGTCGCTGACGACCATGACCTCCTTGTGATCCCAGCGATCGACGAACGTGCCCGCGATCGGGCTGAGCAACAGGTTCGGCAGCGTGGCCGCGAAGAAGACCAGGCCGGTCGCGAGCGCGGAGCCGGTCGTGATCGCCACCACGGCGACGAGCGCGAGCTGATTGAGCCGGTCGCCGAAGAGCGAGATGAGCTGACCAGCCCACAGCGCCGAGAACGACGGGTTGAGGGCAAGGCGGGTGTATGGGTGTTGCCGGACGCCCACCACGGCCGGCGCCGCCGACGCGACCGAGACGACGCCGGTGGCCCTGGCGGCCGTGGCCGCCGCGGTGGTCATCGAGCGCGCCGGCACGAACCTCACATCGCCCCCGAACGTTTCGTGCGAGGGCGAGGCCATCCCCGGTCCGGCGCTGCCCAGGACGAGCGGACGCTCGAGTGCGACCGCCGCGGTCAAGGCCGGCGATAGCCCGGTCTCAGCCCCCGGGTCGCCCGCGCGTCTCGGGCGGGTGGGCGCGCCTGCCGCGATCAGGCGCTCGCGGATGAACTCGAGCTCGGCTTCGTCGAGCTCCTGGGGCGTGCGCTGGACGGCCGCGAAGAGGAAGAACGCCAGGCCGAGGGTCAGGAAGGCGTCACCGACCGACGCCACGTTCTGGATGATCGGCAGCGGGATCGGGATGACGTCGGCCAGTGGCCCCAGGTGCAGCAGGAAGTTGGCGTCGAGTGCCGGCGGGAGGATGTAGTGGATCGAGGAGGTCACATCGGCCGGTGTCAGGCCGGCGGCGATCAGGGCCGGCTCCCAGATCGGCATGTAGCCGCCGTTGACGAGGATGACCACGGCATTGGACAGGATCCCGATGAAGACCAGGATCATGCCCGGGTAGGTGCGGTTCGCCCACAGCGCGACGAGCAGCAGAAGGAACGCGCCCGCGAAGAGCGGGACCCGGAGCGTCTCGACCGGCGCGACGCCGGCATTGAGGAGGAGCTCGGTCGCGACGCGGAGCAGGAGCGCGACGGCGAGCAGGCCGAGGCGCTGGAGTCGGATCGAGGCGAGGTTGACGAGGTTGCCGCCGGCGATCAGGCCGAAGACGAGGCCGAGGGCGATGCCGCCGATCAGCATGGTCGAGTGAGGCCCGGGTTCACGGAGGCATCATGCGTGGGCCCGCCCGGGCGCGTCGCATCGGTGCGTGCGACGGATCGATGTGGCTGCCGGGCCCCCCGGCGTCCGGGGCGCGATCTGGCCGGGGGCGGCTCGGCGGCGTGAGTCGGCGTCAGACCCGGTCGGCCGGTACCCCGGCGGTGGCTTCGATGCGCGCGGTCGCCATCCGGTCGGCGGCCTGGGCGATGAGCGGGATCTGGCGCGGTTCCTGGATGCCGCCGGGGTCCGAGACGCCGTCGACATGGACCGTCTTGACGAACGCGTCGACGACGACCGGATCGAATTGGACCCCCGCGAACTTGCGCAGTTCGCCGAGCGCCTGCTCGGGCGTCAGCGGCGTCATGCGGTACGGGCGCGCAGACGTCATCGCCTCGAAGGCGTCGGCCACGTGGAGGACCCGGGCGAGCTTCGGGATCTCGTCGCCGATGAGCCGGTCCGGATAGCCGGAGCCGTTGTACCACTCGTGGTGGTGGCGGATGATCGGCAGCTCGGGCGCCAGCTTGGTGACCTGCGCGATGATCTCGGCACCCAGGACCGGGTGCGAGTTCATGATCATCCGTTCCTCGCGCGTGAGGCGCTCCGGCTTGTTGAGGATCGCGTCCCGAACGCCGATCTTGCCGACGTCATGGAGGAGGCCGCCCCACTCCAGGGCCTCGAGCTCCGCATCGTTGACCCGCATGACCCGCCCGATATCCACCGCGATCGCCTTGACCCGATGGCTGTGCTGCGCCGTATACGGATCGCGCTTGTCGACCGCCTCGGCCAGGGCACTGATCGTCTGCGTGAACATGTCGCGCATCTCGACGAACCGCTGCGACGCCATCCGGGTCGTGTACAACGGCAACGCGAACAGCAACGTGGCCCACCACTGCAGCCCATAAACGATCGCCATGAGCCACCCAAGAGGGCGCAAGGGCAACGTTGTTGAATGCGGTATCGCGCGAGTCTCCGACAATCACAGCCGTCACGGACTGACCCGTTCGAAGCGCGAGCACACCGCTGGCAATTGCGGTGTTGAGGACGAATAGGACAGAGGCCGCGAGAATAGTCGCGAGGAAGTCCACAGCTAGGCTGAAGTCACCCGCCGGCTCGAAGTAAGAAACCAAGCCGAAGTAGACGGTTCCCGCTACCACGGCCGGCAAGGTCGCGCCGGCGTGATTGGCCAAGGTCCCGTACCAAGGAATTCGGCCGCGGACTTCTCGGAGTTCCGTCGTTCCGATTGCGGCTACCCAACCAGCCACGGCTGGCCCGCCAAGTGCCATCGCGGCGACGATTGGGGCCATCGAAACCGCTTGGTGCGTACCCAACGGCAGCTTCACGGGCAGGGCCGACGTCACGAGGGTTAGGACTATCCAGAAAGCCACGCCCAAGGCAATCTCGAACTGCGATGGGCTCCCCAGGGTCCCTTGCCCGAGGCGCAGCGCGATCTCTGGTTCCGCACGAAACACAAGAGTCGCGACCAAGAGTGCGATTGCACTCAGAGTCACGACTCCGGTGATGTAGATCTTCAGTGATCGCGGCATGAACGCCTCGCACGAAAGGAGCGATGCTCCAACTCTAGTCCTTTGGCCCCAGAGTCGGGAATCGCTCCAAACGTACTAGAAGCCTCGGAGTGACGCTCCGCCAGCTACTGCAATCATGGCCACGCTTGCGAGTGCGACCATGGCGCGAGACAACTTGGCCTTCATAGGAAGGTCCTACCAGCCCTTGGCAATCATTTCGGGGCTCACGCGATCCTCCTTCGCGGCCTTCGTGCTCATATATGCACGAAAACCGACCATGCTCATGGCCGGTCGGTTGCACTACTTGCTCCGCTCCACCCTAAGTGCCCATTTCAGGTGGGGCTTCTGCGCGTCCGAGCGTCTTACCGTTGCTTCCTAGTACTGGGGTACTAGGAATGCCGGGACTATATGGACGCAAGACCGGACTGGTCAATACGGCGCCTTACCTATTCCTATAGCGATTCGAGAGGGGGAGCCTCGATTTCGAGCTCCTCGCGCAATCGCGAGGCATAGTGCGTGTACTGCTCCGCCGCCGCCGAATGCGCCCCGCTCGCGCGATATAGGCGCAGCAGGGAAATCTCGACGGATTCGGCAGTCCTGTCGACTTCGAGCGCGCGGCGGGCGATGCGAATACCGCGGTCGAAGTGGCCGCTTGCCAGATCTGCTGAAAGAGCTCGCTCGATGATTTGAAGGTATGACGCGTGCAGCCAGTCGCGGAATGTTGCCGCCCAATCCTCGTATTCGAAATCGAGAGCAAATCGACCCATGTATGCCGCCGAAAGTTCCTCGACTTGATCCGGAGTTGGGTCTGGCGACATGTTGCGGATCATCCGAATGCACCTGGAACTTGAACTCGTCACCAGTTCGGGATCCAGCCAAATAACCTCGGACTCATGGTGGACATATCCGGGTGACAAGTCTTCGTTGAAGTCCTGCTCAAATACTCGTCGCATGAAGTAGATGGTCTGGTTGAGCGAATTGACGGCGAGCGCGGGGCCAAGCTCGGGCCACAAGGAGTCGAGGACTTGGTCACGCGTGCTGCTGAAATCTGGCCGCGTAAGTAGGAGAGCCAACAGAGCGAGGACACGGCGTCGAATGCTTGTGCCCGGAATGATGGCCGTACCGACTGTGACTGAAATACGTCCGAGGTCTCCAATCTCGACTCGTGGCGCCAATCGACGTGCAAGAACTCGACCAAGTTCGGCGGCACCAGGAACGCGCCGCATCGATCTGCCGGCAGCACGAAGTCTGCGGATGTCCGACTGATCTCCAACGGACTCCAACAGCCGACCGGTAGACAGCTTTGATGGCCCGGATGACACGTCGAGTTGAAGTCTGAAAGCCTGGCGCCAACGGCGTGGGTGGGTGTGCATCGCCGACTGGATCGCCTCGATGGCTCCGCCGTTCAGCGCTGCGGTCCTACGTGCGAGGAGGTCCGCCAAGTACGTTAGGTGCCACGGCGATCTGGAGCCGATCGATGCGATCGCAATCGATAGTTCTTCGTCAGATGTCTCGAACGCGACTAGCAATTCTGCAAGCCGCCGGGCTCTGTGGGCCCGCTGCTGATGCGCAGCGCGACGAGCCTCTTCCGCAGACGACAGAGCCTCGAAGTCTCCCATCGCCGAGGCGAGGTGAGCCCTGTCGACAAGCCGCGCAACTCCCAATCCAGGGCTCGTCGCGTCGGTGTTTGTGATTGCAGCGAGAAGAGATTGGGCCTCTTCATAGCGTCGCCGTCTTGTGCAGTACCTAGCCCCAACTAGGGCTCGCACCCACCGGTGCTTCAAGGAAAGGGCTGGAAGCGAGTCGGCTTCATCTAGGAATGTGGTCGCTCGATCGGGGTCTCCATAGGAATCCTCGTATTCCGCAGCCTCCAGGACTAGGTCGGCTTCCGCGCGAAGGTCGGGCCTGTCGAGCGCTCCGTTGACGAGGACGCCAGCCTCGACCAGTCGCCCAACCTGAGCCAGCACGGCCGCACGCATCACGAAGAGCGAGGACATTTCAATCGAAGCAGACGATGATTCGAGCGCGTCCGCCGCCTCATCGAATTCAGCTAGTGCGTCGAGCGGCCTGTCCTGCAGAATCGATACGAGTCCGAGGTTCAGCATCGTGACGCCGAAGTGGTGTGAGTGGACGTCTCTTTGCCTCTCGGCCATGAGACGGAGGTGGGTCGCAACCTCGTCGAGATTACCCTTGGTGCTCCATGCCTCGACTGACAGCCGGGCGGCTTGAGCTATGAGCCTCAGGTTGGGATCCGTCGTCACTTCTTGCAAAAGGGCCGCGAGTGCGAGCGCATCCGCCCCGTTGCCGGCGTTGATGTTTAGCGTCAGTAGGTTCAAGAGAGCGTGGTCTCGCTCAGTCGCCAGCGGCTCGCTAGACAACACACGTTGAGCCTCGGCGAATGCCCCTTCGTAATCTCCCTGTTGCATTCGAACCCGTGACAGCACCACTCCGAAAGCAGCAGGCCGAAGTTCAACGGGCGTCCTGTCGATGAATTCACCGGCTATCGCGTAGGCTCCGCTCCCCATGATTTCAGGGATCGCTGCTGCGATCGTTTCGGCGACGGCGGTGTGGTCGCCGGCCTCTCGGAAGTGGTATGCGGCCGTGCGCCAGTCGTGGCCTGCTGCGGCTTCCGCGACGCGACGGTGGAGCGCCTGGACGGCCGCCTCGCTCGACGATAGCCGCAGCCTGGCCTCCAGGAATCCGCGCACGAGCGGATGAAAGCGCTGTTGCCCGCGACTGGTGCGGCTGGGGCGGGTCAGCAGGGTCATGCGCTCGGCAGCGGCCGTGAGCCGCGCGACGTCGTCCGCATCGAGCTCGGTCACCACCGCGGCGAGATCTGCCGTAACGACCTGGAGGATCGCGGTCCGCATGAGGAACCGCTGGAGCTCGTCCGGCAGGTCGCCGACCACCTCTTCCGCGAGATAGTCGTAGAGCTCGTGATCGGCGCCGCTGAGACCTCGCACGAACTGGCGGATCTCGGTCGGAGACCGGTCGCGCAGCGCAGCGTGCACGAGCTGGAGCGACGCCGCCCAGCCCTCTGTCCTGGCGGCTACATCGGCGAGGACGTCCGCCTCGAGCTCGCGCCCGTACGTCTCGTTGAACAGCCGAGCAGTCTCGGCGGCGTCGAAGCGGAGGTCGTCGGTCCCGATCTCGGCGACCTCCCCGGATGCACGCAGCCGCGCCAGCGGGACGGTCGGGGTGCGGCGACTCGCGAACACGATCGACAGACGCTCCGGGGCGCGAGCCACGAGTTCGCGCACGATGAGGCGGACGTCCGGCGACTCGTCGACGACGTGGAAGTCATCAAGGATGAGGACGGCGCCCTGCCCGGCGATCGATGGAAGCTCGCGCAGGAATACCTGGGTCGCCGCGTCGCGGGTCGGGCCGCCCAGCGCGAGGTCGCTGAGCATCGCGCCGGTCGTCGGCGCGAACGAGGGATCGTGCTCGCGACCCGCCGCGACCAGGTGGCTCAGGAACGAGATCCAGTCCCGATCGTCGTCGTCGAGCCGGTACCACAGTGTCCGCAAGCGGGTCCGTCGCGAGAAGTCGGCCAGCAGCGTGGTCTTGCCGTAGCCCGCGTCGGCGAGGACGAGGATCACTCGCTGATGGATCTTGGCGGCGAGCCAATCGAGCAACCGATCGCGCGCGAGGGTCTCGTCGCGCAGCGTGGGCCGCTGCACCTTCGCGGGCTGGATGGGGTACCCGTTCATTCCGTCGCCGAGCGCTCCATTCGAGAACGGGCCGGTAGGAGCCGGACGTCCCGCGCCCACGACGAATGGCAGCCACGGGTCGGTCGGCGGCGATTGCCGCGAAGGGTGAGGCGGCGCGAACGATACGGATTGGCCACTCGGAGTGTCAACGGGCGAATCGGGTCGGGGCATGCGCGCCATCATGGCGCCGACCGCTCACCCCCCGATTAGCTGCGACGCTCCAGAGTGGCGTGGGCGCGGCGGCCGCTCAGCCCTCGTATTCGAAGCCGATCTTGACCTGGACGCGGTACTCGACGATCTCGCCATCGGCGACGATCGCGGTCGACTTCACGACCTCCACGGTCTGGATGTTGCGTACGGTCCTGGACGCCGTGGCCACGGCCTGACGTGCGGCGTCGCTCCACGACTGCGGGCTCGTGCCGACCATCTCCCGGATGATGATGACGCCCATCGGTCCACCTCTCGCGCACGCGCCGGCCCGTCCGGCGAGGCGAGCATCATGACACGAGGCCGGCCCGTTTCCGGACCGACCTCGTGGCTGCTCAGGGGATTCGAACGGTGGTGTCAGACGGTCGCGGCCGTCTCCGAGAGCGTCCCGGCCCTGACCTTGTCGAAGCAGGAGCTGCAGTAGACGGGTCGGTCGTTCCGTGGCGCGAAGGGCACGACGGCCTGACCCCCACAGGCCCCGCAGATCGCGGCGTGGAACTCGCGCGGGCCGTCGGTCGAGCGCGCGCGCTTGGCGATCGCTCGGCATGACGGGCATCGTTGGGGGTCGTTGGTCAACCCCTTGCTGGCAAAGAAGGCCTGCTCGCCGGCGGAGAAGCTGAACTCCTCAGCGCATTCGCGACAGGTCAGACTGCGGTCCTGGTACACCCTCTCCAGCCCTCCTCGGCTCAGGACGCGATGACGGGCGAGGACCGTTCGCCGAGTGGGCAGCGGGCCGGCGAGGGGCGTGCATGATTGGGGGGCGCGCCCGGTCGGCCCGGGCTCGGTGCCCGGAACTCCTAGCCGTGAAGATACGCTCGCCGTCAAGCTCTATTCCAGCGCCATTTCGTGCCAAAATTCGGGCCGCCCGGCGCTCCGCCTGATGGTCGGTCAGCCGGCCTCCGCGTAACGGTCGGCCGCGTAACTCACGAAGCGGGTCTGCTTCTTCTTGAACCACAGCTGGATCTCGCCGGTCGGGCCGTTTCGGTGCTTCGCCAGGCGGAGGTTGATGACCTCGCCGTCCTGGTCTTCGGCGCCTTCCTGGCCGCGCTCCTTGTCGCGCCACAGGAACATGACGAGATCGGCATCCTGCTCGATCGCGCCCGACTCGCGCAGGTCCGACAGGCGCGGCTCCTTCGACTCCCGCATCTCCGGCTGGCGTGACAGCTGCGAGAGGGCGATGACCGGGATCGACAGCTCGCGCGCAAGCGCCTTGAGCCCGCGCGATATCTCCGACACCTCCTGGACGCGGTTCGCATCGCGATTGGTCGTCGTCGCCTGCATCAGCTGGAGGTAGTCGACGATCACGAGGTCGAGCCCGGCCTCCGCCTGGAGCCGTCGAGCCTTGGTCCGCAGCTCCATCGCCGAGATGTTCGGCGTGTCGTCGATGTACATCGGCGCTTCCGACAGGGCGTTCATCGCCGGGGCGATGCGGGCGAAGTCGAGCTCCTCGAGGAACCCGGAGCGCAGTCGCTGCGAGTCGATGTTGGCGACGCTCGAGAGGAGACGCAGGACGAGCTGCTCCTTGCTCATCTCGAGGCTGAAGACGCCAACGCTCTTGCGTTCGCGCACGGCTGCGTGCTCCGCGATGTTGAGCGCGAAGCTCGTCTTGCCGACCGACGGTCGTGCGGCCAGGACGACGAGGTCGCTCTTCTGAAGGCCCGTCGTGAGCGTGTCGAGGTCGGTGAAGCCGGTCCGCACGCCGCTGATCTCGCCGCGATGCGCATGCAGGTAGTCGAGCCGGTCGTAGGCATCGTGGAGCAGCGACTTGAGCGGGCTGAACCCGGCGTCGACCCGCTTCTGGCTGACCGCGAACAACTCGGCCTCGGCGCGGTCGATCGCCTCCTGGATCTCGGCCGGATCCTCGTAGCCGATCCCGGCGATCCGGCCCGCGGCGCCGATGAGGTTGCGCAACACGGCCTTCCGTTCGACGATCCGGGCGTACTGCGCGACGTGGACAGCGGTCGGTGTCTCGTTCGACAGGCTCGACAGGTACGCCCTCCCGCCGATCGCCTCGAGCTCTTCCTTTCGCTCAAGCGCCTCGGCGACCGTGACGATGTCGATCGGCTCGCGGCGCTCGAAGAGCTCCAGGGCGGCGGCGTAGATCCGCCCGTTCGCCTGCCGGTAGAAGTCGGCCGGGCGGAGGAACTCGGCGACCTCGATGACGGCGTCGCGGTCGATCAGGATGGCACCGAGGACGGACTGCTCGGCCTCGAGACTCTGTGGCGGAAGGCGGTCGATCACGCGGGTCGGACTCCGTCTGTGATTGGGGTCCTCATTGTCCGATCCCCCGCCGGAACCCGGTCAACGAAGGCGGCCCGCCCGCGCCCCCGAGTCCACGAAGTTCACCACCCTGTGCACCAGATGTGGACACATCCGTGGATATCCACCACCGGCAGCTCAACGTGCAGGAGCGTCGTTCTACCGAGAATCGGCGCCGTAGGCGGTCGAGGCGAAGGCGGCAGGTGAGCACGAGAGCGAGCGCACCTCAAGGTGCGTGAGCGAACGCGCGGAGCCGGCCAACGCACGCATCGGCCGCCCACGGCGCCGCCATCAGTCCAGCCGTCGTATGACCCCGATCAACTTGCCTTGGATTCTGACGTCGTCGTAGAACTGGGGGGGGTAGGCCGGGTTGGCCGGCTGGAGCCTGATCTGGTCCTTCTCCTTGAAGAACCGCTTGAGGGTGACGGCGTTCTCCTCCACCTGGGCGACGACGATGTCGCCGTTGCGGGCGGTCGTCTGTGGACGGATGAGGACGAAGTCGCCGTCCGCGATGTGGGCTTCGATCATGGAATCGCCGCGGACCCTGAGGACGTACGCGTCGCCGCCCGGCGCGAGCACGTCCGGGATCGCCATCGTCTCGGTGGCGTCCTGGTAGGCCTCGATCGGGCCGCCGGCGGCGATCTCGCCGATGATCGGGACGACGCGTGCGTCGCCCGTGGTCGCCTGCGGGACGAGCTCGCTCGTCAGGCCCAGCCGGATCGCCGCGGTCGGCGTCAGGCGGATCGCGCGCGACTGTGCCGCGCCCCGCTCCAGGTAGCCCTCCCGCTCGAGGACCTGCAGGTGGTGGTGGACGGCGGAGGTCGAGGCGAGGCCGACCGCGCGCGCGATCTCGCGAACGGACGGCGGATAGCCCCGGGCGCGCAGCGTCGCGGCGATGAAGTCGAGGATCTTGACCTTGCGTTCGGCGTCGTGCTTCGTCACTCGCGCCTCCTTGTCATGCATGATAGCGAACGGACGTTCGATGTCAAGGCGCGGGCGAGACCCGACCAGGGCCGCCGCGCGCGAGGCTGCTAGACTCCTCCCTTCCCCGGACGATGGAGGCAAGGACGGCGCATGGCGCGCGAAGCAGGCAAGCGAAGCAAGCGGTCGCGAGGCGGTGCCGGGCTCGGCCGCGCCCTGTCGCTGCTGGCCTTCCTGCCGATCGCGAGCCGCGTCCCGATGTACACGCGGCTCGTCACCGCCCTCGTCATGGACGAGCGGATGCCGATGAACCGCAAGGCCCTGCTGGCAGGTGCCGCCGGTTATCTCGTCCTGGGTCGTGACGTCATCCCCGACGACATGCCGATCATCGGTGGGCTCGACGATCTCGTCGTGATCGTCCTCGCGGTCGAGCTGTTCCTCGATGGCGTCCCGGACGAGCTGCTCAACGAGAAGCTCACCGAGCTGGGCATCGAGCGGGCGGAATTCGATCGCGACGTCGCCCAGGTGCGACGCTTGACGCCGGGCCCGGTCCGGCGGACCATCCGCCGGGTTCCCGAGCTCATCGGTGGCGTCGGTGAAGCCATGAAGCAACTCGGTCTCGGGCCCCGGACGCGGGCCTGGATCAACAGGGAGGATCGCAGCGCGTGAAGGTCATCCTCACGAAGGACGTGGACAAGCTCGGCAAGAGCGGCGAGATGAAGCAGGTCGCGGACGGCTACGCCACGAACTTCCTCATCCCGCATCAGCTGGCCGTGCCGGCGGCGGGTGGCGCCTATCGCGCCTGGCAGCACGACATCGCCAGCCGCGAGGACAAGCGCAAGCGCGAGCGCGAAGATGCCGAGATCGCTGCGACGCGGATCGCCAGCACGACGCTGACGATGGGCGTCAAGGTCGGCGAGGGCGGCAAGCTCTACGGCTCGATCACGTCCAAGGACATCGCCGACGCGCTCGCGCGCCGCGGCATCGAAGTGGACCGCCACAAGATCGACCTCGAGGAGCCGCTCAAGACGCTTGGCACCTACAAGGTCGCGATCAAGGTCTTCAGCGGGATGACCCCGGAGGTCACGATCGTCGTCGAGCCCAAGGGGTAGCTCGCGCGGGCCGGCAAGCCGCTCGGGTCTCGTTCGAGGACACGGCTTCCGTCGCCTGATGTTTCCCGCGCAGCCCGCGCTGCGGCCTCGGCGGTCCTACCTGGTCGAGGCCGCGAACCACCTCGGCCAGCTGGCCGAGGCCGACGTCTACGAGGCTCGGACATAGACCGAAGTCCGACCGACTCGCGCTACGGAGTCCCAGGGTCGAAGATCTCGGCCGACCGCTCGTCGCCGGACCCACTGCCGACGCCGCCCCCGGTCACGCTGGCTCCTTGATACATCACGAACCGGCCAACCGCCAGATGGACACGCCGTCCTTGTCGTAGGCCGTCTCGAACAGGGGGCTCGAGCTGAAGTCCGTCACGTCCCCGCCATCGCACGGGTTGCCGCCGCTCGACAGCACATACCTCGCCCCGTACGTCGCCATGCGCTCGGCGGCGACATCGGGCCCGTCGCAGTAGATCGCCTTGGTGTCCTTCTCCCGCGGCGCCGGGTCGTACCCGAGATTCGACGCGTACGTGCCGAAGGTCGAGATGCGCAGGCGCCCGGCCAGGTCGACCGGGCTGTTGATGAACGCGTCGGTCACGAACACCGATCGCTCCGGGGTGTTCGCCGCGATCCAGCGGGCGGCCGCTTCCTGGGGCAGGCTCAACGCGACGATCTGCGAGCGCATGTGCCAGTCGGCGATGAGCACCGGCGACAGCATCGACACCAGCAGCACCGCGGCGATCGCCCCGGGCCGCCACCGATGGAGCAGCCAGGCCGCCAGGATCGCGACCGCGATCCACATGATCTGGAAGTACTTGTTCATGTCGAACGAGACCGCGCTGACCACGACGACGTTGGGGACGATGAACAGCGCCAATACCCACGCGACCAGGAACCAGCGATATGGCATCCCGCGGGCGGTGAAGGCGGCTACGACTGCCAGCACGAAGGGGATGCCCAGGTTCGTCAGGTAGAAGAAGAGGACTGCCGCGGGCCCGTCATCGAGCGGCGCGGTCGCCCAGCCGAGGACGAACTTGAACGACCCGATATCGGATTGGCGGAAGATGGCGCTGACGATGAACGGCGTCGCGAGCACGACCGGTGTCAGGAACAGGACGGCGTCGCGCAGGACGGTCCGCTGCCGCCAGACGCCGGCCGTCACGACGTATAGGCCGACGATGAGGTAGGTCGCCGGGAAGGCGAAGAACTGGAACGGGGCGAGCAGGGCCGCGAGGATGCCGGCGAGGAGCACCCCGGCCGGTCGCCGGCCGACACACGCCACGATCAGCAGGACCACGGTGACCAGCCCGGGCAGCCCCAGCGTCGTCGCCCGATGGGGCAGGAACCCTGTGCCGAAGATCGAGGCGACCTTGAAGTACGGCCAGCCATCGGCCCACGTGTTGTCGTACGACAGCCGGCTGACGAGTCCCAGGATGTCGCCGTCACCGGCCATCAGGTCACCGACGAGACGGATCCAGCCCAGCCCGCCGGTGGCGCAGGCGATGATCGCGGCGATGGTCGCCACCGAGCGGCGTCCGGTGAGCTGCATGGCCAGCGCCCAGACCACCAGCGCGAGGACCCCGGCGAACAGTGCGCTCGTCAGGAAATAGACTCCGATGAGGTCGACGCCGGCCACGGTCGAGGTGATCGCACCGTGGAAGTCCGCGAACCAGTGGTACGTCAGCGGCACCCCGGCGAAGTACGGGACCTCCGGTGGGAAGTTGCCGGCGGCGATGCTCGAGCCGATCGAGACGTGGACGAGGAAGTCGCTCCAGTTCCAGCCGCCAGACACCCAGCCCGTCGGGCGTCTCGACCCAGCCGTTCGTGCCGAGGACGAGGAGCACCGTGAGCCCGGTGGCGGTCGCCACGATCCAGGCCGGGGCGTCGGCCCGGAGCGCGGCCACGAAGCCGGCGCGGGTGGGCCGCGTCAGCGGCGTCAGCCAGCGGCTGCGGACCAGCCCGAACCCGAGACTCGCGAGCGCAAGGATCAGCGCGGCGATGACGATCGACGCCCGGCCGAAGCCGCCGACCCGCGCGACGAGGTTCACCAGGTGCGCCGAGGCATAGACGCTCGTGACGATCGCCGCGCCGACCGCGCCGGGGACCGGGAGCCCCGGGACCACCCGGCGGACGACGATCCAGCCCGGGACGAAGAAGAGGATCGGCCAGACCAGCACGATCGCGGTCAGCGGCAGCGCCCACGCGACGAGCCCGCCGGCGAGGATCGCGAGCAGGACCCCACCGCTGACGAGGGCGGGCGGCGTTCCGGTGCCGTCGCCGGCCGCAGGGGGTTCCACAGCGGTCGATGATAGCGACGTGGCCGCCCGAACCATCCTGCATGTCGATCTCGACGCCTTCTTCGCTGCCGTGGAACAGCGCGACCGACCGGAGCTGCGCGGTCGCCCCGTCGTCGTCGGCGGCCCCGGTGGCGAGTCGGCGCGAGGGGTCGTGTCGGCGGCCAGCTACGAGGCGCGGCGCTTCGGCATCCACTCCGCGATGTCCCTGCGGGAGGCGTACCGACGCTGCCCGGATGCGGTCTTCCTGCCCGTCGACGGTCGCCGCTACCAGGCCGCGAGCCGCGACGTCATGGCCATCCTTCGGCGCTTCACGCCGCTCGTCGAGCCCATCTCCATCGACGAGGCGTTCCTCGACGTGACCGGCTCGGCGATCCTGTTCGGGGACGGTCCGACGATCGCCCGACGGATCAAGGACGAGGTCCAGGCCGAGGTCGGCCTGACCGCCTCGGTCGGCGTCGCGGGCACGAAGCTCGTGGCCAAGATCGCATCGGACCTGCGCAAGCCCGACGGCCTGGTGGTGGTCCCCGACGGGGACGAGGCCGAGTTCCTTGCCCCGCTCCCGATCGGGCGGCTGTGGGGTGTCGGCGAGAAGACGGCGATCGCCCTGCGTGACTATTCCGTGCGGACGATCGGCGATCTCGCCGCGCTGGCCCCGGACCTCGTCGTGCGCCGCTTCGGCAAGCACGGCGCGTCGCTCGTGGACCGCGCCCGCGGGGTGGATCCGGACCCGGTCCACGACGGCGACCCGGCGAAGTCGGTCGGGCATGAGCACACCTTCGACGTCGACACGAACGACCCGGAGGTCATCGAGCGCACGCTCCTCGGGATGGCCGACGGCGTGGCCGGCCGGCTTCGCTCGGCGGGCGTCCGGGCAGGGACGGTCGCGGTGAAGATCCGGGATAGCAGCTTCAGGACGATCACCCGCCAGCGGACGCTCGCCGAACCGACCGACATGACCGAGCCGATCTACACCGCCGCGCTCGAGCTGGCGCGGCCGGAGATCCGCGGGATGCGGGTCCGTCTGATCGGGGTGACGGCGTCGAACCTGGGGGAGCGTGAACAGCTGCTGTTGTTCGATACGACCGAGCCCCGCGTGCGCCGTGCGATCGAGGCCACCGACGCCATCCGGCACCGGTACGGCGAGGGCACGATCACGCGGGCGCGGCTGCTGCGCGCCGGCCTGCCGGCGCCCTTCGAACACGATCCACGGAACCCGCTCGACCGTCGCGCCCGGGGCGTCCCGACCGAGGCGGAAGACGCGCCGGCGGCCGACACGGTGCGTGACACGCTAGATGGCACGGACGTCGACGAGATTCCACCCGACGACGCTTGACATCGAACACCTGTTCGGTCTAGAGTGGCGTCACAACCGAACAGACGTTCTGTCGGACGAGTGCCCCGGACGACATGACCCAGCGTTCCCGCCCCCGGAAAGGAGCCATGGAGATGGCATTCATCCGTGTCGAGCCGGTGCAGGTCCAGGTCAGGACCGATTGGTTCACCGGTCGTCCGCGCGAGATCACGTGGGGGGCCGAGCGCCTGCCGATCACTCGTCTCGCGGTCGTCCGCGATGAGACCTCGGCGTATCCCGTCATCAGCGGTCCACGGACCCTGTTCGAAGTCGACACGCCACGAGCGCGGCTGTCGCTGACCTTCCAGCACCGCTCCCGGCGGTGGACGGTCACGGGCCTCGACGACGAGGTTCGCCGCGCCGCCTGACGATCAATGCGCATCGGCGCCTGGGGCTGGGGTCCGAGGCGCCGGCCTCCGACGACGGACCCTCCCTTCCGCTCGTCGGGCTTGTCGGTCTGACGGGACGGGCGCCCGGTACGCGCCCGTCCCGGCGCCGACCTGCTGGAGCGGCCGATGCGCGCGTTGGACGGCTCCGCCGGTCGTTCACGCACCTTGAGGTGCGCTCGCTCCCATGCTCACCGTCCGCCTTCGCCTCGACCGCCCCAGCAGGTCGGCCGTGGCGATTGGAGCGGCCGATGCGCGCGTTGGACGGCTCCGCCGGTCGTTCACGCACCTTGACGTGCGCTCGCTCCCTTTAGGGTCGGTTGGATGCCATCTCGCAACCGTACAATCGGTCGGTGCCATCTGCTGAGTCGCGCTTCCGTGATCTGACCCTCGACGGTTTCATCGACGAGCTGGCGTCGTCCGCACCGGTGCCCGGAGGCGGGAGCGCCTCGGCGGTCGCGGCGAGCCTGGGCTCCGCTCTTGTCGCAATGGTCGCGGCGCTCTCGATGGGGCGCCCGAAGTACGCCGAGCATGCGGATCTGCTCGCCTGGGCGAACGACAACGGGCACACGCTCGCCGATCGGTTCCTCGCGCTCGCCGAGGAAGACGCGGCCGCCTACGCCCGCTACGCCGCGGCCATGAAGCTGCCACGCGACACGGACGAGGAACGCGCTTCGCGAAGCGAGGCCCTTCGGGCCGCCGCCCGCCGTGCGAGCGAGGTGCCGCTGCTGTGTGTCGAGGCGTGCGTCGAGCTGGTCGGCGCCGCCGAGGCACTGGCCGGTCGGAGCAATGTCAACGCCTCGAGCGATCTCAACGTCGCGTCGCTGCTCGGTGAGGCCGCAGCTCGGGGCGCCGCCGCGAACGTGATGATCAACCTGTCAGCCGTGGGCGACCCCGAGTTCGAGGACCTGATGACCGAGCGGGTCGATGGACTCCTCCACGAGGTGGAGCGGCTCGCCTCGGAGACCCGCGAGATCGTCGCCCGCGGTGAGCCGCGCGAGCCCCTGCCGACCCCGGCGCTCGACTGATCGATGGCTGATACCGGCGCTCGGTTGCTCGAGGGCGCGCCGATCGCCATCGAGATCAGGACCGCGGTCGCCGAGGACGTCGCGACATTCACGGCAGCCAACGGCCGCCCACCCGGGCTCGCGGTCGTGATCGTCGGTCGCGACGCCCCGTCCACGGTCTACCTGGAGCAGATCCTTCGCGGCTGTAACCGGGCCGGCATCCAGGCCGCGTTCGTGGGGCTCGAAGGCGAAGCGACCGAGGCCTCGGTGGCGGCGACCATCCGCGACGTGAACGCAGACCCCAGCGTCGATGGCGTCATCGTCCAGATGCCGCTCCCACCGACGATCCGGCTTCGCACCGTCATCGATGCGATCGACCCGGCCAAGGACATCGACGGCATCCACCCGCTCAACGCGGGCCTGCTGCGGCTCGGCTATGACGGCTTCCTGCCGGCGACGGCCCATGCTGCCGTCGAGATCCTCCGACGCTCGGGGATCGAGATCGCCGGCGCGGACGCCGTCGTCATCGGCCGCTCGGCCGTCGTCGGGATGCCGGCCGCCTTCCTCCTCGTCAAGGAGGACGCGACCGTGACCGTCTGTCACACGCGGACGCGGGACCTCGCGGACCACGTGGCACGCGCGGACATCGTGGTCGTCGCCGCCGGACGGCCGGGCCTCGTCACCGGGTCGATGCTCAAGCCGGGAGCCGTCGTCGTCGACATCGGGATCAACCTCGTCGACGGCAAGATCGTCGGCGACGTTGACTTCGCCTCGGCTGTCGCCGTCGCATCGGCGATCACGCCGGTGCCCGGCGGTGTCGGGCCGCTGACCAACGCCCTGCTGCTCACCCACCTGATCCGGGCCGCCGAGCGGCAGGCTGCCGCACGCCCCCGACCGACCGCCACGTCCGCCCCGACGCCCTAGACCGTCGGCGTACCCCACGACCGAGGAGACCGATGAGCTTCCCGTCCGATCTCGAGATCGCCCGATCCGTGACCGCGCGCCCGATCATCGACATCGCGCGCGACCTCGGCATCGCGGACGACGAGCTCGAGCTATACGGCCCGACCAAGGCCAAGGTGACGCTCGAGGCGATCACCCGCCTCGAAGCCGAACGCCCGCGCGGCAAATACGTGCTGGTCACCGCGATCACGCCGACGCCGCTCGGTGAAGGCAAGTCGACGACCTCGGTCGGGCTGGCCCAGGGGCTGAACCACATCGGGGTGAAGGCCGCGGTCTGCATCCGCCAGCCGTCACTCGGCCCCGTCTTCGGGATCAAAGGTGGCGCAGCCGGCGGCGGCTACAGCCAGGTCATCCCGATGGAGGATTTCAACCTCCACCTGACCGGCGATGTGCACGCCATCGGCGCGGCCCACAACCTTGCCGGCGCGTTCCTCGACAACAGCCTCCACCACAAGAACCCGCTCGGGATCGACCCGCACGGGATCCTCTGGCCGCGCGTCGTGGACATCAGCGACCGGGCCCTCCGGCACGTCGTCATCGGCCTCGGCGGGCGCGAGGACGGCATCCCGCGCGAGACCGAGTTCGTCATCACGGTCGGCTCGGAGGTCATGGCCGTCCTGGCACTCGCCACGGACCTGTTCGACCTGCGGGCGCGCCTCGGGCGGATCGTCCTCGCGACGAACATCGATGGGGCGGCGATCACCGCCGACGACCTCGGCGTCGCCGGCTCGATGACCGTGCTGCTGCGCGACGCCATCAAGCCCAACCTGCTCCAGACGCTCGAGGGCGGGCCTGCCTTCGTCCACGCCGGGCCGTTCGCCAACATCGCGCACGGCAACAACTCGATCATGGCCGACCGCCTCGCACTCGTGACCAACGACATCGTCTGCACCGAGGGCGGCTTCGGGGCCGACATGGGCGCCGAGAAGTTCTTCGACATCAAGTGCCGGGCGTCGGGCCTCAGCCCGGACGCGGCCGTCGTGGTCGCCACGATCCGGGCGCTCAAGATGCACGGCGGCGTCGGCAAGATCGTGGCCGGCAAGCCGCTCGATCCGGCGCTCCTCGAGGAGAACGTGGAGGCCGTCCGGCTCGGCGGCCAGAACCTGGCCAAGCAGATCGAGAACATCACGATGTTCGGGATCCCGGCGATCGTCGCCATCAACGCATTCCCGACCGACTCGCCCGCCGAGGTCGAGGCGATCAAGGAGGTCTCGCTCGCCGCAGGCGCGCGCGACGCAGTCGTCGCCACGCATTTCGTCGACGGTGGGGCGGGTGCGGCCGCGCTGGCCGAGGCGGTCTGGGCCGCGACCCAGGACGGGTCGGCAAGGTTCGAGCTGCTCTATCCGGACGAGATGCCGCTGGCCGACAAGATCGTCACGATCGCGACGCGGGTCTACGGCGCCGACGGCGTCGAGTTCCTGCCCGCCGCGAAGAAGTCGCTCGCCCAGTTCGAGGCGCTCGGCTACGGCCACCTGCCGATCTGCATGGCCAAGACCCAGTACTCGCTGAGCCACGACGCCGCGCTCAAGAATCGCCCGACCGGGTTCACGATCCCGATCCGCGATGTCCGGCTGTCGGCCGGGGCCGGCTTCGTCACCCCGCTGTGCGGCGAGATGCGGACGATGCCGGGGCTGCCGTCGCGGCCCGGCGGCGAGAGGATCGACATCGACGCCGACGGGAACATCGTCGGGCTCTTCTAGGCTCGAGCGGCACCGCCCGATCCGCTCTCGAAACGCCCGGCCGTCAGGCGGGGGTGGCCGTCGCGAGGACGAAACAGAACGCGATCGCGACCCCGATGAGGACACCGAGCACGCCGGCGCCCCACGCCGCGCGGTCGATCGGACCGAGCGCTTCCTCCGCGTGGGCGTGGTCGTCGTGACCATGGTCGTCGCCGTGGTCGTCGGTCGCGTGGTGGGCGACGGCGCCCTCGTGGCCGGGCGCGTCGTCGTCGTGCGGGTGCATCGTCATCGTCCGGACTCCAACCTCCGCGGGTCATTCTGGCAGACCGTCGAGCGCCCGTTGAAGCCCTAGACTCGGGAGGCGTGGCAGCTCCGACCGACCCGGGCGTCGATCCCGGCCTCATCGCCAGCCTCCGCGGGCTCGAACGGAACGGGCGGCTCCTGTTCGCGATGCGGACGCTGCGCATGTTCGGCTATGGGTTCCTGGCGGTCGTCCTCGTGCTCTACCTGGCGGCGGCCGGCCTGGACCCGCTCGCCATCGGGGTCGTCCTGACCATGACGCTCATCGGCGACACGATCATCTCGCTATGGCTGACGACCAACGCCGACCGATTCGGCCGCCGTCGCGTTCTCGTCGCGGGCGCCGCGCTGATGATCGTCGCTGGCGTCGTCTTCGCGTTCACGAGCTGGCTGCCACTGCTGATCATCGCCGGCGCAATCGGGGTCATCTCGCCGACCGGCAACGAGGTCGGGCCGTTCCTCGCCATCGAGCAGGCGGCCCTGACCCAGACCGTGCCGGACCGCCGCCGGACGGCGACGTTCGCCTGGTACAACCTCGTCGGCTACATCGCGACCGCGACCGGGGCACTGGGAGCCGGGCTGCTCAGCCAGGCGCTCCTCAACGACGGTCTGGCGCCGGTCGATGCCTACCGTGCGATCGTCGTGGGCTATGCGGTCATCGGCATCGCGATGGTCGTGGGCTTCTGGCGGCTTGGCCCCGCCGTCGAACCGCCGCCCGCGGCGGCCTCCACCGACGGCATCCGGCGCCGTCTCGGTCTCGGTCGTTCGAAGCGGGTCGTGCTCAAGTTGTCGGTCCTGTTCTCGATCGATGCGTTTGGTGGCGGGTTCATCCCGCAGAGCCTGATGGCGTACTGGTTCCACCTCCAGTTCGGTGCCGACCCGGCCCAGCTCGGGGCGATCTTCTTCGCGGCCAACCTGCTGGCGGCGGTCTCGTCGCTGTCGGCGGCGCGGATCGCGGCGCGGTTCGGGCTCATCAACACGATGGTCTTCACCCACATCCCGTCCAACCTGTTGCTGATCCTCGTCCCGCTGATGCCGACGCTGCCATTGGCGGTCGCGGTCCTGCTGCTGCGGTTCACGCTCAGCCAGATGGACGTGCCGACGCGGCAGTCGTACGTCATGGCTGTCGTCGATCCGGACGAGCGCTCGGCGGCGGCCGGGGTGACCGGCGTCGCCCGGACGACCGGCGCGGCCATCTCGCCGTCGCTGTCCTCGGTGATGGTCGCGAGCGCGGGTTACGCGGCGCTCCCGTTCTATCTCGCGGGCGGGCTCAAGATCGTCTACGACCTGCTGATGTATCGCGAGTTCCGCAACGTCAAGCCCCCGGAGGAAGCCACGCGGCGCGGAGGTTCGCGAGGAGGCTGACCCCGCGGATCAGCCCGGCGTCGGCGGCTCCGGCGTCGATGGCGTCTCGTCGGTGGCGCGACGACCGGGCCGGCCCGGCATGCCGATCCGCCACCAGACGAAGAGCGCGACCGCGACGACGACGCCGACCGCGATCAGCAGGTCGAACGGCTGGAGGGTGTGCCGGATCTGCACCCAGTTCTCGCCGAGCACCGTGCCCGCGTAGACGAGCAGGGTCGACCAGATGAACGCGCCGGCGGTCGAGTAGATGATGAACGTCGAGATCCGCATCCGGGCCACGCCGGCGGGGAAGCTGATGAACGTCCGGACGATCGGCAGCAGCCGGCCGATGAACACGGTCGCTCCCCCGTGGCGCGCGAAGAACGAGTCGGCCAGCTCGATCTCGTGCGGCCGGATGAGCAGGTACTTCCCGTACCGCTCGAGGAAGGGACGGCCGCCGTACGCGCCGATGGCGTACGCGATGAGCGAGCCGAGGGTGTTCCCGATGGTCGCCACGACCACCACGATCCAGAAGTTCCAGGGCTGGCCGGTGATCGGCTCGAGCTGGCTCGGGTCCGACACGAGGAAGCCGGCGTACGGGAGGATGAGCTCGGACGGGAGCGGGACCATCGCCGACTCGATCGCCATCGCGAGCATGACGCCGATGTAGCCGACCGCTCCGTACAGGTTGTTCAGGAACGGGATGACGATCTGGTCGATGAAGGCGAGCACACGGACCTCTGGTTCACAGGGTGGGCGCCGGGCAGCATAGCCGACTATCCTCGGCACGGTGAGTGAGCCGGAGGTCCCCCACTTCTACCCAGACCGGGGAGCCGGCACGGCCGGTCCCGGTGCGGCTGATGACGGACCGAAGGGGCCGATCGTCCTGACCGGCGCCGACCTCACCGTCCCCGATGTCGAGGCCGTCGCCCGCCACGGCGCGGACGCGTCGCTGGACATCCACGCTCAAGCCCGGATGCAGGAGGCGCGCGAGGTCATCGAATCGCTCGTGGCCGAAGGGGCCGTCGTCTACGGCGTGACGACCGGGTTCGGCGCGCTGGCCTCGACGACGATCGCCCCGGCCGAGGCCGGACGGCTCCAGGAGAACCTGTTGATGAGCCACGCGGCCGGCGTCGGCGCGCCGCTGCCGCGCGAGGTCGTCCGCGCGATGTTGCTGCTGCGTGCGAACACGCTCGCGCTGGGCCACAGCGGGTGTCGGCCGCTCCTCGTCGATCGGCTGCTCGAGTTCCTCCGCCGCGGCGTGCATCCCGTCGTGCCGCAGCAGGGGAGTGTCGGGGCCTCGGGCGACCTCGCCCCGCTCGCCCACCTCGCGCTGCCGCTCATCGGCCGTGGCCAGGTCGAGTTGGGCGGGGCCACGGTCCCCTCGCTCGTCGCGCTGCGCGAGGCTGGTTTGGAGCCCCTCGTGCTCGAAGCCAAGGAGGGCCTGGCGCTCCTGAACGGGACGCAGATGATGGGCGCGATCGGGGCGCTCGTGCTGGCCGACGCGGACCGGCTGGTGCGGACGGCGAGCGTCGTTGCGGCGATGAGCGTCGAGGCACTGCTCGGGACTGACGTGGCGTTCGCCGCCGCGTATCAGCTGGCCAGGCCGCACCCGGGCCAGATCGCGGTGGCCGCGGAGCTCCGGCACCTGCTGCGGGACAGCGACCTGCAGACCGGCCATCACGGTCACGCCCACAAGGTCCAGGATCCGTACTCGCTGCGCTGCACGCCCCAGGTCCACGGCGCCGTCCGCGATACCCTCGATCACCTCCGCCGTGTCCTCGACATCGAGCTCAACTCGGCGACCGACAACCCGCTCGTCTTCCCCGGAGGAGGGGTAGCCGACGTCGACACGATCGCGACCGGCAGCGGACGCGTCATCAGCGGCGGCAACTTCCACGGCGAGCCGATCGCGTTCGCGCTCGATTTCGCCAAGATCGCCGTCGCGGAACTCGGGTCGATCAGCGAACGCCGGACCGCGCTGCTAGTCGACCCCCGGCTCAACGGCGGGCTGCCGCCGTTCCTGGCAGCGTCCTCGGGGATCGATTCGGGGATGATGATCTACCAGTACACCGCGGCCGGTCTCGTGTCGGAGAACAAGGTCCTGGCCCACCCGGCGTCGGTGGATTCGATCCCGACCAGCGCGAACCAGGAGGATCACGTGTCGATGGGCTCGATCTCGGCCCTTCACGCGCGGACCGTCGTCGGACACGTCGAGCGGATCCTCGCCATCGAGCTGCTCGTCGCCGCGCAGGCCCTCGACCTGCGGCTCGCCGAGGAGGGTGCGTCCCCGGGCGTCGGCGTGGCCGAGGCGCTCGCCCGGATCAGAGGCAAGGTCACCCACCTCGACGGTGACCGCGAACCGGGGCCGGATCTCGCGGCGGCGTCCGCCATGGTCCACGACGGGGCGCTGGCAGACCTCGCCGGCTGACCCCCGCGCCGTTGCGCCGGGTGAGCCGCCGCCGATGCGCCACCGGATTTGATGCTTGAAATCGGGCGTCTGCTTGAGGACCGACCGCCTTGATGCCAATTGGGAGCATATCCATCGAGGCGGCGCGCGAAGGTGCGGGGGTGGTTCCCTCGCGATCCGGCTGCGGGGCGTTGTCACCACGCGATCCGGCCAGCCTTCGTATGCCACCAATTGACATCAAGCGCGTATGGGCATCAGGCCTGCCTGAAATCAGGCATCAGCGCGATGTCCGCGGGTACGGCTGGCCGACGCCAGGGCAACCGGCATGACGCCGCGATGGGGCATGATTGGGTCATGACCGAGACCGCCGACGTCATCGTGGTCGGGGCCGGGGTGCAGGGCGCCAGCCTCGCCTTCCATCTTGCGCGGCGCGGCGTCGGGGTCGTCGTCCTCGAGCGCGACACGGTCGCGGCCGGGGCCACGGGGCGCTCGTCCGGGTTCGTCCGCATGCATTACGACCTCGAGAGCGACGCCCGTCTCGCGTGGGCCTCGTTCCGCTACTTCCAGTCGTGGGGCGATCTGGTCGGCGCGGGTGACTGCGGTTTCGTGCAGACCGGGTTCCTGCAGCTGTTCCCCTCCGCGCTCGCGGCCGAGGTGCGCGCCAATGTCGCCATCCAGCAAGCTGTCGGCATCGACACGCGCACGGTCGAGCCATCCGAGGTGGGGAGCCTCGTCCCGGGCGCGATCACGGACGACATCGGGATCGGGGCCTTCGAGCCATCGTCGGGATATGCCGACCCGGCGGGGACGGCGGCGGGGTTCCTCGAGGCCGCGCGCGCCGATGGAGCCCGGTTCATCCACGGCTGTCGGGTGCGCTCCGTGGCGGTCGACGGGGACGTAGTCGTCGGCGTCGAGACCGACCGCGGCCGGTTCGACGCGCCGGTGGTCGTCGACGTCGCGGGCGCCTGGGCGCCGGGGCTCGCCGGCACGGTCGGCGTCGAGGTCCCCGTCGAGACGTGGCGACACGACACTGCGTTCTTCGGCCTGCCTTCCGGGCGCGGGCCGGACTTCCCGATCGTGATCGACGAGATGAACCAGGTGTACTTTCGTCCGGAGGGACAGGACCTGATGCTGGTCGGCCTCGAGGGCGGCAACGAGATCGGCGGATCCCCGGACCGGCCGCTGCCTTCGCCCCGTCCGGACCGCGTCGAGGACATGGTCAAGCGGCTGTGCGCCCGGATCCCGTGGATGACGGATGGGACCTTCCACACGGCGCACGGTGGCCAGGACGGCATCACGACCGCCGACCAGCGTCCGATCCTGGGCCGCGCCGGGCCCGACGGCTTCTACCTGGCATGCGGCTTCTCCGGGACCGGCTTCAAGACCGCCCCGGCGATCGGCCTGTGCCTCACCGAGCTGATCCTCGACGGGCACGCGACGACAGTCGACATCTCCGCCTACGCGCTCGACCAATTCGCAGAGGGCCGCCTGCTCGTCGGCGACCATCCGTACGGCAAGCTCTGGCGCTGACCGACCGAGCCGGTCCGATGAGCGCGATCACGATCGTCGACGTCACCGACCTCGCGACCTTCGGCCGCGTGCCGCCGTGCGCGGATCCCGGGTTCGACCACCGCTCGTGCGACTACTGGGAGGACGCCGACCGCGGGTCCAAGGCGGCCCGCCTGTCGTGGCTGGAACCGACAGCGGCCACCGGCAAGGGCATCGGTGCGCCGCGTCCCCGGCCCGCCAACCCGTTCCTCGCCGATCTCGAGGCGACCCGACCGGCCGCCAACCCGTTCGCGACCGCGCGCCCCGCGAACCCGTTCCTCACCCCGGGCGACGATGACGAGAACGCCCCGATCGACAATCCGTTCGCGCCGCGGCCGGTCCAGAAGCCCGCCGTCCCGACCGACGCGCCGCGGAAGCTGCAACTGCTCGGACGTGGGCTCGGTGTGGCCGGGAGTTACGCCAAGGTCCTGCTGGCGGACGACGTTGCGACGGTCTACGCGCAATTCGGGCCGCTGACGGCCTACCCGCGCGCCCAGCGCACGCGCGACCTCTATCCATCGCTGCCGGAATCGCCGCTGCCCGCGGTCATCACCTGCATCGCGACGACGGCCGAGGGGCGTGGTGCGGGCCACGCGCGCGCGCTCGTCGCGGCCGTGTGCGCCGACCTCGCCGGCCGAGGCTTCACCGCGGTAGAGACCTACCCGGAGATCGGGACCCGCCCCGACGCGACGAGTGCCGCGACCCCCGAGTTCTGGGAATCGGTGGGCTTCCGCCGGGCCATCGCCGACGAGCGGTTCCCGGTCATGCGGCTCGAGTTCGGCGAGTAGGCTTGGCTGCCATGCACGAGACGATGAGCTCGGTCGGTGCCCGGCCGGTCCGCGCCCCGCGCGGCAGCGAGCTGTCCTGCCGTGGCTGGGAGCAGGAAGCCGCGCTGCGAATGCTCATGAACAACCTCGATCCGGAGGTGGCCGAGGACCCGGACCACCTCGTCGTCTACGGGGGGACCGGCCGCGCCGCCCGGTCCTGGGCAGCGTTCGACGCGATCGTGCGCGAGCTGCGCGCGCTCGCCGACGACGAGACGCTGCTCGTCCAGTCCGGCAAGCCGGTCGGCGTGGTCCGCACCCACCCCTGGGCCCCGCGAGTCCTCATCGCGAACTCGAACCTCGTCGGCAAGTGGGCGACGTGGGAGGTCTTCCGCGACCTCGAGCGCCGCGGCCTGATGATGTACGGCCAGATGACCGCGGGCTCGTGGATCTACATCGGCACGCAGGGCATCCTGCAGGGGACGTACGAGACCTTCGCCGAGGCGGCCCGCCAACACTTCGATGGGTCGCTCCGCGGGACGGTGACGCTGACCGCGGGTCTCGGCGGGATGGGCGGCGCCCAGCCGCTGGCAGTGACGATGAACGAGGGCGTCTGCCTGGCCATCGAGGTCGACGAGGCGAGGGCGCGCCGCCGGCTCGACATCGGCTACGTCGACCGGCTGACCGGCGACCCGGCCGAGGCCCTCGCCTGGGCGCGCGAGGCGACCGCCGGCCGGCAGGCCCTGAGCGTCGCGCTGGTCGGCAACGCGGCCGAGATCGAGCCAGCCTGGGCTGACCGCGGGGAGCGGTTCGACCTCGTCACCGACCAGACCTCCGCCCACGACGCGCTGGCCGGCTACGTGCCGGCCGAGATGACCCTGGCCGACGCGCTCCTGTTGCGGGCCAGCCAGCCGGCCGAGTACGAGCGCCGGGCACGGGCCGCCATGGCCGATCACGTTCGGGCCATGCTCGCCTTCCAGCGCGCCGGCGCGGTCGTGTTCGACTACGGCAACAACCTGCGGGCGCAGGCGTTCGAGGCCGGCGTGCCGGACGCATTCGACTACCCGGGCTTCGTGCCCGCCTTCATCCGGCCGCAGTTCTGCGAGGGTCGCGGCCCGTTCCGGTGGGTCGCGCTGTCGGGCGACCCGGCCGACATCCTGCGCACCGACCAGGCGGTCCTCGAGCTCTTTCCCGACGACGCGGGGCTCCAGCGCTGGATCGCGATGGCCCAGCAGCGCGTCCCGTTCCAGGGCCTTCCGGCGCGCATCTGCTGGCTCGGCTACGGCGAGCGGGCGAAGGCCGGGCTGGCCTTCAACGAGCTGGTCCGGACGGGCGAGGTCGGCGCGCCGATCGTCATCGGCCGCGACCACCTCGACGCCGGCTCCGTCGCCTCGCCGAACCGCGAGACCGAGGCGATGGCCGACGGCTCCGACGCGGTCGCCGACTGGCCGCTGCTCAACGCCCTGGTCAATACCGCGGCGGGTGCGACGTGGGTCTCGATCCACCATGGCGGCGGGGTCGGGATCGGCTATTCGCAGCACGCCGGGATGGTCGTCGTGGCCGATGGGACGGCGCTCGCCGCTGAGAAGCTCGAACGGGTGCTCACGACCGACCCGGCGATGGGCGTGTTGCGTCACGTGGACGCCGGCTATGACCGCGCCGTTCAAGTGGCGCGGGAACGCACCATTCGGGTGCCGATGCTCCCAGAGGCCTGACCGGACGTTTGGCCGGTGCCGCTCCGCGCCGCAGGTCGGTCATGTGCAGTCTGGTATCGGGCGGGGTTGGTACCGTAGTCGTCACCTGACGGCCAGGCTCCCGGGGAGGTTCGCTGCCGTGATCACCAATACCGCCCGATATCGCTCCGCGGTCGGCGCGTTGGTCGGCGCGTTCCTGCTGTCCATCCTCACGGTCGTACGCGTCGCCGCGAACTCGACACCCCAGAGCCTGCCGTTCAGCCAGGTCTGGTCGAACACCGCCCTGATCACGACCGACAACGACTGGAACGCTGTTCCAGGCGTGTCGGGATCCCTCGGGGCGAACATCGCGGTGACCGGAGCCGATCCTCAGCAGGTCACCGTCGACAGCGGAGAGCTCACCGTCGTCGCCAACCAGGCCGATCCGGCCGACCTCGGCCTCATCCAGGGGGGCGTCGCCGAGTTCGAGATCGCCGATCCGGTGGTCGCCATCGAGGGCTCCTCGACGGCGGACGCCCCGAGCATCGTGATCTCCGTCAACACCATCGGACTGGCGAACATCCACGTCGCCTACAACCTGCGCGACGTCGACGCTTCGGTGAACAACGCCTTCCAGCAGGTCGCCCTCCAGTACCGCCTCGCATCATCCGGATCGTTCACCAACCTGCCCGCCGGCTACGTGGCCGACGCGACCGGTGGGCCGAGCCTCGCAACGCAGGTGACGCCGGTGAGCGTGACGCTCCCCCCGGCCGCGAACAACCAGCCGATCGTCCAGCTGCGCGTCATCACGACGGACGCGCCGGGCAACGACGAGTGGGTCGGTATCGATGACATCTCGGTCACCGGCCTGCCGCCCGACACGGCTCCATCGGTGGCCGCCACGACGCCAACGGATGGCGCCGTCGACGTCGCGGTCGGCACAAACCTGCAGGTCACGTTCAGCGAACCGGTCGACGTCGCCGGTTCGTGGTTCGACCTGTCGTGCGCCACGAGTGGCGGGCATCCGGCGACCATCAGCGGTGGCCCGACCACGTACACCCTGAACCCGGATATCGACTTCGCCCCGAGCGAGGGTTGCAGCCTGACCGTCGTCGCCTCGCATGTGACCGATCAGGACACCAACGACCCCCCGACGCCATGGACAGCGACGCCGTTGTCGGGTTCACCACGGCGGCCCCTCCCGACGAGGCGCCTACGGTGACCGCCACGAACCCGACCGACCTCGCCGCGGACATCGCGACCGGCACGAGCCTCAAGCTGACGTTCAACGAGCCCGTCAACGTGTCGAGCTCGTGGTACGCCATCGCCTGCGAAACCAGCGGCGCGCACCCGGCGGTCGTCGGCGGCGGACCGCAGACCTTCACGCTGGATCCGGCGGCCGACTTCGCGCCGAGCGAGGGGTGCAGCCTGACGATCCTGGCAAAGGACGTGACCGACCAGGACACGAACGATCCCCCCGACGCGATGGCGAACGACGTCATCGTGTCGTTCACGACCGCCGCACCTCCGGACGACGCTCCAGACGTCGCGTCCACCACCCCGGCCGACGGCGCGGTCGACGTCGACGTCGACGCGAACGTCCAGATCACCTTCAGCGAACCGGTCGACGTCGCGGGAACGTGGTTCACGCTCTCGTGCGGCACGAGCGGTGCCCACGTCGCGAGCGTCAGCGGCGGACCGACGACGTACGTCCTCGATCCGACGCTCGACTTCGCCGAGAATGAATCGTGCGTCGCGAACATCATCTCAACGGCCGTCACCGACCGCGACCAGGCGGACCCGCCCGACGCGATGGCGGCAGACTTCGGGTTCACGTTCACGACCGCCGACCTCAACGGCAGCCCGACGGTCGACGCCGGCGGTCCTATGCGGTCGTCGAGGGCGGCTCGGTCACGCTCACGGCAACGGCCACCGACCCCGACGACGACGCCCTGACCTACGCCTGGGACGTCGACGGCAACGGGACCTTCGAGACGCCGGGCGCCTCATGTGTGTTCTCCGCGGCCGGCCTGCAGGCGCCCCGGCGCGGTCGATCAGCGTCCAGGTCAGCGACCCGGGGCGTCGACGGCCACCGACGCGGCGACGGTCGACGTCATCTGGGCGTTTGGTGGGTTCGGTCCGCCGATCCGTGGCGGCGCGGCGCCCAATGCCGTCCACCAGCCCGGTCAAGTTCAGCCTCGGTGGCGATCAAGGCCTGGCGATCTTCAAGCCCGGCTACCCGGCGTCCGCTTCGTACGATTGCGGGTCGACCCCGCCGACCGAGGCGAGCACACCTGCCGCCGCGAGCGAATCACTCAACTACGTCAAGGGTGCGGACCGGTACACCTTCACCTGGAAGACCGACAAGTCGTGGGCGGGTACGTGTCGCGCGCTCGTCCTGGTGCTCAGGGACGGTACGGTCCACACCGCGGCCGTCCAGTTCGGCAAGGCGACGGAGCTGCCGGTCAAGAAAGGGACGGAGCCGCCGGGCCGCACCAAATAAGGTCGGCTGCACGCGGACCGTCGGACCGATCTCCGGCGGACTAGCATCGACGAGTGCTGATCGAGTCGGTCCCGAACGTGTCCGAGGGTCGGCGGCTCGACGTCGTCCACCGGTTGGCCGAGGCGATCGAGGCCGCTCCGGGCGTCTACCTCCTGGACCGGACGAGCGACGCGAGCCACAACCGATCGGTGTTCACGTTGGCGGGCGAGCACGGCCCCGTGACCGACGCCCTCGAGCGCCTGGTCGCGGCGGCGATCCACGAGATCGACATGGAGGCCCACACCGGCGAGCACCCGCGCATCGGCGCCGTCGACGTCATCCCGTTCGTGCCACTCGCGGCCACGACGATCGACGACTGCGTCGAGCTCGCGCGGTCGTTCGGCGAGCGCATCGCGACCCGCTTCGACCTGCCCGTGTTCCTGTATGCCAGGGCTGCGGCGCGTCCGGAGCGGGTCAAGCTGGCCGACGTCCGCCGCGGCCAGTACGAGGGCCTCAAGCTGGAGATCGACCAGCTGGGGCGAGGACCGGACTTCGGACCGTCGCGGATGCATCCGTCCGCGGGAGCGGTCGCGGTCGGCGCCCGGCCGTTCCTCATCGCCTACAACATCAATCTCGACTCGACGGACGTCGAGCTCGCCAAGCGCGTCGCGCGCCGCGTGCGCGAGTCGGGCGGCGGCCTCCCGCGCGTCCAGGCCAACGGCTTCTGGATCGAGGAGCTCGGCCGCGCGCAGGTCTCGATGAACCTGCTCGACTTCGCGACGACGCCGCTGTGGGTCGTCTGGGAAACGGTCCGCGACATCGCGGCCGAGGATGGCGTCACACTCGCCGAGTCCGAGCTGATCGGGCTCGCCCCGCTTGCGGCGTTCCTCGCCGTTGCCGACCGGGCGGGGGCGCCCTCGGAGGACACCGTCGAGCGCCGGCTCGCCACGGCCGCGGCGTACCTCCGCCTGCGCGATTTCTCCCCGATGCAGGCGCTCGAGCTCCGTCTCGAGGCGGCTCGCGCGGGCGATCCCCGGTGAGCGGTGGCCCGTTCCGCCTCATCCGCGGCGGGCGCAGCGACGAGCCGACCCCTGGCCTGCTGATCGTCGGGGCGTCGGAGGTCGTGACGCTGGCGGGCGGCGTGCGGATGGGCGCGAGCCAGGCGGACGTCGCCCGCCTGTCGGCGGCTGCCGTCGGCGGGATCGACGCCCCAGACGCCCCGGTCGTCGCCTGCTGGGAGGGCCGGATCGCCGCCGTCGGGCCGCGCGCAGGGCTCGAGACGGCGCTGGAGGCGGAGGGCTATCCGCTCGGGCGGTTCGCTCGGGTCGACGCGGGCGGCGGCTGCGTGACGCCCGGCCTGATCGATCCGCACACGCACCTGCTGTTCGCGGGTTCGCGCGAGGGCGAGTGGTTGCTCCGCCAGCTGGGTGCCGGCTATCTCGAGATCCTCGAGGCGGGCGGCGGCATCCTCTCGACGGTCGCTGCCACGCGCGCCGCGACGATCGAGGCCCTCCTCGCGCATGGGCGGCGCTGGCTCGACGAGATGCTCGGCCATGGCGTCACGACCATCGAGGCGAAGTCCGGCTACGGCCTCGACCTCGAGACCGAGATCCGGCTGATCGAGGCCGCGTACCGGCTCGGTCGCGAGGGACCGATCGAGATCGTGCCGACCTACCTCGGGGCGCACGCCGTGCCGCCGGAGTACCGCAGCCGGCCCGAGGGGACCGAGGCCTACGTCCGGTCGATCATCGACGAGCAGCTCCCCGGTGTGGCCGCCCACGGCCGGGCACGGTTCTGCGACGTGTTCTGCGAGGGCGGCGTGTTCACGGCCGACCAGTCGCGGCGGATCCTCCAGGCCGCGGCCGGGTTCGGGATGAGTCTGCGTCTCCATGCCGACGAGCTGGCGCCGTCGGGTGGCGCGGAGCTGGCGGCCGAGCTCGGTGCCGCGTCCGCCGACCACCTCGCGACGCCGTCCGACGCCGGCATCGACGCGCTCGCCGGGGCAGCGGCCGACGGCCACCCCGTCGTGGCGACGCTGCTGCCCGCGACGAGCTGGTTCCTGATGAAGGATCACGGCGCCCCGGCGCGGACGTTCATCGAGCGTGGCGTCCCGGTCGCGATCGGCACCGACTTCAACCCGGGCACCTCGCCGACCGCCAGCCTGCCCCTCGCGATGACGCTCGCCTGCATCGAGCTCCGGATGACGCCCGACGAAGCGCTCGCCGCGGTGACCATCAACGCGGCGCGCGCGGTCGGGCTCGAGGACGAGATCGGCTCGCTGGAGCCCGGCAAGCAAGGCGACCTCGTCGTGTGGCGCGTGCCGAGCTCGACGCAGATCCCTTACTGGCCCGCGGCGGACCTCGCGCGGACGGTCGTGAAGCGCGGTCGCGTGGTGCTCGACCGCGGCTAGCGGGTCAGACCTGCTTGCCGCGCGCTTCGAGGAGGACGGTCGTCGTCTCGGCCGGCAGGCTGGTCGCCGTCACCGAGAGCTTCGGTTGCGTGGTCGCCTCGGCGCCCATCTCGTGGAAGAAGCGCTTCAATGCGTCCGCACATTCGGCGTCGTCGTCGCAGATCGGCATCGGCACCACGATGTGCGGGTCGAGCTGGGCGATGATCGCCGCGGCCCGGGTCGGTGACAGCGAGCCACCCAGGGGCAAGCAGGCGATGTCGACCGATCCGATGTCGGCGAGCTTCTCCTCCGACAGCAGGTGGCCGATGTCGCCGAGATGGATGGTGTGGACCCCGTCGACCTCGATGACGAACGAGACCTGCTTGCCCGACTCGGCTCCGCGCGCGTCGTCACGATAGGTCCGGACGCCGGTGACCAGGACTTCCTTCACCTCGTACTCGCCCGGGCCATCGAGCACGAAGGCGTCGTCGAGGCTCGACGGCAGCAGCGTGCGTCCGTCACGCGAGTGCTTGCCCTTCGCCCGCGGCAGGGGGTGATCGTCGGGGTGGCTGAAGGTGACGATGTCGCCGCTGATCCCGCGCCCCGTCGGCCCGACCACCGACTGGAACGGATCCGCGACGACCACGGCGTCCTTGCCGCGCAGCCGCATGCAAGTGCGACCGTACCAGGTGAGTTCCATCGCCTCGATTCTGACACACCGCCCTGCACCGCCGCTCCACGCCGCCATCGTTCCCTGCAAGCAGGAATCGAAAGACCGGAGGTGCCTGCCCAATCGGCACCTCCGGTCGAGGGAGGGAGGGATGGAACCTTTTGGGGGTTCGTCCGACCACTACGCTACGGGACGCCTGATTCAGGGTCGAGACGGCAACCGATTAAGAAAGCGACATCGCGGCCGGCAGAATCAGGCCATCGCGGTTCCCGTGCAACAATCGGGCGCATGTCACACCCTCACCCGCCGCGCCGTCCGCGTGGCTCGTTCCTCCTGCCGCTCGTCCTGCTGGCCGTGCTCGCCGCCGCGTGCGGTTCGGCGACCTCGTCGCCCAACCCGGCCGCTTCGGCATCGGCGGTCCCGACCTCGACCGCCACGCCTACCCCGATCGCATCGCCGAGCGCATCGGCCGCGGCACCGTCGGCCAGCGGCGGAGCGGCGACCGACGCGATCTACGACGCCGTCGAGACCCAGGTCGCCGCGCTGCGCGGACTCGAAGCGGTCCGACCCGTCCCGCGACAGCTCATCACCGGGGACGAGCTCCGGGCGATGCTCACCAAGCAGTTCGACGAGGAAACGCCACCCGCGTACCTCGCCGCCGAGGAGCGCTTCTACAAGGCCCTCGGGCTGATCCCGGCCGATACCAGCCTGCGCACCCTGACGCTCGACCTGCTGAGCGGCGGCGTCGCGGCCTTCTACCGCGACGACCAGGGCAGGATATACGTCGTGTCGAAGACCGGGGCACCCGGCCCGACCGAGCGGTTCTACTTCTCCCATGAATACGACCACGCGCTCCAGGATCAGCACTTCACGGTCTTCAAGGACCAGAAAGGGATCCTCGACCAGGGCGACCGGATCCTGGCGCGCCAGGCGGTCTATGAAGGCGACGCGACCCTGACGATGACCCAGTGGGCGGCCGCCAACCTGAAGCCGGACGAGCTATTGCAGATCCTCGGTGCCAGCGCCGACCCGGAGGCCAGCGCGGCACTCGCGAACGCGCCCGCCATCCTGCGCGCGCCGCTTGAATTCCCGTATACGACCGGGTTCGGGTTCATCCAGCGCGCCTTCGGCACCGGCGACTGGGCCGCGATCGACGCGCTCTACGGCCGGATGCCCGAATCCACCGAACAGATCCTCCATCCCGAGAAGTACGCGGCGGCCGAGGCGCCCGTGAAGGTGGCGATGCCGGCCGACCTGGCGAAGCGGCTCGGGGCCGGCTGGACCGTCCCGGTCCAGGACACGTTCGGCGAGCTCCAGATGGGGGTCTGGCTGAAGGAGAGCGGCGTGGATCCGACCCTGGCGACGGCGGCCGCGGCCGGCTGGGGTGGTGATCGGCTGGCCGTGATCGAGGGACCCGACGGCGCCTGGGCCGTGGCGATGCGGACGGCCTGGGATACCACTGCCGACGCGGCCGCATTCGACACGGCCGCGACGACGGCACTCGGCAAGGCGCAGGGCGTATCGCGGGTGCTGCCGGGTGCCGGCGGGAAGACCCGCTGGATCCTCGTGGCCAACGACGCGGGCACGCTGGGGAAGGTGGCGAGCGCGCTCGGCCTGGCCGGGTAAGCGGCGGCGAAGCTCCGGACGCTCCGGCCCATCCTGTGCGGTGTCGCGCCGCGCGACCTACATCGACTCGGGTGCCGAGATCCCCAGCAGCGCCAGCGCGTTCGCGAGCGTGATACGCGCGGCCTCGGCGAGCGCCAGCCGTGCCGCCGACCGGTCCGGCTCGTCGGCGTCGACCACCCGCGCGTCGCGGTAGAACCCGTGGAACGTCGTCGCGAGCTCCGTCGCGTACGCCGTCACGCCCTGCGTCTCCTCGGCCTCGACCGCGTCCTCGACGACCTCCGGAAAGCGGACGATCGCGCGTGCCAGTGCGGCTTCGGGCGCGCCGGCCAGTGCCCCGGCGACCCCGGGCGCGGGCGCGAGGCCCGCGGTCGCGGCCTTGCGCAGTATCGACGCGATGCGCGCGTGCGCGTACTGGACGTAGTACACCGGGTTCTCGTTCGACTGCTTCTTCGCCAGCTCGATGTCGAAGTCGATCTCGGTCGTCACTCCGCGCGACGCGAAGAACCAGCGCGCGGCGTCGACCCCGACCTCGGCGAGTAGCTCGTCGAGCGTGATGTACTCGCCCGCACGCTTGCTCATCGAGATCTCCTGGCCGTCGCGGATGAAGCGGACCCACGAATAGAGGAGGACCTGGACGGCCTCACGGTCGTAACCCATCGCCTCGGCGGCGTTGCGCAGCCGCGCGACCGTGCCGTGATGGTCCGCGCCCCAGATGTAGATGAGGTGGTCGAAGCCGCGGCCGAGCTTCTCGGTGACGTACCCGATGTCCGCCGCGAAGTAGGTCGGCTCGCCGTTCGAGCGGTAGATCACCCGATCCTTGTCGTCGCCGAACGCGGTCGAGCGGAACCAGACAGCGCCATCCTGCTCGTAGACGTGTCCGCGCTCGCGCAGGCGCTCGACCGCTCGAGCCACCCAGCCCTCGTCGTGGAGCCGCGCCTCGCTCGTCCAGACGTCGAAGTGGACGCCGAGCGCCTCGAGGCTGGCCTCGATCCCCTCGCGGACGCGCCCCGCCGCCCAGTGCCCGATGACCCCCGCCGTGTCGGCGCCGTCGGCGGTGGCCGCGGCCCAGATTCCTTCCGGGAGGGCCGCCGCGAGGTCGCTGACATAGTCGCCCTGGTAGCCGTCCGCGGGCACCGGCTCACCTCGCTTCAAGGCCGCCACCGAGGCGCCGAGGTTGCCGATCTGCGCCCCCGAGTCGTTGAAATAGTACTCGCGCGTGACCTGCTGGGCGCCGGCCTCGAGGACGCGGCTGAGCAGGTCGCCGATGAACGCCCCGCGCGCATTGCCGATGTGGAGCGGACCGGTCGGGTTGGCCGACACGAACTCGACGTTGACCGTGCGCGGGCGGGTGGATGCGATGCGGCCCCACGCCGGCGGGTCGGCGAGGATCGTGGCGATGGTCGCTTCGAGCGCCTCGTCGCTGAGGTGGAGGTTGAGGAAGCCCGGCGGGGCGGCGTCGGCGGCGGTGATCGGTGTCGCGGCGGGGTCCGTGGCGGCTTCGTCGGTCAGCTCTGCGGCCAGCGTCTGTGCGATGGCGAGTGGAGCCATGCGATACGGACGGGCCAGCTTCATCGCCAGGTTGCTGGCGAAGTCACCGTGCGCTGTGTCGGCCGGGCGCTCGATCTCGACGGGCGGTCGGGAGATGTCAGCCGGGACGTCGGGCAGCGCGCCCGACGCGACCGCCCGATCCCACGCGCGAGCGACGGCAGACCGCACCTGGCTGCGGATCGGGGACGACGCGACGGATCCGGGAGGTTCGCTCATCGGCATGGCGCCGATGGTAGCGGCCCCGTGCGCTGCGATGTCGCGACGGAGGTGCGACGGATCGGCACGGCCGCCGGAACGGCAGGTTGGCTAGGCCGCTTCCTGCTGCGACGGCGTGGGCGCCGGCTCCGTACGCCGGGCCCCCCAGATGACACCCAGCGGATCCCCTGCGAACAGCCCGGCCGCCGCGAGACCGAGGATCGGGCCAAGGATCGAGCTGACCCCGACGAAGTACGCGATCACGGCACCGGCATACCAGCCCGTGTAGAACCACAGGACGGCGGCGAGGACGCGCTTCTTCATAGGCGGACAATGGCGCCCGACTCCTACGCCGCACGATCACCCGGAGGTACCGCGACGTGCCACCTTGACGTGCGACGCCGCGGTGCGATGATGCACCGCGTTCGTGCGCAGCGGTGGGCACGAGGGTGGTCCCGCGCAGTACGGACGTCCCGGCCTGCAATGTGACCCGCAAGGTCACGCTGTCAGCATCGGATTGTCCCGGCCACCAGGGGGTCCCCCGATCGATGTTGCGTCTGCCCAGGATACGGAACCGTCGCCGCTCGCGTGGGCAGGCGCTCGTCGAGCTCGCGCTCATCACCCCGATCATGCTCGTCCTGCTGCTGGCCGCGATCGACCTCGGCCGCATCTATTACGCGCAGATCAGTGTCGCCAATGCGGCGCGGGCCGGAGCGTACGAGGCGACGACCGCCAGCTCTCCGTCGTACGTGGCCGGTGCGGCTTGCTCCTCGACCAACACGGTCATGTGCGCGGTCGTGAACGAGGCGAAGGGATCGGCCGTCAACATCGCCCCGGCCGACGTGGCGATGACCTGCACGCCCAACTGCTCGAAGACCTATGGCAACCGTGTGTCGGTCACGGTGCAAGGGCATTTCAGCGTCCTCACCCCGCTCCTGTGGGTCTTCACCGGCGGTTCGAGCGTCACGTTCTCGTCAACGGCGAATGCGGATGTCATCCTCGTTCCGAATCTCGCGGCCGTGCCGACCCCGACCCCCACCCCGACCCCCACCCCCACCCCCACCCCGACGCCGACCCCGACGCCGACCCCCACGCCGGGGCCGACCGCGACCCCATCGCCGACGCCGACGCCGACCATCACCCCATCTCCGACGCCGGCCTGTCCGCTACCGGTCCCCAGCTTCACCTACAGCCAGCAGAACAAGAACAAGCCGGTCGTGTTCGTCAGCACGTCGACGCCCACAAGCCCGCCGGCCTGTGCGATCAGTTACTGGCGTTGGGACTACGGCGACACCCTGTATGACGCCGGCAACTTCCCGACAGCCAGCCATTCGTACGCGCTCCAGGGACACGCCTACAGCGTTCAGCTGACCGTGACGAATCCCGCCGGTACGGTGTCGATCGTGCTGACCGTCACAACGCAATCATGACGATGTGCTCGAGCCGTCGCGGGCGTGATCGCGGGCAAGCCCTCGTGGAGCTCGCGATCGCCCTCCCGGTCTTCTTGCTGCTGCTCCTGGGCCTGTTCGATGTCGGACGCGGCGTCTACACTTGGAACGGCCTATCGGAGGCGGCACGCGAGATCGCGCGGGCGACCAGCGTCCACCCTGGAGTGACCCTCGGCGCATCCACCGAGACTCGAACCGCCGTCAGGACCCAGCTGGCCCTGGTCCCAGGCATGGTCGATCCGCCCGCGTCGAACTTCCAGTGCGTTGACATCGCCGGCGCGGCGACTGGGCTCAGTCCCTGCCCGTCAGGCAAGTACGTGAAGGTCACCGTCACGGCCGCTTACAACCCACTCTTCCTGCTCGGGATGGCCGGCCCGATCACCTTGTCGTCAACCAGCATGATCCAGATCCCCTAGACATGATCCAGATCCCCTCGAAAGGAATCCCGATGCACGCCCACAGGCCCGGTTTGCGAAAGCGCCAGGATGGCCAGATCCTCGTCCTCTTCGCTCTGTCGGCGGTCGCCCTCATGGCGATGGTCGGCTTGGTCCTTGACGGGGGCGGGGCGTTCGCTCAGAGGCGGGAGGAGCAGAACGGCGCGGATCTGGCGGCACTCGCCGGCGCGAATGCGTACATGAACACGAGCGGGAGCCCTGCGACGCGCAACGCAGCCGCGGACGCCGCTGCCCGGAATGCCGCGACGCGGAACGGGTATACGCAGGGGGTCAACGGGATCGTGGTGAACGTGGACGTCCACTACCTTGCATCCGGCGCTGATGTCAAGGTCGACGTCCGGAAGCCACACCGGAACAGCTTCTCCAGCATCATCCCTGGCCAGTCGACCTGGGACGTGTCGGTCACGGCCACCGCCACCGCAGCCCTCATCGACACCGCGGTCGGCGCGGCGCCGTGGACCATGAACATCGGTGCCTTCAACCCGAACGGAAGCCCGAAGTACACGTCGGGGAACCCGCAGGACTTCGGCGAGACGAACGGCGACTATCCGACCAGCGCGCTGGATATCGCCTGGACCGACTTCAACGGCTTCAACAACGTCAACACGAGCGAGGTCCGCGACATCATCAACGGGACCAACGTCGTGACCGCGACCTTCCAGTTCGACCAGTACCTCGGCCAGCACAACCAGGGCAACCACAACGCGCTGTTCGGCGACGTGGACCAGTACCTGTCGGGCAAGGACGTCCCCGTCCCGATCGTCGGTCCTGGGCCGTGCGTCCCGAACGGGCAGGTCAACGGCTGCTTCAAGGGCTGGGCCATCTTCCACGTGATCAGCGCCCAGGGTGGCAGTCAGAAGGACATCACCGGCTACTTCAAGAGCGACTTCAAGTCGCAACCGTTGACTGTCGGGGAGTGCACGCCGGCAGAGCAGGCCGCCGGCACATGCGGCACCATCCCGCCGACCACCCCGTTCGACAACATGATCGTGCGGCTATCCGAATAGCCCGAATCAGGCAACACAGCGGGGGGCCGCAGGTGAGCCGTGACCCAGTGTCGCGGCTCTCTTCGTGTCTACGCCAGGTCAGCGTTGGCCGGCGGTCGTGCGGACCTGACGACACACCCGCTGCGGACAACGAGCCCTGCTGCACCCTGCGTCGCGTCGCGCTGACCATCGGGTCCCCTCGGTTGCCCCATCCGGGCTATGCACCCGAGCACCATTTCAAGGGACAGTGAAAGGCGGTCACCCCAATGTTCATCGATGACAGACCCAACGCTGGGGAAACACTCCATGTTTCGCATCAGGACCAACCGCCCGGGCCGCTCCGGTGACCTGACGCCAGGGCCGCGCCGGCACCGGCGCGCCCGGACGCAGCCCCGCGTCGAGCCGGGCGGCCCCATCGGCCACCTCGTGCGAGGTCGTCTGCGCAATCGCTCGCGCGGGCAGGCGCTCGTGGAGCTGGCGATCGTCACCCCGATCATGATGATCCTGCTCCTGGCTGCGATCGACCTGGGCCGCATCTATTACGCGCAGATCAGCGTCGCGAACGCGGCGCGGGCCGGTGCCTATGAGGCAACGACCGCCGACTCCCCGTCGTACGTCGCGGGCGCGGCCTGCAATGCCACGACCAACACGGTCATGTGCGCGGTCGTGAACGAGGCGAAGGGATCGGCCGTCAACATCGCCCCGGCCGACGTGGCGATGACCTGCACGCCCGACTGCTCGAAGACCTATGGCAACGGCGTGTCGGTCACGGTCCAGGGACACTTCAGCGTCATCACGCCGATCCTGTGGGTCTTCACCCATGGCTCGAACGTGACGTTCTCGTCGACCGCGAACGCGAATGTCGTCTTCGTTCCCAAGGGCGGTGGGTCCATCCCCACCCCGACCCCAACCCCGACCCCGACGCCGACGCCGACGCCCACCCCGACCCCCACCCCGACGCCGACTCCGGGACCGACCGCGACCCCGACCCCGACCCCGACCCCGACCATCACGCCATCCCCGACGCCGGCCTGTCCGCTGCCGGTCCCCAACTTCACCTACAGCCAGCAGAACAAGAACAAGCCGGTCGAGCTTCGTCAGCACCGCGACGCCCACGAGCCCGCCGGCCTGTGCGATCAGCTACTGGCGATGGGACTACGGCGACACCCTGTACGACGCCGGCAACTTCCCGACGGCGAGTCACGACTACAACCATCAGGCCTTCACGTTCCAGGTCACGCTGACCGTCACCAACCCTGCTGGCACCGTGTCGATCACCCTGCCGGTGACGACGAAGTGACCGCGCAGCACCCGCGCCATCGCGAGCGTGACCGTGGGCAAGCCCTCGTCGAGCTCGCCCTCACCCTCCCGATCTTCCTGCTGATGCTCCTGGCCCTGTTCGATCTCGGCCGCGGCGTCTACATGTGGAACGGCCTGTCGCAGGCGGCGCGCGAAGTCGCCCGGGCGACGGCCGTCGATTCGACCATCACGCTGGGTGCGGGGCAGAAGAGCCTGAACGCCGTCGAGACACAGCTCGCCCTCGTCCCGGGCATGGTCGATCCGCCCACCTTCCTGTGCGTCGGCATCGACGGCAATGCCAATGGCCATGATCCGTGCGCTTCCGGCGACTACGTGAAGGTGACCACGAGGGCGACCTACAGACCCCTTGTCATGTTCGGGATAGGCGGCCCGATCGCCATGTCGTCCAGCAGCATCGTGCAGATCCCATAGAAAGGCCCCGCATGTACGTTCCGAAGTTCCAGGCGCGAAGACGCCAAGGCGGACAGATCCTCGTCCTGTTCGCGCTCTGCGCCATCGCGATGATGGCCATGGTCGGGCCTCGTCCTCGACGGTGGCGGGACATTCGCCCAGCGACGTGAGGAGCAGAACGGCGCAGACCTGGCGTCGCTCGCCGGTGCCAACGCCTACATGAACAGCGGACCCGCCGTCGCCGCGAGGACCGCTGCTGCGATCGGCAGCCGCCCGGGCGACGGCGACGAGCAACGGATACACGCACGGCGTGAACGGGGTCGACGTCAATGTCAACGTCGTGCTGCTGGCGTCCGGCGCCGACGTCGCAGGTCGACGTCAAGAAGCCGCACCGGAACAGCTTCTCCAGCATCATCCCGGGGCAGGCCAGCTGGGACGTGTCGGTGACGGCAACCTCTCGCGCTGGGACGATCGACACGGCCGTCGGTGCGGCACCGTGGACGATGAGCATCGACGCGTTCAACCCGGACGGGAGCCCCGAAGTACACGTCGGCGAACCCGCAGGACTTCGGCACGTCCAACGGCGACTATCCGACCGGCGCGCTGGACATCGCCTGGACCGACTTCAACGGCAGCAACAACGTCAACACCAGCGAGGTCAGAGGCATCATCAACGGCACCAACGTCGTGACCGCGACCTTCGAGTTCGACCAGTACCTCGGCCAGCACAACCAGGGCAACCACACCGCGCTGTACGGCGACGTGGACCAGTACCTGTCCGGCAAGGACGTCCCGATCCCGATCGTCGGTCCGGGGCCGTGCGTCCCGAACGGGCAGGTCAACGGCTGCTTCAAGGGCTGGGCGCATGTTCCACGTCATCAGTGCGACCGGCGGCAGTTACAAGGACATCCGGGGCTACTTCATGCCCGACGGGTTCCACAACCAGCCGTTGACCGTCGGTGAATGCACGCCGCAGCAGATGGCAGCCGGGCAATGCGGCGACATCCCGGATAGCCCGTTCGACGCGAAGATCGTCCGCTTGACCGATTGACCCGAGGCTCCGCCCACCACGACCCTCCACCGGGATCATCCTCGCTCGGGGTCACCGGGGGGACCGAGAGCCGCGACGACCGTCGCGGCTCTCGTCTTGTCAGGCGGGCGCGAGGCCTGGCTCGTACGCGTCGGGGCGGCGGTTGGCGAGGACCGGGATCTGGCGACGCAGTGCGTCGACCCGGTCGAGGTCCAGGTCGGCGCGGACGATCGCGACCCTGTCGGGCGCCTGGGCGACGACGGTGCCCCATGGATCGACCACCATCGACCGACCGAACGCCGGCTGGCCCGGCGGGCCGCCGATCTGCGACGGCGCCAGGACGTAGGCGGCGTTCTCGATGGCGCGGGCGCGCAGCAGGACCTCCCAGTGGTCGCGGCCGGTGCGCTCCGTGAAGTTGGCCGGGACGGTCAGGATCGTGGCGCCGGCAAGGGCGAGCGCGCGGTACAACTCCGGGAACCGGAGGTCGTAGCAGATCGACAGGCCGATCGTCGTGCCGTCGAGCTCCCCGGTGACGAGCCGGTCGCCGGCGGTCACCCGCGCAGACTCGGTGTCGACCGGTCCGGCCTCGACGGCGACATCGAACAAGTGCACCTTGCGATAGCGGGCCGCGATCGACCCATCCGGCGCGATCAGGACGGACGTGTTGTACGGGCGTGCCGGATCGTCGCTCGTCTCGGCCGTGCTGCCGACCAGGATCCACGCGTCGCGTCGTCGGGCGACGTCGGCGAACGGGTACGTGTGCGGCCCGGGGATGGGTCGTGCCGAGGCCCGGAAGCCGTCGTCCGGGCCGCGGAACTGGAGGTACTCGGGGAGCGCCACCAACCGGGCGCCACCGGCCGCCGCCTCGTCGGCGAGGTCGACCGCCGTCGCGATGTTGGCCGCGACATCGCCGGTCGCATCGAGCTGGACGAGGGCCACCGGGAGGCGCATGACGGCCATGGTACGGCGTCGTGCTCGTACGGGCCGCGGCTCGGGAGGCGCCGCGCTCAGCGGATCCCGGTGTCGTACGACAGGTCGACCGTCGTCCGCTCGCCGGCGTTCACGACCACGCGCTGCGGCCCGGGCGTCCCGAGGAGCCCCTCGACCGGCTGCGGCTCCACGACGTAGGTGCCGGCCGCGACCGCCGAGAAGTAGCTCCCTGTGTCGTTCGTGATCGTCCGGTCGACGATGCCCCCCGACTCGTCACGGACGACGATCACGGCACCGGCAACCGGTCGCGGCGCACAGGATGGATCCGGCGAGGCCCGCTGGACCGGGCAGACCGGCCCTGCCAGCGCCGTGCCACGGATCCCGGTCCGGCCGCCCGTCGGGTCCGGCCAGGCCTCCTCCGGGATGGGTGGGCCAGCTTCCGACACGAGCTTGACGGCCCCGTCAGCGTCCACCGCCTGCTTCCAGACGTGCTCGTAGATGCAATGAGCCTGGCAGTCGCCCCAACCGACCCGGACCGTGACGACGAAGCCGTCCCCGTTCGAGGCCGGCACGGCCTCGAACCAGTTCGCCTGCCCGATGGCGTTCGGGTCGCGCGGCGCGATGCCGGCCAGCCGCGGCTCGTTCGCGACGACCCTCGCGACCGCCTCGTCCGGCGTCGTCACGGGGGTGGGAGACGACGACTTCGCGGTGCCCGCGCAGCCGGTGACGAGGAGCGCGACAGTCGCGCAGGACAGGAGGATGCCCCTGGCGGTGGTCACGGCCGCGGGACGGCGTGGCGGCGGCGCGGGTTCCTAGCCCTCGACGGCGGCGATCCGCCCGTCGGCTATGGCGGCCTTGAACGCCGCGTAGTCGCGCTCGTTCTGGTCGGCATATGCCTCGGAGAAGTCGGCCACGGCGCCATCGAACGTATCGCTGGTCCCGAGATAGGCCGAGATCGCGATGGCATCGCCACTCCGGGCGTGGGCTCTTGCCAGCGTGCGGGCACAGAGACCACCGTAGAACCCCATACCGGGCGGGCGGAGCGTCGCGATGTCGACCGAGCCCTTCATGTCCCACAGCTGGCGGAAGTAGAAGTCGCGACCGCCGGGGCCCCGCGTCCAGCCGAGGAAGATGTCCGGCGTCGCCTGCATCAGTCGTTGCCCGACGACGACGCGTTCGCCGTTGTTGACGTGCTTGCTTGACTCCAAGTACGGGTCGAGGACCGACGCGGAGGCCTCCTTGGCCTGCAGGAACAGCGGATCGCCCTCATCGCGACCCTCGAGAAGGACGACGAAGCAGCGCGTGCCGACACTCCCGACACCGACCACCTTGAGGGCGAAGTCAACGAACCGGTAGCGCTCGACCAGGTCGCGGCGGTTCTCCGCGAGCGTCGCTCGGTAGTCGCTGAACGTCCGTTCCAGCGCCGCAGGTCCACCCGGGGTCTCCACGTGGGCGACGACCGGCGGATCGTCCACGATGCGCCAGTGGCCGTCGACGACCGCGGTCAGCGATCCGCTGGCCTTCATCCGATCCTTCCCGCGAGCCTTGGCGAACAGCGCCTGGGCGCGGGCGCGGGCGTCCTTGGGGAGGATGTCACCGCCCTGGCGCTTCAGTTCTTCGACCATCTGGTTCTCGATGTCCATGGACGTGGTCTGGTCGTACCAGATCTCGAGCAACCGCATCCCCGAGTATCGGGCGATCTGCGTTCGATAGGCGGCGACAGTCGCCAGGGTGGCCGTCCGGGCCTCGACCCGCGTGAACCCGTTGCTCCGTGCCGCGATCACGACGCTGGCGGCCAGCCGCTTGACGTCCCATTCCCAGGGCCCTGGCAGGGTCTCGTCGAAGTCGTTCGTGTCGAACACGAGCGATCGCTCGGGCGAGGCGAACAGGCCGAAATTCGACAGGTGAGCGTCGCCACACGCCTGGACGATGATGTCGCTCCGCGGCGTCGTGGACAGGTCCAGCGCCATGACCGCCGGCGCGCCGCGGTAGAACGCGAAGGACGAGGTAGCCATCCGGCCGTGCCGAAGCGGCACCAGGTCCGGCAGTCGATCGGCCTCCTGCGCCACGATGATCGCGACCGGATCTCGACCGGGGGCGAGCTCGAACGAACTCTGGCTGCTGCGAGGGGCGCGCTGGCGGGCCGCGCGGCCTACCGCGGCACGCTCCGGGATCGGGACCCACGGGCGGGGGGTCCAGGCCTCCGGCTCGGGCTTGCGAGTCGCCCAGGCTGCTTCGAGTTCGTCAGGCGATGCGATCTTCGAGGTTCGACGCCGAGCCGGCGTTCCCGTTCGTTCGGTGGTCATAGTGCGACTCTAGCAGGCGTCGGCCGACGTGCATCATCCGAGTCTGAGGATAGTGCCCCGGGGTCCATGCCGGCCGCGTGCGGTCGGCCGAGATCAGCTCGGCAACTCGGTCGCGAGACGCTCGCCCCAGCTCCGCGCGCGATCGAGCTCGCCGTCGACGAGGGCGTCATAGACGGGTCCGCGCGGCCCCGAGATGAAGAAGCTCTGGGCTGGCGCCAGGACGTGTGCCCCCGCCTTCCGAAGCTGACCCTCGGCGGATCGGGCGGCCGATCCCCACAGGAGGGCAGGCCCCTTTATCCGGGTATCGAACGTCGCGACCGCCACGCGATTCGGGGCCGCGCCAAGCTCGCTCAGCCATTCGCGCAGGCCCTTGGTCGGCGACTCGATACCACGGGTCTCGTCGGCACGGCCGGCCGCGGTCCCGCGCGTCTCCGGCTTGCTCATGCCGTGAGCGTGGGTGGGTGCGCCGACGACGAGGAGCGACACGTCATCGCCGATGACCGTCGGAGCGACCCCCACTTCGGCGATCTCGACCGGCATCCGGGATGACAGCCCGGCCGCGATCGCCTCGGCGACTGCTCGCGTGTTCCCATACATCGATTCGAAGACGACGAGTGCATGCATGGCTCGACCTCCATCTGTCTCGGGACACTCGCTCGATGGTGCCGGGCGGTCGCGATCGCACGACAGTGCCGGAGCGACCGAACACGACGGGCGATTTGCGGTACTGCGGACATGCCAAGGGCGGCCGCTGACCGCGGTTGCGACCCTCGAGCTTCGTCGCCGCGACCGACCGGTCAGACCGGCGATCAGATCCAGCCGCGACGGCGGAACCACAGCAGCATCCCGCCCGACACGCCCAGGCAGACGACCCAGAACAGCGGGTAGGACAGTCCCGACTCGTTCTCCGGGATCGGCATGTTCATCCCGTAGACACCGGCCAGGAAGGTCAGCGGGATGAAGATCGTGCCGATGATGGTCAGGACCTTGACCACCTCATTGGTGCGGTTCGAGACCACCGACACGTAGGTCTCGGCCAGCCCACCGGCGGCCTCGCGATAGGTCTCGACGAGGTCGATGATCTGCCCGCAGTGGTCGTAGACGTCGCGCATGTACGTCTGCGATGTGTCGGACAGGCACTCGTGGCGGTCGCGCTGGAGCTGGACGATCAACTCCCGAAGCGGCCAGGCCGCTCGGCGGATGAGCATCAGCTCGCGCTTGATCGCGTGGATCTGCTGGAGCGTGGCGTTCGTCGGCCGATCGAGGAGCTCCTCCTCGAGATCCTCGAGGCGTTCCGCGTACCGCTCGAGGAGCGGGAACCACCGGTCGACGATGCCGTCGAGGAGCACGTACAGCAGGAAGCTGACGTCGTTCTGCCGGAGTCGACTGCCCGGCACGCGGATCCGCTCGCGGATCGCCTCGAGATCCTGACGGTGGACATCCTGGAACGTGAGCAGCGTCGTCCGCCCGAGGAACAGGCTGACCTGGTCCGTGTGGAGCTGCCCTTCGCGATCGTCGACCGAACGGGCCACGATGAACAAGCGTCCCGGTTGATCGCCCGAGGCCGGGAAGTCCTCGACTTTGGGGCGCTCGACCTGGTGGAGCACGTCCTCGATGGCGAGCGGATGGAGCTGGTACTTCTCGGCGACCGCGCGGATGACGTCGTCGCGTCTCAGGCCGTCGATGTTGATCCAGCGGACGTTGACCCACGCCGGCCTGTGGGCCGCCAGGAAGGCGTCGATGTCGGTCACTTCGTGGATCTCGACCTGGTCGGGTGCGTAGTCGACGCAGGTGATCGCCACGGCGTCAGGGGGACCCCCGTCTGACGAGACCGCTGGGGACGGAGTCGATGTCGCAGCTGTCATCGCGAACGTCACGCCTTCGATCGGACCGAACCAGGCCGGTCGTCGGTCGTCACACTAGCAGTGCGGCGCCGCGGCGTCGGCATGATGCACCTCCGGCCAGACGTCTCCGTCGATGCCGACCCGGGTCCGCGCTCAGGACTTGGCGATGGCTGTCACGTCGGGCGCAGGATCGGGCCCGTCGGCCATCTCGACCACGAGGTCCCAGCCGTCAGGCGGCGAGGTCCCGCCTGCGGAACGCCCAGATCGCCAGCAGCCAGCCGCCTGCGGCGAAGGCGAGGTAGAGGAGCGAGGCGGCGATCGGGTACGACCCCGTGTCGATCAACGCCTTGAGGTCGGAGTAGCGGAACGCCGAGAGCCGCCCGAGGTCCGCGAGATCGGGCGACAGCTCCGCGATCACGTTCAGCAGGTACATCATGATCAGGATGGCGGCGGCGAGCCCGCCGGCCTTGCCACGGTCGAGGAAGACCACGGCGAGCAGCGTCGTGACCCCAGCGATCGCGAGCGCGAGCGACAGCGCGTGGACGCCGGCGAGGAGGACGCGGTCGGTCGGGAAGTCCGGCGCGATGAGCAGGTCCATGGCGACGATACCCCCGATCGTCATGCCCGTGAGCACCGCCAGCCACGCCACCTGGCCGGCGATCACCGCGGCGAGGTAGCGGACGCGCGGCAGCCGGGTCGAGAGGGGCAGGTCGAGGAAACCGCCGTCAGCGTCGGCGGCGAGGCGGGTGGCCAGGAGGATCGCGGCGATCGCGGCGACGAGCGGCCAGATCATCTGGAAGACGTACGAGTTGAGGAAGGTGCCCGGGTCGCCGAGGCTGCCCGAGATCCCGAAGGCCGCCATCAGCTCCTTCGGGTAGATCTCCATCAGCTTCTCGAAGTCGGCGGCGTTCTCGAGGATCGTCGGGTAGAACAGCGTCATGGTTCCCGCGTACAGCATGCCCACGAGGCCCACCCACAGGACGAGCATGCGGCCGCGACGGAGCTCGAGGCGCAGGGCGGGGATCATCGCGACACCTCCACGGGCGCTGGGTCGACCGCCGGCGACCCGTCGTAGTAGCCCAGGAACACGTCCTCGATCTCGAGGGTAGCGATCGAGATGTCGCCGACGTCGATCGTGGCGAGGCGTCGCAGGAGCGGGTTCACATCGCCCTGGACCATGAGGTGGACGTCGCGGGCCGTCGCGGAGACGACACGCACGTTCGGGAGGTCGAACAGACCCGGAGCGGGCGTTCCCCCAAGGACGAGATTGACCGATCGCCAGTGCGAGGCCTGAAGGTCGCTCACGGTCGAGACGTCGACGAGGCGGCCCTCGCGGATGATCCCCACCCGGTCGCAGGCTCGCTCGACCTCGGGCAGGTTGTGGGAGGAGAGGAAGACGGTCCGGCCGGCCGCCCGCACGTCCGACACGAGCGTCAGGAACTCGCGCTGCATCAACGGGTCGAGGCCGCTTGTCGGCTCGTCCATGATGAGCAGCGGCTCCTCGCCCATGAACGCCTGGACGACCCCGACCTTCTGTCGATTGCCGCGCGAGAGCTTCTTGACCTGGACGGTCGGATCGAGCTCGAGACGCTCGGCGACGGGGCGCCACGCACCCCGCTGAAGGCCGCGCAGGGCGGCCATGTAGTCGAGCTGCTCGCCGGCCGTCAGCTGGCCGAGATAGGCCGGGTCGCTGCTGACGTAGGCGATGTCGGCATGCGCGGCCGCGGCAGCCGTCCACGCGTCGTGACCCAGGACCGTGGCGTGGCCTGCCGTCGGTCGCAGGAAGCCCATCAGCAGGCGGATCGTCGTGGTCTTTCCGGCGCCGTTGGGGCCCAGGAACCCGAAGACCTCGCCCTCCCGGATCGCGAGATCGACGTCGTCGATCCCTCGCCGTTTGCCGTATCGCTTGGTGAGGCCCGTGGCCTCGATCACGGTTGCCATCGCGGCACGTCCTTTGCGTTCCGTGTGTCAGCCGACCGGCTTCGCGTGCGGCGTGCCCGGCTCCGGCTTCGGTCGATCTGCGGCCGGCGGCGTCGTTCCGCGCCTGCGCGACGGCCACCAGCTCCATTCCCCGAACGACGCCGCGAGGGCGGGCACGAGGATGCTTCTGACGATGAGGGTGTCGATGAGCACGCCGAGGGCGACCGCGAACCCGATCTGGAACAGGATCAGCAGCGGCGCCGCCATGAGCGAGCCGAACGTGCCGGCGAGGATGATGCCGGCCGAGGTCACCACCATCCCGGTCCGCGCCGAGGCTCGCCGGATGCCCGCCCGAAGATCGCCAGTCGAGCTCTCCTCGCGGATCCGGCTGGTCACGAAGATGTTGTAGTCGGAGCCCAGGGCGACCAGCAGCACGAACACGATGAGCGGCAGGTACGTGTTCGTCCCGGCCTGACCGAGCACGTGCTCGAAGACGAACCCGGACAGGTGCATCGTCGTGACGTACGACAGCAGGACGGTAGCGACGAGATAGACCGGCGCGACGAGGCTCCTGAGGAGCACGACGAGGACGACCAGGATCCCGGCCACCGTGAGACTGGCGACGACGGGGAAGTCGGCGTCCATGGTCGTGTGGATGTCCGCGAACTCGGCGGACGGGCCGCCGACGAGCTGCGTGACGCCGCCCGCGCCGGGTGCGACGGACGCGATCGAGTCGCGCGCCCGCGCGACCGTCTCCGACGCCGCACTCGAATATGGGTCGTCCGTCGTGATCGCCGACACCCGGGCCACGTGCCCGTCACGGCCGACGAAGGCCGCGACCAGTTGGTCCACCTGGAGACCGACGTCCCCGGGCAGGCCCCGGGCGAGGAACCAGTCCTGGTCGGGGTTCGACCGGAGTCGGTCGGCCACCGCGGTCAACGTCGCCGACAGGTCGCCGGCTGCCGTCGCGGCCTGCGTCTTCAGGGTGGTGGTCGTCGCATCGTCGGTCCCCGGCGTCATCAGGCCCGCGAGCGCCGCCGCAAGGCGAGTCCGCGCGTCGGTGACGGCCGCCCAGGTCGGGTCCGCGGCCACCCACGGGTGGCCCGAACCCGATCGCGTCGAGCCAGGCACCCGCGGTCGACAGACTGGACAGGTTGGCCGGATCGGCGAGCGCGACGTCGATCGCGCCGGGCAGCGCGAGACGACCGACCCCCGCCGAGATGGTATCGAGCCGGGTCGACGGATGGAGGTCCGCGGCGATGCCGTCGCCGGCCGGCGCCACGAGACTGCGGACCGTCGCGATCCCCTCGGTCGCCGCCAGCGCCTCCGTCGTGCGCGCGATCGCGGCGAGCCCGGCGGGGCTCGTCAGGTCGGTCGCCTGCGCATCGACGTAGGTGACGATCGGCATCAGCCGGCCACGATCCATGTGCGCGGCCACGCGCTCGAAGCCGATCCGCGCGTCCGAAGTCGCGGGGAGCTCGGCCAGCATGTCGAAACTCGTGGTTGGTGCCGGGATCGCGAGGGCGGGGATCGCCAGGATCGCGATGACGGCCGTGGCGATCAGGATCGGACGGCGCACGATGGCCGCCGCGAGGCGGTCCCAGGCCGAGGTGCCTGCCTCCTCTCCGAGCGGGCGAGGATGGCGCGGCCAGAAGAGGGCGCGACCGAACACGACGAGGAAGGCAGGGGCCAGCGTCAGACCGGCCAGCAGTGTCACCGCCACCGCGAGCGCCATCGCAGGCCCGATGGTCTGGACCAGGCCGAAGCGGGCGACGGCGAGCGCGACCAGGCCGACGATGACGGTCGACGCCGATGCCGCGATCACCGCCCCGATCCGCGCGACCGTCCGCTCGGCGGCGAGCGCTCGCGACGCGTCACTCAGCCCACCGTCGGCCGTCCGGGCCAGTTCCTCCCGATAGCGGCTGATCAGGAAGATCGTGTAGTCCGTCCCGACACCGAAGACCAGCACGACCACGAAGGATTCGATGAGTGTGCTGACCTTGACCCCCGCTTCGGCGACCCAGCCCAGGAGCCCGCGCGAGATGAGATAGGCGGCCCCGATCGTCAGCAGCGGCACGAGGGCGGCCAGGGGCGCGCGGTAGATCGCAAGCAGGATGAGGACGACCAGGGCGATCGTGACGAACGTCGTGCGATCCGTCCCTTCCAGGATCGAGGCGACGTAGTCGGCGCCGATCCCGGCCGATCCGGTGACTTGCACGTCGAGACCGGCCGGCGCGGTCGCAGTGAGGCGCTCGCGGATACCCTTCACGGCCTCGTTGGCGCCCTGCTGGAAGGACACGACATCGAGTCGCACGGATGCGAGCTCCGTCGTGCCGTCGGCGCTCCGCATCTCCGCCGCCCGCACGGGATCGGTGGCGACGGTCGCGACGCCCAGGACGTGCTCGCGAACGGCGGCCGGCGTGGCAGGGTCGGTGAGCCAGCTCGCGAACGCATCGCGGTAGGCGTCGTCGTCCGCCGTCAGGCCGCCGTTCCGGAACAGGACGATCGTGGCGGTGGCCGCCGCCGCGTCGGCGGGGAACGCCGTGGTGCCGACCTCGCGCGCCTGCACGGACTCGACGTCGGCCGGCAGGAAGCTGGACTCGTCGGCCGTGCCGACGACCGAGAGCGCTGGCGCCAGCAGCAGGCACGGCCGGCCGCCGCGACCCACGCGGCGATGACGAGGAGCGGCGCGCGAACCACCAGTCGCCCGATCCAGTCGAACATGGCATCCGGATGGTGGCCGTGGCCGGCCGGCCACCGCCAGTGCCGCCCATCGGGAATCGGCGGGCCGACCGGCCGGTTGGCTCATGCATCCCGGGGAGGGATGGCCCTTGCCCGCGCGGATCGGGCCGAACGAGGATCGTGACAGAGCGGTCGAATGCCGGCCGCGACACGGAGGAACCCATCGATGACCAGCCCGACCCTCGCGGATCGCACCCCCGCCGTCATCCCGCGCCCGGAGCTCCACGTCGCGGGCAAGGTCTGCGTCGCGCTGCTCATCCTCCTCGGCGTGGGCGCGGTCGCCGGTGGCATCGCGCTCATGGCCAAGCCGGACGGCAGCGTGATGCACTTCGACGTGGCGCTCCTCGCAGGGAGCCCCTTCCCCGACTTCACGATCCCTGGCCTCATCCTCGCCGGCCTGTTCGGGATCGGCTCGTTCGTCGTCGCCGCGCTGGGCCTGGCGCACGACCGTATCGCGCCGTTCCTCGCCTTCGCGATCGGCTGCGCGCAGATGATCTGGATCGTCGTCGAGCTCGCGATCATCGGCGAGTTCAGCTTCCTGCACCCGACGTTCTTCATGGTCGGGTTCCTCGTCGCCGCGACGGCCGTGCCGTGGGGCTGGCCGACGTTCAAGGCCTGGCGCGCCGCGCGCTGATCGCCCCGGATCGACCGGCTTCGCCGCTCAGCTCGTCGTCGCTGGGGAGATCTCGAACTCTGCAGTCTGGCCGACGCTGACTGCTGCCGCGCTCATCATCGCCCTGCTCACGCTGAGGGCGAGCCGCCCGCCGCCGCCCGGCATGGTGTTCGAGACGAATTCGACGGCGTTGATCCGGCCCTGGACGCGCCGCCGCTTCAATCCGCCGAGCGTCGCGACGTGCTCGGCCGGGACGTCGACCACAGCCAGCCCATTGCCGCGTTCCTGATGGAAGTAGCGGATCTCGCCGCTGAAGCGGACGGGTTCCATGGTCCGTCAGATCCGTGCCACGACGCTGGCGTGATGGCGGCCGGTCCGATGCGCCGATCGACGGATGCTCACCCGCGGAGAGAACTCCCGAACCGATCGGCTGTCAAGCCGCTCGCTGCGGCAGGCCGACGAGGGTGGCGCTGACCTGCCACAGCCGTCCAGCGGCGCCGAGGTCGTACGACGCCTTGCTCGAGGTCTGTTGCCGCCGGTTCGTGAAGTACTTCCCGGTGACGCCCTCGACCTCCGATGCCGACGCCAGGAAGATCGTTGTCGCGGCGCCTTCCTGCGGCGACTTCATGAACGGTCGCATGAGCGGGACGAGGAACCGGTAGATCCGCGAGGGATCCTCGGCGCCGAACCGCGTGTTGACCACACCTGGGTGCAGCACCGTGGCCGAGATACCGTGGCCTTCGGTTCGGCGGGCAAGCTCGTAGGTGAACATGACGTTGGCCAGCTTCGACTGGTTGTAGGCCTTCTGGCCCGAGTAGTCGCGCTCTCCCTGCAGGTCGTCGAAGTCGATGACGCCCATCGAGTGAGCCGCGGACGACACCGTGACGACTCGCGCCGGCGCGCTGGCTGTCAGTCGATCCAGCAGCAGATCGGTGAGCAGGAACGCGGCGAGGTGGTTCACCGCGAACGTGTGCTCGAGGCTGTCGACGGTGACGTGGCGAGTCGCCCAGAACCCCCCGACGTTGTTGACCAGCACATCCAGGTGCGGGTACGCGTTGCGGACCTCATCGGCAAGGCGGCGGACCTCGGCCTGCGAAGCGAGGTCGCCGCCGAACGCGTCCACGGCTGGATTGCCCGTCGCGTTACGGATCTCGACCGCAGCGGCCTCGGTGCGCCTGAGGTCCCGGCCGGTGATCGCCACTCGGGCACCCAGCTTCGCGAGCCCGATCGCCGTGGCCTTGCCCAGACCGCTCGTGCCGCCGGTGATGAGCACGGTCCTGCCCACCATCGACAGCATCGCATCCGTCATGCAGGCGTCGCCTGCGCCGGGACGCCCACGCCCCGGCCGGCCGCGCCGGCGGTTCCATCCGGCCCGGCGACGACGTACGCGATCATCGCGACGAACCCGAAGCCGAAGACCCCCGTCAGCAACAGGACGATGAACCACGCCTTGCTCTCGAGCTGCGAGGTGTTGAGCAGGGCCCCGATCCACGCCACGAAGCCGGCGATGAAGCCGGCCAGCATCGCCAGCGAGGCGACGATGCCGAGCCCGAGCAGGGACCAGGCAAGCGGGCTCCCCGTGATCCCGACGATATCGGGACCATTCATGACGAAGACTCCGTTGGCGATGGCGATCCAGACGGCCACGACGCCCATGATGGCGCCGGCGAGGACGGCGAGCGCGCCGCCGATGAAGAGCCTGGTGACGATCGACCTGGTCATGGTGCGTTCCTTTCAGATGGGCTGTGGCGGTGATGATCTGGTGGCTGGGCGTGTGTCAGACGGTGATGGCGACTTTGCCTCGAGCGTGCCCCAGTCCGACGTGGTCGATCGCCTGGGCGGTCTCGTCCAGCGCATAGGTCCGCTCGATGATCGAGGTGACCTCGCCGGCTTCGATGAGCTCCTTGAGGACGATCAGGTCGGCGTGATTCTGCGATACGAGGAACGGCCGAAGTGGCTGGCCGGCGACCCGAGCCAGGACGTGCGAGCTGATCACTCGAGCGCCGCCGGCGAACCAGCGATTGCCGAAGTTGCCGCCGTTTGGCACGACCGACCCGGTCGGGGTGAGTGCACTGCGGAGCTCGGACAGGGAGTGGTTGCTGACGTTGTCGAGGATGAAGTCGTAGCGCTGGCCGCTCTGAGTGAAGTCCTCCTTCGTGTAGTCGACGACGTGATCGGCGCCGATCGAGCGGACGAGGTCAACGTTGCGAGTGCTGCACACGCCGGTGACCTCGGCCCCCAGCGCCTTGGCGATCTGCACCGCGAACGTGCCGATGCCGCCCGAGGCGCCGTTGACCAGGACCTTGTCGCCGGCTCGGACCTGGCCGTGATCGCGAAGCGCCTGGAGAGCGACCATGCCTGCCATGGCGACCGAAGCGGCCTGCTCGAAGGTGACGTTGGCGGGCTTGGCTGCCAGCGCGTCTTCCGCAGCAGCCGCGTACTCGGCATATGAGCCGTTGCACCAGCCGAAGACCTCGTCACCGGGCTTGAACCGTGTGACACTGCTGCCGACGGCTTCCACCGTTCCGGCCACGTCGGTCCCTCGGATGCCGTTCTTCGGCTTGCGAAGCCCGTAGACCGGACGGGCGATGTACGGCAGCCCGCTCATGATCGCCCAGTCGGCCGGGTTGACGCCGGCTGCCCGGACGCGGACCAGCACCTCGTCGGGGCCGATCTCGGGCTTGTCGATATCGCGTGTCTCCAGGACCGCGCCTGAGCCGTATGTGTCCTGGACCATGGCCTTCATCGGTGGCTCTCCTTCCGTTGCACGATGTCTGCGTACGGTGTACGCTTCATGTGTACGGCGTACGCTACTGTGTACGGTGTACGCTGTCAAGCCCCGGGCTTCCGGGGCACCAGCGACGGACGCAAGGGACGGTGGGATGGCCACACAAGCGATCTCGCGGGCGGACGGCCGCAACCGGTTGAGCCGGGAGCGAGTCCTGCGCGCCGCGATGACCCAGGCCGACGCGAACGGGCTCGAGGCCGTCAGCATGCGCACGCTCGCCGAGACGCTAGGGGTGGCGCCGATGGCGCTATACCGCCACGTGGCCAACAGGGACGACCTCGTCGACGGGATGGTCGACGTCGTGTTCGGCCAGATCGAGCTGCCCGATCCTGGAGCGGACTGGCGGACCGCAATGCGGCAGCGTGGCGTCTCCGTCCGCGATGCGCTCGGGCGCCATCGATGGGCGATCGGCCTGATGGAGTCGCGCGCCCACCCCGGTCCGGCGAGCCTGCGACACCACGACGCCGTGATCGGCAGCCTCCGGGCCGGAGGCTTCGACATGGCCATGACCGCCCACGCCTACTCGGTCCTGGACAGCTACATCTATGGCTTCGCGCTGACCAAGATGAACCTCCCGTTCGAGACCGGGGACGAGGTCGCCGAGGTGGCACAGGGCATGCTCGAGCCGTTCCCCATGGATGCGTACCCGAACCTCGTCGCGTTCATCACGGACCATGCCATGAAGCCCGGCTACGACTACGGCGACGAGTTCGAGTACGGGCTCGATCTGATCCTCGATGGCCTCGACCCGGCGCGGGATCAAGCCTGACGACGTCGTCCGTCGGTCGACCGATTGGACTCGCGTGTTAGGCTCGCGATGGGCTGACGGTCGTCGCGGCCTTTGCGCCGATAGGCGTCCGAGCCGTTGGAGGACAGGAGCCATGGCCCATCCGAACGAGGATCTGGTCCGTCGTGGGTACGTCGCATTCGGGACCGCAGACATGGCCACATTGGGGGAGCTGCTCGCCGACGACGTCGTCTGGCACGTCGGTGGACACAGCCCGATCACGGGGGACTACAAGGGCAAAGGGGACGTCTTCGCGTTCTTCCAGCGGCTCGCCGAACGAGCCGGCGGGACCTTCCGGCTCGACATCCACGACGTGCTGGCGAACGACGAACACGCGGTCGCTCTGGTCAAGGGGACCGCAGCGCGAGACGGCAAGACGCTGAACGACAACGGCGTCCAGGTGTTCCACGTCCATGACGGCAAGGTCACCGAGACCTGGTTCCACCCTGGCGACCAGCGCGCCGCCGACGAGTTCTGGAGCTGATCCGGACCGGGATACGTGGTCCGCGCCGCGGCGGTCGATCGGCCGCAACCTGTCTGCTTCGTACGTCCCACCCAATCCGCAGCGATGGTCAGCCGCTGAGCTATCCGCGCCTGACTGGATTCCGGGACCAGCCCGATGACGAGCAGGTCCCTCAGCATCCTGCAGGCCGTCGCCCATCATGCCCAGGTGGGCGTCGCGATCCTGCCTGGTGGCGAGGGTCACCGATGCAAACGGGCACACTTGTCAGCGTTCGATTCTGGGTTGCCCGCCTAGGATCGTCGCTGCGGGCCGCAACGTCCATGTGGGCGTGCCGGGCATCCCGCGAGCGGATCCGCGACACCGTGCTGGAATGAGCGGCTGCGCGACCGGTCGTGCCGTCAAGATGAAACCATGAGCACACGCTCCAACATCACGGACGGCCTGGCCGTCATGGCACTCCTCCTCGCCGGTGTCGCCGCGGCGACCGGCCTTCTGGTGTCGGGCCTATACCGGGACACGGCGGAGATGGTCCGCGAGGCCCGAGCAGCCGATCTCGTGACCCTGGTCGTAGCCGTGCCGGCACTCGGACTGGGTCTGTGGAGGGCTCGATCAGGATCGGCGAGGGCGCGACTCATCGCGATCGGCGTTCTGGGCTACCTGTCCTACTCATACGCGATCTTCGCGTTCTCGGTCGTCATCAACCCGCTGACGCCGGTCCACATCGCGATCCTCGGGCTCGCTGGTTGGTCGTTCGTGCTCACCATCTTCGGGCTCAACCAGCCGACGCTCGATCGCGCAAGTCGGATCCGCATGCCCCGCCGCACGGCCGGCAGCTTCGTCATCGTTGTGGCTGTTCTATTCGCCCTTCTCTGGCTGGGCCAGATCGCCGGTGCTATCAGCAGCGGCAAACTGCCAGCATCCATCAGTGATCTCAACCTGCCGACGAACGCGGTCTACGCGCTCGACCTCGCCTTCGCACTCCCTCTTCTTGCCGTCGCCGGTGTCTGGCTTCTCCGGCACGACCGAAGAGGTCCCGCGTCCGCCCTGGCAGCGCTCGGCTTTACGGCGTTGATGGGGCTGTCGGTCCTTGCCATCTTCGCCATCGATGCCGCGGCCGGCGTCACGGTCGAACTCGTTCCGGTCGTGATCTTCGGGGTCGTCACCGGGATCGCCGCGATCCTCGTGACCGTTGCCTTGCTCACCCCGCCTCGAGAGGGCGCCTGATGATCCAGACCGTTGCCGCCGTCCTGCTCGCCCTCCACGGCATCATCCGTCCAGCCTGATCCAGGGTGGGCGAGGGAAGGAACAGCATCATGTCAGAGCCAACGTTCCATGTCGTCGCTGGGCTGGGTCCGGTCGGCCGCGCCGTCATTGACGAGCTGGTCCGCCGCGGGATCCCCGTCCGAGCGATCGCCCGCAGCCCGGTTGCCGATGTGCCGCCCGGGGTCGACGTCGTCGTTGCCGACCTCACGGATCCGGAAGCCAGCCGCCGAGCCATGGTGGGCGCTTCCGTTGTCTACCACACGGCGTCGGCGCCGTACCATCGCTGGCCGGACCTCCTGCCGCCGCTCATGCACGGCGTGCTCGAGGGAGCGAAGGCGAGTGGTGCCCGGATCGTCTATGCCGACAACCTGTATGCCTACGGGCCGGTCGACGGACCACTGACCGAGGACCTGCAGTATCACGCCGCAGGCCCCAACGGCCGCGTCCGGGCAGCCCTCGCCGACGAATTGATGGCGGCTCACGCGAGTGGCGCGGTCCGGGCGACCATCGCCCGGGCATCGGACTACTACGGCCCACGGGGCCGGCAGTCGACCGCAGGTGAACGACTCTTCGTTCCAGCGCTCTCCGGCAAGAAGGCTCAGGTCCTCGGCGATCCGGACATGCCGCACACGTTCACATATCTGCCCGACTTCGCCCGTGCCTTGGTGACGCTCGGCCTCCACGATGACGCGCTCGGCGAGGTCTGGCATACACCGAACGCCGAGACCCTCACGACCCGAGGCTTCGCGGGACTGGTGTTCGAGGCCGCCAGGCAACCGCCACGGCTCCGGGTGCTGCCTTCGGCACTCCTCACCGCCCTTGCCCTCGTGAACCCGACCCTGCGCGCCGTCCGCGAACAGCAGTACCAGCGCGAGGCGCCGTGGGTTGTCGACCACGCGAAGTTCGCCCAGGCCTTCGGGGCCGAGGTGACGCCTCATCGCGAGGCGATCGCGGCCACGCTCGCGTGGTTCGCCCAGACAGCGTGATCGCGCCGTGCGGCAGCCGGCCCGATGGCCGGTGACACGGCTCGCGACTCCGCCGCAGTCCTCTGGGCCTGAACGCCTGTGAATTGAACCCAGCGACGACGTCGACTCCAGCCCGACTCTTCCCTGTACGTGGTCCCCGATCGCGCGTCAGGTCGCGAGCCGCCCACTCGCCCGCAGGACGGCCAGAGCATCCACGGTCACCCACGGATTCATCCGACGCGTGCTGGTTCCACCCCAATCGACGTCGTCGTTGCCCAGCGCAACGGTCGACGACTGCTTGTAGTAGCGGGCTTCGGCCGGCCATCCGCCGTCGGGCAGGCGCTTGGCTTCGAGGACGTCAAGCGCATCGGCGCAGCGGGAGTCGCCGCTCCGGCCGAGCTCGGCCAACGCCTTGAGGCCGGCGAGGACATCGTAATGCCAGTAGAGCGGGTAGTGGAGCTTGGTGAATTCCGGGTGGATGACGCGGCCGTCGGAGCGGCGCTTGAACAGGCGCCGTTCCAGAAAGACCTCGGCGCCTCGCTCGGCTGCCCTGCCGGCCTCGTCATCGCCGCTGGCGGCGGCATACGCGGCGAGGCCGCGCATCGGCGGCAGGGTCTCCATGAACGACGACGTGTCGGCAGTTGGCTCCTTGTCGCAATTCCAACCGCCGTCCGGCCATTGCCAGTGGAGCAGCCGCTCGGCGAGTCGCTGGGCTCGATCGTCGACGAGGCCGAGCCGGATGACCGCGAGGAGTGCGTTGCCCTGCTGCGAGGCGCAACGCCGGTGCCGGCCATCGATGACCGGCACCCCGCGCTGCTTGTACGCGTCGGCCTTGGCATCGACCGCGAAGTCCAGGTAGAACATCGGCTCGAGCCAGCCCTCGACGACCCGATCGCGGAGCGGTTCGAGGGCCGGATCTCCGCCCGGATACCCAAGATCGGCGAGGGCGTGGAGCACCCAGTGCGCGCCCTGCCACTTCGCGTAGATCGGCGGGGCATGCTCGGCGTCAGCACCCACATGGCGCTCGAGCAGTCGCCGGACCCTGGGCGACTCGCGAATCTCAGCCTGGAGCGCGCGCATCGGCGCCGCATCGCGGTCCTCGCCAAGGACTTGGGCCCGTAGCTTCCAGCGGACCGAGGGTTCGTCCGAAGCGAGGAGCTCGGCGATGACCGCCGAGGCATCGATCGATGCCGTCACGTCCGCCATGAGTACATCGTACGAGCCCTTCCTGCACGCCTTGCGGAATTCGGTCGTGGTCCGGCACCCACATGGTCGCGGGCGGCAGATCGCCAGGAGGCTCAGGCGTCCACCATTGGCTCCTATGCCGCTGCAGGTCAGCCCGTCAGCTGCTGCGTCGAGCGTCCGGAAGATCTCGCGGCCTCGCCGAACTCGGCCAGCAGGCCGTCGACCATGTGATGGTCGAGCGGGTAGATCTCGCGCCGGGTGAACTCGGCGGCCAGGCCCTTCGAATTCCAGTCGGTGAGCAGGCGAGCGGTCAGCGCGGCGCCATCTTGAGCAGACCGAAGCTCGCTCCCTCCGGGTCGCTCACGATCGCGAAGCGTCCGCCTGGGAACTCCTGGGGCGAGACCATCTCCTTCGCGCCCAGGTCGATCGCCTTCCGAAAGGCTGCGTCGACGTCCTCGACCGTGAAGTAGATCTGCCAGTAGCTCGGCACCTCGGCGGGCACCATCGGGTTCATCTCCCAGGCGCCGGCGATGCTCTGCCCGTCGAGTAGGAACTCGGTGTAGGGCGGCTGTCCTTCACCCATCTCGCTCTGCCGGTTGGTCCAGCCGAAGACCCGCTCGTAGAACGGCAGCGCCTTCTCGACGCCGCGAGCGTTGACCTCGGCCCAGCCGAATGAGTTCGGTGCGTTCGTCTGGAAGCCGCCCATGCGCGTCCCCTGCCAGGCAGAGATGAAGGCGCCCGCCGGGTCCTGATACACGGCCATCCGGCCCTGGTCACCGACGTCGAACGGGGCCATGGCGACGGTCCCACCGGCGGCCTGGACCTTTCGGGTCAGCTCCTCGATGTCATCCGTCCCGATGTACAGGTTCCATGCCGTCGGGCCATTCGGGTCCATCTTTGGGCCGATCCCGGCGGCATCCTTGCCACCGGTCCTGGCGAGGGCGTAGCCGCCGTACATTGGATCGGGATTGACCTCGACCTGCCAGCCGAAGAGCGTCGCATAGAAGCTCCGCGACGCCTCCGCATCCGAGCTGGCGAGATCGACCCAGGCCGGCGTGTTGGCGACCGTCGTCATCGCTTGTGCCATGTTGAACCTCCCCTTGGCTGCTCTCTGCGTACCGCTGCATTGTCCCACCGACGGCCAGCGTGCCTGCGGCAGATCGTTCCACCCAATCATGAACGCACCGTGTCTGGAATCCGAACGTTCGTACCTGGGCTGTCTGGATTGGGGCGCCGACGGGGCCGGATCTTCGGAATACGCGTCAGCCCCCAGGTCGCGGCGAACGCGATCGACGCTGCGGGCCGCTGGCGTCCGAACCGACTCTGAGGACTCGAATCGTCTCAGATCGGTCGGGTCACAGGCCCAGATGCAGGCGTAGGGCCTCATCGATGTCGAGCATGATCGCGTGTGGGACGACGCCCAGCCGGTCACCCACCCGCTCTACGGCGATCGAGCGGATCTGTTCAGCCTGCGCCTTGGAGTCGCGGTCCAGCCCCGTCTCGGCGGCTGGAAGCAGGACCTGGAACGGATGACGCGCTCGACGTTCGATGTCACGGGAACCACCGTAATGAAGCCGCGACCCAGTCGCCCTGCCGTCGCGTTGGCCGCGTCGTTGCTGACGATGACGGCTGGCCGGCGCTTGCTAGCCTCGGAGCCGCGCGCGGGATCGAGATCGACAGAATGGATGTCGCCCCGCCGCATCATGACCCGAGCCCATCACCGGTCGCCGATTCCCACAGGGTGCCAGCGTCTTGAGCGGCCCTTTCCTCCCACGCCGCTTCGTACGTCCCGGCCAATTCGGCCGTGCGCAACAGCCGAACCGCTCGATGGAGCGCGGCCGATCGAGATTCGAGCCCCTGCTCCTTGGCGTATTCGTCGAGGAATCGGACGTCTTCGCCCCGTAGGCTGACACTGACCTTCTGCAGTTGATGGCCGCCGATACTGCTGGCCGCTCCGGGAAGAACGCGTGAACGGAGCCGAATCGGCGAAGATCGGTTACGTCGGATCGACCTGCCACTGATGCGGGTGGCCGGACCTGGCGAGCCTCTGCGCGGGGCTGCTCTCGACCCCGGGCATCGGGCTGCAGACGGCGGTCGGCCTCGTCGCGATCGTCGGCGACATCGGGCTCTGACGGCTGGCTGGGTCGACCACACAGAACCCGTCCGCGCCCGGCGGTATGACCGGATGATGCTTCGCACACGGCGATGCGGCGACGAAGCCGCGGGACGAATCCCGGGCTTCAGCCGTCGCCTCCGAGTCGTCGTTATCGGCCGATGGCGCTTCCCCGCAGGCGCTCGATCTGGTCGTAGCTCGTGTCGGACTTGGCCGGCACGCCGATCAGCGATCGGATCCGCTCTACCTGGTCGTAGCTTGTGTCCGGCTTCGCGTCCTGCCCGCTCAAAGCGATGCCCCGGCTGTGCTCGACCTGCTCGTAGCTCGTGTCCGGCTCCGCGGCGTGTCCGGTCACCGAGCGCATGCGCTCAATCTGGTCGAACGAATGGTCGTCGGGCTGCTGCTGCACGGCACCTGCGGGCGCGACGCACGCGGACAGGATCATCGACCCAACCAGCCCCAGTTTCGCAATCCTGGCGATCCCCGAAGTTCCACGCATCCCGGTCCCTGCCTTTCGTTGCCTCTCGACGGCCCCATCGGCTCGTCGTGAAGGCAACCTATGGCCGGGACCCCTCGCATATCATCGGGGAGCTCCCTCATCCTCGACCGTCGCGTCCCCGGGCGAAGCGAGGCGGGACGCCAGCTCGGTGCGGTTTCGAGCGCCCACCTTGCCGAGAACGTTCGAGACATGGCGCTCGATCGTCTTGCGCGACAGGAATAGCTGCTGGGCGATTTCCGGATTCGTCGCCCCCGCGGCGATGAGCCGGGCCACCTCGCGCTCTCGCTCGGTCATCGGCGTTCCGGCTGCTCCAGCCGCGCTCCTCCGCCAGGTTCGGACCCCCAGCGCCCGTAGTCGCTTCTCGCCCGCGCGGGCGAGGTTCCGCGCGCCGGCACGCTCCGCACGCTCGGCAGCCACACGATAGGCCTCGGCCGCCCGGCCGCGGTCGATAGCCTCCAGGAGATGCCCCCGATCGAGCAAATCCAGGATTGCGTCAAGGCCGCGGTCGCCGGCCTCGGCTTCGCTCAGGAGTCGGTCGACCTCCTCGAGTGCTGCCTGCGGACCAATGTGCGTCGCGGTCCGCAGGGCGTGCGCGCGCCGTGCGACGTGCAGGCTCTGGGCATCCGGCGGCGCCGGACTCCGGTCGAGCTCGTCGGCGGCTGTGGTTGCCTCGCTGACCCTGCCGACTCGGAACAGCGCCTCGGTGGAATAGATGTCGAACTGGAGCTGGCACTTAGGGCATGCGACCTGATGCGCGAGGCGTTGCCCCATCTCCACGTGACGCGCGACCTCGTCAGCGGCCGCCGGTCCGTGGAGCCAGGCCAACCACGCGGCGGCTGCTTCGTGGTAGGCGATCCGGTAGTGGGGATCGGCTTCCCCTTCGACATCCGCGAGGAGCATCTTGAGGGCCAGGCGCTCGTCCCCACGAGCGAACTCCACCTCGTGGCGAACCGTCCGCGTCCGGCTGCGGATTCGACCGAGATCACCGACTCGAGCTCGCAGTTCGTGAGCCTCGCGGGCTATCCGTTCGGCCTCGGCGAAGTCCCCGATGTCCAGAAGCGTGTGTCCGAGCCAGTGGCCTGCTTCGATCGCGACGGCGGGCAGGACCCTGTGCTGCCCTTCGTCCCACGCCTGCCGGAACCGGCCGGCTGCCTCCACGATCCTGCCCTGCCAGCGTAGCGCGACGCCGCCGAAGATCACGGACATGCCATGACTGGACTCGTCGAAGCCTCGGGCGATCGACGTGAGCTCCTCGGCCAGAGCAAAGACTTCAGCTGCGTCGGCGCGCTGGATCGCTGCCTCGAGGTTGAGCTGCAGCGCGTCGAGGTAGGCCCGCCGCGCGTCCTCGTCGATCGCCGCAGGGTCACCTGCCTCCTCGGCCAGAGTCCGAACCGACCCAAGCGCCCTCCGCGCGAGCGCAGAGCCGGCTTCGGTCCGATGCTCAAGCCACATCACAGCGTGCGCCTCGAGGACGTCGACCGTCGCCCGGAGGGCGGGCGGCAAGTCGCTCGCTCGCCGGCACCGGTCAATCCAGAAGCGAAGCTCATCCAGCCGTTTGAGCTGGTAGGCAGAGCGCGCTGCGCCGAGGGCCGCCCGAAGCCGACGATCATCGGTCGGTGCGGCGTCGGCCACCAGCGTCCAGCGCTCGAGGGCGAGCTCGTACTCGCCGACTTCCGCAGCCAGCGCCGCGACGGCTTCCTGGAGCTCCAGCGCCTGGAACTCCCGTGGATCCGCCTCGGAGGCGATCGCCGCGAGCTGCCGAATGCCATCGCCTCCCAGCCAGCGCCGCCGCGGAGCCGTCGCCAGGCGGAGCGCGAGGTCGAGCGCGGGCGCCCCGGCAGCCTGGCGATGCTCCAGGGCGGTTCGAAGGCTCCGGAGATCGTCCGGCGCGTCGGCCTCGAGCAGCTCGGCCACTCGGGCGTGGAGCCGCCGGCTTGCGTCGTCGGGAAGGTCGCGGGTCGCCGCCGCGCGGATCAGGTCGTGAGCGATGCGAGCCGTCCCGGCGGACGAGAGGACGACGCCGCGATCGACGAGCTCGGAAAGCGCGCCCGCGATCCGCTCGGGCGGCCAACCGTCGACGCGGGCGAGCTCCTCGACGCCCGCCGGCCGACCGACGATCGCGAGAACACCCAGCAAGTGGCCCGCGTCGGAACCCATTCCCTGCAGCTGCAGCCGGACGACGGCCGTCGCCTCGGCCGTCGGGTCTCGCCCGGCCGCGATGGCCTGCATCCAGAACGGCGAGCCCGAGGCCTGGGTCCAGACCTCGGCAGCCTGCTTCGAATCGAGGGCAGGATCGAGCGCGCGCGCGAGCCGCACGCCATCGTCGAGATCGAGCGGCCCGAGCTCGAGAACCCGGAACCGGTCTGCGCCAAGCGATCGCCGCAAAGCCTCGCCGAACATTGCGGCGACGGACGACGGCCGGGAAGCCGCCACCGTCAAGAACGATTGGCCGGCACCGGTCGCCGCCCGCACGAGGTAGTGGCACAACGCCAGCGAGAGCTCGTCGACCCACTGGAGGTCGTCGATGATCAGGACAGCGGGTCCAACCTGGCGCAGGGCTCGGTGCACCGCTTCGGACAGACGGATCGGCTCCAGGGTCGCGGGACGTTCGTCTGCCGGGCTGGCGATCGGATCGCCTTCCAGGTCGGCGCTTTCCGCCAGACCACGGAGCATCTCGCGTGTCGCGGCGAGCGGGACATTTCGCTCGGGTTCGTAGCCCAGGACAGGAAGGTAATGCCCAAATCCCGCGGGTTTGCCTGCCTCGGCGAGCAGGCGTGTCTTGCCCTGTCCGGGTTCGCCCACCACCAGAATGGCGGCCGGCTGACGGTCATGCAGCACCGACCTGGCGATTTCTGCAATCGCGCCGAGCTCTTCATCGCGACCAACAAAGGGCGAAGCCATGCGCCTAGCCTACTCAGGCACGCCAACCCATCGCCCAAGGACGCCTACGCGACCACGATCTGGCCGCTTGCGCGACCGATGCCTCGGCTTCTGCCCCCTTCTTGAGCAACCCAGAGGAACTGTTCACCCTGGCAGCGGCACCCCCGAAGGGGCACAGCCCGGTCGACGGACCCTGTCAGGAAGGCGCGCCGGGTCCCTTCGTTGACCTACTCGCCGCCCAGATCCGCCGCGCGGTCATGGGCAGCTCCCGCATTCGCAGGCCAGTCGCGGCGGCAACGGCGTTGGCGATGGCCGCGGGGCCGGGCAGGATCGACGCTTCGCCGATCCCCTTGGCTCCGAACGGTCCATCGGGTGCCGGGACCTCGACGATCAAGGTATCGATCGCCGGGAGCATCGCGGCCTTCGGGACCGCGTAGTCCAGGAAGGTGCCGGTCAACAGCTGCCCGCGATCGTCGTGGATGAGTTCCTCGTACAGCGCCCGGCCGATCGACTGGACCGCACCTCCCACCATCTGACCCTCGATCAACGCGGGATTGAGCGCCCGGCCCACATCCTGGACGACCGCGTAGCCGACGAGCTTCACTAGACCCGTCTCCTCATCGACGCGGACGTGGGCGAGATGACCGGCGACCGATGGCGCGAGGGCCGTCTGGGCGGTGGCGGCGTGTCCTTCGACCGGCGGATGCTTCCCACCCCACGCCTCGCTGAGTGCCTTGGCGAATTCGGCGACCGGACGCCCGACTTCGGGAGAACCGCGAGGCCGCACGATCCCGTCGATGATCTCCAGGTCAGCTGGCTCGATCTCGAACTCGTCCGCCGCGACATGCAGGAGTCGGTCGCGCGCCTCGGCGACCGCCGCCTGCACTGCGGGGCCCGAGGCGTACGTTATGGCGCTGGCGTTGCTGGTCGGCGACGGCGGAGCGGACGTCGTGTCGGCCGTGACGATGGATACCGCCTCGACCGGGAGCCCGAAGGTCTCGGCGGCGATCGTGGCGAACGCACTCGTGGCACCGCTCATGTCGACGACGCCGGTGATGACGGTGATCGTGCCATCCGGCTCGAGCCGACACGTCGCCGCGGCGGGCTCCTTCGCGCCGAGCCAAACGCCGATCGCGAGGCCGACGCCCTCACCAGGTGGCAGGTCGCGCCGGCCGGTCCACATCGGGTGCCCGCTCAGTCGGTCGAGGCACTCGATGGCTCCGATCCGCGGCCACGGGTCGTCGTCCACCATCGGGTCGCCTTCGACGACCGTGTTTGCCGCCCGGACGTCGACCGGATCGAGTTCGAGCCGTACACACAATTCGTCGACGAGCAATTCGAGGGCGAACACGCCCGACGGACCCGTTGGCGCTCGATAGTTGCCAGCCCCGAACCGATTGGTGCGGACACCGAACGCCCGGACGTCGAAGGCCGGCCAGCGGTACGGCCCGGTGATGAGCTGCGCGGCGAACCACTCCCAGGACGACTCGGTGTACGCCCCCGCGTCGTAGGTCATGCGGGCCTCGAGAGCCTCGAAGCGGCCCAAGCGCCCTGCTCCGATCCGGAGATCGATGACCATGCCCTGGGCTGGATTGGTGGCCGCGAAGTCCTCCCGGCGGTTCAGGACCAGCCGTACGGGTTTGCGAAGGCGGAGCGCAGCCCCGGCCACGAGTGGCTCGATAACGACCTGCTTGCCGCCGAAGGCACCACCGAGTGCGGCCGCCGTCACGCGCACCTTGGACGGTGGGAGGCCGAAGATCTGTGCCAACTCGTTGCGGGTCAGGAAAGTCCCCTGGGTGCTGGCCGTCACGGCGAGGGTGCCGTCGGGCTCGATCCAGGCCGTTGCGGCGTGCGGCTCCAGATACGCCTGGTACGCCCAGCTCACACGGAAGCGACCCTCGACCGTCGCGTCGCAGCGGGCGAAGGCGCTTTCGACGTCACCACGATGCTCGTGGCCGCGGCTGAGGACATGGACCGAGGCCTCGTCCGCATCTGGATCGATCGCGGCAACGTCGACGAACGGCGCAAGGGACTCCACGTCGACCTGGACGAGGTCGACGGCATCCTCCGCCGCGGTCTCCGTCTCGCCGATGACCAACGCCACAGGTTGTCCGGCGAAGACCGCCACGTCGCGGGCGAGCGGCTCGTATCGGCGCTCTTCACCGTGGCCGACGATCGGGAGGTCGCGGGCCGTCAGGACGGCCACCACGCCGGGCAGGGCCAGGGCCGCTGCGGCATCGACGGCCATGATGCGCGCGTGTGCATGCAGGCTGGGGACGATCCGCGCGTGCAGCAGGCCCGGCACGGTCAGGTCAGCGGAATACCGAGTGGCGCCGATGACCTTTTCGCGTGAGTCGATCCGCGGCCGCCGGGTCCCAACGTATCGGGTCGAATCGGCCATGGCGGGCCTCCTTGCGGTCAGTCTACGGGCGCGCGACCGCGCCGTGAGAACCCGTCAAGACTGGCATGAAGACCGCGGTCCGCCCGAGGTCATCGGCAAGTCTCCCGCGCTCTGCGCAGTGCTACAAGCGTGGAAGGCCGATACAAACGGGCACACTCATCAGCTATTCGTTTCGAGGGGTGCCCGCCCAGGATCGCCGCCACGGCCCGTTTCGCCTCCTAGCCGATCCCAGGCGGTCGAAACCGTGTCACAGGCCGGTCCTGGAGCTGGTTCTGCCCTCAGCTCACGGGAGGATCCGGAAGCGTCCGCCATTAAGTGGTCGCAGGACGTCGAAGTGCCGGTGATCAAGGGTAACGATGGTTCGCGTCCGGTAACGCTCAGCCAGGATCACGTTCGAAGCGTCCGCGACGCCGATGTTCTGGTCGGCATACCGCTCAATGACAGCGCAAGCCTTGGCGAGCTCCTCGACATCGATCGCGGGCAGGTCCCAGGCACCGCCGGCCAGCTCCCGCAGGACGGCCAGCTCGGCAGAGACGCCGAGCCGAGATGCCACGAGGTAGTCGAGCTCGGCGACCACGTACGGCGAGACGACGAGGGGCTCCGTCGACCCGCCGAGCACGGCGGAGACCGTACCGTGATCGGGCTCGTCGGTGTCGAAGAACGCGAGAAGCGCGCCGGTGTCGACGATCACCGCTCGCCGAAGCCCGACAGATGTTCGTCCGCCTCGCGCGCGATCGGAGAGCGGCTCGCGAAGAGGCCACCGCGGGGGCGCGGCCGATCATCGCCGACGGCGTCACGGATCGAATCCCGAATGACCTCCGCCTCGGACACTCCTCGCTGCCGGGCAACGCGCTTGATCGCCGACTTGAGCTCCGTCGGTAAGTAGATGGTCGTCTTGTCCATACTCGTATGGTACCACCGCTGGCGCCGGGCTGACGTAGGTTCACACGCTCAACTGTATCGATCCTTGTGATCGGGGACAGCTCGTTGAGTCGTCGAGTGGCATGTAACGAGGAGTCTGTCGAAGAAGACGAGAATGATTGGCGCGGAACCGCGGCGGGCCCGGAGAGCGCCGGCGTGATGCCCTAGACGGTGGGGGGTCGCCACGGCTCGTGCTCGTGCGCGAGCCAGACCAGCTCGGGGTCGAGGGCGCGCACCCGCAGCTGGCCTTCGGTGTGCGGCTCGTCGAGCTCGCCGAACCAAACCGCCACGTCGCCGCCGACGATGACCGGACGCCGGCCAGTCTCGACGACGACCACCTGGGTGCCGCGTGTGTGGCCCGGCGCCGGGACGAGCCGGAGCCCGGGAAGCAGCTCGAGCTCGCCGTCGACCGGCACGTACCGCACGCCGGGCGCCTCGACCCACTCGCGAATGGTGTAGTCGTCCTCGCTGCGCGCGTCGTCGAGCTCTCGACGCTGGACGTAGATCGGCCTGCCGTCGAAGAGGTGGTTGCCGCCGCAGTGGTCGAAGTGCAGGTGTGTATTGACGACCAGGTCGATGCCGGCGAGGTCGAAGTCCTGCTTGCTCAGTGGACGGAGGCGGGGATCGAGGTCGGCCACTGCCGGGTGCAGTTCCGTCATGCCGGTGTCGACCAGCACGCGCGCATCGGGATGGTCGATGACGTGCACGTAAACCGGCATTCGCTCGCCCTCGGCGAGCAGGTCGGCCACGCGGACTGGCGTGATGGACGATCGAAGCGGGGGTGTTCATCGTGTACCGACCGCCGCGGTGGTGGTTGAGATGTGAGTCATGGTGACCTCCTTTGCCGGTCACTGGCTGACGCGCTGCCGGCCGCACTGCCTCCGAAGGCCGCGCTGTAGAACTCCTTGGCGGCGGGCACGTCCTCGACGAACAGCGTGATCGCGCTTGTGCCGGTCGCCCATGCGCCGCTCTCTGCTTCGGTCATCGGACGGCCTCGTAGCCCAGGTACATGGCGCCGGAGGCGAAGGCGCGAGACTCGGTCAAGCGGAGGTCGAACCGCGAGACGCCGGGCGGGAAGAACGGCGTCCCTGCGCCGAGGACGACTGGGTGAACGACCATGTGGTACTCGTCGACGAGCCCGCGCGCGATGAACTGGGCGGCGAGCGTCGGCCCGCCAACCTCGATCTCGCCGTCGAACTCCTGCTGGAGCCTCGCCAGCTCCTCGCCAACGTCGCCGCGAACGAGCCGCGCGCCGTGCTCGACGGACTCGAGCTCGTGCGAGAAGACCACTTTCGGCGTCGCGTTCCAGATCCGGGCGAACTCGCGCATCGGCTCTGTCGAGGCCGCGTTGGCCTCGCCGGTCGGCCAGTAGGCGGCCATGACCTCCCAGAGTCGCCGGCCGTAGACGGAGACATCCGACTCGCGCTGGCGATCGTCGAACCACGTGTGAAGTTCGTCGTCGACCTTCGCCCAGTCGAGCGAGTGGTCCGGCGTCTCGACGTAGCCGTCGAGTGACACGTTCATCAAGTACACGACCTTGCCCATGCCCACCTCCTAGTGCTGCTGCCGTGCCTGTCGCTCTCTGGGGGCTGACCGCTCACGCTCAGCGGAGAGCATCGGCGGGTGTGACGGCCGGACCGAGCTCCTCGAGCTCGGCCGAGGATAGGCCAGCGGGACGCGCTGGCGCCCGAGCGCGGCCACGCCGAACCGAGCGATGAGGAGGCTGCCGACGCATATGGCCAGGACGATCGCCAGCTCGGTCGAGACCGGCAGCAGGAGCGCCGGTGCCCCGAGGAGGATCAGCCCGGCCCCGAACGCCGCCCGGTAGCCGAACCGCGCGACGAGGATCGGGGTCGCCAGCTCCGCCGCGACCGACGACAGCATCAGCGCACCGCTCGTGAGACCGGCCGCCACGCCTCCGGCGACGCCTGTCGCGGCGTACATCGGGACGGCGGTGAGCAGGACGTACAGGCTTGCCGACGTACCGGCGGCCGAGACCAGCACGGCCAGCATGCCCCCGCTCATTAGTCGAGGCCCGGTCATCCGGATCGGTAGGGTCAGGGGTCGAGAGAATGCGATCATCCCGGCATCGTCGACTGGAATGGACCATCTGGTAAGGTCCATTCCGATGACACGGACGAGGACCACTTTGGCGAGCGACATGCTCCTGGAGCTGCGCCGCGACGACCCCGAGCCCCTGCACCGACAGATCGAGCGGGAGATTCGCGCAGGCATCCACTCGGGCCGTTTCGCGAGCGGGTCAGCCCTGCCGTCGACTCGGGTGCTGGCCGATGAATTCGGGCTTTCGCGCGGCGTCGTCGTCGAGGCCTACGAGCAGCTGATCGCCGAGGGCTACCTCGTTAGCCGACACGGCGGCGGAACCCGGGTGACCATGCGTGCCCCGGCTGCAGCTCCGGCCGCGCTGAGCCGCCCCGACGTCGAGTATCGGGTCGACTTCGCCTACGGCCGTCCCGACGTCACGGAGTTCCCGCGACAGGCTTGGATGCGCTCGATCCGGCGGGTCATGATCGAGACCCCGAGCGCCCGGCTGAGCTACCTCGAAGGGCGCGGCGCATTGGAGCTGCGAGAAGTCCTGACCGTCTATCTCGATCGGGTCCGCGGGACGGTCGCAACTCCCGACCAGATCGTCATCTGCAACGGCTTCGCCCAGGCGCTGCACCTCGCACTCGAGGTCTTCGCCGATATCGGCGCGCGGCGGCTCGCGGTCGAGGACCCGGGGCAGAACGACACGCCGATGGTCGCCCGGCGCCACGGTCTGTCCGTCGCGGCCATCCCCGCCGACGAGGACGGCATCGTCGTCGACGAGCTTGCCCGCTCGAACGCGGACGCGGTCGTCGTCACCCCGGCGCACCACTTTCCGATCGGTGGCGTCTTGCCGCCGTCCCGGCGTGACGCGCTCGTCGCCTGGGCGGACGCGGGATCCCGGTTCATCCTCGAGGACGACTACGACGCCGAGTACCGCTTCGACCGGGCGCCGATCGGCGCCATCCAGGGACTCGCCCCCGAGCGGGTGCTGTACGCCGGTTCTGCGAGCAAGGTCCTGGCGCCCGGCCTCAGACTCGGCTGGCTCGTCGCGCCCGACGCCCTCGTCGACCGCCTGGCCTTGGCGAAGGAGGCCAGCGACCGCGGATCGGCGGGCATCGAGCAGCTCGCGTTCGCCGACTTCCTGGCGCGGGGCGGCTTCGACCACCATGTGCGCCGGATGCGCCCCATCTATCGCCGCCGGCGTGACCGCCTCCTGGCCGCCCTCGCACAGTACGTGCCCAGCGTCCGGCCGGTCGGCGCGTCGGCCGGCCTCCACCTCGTCGCGATGCTGCCGGACGGGATCGACGAGGATGCCGTCGTTGATGGTGCGGCCGCCGAGGGCGTCCGCCTCTCTGGCATTCGGCGCTACCGGATCGTGGGACCAGCTAAGCCCGCCGGGCTCGTGTTCGGCTATGGCGCAATCCCCGAGGCCGATATCGACGAAGGCGTCCGGGTCGTCGGTCGGGTGGTCGACGAGGTCAGGTCACCGGGGCCGTAGGCAGGATGATGCCCCGGAAGACCTGGCGCGTTCAGGTGCCGGGGTGCCTCCTCGCTTCTGTCGATCGGGGCAATGCCGCCAGTATCGCTGGTTGGTTTGAGTTGGGCCATACAGAACGTGTGGTCTGAACCGTCAATCAGTCCGCCGCTCGCGCCGGGAGTCGAGTCGTCCACACATCAGCTATTCGAGCGCTGTGCTACCGCGTCTGTCGAGCACGATCTTCCGCGTGGTCCGCGGATCGTGAAGAGCAGATGACTTCTGAGCAGCACCTATGATCACGCTCGCGCCGACATAGCTCAGCGGTAGAGCAGCTGTTTCGTAAGTCTCTAGCCCTCTGCGCAGTGCTACAAGCGTGGCGGGCCCGATACAAACGGGCACAGTTATCAGCTATTCGTTTTCGAAGGGTGCCCGTCCAGGATCGACGCTGCGAGCCGAGAGCGTCCATACCGACCCTGAGGTCCCGGAGACTCGTTCGGCACGCCCTACGCCTGGCCGATGACCTCGACAGTCATCCCGAGGTCGGGCCATCGAGCGTCCGTGGTAATGACCCGGCGCGCTTCAAGAACGAGTGCGGTCGCGACGACGAGCGCGACAGGGAGACGGAGTCGAGTCCCGTGTCGGGCGCGCAGCTCGGCGGCTCGCCTGGCGATCTCTCGGGTGGCGGGCTCAACCAAGGCCGGAAGTGCCTCGAGGAAGTCGTCGACGGCATCGCCGCTCGCGGCGCTCTGCCTTAGCGGCGCGACGACAATCTCGGCATAGGCCGACGCGGGGACAATCAGCCGGTCCCCTCGATCGCGAGCGGCCGAAAGCGCCACGCGGGCGCGTTCGTGATGGGCATCGTCGGAGTTCAAGACCGCGATCAGCACCCCCGCGTCGAGGACCGTCAGGTCCATTCGCGCCGGAGATCATCGAGGTAACCCTCGGGATAGACGCCGGTCAGGGCTCCGGCAAATTGCTCGAGCGGATCGTCTTCGCGAACAAGGGTGATCTGACCCGGTCCGCTGACATCTGCGCGAAGCCGGTCTCCAACCTTGAGACCTGCACCAGCGAGGGCATCGACTGGCAAGGTGACCTGGTGCTTACCGCTGATTCGCGTCCGGCCACGTCGGCGAGCGTGCTTTACTTCTTCAGTCATAGGCAAAGGATAGGCTACGTCATCTCCTGTTGTCCAGAGAGAGACCAGGTGAACGGTCGCTCGGCTGACGGGACTGAGCGCCGAATGATTCGAACAAATGTTCTAAATCGAGGCGGATGGACGTCAGCCTCGAGCGTTGCGTGCTCAAGATCATCAGCTGTTTCGAGCGTTGTGCTTACCGGCGTACAGCATCCTGAGCGTACTCCCCGTGCGGTGAGAGCTGCTGTCTGAACTCATCACCTATACTCGCGCTCCGGCCGACATAGCTCAGCGGTAGAGCAGCTGTTTCGTAAGTCTCCCGCCCTGTGCGCAGTGCTACCCCGAGTGGCGGCCCGATACAAACGGGCACACTTATCAGCTATTCAATTCTTGGGGTGGTCCGCCTAGGATCGACCCTGCGGGCCGCTAGCGTCCGAGCCGACCCTGACTACCCGCACTGAACAATTCCGGCGCTCCGTACCCTCATGCTCGATAGACCGCGGTCGTCTCGACCACGGCTGATCGCCGGAGACCCATGGACCGAGACCTCGTCGAGCGGGCGCGCTCGGGCGACCAGGCGGCATTCGAGGATCTGGTGCACCAGGTCAGCGACACGCTGTTCGGGATCGCTCGACGCATCCTGCGCGATCCCGGCCTCGCCGAGGACGTTCTGCAGAACGCCCTTGTGACCATTTGGCGGAAGCTGCCGCATCTGCGGGAGCCAGACCGCTTCGAGGCATGGGCCTACCGGATCCTCGTCAACGCTTGCTACGCGGATGCTCCGCACAACCGGAGATGGGCATCGACCGTGCGCGTTCTCCCAATCGATCGGGCGGACGACGCGGACGCTTACCAATCGATCTCCAATCGCGACGAGTTGGAGCAGGCTTTCCGCCGGCTACCGCTCGACCAGCGGGCGGTGTTCGTCCTCCACCACCACGTGGGCCTGCCCCTCGTGGCAGTGGCCGAGACGCTCGGCATCCCCGACGGAACCGCCCGCTCGCGACTGCACTACGCCACCCGCGCACTTCGGTCCGCTTTCGAGGCGGGCCGGGCGCCGATCAAGGTCCAGGAAGGGCGACTGTCATGAGCGACGACCGAGCCTTCGAACGCGCCGTGGACGACTGGCTGGCAGACGGGTCCGACCGGACCCCTCGGCCGGTGGTCGACGCCGTCTTCCTGGCCATCAAGACGACACCACAATCGCGGGATCTCCGGATTCCGTGGAGGACCCCACCAATGTCCGTTCCGCTGCGGCTCGCCGCCGGGATCGCGGTCGTCGCGATCGTCGGCTTCGCGGCCCTGACCGTCTTCACACCGGGCACCGGCCCCGGCTCCGGCCCGACGCCGGCGCCGTCGGCCACTCTCGCGCCGACCCCGTCACCGTCGCTCCTCCCCGCGGCTGGCGCCCTCGAACCGGGGACGTATGATTGGATTGCGTACTACACGCCCGTGGGGGGAGCGCGGTTCACCGTCACCGTACCCGAGGGATGGGCGACGGCTGAGGGAGGAGTATTCGTCTATAGGAATCGCGTGGCCGCTGCGGCGAGCATGCCGCCGTTCACTGGATCTGGCGAGGTCCTACTCGCTATCTGGACCGTCAGCCATGTCTACGCCGACGCCTGCCATCACGATGCGACGCTGGTCGACGCCGGAACGACGATCGATGAGCTTGCGAGCTTGCTGGTGGCGCAGAAGGGCCGGGTCGCGTCGGCCGCCACCGACGTCACCCTGGGGGGCTTCCCGGCCAAGCGGATCGAGTTGACCGTCCCGGCCGACCTCGATGTCACGAAATGCGACGGGGGAATCATCAGGTTCTGGCCGGACCCGGGCCCGGATGAGTCCGGCGGCCTGTGCTGCAGCGCCGTCGGTTCGACCGATGTCGTCTATGTCGTCGACGTCGCCGGCGATCGCTTCGCCGTCGTTGCCAGGCATCAGGCGAGCAGCTCTGCCGAGGAGCTGGCCGAGCTCGAGGCCATCGTCGCTTCCATCAAGATCGAACCGCCGGCAACCAGTCCGTCCCCATCGGGCGCGTCCCCGTCTCCCTGATCGGCCACACGACGCAAGGCACGCTTCAATCCGAGGGGGAGCTCGTGCTCCCCCCGGAAGGATTGGGGTCTCCAGAGAGTGACACCCGCTTACGCCACGTCGTCCTGACAAGTGCTACTATGTCGCACATGGAACGTGTCGGTGTGCGCGAGCTTCGGCGTCAGGCCAGTGCCATCCTGCGAAGAGTCGCCGCGGGCGAGACGATCGAGGTCACTGATCGAGGACGTCCGGTCGCGGTCCTGCTGCGATCGATGCCAACCGGTCTGGCCAAGCTCGAGCGCGAAGGACTGCTGCGTCGCGCCGAGGCTGACGTGCTCGACCTCCCCACGGTCCAGCTGCCGGCCAATTCACCCGCTCCGTCCGACCTCGTGTCGGAGGCGCGGACGGATTGAAGGCCGTCTATCTCGATAGCTCGGCGTTCGTCAAGCTCGTCGTCACCGAGGCGCAGTCGACCGAGCTCCGAGCATTCCTCGCGACGCACGAGGCTCGCCGCGTGTCGTCTTCCCTCCTCCGGGCCGAAGCCCTCCGAGCGGTCCGCCACCTGGGGCCTGACGCTCTCGCCATCGCCCGCGAGGGCCTTCGGCGTGTCGACCTGATCGCCATCGACGATCGGATCCTCGATGCGGCCGGCATCCTCGAGCCTCGAATACTGCGCACGCTCGATGCCATCCATCTCGCGACCGCTCTGACGCTAGGTGACGACCTCGACACGATCGTGACCTACGACGATCGGATGATCGAGGGGGCGGCGCTCATCGGGCTGGCCGCCGTCGCCCCGCGCTGATTGCGCCTAGATCGAACGGTCGTGCGGTTCGGGACCTCTCAAGGGTGCCCGACAGTCATCGGCGTAGACACACTTATCAGCTGTTCGAGCGCTGGGCTACCGCTCTGAGCACGATCGCCGGCATGCTCCCGTGAGGGCGAATAGCCGCTGTGCGTTGTGCATCGGCTATGCTTGATCGACGCCGACATAGCTCAGCGGTAGAGCAGCTGTTTCGTAAGTCTCCGCGCCTATGCGCAGTGCTACAAGCGTGGAGGCCAGATACAAACGGGCACACTTATCAGCTATTCGTTTCGAGGGGTTGCCCGCCCAGGATCGCCGCTACGGCCCATTTTCCGCCCAAGCCGACCCTAACCACTCGAAATCGTCTCACAAGTCGGCCGTCAGGTCCATCGTTCCCGACCCGAAACAAGCGTCGGTGGACAAGATCCTGAGCCCATGGACGGGAGCCGTGCGCTCCAATGGACACTCGGAATCCGCAAAGGCTCTCCGACGTCCAAGTCGTGTCGTGAGCGCCTGAGCCAGAGGTCGGGAAGGGCTCACAGCTGATGATTCCGACGCTCGCATGCTCTGTAGAGCTGATAGCTCGGCGCCATCTTGAGCAGGCGCCGGCGATGCTCTGCCCGTCGAGCAGGAACTCGATGTAGAGCGGCTGCCTTCGCCCATATCTCATTCAGACGGGTGGTCCAGCCGAAGACTCGCTCGTAGAACGGCAGCGCCTCTCGTGCGTGACCGTCGTAGACCGACGGGCCCATCCGAGCAAGATTTCCCAGATGACATGCAGCGGCCTCGGGTACGACCCTCGATTCGCGCGGACAAGGTCGCTCGGCTGCGGGTCACGTGGTGTTTGGTCCCGTCGTGACAACAACAGAGTCGACGCCGTGGTCCCGGCCCCCGCACCATCACTCTGATATCGGGCGCGCGTGAATCACCCCGGCGGTCTCGTGCATCTATGGGGCGATGGTGACCATGACCGAAAGCACGACGGAGACCTCGGCGGGGCTGATGCGGCTCGCTGCGGACGGCGACGAGCTGGCCTTCGCGGGCCTCGTGGACGCCCATCACGCGGACATGAGCAGCGTCTGCTTCGTCGTCACCGGCGGTGATGCCGAGCTCACCGAGGAAGCAGTCCAGTCCGCTTGGCCGATCGCCTGGCGGAAGCTGCACACGATCCGCGATCCCGAGCGACTTCGACCGTGGCTCATCTCGATCGCCGTCAACGAGGCCCGACAGGTGTCGCGTCGTCGGCGTCGGGGTCGGGTGCTCGAGGTCTCGGTCGCCCGCGATCCATCCGCGACAAGCCGTTGGGATCCAGGCTCCCACGTCGGCGACATCGACCTCCGCAATGCCCTCGCCGGCATGAGCCCGGAGGACCGCGCGCTGATCGCGCTGCGCTATGTCGCGGGATTCGACTCCACGGAGCTGGCACACGCTCTGCACATGAGCCCCTCCGGCACTCGTGCTCGATTGGCCCGAATACTCGGCCGTCTTCGATCGGAGCTTGGCGATGGATGACATGACCCCGTTTGAGGACCGATTCGAAGAGCGAGTCCGGGCGTTCGCCAGGAGCGGCGTGCAGTCGGTGGACTCGGCGGCGGTGGCCCGCACCGTGGCGATCGACCATCCGCACAGCGCCGCCACGCGGCCCGCTCGGCGCCGCCTCCTGGACGAGATCCATCGAACCCGTCGGCGGGCCGTGTCCAGAACCACTCTCGCCGCGGCGGCGATCGTCGCGATTGTCGCACTCGGTGGCGCGTTCGCGGCGTTCGGGCGGTCCGAGCCCGACTCCGAGCGCGAGTCCCAGCCCCAGCCTTCCGGGCGTCGTGGCTCCAAGCTCGACACCCAGCGCGACGGCGCCGAACTTGTCCGCGTTCCCGCGAACTACAGGCGTCTGGATCGCCACCGGGACCATGGGTACGCCTCGCTCTGGCCACACCGCGGTGCGGCTCCTCGACGGCCGGGTGCTCGTTGTGGGCGGCTCCGAGGATGAGCAACGACACCTCCGCCGAGTTGTACGACCCGGTCAGCGGGACCTGGTCTGCCACCGGGAACATGATCAAGCCCCGTGCAGGCTTCCTGGCGACGTTGCTGCGCGACGGCAAGGTACTCGTGGGGGATGTCGACGACGCGCGGCCCCGCAGAGGTGTACGACCCGGCGAGCGGAACCTGGACTGTCACCGGGAAGATGATCGGCACCGACCCGAACGAGCCGACAAATCCTCGCTCGGCCGTGTTGCTGCGCGACGGCAAGGTGCTTGTCGTGCACGAATTCGGCAGCTCCCAGCTGTACGACCCCGACAGCGGAACTTGGACCGCTACCGGACAGATGCTCGAGTATTTCCACCAATCCCGTGCGATGGTCTTGATGCCCGATGGCAACGTGCTCGAGGTGGGTGGCAACGACGGCACGGCGTACGTGGGGTACGCAGCCGAACTCTACGATCCGGACACGGGAACCTGGACCGCGACCGGGAAGATGAACGGTCCCAAGGAAGTCGTCAGTGCGACGCTGCTGCGCGACGGCAGGGTGCTCGTGATGGACCGCGGATTCATTTCGGCGAAGTCCCCGGAGCTGTACGACCCGGCCACCGGCACCTGGACCGTAACTGCGCAGCCGGGCAATCGCTACCAATCGGCCACGCTGCTGCCCGACGGAATGGTGCTGGTGGCCGGCGCTGATTCGCCTGACGCCGAGCTATACGACCCGGGCACCGGGTCCTGGACCACCACCGGGTCCATGCTCCGGGCGCACTACTCATCTCCCCTCACGCTGCTGCTGGATGGCACAGTCCTCGTGGCAGGTGGCGCAACGGGCTCAACGGAGCTGTACGTCCCTGCCGGCGTATCTCCGCCGCCCGCTGTGGCAGCCCTCCCGAGTCCGACCCCGACCCCGGTCGCGACACCGACCCCGGTCCCGACCCCGACTCCGACCCCGATCCCGCCGGCGGCCGGTCCCGTCCCGCCGGGCGCACGGACCTGGACGGTCACGGTCGTCAACAAGAGTTCCCAACCCGCGACGTTGTTCGTGGCCGAGGAGAACGAGAAGGGCCTCCTGGGGCCGCTGGTCGGGTCCGTCACCCCGAACGTCGTGCCATCCGGCGTCACCGTGAAGGTGACCTTCCTCCTTCCCGCGAAGGGTTCGAGAACGTGGTCGATCTTCGTGAGCCCGGGACCGAACGATGGACCGTTGCTCCTCGGGACTCAGGTGCCCCTGGCGGGCGAAATCCACATCACGGCGGACGGACAAGTGGGCTGGTTGAGCCCCTAGGCGGGTCGGTCCAGACCCGACGGAGAGCTTCCACTCCCCAGTCGCGAAAGAGGTCGACATGAACCGCAGGTTCACAGCCGTCGTCGTGGTTGCCTTGTTCACCATCGCCGGTTGTTCGACCGGGCCGCTGTCGGGGGGCGTGTCGGCTTCGCCCCGCATGGCTTCGCCCAGCTTGGCTGCGCCGAGCCTGGCTCCGACACCAACGACAGGCCCGCCCAGCCCGACAGCCAGCCCAGTAGTGGCCTCGATCCACGATGGCCCGCTCGCTGCCGGCACCTACAGGATCCCGCAGTGGGACACGGGCTGCGGCGAGCGCCAGCCAGGTTGTAGCCCATCGCCCGCGCATGACGCCGTCCGTATGACGCTCACCGTGCCAGATGGCTGGGCGGAGATCGCCGACTCCATCTGGTTGAACGACAAGGGCAATGGCGCGCCCGACGGAGCAGGCCTGCTCGTCGGCAGGGGAGCTTGGCTGCTGACCGATCCCTGCACGAAGGCCCAACACCTGGTCGTCCCGGACATCGCGGTCGGACCGAGCGTCGACGACTTTGCCAAGGCCCTCGCGGATCATCCGCTGCTCGACGTGACGGATCCAGTCGACGTCACGCTTGCCGGTTACTCCGGCAAGTACCTCGACCTGCAGGTGCCGGCTGACATCTCCATGTGCGAGGTCTACCGTCCCTGGGATCCCGGGATCTACGCCCAGGGGCCGAGCCACCAGTGGCACATCTGGATCCTCGACGTGGATGGCCTCCGCTTCGTGGTCCTGAGCACGGACTACCCAGGAACATCGGCGAAGCACCGCTCCGAGCTCGAGGCGATCGTGGATTCGATCAGGATCGAGCCCTGACGCGCCCGACGACTCATCGTTCCTGCGAGCGAACAGTCGTTCTGCACCTAGGCGGATGGCCGTCAGCCTCGAGCATTGCAAGCTCACGATCGTCAGCTATTCGAGCGCTGTACCAGACGCCTCAACTTGATCACGAGCGAGATCGGTGAGCGGCGACGAGCTGATGTGTGAGGGCATCACCTATACTCGCGCTCCGGCCGACATAGCTCAGCGGTAGAGCAGCTGTTTCGTAAACAGCAGGTCCTCGGTTCAAATCCGAGTGTCGGCTCCACTCCCCTCTGTCGTGCTCGGGAACAGCAGCTGTCTGGAGTTAGCACGGTCTTCGCGGTCGCCGAAGTCAGGCCGAAGACCTGCTAACCGACGAAGACCTGCTAACTGGACGGATTCCCGATCCCGGCGGCGTCCGCCTCGCACGACCCTGCAGGAACATGCGGACGAGCATCCCACCGGAGCCCTCGAAGACCTGCTGTCTTCCACACAGCAACTGTTCGGTATCGTCCGTCGGCGGTCATTCACGCGTCACGCGCCGTCTGAAACCCGTGGCAGTGTTCAGGATCGATCGAGGAGCTGGCGGATCGCGGCGCCCGGGTCGGACACCTCGCCACCGTGGGAGAACAGGATGCGATCAGGCTGGAGATCGATGATGCGTTGCAGGGACTGCCTTGAGAGTGCCGGATCCGCGGTAAAGGCTGATGGCCCGAATGAGAGCGCGCCGTCCGCGCTGCCAACGAGGTCGCCGATGAAGAGGATTGAGGCCCCTTCGTGCAGAAGGCTGATGTGACCAGGCGTATGCCCCGGGGTATGAAGTACGCGCATATTGCCCACGCGGTCGCTCTCCGCCAGCGGCCGCACGGCTCGGCCACCGACGGTCGAGATCTCAGGCGCGTCCTGAGCACCCGCCCAGACGGCGGCTCCTGACGCGAGTGCCGCCGACTCGGTCAGCCCGCCCGTGTGGTCGAAATGGCTGTGCGTGAGCACGACGTCGGTGACGTCCGACCAGGCCGCGCCTACGTTGGCGAGTGCCGCGCCGATCGCCTCGATGCTTCCGGGCGTACACGTGTCAATGAGGACGATGCCGCCCGCGTCAGCGACGACGAAACAGCGGACCTCGAAGCTCACCGGTTCGGGCCCGAGCATCCCTGGGGGAACCTGCACTTGCGTGACTACGGGCTCGACCATCGGCGGTGCATGTCGCACCATCGAGTGCCCTCCTACGCCGCCGATCGGCGAACGCACTTCATAGGGTCGTTCTGTCCTGTTCGGGGCCAGATAACCATGCCTCGTAGCGGGACCCGAAGAGTGCCGGAACGCCGCCGGTTGCCAGGAAGACGACGGCCCTGGCCTCCAAGTCGGACGGTGGAAGGGCCATCAACCCAGCCATCGCCTTGCCTGAGTAGACGGGATCGAGCAGCAGCCCTTCGGTGCGAGCGGCGAGCAGGATCGCGCTGAGACATGCGGGCGTGGCAGCGCCGTAACCGTCGCCGATCTGATCTTGCACCATCCGGGGCTCGCCGGAGGGCGCCGGCAGGCCCAGGAGCTCTGCCACCTCGACCGTCAAACGGCGGACGGCCGCCGACCGGATCGGCCAGGGCTCCGGCATCGATCCCAAGGACTCGGTCGTGACCGAGCCTTGCCGCGAGACCAGCTTGGGTCCCACCCGAGGCCGACGCGGTGATCACCAGGACGTCGTCATGACCAAGGTCGGCGAGGATCTCGTCGGCAGCGGTGGCATACGCGCTGGCGCCGAGCGCCGACGAGCCGCCGACCGGGATCACATACGGCCTCCGGCCCTGAGCACGGAGCTCGTCCGCGATATGCTCGACGACGTCGTTGAGGTCGTCCATCGCCATGGGTCCGACGAAGCGACGCTCAGCGCCGAAGAGTACGTCCAGAAGCTGGTTCGCCTCCGTCCGGCTGGGTGGATCGCTATTGAACGCCAGGACGCAGCCGAGTCCCACTCTGGCCGCCGCGGCGGCCGTCGAGCGAGCGTGATTGCTCTGCGGTCCGCCCGGCGGTGACCAGAACGTCGCAGCCGGTCGCGAGGGCGTCGGCGACGAAGAGCCGCAGCTTGCGAACCTTGTTCCCACCGGTTGCGAGACCGGTGCAGTCATCTCGCTTGACCCAGAGCCGGCCGGGCGGCAGGGCGAGCGCGGCGCCGAGATGATCGGCCCGCTCCAATGGTGTCGGCAGGTGGGCGAGCATCAGATCGGTCATAGCCTCACTCTAGCGACCGGCCAGGCCGGTTCCGGGCGCTCTGGATCACGAGACCGCCTGCGTGACCCCCCTCGAATGACCATTTTCCGTGGCTCCCGCGCGTAGGATCTGCTCACCAGAAATTCGCATCCTCGAAGGGTCAGGAGAAAGGGCGAGACGAACCAAAACGAAGACCTGCGGTTGAGTCCCTAGAGTTGGTGTAACAGCGGACGGGCCGAGCAGGGGAACGGCCACCGCGTCATCCTCGCGTCGTTGGAGTGAGAAACCGACGACACGGAGGACCACCACGATGGCCGAGGACAGGATGGCGCTGCTCGAGACGCTGCGCAAGGCGATGGCCGAAGGCGACGTCGACTTCCTGCGCGAGGGCGTGCGGGTGCTCGCCCAGGCGATCATGGAGGCCGAGGTGACCGAGCTCACCGGGGTGCCCCACGGCGAGCGCGACCCGGAGCGCCGCCTGACCAGCCGCAACGGCTACCGCGAGCGGCGCTGGGACACCCGGGTGGGCACGATCGAGCTGGCCATCCCGCGGGTCCGCGACGGCTGCTACTTCCCGAGCTTGCTCGAGCCGCGGCGGCGGGCCGAGCGGGCGCTGCTCGCGGTCGTCCAGGAGGCCTACGTGCTGGGCGTCTCCACGCGCCGGGTCGACGACCTCGTCCAGGCGCTCGGCATCGCCGGCATCAGCAAGAGCGAGGTGAGCCGGATCTGCGCCGCGCTCGACGCCGAGGTCGAGGCCTTCCGGGCCCGCTCGCTGGCGGCGAGCGCTACCCCTACCTGTGGCTCGACGCCACCTACCTCAAGGTCCGCGAGGCCGGCCGGGTGGTGTCGATGGCGGCCCTGGTCGCGACCGGCGTGGCGCAGACCGGCGAGCGGCGGGTGCTGGGCCTCGAGCTCGCCGCCGGCAACGACGAGGGCAGCGCCTGGCCGGCCTTCGTCCGCGGGCTCGTCGAGCGCGGCCTCCACGGCGTCCGCCTCGTCATCAGCGACGACCACCGCGGGCCTCGTCAAGGCCGTCCGCGAGCAGCTCCTGGGCGCGGCCTGGCAGCGCTGCCGGGTCCACTTCACCCGCAACGCCCAGGACCTCGTGCCGCGCGTGGCCGGAGCATGGTCGCCACGGCCATCCGGATCGTCTTCGAGCAGCCCGACGAGGCCTCGGCCCGCGAGCAGCTCGGCCGGGTCATCGACGGCTTCCGGCCGCGCTTCCCGGCCGTCGCCGAGCTGCTCGACCGAGCGCCGAGCCCGACCTGCTCGCCCACTTCACGTTCCCCGAGCCCCACCGCCGCCAGATCCGCTCGACCAACCCGCTGGAGCGGCTCAACAAGGAGATCAAGCGCCGGACCGCGGTCGTCGGCATCTTCCCCAACCGGGCCTCGGTCATCCGCCTCGTCGGGATGATCCTCGCCGAGCAGGACGACGAGTGGCAGGACGGCCGGCGCTACTTCCGGCCCGAGACGATGGCCCTGATCGACGCGTCCCCGAGCCAGAGGAGGTGAGCCCCGCCCTCCTCATGGCGAGCTGACCGATCGGGCGCGAGGATGACGCGCTGTTACACCACGTCCTGGGACTTGACCAGACCTGCTAACTGGACGGCCTACGCTCGACGTTCCACGCTCATGCCACAACGCTTGTGCCGATCTACTTCGTAACAGCAGGTCCTCGGTTCAAATCCGAGTGTCGGCTCCACTACCCCGCTTCTGAGCGTGGGCAAACCAACTGTCGCAGGACGGATGGTCGGAACCGACCCGTTCGGACCCACAATCGGGACAGTCTGGGTGTGCGAGGTCGCGGCCATGCGCCTGGGTGACATCCGGCTCATCGACGGGAAGAGGCGGGTACTCGTCCAACAGTAGGTCCGCAGTTCGAATCTGCGTGTCGGCTCCAGCCCTCCATTCGGGTCAGAATCGCCCAGTGAGGCTGCGAAATCCCGTCGCACGCGTCTGCCACAACGCTGAAGACCTGCTAACTCATCGAATCCTGGGCGGTTACAGCCCAAAGTCAGATGCTCGCCGAGCATGGCCGCGGAGCCGAGGATCCCAAACGCGGAGCCGACTAGCTCAGCTGCTTTCGACGCATCCCCTGGCGAGGTCGTCGCCCAGCGAGAAGCCTTGTGTGCAGCGCGGGAGCCAATATTCGGGCTGGCCAGGTCGGATTCCACCAACCATCGCCGTTCGTGCGGAGTCATCCTCTGCATACGGCTCAGCGAGGGACTAGACGATCGTGGACAGCGTCCTGATGGCACCGGCGATCCGAGCGGGCGAAACGTCCCTCGTGGAGCGCGCCCGACAGGGTGACCACGAAGCGTTCGCCACTCTCGTCGATGCTCGGCTTGCCGCGACCTTCCGGACCGCCCTGGCTATCCTCGGCAATGAAGCAGATGCCCGTGACGCGACACAAGAGATCTTTCTGCGGGCCTGGCGCAATCTGCCGGACCTTCGCGAACCCGATCGTTTCGCGGCCTGGTTCGGACGGATCGTGGTCAACACCTGTCGGACCACGATCCGTGGGCGCCGCCGCCGGATCGTCCACGAGATCTCGGTCGGGGCACTGCCCGGCGCCGGCGAGGAGCTGGCGTTCAGGGCGAGTCCACACGACGATCGGACGGCCGACCTCGACCTGCTGGAGCGAGCGCTCGACCGCCTGTCGGTGGCCGATCGGACGCTCCTGGCGCTTCATCACTTCGAGCATCTCCCGGTGGGCGAGATCGCCGAGCGACTCGGTGTGCCCAGCAACACCGTGAAGTCCCGTCTCTTCAGTGCGCGTCGCTCGCTCGAGCGCGCGCTCGAGGTGGAACGACGATGAACCGATCCGAATGGCTGACCGACGACCTGATCCAGGCGGCCTTTGCGCAGCGCGCCCGCCGGGCCGCTCCCGGCGACCTGCGCGACCTTGTCATCGCCCGCACCGGCGTGGCGCAACAGCGCGCCGCGTGGCGGTTCCAGGCCCGCCATCTCCTCCCCGCTCCGGCGATGCGCCCGGCATGGGTCGCAATGTTCGTCGTCACGGCGCTGCTCGCGCTCGCCGTCGCCGCCGCCACCGTCGGCCAGCATCGGGCGCCACAGCCCGTCCCGACCCAGTTTCGCGCTGGGCCGTTCTCGTTGCTCTCCGCGTCCCCGTCCCCGTCCCCGTCAGAAGCCACGCCGGCGCCTCGTCCGATAAGCGACGTGGCGGCCCTGCCGACTGGGGGCACCCCGCTTCCTGACATTGCGGGGGCACGGCCTGGCGACGATGGCAAGGGGCCTTTGCCAGTGGGCACGATCAACGATGCGCCTAACCCAGACCGCCTCGACTTCCTGTTCGAATTCTGCTGGCCGAAGTGCTTCCGCGACGCGCACTGGATGGACCCCCAGAACCCGAAGCTGGGCTCGGGCATCTGGACGGCCGGCCGCCCGTTCCACGTCCGCGAAGGGTTCATCAACAACGGGGCGGAGCCGCTCGGAGACGGCTTCGATGTCGTCCTGTACGTCACGCGCATGAACGGCTCGAAGGAGGCCACGTACCGCTACACGTCCGACTATGTCGTGCGCGGTACCAGCGAGCGATGCGGTCCCACCTACGAGACCCAGACCGGACCGGCGACCTGCGAGTGGTTCGTCCACGACTTCCCCAAGGGACTCCCCGAAGGACGCTTTGCCATCTGGGCGGCCTGGGAAGCACCGTGCCGGGCGTGGCTCGACATGGCATTGACGGACAAATGCGAAGACCCCGACAAGGTGATCTCGCTGTTCTCGTCCGGCTTCGATGCGCCGTTCACCGGGTCAGGACCGAGCTTCACCGAGGTCGAGGGGCCGTTCACCGACCGGCCCGGCGCAGACGCCCCGTCAGAAGCCACGCCGGCGCCTCGTCCGATAAGCGACGTGGCGGCCCTGCCGACTGGGGGCACCCCGCTTCCTGACATTGCGGGGGCACGGCCTGGCGACGATGGCAAGGGGCCTTTGCCAGTGGGCACGATCAACGATGCGCCTAACCCAGACCGCCTCGACTTCCTGTTCGAATTCTGCTGGCCGAAGTGCTTCCGCGACGCGCACTGGATGGACCCCCAGAACCCGAAGCTGGGCTCGGGCATCTGGACGGCCGGCCGCCCGTTCCACGTCCGCGAAGGGTTCATCAACAACGGGGCGGAGCCGCTCGGAGACGGCTTCGATGTCGTCCTGTACGTCACGCGCATGAACGGCTCGAAGGAGGCCACGTACCGCTACACGTCCGACTATGTCGTGCGCGGTACCAGCGAGCGATGCGGTCCCACCTACGAGACCCAGACCGGACCGGCGACCTGCGAGTGGTTCGTCCACGACTTCCCCAAGGGACTCCCCGAAGGACGCTTTGCCATCTGGGCGGCCTGGGAAGCACCGTGCCGGGCGTGGCTCGACATGGCATTGACGGACAAATGCGAAGACCCCGACAAGGTGATCTCGCTGTTCTCGTCCGGCTTCGATGCGCCGTTCACCGGGTCAGGACCGAGCTTCACCGAGGTCGAGGGGCCGTTCACCGACCGGCCCGGACACAAATAACGACACCATGGCGCCGTCGGAGGTGCTCACCCTCCACGCCCGCAGGCCGACGGTGACGGCGGCTTATCACGAAAAGATACGACCGCTACGGCCCAAGCATCGTCGGCACTGTGGTGTCGGCGCAGGCGGGACGACCACGCTGCGACTCGGGCGTCGACGCCGATCTGCTAGCCCGCGCCGTCTCGTCTCGCAGTCGATAGGAATGGCCCGAGAGGGCGGACGTCGAGAAGCTACGGGGCGCGGGCTCGTTGCGGATGTCCCGCCTCTTGGTGACGGTCGCAGGTCCGCTCAACCGGGGCTGATGTTCTTGTTGTGGTGGAAGGCGTTGTTCGGGTCGTACTTGGTCTTGACCTCGGCGAGTCGCTGGTAGACGGCATCGCCGTAAGCCTCCCGAACGCGGCTGGTCCCGTCGTCGGAATCGAGGAAGTTGACGTACACGCCGCCGGCGCGGTGCGGTTCGAGAGCTTCGAGGAACCGCCGCGCCCATGCGGTCTCGGTAGCGGCGTGGTCGCCAGACTCATCAGGGAGCCACACGCCGTCGATGACGATGTTGTGGGCCACGTCGCGACCGGCGTAGGCGGTGGCGTCGCCGAGGACTCGAGCAACGGTGCCACCCATGTGGAAGACCGCCGCGTACGACCGGGGCGAGCTGGCGCTGTAGGCGTGATCGGCGATGACCGCGATGGCGTCGTCGGAGAGGCCGGCGAGGCTCGTGGACTTCCAGTAGTAGTGCCACCCGTGGAGGACGGTGTCGTCGAGGGCGCGCTGGTGGGCGACGTACGGCGTGGGTGAGACCAGGTCCACGAGAGGCGTCCCGAGCCGGCGGAGGGCCCGCACAGCACGCTCGCCGTCTTCGGTGGCGCCCGCATAGCAACTGTCGATCGCGATGGCCGGCCGCCAGTGCAGGTCCTCGGGGATGACCGGCAATGGGGGGACGGTGCCGAGCCTGACGACGCTGCCGAGCTCGTCGGGGGCTTCGGCGGCGAAGTCCCGGTAGAAGCGCAGGACGGCGGTGGTGTCGTCGGCCGCCCAGAAGACGGGGCCGGCCAGCACGGTCGGGCCGATCGGATGCAGAGCGAACCGGAACGAGGTGACGACGCCGAAGTTGCCTCCGCCGCCTCGCACCGCCCAGAACAGATCGGGGTGCTCGTCGGCGGATGCCCGGACGATGCTGCCCTCCGCGGTGACCACCTCGGCGGCGAGCAGGTTGTCGATGGCCAGCCCGTGCTTGCGCATGAGGAAGCCGATGCCGCCTCCGAGTGTGAGCCCGGCCACGCCGGTGTGGCTTACGATGCCGCCGGTCGTGGCCAGACCGTGGGCTTGCGTCTCGTGGTCGACGTCGCCCCACAGCGCACCACCCTGCACCCATGCCGTGCGCTCTTGGGCGTCGACCCGCACGGCCCGCATCGCGGCAAGGTCGATGACGATCCCGTCGTCGCACACCGCGGTCCCGGCCACGTTGTGACCCCCGCCGCGAACGGCGATCTCCAGGTCGTGGTCTCGGGCAAAGCGCACGGCCGCGGCCACATCGGCGGTCCCAGTGCATCGGGCGATCATCTTGGGGCGTCGGTCCACGGCGCCGTTCCACACGGCTCGGGCCTTGTCGTAGTCCACGTGGTCGGCGGAGATCAGTTCCCCCGGAACCCGTCGAATGTTCCCGGGGTGGCCTGCTCGCGCGGCCGCGTGTAATGCTTCGTGGTTGGTGTCGCCATCGGTCCTTGCCTCCCGGCCTATCGCACCACCGTGGCCTGCCGCCGTGAAGTCAAGAATGTGGACTTCACAGACCGGAAGGGGCGGGCCACACTGGGGGCATGCGAACGTATGGCCAGTACTGTCCGATCGCCCGCGGCGCAGAGATCTTTGCTGAGCGCTGGACGCCGCTCATCGTCCGAAATCTGTACCTCGGCTGCGAGACGTTCGGTGAGATCGCCGAGGGGGCACCTGGGCTGTCCCGAACCCTGCTCTCGCAACGGCTCAAGCGACTCGAGGAGCTCGGCGTCGTCGGGGTCGGTGCCCAAGCCGGGGGGACGCGGGCGCAACTACAAGCTCACGCCCTCGGGCTACGAGCTCTTCCAGGTCTGCGAGTCGCTCGGCAACTGGGGTGCCCGCTGGCTCGAGATCGCCCCCGAGCACCTCGATCCCTTCGTGGCCCTCTGGTCGATGTGCAACGCGCTCCGCCGAGACCGGCTCCCGGATCGGCGCGTCGTCATCCGCTTCGACTTCACGGGACGCCGGCACCACGAGCGGTACTGGCTGCTGATCGAGCACCGGGAGACCGAGATCTGCAAGGAGTACCCCGGCCTCGACGAGGACCTCTACATCACGGCTGAAGGAGAAGCCTTCGTCAGGTGGCACGCCGGCCAGCTCGCCTGGACCGAGGCCACCCGCGACGGCCGCATCCAACTCCACGGCCCCTCGTGGCTCGTACGAGCCTTCCCCACGTGGAACGCGCGTAGCGCCTTCGCACACATCAAGCCCGTCTGGTCGCGTCTTGGTCAGGCGACGGCCTGATCGCACTCAGGTGACGATCTCGTCGGTGGCGGTGCCTCGGTTGACTTCGCCCCGGATGGCGGCGACGAGGGGGGCATCTCGGCGCAGCCCTCGATGCGCCGGATGCAGTGTTCGGCGTTGAGCATGTCCGGAGCCGCCACCCACGCGCCCGAGATCAGGACGGCGTCGTCCCGGCCCTTCATCGAGCTTGTCGACACCGATCCGTCGGCACGAGGCCCGCGGCTTTGCGCACTGTTCGCGCGCTACCTCACGCTGCCGACTGACGACACAAACCAATCTACTCGAGCCCGAAACCGTCTAAGCCCAGTCGGCGCCTTCGACCGGGATGCGGATATTAATGGCATCCGCGCGCTCAATTCCTGTGGGCGGTGCGATCTGTCGGCTGTCTGACGGCCGCGGCAAGTGCGCCCGTGGATCGCCTCGGCGTAGGATGGGCATCGACATCGCCCGAACCTCGGAGGCTGGATCAGCGGGACCCGCGGCGAGCTCGAAACGAAGACCTGCTAACTGGGCGGCCTACGCTCGCAATTCCACGCTTGTGCCACAACGCTCAGGCCGATCTACTTCGTAAACAGCAGGTCCTCGGTTCAAATCCGAGTGTCGGCTCCACTCCCCTTGTCCCTGCTCAGGGTAAGCAGCTGCCTGGCGGTAGCACGGTCCTCGCGGCCGTCTCCGAGCGCAAGGACCTGCAAACTGGCGAAGGCCTGGTAACGGTGACGAGGCACGCGTTCCGCCTCATCGACCCCCGCTCGAACTCGTTCACCCACCTCGCGGACGGCGTCGGAACGCGCTCAACGCGCAGCTGTCTCCGACACAGCAGGTCTTCAACTCGCCCATCCGGCCAGCAGGCGGCTCCGGATCCGATATGCCCACGGAGTTGGTGCCGTGGGTGGCGACGTTCGGCTACCCGGACGGGAGGTCCTTGTCGAGGCGACCGCCGGGGCGCCGTGGAAGATGCCGCTGGAAAACGAGGAGGCGTCTGAGGAACTCCCTGATGCTCTCCGACCTCCTTAGCTCGAGGCTGCTTCCTATCGGCACATGCCGCACAGGAAGGGGATCAGAGATGGAGCCTCAGATGATGAGCGTGCTTTTCGGTCAAATCACGATGGAGGGGCTCGAGCAGCGACAACACCCATCGCGCCGACAGTCAGCCGATCGACCTGGAGTCATCGGTCGGTTCCGGCACGCGGCCCTCCGCCGAGTCTCCGGCCACAGGCCGCGTGCGGGTAGCCCGTTGATCGGCGTCCATGCTTGCCGAGGCCGGCTTTCGCCTGATCCAGGCTGTCGTCTTCGGAGCGGTTCATCACGCCGATCATCGTGGCCCCCGAGCGGTCCTCGTCCTCGCGCACGAAGCCCCAACGGTTGATCCGGCGGGGCGCGCGCGCTGGGTCCGAGCCGAGCAGCAGCTCGTACCCCCGGCGCGCCCCTTCGTCCTGGCGCCAGACGATCTGGGCGCCGCCGACATTCGCCGCGCCGACCCAGAACAGGAGCGGGCGGATCGCCGCCGAGAGCCGGTAGCGGTGCGCCGCAGTCACCGGGGCGGAAGGGCGTCCGTCCGGGGTCAGCTCCGCGGCTTCCAGCGGCAGGACGGCCGACGCGAACAGGACCAGCGCGGCGATGGCGGTCCGAATTCTCGGCAGCGGCCCGGCGTGGGGCTCGGGACGGCATCGTGTGTCGGATGACCCAAGGGCGAACACGCTCGGTATCGTAGCAAGCACCGCACCGGTCAACGACCCGTCTGGGATAAATCCGCCCGGGCGAGCAGACGCGATGGGTGAAGCCGCCTCGAGGCCCGAATGGGTTCGGCTAGAGTTCGCGCCTCGCCTGCAGCAGCTCCTCCAGCCTTCGAGCGATGCTCCGGCGGCGGGCGTCGGGCTCGATCCGGCCGACGATCGACCGGGCAACGCCCACCTTGAAGGCCTTCGGCCACTCGAGCTCGGGCAGCGCCCGGAACAGCCCGGAGCGAGCCGGCGCGAGGTAGAGGAAGTCGACGAGAGCCTTCTCGGGAGTGGCGAGGCGCCCCCCGCCGCGGCCAGCGTCCTCGTAGCCAAAGAAGAAGGTGGGGCGGACGTGGTGCAGGGACACGGTCCCGAGCGGAGTGACGAAGCGCCGCGTCCTCGCCAGCGTGACGGCGTAGGTCACCGCGGGGACCTGCGAGATCATCCCGTGCAGGTAGAGCGCGCTCTGAAGCGAAACGTAGGCCGGGAACGGAGCGGTCAGGAACTCGGGGAGCGCGAGGGCATCGACCCGTTTCGGCAGGGCCCATACGCCCCTCCTGATGCGCACCAGCAGGCCGGCGGCGCGCAGGCGAGCGAGCGACACGCTGGCGTGCGCGTTCGGCACGCGCAGGCGGGCGGCCACCTCCCGCGTCGTGAACACGGGCGCATCGAGCGCCGTGAGGGCGGCGAGGACGTCGACGAGCCTCACGACGACTCCGCGCGCCAGGCGTCCAGGGCGTCCACCACCTGGAGGACGATCGTGTCCCAGGCGGACCGCGACTCGTACTGCGCTCGGGCCTCGGGCTCGAGGTAGGAAAGCACCTGGCTCCTGAAGGTGCCAAAGTCCACGGACATGGCGTTGATGCGCGCTCGCGCGACGTCCTCGTGTCGGTCCGGCCGACTGCGCAGCGTGGTGCCCCTGGCGAGAAGCTGGTGCAGGTCGAAAACGTCTCGCGCCTGGGTTTCCGGCCGTCCGGCAAGCGCTCCGATCTTCTGCCGGAGCGCCGTTGCGGCATCGTAGTGGCTGACCATGAACGGGGGAAGCCGGTACGCGCGGGCCACGGCCGTGTCGACGCTGCCGAGCACGACACCGTCTTCCACTCCTCGACGGGAACACTCGATCTTCGTCGGCAGAGGCGCGCCGGCAAGCTGGACGCGAAGTCCGATCTTCCAGCGCTGGGTCGTCTCGGTCTGCGTCGGCTCCGACACTCGCTCGATGGCGATGCCACGGGCCTCGAGGATCTGGGCGAACGGACGCGACGCGAAGAGCTCCCGGACATCGTCCCTGAACGCGCCTCTACCTATCGCGCCGAGGTCGAGATCCATGTCCTCCGAGTACCGGACGCTTCCGTGGAAGAAGCGGAGGTTGCAGCCGCCCTTGAGCACGAAGAGACCAGGCTTCACGCGTCGCGCGAGCTGGGCCAGAAAGAGAAGGTGGAACTGCTCGATCGACCGGATGGCGTCCACGCGTGGCCCTCGGAATATAAATACCTGTAATCAACAAAAAATGTCAATTACAGGTATCGTACTGACGCGGTTCGCTCAAGCCGGCACCCGGTACGAAGGGGCTTCAGTCCGCCACCTTGCCTAGTCCGTCCTCGATCCAGGCCTCGAGCAGCGTGTAGGTGACCGCGAGCACGACTGGCCCGACGAAGATGCCGATCAAGCCGAAGCCTAGGATGCCTCCGATCACGCCGGCGAAGATCAGCAGCAGCGGGAGGTCGGCGCCCTTCTTGATCAGGACGGGGCGCAGGACGTTGTCGAGCAGGCTCACCACGACGCTCCAGACCAAGAGAGCGGTCGCCCAGGCGCTCTCGCCCGTCCAGTACATCCAGCCGACAGCGGGAAACAGGACGAGCGCCGGTCCCAGCTGGGCGATGCAGAGCATCAGGATCACCGCGGACAGGAAGCCGGCGAAAGGCACGCCGGCGACGGCCAGACCGATGCCGGCGAGCACCGTCTGGATGACCGCCGTCGCGCCGACTCCGAGCGCCACCGCGCGAATTGCCTGTCCCGCCAGGATCACCGAGCTCTCGCCGCGCTCGGCCGCCAGGCGGCGGCCGAAGCGGCGGATGCCTCGCGCCGCCGCCTCGCCATTGGCGTACAGGATCGCCGAGAAGACCACCACCAGGAGGAACTGGACGAGCATGCCGCCCGCGCTGCCGACGCGGCCGAACGCCCACTTCGCGGCGTCGGAGGCATAAGGCGCCGCCCGCGCGACGAGGCCGTCCGGACCGGCGTCCGCCGCCTGCGTCCAGGCGGCTGCGGCCTTCGCTCCGACGACGGGCAGCTTCTGCAGCCAATCCGGAGGCTGCGGCAGGCCGCCGTGCGCCACCGACCTCGCCAGCTCCGTGACCTCGTCGGCCTTCCCGGCGATCGTCGCGATCGCCGCCCACAGGGGGAGGATCAACAGGAGCAGCATCCCCAGCGTCAGAAGCGCCACGGCGGGGGCTCGGCGGTTTCCGAGCCGGGCCTGTAGCGACGTGAGCAGCGGCCACGTGGAAACGACCAGCATCGTCGCCCAGACTCCCGCCGCCAGGAAGGGGCGCAGGACCCAGAGCGTCGTGCCGATCAGCAACAGGAGGACGATGACGGCGAGCGTGATGCGGGTCAGGTCCTGGCGGACGCCGATCGTCGGGGCGGGCTGGGGTGCGGGCGTCGGCGGCGGAGGCTGTGACACAGTCGTTTTCGGCTCGAGCACGTAAGCCTATCATTCGCTCGACGGGGAACTCATCGAAGCAGAAGCCGCGGGCACGGGCATCATCGACACTAACCGAGCAGAAGCGGCTGAACGAGGCGCGTGAGCCGCAACCGGCCACGCTCGGCGTGCTGAGCAGCCATCAGAGCGTCCGGCGGCGCCTCTCTCATCGCGCGTCGATTCTCCGGAGCGGCGCCCCGTCCGTGAAGGATCGGCAGCGGCACGGATCGCCCGGGTCTGGGATAATCCGCCCGGGCGAGGAGGACGCGATGGGTGAAGCGGCGGCGAGGCTCGGCCTGCCGGGGTGGGCCGAGGAGATGCGCCAGGTGTTCAAGGCTGGCGCGACCAGCCAGTTCGTCCTTCACGGCAACGTGTTCGACCTGGTGCCCAAATCGGACGGCAAGGGCGGGACGGACTTCGTCGGGCTCGCCGAGTTCCTGACCGGTACGATGTTCCAGCCCTTCGACGTGGTGATCCGCTACGATCGCGGGCGCGGCGTTCGGATCGAGCCGCCGGATCCGTCGCGGCAGGACGCCTACAAGGGCGTCGAGGAGATCTTCCGCTTCCTGAAGGGCGTCGACGCTTTTCGCGGCGCGCCAGCGGCGCTCGACGCCGTGGCGGAGAAGGTGGAGAAGCTCGACCTGCGCGACCAGCTGCCGCGCGATCCGAAGCGCGCGCTCGAGCTCGTCGACCGCATCCTCGCCTTCGCGCGCCGACGGACGAAGGTCCAGGACGGCAAGGTGGTGGCGAGCCCGCTCAAGGTCGCCGTGATCCTGGACTACGCGCACTTCATAGCACCCCAGGGCGACCCGATCTACGTCGCCGACCTGAGCCAGACGCTGATCCAGATCCAGGAGTGGGCCGCGAACCCCGAGGTGACGAGCTCGTTCGTCGCCACCGTGCTGATCACCGAGAACCTCGCCGACCTCAACCGCAGCCTGGCCGAGTCGCCCTACAGCGCCAAGATCCGCATCCTGCTGCCGAGCGCCGACGAGATCCGCGAGTTCGTGCTCGACCTGGTGCCCGACGCGAAGGAGTTCGAGAAGGCCTCGGAGGTGACGCGCGAGGTGCTGGCCGACAAGCTCGTCGGGCTGTCGCGCGTCTCGGTGCGCACGCTGGTGCGCCGCGCGCTGACGAGCGGCGAGCGCATCACGGGCGCCTACCTGACGCGGATGAAGAAGGAGCTGATCGAGAAGGAGGCCGCCGGCCGGCTCGAGTTCCTCGAGTCGGCGCGCTCGCTCGACGACGTGGCCGGCCACGATGCCGCCAAGGCCTGGCTGCGCGAGGACGCGCTGCTGCTGAGGCGCGGCCGCACGATGGCGATCCCGATGGGCTACCTGCTCACCGGCCGCATCGGCACCGGCAAGACCTACCTGGTCGAGTGCCTGGCGGGCGAGATCGGCATCCCCTGCGTCGAGATGAAGAACTTTCGCGACAAGTGGGTGGGCGGGACCGAGGGCAACCTCGAGAAGGTGTTCTCGATCCTCCACGCACTGGGGCAGGTGATCGTCTTCGTCGACGAGGCCGACCAGATGACGGGCAAGCGCGGCGGGGGAGACGGGGACTCGGGGCTCTCGGGCCGCGTCTACGGCATGCTCGCGAAGGAGATGTCGGAGACCAGGAACCGCGGCAAGATCATCTGGATCTTCGCCACCTCGCGCCCCGACCTGGTCGAGGTCGACCTGAAGCGCCAGGGCCGGCTCGACGTGCACATCCCGCTCTTCCCGCCCGGCGACGCCGAGGGCCGCGCGAACCTGTTCGGCGCGATGGCGCGCAAGCTGAAGCTGCCGATCAAGCCCGAGGAGCTGCCTCGGCTGCCCGACAACGACCAGCTGGGCGGCAACGAGATGGAGGGCCTGCTGGTGCGGGCGCTCCGCGACTACGAGTCGGCGAAGGACGCCGAGGAGCGCGGCAAGGGCCCGGCGAAGCCGCTGCGCGACTGCACCACCGAGGCGATCGAGGACTTCCGGCCCTCCGCCCACGTCGAGCGGCTCGAGCTGATGGACCTGCTCGCGGTCAAGGAGTGCACCGACACGCGCTTCCTGCCCGAGCGCTTTCGCAAGCTCAGCCTCGCCGACGTGAACGCACGCATCGGGAAGCTCAAGCTCGCGGTCGGCGAGTAGCCGGCTAGCCTCCCTATTCCCGCTCGTGCGCCTGTGCGGCGTCCCAGAGCTCTACGTACTTGCCCCGAACGGAGGCGTCCAGCGAAGCGCCAAGATCCTTCGGAAGGGAAAGAGTGCGCACGAGCTCGAGGACGTCCGCGAGATCCTTCAATCGATGGGGCGCGCTCATCCCGGAGGCGAGCTTCAGCTCGATCAGGGTGGGCAACGGGAGCAGCGCGACCTTCCGGCCTCGCACGGCTGCGCGGGCCGGATCGGGGAACGCGACCGGCTTGGGCTTGCCGTCACCCGGGTACTCGCCGGCGAGAATGACGTCGACGTTGACCCCCGCGACTGTGTCCCGTAGGCCGCGGCTTCCCGGGAACTTCTCGACGTAGCCGAGCCCGAGGACCGCCGCCTTGAGCGCCCGCAAGCCCTCCGCCGTCAGCAGCACGTCGACGTCCACCGTGACACGCCGGTAGCCCCATTCGTTGAGGGCCATCGCACCGACCACCGCGTAGGGGATCGCCTTCTCGTCGAGCAGCCGGGCGAGCCGCTCGAGCGCCTGGTGCACGTCGGCTTCGCCCATGAAGAACCTCCTGGCGTACTCGACGCCCGACCAGAATGCGTCTTCGTGCTCGACCGCTAGAGGCTGCGACATCGCTGCTGACGATTCTAACGCGGCTTGTGAGGCGCCCTGGTGCGCCCGGTCCGGTTCAGAAGCGCAGGATCAGCCCGGCGCGTATCGAACGATTCCATGGGGCACCGGAGTAGAATGGCGCGGCTCAAAGGGGGAAGCGGCGATGGCCAAGAAGCACTTCTCGGACAAGAAGCTCTCGAAGAAGCAGCGCCGTCGACGCCTCGCCGAGCTGATCGAGCCCTTCCGCGTGGCGAGCGGGAAGGGCTTCCGGCTGCGCGACTTCGACCCCAACGACTCGAACGGCCTCCACGACAAGGAGGAGGCCGAGGAGTACCTGCGGCGCGGCGTCCAGCAGCTCGCCGCGATGCAGGACAAGCTCTACGCGCAGGACCAGTGGGGGATGCTGCTGATCTTCCAGGCGATGGACGCCGCCGGCAAGGACGGCGCGATCAAGCACGTGATGTCGGGCATCAACCCGCAGGGCTGTCAGGTGTTCGCCTTCAAGGCGCCGACCTCGGAGGAGCTAGACCACGACTTCCTTTGGCGCACCTCGAAGTCGCTGCCCGAGCGCGGCCGGATCGGCATCTTCAACCGCTCCTACTACGAGGAGGCGCTGGTGGTGCGCGTCCACCCGCAGATCCTCGCGAAGCAGAAGCTGCCGGCCTCGCTCGTGACCAGGGGGATCTGGGACGAGCGCCACGAGGACATCCGCGGCTTCGAGCGCTACCTCGCGCGCCAGGGCTACGTGATCGTGAAGTTCTTCCTGAACGTCTCGCGCAAGGAGCAGAAGGGCCGCTTCCTGGAGCGGCTCGAGCGGCCGGAGAAGAACTGGAAGTTCTCGCTGGCGGACGCGCAGGAGCGCAAGCACTGGAAGGACTACATGGAGGCCTACCAGGACGTGATCCGCGCGACGGCCCGCAAGCACGCGCCGTGGTACGTGGTGCCCGCGGACAAGAAGTGGTTCGCGCGGCTGGTGGTGGCGGGCGCCATCTACGACGCGCTCTCGAAACTGGGGCTGCGCTACCCGGTAGTGGACGCGGACAAGCGGAAGGAGCTCGCCGCCGCGCGCACCGAGCTGCTGCGCGAGAAGGCGAGCCGGAAGAAGCCGAAGCGGCGCCCGCAGGAGCGCGCGGCCTCGGCCGAAGCGGAGGCCCCGGCCCCGCCGGAGCCGGCTCCCGCGGCGTCCTGAGCGGCCGCGGCTAGGCGGCGGCTTCGACCGGCTCGCCCGCGGACTCGCGCTTGATCCGGAAGCGCTCCGCGTTCTTGGGCAGCAGGTGGATGTCCTTCACCAGGCCGACCGCCGCCAGGCCGCGGATCACGAGCCACGTCGTGTCGAGCTCCCAGCCGAAGCCGTGGCGTGCCGAGCGCTGGAAGGCGTGGTGCGTGTTGTGCCAGCCTTCCCCCCAGGCGAGCAGGCCCACCCACCACAGGTTGCGCGAGTTCTCCTTGGTTTCCCAGGTGCGATAGCCCCAGGTGTGGGCCGCGGAGTTCACGAGCCAGGTCCCGTGCAGCGTGAGCACGAGCCGCACCGACATCCCCCACACGAGCAGCGGGAAGCCGCCCCAGGCGTAGAAGGCGATGCCCAGCAGGATGTTCGGCACGACGTGGGCGCGATTCAGCACACGGTGCACCGGGTCGGCCACGAGCTCGGGCGCCCAGCGCCGCTCCATCTCGCGGTAGTCGCAGCCGATCTTGGTGAAGATCCAGCCCATGTGGCTCCAGACGAAGCCGTCCTTGGGCGTGTGCGGGTCGGCACCCGGGACGTCGGAGCTCGCGTGGTGCATGCGGTGCATCGCCACCCACGAGATCGCGCCGCCTTCGCTCGAGAGCAGCCCGGCCAGCGTGCCCAGGTACTCGAGGGGCTTCCAGAGCGTGAAGCCGCGGTGCGTCAGCAGACGGTGGAAGGTGAGGCAGATGCCGATCGAGCCCGCGAGCCACCAGAGCCCGAGTGCCAGCCAGAGGCCGGTCCACGTGAAGGTCCACGGCGCGAACAGCGCGCCGACATGGATCACGCCGAACCAGCCGACATTGACCCAGTCGATGCGCTTGTCGTTCCAGCGGATGTGGTCGGTCCAGGTGAGAGCCACGCTTTGCCTCCGATCGGCCCGTGGGCCGCAGCGGAGTCAGGCTAGCAAAGCGGAAAGCGGCCGATTGTCAGACTTCCGTCATCGGCCGCTCGTGAGCTAACTCGTTTGCAGCTAACGAGAAGCTCAGGCCACGCGCGTTGCGGGGCTGAAGGCCTTGAGCGCGAGCCAGACGAGGCCTCCGAGCAGCAGCAGCGGCGCGAGCGGGAGCAGGACCAGGACGAAGAACAGGACGATCAAGCCGCCCACGAGACCGACGCCGCCAGCGACCAGGCCGAAGAGGCCCCCCAGCAGGCCGGCCGCCAGGCCGAACACTCCCTTGACGACCGCGCCGAGGATCTTGAAGGGCAGCAGCACCAGGGTGAAAAGCACCTTCAGGGCGACCGCAACGAGCACGAAGGGCACGGCCACCAGAGCCAATAGCGCGAACAGCCCACCCAGCACTCCCATGGCTCAACCGTCCTTTCACACCTCTTTACGCAGGACGGGTCGACCGGGTTCCGACCCCTCCTGCCAGCACATGCCGCAGCGCGCCTTCGAGGTCCGGGAACTGGAAGCGGTAGCCGGTCTCGACGAGACGCTCCGGGCGCACGCGCGTGCTCGCGAGCACGGCATCCGCCAGCTCGCCGAGCGCGAGCCGCAGGGCGGCGGCGGGCACCGGAAGGAGGGTGGGGCGACTGAGCACGCGGCCGAGCGTCTTCGTGAGCTCGGCGTTCGTGACCGGCGCGGGGGCGACGGCGTTCACCGGCCCCGCGAGGTCGCGGCGGGCGAGCAGGTGAAGGATCACGCCCACGGCGTCGTCGAGGGCGATCCAGCTGAAGTACTGCGCTCCCGAGCCGACGACACCGCCGAGCCCCAGGCGGAAGGGCAGCAGCATCTTTCCGAGCGCCCCCCCCGCGCGGCTCAGGACGATGCCCGTCCGCGGGTGGACGACCCGGATGCCGGCTTGCGCGGCCGGCACGGCCGCGCCTTCCCACGCCACCGCCAAACGCCCCAGGAAATCGTCGGCGGGCGGCTCGTCTTCCGTCAGCCAGTCGTCACCGCGGTCGCCGTAATAGCCGATCGCCGACGCCGAGACCAACACCTCTGGCTTCAGCCGGAGCCGCGCGAGCGTCTCGGCGAGGAAGCAGGTGGGGCCCACGCGGCTCGACCGCAGCCGGGCCTTTCGCGCTTCGCTCCAGCGTGCCGCAGCGATGTTCTCGCCGGCCAGGTGCACGACGGCGGCGACGCCCTCGAGCGCCGCGGCGTCGATCGAGCCCGCCTCCGGATCCCAGCGCACCTCCCCCTCCGCCCTCGGCTCGCGGCGCACGAGCCGCAGTACCTCGCGGCCGCGGGCCTCGAGCGCGGGCACGAGCGCGCTGCCGATGAGCCCGCTCGCGCCCGTAACGGCGATTCTCATGCGTGCCACCGCGAGCGAGTCTAGCTCCGGCCCCGCGGCCGTGTCAGAATGGCCGGTCCCGCCACCCCAGGCGGACCCCAGCAAGGAGAAGGCCGACCCGCATGCCCCAGTTCATCTTCACCATGAAGGACCTGCGCAAGGTCACCCCCCAGGGCAAGGAGATCCTGAAGGGCATCTGGCTGTCGTTCTACGGCGACGCCAAGATCGGCGTGCTGGGCGCGAACGGCGCCGGCAAGTCGACGCTGCTCCGGATCATGGCCGGCGTCGACAAGGACTTCGCCGGCGAGGCGTTCCCGGCGCAAGGGACGCGCATCGGATATCTGCCGCAGGAGCCGGTGCTCGATCCGAAGAAGAACGTGCTGCAGCACGTCGAGGAGGCGGTGGCGGAGAAGCGCAAGATCCTGACGCGCTACGAGGAGATTTCGGCCAACTACTCGGACGACACGGCCGACGAGTTCTCCCGCCTGCAGGACCAGATCGACGCCCAGAACCTGTGGGACCTCGACAAGCAGGTCGAGATCGCGATGGACGCGCTGCGGCTGCCGCCGGGGGACGCCGACGTCACGACGCTCTCGGGCGGCGAGAAGCGGCGCGTGGCCCTGTGCCGCCTGTTGCTCGAGCCCGCGGACATGCTGCTGCTCGACGAGCCCACCAACCACCTCGACGCCGAGTCGGTGGCCTGGCTCGAGCGCTTCCTGAAGGACTTCAAGGGCTGCGTGGTCGCGATCACCCACGACCGCTACTTCCTCGACAACGTCGCGGGCTGGATCCTGGAGCTGGACCGTGGCGCCGGCATCCCGTGGGAGGGCAACTACTCGTCCTGGCTCGAGCAGAAGGACCAGCGCCTGACCCAGGAAGAGAAGGAGACCTCGTCCCGCCGCCGAACGCTCGAGCGCGAGCTCGAGTGGATCCGTCTCGCGCCCCGGGCGCGCCAGGCCAAGGGCAAGGCGCGCATCACGCGCTACGAGGAGCTGCTGGCGGAGGAGCAGGCGGCCGAGAAGAGCGACGACAAGCGCGAGATCTCGATCCCGCCCGGGCCGCGCCTCGGCGACGTCGTGATCGAGGCGCAAGAAGCTGCGCAAAGCCTACGGCGACAACCTGCTGATGGACGACGTCGAGTTCATGCTGCCGCGCGGCGGCATCGTGGGCGTCATCGGGCCCAACGGCGCCGGCAAGACCACGCTGTTCCGCATGATCATGGGCCAGGAGCGGCCCGACGCCGGCGAGCTCGAGGATCGGCGAGACGGTCGCGCTATCATACGTCGACCAGTCGCGCGAGAAGCTGGCCGGCGACCGCTCGGTCTGGGAGGAAATCTCGGACGGCGGCAAGGACCTGGTGATGGTGGGCAAGCGCGAGGTGAACTCGCGCGCGCTACTCGGCCCAGTTCGGCTTCCGCGGCCCCGACCAGCAGACGAAGGTGAAGGACCTCTCGGGCGGCGAGCGCAATCGCCTCCAGCTCGCGACGCTCCTGAAGAGCGGCGGCAACGTGCTGCTGCTCGACGAGCCCACCAACGACCTCGACGTCGACACGCTGCGGGCGCTCGAGGAGGCGCTCATCTCGTTCGCCGGCTGCGCCGTCGTGATCAGCCACGACCGCTGGTTCCTCGACCGCATCGCGACCCACATCCTGGCGTTCGAGGGCGACAGCGCAGGTGGTCTGGTTCGAAGGCGACTACGAAGACTACGAGGCCGACCGCCGCAAGCGCCCTCGGCGTCGACGCCGACCGGCCGCACCGGATCAAGTATCGGAAGCTCACTCGATAGGCGCCGGGGCGCCTCCTCGACGGCCGAGGGGGATCGAACGATCCATGGCGGCTGGCGCAGGCGGGAGCCACACTCGGGTCGTTCGTGCCGAGCGGAGGTGTCGTTCATGCCCAGCAGCAGCACCCGCCGTGAGTTCCTGACAGCCTCCGCGCTCGCCGGATGCGCTGTGCCCGTGGCCGCGGCCAGCCACTCGTCCACGCCGTCGGTACCGCGGCCGACACTGCCAAACCGACCTCGGCGGCTGCGATTCGCAAGCGCCGGCTCGGAAGGACGGGCCTCGAGGTGTCCGAGGTCGGCTTCGGCTGCATGATCACCTCCGACGAGCGTGGTCGAGCGCGCCGCCGACCTGGGCGTCACCTATTCGACACCGCGCGCAACTACCAGGCCGGCAACAACGAGCGCATGGTCGGCGCCGCCCTCAAGAGACGCCGCAACGACCTCGTCCTCTCGACCAAGGCGAGCGCACGCACCAAGTCCGAGGCGCTGGCACAGCTCGACGAGAGCCTGCGGCAGCTCGGCACCAACCGGGTCGACATCTGGTACCTGCACGCCGTCAAGTCGCCCGCGGAGCTGAGCGACGAGCTGCTCGACGCGCAGCGCGAGGCGAGGCGGCAGGGCAAGGCGCGCTTCGTCGGCGTCAGCCTGCACGCCGGCCACGCCGAGGTGATTCCGGCCGCGATCGACCGTCCGCCGGACGTCGTGCAGGTGACCTACAACTTCACGATGAGCGCAACGACGCGCTGATGCAGTCGCTGCACGACTCCGGCACGGGCGTCGTCGCGATGAAGGTGA